>NZ_PJJP01000039.1 GCF_002929555.1 Cryobacterium sp. N22
TCGGTCGAGGGAACCTCGGCGACGGGCGCCTCAGCGGCGGGTGCCTCGGCGGCGGGTGCCTCGGCGGCGGGTGCCTCGGCGACCGGGGCTGCGGCCGCAGCGGAGCCGTCGCCGATCGTCACCAGCGGGGTGCCGACCTCGACGGTCTCGTCCTCCTGGACGAGGATGGCTTCGATGATGCCGGCAACGGGGGATGGGATCTCCGTGTCGACCTTGTCGGTCGATACTTCGAGCAGCGGTTCGTCGACTTCGACGCGGTCTCCCACGTTCTTGAGCCAGCGGGTGACCGTACCCTCTGTGACACTCTCACCGAGTGCCGGGAGGTTGACGGATTCGCTCATGCGTTTGTCTCCTTTGAAACCATTAATGTCTGACCAATGTTAGTGAGAATCTGTGTGCCGAAACGGGTTACATCGCGTGCAAAGGCTTGCCGGCCAGAGCCAGGAAAGCTTCGCCGAGTGCTTCGTTCTGGGTGGGGTGCGCGTGCAGCAGCGGCGCGAGGTCCTCAGGGTAGGCCTCCCAGTTGACGATGAGCTGGCCCTCGCCGATCAGCTCGCCCACGCGGGCGCCGATCATGTGGATGCCGACGATGGGACCGTCAGCGACGCGGACGACCTTGATCGATCCGGTGGTGCCCAGGATCGAGCTCTTGCCGTTGCCGCCGAGGCTGTACTCGTAGCTGGAAACCTGGTCGGCGCCGAACTTGGCGGCCGCCTTGGCCTCGGTGTAGCCGACCGACGCGATTTCGGGGTCGCAGTAGGTGACCTTCGGGATGTTCAGGTCGTCGACGACGATCGGGGCCAGGCCCGCGATCTCCTCGGCGACAAAGATGCCCTGCTGGAAGCCGCGGTGCGCGAGCTGCAGTCCGGGGACGATGTCGCCGACGGCGAAGACGCCGGGGATGTTGGTGGCGAGGCGCTCGTCGGTGATGACGAAACCGCGGTCCATGGTGATGCCGACCTCTTCGAAGCCGAGGCCCGCGGTGGACGGGCCGCGTCCGACGGCGACGAGCAGCAGCTCGGCCTCGATCGTGGTGCCGTTCTCCAGCGTGACGACGACGCCGGAGTCATCCTGCGTTACCGACTGGAACCGCACGCCGAGGGAGAAGTCGATGCCGCGCTTGCGGAACGCCCGCTCGAGCTGCTTCGACACCGACTCTTCTTCGTTGGGAGCGAGGTGCGGGAGGGCTTCGATGATCGTGACGTCGGCGCCGAAGGACTTCCAGACGCTGGCGAACTCGACGCCGATGACGCCACCGCCGAGCACGGCGACCTTCTTGGGCACGTAGTTGAGCTCCAGGGCCTGCTCGCTGGTGATGACACGGCCTTCGATGGCCAGCCCCGGCAGCGAACGGGAGTACGACCCGGTGGCCAGCACCACGTTCTTGCCCACGATGGTGTCCTCGCCGACCTGCACGGTCGTGGGGGAGATCAGGCGACCCTCGCCGGCGATGACGGTGATACCGCGGGCCTTGATCAGTCCCTGGAGGCCACGGAACTTGCTCGCAACGATGCCCTCACGGAACTTGGTCACGGCGTCGATGTCGATGCCCTCGAAGGAGGTGTTCACGCCATACTTGGCCGACTCGCGGCTCACGTCCGCAACCTCGGCCGAGTGCAGCAGCGCCTTGGTCGGGATACAACCGACGTGCAGGCAGGTGCCACCGAGCTTGTCCTTCTCAATCAGGCCGACGGTCAGGCCCAGCTGAACGGCGCGCAAGGCGGCCGCGTAGCCGCCGCTGCCGCCACCGAGAACTACAAGGTCAAAATTCTGTTCAGACACCCAGATACTCCCTCGTGCATCACATACACTTTCACGGCCCGTCCGACGCACGTGTCGTGCGCGGGCGGGCGTTGAACGGCAAGGATTTTCCTGCCTATAAGACCTTACTACTTGCGCGAAAACTCCTCGGCCAGTCGCAACAGGGTCCGGACCGTCACGCCGGTCGGGCCGGGGGCGGTGAAGCCGAGCCCGCCGCCGACAAGCTGGGCGCTGCCGGCGATGTCCAGATGAGCCCAGGGGATGCGGGTGGCGTCGGCGTCCTCGCCTGTCGTGCCGATGAATTCGTTCAGGAAGACCGCGGCCAGGAGCATCCCGCCGCCGGTGTTGCCGATCTTGGCGTTCGCGATGTCCGCGACGTCGGAGTTGAGCAGGGCGCGCAGTTCCTCGGGCATCGGCATGGGCCAGGCCAGTTCGCCCTCTGCCTTGCTCGCGGTGAGGACCTGGGCCACGAGGTCGTCGTCGCCCAGCACCGCGGAGTACCGGGTGCCGAGGGCCACGATCGCGGCGCCGGTCAGGGTCGCGACGTCGATGATCGCGTCGGGGTTCTCCTCGCCCGCGGCGACGAGCCCGTCAGCGAGGACCAGCCGGCCTTCAGCGTCGGTGTTGAGCACCTCGACGGTGCGACCGCCGCGCATGGTCAGCACGTCGTTCGGGCGGATCGCGGATCCGGACGGCATGTTCTCGGCGATGCACAGCCACGCCGTGAGCCGCACGGGCAGGCGCAGGCGGGCCGCGGCCAGGGTGACGGCCAGCACGGTGGCGGCACCGGTCATGTCGTACTTCATGCCCACCATGGACGCCGGCGGCTTCAACGAGAGTCCGCCGGTGTCAAAGGTGATCCCCTTACCCACCAGCGCCAGGTGCTTGGTCGCCTCGATCGGGTCGTAACTGACCTTGACCAGTCGGGGAGGCCGGGTCGACCCCTGGCCCACACCGGCGATGCCGCCGAATCCGTCGGCGACGAGCTGGTCTTCGTCCCAGATCGTCAGCGTGACCGGGAGTCCCTCAGCGGCCGCAGCGGCGAGGTCGGCCAGGGACTGGGGATACAGGTCAAGCGGGGGCATGTTCACGAGGTCCTTCACCAGGCTCACGGCCTCGGCCACGATCCCGGCGCGGTCGGACGCGTCCTCATCGGCCTGATCCGTGTGCACGGTGATGTCGGCGGCCGGAAGCTTGGTGGCGGCCAGGGACGCCTTGCGGTAGGTCGTGAAGGCGTACGCACCGAGCGCAGCACCCTCCAGGACCGCCGCCGCCTGGTCCGCGTCGGCCAACGGCAGGGCGAACGCCACCGTGGCGGCGCCCGTGAGCTGGCGCACCGCTGAGCCGGCCGCGTAACGCAGCGACTCCGGTGTGACATCCGAGCCGAGCCCGACCACGGCGATGCTGCGCGCGGCTCCGACGACGGGCGCGAGGCGAACCACCTGGTCCTTCGTCCCGGTCACGCCGACGGCGGCGAACTGTGCCGCGATCCCCTCGAAGCCCGGGTCGGCGAACAGGGTCGGCCCGTCCTTTCCCTGCACGGCGCCGACAACGAGCACGTCGGCAGTGGATTCGATCGAGGGCTGTGCGGACACGGAAACGCGGGAAACGGTCATGCCTTGATGCTACGGGGCAGAGTGTTCGCTCTGGGCACCACGGCGGGAGGAGCGATTCTCCGACGCCGGGCGAATCGTCCGCCTAGAGTTAATGGATGCGCGATCCAGACGAAATCTATACGCTCACTTCGGACGCCGCAGGCGTTCCAGAAGGGCTGCATCTCGTCGCGGGCCTCACCGGATTCGCGGACGCCGGCGGCGCGGTGTCCCAGTTCACCGAATACCTGCTCGCGACCCTCGAGCACGAGGTCATCGCCGAGTTCGACGCGGATCTGCTGCTCGACTACCGGGCGCGGCGACCGATCATCTACTTCGATCAGGATCACCTGACTGACTACCAGCCGCCCCGGCTCCGGCTGTACCTGGCTCGGGACGAGATCGGCCAGCCGTTCCTGCTCCTGGCCGGCTTCGAACCCGACTTCCGGTGGGAGCAGTTCACTGCCGCGGTGCTCGATCTCGTCGGCCGGTTCACGGTGTCCTCCACCACGTGGGTGCACGCCATCCCGATGCCGGTCCCGCACACCCGACCCATCGGTGTGACGGTCAGCGGCAACCGCACCGACCTCATTGAGAGCATGTCGGTGTGGCGCCCGCACACCCAGGTGCCCGCCAACGCCCTGCACCTCGTGGAATTCAGGTTGCAGGAAATCGGCGCCTGGACCATCGGCTACGTCCTGCTGATCCCGCACTACCTCGCCGACACCGAATACCCGTCCGCGGCCCTGTCGGCCTTGGAAAGCACGAGCGCGTCGACCGGGCTGATCTTCCCCACCGATCGGCTGCGGGAGAAGAACCGCGAGTTCATCGGCCGGATCGACGAGCAGGTGGCGGAGAACCCCGAACTCGCCAAGCTCGTCGGCACCCTCGAAGAGCGCTACGACGCCTATATGGAGGGCAACACCCTGCGGTCGCCGTTGACCGACGAGGACGGCGCGCTGCCGTCGGCAGATGAAATCGCGGCGGAGCTCGAGAAGTTCCTCGCGACCAGACGTGGCCGGGACGACGGCCAACAGCCCTAGCCCGATGCCCACCCGGCGGGCCGCGATGGTCGGGGGGAGTGTCGCACCCGGCTAGATTGAGGCGAGTGAACTCTCGTCGATCCTGGTTGATCTTTTCCTTCGGATCGTTCGTCTACCTGGCCGCCGTCATGCAGCGCACCTCGCTCGGCATCGCGGGTGTGTCGGCAACCGAACGATTCGGCGGCTCGGCCGCCGTCCTGTCCAGCATGGCCGTGGTGCAGCTGATCGTCTACGCGGCGGCCCAGATCCCGGTCGGCGTGCTGATCGACAGGTTCGGGCCCCGCGTGCTGATGCTCGCCGGCACCGTCCTGATGGTGGCGGGGCAGCTGACGCTGGCCTTGGCACCGTCCATCACTCTCGCGGTGGTGGGGCGGATGCTGGTGGGTGCCGGCGACGCCGCAATCTTCATCTCGGTGATCAGGCTGATCACCTCCTGGTTCTCCGGCCGAATCGTGCCCCAGCTCTCGCAGTGGTTCGGCAACATCGGCCAGCTGGGCCAAGTGCTCTCGGCCGTGCCGCTGGCGTGGGTCCTGCGCGAGTTCGGCTGGACACCGGCGTTCCTGGGCGCCACCCTGGTGGTCTTCGTGGCCTTCGTGGTGGTTGTCGTGGGCATCCGCGACCGGCCGGCCGGGTCGCCGGACCAACCGCGGCCGCAGAGCTGGGGGAGCGCCCTGACCCAGCTGCGGCACAGCCTCAGCCGGCCGGGAACCCAGCTGGGCTTCTGGTCCCATTTCGTCACCCAGTCCTCCGGGACGGTTTTCACCCTCCTGTGGGGCTTCCCGTTCATGGTCTACGGTCTCGGCTACGAGTCGAGCATGGCCGCCATGATGCTCACCATCCCGGTTGCCGCCGGAATGATCTGCGGACCGATCCTGGGAGTACTGACGGCCCGGCATCCGCTGCGTCGCAGCAATATCGTGCTGGGCATCGTCACGGTCATGGCCGCGGCGTGGGCTGTGGTTCTCCTCTGGCCGGTGGCGCCGCCATTCTGGCTCATCGTCGTCCTGCTGATCGTGCTGGGCGGCGGTGGCCCGGGCTCGCTGATCGGCTTCGACTTCGCGCGCACGTTCAACCCGCAACGCAGTCTCGGGTCGGCCAACGGGGTCGTCAACGTCGGCGGGTTCCTGGCCAGTTTCGTGATGATGTTCCTGATCGGGGTGCTGCTGGACCTCCAGGACGGTTGGCGGCAGGCCCAGGGCGGCGCCAGCGACCTCTACGCGCTGGACTCGTTCCGTGTCGCGTTCGCCGTGCAGTTCCTGGTCGTCGGGATCGGTGTGCTCATGCTCGTGAGCACCCGCAAACGAACCAGGCGGCTGCTGTCCCGGGATGAGGGAATAGAAGTGGCGCCACTCTGGGTTGAACTCTCCAGGAGACTACGGCGACGCAGGCACGGAGAGTAAGAGTGCGTGGCTCGGTTTATACACAATCCGTGCAATAATTGTCAATAGGACCCGTTCTGGTTCCTGGGCGCACCGGCTGCTTGTCGGCTGCAATCCCGGGGACTTGACATGGGTCCTAGTACTGCCCAAAAACGTACTGCCCATAACCCCCGCTCTCAGATGAACCCGGCCCGGCCGAGTACCGCACTGAGCGAGGCCGCGCCGCACGCGCACGAACCACGGCATGAGAGGTGTTCGAATGGCAACCCCGACGAAGACAGAGCCCGAATTGAAGACCACCGAGACCCAGCCGGCCGACGACGCATCGACCGCCACCGCGGCCAAGACGCCCGCACAGAAGGCCGCGGCAACGCGTGCCGCCAAGGCCGCCGCCGCCGCCGGCGCCGACGCCCCTGAGAAGGCCGCGCCGCGCAAGCGCGCCGCGACCACGAAGGCCAAGGCGCCCGCGGGCAAGAAAAAGGCCGGCGCTGCCGAAGCCGGCGACGACGAGGCCGCCGCTCCCGGTGACGAGCACGACACCGACGACGACGACACCACCGACGGTGCCGCCAAGCGCGTCGCCCCTACCGAGCCGCTGCCCAAGGGTGCGCTCGTGCTGTCCCTCGTCGACGACGAGGATGAGGTCCCGGTCTACTCGAGCGCCATCACCGGCGCGACGGCCGACCCGGTCAAGGACTACCTGAAGCAGATCGGCAAGGTTGCGCTGCTCAACGCCGCCGAAGAAGTCGAACTGGCCATGCGCATCGAGGCCGGCCTGTTCGCCGAAGACAAGCTCTCGCAGATGACCGACGCCGAGAAGAAGAGCGCACTCGGACGCGAATTGCAGTGGGTCGCCAAGGACGGCGCCCGCGCGAAGAGCCACCTGCTCGGCGCCAACCTGCGTCTGGTCGTCTCCCTGGCCAAGCGGTACACCGGACGCGGAATGCAGTTCCTGGACCTGATCCAGGAGGGCAACCTGGGCCTCATCCGTGCGGTCGAGAAGTTCGACTACACCAAGGGCTTCAAGTTCTCCACCTACGCGACCTGGTGGATCCGCCAGGCCATCACCCGGGCCATGGCCGACCAGGCCCGCACCATCCGTATCCCGGTGCACATGGTCGAGGTCATCAACAAGCTCGCCCGCGTGCAGCGCCAGATGCTGCAGGATCTCGGCCGCGAACCCACGCCGGAGGAACTGAGCCGCGAGCTCGACATGACCCCGGAAAAGGTCGTCGAGGTGCAGAAGTACGGCCGCGAGCCGATCTCCCTGCACACCCCCCTCGGCGAGGACGGCGACAGCGAGTTCGGCGACCTGATCGAGGACACCGAAGCGGTGGTTCCCGCCGACGCGGTGGGCTTCACCATGCTGCAGAAGCAGCTGGAAAGCCTGCTCGACTCGCTGTCCGAGCGCGAAGCCGGCGTCATCCGGATGCGCTTCGGCCTGGGCGACGGCATGCCCAAGACCCTCGACCAGATCGGCGACACCTTCGGCGTCACGCGTGAGCGGATCCGTCAGATCGAGTCCAAGACCATGGCCAAGCTGCGCCACCCGTCCCGGTCGCAGTCGCTGCGCGACTACCTCGAGTAAAGAGTTGCCTCTGCGGTATGCGCCGGCGATCCTGCTCGGCAGGGTCGCACGCACCCTCGCGCGCTGGCGCAAGCCCGGTGGCGGGTCTGCGGTCCCCGGGCTGGTGGTCAACACCATCGCGCCCGGGTTCCTGCCGCGCACCCTGAACGGGTTCCCCGGCGGGCTCGTCATCGTCACGGGTTCGGCCGGTAAGTCCACGACCACCAAGATGCTCGTTGCCGCCCTGCGCGCGCACGGCATGTCGGTCTTCACCAACCAGTCGACGGCGAACATCAGCCAGGGACTCACCTCGGCGCTGCTGGAGCGGGTCAGCCTGACCGGCCGCATCGAGGGCGACATCGCGGTTCTCGAGATGGACGAGGGCCATGGCGCCCTGATCTCCGGCTCCCTGAACCCGCGCGTGGTCGTGCTGACCAACGTGATGGTGGACCAGATCGACCGTTTCCACGACTCCGACATGGTTGCCGCGATGCTGGCCAAGATCGCCGCCCGCGCCACCGGTTCCGTCGTGCTGAACGCCGATGACCTCTACCTGGCCCGGCTGGGCGACGGCGTCGTTTCCGGCGTCACCGTGGCCCGTTACGGAGTGTCGGACGAGGTGCTCGCCGCGAACCCGCGGGGATTGGGCTACTCGCTCACGTCGCCGACCCGGCTCGACGCTGCCGACGGCATGGTCCTGACCGGGGTCAGCGGGCTCGACGCCACCGTCCTGGTCGACGGCCGGGTGCACGAGCTGCGGTTGCCGGCCAGAGGCACCCACTACGCGGTGGATGCGCTCACCGCACTTGCCGCCGCGCGGTCGGCCCTGCTCGAGAGCTTCGACGCCGCCGTCGCGGTCGCGGCGATCTCCACCATCCCCCCGGTCTTCGGTCGCGGCGAGGTCGTGTCGGTGCGTGGCAGCACCGTGGAATTCGTGCTCGTGCAGAACCCGGCCAGCCTGCAGCTGAATGTGGACAGCCTGGACCCTGACACCGAACAGATCCTCGTCGCCGTCGGCTCCGACGTGCGCGACCCCTCCTACCTCTGGCCGGCCGACACGTCCGGCCTCGGCCACGTGCAGATCGCCTCGGGCTCGAAGGCCTACGATATCGGGCTGCAACTGGCCTACGACGGTGTGATCGTCGACCGGATCGAACCCGACCTCGGGCGGGCCCTCGACGACTTCCTGGCTCTGCCGGAACCTGCCCACGGTGTCAAGACGATCATCTTCTCGGCCGACTCGATGCGGCGTACCCGGGCGCACCTCGGCCTGGAAACCAACGAAGCGGACCCGTCATGACAGTCGACCACCCGGCAGACCTCACCATCGTGACCCTGCTCCCGCAGCTGCTGGACACCAACGGTGACGCCGCGAACGCGCGGGTTCTCGCGCAACGCGCCCGGTGGGCCGGCCGGTCAGCCCGGATCGTGCCCGTGCAGTCCGTTGCTGATCTTCCCGAGACCGTCGACCTCGTCGTCATCGGATCGGGAACCGACACCGACCTCGTCGCCGCACGCGACGCCCTCAGGGCCCTGGCCGAGCCACTGCGTGCCTGGCTGGCCGGGGGAGTGCCCGTGCTCGCCGTCGGCACCGGCTGGGAGCTGCTCAGCGCCGGGCTCGACCTGGCCGACGGCTCGACGGTCGACGGTCTCGGCCTCGTCTCGGGGCGCGCGAGCGCCCTGCCCGCCCGCGTCACCGACGACCTCGTCGTCGACGCCGACGGGCTGCGCCTGCTCGGCTTCGAAAACCACCTGCGCGGGTACGCCGGCGCCGCGGCCCCGCTGGGCACGGTGCCCTACGGCACCGGCAACGGCGACGGAACCGAGGGTGCAGTTGCCGGAAGCTTCATCGGCACTCACCTACACGGCCCGGTCCTGGCCCGCAATCCGCAGCTCGCCGACCGGATGCTCCGGTCGGCCTGCGCCGCCAGGGCGCTGTCACTGGCTCCGTCCGCGCAGACCGATGCGGTCGACGGCATAGCAAAAGCCGCACGCAACCAGGTTGCAGTGCGGCTCAGCCTCACCTCGGAGTAGGACTCACCCGGCCAGGAGCCGGGTGAGTCCTACCGGACGGGTTAGGACTTCTGGTCCTCGAAGAGTCGGCTCGACTCGTCGTGCCAGCTTTCGGCGATAGCGGCGAGCTTCTCCTGGTGCTTGCGTCCGTGGTGGGCGCAGAAGAGCAACTCGCTGTTATTCACGACTACACGAATGTAGGCCTGAGCGCCACAAGCGTCGCAGCGGTCGGCCGCGGTGAGCTGGTGGGGGGCGCCCTGTTGGTCGACGGCACCATTTTCGGTGGCGATCTGGGACATATTCTCCTCCTCCAGACTGATACCAGGTGATACCAATTGAATCCTTACTCACCATGTAAACACGGCCTGGCTCGGATTGGGCCACAGTTGGGTGACATTTCGCTCACCGCGTAGCATTCTGCGCGGTGCACCCGGCGCGGGGAGCCCGATCGAGTGTCGATCGGGGCTGAACGCGTTCGGGTCGCTATTCTTAACCGTTGTGAGTTCTGACTATTCCGCCCGCCACCTCTCGGTCCTCGAAGGCCTGGACGCGGTGCGCAAACGCCCCGGCATGTACATCGGATCGACCGACTCCCGCGGGCTCATGCACTGCCTCTGGGAGATCATCGACAACTCGGTCGACGAAGCGCTCAGCGGGCACGGGTCGTCGATCGGCATCGTGCTGCATCCCGACGAGAGCGTCGAGGTCAGCGACACGGCGCGCGGAATCCCGGTCGATATCGAACCGAAGACCGGCCTGAGCGGTGTGGAGGTCGTCTTCACCAAGCTGCACGCCGGCGGCAAGTTCGGCAGCGGCTCCTATGCGGCCTCCGGCGGCCTGCACGGCGTCGGCGCCTCTGTCGTGAACGCCCTGTCGGAACGCCTCGACGTCGAGGTCGACCGGGACGGCAAGACCTGGGCGATGTCCTTCCACCGCGGCGAACCCGGCGTCTTCGCCGACACCGGCGAGAAGAGCCCGGATGCGCCGTTCACGCCGTTCGAGAACAAGAGCGAACTGCGTGTGGTCGGCAAGGTGCGCAAGGGTGTCACCGGCACCCGGATCCGCTACTGGGCCGACCGTCAGATCTTCACCAAGGGCGCCACGTTCCAGACCGACGACCTGATGGGCCGGGCCCGCCAGACGGCGTTCCTGATTCCGGGCCTGACCATCAACATCGACGACCGTCGGAGCGCGGTGCCCGTCGCGGAGTCGTTCACCTTCGCCGGCGGCATCTCCGAGTTCGTTGACTACCTCGCCGTCGACACGCCGATCACCGACACCTGGCGGCTCACCGGAGCGGGAAGCTTCACCGAAACGGTGCCGGTGCTCACCGACACCGGGGCGATGATCCCCACCGAGCTCGTTCGGGAGTGCCAGGTCGACATCGCCCTGCGCTGGGGCACCGGGTACGACACCGTCATCAAGAGCTTCGTCAACATCATCGCCACCCCCAAGGGCGGCACCCACCAGGCCGGGTTCGACGCGGGGATGCTCAAGTTCCTGCGGGCGCAGGTCGAGCAGAACGCCAGGCGGCTCAAGGTCGGCTCTGACAAGCTGGAGAAGGACGACATCCTTGCCGGGCTCACCGCCGTGCTCACCGTCCGGCTACCCGAACCGCAGTTCGAGGGCCAGACCAAGGAGGTGCTCGGCACGCCGGCGGTGCGCGCCATCGTGGCCGCGGTGATCCAGAAGACCATGACCGAGCGGTTCAGCTCGACCAAGCGCGACGACAAGACCCAGTCGGCCGTGGTGCTCGACAAGATCGTGGCCGAGATGAAGTCGCGCATCTCCGCCCGCGCCCACAAGGAGACGCAGCGGCGCAAGAACGCCCTGGAGAGCTCCTCGCTGCCGGCGAAGCTGGTCGACTGCCGCAGCAACGACGTGGCCCTCAGCGAGCTGTTCATCGTCGAGGGCGACTCGGCGCTCGGTACCGCGAAACTGGCCAGGGACAGCGAGCACCAGGCGCTGCTGCCCATCAGGGGCAAGATCCTCAATGTGCAGAAGGCGTCGGTCGCCGACATGCTCTCCAACCTGGAGTGCGCGTCGATCATCCAGGTCATCGGCGCCGGCTCCGGGCGCAGCTTCGACCTGTCCGCCGCCCGCTATGGCAAGGTCATCATCATGAGCGACGCCGACGTCGACGGCGCGCACATCCGTACCCTGCTGCTCACCCTGTTCTTCAGGTACATGCGCCCCATGATCGAGGCCGGCCGGATCTTCGCCGCCGTGCCCCCTTTGCACAGGGTCGTCGTGATGAATCCGGGCAGCAAGCCCAACGAAACCATCTACACGTACTCCGAAGCCGAGTTGCAGGGTGTGCTCGCCGCGCTCAAGAAGAGCGGGAAGCGCTACCAGGATCCCATCCAGCGGTACAAGGGACTGGGCGAGATGGACGCCGACCAGTTGGCGACGACGACCATGGAGCGGGCACATCGCACCCTGCGCAGGGTTCGGGTCGCCGACGCCGAAATGGCGGGCAAGGTGTTCGAACTGCTGATGGGCAACGACGTCGCCCCGCGCAAGGAGTTCATCATCGACAGCTCGGACAAGCTCAGCCGCGAACGCATCGACGTCTGACCCGCCCGACAGGTGCGGGCCGGGCAGCCGAAAACCGGCGTCAGCCGATACCCGAACCGATCGAGCCGACGAGGGCGTCCAGCATGGTCCCGGAGGCATCGCGTCGGGCACCGGTGTCCGGCAGTGTGCGGGGAGAACCCTCGACGCCCAGTGCGCGTGCGGGTGCCGCACCCACCCAGGCCACACCGAGAACGTCTTCGCCCTTGAGGAAGCGGTGCGAGCGCACCCCTCCGGTGGCTCGGCCCTTGGCGGGGAACTCGGTGAAGGCGGACACCTTGGCGCTGCCGGGATCCGTTCCCGGCAGGGTCTGGCTGCCGGAGGCGATCGTCGCCACCACGGCCTCCTCGGCGGCGTCGGCCGCCAGGCTGGTGAAGAACACCACCCGCGCGTCCGGGCCCAGCTTGATGCCCGCCATCCCGCCGGCCGTGCGGCCCTGCGGGCGCACCGTCGATGCGGGGAAGCGCAACAACTGGGCGTCGGAGGCGACGAAGACCAGTTCGTCGTCCTCGGCGCCCTGGACGGCGCCCACGACCTCGTCGCCGGGCTTGAGCGCGATGATCTCGAAATCGGGCTTGTTCGCCCAGTCGTTCGGGGTGACCCGCTTGACGATGCCCTGCCGGGTGCCGAGCGCGATGGCCCGGTCGCTGTCCAGGGCCACGAGGGCGCGCACCACTTCACCGCCGCTGCCCAGCGAGAGGTAGTCGCGCACGCGCACACCGGCCGCCAACTGGATCGAGGTGGGCGGCAGCACGGGCAGGTCAACGGGGGAGAAGCGGATGAGCCGGCCCTTATTGGTCACGGCACCGATCTCCGAGCGGCTGGAGGTGTCCAGGGCGGACAGGACGGCGTCGTGCTTGCTGCGGCGGTGCGCCGGCGTGATGCGTTCGGTCTGGTCGTCGCCGGGCTGCGGCAGGTCCACCCTGGCGATGCGGCCCGTGCTGCTCAGATACACGCGGGTGGGGGAGTCTGACACTTCGAGCACGGCCGTCTTCCGCGCCGAGGCGCCGGCAATGCTCGGACGGGCCTCGGTGAGCAGGGTGCGCCGCGGGGTGCCGAACCTGTCGGAGATGGCGGCCAGCTCGTCCGAGACGAGGGTGCGGATGGCCTGCTTGCTGGCGAGCAGGGCTTGCAGCTCCTTGATCTCGGCGAGCAGCTGGTCTCGCTCGGTTTCGAGTTCGATGCGGGAGAACCTGGTGAGCCGGCGCAGCCGCAGCTCGAGAATGTACTCGGCCTGCAGCTGGCTGAGATCGAACACGTCGATGAGCCGGGTGCGGGCCTGCTCGGTGTCGTCGCTGGCGCGGATCACCTGGATGACCTCGTCGATGTCGAGGATCGCGATGAGCAGTCCCTCGACCAGGTGCAGGCGTTCCAGGCGACGGGCGAGTCGGTACGCGGTACGCCGGGTGACGACCTCGACGCGGTGGTTGACGTACACCTGCAGCAGCTCGACCAGGCCCAGCGTCTGCGGGCCGCCGTTGACGAGGGCGACGGCGTTGATGTTGAAGGAATCCTCTAGCGGAGTCACCCTGTACAGCTGCTCGAGCACGGCCTCGGGGCTGAAACCGGTCTTGATCCCGATCACGAGCCGCAGGCCCTTGGTGCGGTCGGTGAGGTCGGTGACGTCGGAGATGCCGCTGAGCTTCTTGGAGTTGACGCCGTCCTTGATCTTCTCGATCACCCGTTCGGGCCCGACCAGGTAGGGCAGCTCGCTGACGACGAGTCCGGCCTTGCGGGCGGTGATCGCCTCGACCGACACCTTGGCCCGGGTCTTGAAGCTGCCGCGACCGGTCAAGTAGGCGTCCTTGATGCCGGCCAGGCCCACGATGGTGCCGCCGGTGGGCAGGTCGGGGCCCGGCACGAACTCCATGAGCTCGTCCAGGGTCGCGCGCGGGTGGGCGAGCAGGTGCCTGGCGGCGCCGATGACCTCGACGAGGTTGTGCGGGGCCATGTTGGTGGCCATGCCCACCGCGATGCCGCTGGCCCCGTTGACGAGAAGGTTGGGGTACGCCGCCGGCAGCACGTCCGGCTGGGTGAGCTGGTTGTCGTAGTTGGGCACAAAATCCACGACGTCTTCGTCGAGGTGCTCGGTCATCGCCAGGGCCGGTGCCGCCAGGCGCGCCTCGGTGTACCGGGGTGCGGCGGGCCCGTCGTCGAGGGACCCGAAGTTGCCGTGCCCGTCGATCAGCGGAACCCGGAGGGTGAAGGCCTGGGCCATCCGAACCATGGCGTCGTAAATGGCGGTGTCGCCGTGCGGGTGCAGCTTTCCCATCACCTCGCCGACGACTCTGGCCGACTTCACGTGCCCGCGGTCGGGCTTCAGGCCCATCTCGCTCATCTGGTACAGGATGCGGCGCTGCACCGGCTTGAGGCCGTCCCTGGCGTCGGGGAGGGCACGGGAGTAGATCACCGAGTAGGCGTACTCGAGGAACGACCCCTGCATCTCCGTTGACACATCGACGTCTTCGATGCGCTCGGTGGATGCGGCGGACCCCGTGTTGGCTGACACTGTCTTGTCTGAGCGGCTCATTCGTAGATTCTGAGTGTGGTGCATGTCGGCAGAACCGGGAGCACCAGGCTGATGCGCACGGACCTGCGCTGAGGAAACCTGCGGCCGGGTCTATGTCAGACTGGGCCAGATGCCCCCTATGTTACCGGTCCGGCCCTTCAGCGCCGTTCGCCTTGCCGACGTTTTGACAAGTTCGCTGGCCTCGGTCCGGTCCCAGCCGAACCCGCTCGGGCTCCCGCCGGCCGGCAAGGCACTCGTGCTCCTCGCGGACGGCCTCGGGGTGAGCAACCTGCGCGCACGCGCCGGGCATGCCCGGTTCCTCACCTCGCATCTGGCCAAGACCGACGTCGTCGACGGGGTGTTCCCGGCCACGACCGCCGCGGGCATCGCCTCGCTGACGACCGGGGTCGCGCCCGGCACCCACGGGCTGGTCGGCTACAAGGTCTTCGACGCGGCCAACGACAGGGTGGTCAACCAGCTCACCGGCTGGGACGAGCGGATGGAACCGCACAGCTGGCAGAACCAGCCGACGGTCTTCGACACGGCCGCGGCGGCCGGGATTCCCAGTTTCGCCGTCGGGCCCAAGCGGTTCACGGATTCCGGCTTCAGCCAGGCGGTGCTGCGCGGTGCCGGCTATGTGCCGGCCGAGACCATCGGTGCGCGGTTCGCCGCGGCGCGGGCGATCTTCGACGCCGAGCCCACGGCCCTGATCTACCTGTACGTGCCCGAACTGGACGTCAACGCGCACGCCCACGGCTGGGAATCCGCTCGGTGGCTGGCGCAGCTGGAGAGCCTCGATGCCGAAACGGCGCGGTTCGCCGGCACCCTGCGCCCGGACGAGGGCATGATCCTCACGGCAGACCACGGAGTCGTCGATGTTCCCGCGGCCAAGCAGGTGCTCTTCGACACCGTGCCGGCCCTCGTCGCCGGGGTGCGCCACATCGGCGGTGACCCCCGCTGCCTGCAGCTCTACACCGAGGACGGTGTCGACGCCGACGCGCTGGCGGAGACCTGGCGTGGGGTCGAGGGGGAGCGCGCCTGGATCTTCACGCGCAGCGAGGCCGTGGCTGCGGGCCTGTTCGGCGCGGTGCGCGACGATGCCGCGGCTCGGATCGGCGACGTCATCGTGGCGGCACGGAAGCTGATCGCCTATTACGACTCCCGGGAGCCCAACCAGTCCGCTCGGAGCATGGTCGGCCAGCACGGCTCGCTGACCGACGAGGAACTTCGAGTTCCCGTCATCAGGTTGGGCGCCTACCGGCGTTGACCCGACACACAGAAAAACCCCTCGGAGCCGGCTCCGAGGGGTTTTTGTGTGCTGTCGTGGATCAGGCCGGGTACTGGCCGCGCTTGACCTGCGGCTTCGGCAGGCGCATGACCCGCAGCTGCAGTGCTCGCATGGCCGCGTACCAACGCACCTTCTCGGCCCTGTCGGCGCCGAACTTGGCCTGGATCTTCTTGGTCAGAATGAAACCGAGCACGATGCAGTCGCCGATCGCGACCAGGAAGAACGCCCAGAGAGCGAGGATGCCGTAGGTCTGCACGGACGGATCCGGGAAGAAGGTGAGCAGGATGACCAGGAACATCACCGGGATCATGAACTCGCCCACGTTGAATCGCGCGTCGATGTAGTCACGGGCGAAACGCTTCTGCGGTCCACGCTCGCGCACCGGGAGGTACTTGTCGTCACCGGCGGCCATGCCGAGCCGGGCCTTCTCGCGGGCCTCGGCCGACTTCGCCCGCGCCTGCTTGGCGGCGAGCTTGCGGTCGTCCGGAACGAGCGGGCGTTTGTTCGCGGCCTCCTGCACACGGCGGCTCGGTGTGGGCTGGCCCTTGCGCGTTGACGTACCGGCCAGGCGGGACTTCGTCTCGTCGGCGGACTCGATCGACGGTTCTGCGCCGGGATTTACAGGTTGCTTAGCCACATCAGTTCCTTGCACTTAGGTTGCCTTAAGATTACTCGCATGACGGATACCGCGGACACAGCAGCAGCAACCACCCAGCAAGTCGCAGCACAAACCCTCGAATCGGCGCTGCGGAACGCCGTCGAACGGGAGCTTCCCCGTACGGTCGCCGACCTGTGCGCCCTGGTGCGGATCCCCTCGGTGTCCTGGGCGGCGTTCGACCGCGATCACGTGCGCGTCAGCGCCGACGCCGTCGCCGAGCTGGTGCGCGAGATCGGGATCTTCGACACCGTCACGGTCACCCAGGCCGGCATCCCCGGTACCGACGAACTCGGACAGCCTGCCATCCTCGCCACCCGCGCGGCCAGGAACGGCCGCCCCACGGTTCTGCTCTACGCCCACCATGACGTGCAGCCTCCCGGGCTCGACGACGCGTGGGACTCACCGCCCTTCGAACCGACACTGCGCGGGGACCGACTGTACGGCCGCGGCGCCGCGGACGACAAGGCCGGCGTGATGGCGCACGTCGCCGCATTGCGGGCCCTGCTCGCTGCAACCGGCGGGGACCTTGACCTCGGCCTGGCCCTCTTCATCGAGGGCGAGGAAGAATTCGGCAGCCGTTCCTTCGCCACCTTCCTCACCGAGAACCGGGACGCGCTCCGCGCCGACGCAATCGTCGTCGCCGACTCGAACAACTGGGACGTCGACACTCCGGCCATCACCATCGGACTGCGGGGCAACGTCACGTTCCGGCTCACTGTCAGCACGTTGGCGCACGCGTCGCACTCCGGAATGTTCGGCGGGGCCGTGCCGGACGCGATGATGGCGACCATCAAGCTGCTGGGCACCCTGTACGCCGCAGACGGGTCCGTCGCGATCAGCGGTCTCACCAGTCACGACGCGCCGACCCCGCCGTACGACGAAGCCGCGCTGCGTCAGGAGACCGGCCTGCTCGACGGGGTCGCCCCGATCGGGCACGGCTCCATTCTCAGCCGCATCTGGTCCCAGCCCGCGCTGACGGTGACGGGTATCGACGCGCCCACCGTCGCCAATGCGTCCAACACCCTCACACCCGCGGTCAGCGTGCAGATCAGCGTGCGGATCGCGCCGGGCCAGTCCGCCAGGGAGGCTGCCACCGTTATCGAGGCGCACCTGCGGGCGAACGCGCCGTTCGGCGCCCACGTCGCCATCGACGACCTGGACACCGGAGAACCGTTCCTGGTCGACACCGGCGGGTGGGCCGTGGCCGAGACGCGGCTGGCTATGACGGCCGGCTGGGGCGTGGAACCCGTCGACATCGGAGTGGGCGGCTCGATCCCGTTCATTGCGGACCTCGTCCGGGAGTTCCCCGAAGCGCAGATCCTGGTGACCGGTGTGGAAGACCCCGATTCCCGCGCGCACAGCCCCAACGAGTCGCTGCACCTGGGCGTCTTCAAACGGGCCGTGCTCAGCGAGGCGTTCCTTCTGGGCCGCCTGAACGACCGCACGGGCCACTGATCCACAGAAAGCGTCCGCGTGATCCAGCCCGCTCACGGCACGGCCGGATACACTAAGAGAAGATTCGCCGGCGGACCCCATGCGCGTGGGATGCTCACCGACGCGAAACCGGATAATACCGAGGAGCACCATGACCGACACGATCGAAACCAGCACAGCCGCCCACGGCGTCGGCCTCACCGACGTCGCCGCCGCGAAGGTTCGCAGCCTGCTCACCCAGGAAGGCCGCGAAGACCTGCGTCTGCGAGTCGCGGTTCAGCCCGGCGGCTGCTCCGGCTTGATTTACCAGTTGTACTTCGACGAACGCACCCTCGAGGGTGACGCCGTCAGGGACTACGACGGTGTCGAGGTCGTCGTCGACAAGATGAGCGTCCCGTATCTCGAGGGCGCCTCCATCGACTTCGAGGACACCATCCAGAAGCAGGGCTTCACCATCGACAACCCGAACGCCGGCGGCAGCTGCGCATGTGGAGACTCGTTCAACTAGCGCTCCGATCGATACACACGAAGGAGACCGTCCATGGGACGGTCTCCTTTTGTGTATATCGGCGTCGTGTGCCCGCCGCCGACGTCTCTTCCCCCGTCAAAACGGCCTCGAACAGGCCCTTCGGCCCTGTTGTGATGCGCCGATCGGGGTGGAGAATTGCGACGGGCCCGTCGCTCGTGCACTCGGGCGGGACCGGCGCGGAGTAAGCTAAAGATGATAAACGCACTTCCTGTGTAGTGCCTTCACGTCTTTCCGAAAGGTCACCGGTGCTCAAAAACCGCCGTCTCCGATGGGCCGTCATTCCGGTCGCAGCAACGCTAGCCATAGTCCTCGCCGGATGCACCCAGGCTCAGCTCAACGGGTACCTGCCCGGTTTCGAGGAGGGCGAGTCCCCGGTAACCAACAACACCGAGCGGGTGTCCGGTCTGTGGACCACCTCGTGGATCGTGCTGCTGATCGTGGGTCTGATCACCTGGGGCCTCACGATCTGGTCCGTCGTCGTCTACCGCCGACGCAAGGGCCAGACCGGCCTTCCGGTGCAGCTGCGCTACAACATGCCGATCGAGATCTTCTACACGATCGTCCCCCTCATCCTGGTGCTGGGCTTCTTCGCGTTCACCGCGCGGGACCAGAACGCCATCGAGGCACGGTTCGAGGAACCCGACCTGCAGATCGAAGTGATCGGCAAGCAGTGGGCGTGGGACTTCAACTACGTCACCGACGACGTCTACACCCAGGGCATCCAGGGTCAGCCGGACCTCGACGGCGAGAAGGGCGCGCTGGTCGAGTCCGAGATCCCCACGCTCGTGCTGCCGGTCGGCAAGAAGATCGAGATCGCCCTCGAGGCGCGCGACGTGATCCACTCCTTCTGGGTCATCGACTTCCTCTACAAGAAGGACATGATCCCGGGCAAGACCAACTACATGTCGGTCATCCCCGAACGGGTCGGCACCTACGCCGGCAAGTGCGCCGAACTCTGCGGCGAGTACCACTCGCTGATGCTCTTCAACGTGGAGGTCGTGTCCGAGGCGGACTACGAGGCCTACGTCGACTCCCTGCGCGCCGCCGGCAACGACGGCCAGGTTTCCAACGAATACGACCGCAACCTGAACCAACCAGGCACCGACGCCCCGACGGCTGAGGAAGGCAACTAGACCATGAGCACGACAACAGCTCCCGCCGGCGCCCCGGCCGCGCCCTCGGCCGCACGGCCGACCGGCGTAGACCGCAAGGGCAACATCATCGTTCGGTGGATCACGTCCACCGACCACAAGGTCATCGGCTACATGTACCTGATCACCTCGTTCATCTACTTCTGCCTCGGCGGGGTGATGGCGCTCGTGATGCGCGCCCAGCTCTTCGAACCCGGGCTGCAGATCGTGCAGACCAAGGAGCAGTACAACCAGCTCTTCACGATGCACGGCACCATCATGCTGCTGATGTTCGCCACGCCGCTGTTCTTCGGCTTCGCGAACGCCCTGATGCCGCTGCAGATCGGTGCCCCCGACGTCGCCTTCCCGCGACTGAACGCCTTCTCCTTCTGGCTGTTCTTCTTCGGCAGCCTGATCGCGGTCGGCGGCTTCCTCACCCCGCAGGGAGCGGCATCGTTCGGCTGGTTCGCCTACCAACCGCTGGCGAGCACAACGTTCTCGCCGGGCATCGGCGGCAATCTCTGGATGGTGGGCCTGGGCCTCTCGGGCTTCGGCACGATCCTCGGTGGCGTGAACTTCATCACCACCATCATCACCATGCGCGCGCCGGGCATGACCATGTTCCGGATGCCGATCTTCACCTGGAACACTCTCGTCACCTCGCTGCTGATCCTGATGGCGTTCCCGGTCCTCGCCGCGGCCATGCTCGCCGCCGCCAGCGACCGGATCTTCCAGTCGCACATCTACGACCCGGCCAACGGTGGCGCCATTCTCTGGCAGCACCTGTTCTGGTTCTTCGGCCACCCCGAGGTGTACATCATCGCCCTGCCGTTCTTCGGCATCGTGTCCGAGGTGTTCCCGGTCTTCAGCCGGAAGCCCATCTTCGGGTACAAGACCCTGATCTACGCGACCATCTCCATCGCGGCGCTGTCCGTGACGGTGTGGGCACACCACATGTACGTGACCGGCTCGGTCCTGCTGCCGTTCTTCTCCCTGATGACCATGCTCATCGCCGTTCCGACGGGCGTGAAGATCTTCAACTGGATCGGCACCATGTGGCGCGGTTCGCTGACCTTTGAGACCCCCATGCTCTGGGCCATCGGCTTCCTCATCACGTTCACCTTCGGTGGCCTGACCGGGGTCATCCTCGCCTCGCCGCCGCTGGACTTCCACGTGTCAGACACCTACTTCGTGGTCGCCCACTTCCACTACGTGGTGTTCGGCACCGTCGTCTTCGCCATGTTCAGCGGCTTCTACTTCTGGTGGCCCAAGTGGACCGGCAAGATGCTCAACGAGCGCCTGGGCAAGTGGCACTTCTGGCTCCTGTTCATCGGTTTCCACACGACCTTCCTCGTGCAGCACTGGCTCGGAGTGGTGGGCATGCCCCGCCGCTACGCGTCCTACCTGCCCGACGACGGGTTCACCTGGATGAACCAGCTGTCCACCGTCGGGTCGATGATCCTCGCCGTGTCGATGATCCCGTTCTTCCTGAACGTGTATGTCACCGCCCGCACGGCTCCCAGGGTCACGGTCAACGACCCGTGGGGCTACGGCGCCTCCCTGGAATGGGCGACATCGTGCCCGCCGCCGCGCCACAACTTCACGTCGATCCCGCGCATCCGCTCCGAGCGTCCCGCCTTCGACCTGAACCACCCGGAGGTCGGCATGCCCGTCGGTATCGGTCCGGCAAAGGACGCACCGGATGCTCCCACCTATGACGCAGGATCGGAAAAGGTTAAGTAGATGAAAGCCAATGTCAACCTTTACTGGATCCTGACGGGATTCCTCGCGCTGGTCGCAGTCGCGTACGTCGTGTGGGGCCTCGTCGACCCGACCCAGGGTCGCATCGAGTGGGTCGGAACCTTCGCGATCTCGCTCTGCGCCCTGCTCGTGGCGTTCATCGCCTTCTACCTGTCCCGCGTCTACAAGGCGCAGGGCGGCGAGCTGCCCGAAGACATGCTCGACGCGAACATCGATGACGGCGACCCCGAGCTGGGCTTCTTCAGCCCATGGAGCTGGTGGCCGATCATGCTCGCGGCCAGCGCCGCGCTGCTGTTCCTGGGACTGGCCGTGGGTTTCTGGATCTCATTCATCGCGGTCGGCATCGGCGTGATCAGCCTCGTCGGCTGGGTCTACGAGTACTACCGCGGACTCTTCGCCCGCTAGGCCTCGACACCGCACGAAAAAGCGCCAGTGACCTTAGGGTCGCTGGCGCTTCGTCGTGTGCCGAGGCTCAAGCGTTTGAGCGGCGGAATCCAAGGAGTCGGAACGCCACGGTGACCTCGGTTGACCCGGCCCGGTCAGCGGGGTCGGCGGATGACGGGTGGTGCGAGGACGGGCCCATTCCGATCAGGGCGGCAACGTCGTCGGGGGAGAGCAGCAGGGTCCTGGACAGGTCCGCCGTGGACTCCAGGTGAAAGCCTGACGCCAGGCTGGTGACCAGGTCGTCGGTCTTGTTCCCGTGCACGTCCAGGGCCAGGCCGGCGGCGCGGAGCTCCTGGAGGTGGCTCGGGTGTGGCACCACGACGGCCAGGAGCCCGCCAGGAGCCAGGATGCGATGGAACTCGGCCGGATTCCGGGGAGCGAACACGTTGATCGCGGCGTCAGCGGCACCGTCCCGGATCGGAAGGGCAGACCAGACGTCCGCGACGAGTCCGTTGGTGGTCGAGTTCGGATCGGTCAGTCCGGCCCGGACGGTGCGTGCGACCGCGGCCGCGGACAGGTCCATGGCCAGCGCTCCGACGCCGGTGGTCCGGGCTGACGGGGAACCGGGGGAGTCGCGGCCCGAGACGGCGTCCAGGACGCCGCGGAGGTAGTAGCCGGTGCCGCAGCCGATGTCGATGACACGGTGCGGTGACTCGGCGGCCACAAGGGCGCTGAGGGCATCGCGGAGCTCGGTGTACCAGCCGCGTTCCAGGAAGAGATCGCGCGCGTCGAGCATCGCGGCGGAATCGCCGATGAGTTTGCGTGAGCCGACGAGGAGGGAGGCGAAGCCTCGCCGGTTCGTGTCGAACCGGTGGCCGTTGCGGCAGGCGAGCACCAGCTCGCCCGCCGGGACGAGGTCGGTGGAACAGTTCGGGCACCGCAGCCACTCAGACAGTGTCTGGAGTGGGTGCGGTGCCCGAACCGGTTCGGCTGAGGAACTAGTGGTGATCGCCGTGGCTCTCTTCGAGTTCCTTGGTCCCGACCGGGGCAATCCGGTCTTCAAAGAACCAGCGGGACAGGCCGGCGCGAACCCGTTGCAGAGGCGACACCTTGCCCTGGGCGTTGGGTGTCAGCTCCAGCGGCTGGTAATCGGCGTAGCTGACCAGCTTCCAGCGCTCGTACTCGTCGACAGGCTGGTGCACCTCGATGTACTCGCCGCCGGGCAGACGCACGATACGGCCGGACTCATAGCCGTGCAGAACGATCTCGCGGTCCTTCTTCTGCAGCGCCAGGCACACCCGCTTGGTGATGAAGAATGCGATGAACGGGCCCAGGATCACGATCACCTGAAGAGCGTGGATGACACCCTCCATGGTGAGCTTGAAGTGGGTGGCGATGATGTCCGAGGACGCTGCCGCCCACAGGCCGGCGTAGAACGTGACACCGGCGGCGCCGATGGCCGTTCGGGTCGGCGCGTTGCGCGGACGGTCCAGGACGTGGTGCTCGCGCTTGTCGCCGGTGATCCAGGCCTCGATGAACGGGTAGATCAGCACCGTGACGATGAAGATACCGATGACGGTGAGGGGGATCAGGATGTTGAACGACCAGGTGTGGCCGAACCACACCCATTCCAGTCCCGGCGGTACCAGTCGCAGTGCTCCGTCGGCGAAACCGATGTACCAGTCCGGCTGGGTTCCGGCAGACACCGGTGAGGGGTCGTACGGTCCGTAGTTCCAGATCGGATTGATCGTGAAGAACGAGGCCATCAGCATCACCACGCCGAAGACGATGAAGAAGAATCCACCGGCCTTGGCGGCGTAGACCGGCAGCACCGGGTAGCCGACGACCCGTTCGTTCGTGTGGCCCGCACCGGGGTACTGCGTGTGCTTGTGCACCACGACGAAGAGGAGGTGGATCGCGATCAGCGCGACGATGATCGCCGGCAGCAGCAGGATGTGCAGCGAATACAGGCGACCGACGATGTCGGTGCCCGGGAACTCACCGCCGAAGAGCAGGAACGAGATCCAGGTTCCCACGACGGGGATGCCCTTGACCATGCCGTCGATGATCCGCAGGCCGTTGCCGGAGAGCAGGTCATCCGGCAGCGAGTAGCCGGTGAAGCCCTCGGCCATGGCCAGGATGAACAGCACGAAGCCGATCACCCAGTTGAGCTCGCGCGGCTTGCGGAAGGCTCCGGTGAAGTAGATGCGGAGCATGTGCAGGCCGATCGACGCCACGAACAGCAAAGCTGCCCAGTGGTGCACCTGGCGCATCAGGAGACCGCCGCGCACATCGAAGGAGATGTCCAGCGAAGACGCCATGGCCACGGACATCTCCACGCCCTTGAGCGGCACGTAGGAGCCGTCATAGTGCACTTCGGCCATCGATGCCTGGAAGAAGAAGGTCAGGAAGGACCCGGACAGCAGGATGATGACGAAGCTGTACAGCGCCACCTCACCCAGCATGAACGACCAGTGGTCTGGGAAGATCTTGCGACCTAGCTCCTTGACCAGGGTGGAGGCGCTGGTGCGCTCGTCGATGTAATTCGCCGCGGCGCCGGTCAAACCGCCGGGCTTCTTCGTCGCTGCGGGTTTCATATTAGTTGCGGTACTCACTGTCGCTCCCAAAAGCTCGGTCCGACGGGTTCAAGGAAATCGCTCTGGGCGATCAGGTATCCCTCGGAGTCCACCGCGATGGGCAGCTGGGGGAGTGCGCGCTTGGCCGGTCCGAAGATGACCTTGGCGTGGTCGGCCACGTCGAACTGCGACTGGTGGCACGGGCAGAGGAGGTGGTGCGTCTGCTGTTCGTACAGGCCCACCGGGCATCCGACGTGCGTGCAGATCTTGGAGTACGCGACGATGCCGTCGTAGGACCAGGTGACACGCTCGGGGAGCTGGTTGAGGTCTTCGGGCTTCATGCGCACGAGGATGACGGCGGCTTTCGCCTTCTCTTCGAGTCTGCCGTGCTCGAGGTCCTGCAGTCCCTCCGGGATCACGGCGAACGACGACCCGAGGGTCACGTCGGAGGCCTTGATCGGCGCCCCTGAGGGATCCAGGGCCAGCCTGGTGCCCTTCTTCCACATGGTCTGATTCAAGAGGGCGACCGGGTCCTGGTCCTGCGGGGCGAGCCCGCGGAACAAGACGACAGCGGGGAGCGGGAACACCACGAGGGCACCGATGAGGCTGTTGCGGATCAGGGCGCGACGGCCGAGGCCGGACTCCTCGATCACTTCGTGGTAGATCTCCACGGAACGCTCACGAGCCTGGTCGCTGCCGCGAACCGGGTGGCGCTGATCGATGCCTTCGGTGTTGGGCATCAGGGACTTGCCCCAGTGCACGATGCCGATACCGAGTGCCAGCAGCGCCAGCGCGAGTCCGATACCGATGAACAGGTTGTTCAACCGCACCGAACCCGGTTCCTCGGGAACGATCGGGAAGACCATGTACGCCGCGATAGCGAAGATGCTGCCGACAACGGACAGGTAGAACAGGGTGTAGACGGTGCGCTCCGCGCGCTTCTCTGCGCGCGGGTCGAGGTCGGTCACACGCTGTCGGTGCGGCGGCAGGCCGGGATTCTTCAACGCGTCGCGTGCAACCACGGCGGTGCCCGCGGCGGCCGTGACGTGCTCGACGCTCGAGGAGTCGGCAGCGGTCAGGTCCTTTCCGCTGGTCTCATCGCTGGCCATGGTTCTCCTTCGGGGGCGCTGTCTGTGGTCGCTGTGTCATATTCCGGGTGCCGATCAATTTGATTTCGCCGCGATCCACACGGTCAGGGCGACGATGGCGCCCAGACCGAAGATCCAGAGGAACAGTCCTTCTGACACCGGTCCGAGGGACCCGAGGGCGAATCCACCCGGAGACGGGTTGTTGTCGAGGTACTTGAGGTAGGTGATGATGTCGCGCTTGTCTTCGGGCGAGATGTTCATGTCGTTGAACACCGGCATGTTCTGCGGTCCGGTGACCATGGCCTCGTAGATGTGCTCCGGGCTGACGCCCTCCAGCGCGGGAGCGTACTTGCCCTCGGTGAGCGCGCCGCCGGCCCCGGCGACGTTGTGGCACATGGCGCAGTTGATGCGGAACAACTCGGCTCCGGCTGCGGCGTCGCCCTCGGCATCGAGGTACTCGGCTTCGGGCAGTGCCGGGCCGGGAGCGAGGGATGCGACGTAGGCGACCAGAGCCGCGGTCTGCTCCTCGGTGAACTGAACCGGCTTGACGATGGCTTGCGGACCGTTGGCCTGCATGGGCATGCGTCCGGTGCCGACCTGGAAGTCGACGGACGCGGCACCCACACCGATCAGGCTGGGACCGGTACCGGTTCCATCGGCGCTGAGGCCGTGGCAGGTTGCGCAGTTCGCGGCGAAGAGTTTTTCACCCTCGCTGATGGTCTGCTGCGACGCCGTTTCGGTCTGTGCGGTGGCCGTGCTGGTGCTGACCATCGCGTACGCGCCGCCGGTGAAGAGCAGTCCGATCGCGATCAACGCGACGCTGGCGACCGGGCTGCGCCGTCCGGTGCGACGTGCGCGGCCGTTGGTAGGTTTCTTAGTCCTGGGCATACTGAGTGTGTCCGCTCCTGCTTGTTATTTGAGAACGTAGATGACCAGGAAGAGCCCGATCCACACGACGTCGACGAAATGCCAGTAGTACGAGACCACGATGGCGCTGGTGGCTTCCTTGTGACCGAAGTTCTTGACCGCGAAACCGCGACCGATCACGAGGAGGAAGGCAATGAGTCCGGCGGTCACGTGGATGCCGTGGAATCCGGTGGTGAGGTAGAACGCCGAGCCGTAAGCGTTGGAGGCGAGTGTGACGCCTTCCGACACGAGGGTCGCGTACTCCAGGACCTGGCCGGAGACGAAGATGGCGCCGAGCGCATAGGTGAGGAAGAACCACTCGACCATGCCCCACTGGCTGGGCTTCCAGCCCGTGGACCTGGCCTGCAGGCGCTCGGCGGCGAACACGCCGAACTGGCAGGTGATCGAGGAGGAGACCAGGACCAGGGTGTTCACCAGGGCGAAGACGAAGTTGTGCTTTTCCGTCTCGAACTGCCACAGCTCCGGGGAGGTGGACCGCAAGGTGAAGTAGATGGCGAAGAGGCCAGCGAAGAACATGACCTCGCTACCCAGCCAGACAATGGTGCCAACCGCCACGCTGTTGGGCCTGTTAACTACGGGAATGGTCGCCCGGGGAGAAATTGAGGTCGTCGTCACTCCTCCATTATGACCGATTCCTCCACAGGTTTTTCTCAAGGTGAAGTGCCATAAGACCCTAATGTGAAAAATGGCCTCCCCAACCACAGGCTCTCGGTGCCGAAATGCCGGCCGGGGGAGCGCCGGCGCTTAAGATTGGGCCATGCTCGAATCCCAGTCTTGGCCCGCCGTTCTCGATGCCCTTCTGCGTAGAGAGGACCTGAGCGTCGCCGATGCGGCCTGGAGCATGGAACGCATCATGCTCGGTGAGGCCACTCCGGCCCAGCTCGCCGGCTTCCTGGTGGCGTTGCGCGCCAAGGGCGAGACCGTGGATGAGATCGTCGGTTTCCGGGACGCGATCCTCGACCACGCCGTTCCGCTGAACGTCAACTCGATGGGGCTGGACATCGTCGGCACCGGGGGAGACCGGTTCGGCACCGTGAACGTCTCGACCATGGCATCGATAGTGTGTGCGGCGTCCGGCGTGCCGGTGATCAAACACGGCAATCGGGCGGCCAGTTCCGCATCGGGTTCGTCAGACGTGCTCGCCGCGCTGGGTATCGACCTGACCCTGTCGGCCGACGTCGTGGCCTCGATCCTGGCCGCCACCGGCATCACCTTCGCCTACGCAGCGGCGTTCCACCCCGGTTTCCGGCACGCCGCCGCCGTTCGGGCCGAGCTGGGCATCCCCACGGTGTTCAACTTCCTCGGCCCTCTGGTCAACCCTGCCCGCCCGGAAGCATCCGCGGTCGGTGTGGCCAACCTCGACAGGGTCCCGCTGTTCGTCGGGGTTTTCCAGACCCGCGGCGCGTCGGCACTGGTGTTCCGCGGTGACGATGGCCTCGATGAGCTGACCACGACGGGTCACAGTCACGTCTGGGAGGTGTCCAGGGGTCTGGTCACCGAGCACGACATCGATCCGCGCGATCTCGGCATCCCGCGGGCGACCATGAGCCAACTGATCGGCGGTTCGCCGGAACACAACGCCAAAGTGGTGCACTCGGTCCTCGCCGGTGAGCACGGACCGGTGCGGGACATCGTGCTCCTGAACGCGGCAGCGGGCCTGGTCGCCTACGACCTCGCTCACGATCCCGCGCAGTCGCAGGTCAGCATCCTGGACCGGTTTCGGGCGAAACTGGCCGTGGCAGGGCAGGCCATCGACTCCGGCGCGGGAACCGCAAAGCTCGCTGACTGGGTGCAGGCCAGCCGCGCCTGACCTGCCGGGCTATCCGGTTGCGCAGCCCCGCAGGTGTGCGGGGCTGCGCAACCGGCGGCGGCGGCTTCAGCTGGAGGTTCTGACGGTTAGAGCACGTCCTCGTCGACCCAGTCGAAGGTCTTGGTGACGGCCTTCTTCCAGTTGCGCAGCTGGCGGGCGCTTTCCTCCTCGCTCAACTTCGGCGTCCAGCGGCTGTCTTCCTGCCACTGCGACCGCAGCTCGTCCAGGGTGCTCCAGAAGCCGACCGCGAGGCCCGCCGCGTAGGCTGCGCCGAGCGCGGTGGTTTCGGCGACGACCGGACGCACCACGGGCACACCGATGATGTCGGCCTGGAACTGCATGAGCAGGTTGTTCTTGATCATGCCGCCGTCGACCTTGAGTTCGGTCAGCGGCACCCCGGAGTCGGCATTCACCGCATCGAGCACCTCGCGGGTCTGGAAGGCCGTGGCCTCCAGCGCCGCCCGGGCGATGTGGCCCTTGTTGACGAACCGGGTCAGGCCGACCAGGGCGCCGCGGGCATCCGAGCGCCAGTACGGCGCGAACAGGCCGCTGAAGGCCGGCACGAAATACGCACCGCCGTTGTCGTCGACCGTGGCGGCGAGCTTCTCGATCTCCTCCGAGGAGGTGATCATGCCCAGGTTGTCGCGCAGCCACTGCACCAGGGCGCCGGTGACGGCGATCGACCCCTCCAGGGCGTAGTGCGGTTCGGCGTCGCCGAGCTTGTAACCCAGTGTGGTCAGCAGGCCGTTCTTGGAGTGGATGATCTCGGTGCCGGTGTTGAAGATCAGGAAGTTACCGGTGCCGTAGGTGTTCTTCGCCTCGCCCTGGTCGAAGGCGGCCTGGCCGAACGTGGCGGCCTGCTGGTCGCCGAGGATGCCCGCGATCGGCACCTCGCGCAACAGGCTGTGCTCGTTGACCGTGCCGTAGACCTCGCTCGAGGACTTGATTTCGGGCAGCATCGACTTCGGCACATTGAAGATGCGCAGGATCTCGTCATCCCACTGCAGCGTCTCCAGGTCCATGAACAGGGTCCTGCTGGCGTTGGTGACGTCGGTGGCGTGTACGCCGCCCTCCAGGCCCCCGGTGAGGTTCCAGAGCACCCACGAGTCCGTGGTGCCGAACATCAGGTCGCCGGCCTCGGCCTTGGCCCGGGCACCCTCAACGTTCTCGAGGATCCAGACGATCTTGGTACCGGAGAAGTAGGTCGCCAGCGGCAGGCCCACCTTCTGCTTGAACCGCTCCACGCCGCCGTCGGCGGCGAGCCGGTCGACGATCGGCTGGGTGCGGGTGTCCTGCCAGACAATGGCGTTATAGACGGGCTTGCCGGTGGTGCGGTCCCAGACCACTGCGGTTTCGCGCTGGTTGGTGATGCCGACCGCGGCGATGTCGTGCCGGGTGAGGTTGGCCTTGGAGAGCGCTTGGCCGATCACCTCACGGGTGTTGTCCCAGATCTCCATCGGGTCGTGTTCCACCCAGCCGGCGCGGGGGAAGATCTGCTCGTGCTCGAGTTGTCCGGTCGAGACGATGGATCCGGCGTGGTCGAAGATGATGGCGCGAGAGCTCGTGGTGCCCTGATCGATGGCGAGTACATACTTAGCCATGGTGTACCTCCTTGTACGTTGCGTGGTGGCTTGAACAGACTATAAAACCGTCTGGCGGTTTTTAGGTGGTGTGTTGCACAGCGAAGCAGGCCGGTCCGTGGAGGGACCGGCCTGCCACGGTTACGCGATGACCGGCAGCCAGACCAGCGACGCCCAGCCCGCCAGGACTCCGCCGATGACGGGTCCGACAACGGGAACCCAGGAGTAGGCCCAGTCCGAGGAGCCCTTGCCCTTGATCGGCAGGATGAAGTGCGCGATCCGGGGGCTGAGGTCACGGGCCGGGTTGATGGCGTACCCGGTGGGGCCACCGAGCGAGACGCCGATGACGAGAACCAGCAGCGCAACGGGCAGCGCCCCCAGCGCAGCGAGACCGCCGCTCTCGCCCTGACGGCCGCCGCCGAATGCGATCACCACGAAGACCAGCACGAAGGTGCCGATGATCTCGGTGACCAGGTTCCAGCCGTACGAGCGGATGGCCGGCCCGGTCGAGAAGGTTCCGAGCTTGTTGGCGGGCTCGGGCTCCTCGTCGTAGTGCTGCTTGTAGGCCAGCCAGCACACGACGGCGCCGAGGAAGGCACCGAGGAACTCGCCGGCCAGATAAACGAGCACGGACAGGAAGTTCACCGGGACGCCGAGGCCGAATTCGGTGGCGCCAGAGGCGACGAGGCCGAGGGTGACGGCCGGGTTGAGGTGTGCGCCTGAGTTGTATGCCACCGTGACACCGGCGAAGACCGCGAAGGCCCAGCCGAAGGTCACCATGAGGAACCCGCCGCCGAAACCCTTATTCTTCGTCAGGGCCACGTTGGCCACGACACCACAACCAAGGAGGATGAGCATCCCTGTGCCCAGCACCTCCGACAAAAATACAAGACCGATATTGTCCACGATGACCTTTCTCGTAAGAATCGAGATGCCGGCTGTACCGGAGCAATCCCTTCGCGGTGAGCGATTTCGCAGTCACCATAGCGCGGGCGGGGCGCGAGCGAAATAGTCCCGGTGGGCAGCATCATCTGCCTCTTACCCAGACCGATGGCAGCGCGTAGGTTGTGCAGGGAGCACAGTTACGTGCCCGGCGCTGAAGCCTGCGCCGATCGATCCCGACGAAACGAAGGAATGGTCATGAAAAAGCTTGTCAACGACCCGAAGAACGTTGTCGACGAAGCCGTCGCCGGTTTCGGTGCGGCGCACGCGGATATCGTGCGTGTTTCCCTGGACCCCGTGTTCATCGTGCGTGCGGACGCGCCGGTGGCGGGAAAGGTCGGCATCGTCAGCGGCGGTGGCAGCGGGCACGAGCCCCTGCACGGTGGTTTCGTCGGGTTCGGCATGCTGGATGCGGCGGTGCCGGGCGCCGTGTTCACGTCGCCGACCCCCGACCCGATCCTGGCCGCCACCAAGGCCGTCGACGGGGGAGCCGGGGTGCTGCACATCGTGAAGAACTACACAGGCGACGTGCTGAACTTCGAGACCGCGGCGGATCTGGCCGAGGCCGATGAGATCGAGGTGCGCACGGTGATCGTCAACGACGACGTCGCCGTGAAGGACTCGCTGTACACCGCGGGGCGCAGGGGAGTGGCCGGCACCGTGCTCGTGGAGAAGATCGCCGGTGCGGCCGCCGAACGCGGTGACGACCTGACCGCCGTGGCGACCGTCGCCGAGAAGGTGATCGGCCAGGTGCGCTCGATGGGCGTGGCGCTCACGCCGTGCGTCGTGCCCCACGCCGGGGAGCCCAGCTTCACCCTCGCCGACGACGAGATCGAGATCGGCATCGGGATCCACGGCGAGCCCGGGCGTGAGCGGATCAAGCTCGAACCGGCCGATGCGATCGTCGACCGGATCCTCGGACCGATCCTGGACGACATCCCCTACGCATCCGGGGACAAGGTCCTGCTCTTCGTCAACGGAATGGGCGGGACGCCCCAGGTTGAGCTGTACATTGTATTTCGACGGGCCGCCGAAGTTCTCGCCGAGCGAGGCATCGAGGTGACACGCACGCTCGTCGGCAATTTCACAACATCACTGGAGATGCAGGGCATGTCGATCACGGTTCTCAAACTCGACGATGAGTTGACCGCCCTGTGGGATGCTCCGGTGCACACGGCCGCACTGCGGTGGGGAAAGTAGGGAAGACCGAATGAGCGTAGACGTCGCATGGGCCCAGGCCTGGATCAGGAGCAGCGCGAAGGTTCTCTCTGAGCACCGCGCCGAGCTGAACACCCTCGACCGCGAGATCGGCGACGGTGATCACGGCGAGAACATGGACAGGGGCTTCCAGGCCGTCCTGCCCAAGCTCGAGGCGTTGGCTGACGTGGAAACTCCTGGTGAACTGCTCAAGGCTCTCGCGGCGACGCTCATTTCGACCGTCGGCGGTGCGGCCGGTCCGCTCTATGGCACCGCGTACCTCAAGGCCGCCGCCGCCGTGAGCGGGGCCGCCGAACTGGACGGCCCGGCCGTCGTCGCCCTGCTGACGGCCGGGCGGGACGGCATCGTGCTGCGCGGCAAGGCCGAATCCGGTGACAAGACCATGGTGGATGCCTGGACCCCGGCAGTGGAGGCGGCCGTCGAGGCCGAAGCCGCCGGGGCCAGCCCCAGCCTGATCCTGGCCGCCGCCGCAGACGCTGCCGAGGCCGGCGCCGTTGCGACCGAACCCTGGGTGGCGCGGAAGGGCCGGGCGAGTTACCTGGGGGAGCGAGCCATCGGCCATCGCGATCCCGGCGCTCAGTCGACGGCGCTCATCCTCCGCTGCGGCGCCGATGCGGCCGCACAGTCCTGATTGTGGCTGAGCTGATTGTGACTGACCCGAACGTGACTGACCCGGACGCTCCTGAGCCCCTGGTAGGCGTGGTGTTCGTCTCGCACAGCGGCGAGATCGCCTCCGGTCTGGTGACGCTGGCCCGCCAGATGGCCCCGAACGTCGCCCTGGTGGCCGCGGGCGGAATGGATGACGGCGGAATCGGCACGAGTTTCGACAAGATCGCGGCAGGCATCGCGGAGGCCGACCACGGTGGCGGCGTCGTGTTGCTCTGCGACCTGGGCTCGGCCATCCTGACCGCGGAGACCGCGGTGGATTTCCTCGACGACGAGGTGCGGGCCCGGGTGCGCATCGCCGACGCGCCGCTCGTGGAGGGCGGTGTGGCGGCCGCCGTCACGGCCGAGATCGGGGGAGACCTCGCGGCCGTACTCGCGGCGGCCGAGTCGGCACAGGGCGGCGGGTCAGCCCCGACAGAGGCTGCGCCGTCCGAACCGGCGGGCGCAGACGGTGCCGAGGGCGCGGCGCGTCCGGTCAGCCGTACGGTGACGTTGCGAAACCGGGACGGGCTGCACGCCAGGCCCGCGGCGGACTTCGTGAAACTCGCCAGTGGATTCGACGCTGAAGTCACCGTCAACGGCAAGGACGCCCACAGCCTGCTGGGCATCATGTCGCTCGGGCTGACCCGGGGGATGAGCGTGGAGATCTCCGGGCCCGACGAACGATCGCGGGCGGCGGTGGACGCCCTGGCCGACCTGATCGAGACCGGTTTCGGCGAAGAATAGCGGCACGGTTGGCGTTCCTTGGCCGGGGGCGTTGCAGGGGCGTACGCTGTGGCCATGGTCCAGAATGAGAAATCCTCGGCCCAGGCTCACCGCCGAGGCGCCAACCGGTTGTTCGACTGGGTGGAGGACCGGCTCCGGCCAGCCTTCGACTCCCCGCCCGTGGGCACCTACGACGCGGCGGAGACGACCGGGCTGGCCCAGTGCCCGGTGTGCGGCCGCCCGATGACCGAGCACACCATCGAACACTCGGCGCACGACACCGTGCTGAACTGTCCGATTCCGCACCCGGGCGCCTGGGACCGGGACGCGTTCGAACCGGTCAATGAATTCGGCATGGTCATGCGCCGTAGGCCGGACGAGGGCGCGCCGGACTGAGTGTTGCGGGCGCCGGCCTTGAACTGCGCTACCGGGTGATCGGCACACAACTCAGCGATGCGGCGCGGCGGCTGGACCGCATCGGTGCCGAGTGGGACCGCCGGCTGGCGGTTATCAGGCAGATCGCCGAGGAGCTGTGAAACCCTCAACCCGGGGTTGATCCCGGCCCCGATCTCTGTTTGTTGACATAATGTGCATTATCGGTCACATAACGGTAGCGGGAAAATGGCCGGGAAGATGGCCGGGACCGGGCCGCTCCGACGTTCGAACACGCCGGCTGGCTCCGTGACGGCGCCGGCCCGCACGTCGGCGTCTGCCGGGCGCCGGGCATAAGTCGGCACACCGGACATGGTCGCATGTGGCCCGGTGGCCGGCTGGCCGGCTGTGCCGGCGACGGTCGGGCGCTTCGTTGACGCACCCCTTTCGAGCCGCTCAGCGCGCCAATCTGCATGTTATGTCAAGAAATCAGCTTTTCTCAGCAGAACCGCAGCTCGTCTCGGTAATTCGGGTCAGGCGCCGACGTATGCCGCGAGGTGCTGGCCTGTGAGGGTGGATCGTGCCGCGACGAGGTCGGCGGGTGTTCCCTCGAACACGATCAGGCCGCCGTCGTGGCCGGCGCCGGGACCCAGGTCGATGATCCAGTCCGCGTGGGCCATCACCGCCTGGTGGTGTTCGACGACGATGACCGACTTGCCGGAGTCCACCAGCCTGTCGAGCAGGGCGAGAAGCTGTTCGACGTCGGCGAGGTGCAGGCCCGTGGTCGGCTCGTCGAGAACGTACACGCCGCCCTTCTCCGAGAGGTGGGTGGCCAGCTTCAACCGCTGCCGCTCTCCCCCGGACAGCGTCGTCAGCGGCTGACCCAGGCTGAGATAGCCGAGCCCCACGTCGGCCAGGCCTACCAGGATGGCGTGCGCGGCCGGTGTGCGGGCCTCGCCGGCGCCGAAGAACACCTCGGCCTCGGTCACCGACATCGCGAGAACCTCACTGATGTCGCGGCCACCGAGCCGGTATTCCAGCACGGAGGCGTCGAACCGTTTGCCCTCACACACCTCGCAGGTGGTCGAGACCGTCGCCATCGGGCCCAGGTCGGTGAAGATCACGCCGGCACCGTTGCAGTTCGGGCAGGCGCCCTCGGAGTTGGAACTGAACAGGGCGGGCTTGACGCCGTTGGCCTTTGCGAAGGCCTTGCGGATCGGCTCGAGCATTCCCGTGTAGGTAGCCGGGTTGCTCCGCCGCGAGCCGCGGATCGCGCCCTGGTCGATCGACACCACGCCGGCGCCGGCCGGGACGGAGCCGTGCACGAGCGAGCTCTTGCCCGAACCGGCCACGCCGGTGATGACCACGAGGACTCCCAGGGGGATGTCGACGTCGACATCTTGCAGGTTGTGCGCGGTCGCGCCGCGGATCTGCAGGGCCCCGGCGGGTGTGCGCACGCTCTCCTTGACCCTGGCGCGGTAGTCGAGGTGGCGGCCGGTGAGGGTGTCGCTGGCCCGGAGGCCCTCGAGAGTTCCCTCGTAGCAGACCGATCCGCCCGCCGTGCCGGCACCGGGGCCCAGATCGATGACGTGGTCGGCGATGGCGATCATCTCCGGCTTGTGCTCCACCACGAGTACGGTGTTGCCCTTGTCCCGCAGCCGCAGCAGCAGCTCGTTCATTCGTTGGATGTCGTGCGGGTGCAGCCCGATGGTGGGTTCGTCGAAGACATAGGTCACGTCGGTGAGCGACGAGCCGAGGTGCCGGATCAGCTTGGTGCGCTGCGCCTCACCACCGGACAGGGTGCCGGCCGGCCGGTCGAGCGAGAGGTAGCCCAGGCCGATCTCGGTGAACGAGTCGAACAGGTGCTGCAGTGCCGCCAGCAGCGGAGCCACTGTCGGGTCGTCGATGGTGCGCACCCAATCGGCGAGGTCGCTGATCTGCATGGCGCAGGCGTCGGCGATGTTCACGCCGTCGATCCGCGACGACCGTGCTCCCTCGCTCAAGCGGGTGCCGCCGCAGTCCGGGCAGGTCGCGAAGGTGACGGCGCGGTCCACGAAGGCGCGGATGTGCGGCTGCATGGCCTCGCGGTCCTTGGCCAGGAACGACTTCTGCACCTTGGGGATCAGGCCCTCGTAGGTCATGTTGATGTCGCCGACCTTCACCTTGACCGGCTCCTTGTAGAGGAAGTCGTGCTGTTCCTTCGTGGTGTAGTCACGGATCGGCTTGTCGGCGTTGAGGAAGCCGGAGCCGGTGAAGATCTTCACTCCCCAGCCGTCAGCGGTATAGCCGGGGATGGTGAGTGCGCCCTGGTTCAGCGACTTGGAGTCGTCGTACAGCTGGGTCAGGTCGATGTCGTTGATCTTGCCCATGCCCTCGCACCGCGGGCACATGCCGCCAGTGATGCTGAAGCTGCGGCGCTCCTTGGTGGTGGTGCCGCCCTTCTCTATGGTCACCGCGCCCGCGCCAGAGATCGAGGCGACGTTGAAGGAGAACGCCTGTGGCCCGCCGAGGTAGGGCTGGCCGAGCCGGCTGAACAGGATGCGCAGCAGCGCGTTGGCGTCGGTGGCGGTGCCGACCGTCGACCGGGCGTTGGCGCCCATCCGCTCCTGGTCCACGATGATCGCGGTGGTCAACCCGCTGAGCAGGTCCACATCCGGCCGGGCCAGCGACGGCATGAAGCCCTGCAGGAAGGCGCTGTAGGTCTCGTTGATCATCCGCTGCGACTCCGCGGCGATGGTGCTGAAGACCAGCGAGCTCTTGCCGGAGCCGGAGACGCCGGTGAACACCGTCAGGCGGCGTTTGGGGATTTCGACGCTGATGTCCTTGAGGTTGTTCTCCCGGGCACCCTGCACCCGGATCAGGTCGTGGCTGTCCGCAACCTGGATGGACGACGACGGGGCCGTCGGGGCTGAAGCGTTCATCGTGTCTCCAAAAAGGGGGTGCCGTGGCTCTGCAGCCGACCAGCTTCGAGCATACGTGAGGATCTCCGTTGTCACCGGGCAGTTTCAGTGCCGGGTGCGCTGCGCGTAGCCGTGCGGGCGGCTTCGGATTAGGTTGTCGGCATGCCCAACACCGTCGGACCCGCCAGTGCAGTCTTCGCCATCGCCATCGACCCCCGGCAGCTGAGCCGGCGGGAGATCAGCGGCATCCGGGTGGCCTTCGCGGTCAGTGCCGTGGTGGCGATCGGTATCGGGACGATCCTGCTGGTCTGGACCGAGGCCACCCTCGCGGTCATCGCCGTGCTGTTCGGGCTGTACTTCGTGGTCAGCGGGGTCGTCCGGATCGTGCGCGGGGTGGCCAGCACCGGGTCGGCCGCCGGGGGCCGGGTGCTCAACATCGTTCTCGGCGTGCTGGTGCTGATCCTGGGCATCCTGGCGCTCCGGAACCCCGAGGGGTCCTTGGCCGTTCTCGGACTGGTGGTCGGCATCGTCTGGATCGTCGAGGGGGTGGCGGCACTGGTGGAGTACACCACGGACTCCAGCCGCTGGCCCGGAATCCTGCTCGGCGTGGTCGGCATCCTGGCGGGCCTGATCGTGCTGTTCGCGCCGGTGCAGACCATCGGCGTTCTCGTCACGATCGGCGGCATCATGCTGATCATTTCGGGACTCGTGCAGCTCGTGCGGGCGTTCACCTTCGGACGCGGCGTCACCGCCACCGCCGGGTGAGCAGATCTAGCTGGTGAAGTCCGAGGTGTCGCCGACGTAGCGGGTGTTGTTCGCCGGCACCGGCTCGACGGCGGCGAGAACGATCTCGGCGGCGAACTCGCTGACGTTGTAGAGCTTGCCGGCGGAATCCTGGCGGGCGCTGATGGCTCCGGGGTTCGCGCGTTCGAGCAGGACGGCCGTGATGGTGCCCTGGATCATGTCGCCGGAGACGACGACGAAGCCGATGCCGGCCTCGGCCAGTTCGGGGATGACGGCGCGCAGGGCGTCTTCGCCGGCGCGCTTGCTGCGGGCGACCGGCTCGTAGACCGCGACGTTCGACGCGGTGTCGACGAAGTGCGCCTGGTGGCTCGTGATGAAGACCACGCGGGCGCCGTCGCTGAGCAGCGGCACTGCCGCGGTGAGCAGGTTGACCTGGGCGTCGCGGTTCAGCTGCATGGCGTAGTCCTCGGCCATGCCGGACTCCATGCCTCCGGAGGCATTCATCACGAGGATGTCGAGTCCGCCGTACTCGGCGCGGATGGTGTCGAACATCGCCGAGACGGACTCAGCGTCGGTGAGGTCAGCGGCCACGGTGATGGCGGTTCCGCCGGCGGCGCGGATGGCATCGGCCAGCTTGGTGGCGCGTGCTTCCTTGTTCCGGTAGTTGATGACGACCTTCGCGCCGGCTTCGGCGAAGTAGGCGACGGTGTCGGCTCCGATCCCCCGGGACGAGCCCGTGACGAGGATGCGCTTTCCCGAGAGGCTGCCGGGCTGGAGGGGATTCATCGATGGTGTGCTCACGGGGATAAACACTACCAACATGCCCAACACCTCCAAGTGCTAGCGTCATCTGCAAGCGACGCTAAGAGGGGCGGCGACATGGTGGATTTGACGGACTACCTGTGGATCGTATGGCTGGTGTTCATCCTGGTCTGCGTCATCATCGAGCTGCTCACCCTGGATTTCACCTTCCTGATGATCGCCGTCGGCAGTCTCGCCGGGCTGGGCGCGAACCTGCTCGGCTGGGACTGGTGGGTGCAGATCCTCGTCGCCGGCGCCGTCTCGGTGTTGCTGCTGCTGCTGATCCGCCCGGTGCTGTTGCGGCTGATGGCCAAGGGCGCGGCGTCGGTACCGCCCAGCAACGTGGCCGCGCTGATCGGCATGGGCGGGCGGGTGTCCTCCACGATCACCGAGTTGGGCGGTCTGGTCAGGCTCGACAACGGCGAGACCTGGACGGCCGGCCTCTCCCCCGACCGGGTCCAGACCCGCATCGATCCCGGCGAACGGGTGCTGGTGTCGGCCATCGAGGGTTCCACAGCTGTTGTCGTCCCCGAGGAAAGGACCGATTGACGTGCCAAATCTCGATCAACTCCTGCTCCAGATCTTCGTGCTGGTCCTCATCATCGTCGTGCTGGTCTTCGTCGTGGTGGTGCTCGTGCGCACCATCCGCATCATTCCCCAGGCCAGTGCCGGTGTCGTCGAACGCCTCGGCAAGTACCACAAGACCCTGATGCCCGGACTCAACATCCTGGTGCCGTTCGTCGACAGGGTGCGACCGCTCATCGACATGCGCGAACAGGTGGTCTCCTTTCCCCCGCAGCCGGTGATCACCGAGGACAACCTGGTGGTGTCCATCGACACGGTCGTCTACTTCCAGGTGACGGATGCCCGCGCGGCGACCTATGAGATCGCCAACTACCTCGGCGCGGTCGAGCAGCTCACGACGACCACGCTGCGCAATGTGGTCGGCGGGCTCAACCTCGAGGAGGCGCTGACCAGCCGGGACAACATCAACGGGCAACTGCGGATCGTGCTGGATGAGGCCACCGGAAAGTGGGGCATCAGGGTCGGCCGGGTGGAGCTGAAGGCCATCGACCCGCCGCATTCGATTCAGGACTCGATGGAGAAGCAGATGCGCGCCGAACGAGACCGCCGGGCGCTGATCCTCACGGCCGAGGGCACCAAGCAGTCCGCCATCCTCACGGCGGAGGGAGCGCGTCAGGCCTCGATCCTGCAAGCCGAAGGCCAGGCCAAGGCTGCCGTGCTGCGGGCCCAGGGAGAGGCGGAGGCCATCACCACGGTCTTCAAGGCCATCCACGATGGCGACCCCGACCCGAAGCTGCTCGCCTACCAGTACTTGCAGACCCTGCCGAAGCTGGCGGACGGCACGGCGAACAAGCTCTGGATCGTGCCGAGCGAGCTGACCGAGGCGATGAAAGGCATCGGCAGGGCCTTCGGCCCGAACGCGGTTCCAGGTTCTCACCCGGGCGCCGCCGCAGCCGAACCGTCGGGGGCACTCCCAGAAACACCGGGGCCCGGACATGAGCGCTGAACCGTCTACCTTCCTGTCCCCGCCGGGGCCGCGCATCCTCGCGCACCGCGGGCTCAGCACCCAGGCGCCGGAAAACACCCTGCTCGCCTTTCTGCAGGCCATCCTCGGCGGGGCAACACACCTCGAAACCGACGTGCACGCCAGCAGCGACGGCATCGCCGTGATCAGCCACGACCCTGTCCTGCCGAACGACGGACCGGCCGTGAACGCGCTCACGATGGCCCAGCTCAGCCGGGTCGACCTCGGTGCGGGTCAGACCTATTGTTCCCTCGCGGAGGCGTTGGCCGCGTTCCCGGAGGCGAGGTTCAACATCGACATCAAGTCCGCCGACGCCGTGCTGCCGGCCGCGCGCGCCATCCGGGCGGCCGCCGCCTCCCGCCGGGTGCTCCTCACCTCGTTTTCTGAGAGCCGGCGCCGTCGGGTGCTCCGGGCCGTGCCCGGAGCGACGACATCGGCCTCTGCCCAGGGGATCGCCCTGATGCTCGCCGCTGTGGGCCTCCGGCAGCACTGGGCGCTCCCCCGCATCCTGCGCGGGGTCGACGCCATCCAAGTGCCGCTGCGGGCGGGTCGGCTGCGCATCGTCACCCCCCGCGTGATCCGCCGAATGCATGCAATCGGCGTGGAGGTGCACGTGTGGACGGTCAATGACCCGGCCCTGATGGCCCGGCTGCTGGCACTGGGCGTCGACGGCCTCGTCACCGACCGCTGCGACCTCGCCGCCCACCTCGTCAAGGGCAGAGAATCCACACCAGACAGACCCGGTTTCTGAGAGATCCCCGGGAGATAGGCGGTAACGGAAAGATAACGCACAGCTTGATGGTTTAGAACTAGGAATGCATCGCGAGAGGAGACCACACGATGGCAGATCGTAGTTTGCGTGGCATGAGGTTGGGTTCGCAGAGCCTGCAGAGCGAAGAGGGCGTGACCTTTTCCCCACGCGTCAGTCACACGTATTTGTGTGCAACGTGCGAACGCGAGACGGTGATGATTTTCTCCGCCGAAGCAGAGGCACCAGACGAATGGGAGTGCCGTTTCTGCTCCCAGACCGCAACCCGGTTGGTTGATTCGAAGCCAGTGGTCGTTGACCACTCCGACGAAAAAATCGCCCGCACCCACTGGGACATGCTCCTGGAGCGTCGCACCCGGGCCGAGCTCGAAGAGCTGCTGGAGGAACGCCTCGCGGTCCTGCGTCAGCGTCGGGGCCAGAAAGTCGGCGCTTAGCCACCTCAGCGGGCAGCCTGGCTCCCGCACCCACACCTGACGGCGTCGGCTAACCCCGGCGCCGTTTGCGTATCCTCGCGCGGTCAGCAGCCACGGGGCCGGCCGACAGCCGGGGACCGGTCTCGGAGAGCCCGAGGGCTCGGGCCGAGACGACGCAGAACAGCACCCCCGCCAAGCCGAGGCCGGAGACGAACCATTCCAGGGCCCGGCCCGCCGTCATCGCCGGAGTATTCGAGTCGCTCAGCGGAACGGTCTCGACCATCGCGCCGGACACCCAGGTGGGCAGGCTGTCGAGGGTCTGGCCGTCGGGCGTGATGATCGCGCTCGTCCCGACGGTCGAAATGTTCACCACGGTGCGACCGGCCTCGATCGCGCGGAGCCGTGCTATCGCCAGCTGCTGCACCGACTCATCGGTGCGACCGAAGTCAGCGTTGTTGGTCTGGGCCAGGATGATCTCGGCGTCGTCGTCGATCATCTCGTGCACGAGCTGGTCATCGGCGATGTCGAAGCAGATGGCGATTCCCGCGATGATGCCGTCGATGTCGAAGACATTGTCCCTGGTGCCGATCTCGTAGTCCCGGGAGACGAGGTCGATGAGCTCGGGCGCGAAGGGCCGCCAGAAGGCCCGGTCCGGCATGTACTCCGCGAAGGGAACCGGGTGCACCTTGTCGTAGAGGTCGACGGCACCTTCGCCGGCCTTCCAGAGCAACGACGTGTTGTAGTACTTGCCGTTCCGCTCGGTGATGGTTCCGGCGATCAGCGGAGCATTCATGGCCCGGCTGATGTAATCGGCCACCCGTGCCGAGTCTGCGGACCTGAGCGGGTCGACGTCGATCCCGTTCTCCGGCCAGACGACGAAGTCTACCGGCTCCCCCACCAGCGGCAGGGTCGCCGAGACGTGGTCGTTCAGGATCTGGCCAGGCGCGTTCTGCGCGAACAGGCCGGCGTCGGAGGCGCCTTGCACGGCAGCGATCCGGGCCGTGCCGCTCTGCAGGGTCGGCCACGCCGGGAACGCCAGCAACAGGGCGACCGCGGCCACCGCTGTCGCGGACCTGGCCCCGACGCGTACCCCCGGCTCCCGGCAGAGCTGCACGGTCAGGGCGCTGAGCCAGACGATCACGAAACTCAGACCCGACATGCCCACCCAGGCGATGAGCCCGTTGAACGGGCTCTCGGATTGGGAGATGGCGACTCGGCCCCACGCGAATCCGCCGTACGGCCACACCGCGGAAATCGCTTCCCGAGCCGTCCACAGCCCCGCCACGACGACCGGGAGCACACCGATCCGGCCGGCGACCGACGGCCAGACCCGCGGACCGATATTCAGCACCACCGCGGTCAGCGCCAGGCCGACGCCGAAGAAGAGCGCCTCGAGTCCGGCCAGGGCCAGCCAGGGCACCGGCCCGAGGTACAGGGTGAGCCAGCTGATGTGAATGAGCCAGAACGACAGGCCGGCCACCAGGCCGACCAGGAGGCCTGTCCAGGGCCCACGGCCCAGCAGGGCCAGGAACATCAACGCCACACCGATCGGAGCCAGGATCCACCAGTCACGATCCGGGAATCCGCCGTCCAGGATGGCGCCGGCGCCGGCGGCAAGCAGAATCGCCGCCCACAGGGGCAGGCCGGTGCCTCGGAGTATGCCGGTCTTCACCTCAACAGCCTATGCGACCGAGGAATAGGCGACGATGCCGCGCCGGATGGAGTCCATCGCCACCCGCGCCGTGCGACCGACGGGGCCGTCCGCGACGAGCGAGAGCTGGTCGAGCAGGTCGATGGTCTGCTTGGTCCAGCGCACGAAGTCACCCGCGGCCATCTCGGCCTCCTCAAGCACCAGGCCGAGCGAATCCCCGCGCGCCCATTTCCACATGGCCAGGCTCAGGCCGCCCGCGAGGGGATTGCTGCCGGGCAGCTTGTGGTCGCGTTCGAGGTCGTCGAGCTGGCTCCACAGGATCTGGGTGGCGTCCAGGGCGGGCCGGAACGGGCCCTTGGGCAGGAACCGTTCGTCGGTCAAGCCCTCGTCGCGGCGGGGTTCGAACACCAGGGCGCAGGCCATCGCGGCCAGGCTCGGCGCGTCGAGGGAGTTCCAGAGGCCACGGCGCAGTGACTCGGCCACGAGCAGGTCCCGGTCGGCGTAGATGCGGCGCAGGATGCGCCCGCTCTCGCTCAGCGTGACCGTGCGGTCCTCGCCGGGCAGGAGGTAGCCGAAGCCGAGCAGCACGTCGGTGACCCTGTCGAACACCCGGGCGACGGCCCCGGTGCGGGCCGTGATCTGGCTGGTCAGCGCCTCGGTCTCCCGGGTCAGCTTCCACCACCGCTGGGCCCAGCGGGCGTGGGCCTCGCGTTCGGGGCAGCTGTGGCAGGGGTGCGCGCGCATGCGCTTCCGCAGGGCGGCCAGTTCCTTCTGGCGCCGGTCCCGGCCCCGCGCGTTCGAATCGGCGGCCGCGTTCTCCCGTTCCAGGTCGGACAGGCGGCGCCGGATGCCGGAGTACTCGGTGAAGTCGCCGAGGTGGCAGGCCATCGAGGTGGCGTAGCCGTCGAGCGAGCTCTGCTGCGCTCGCACCCGGCGGGCCAGGTCAACCACGGCGCGGTCGGCCTGGAACTGCGCGAACGAGGACTCCAGGACCTCCCGGGTGCGTTCGCGCCCGAACTGGTCGATGAGGTTCACGGCCATGTTGTAGGTCGGTTTGAAACTGGAGTTCAGCGGGTAGGTGCGCCGGGACGCCAGGGAGGCGACGGCCTGCGGGTCCAGTCCCTGTTGCCACTGGATGACGGCGTGCCCCTCGACGTCGATGCCGCGGCGACCCGCGCGACCGGTGAGCTGGGTGTACTCCCCCGGCGTGATCGGCACCCGCGCCTCGCCGTTGAACTTCTCGAGCTTGTCGAGCACCACGGTGCGGGCGGGCATGTTGATGCCCAACGCCAGCGTCTCAGTGGCAAAAACCGCTTTGACCAGCTTCTTTTGAAAGAGTTCTTCGACGACTTCCTTGAACGCGGGCAGCATGCCGGCGTGGTGGGCGGCCACGCCGCGTTCGAGACCGTCGAGCCACTCCCAGTAGCCGAGCACGGCGAGGTCCTCGTCGAGCAGCGTGCGGCATCGTTCGTCGACGATCTGCCGGATCAGGTCACGCTCGGCGGTGTCGGTGAGGCGCACGCCGGCGCGGAGGACCTGACGCACGGCCTGGTCGCAGCCGACCCGGCTGAAGATGAAGAAGATGGCGGGCAACAGGTGCTTGCCCTCGAGCATCCGCACGATCTCGGCCCGGTCCATGCGCCCGGACTCCGCTTGCGCGCGCTGCTGGTGGTACCTGCTCTGGTGCGAGTTACGGCGACCAGAGCCTGACCTGTCGGAGAGCGGGCGGCCGCCGGACTGGGCCAGCCTGACCAGTTCAGGGTTCACCCGGTGAGTGGCGGCCAGTCCGGACGAATCGAACAGGTCGAGCATCTTGCTCTTGACCAGCACGTGTTGGTCCAGCGGCACCGGGCGTTCCTCGGAGACGATGACGTCGGTGTCGCCGCGCACGGCCTGCAGCCAGTCACCGAACTCCTCGGCGTTGGACACCGTCGCGCTCAGCGACACCATCCGCACCGACTGGGGCAGGTGGATGATGACCTCTTCCCAGACCGCGCCGCGGAAACGGTCGGCCAGGTAATGCACCTCGTCCATGATCACGAAGGCGAGATTGCCGAGCAGGTCGGAATCGGCGTAGAGCATGTTGCGGAGGACTTCGGTCGTCATCACGACGATCCGGGCGCCGGCGTTGACGTTGGTGTCCCCCGTGAGCAGACCCACCTGGTCTGCGCCGTACTCGGCGACGAGCTCCTGGAACTTCTGGTTGCTCAGCGCCTTCATCGGCGCGGTGTAGAAGACCTTGGCGGTTTTCTGCTGCATGGCCAGGAAGATGGCGAACTCGGCGACGACGGTCTTGCCGGCGCCGGTGGGTGCGGCGACGAGCACGCTGTTACCCGCCTCGAGCGAGGCGCCCGCGGCAAGCTGGAAGGAATCCAGGTCGAAGCGCAAGCCCCGACGGAAGGTCTCGAGTTTGGGCGTCTGCGCCCGCAGGCGTGCTGCCGTGTACCGGTCGGCCGGTGTCTGGAGGTCTGACATCTGGTGCGCTAGAGCGCCAACTCCCGTTCGAGGGCACGAGCGCGCCGGGCGGCGCGCCTGTCGTGCAGGTACGCGATTCCGTACGCGGCGAAGTACAGCAGGATCATCGGCACCGCGAGCATGAACATCGAGATCACGTCGGCGGCCGGGGTGGCGATGGCGGTGAAGAGGATGATCACCAGAACGGCGATGCGCCAGGACTTGATGATCGAGGAGGCGCTGATCACCCCGGCGAAATTCAGCAGGACCACGAAGACCGGCAGCACGAAGGCGATGCCGATGGCGACGAGCAGTTTGAGGGTGAAGTCCAGGTAGTTCTGGGCGTTGATGAATGCCGCGTCCTCGGGAGGCGCGAAGCTCGTCATGAGGCCGACGACCTGCGGGAGCACGTACCAGCCGGCTGCGCAGCCGGCGAGGAACAGCGGCACCGCCGTGAGCACGAAGCCGTAGACGTACTTCTTCTCGCCGCGGGTGAGGCCCGGCATCAGGAACGCGAAGATCTGGTAGAGCCAGACGGGGCTGGACACCACCAGGCCCACGTAAAACGCGATCTTCAGCTTGAGGTCGAACGCGGAGGTGATGTCCGGGTAGTTGATCTGCGCGTTCCGGTTCTGCGCCTCGATGATGGCGTAGATGGGTTCGCGCAGGGCGGACCAGACTCCCTCGGAGAGCATCCAGCCGACGATGGCGCCGATGAAGATGCCGGCGGCGGCGCGGAACAGGCGCTTACGAAGCTCGACCAGATGCTGGCCCAGCGACATCGTGCCCGCACGGTTCGCACGCTTGGTGGTGCGCACGGCCACGGGAGTTAGGACTTCGTCTGGTCGCCCGGGCCGACGGGCCGCGTCGTGCCGTCAGCGGAGTCCGGGTGCGCCGGCGTGCCGGTCTTGTCTGCGGGCTCGTCGACGGTGTCGCTCTTGATCTCGTTCTTGAAGATCTTCATCGACTGGCCGAGGCTGCGGGCCAGGCCGGGCAGCTTGGGCGCGCCGAACAACAGCAGGATGACGACGAGGATGATCAGAAAATGCCATCCGGTCAGATTGCTCAACATGAGGGTCGATCCTCTGGCTTGTAGGGAGTGTGTTGGATTAGTTTACCCCGGTTGATCCTGAGATCCCGCCGGTGCGCCCGTCGGTGGGCGCGCTCGATGCGCGCCTGGTCGATCGCGGCGGCCAGGTCGCGTCGCTTCCGGAATACGGCCGGGGAGAACGGCGTGGGCGGCAGCGCGGTGTCGAGGTCGAGTTCGGCCAGCTGGTCGCCGAGGTCTTCGAGGGCGCCGAAGGTCGCCATCAGCTTGCGAAACAGGTGCACGGCGAACCAGGCCAGCATCGCGAGGAGCCCGGCGACCAGCAGCGCCCAGATCAGGATCCAGGACCAGACCGGCATCAGTTCGGCGCCCCGGCGGCCGGCTCGCCCTGCGCTGCCGCCTCGTACCTGGCGGCGCCGGCGGCGGCCCAGTCGGCGACGGTCTGCCTGGCGGCGCCCGGGTCCACCACGGTGACGACGCCGGCCAGACCGGAGACGAGTCGTTTGAGGCCGTGGAAGTGCGATACCCGCACCTCGGCCCGGGAGAGTCCCTCGGCGGCGGCCGGACCGTGAGGCACGGGTCCGTAGTCGGCGAGGAGTTCCAGGGCCGCAGCGGGCAGCTCGATCGTGACGGTGAGGTCGTCGGCGGAGCCCTGGAACAGGGTGTCCGGAAGGACGACGCCGTCATCGTGGGAGTCCGCGGGCACATCCGTGGAGCGCAGGTTGCTCATCCGGTCGAGCCGGAAGGTGCGCATGGCCTCGCGCAGATGGCACCAGCCGCGCAGATACCAGTCGCTGTCGACCGATTGGATCCGCAACGGGTCGACGCAGCGGTGCTCGTCGGTCCCGCGGGCGTTCAGGTAGTCGAATTCCACCTGGGTACCCGCGCGCACGGCGGCCTGGATGACCGATATCGCCACGTCGGCGTCGGTGTGGGACACCGCGAGCTGGCTGGGCGCACCCGTGGAACTGCGGGTGAGCTTGGCCATCAGCGTGGCGATGGCGTCCCTGTCGCCGTTCTCCGGGAGGGCGGAGAGGTATTGCAGTCCAGCGATGAGTGCGGCAGCCTCCCGGGCCGAGAACCGCGGCGAATCGTCGATGGCGACCAGATGGGTGAGGACGATGTTGTCGTTGGTTTCGAATTCGTCCCATTGGATGTCGAAGAGGTCGCCGTGCAGGTACTGCCGGGTCTCCCCCGGCACCCCCGACATCGCGATGAGGTTCACGGCATCCCGCACCCGCTCGGGGGCGACCCCGAAGTGGTCGGCCACCGCGGTCACGCTCACCCTGTCGTGGTCCATCAAGAACGGCACGAGGGAGAGGAGGAAGGTGAGCTTGTCAGACGCTCCGAATGCGGCGGGCTTGGCAGCGGTCATCGTGCGGCCTCCGGCCGGGGCAGTGGCGTCTCCGGCAGCGGGGCGTGGCTGTCCCGCACCCGGCGGAGGCGGTCCAGGACGGCGTCGATCAGGGTGGATGGGGAAAGCACGTAGACCTCCGGTCCGTAGCCGGCCAGCTCGTCGGCGAGGATGTTGACGTCGGTGTAGTGCAGTTCGACGCTGTCCTCGGCCGGGCCAGGCTCGCCGCGCTTGCTCAGCCGCACCGCGGCATCCGACCCGGGTTCGACGGTGATCAGTGCGACCTGGGCCTGCCATAACGCGTCGAGTTCGGCGAGGGCCCGTTCACCCTGGCCGTCCTCGGCCGGCGCGATGGTGCGACCGGGCACGGTCACCACGGGGCCGACGATCCTGGCGAGCAGGAAGGTGCGGGTGGCTCCGGCGTCCTGGTCGGCGCCGTATAGGTGCCACCGGCCCTCGTGCAGCACCACGGCCAGCGGGGCGATGACCCGGCGGCGCGGCGCGCTCTCGCCCGGCTTGAGGTAGAGGAACGCGACGACCTGACCGCGGTCCATGGCCTTGCCGAGCGGCTCGAAGGACGCCTCCCGGGCGCGCAGCGACGGTGCGTAGCCGATCACGGGGTCGCTCGAATCGATGCCGAGAGAGTTGAGCTTGGTGAGGGCGCGGCGGGACTCGGCCGAGAGGGACCCCTCCCGCCACACCGCGGCGGCGAGTTTGAGCAGCATGATCTCATCGGGCGAAAACGCGATGTCAGCCGGCAGGTCGTACAGCCCCTTGGGGATCCGGTAGCGCAGGTGGTGGTTGCTGCCGGGGTCGTCGGGTGACTCGATGGTTTCCAGCGGGATCCCGAGTTCGCGGATGTCGTCCTTGTCGCGTTCGAACTGACGCTCGAGGCTGGCGTTGTCACCGCCGACCCGGAACCGTTGCCGGTAACCCTGCACGGTCGAGAGGATATCGGCCTTGGTCAGGCCGATCTGGGTGGCAATGAGCGCAAGGACCAGGCTGAAGAGGCGTTCCTCGACGGTGACCGGGTGCGGCTGTTCTGGGGTGGGCGACACGTACGCGATTCTATCGGTGGTGCACTCGGTGGTCGGCCCGTCCCGCGGTGAACGCGGGACGGGCCGGGAGGCCGTTAGTCGACGCCGAGGATGTCCACGACGAAGACCAGTGTGGAGCCGGCCGGGATGGTGTCGGTCGCCTGGTCGCCGTACGCCTGGTCGGGCGGGAGGACGGCGACGATCTGGGATCCGACGGTCTGGCCGATGAGGGCGTTCGCGAAGCCGGGGATCACACCGCCCTCGGTGGTGGAACCATCGGCGGCCACGAACGCGGCAGGCGACCCGGCGGCCCAGCTGGAGTCGAAGACCTCCTTGGTGTCCCAGACCACGCCGGTGTAGTGCACGGTGACGGTCGACCCGTCGGTGACGGTCTCGCCGTCGCCCTTCTTGAGCACGCCGACCTTGAGCTCGGTGGGCGGCTCGGCCGAGGGAACGGTGATGCCGGGGGTGCCGTCTTCCGCGAGGACCACGGCGGGCAGGCCGGCGACGGGCAGCTGGTCGGCGCCGTCGGCGCGGGTGAGGTACGCCTTGACGACGTCGAGCACGAACACGAGCGAGTCGTCCGCGGCGACGCCGATGTCTTCGTTGCCGCCGGCCGGGCCGAAGGTGTCGGCCGCCGACGCGACGACGGCGACCCGGGAGCCCACCTGGGCGCAGAGCAGACCGTCGGTCAGGCCGGTGAGGGTCTGGTCGTTGAGCACGAAACTCGCCATGGTGGTGCCGTCGTACGAGCTCTGCTCGATGGCGTCACCCGTGGTGGCGTTGAAGACGCTGAGGTCGACCTGCACCTTCTGGCCTTCGGAGAGGCCAGGTCCGGTGCCCTCGATGATCTCGCTGCGCTGGGTGGTGTCGGTCTTCAGCGGGGTCGGGAAGTCGACCGTGGGGGCCGAACCGAACTTGCCCGTCACCTCCACGAGCTTGGACGCGTCGCCGGAGGACACCGGAGCCGTGCAGTCGGCGTTGTCGGGGCCGGCGCTGCAGGCGGTCAGGGTCGCGAGCACCAGGCCGGCGGTTGCGATAAGTGCGGGAACTTTACGCACAGGTCCTCATTTCGATACGGGGAGGCGGCAGCGTGATGCCGTCGGGTGATGTTCGGGGTGATGTCGACCGAAACCGCTGGTGCGGGCGGCAGGCCGAAGACCATCCTATCCGGCGTCGAGGTCCCGAGCCTTGGAGAGCGCTGCGCCGTTCTCGGCGGTGCGGTTGCGCTTGCGCATCACCTTGGCGCTGACGGACCGCTCGCCGAGGGCGCCCGGCGTCCACAGCTCGACATCGGCGTCGCTGAAGTCGGTTTTCGACGGGCGACGCTTGAGCTCGGGCAGGATCGTGTCGGGGGCCAGGCGGCGGGCGGTGATGAGGAAGCCGGTGTGGCCGATCATCCGGTGATCGGGGCGGACCGCGAGGCCTTCCACGTGCCAGCCGCGCACCATCGTCTCGTGCGAATCCGGGTTGGTGTAGTTGCCGGTGGCACGGATGGCCTCCGCGACGCGTGACAGCTGGGTGACGGTGGCCACGTAGCAGAGCAGCACTCCCCCGGGCTTGAGCGCGTCGGAGACGACATCGATGCACTCCCACGGGGCGAGCATGTCGAGCACCACCCGGTCAACGGACTGCGCGGGCATGGTCTCCGGCAGCGTGTCGGCGAGGTCGCCGAGCGTGATGGTCCAGTTCTGCGGGTCGGTGCCGAGGAAGGTGGCGACGTTGGCGCGGGCCACGTCGGAGAACTCCTCCCGGCGTTCGAACGAGGCCAGCGTGCCGGCCGGACCGATGGCGCGCAGCAGCCAGAGCGACAGCGCGCCGGAGCCGACGCCGGCCTCGACCACGGTGGCGCCGGGGAAGATGTCGGCCTGGGCGAGGATCTGGGCGGCATCCTTGGGGTAGATGATGGCCGCGCCGCGGGGCATGCTCATCACGAAGTCGATGAGCAGCGGGCGCAACGCGAGGTGTTCGACGCCCACGTTGTTGGTGACGACGGAGGCGTCGGGCCGGCCGATGATGTCGTCGTGCTCGAGGATTCCCCGGTGGGTGTGGAACGTCTTGCCCGGTTCGAGTGTGATGGTGTTCAGCTTGCCCTTGGGGCCGGTGAGCTGCACTCTGTCGCCGGCGCGGAACGGACCGCTGTTCTGGATGACCTGGTTGTCGCTCATGCGCGTGTTGCGTCCTCGGTGTGGGTATCGGTGCGGGTGGATGGGGAAGATCGTCGGGTCAGGTAGACCTCGGTCAGGGTGGCAAGCGAGCTGCCGGCCAGGCTCTGCAGCAGCGTGTAGTGCTCGCTCTGCTCGAGCGGGACCATGTGCGGAACGGCGAGGACGACGGCGCCGGAGGCGACCGCCGCGGCGACGCCGGGCAGCGAGTCCTCGATCGCGATGCAGTGCGCGGGGTCGACGCCGAGGATGCCCGCGGCCGTGAGGTAGGCCTCGGGGTGCGGCTTGCTCTGCTGCACCATGTCGCCGGAGATGATGGTGGCGAAGGCGTTGAAGCCGACGAGGTCGGCGATCTGGCGGGCCATCCGCTGTTCGGACATCGTCACCAGGGCCATCGGCATCCCGGCGCCGTGCAACTCGGTGAGCAGCTCGTGGGCCCCGGGGCGCCACGGGATACCCGCGGAGCCGAGCTGCTCCTGAACCCGGGTGGTGAGCACGTCGACGATGGCCTCTGCGGCCAGGTTCACCCCGCGGTTCTGCAGGATGGCGGCGGAGCCGAGCAGGCCGGAGCCGACCAGGAGCATGGCGTCCGCGTGCGTCCAGACGCCGCCGAAGGACTCCACGAGCTCGTGTTCGGCGCGCATCCAGTACGGTTCGGTGTCGACCAGGGTGCCGTCCATGTCCCAGAGAACGGCGGCGGGTGGGGACGAGAGTGCGGGGATCAGTGTCACGGGGTTCAAGTTTAGGGGGCACGGCCTATCCTTGAAGGAGGCCGCCCAGTCGTGGTGGCCGGAATACACGAGGTTTCACTCAAGTGACAGACGGCAATGGGTTCCTCAGCGGACGTCTCCTGGTGGTCGCCTTCGAAGGCTGGAACGATGCAGGCGAAGCCGCAACGGGTGCCGTGAGTACGCTGAAAGAGCTCCTCGACGTCGAAGAGGTCAAGCGGATCGACCCCGAGCTCTACTTCGACTACCAGTTCAACCGCCCCACCATCTCCACCGATGAAGACGGCCACCGGGTCATCGAGTGGCCCAGCGCGGTCATGTACGGTCCCGTCGTTCCCGGTGCCAGCGGGGTTCCGTTGGCCGAGGACGCGCAGCTCAAGGTGAGCGGCACCAACGCCGGCAACATCTACCTGCTGGTCGGAACGGAGCCCTCCCGCAGCTGGAAGAGCTTCACGGCCGAGATTCTGGACTCCGTGCTCGCCGCCGACGTGAGCGGCATCGTCTTCCTCGGCGCGATGCTGGCTGATGTGCCGCACACCCGGCCGATCTCGATCTTCGTCTCGAGCGACAATCCCGAGGTGCGCGCCGAACTGCAGATCGAGCGCAGCAGCTACGAGGGGCCCGTGGGCATCCTCAGTGTGCTGGCAATGGCGGCGGAAACCGTGGGAATCCCGAGCCTGTCGATTTGGGCATCCGTGCCGCACTACGTGCACAACGCCCCGTCGCCCAAGGCCATGCTCGCCCTGATCGACAAGCTCGAGGAGATCATCGACGTCGTGATCCCCCGCGGCGACCTGGTCACCGACGCCTCGGAGTGGGAGACGGGCATCGATGCCCTCGCTGCCGAGGACGAGGAGATGGCCGCGTACATCGGTCAGCTCGAGCAGGCCAGGGACACCGTCGACTCACCGGAGGCGAGCGGAGAGGCGATCGCCCAGGAGTTCGAGAAGTACCTGCGCAAACGCGGCGACGGCGGCCGTGACGGCTGGGCGGACGGCCGCCAGGGCCCGGAGCCGCGCCAGCCCTAGGCGGCCGGCCGGCCGGCCGTGGGCGTGTCTCCGGTTAGAGCTTGACGCCCAGGAGGGCGTCGATCGCGGCAGCGACGAGGGCGCGGTCGTCCACGCCGGCCGCCACAGCCTCGTCCACAGCGTCCAGGGCACCGCGGGTGTCGAGGTCGTCGACCAGCGCGGCGCGCATCCGCTCGACGACCGCCGCAGCGCTCTCAAACGCCGAGACTGCGGCGCCGGTCGCGGTGTCGACGGGGCCGAACGCCAGCGTCCAGGCGGCCAGGCGAGCCTCGGCGTCCACCAGCTGCTGCGCGGTCCACTCCCAGTCGGTGCGGTAGTGCTGGGCGAGCAGGGCCAGGCGGATGGCGCGCGGGTCGGTGCCGCCCGCCCGAAGTCGGGAGACCAGGACCAGGTTGCCCAGCGACTTGCTCATCTTCTCGCCCTGGTAGGCGACCATGCCGGTGTGGCTGTACACCTGGGCCAGCGGATGCCCGGACAGCGCGGCTGCGTGGCCGGCGCTCATGTCGTGGTGCGGGAAGATCAGGTCGCTCCCACCGCCCTGCACCGTGAAATCGGTGCCGAGCTCGGCGAGGGCGATGACGGAGCACTCGATGTGCCAGCCGGGGCGGCCGGCGCCCACGGGTGACTCCCAGGCCGGCTCTCCCGCTCTGGCGGCACGCCAGAGGAGCGGGTCGAGCCTGTCGCGCTTGCCGGCCCGGTCGGGGTCTCCGCCGCGCTCGGCGAACAGGGTGAGCATGGTGTCGACGTCGAGGTTGCTCTCCTCCCCCAGGGTCCACGGCGCCTGGCGCTCGGCCGCACGAATGTCGAAGTACAGGTCGGCGCCGGGCCCGTCGGGCGTAGGCAGCGCATCCGGCGTCGGCACCTTGTAGGCCAGCGCGGACTGGCGGAGCGTCAGCACCGCGGCGCTGATGTCGTCGATGACGTCGGTCACGGCCACAAAATCGTCCGGCGGAATGACGCCCAGGGACTCCATGTCGGCCCTGAACAGGTCGGTCTGCTCCACGGCGAGTTCGCGCCAGTCGACGCCGGTCGCGGTGGCGCGTTCGAGCAGCGGGTCGTCGACGTCGGTCACGTTCTGGGCGTAGTGCACCCGGTAACCGCCGTCGCGCCACACCCGCTGCAGGGTGTCGAAGGCGAGGTAGGTGGCCGCGTGGCCCAGATGGGTGGCGTCGTACGGGGTGATGCCGCAGACGTACAACCTGGCCACGTCGGTCGGTTTGGCTTCGACGATCGAGTCCGTCGCCGTGTCGTGCAGGCGCGGGGCCGCTGAGAGTCCCGGAATAGACGGGATGACGGGGTGTGACCAGGCGCGCATGCTTCCAGCCTAACTACGCCGTGATGGTGTTCGTACCGAGCAGGACCATCACGACGATGCCCAGCGCGATGCGGTAGACCACGAACGGCATGAAGCTGCGCTTGGAGATGTAGCTCATGAAGAAGCCGATCACGAACAGGGCCACGACGAACGCCACGACGGTGGCGACGAGGGTCTCCAGCGGGCCGAACAGTTCGGGTGTGCAGTTCGCGGCGGCCGCGACGCAGGGTTCCTTGATCGACTTGTAGATCTGGTAGAAGCCGCTGCCGAGAACGGCGGGGATGGCGAGCAGGAACGCGTAGCGGGCGGCGGCGGCCCGCTCGTAGCCGAGGAACAGGCCGGCCGTGATGGTGCCGCCGGAACGTGAGACGCCGGGGATGAGGGCCAGCGCCTGTGCGAAGCCGAAGATGACACCGTGCCCGACGGTGAGGTCGTCCAGTTTGCGGCGCTTGGCACCGACGTAGTCGGCGACGCCCAGCAGCACGCCGAACGCGATGAGCATGATCGCGGTGACCCACAGGTTGCGCAGGCTGGTTTCGATCTGGTCCTGGAACAGCAGGCCCAGGATGACGATGGGCAGGGTGCCGAGGATGATCAGCCAGCCCATGCGCGCGTCCGCGTCGCTGCGTGGCACCTTGCCGACCAGGGACTTCGCCCACTGGCCGATGATGCGCACGATGTCGCGCCAGAAGAAGATCACCACGGCCGCCTCGGTGCCGATCTGGGTGATCGCGGTGAAACGGGCGCCGGGGTCCTCACCGGTGCCGAGGAACTGTCCCACGATGCTGATGTGGGCGCTGGAGGAGACCGGCAGGAATTCGGTCAGACCCTGGACCAGGCCCAGGATGACCGCGTTGAGGAAGTCCACGTGATACTCGTTTCGCTTGTGCGGTGTGCTGGCCGGTAGCGCGACAGCGGGCTAGTACGTCGTCAGCAGATCGGTCAAAACCGTCCTGCCAAACACTAATGCGTCCAGTGGCACGCGCTCATCAACGCCGTGGAACAGCGCCGGAAAATCCAAATCGGCTGGGAGTTTCAGCGGGGCGAAGCCGTATCCTTTGATGCCCAGTTTGCTCAACGCCTTGTTGTCGGTGCCGGCGGGCATGAGGTAGGGCAGCACGGGAGCGCCCGGGTCGTGGGTGTCGAGGGTCTGCACGATCCGGTCGATCAGCGGGCCGGCGAACTCGGTCTCCAGCCCCACGTCACGGTGCATCACGACGATCTCGATGTCGGGGCCGACCAGCTCGGCCAGCTCGGCCAGCACGGCGTCTTCCTCGCCCGGCAGGGAGCGCACATCGATGAGGGCCTCCGCACGGTCGGGAATGACATTGTGCTTGTAACCGGCCTGCAACACCGTCGGGTTCATGGTGGTGCGCAGGCTCGCCTGGATGAACCCCGATGCCGTGCCCGTCGCCAGGGCCAGTTCGTCCGGACCCATGGACTGCGGCTCCACGCCGAGGATCCGCGCGATCTCCGACAGCAGCTGCCGGGTGGTGTTCGTCAGCCGGATCGGCCACTCGCGGCGCCCCACCTTGGCGACGGCCTCGGCGAGCCGGGTGATCGCGTTGTCAGTGACCAGCCGGGAGCCGTGCCCGGCCGGCCCGTGCGCCACGAGCTTGAGCCAGATGAGAGCCTTCTCACCGGTTTGGAGCAGGTAGGCCCGCTCCCCGCCGATGCTGATCGAGTAGCCGCCGACCTCGCTGATGGCCTCGGTCGCGCCGGCGAACAGGTCCGGACGGGTGTCGACGAGGTGGTGGGAGCCGAGCACTCCCCCGGCCTCCTCGTCGGCGAAGAACGCGATGACGAGGTCCCGCTCGGGCTGGCCGCCCTGGTCGAGCACATCCGAGAGGGACGCCAGGATCATCGCGTCCATGTTCTTCATGTCGACGGCGCCGCGCCCCCACAGCATGCCGTCCTTGATTTCGCCGCCGAACGGATCCACCGACCAGTTCGCCGGGTCGGCGGGCACCACGTCCAGGTGGCCGTGCACCACCAGGGCGCCCTTGCTACGGTCGCGGCCGGGCACCCGGGCGACCACGCTGGTGCGGCCCGGCTCCGAATCGAACAGCTCCGGTTTCAGTCCTAGGGCGCGCAGCTTCTCCGCGACGTACTCCGCCGCATCCGTCTCGCCGTTGGAGCGACCCTCGCCATAGTTCGTGGTGTCGAACCTGATGAGGTCGCGGGCGATCTCGGTGGTGAGGTCGAGAACGTCGGCCGATGCGGGGCTGGTGGAGGGGGCTGTCATGCAGTTCACGCTACCGGGCATGGAACCCACCGGTGTCCGGAAGTGGTTTGGATCCGTGCTAAGTTATTCCCCGGCAGCAAAACATAACTGCGGCCAAAACATCCAGTCCGGGTGGCGGAAATGGTAGACGCGCTAGCTTGAGGTGCTAGTGCCCGTATAGGGCGTAGGGGTTCAAGTCCCCTCTCGGACACGGAGATTGTTGGTAAGACAACGATCAACGAGAACTGGTTGAGACAGTTCACGGGCCGGATCTTAGGATCCGGCCCTGTCTCGTTAACGCGCACCGATGCCCTGCCGCATTGCCGCTCCGAACTCCCCGCCCGGTGAAGATTCCCGGGAACGCGTTGTTGAGCGGCCGTATCGGCTCACGCAGCCGCGTGCGGGCTCCACAATCGTGATGCTAGAGTCATCCCAAGCGCTCGTGAGAGCGCTCTCACGAGACTAGGCCCGGCTGCGACGGCGGATTCAGGATGTTGAATCCCCGCGACATTCGGTCCGTTGAAACCGAAAAGGTGCACGCATGAAGTTCGGCCACTTCGACGACGAAGCCAGGGAATATGTCATCGAGACCCCGTTGACCCCCTACCCGTGGATCAACTATCTCGGCAGCGAGGACTTCTTCTCGCTGGTCTCGCACACGGCGGGCGGGTACACCTTCTACAAGGACGCCAAGATGCGTCGCCTCACCCGGTACCGCTACAACGACGTCCCCACCGACTCCGGTGGACGCTACTTCTTCATCAAGGACGGCGACGACGTGTGGACGTCCAGCTGGCTGCCGATGAAGAAGGACCTCGACTTCTTCGAAACCCGCCACGGCATGGGCTACACCCGCATCACGGGTGAACGCGGCGGCCTGCGGGTCTCCACGCTCTACTTCGTTCCCCTCGGCGAGACGGCGGAGGTGCAGAAGGTCACGATCACCAACACGTCGGATGCGGTCAAGACCTTTTCCCTGTTCTCCTACCTCGAGTTCTGCCTGTGGAACGCCCAGGACGACCAGACCAACTACCAGCGCAACCTCTCCATCGGCGAGGTGGAGGTCGACGGCAGCGCGATCTACCACAAGACCGAATACCGGGAGCGTCGCGACCACTACGCCGTGTACGGCGTGAACGCCGAGATCGCCGGCTTCGACACCGACCGGGAGACCTTCGTCGGGCTCTACGAAACGCTGGCCGAGGCCAAGGTCCCGCACGCCGGCGCCGCGGCTAACTCGATGGCATCGGGCTGGTACCCGATCGGCTCCCACCAGGTCGACTCGACCCTGCAGCCCGGTGAGAGCCGCGACCTGGTCTTCGTTCTCGGCTACGTCGAGAACAACGCCGAGACCGGCGAGGAGAAGTGGGCGGACGACGCCAAGCAGGTCATCAACAAGACCCGCGCCCAGGCGCTGCTGGCCCGCCTGTCCACCACCGAAGCCGCGGATGCCGCGTTCGACGCCCTCGGCGTCTACTGGACTGACCTGCTCTCCGCGTACACGGTGACCTCCCCGGACGACAAGCTCAACCGGATGGTCAACATCTGGAACCAGTACCAGTGCATGGTGACCTTCAACATGAGCCGCTCGGCGTCGTACTTCGAGACCGGCATCGGCCGCGGCATGGGCTTCCGGGACTCGACCCAGGACCTGCTCGGTTTTGTGCACCTGATCCCGGACCGCGCTCGCGAACGCATCCTCGACATCGCCGCGACCCAGCTGCCGGACGGGTCCGCGTACCACCAGTACCAGCCCCTCACCAAGCGGGGCAACAACGAGCTCGGGTCCGGCTTCAACGACGACCCCGCCTGGCTGATCATCGGGGTGGACGGTTATCTCAAGGAGACCGGCGACTACACGATCCTCGACGAGGTGGTGCCGTTCGACAACAACGACGCCCTCGCCGAGACCCTGTACACCCACCTGACCCGGTCGTTCGAGTTCACCCTGAACAATCTCGGCCCGCACGGGCTCCCACTGATCGGGCGGGCCGACTGGAATGACTGCCTGAACCTGAACTGCTTCTCCACGACCCCGGGTGAGTCGTTCCAGACCACCGAAAACCAGGCCGGCGGGGTGGCGGAGTCGACCTTCATCGCCGCACAGTTCGTGCTCGCCGCCGGCCAGTACGCGACCATCGCTGAACGCGGTGGTGACACCGTGCAGGCGGACAAGGCCCGCAAGGCCGCCGCCGAGATGAGCCAGGCGCTGTTGACGCACGGCTGGGACGGCGACTGGTTCCTGCGCGCCTACGACTTCTACGGCAACAAGGTGGGCACCTCCGAGGACACCGAGGGTCAGATTTGGATCGAGCCGCAGGGCTTCGCCGTCCTGGCCGGCGTCGGCGTCGAGCACAACAGCGACGGCACCCCGGTGAAGACCAGTCCCGCGTTCCGTGCCCTCGACTCCGTAGACCGGCTCCTCGGCTCCGAGCACGGCCTGGTGCTGCAGTACCCGGCGTACCGCAGCTACCGCGTGGAACTGGGCGAGGTGTCGACCTATCCCCCGGGCTACAAGGAGAACGGTGGCATCTTCTGCCACAACAACCCGTGGGTGATCATCGGCGAGACCGTGATCGGCCGCGGCGCGAAGGCGTTCGACCACTACCGGAAGATCACGCCCGCCTACCGGGAGGACATCTCCGAGGTGCACCGCACCGAGCCGTACGTGTACGCGCAGATGATCGCCGGCAAGGAGGCCTCCAGGCACGGCGAGGCCAAGAACTCCTGGTTGACCGGCACGGCGGCCTGGAACTTCGTGACGGTCTCCCAGTACCTCCTGGGTGTGCGCACCGACTACGACGGCCTCGTGGTCGACCCGCAGATCGGACCGGATGTCGCGGAGTTCACCGTGACCCGGCAGGCCCGCGGCGCGACGTACGTGATCACGGTGGCCAACTCGGGCCGCGAGGGTTCCCGGGCCAGCCTCGAGGTCGACGGTGTCGCCATCGAGGGCCGTACGGTGCCCTACGCCCCGGCCGGCGCCACGGTGCAGGTGCGCGCGACCCTGTAGGGGAACCAGTTGCGGCCGTCCGGACAATAGTGGGTATGGACATCTACCGAACAGTCCGAACACGGGCCTGGCAGCTGTGCGTCGCCGTTGCGTGCGTCGGTGTGCTGATCACCGGATGCGGCCACGCCGACGCCACGGCTCCGTCCGCCGCCGGCCCGATCATGGGGCCGGCGCCGGCCGGGCCCAGCGCGGACGAGGTCTTCACGGCGTGCAGCCCACCGGGGATCGTGGACTACGACCCGATCGAGTCACTGGCGGTGCTGGCCGCGGACAGCACCGTGGTGATCATGGGCGAAATCGATCGGATCCAGGCGGGCCGCGACAGCACCTACACCGCATCGAAGGAGACGTCGACGACGCGAAGCGCGGTGATCGTCGTGCGGGACGTCACGGTTGTCTACGGAGAGTTGGACGCGGCCGTCAACGGCAGCGTCTACATCGAATTTGCGTCGAGCAGTCCGGACGAGTGCGCTGGAACGGTGCCGGCCGGAACGGCGATCGTCGCCTATCTGGAGCCGGCCTGGGACGGCGCCCGCAGCTACGTCGACGAGGACCCGACCTCCGAGTACACGGAAATCCAGGAGCCCGGCGCCGGGCGGCCCGCCGGCCAGCCGCTGTACCAGGCATCCGCGCTCGAGGGTCTGGTCTGGCAACTACCGGGCAGCGCCGAGGTGATCTGGCCGCTCTACCTGGGCACCGGCCCCGGGTCGATCCGTGAGGCCCTCCCGGACGGCACTCTCGCCGGCCCCTAGCGACCCTGAGGGGTTGCACGCGATGCGCGGGTCAGGCTACGGCGACCTCGACCTCGCCGGCTTCGGCACCCTCACTGCCGAAGATCAGGCGGCGGTTGGCGATCTTGTCGGTGAAGAACCTGTCGTGGCTGACCACCACCACGGCCCCGGGGAAGTGCAGCAGCGCCCGCTCCATCACCTGGGTGCTGGACATGTCCAGGTGGTTGGTGGGCTCGTCCAGCAGCAGCACCGAGGCGCCGGACAGCAGGCACTGGGCCATCGCCACGCGGGCCTTCTGGCCGCCGGAGAGGTTGCCGATCTTCTGCTTGAGGTCGGCCTCGGAGAACTGGAACATGGTGAGAAACCGGTTCACCGACTTGCGGGTGGCCGTGAACGCCAGGCTGCCCTCGAGCGCGTTGACCGCGTGGCTGACGGTGTCGGTGTCATCCAGCTCGGCGAGCACCTGGTTGTACGACACCATGCCGGCGCCCTTGGCCCAGTCCACCTCGCCGTGATCCGCCGATTCCTCCCCGGTGAGAACCCGCAGCAGCGTGGTCTTGCCGCTGCCGTTCGCGCCGAGCACCACGATGCGGTTGCCACGGCGGATCTCGAAGCTCAGGTCGTTGAAGAGCACCTTCTCGCCATAGGCCTTGCTGAGCATCTCGACCCGGCAGAGCACATCCTTCACGTGCAGGCCGCCGTAGATCTCGGTGATGATCTTGTCGACCGGTCGGGGTGTGCGGGACTTCTTGATGGTGGCCAGCTGGCTGCCGAGCTTGCGGCTGGCGTTCTTCTGGGCCTCGCGCCGGTCGGCGATGCCCTCGGACTCGAAGGCGAGCAGTTCGGACTCGTGCACAAACTGCTGCTCGAGGGTCTTGAGACGGAACTGCTTCTGCACCACGTATTCGCCGAAGTTGCCCGGGTACTCGTGCAGGTGGAAGTTCTCCAGCTCGATGATGCGGGTCACGACGGCGTCGAGGAAGGTGCGGTCGTGCGAGACGATCACGGCGGCGCCCTTGAAGTCGCGGAACCAGCTCTCCAGCCACTCCACGCCGGCTACGTCGAGGTAGTTGGTGGGCTCGTCCAGCAGCAGCACATCCGGTGCCTCGAGCAGGATCTTCGCCAGGGCCGCGCGGTTGCGCCAGCCGCCGGACAGCTCGTCGATCGCGCAGCTGCGGTGCGCCTCGTCGAAGCCCAGGATGGTCAGGGCCGCGTCGATGCGTCTCGGGTAGTCCCAGCCGTCCAGCCGGTCCATGTCCTCAAAGAGTTCGGACTGACGATGGATCAGCCGGTCGAGCTCGGCGCCGGCCGAGGAATCGGCGGCGATGGCCAGATCGATCGAGGCGAGTTCGGCTTCGACGGCCTTGATCTCCACGAACAGGGCGTCCAGCACCTCGGTGATCGTGGCCGCGCCGTTCAGCTCGGAGAACTGGGAGAAGTAGCCGATCTTCACGCCGTCATCGACGGTGACCGTGCCGGAGTCCGGCGTCACCTGGCCGAGGATCAGCTTGATGAGGGTGGTCTTGCCCGACCCGTTCCGGCCGATCATGCCGACCCGGTCGCCAGGTTCGAGCCTGAAGAAGGTCTCCCGGAGCACCTGGGTGTTCTCGAAACGCACGGTGACGTCGTTCAGCCGGATCAAACTCATGAGTCCTGCTCCCCATCCTCGGCGGCATCGACGATGCCGATGAAGCGGCTGCCGATGCCATCCACCTCACGGCGGCTGAGGCCGGCGGCGGCGGCCGGGAGCTCGTCATAACCGTGGTGGTCGCAGCTGAGGTAGGTGAACGTCGGCCACCACTTCTTCGGCCGCGTCGCCTCGGTGAACCCGCACACGCTGCAGGTCAACTCGATCCAGACGGGCTTCTTGCCGGTGCGGTTCGCGCGCGACTGCGCGAGCCAGGCGGGCGGGTTCTTCTCGATCTCGGCGAGCTGTGCTTCGGTCATGCGGCTGGGAAGGTCGTGGCGCTGCGCCATCTCGAGGGGAATGTCGAGGCGGAGCGCTGCTTCTCGTCTGGTAATCATCAGGTTCAACGATAGGCGCTGCGACGGACGCCAACGCTCCGGGGCAGGAACTGGTTCAATGAAGCATGCCTGAAACAGTTTCCCCGCTCGGCCTGCTGCTCGATGTGGATGGCCCGATCGCCAGCCCGGACACCCGCACCATCGCCACACCGAGCATCATCACCGACCTCATCACGCTGGCCGGGGCGAACGTGCCCATCGGCTTCATCACCGGTCGGTCGGCGCAGTTCATCAGCGAGCAGGTCGTGACCCCGCTGGTCACCGCGGGCCTGCCACGCGAGATGCGCATGTACGGGGTCTGCGAGAAGGGCGCCGTGTGGTTCCCCATCACCGACACCGGCATGGGCGAGGTCATCGTCGACGCCAGCGTCGCCCTGCCCGCCCCCGTGGTGAGCCGCATCCGCGAGCTGGTCGCCACCGACTACGCCGACACCATGTTCTTCGACGAGACCAAGCTCGCCATGATCTCCGTCGAACAGCGCACGGATATCGACCGGGCCGCCTACCACGTCGCTCAGGCGTCGTTCGAGGATGCCGCGTACGCCATCCTGATCGAACACGGACTGGGTGTGCGCTTCGGCGACAGGGTCTCCCCCGACGCCGAGGGAGCGGTACCGTTCCGCATTGACACCACGATCATTTCCACCGACATCGAATCGGTCGACCTGGACAAGGACCACGCCGCCCAGCGCGCCCTGGCCTTCTTCGCCGAGGGCGGACCGCTCCCCCGGGTGTGGCGGTCGGTGGGCGATTCCCGCAGCGACTACCTCATGGCCGACCACCTGCACGCGGCCGGCTACGACGTGGCCCACGTGGACGTGCGCCCGGCCGACGGCATCCTGGAGCGGCCGTACCCGGTGATCGTGGAGGGCGACCTCATCCACGATGAGGCGGGCGCCGCGTTCCTGGGCCACTGGGTGCAGAAGCTCGGCCTCGCCGACGCCGTACCCGCCTAGCGGCGCCCGGCATCCGCCTAGTCTTCGACGAAGCGGATGCCGTTCTGCAGGGTGCTGCGCAGTTCGAACACCTTCTCGAAGCTGCCGCGTTCCATCCCGGCGATACCGTCTCGCAGCACCCCGACCAGGCGCGACCGCGGGATCACGACCACCATCGGCCGTCTGCCCCGGCTCGGCATCGACAGGGGCTCGGCCACGGCCTGATCCGGTACCACCACGATCAGCGCGGTGAAGCGCACCCGGAGGGACTTGGCCAGGATTCGCGCTGCGGACGCGAACTCGTCCAGCGGCTCCTCGCCCGGCGCCAGGCCCTCGCCGACGAGTTCGCCGCGCTTGAGCTGCACGGGCGACCCCCAGTCCTCCGAGAGGATGGCGAACAGCCCGGCCGGGCCGAGCACGACATGGTCGACCTTCTCGACATCGTCCCGGGTGGCGATGTCGTGCCAGGCGGTGTATCCGATGCCGAGGCCGGAGATCAGCTGGGCGGTGTTTTCCTCGGCGAGGGCCTTGGCCAGCCGGTGCCTGATCTCCCGCGGCGCCGACCGCACCAGGTCAGGGGCGTACGGGTCGGCGATGACGGTGCCGCGACCGGCCCATTCCCGCAGCAGCGCCAGGTAGCGCTGGCGGGAGTGGCCGCCGGGATGGCCATGCATCCTGGCCTTCATTCCGTTCGAGGTGGGCCTGCCCGTCGGGCGCGACGTGCTGCTCGTGCCGGAGTAAGCGGTCTCCGGGTAGCGGGCCCCGTCGTACGCGGCCCGGGACTCTGGACTCCCGATGCGTTCCCAGGCCACCTGCACGGCGTGGAAGGAGGCCGCACTGCCACCGACATCAGGGTGGGACTGCCGCAGCTTGAGGCGGTAGGCGCGTCGCAACTCCTCGTCGGTCACCGACGGGCTCACGCCCAGCACCTCGTAGGGGCTGGCTGCGGCCGGACTCTCTGACATTCGTGCGGTCTCTTTCGGCCAGGAACGAAGAAAGGTCGTTCGGCTCCCAGCCTAGCCAGCGTTGCTGGCATCTGGCCGACACCGTGCGGCGCTCGCGGACCGGGCGATTTGTGCGACGATCAGCGAGTGAAGACCTCAACTCCAGTTCCCCGGGTGCACCGCTCAAGCACCCGGTTCATCGTCATGGTGGCCGTCGGCATCCTCGCGGGTCTGGCGTCGGGTCTGCTGGGCAACTGGTTGCTGGCGCCCGCGATCGGCTGGGCGGTCGCGGCGGTGCTCTACATCGGCTGGGTGTGGGTCAGCGTCGTTCCGCTGGACGCCGCCACCACGGCGGCCCACGCCACCAGGGAAGACCCGTCGCGGGGCATCACCGACCTGCTGCTGATCCTGGCCAGCCTGGCCAGTCTCGGCAGCATTCTCATCGTGCTGTTGCAGGCGCGTGCTGCCGAGGGGCCGGGCCAGGCCCTGCTCGCCGCCCTGGCGCTTGTCGTCGTCGCGCTGTCCTGGGTGCTCGTGCACACCCTGTTCGCCCTGCGGTACGCCTCGATGTATTACGCGGATGACGACGGCGGCATCGATTTCAACCAGCTGGAGCCGCCCAGGTACGCGGATTTCGCGTACCTGTCCTTCACCCTGGGAATGACCTTCCAGGTGTCGGACACAACACTGACCTCGTCGGCGATGCGTGCGGTGGCCCTGCGGCACGCGCTGATGTCGTTCCTGTTCGGCTCGATCATCCTGGCGACGCTGATCAACCTCGTGGCCGGCCTCTGAGCCGCACCCGCGGGGCAGCGCCTAACCGGCGAAGGGCGCGACCGGCAGCCCCGCGACACCCGGGGTCACCGAGAAGATCGAGCCGGCCAGCGGGTCCTCGCCAGGGGCGAGACCTTCGCGGGAGGTGGTGATGAACAACCGACGGAGGTCGTCGCCGCCGAAGGTGCAGGCCGTGACCCGGTGGGCGGCCACCTCGATGACCTCGTCCAGGGTGCCGTTCGGTGCGTAGCGGCGCACCGCCCCGCCTGCATACAGTGCCACCCACACGCCGCCCTCGCCGTCCACGGTGAGGCCGTCGGGGTAGCCGTCGGTGGACGGGATGTCGACGAAGGTGCGCAGCCCGGTCAGCCCGGTCTCCGGGGTCCAGTCGAAGACCCCGATCCGGCCGGTCGGCGTGTCGTTGTAGTAGGCCAGCGAACCGTCCGGGCTCCAGGCGAGACCGTTGGAGATGGTCACGCCGGCCACGGCCAGGTGCACCGATGCGTCCGGGGCGAGCCTGTACAGCGATCCGGCGCCGGTGCGCTGGTCGTACGCCATGGAGCCGCAGTAGAACGAACCGTCCGGAGCGGCGCCGCCGTCGTTCATCCGCACGCTCGGATCCGCCCACACCTCCGGCAGCCGGGTCAGGGTGCCGTCGGCGTCCTCGAGGGCGAAGCCGCGTTCGAGGGCGATGACCGCACCGCCGCCGACGCGTGGCCGCAGGGCGGCGGCGATGCTGTCCACGTGCCGACGGGTCACCGTGCCGTCGTCGGCCAGCGACAGAACGTCGCCGGCGAATAGGTCGACGAGGCGCAATCCGCCCCAGGACGCTGCGAAGACCGGGCCCTCACCGTGAAAGGTGATCGGGTCGGTGAGCTGTTCGGCGCGCATGGGATCCTCGTCGATCGGGGTGTCGGGGCCGGTCGCCGGCCCTGGTCAATCGGGCAGGTCAGTTGCGCAGTGCGCGAACGGGGATGGCGACGGCCGCGCTGACGGCCAGGATGCCGGCGAAGAAGATCGCGCCCTGCCAGGCGGTCACCGTGAAGGCCAGGCCGAAGAGCCACAGGCCCAGGACGAAGACGGCCATCGCGACGACGAAGGTAAGAATGGGCATGGAAGGATCCTCTCGACGGTGCCGCGAAAGCTTATCCGGGCTCGCTTCGAGAGTACTAGTTCGTCGCGTGCCGCGTGGCTCTCAGCGCCGGTCAGACGCTGTAGCCGACCTCACGCTCCGGGCCGAGCGGGTCGATGAGCTCCGGCGCATCCCCGGAGACCGGTGCTACCTGATAGAAGGCCAACCCGGCCGCCGCCTCCGTGGAGGCTTCGACCGCAGCGTCGACGAGGGCCTGGTCGCCGTCGGCGTGTGGGTCCAGCCAGCGATCCCAGCATTCCTCCGGCAGCACCACGGGCATCCGGTCGTGGATGTCGGAGAGGGCGCCCTGGGCGGCGGTGGTGAGGACGGTGGCCGTCAATACCCATCGGGCCGGGTCGTCGGGTCCGAGAGTGGGATTGCGCCACCACGAGTACAGTCCGGCCAGTGCCAGGGGCAGGCCGTCATCGGAGTACACGAAGTAGGGCGTCTTCGTGGTGCCCTCCGTGTGCCATTCGTAGTAGCCGGTGACCGGCACGATGGCCCGGGTCTTGGCCAGGGCCGTGCGGAAGGTCGGCTTCTCGGCGACGCTCTCGGCGCGGGCGTTGAAGGTGGCGAACGCGGCGGTCAGCTCGGGAGAGAAGGTGGGCACCAGCGACCAGCGAGCCGGTTCCAGCCGACGCACGACCGGATCGGATTTCATCGATTCGAGCACGATGGGGATCTGCTCGGTCGGTTTGACGTTCCAGGACGGCTCCGGCAGCTCTCCGGCCTCGTGCTCGATGTCGAACATGGCGGCGAGGTCAGGCGCCGAATCGGTAATGATGAATCGCCCACACATAGGCTCAGGTTACCGTGCGCCACAGCAGGACCGGGTTATCCACACCGGTTGACGAAATCGAATCTGTGTTCGAAAATTAGAGGGTGTCCATTCCTCTGACCTCCGTAGCGCACGCAGCCGGTCCTCCCGCCGGCTCCGCCGCCGAGCGGGTCAGCGAACTGCAGGCACGCATCCACGGAATGCAGCGGGACCGCTGGGATGCCGGCGGACGGCCCGTCTCCGGAGTCCTCGCCGGGCTCCTGCCGGACGGGATCTTGCGCACCGGTGTGGTCTACACGGTCGATAACTCGACGTCGCTGATCATGGCCGCTGTTGCAGCGGCGACAGCGGACGGTGGCTGGGGCGCCGTGGTGGGCCTGCCCGACTTCGGCGCGGAGGCGGCGATCGGATACGGAATCGACCTCGAGCGACTCGTGCTGGTTCCCTCCCCCGCCGATCAGTGGTTGGCCGTGACGGCGGCGCTGGTGGATGTGCTGCCCGTCGTCGTCGTGCATCCCGCACGTGCCGTCGGCGACGCCGAGGCGGCAAGGCTCGGCGCGCGGCTGCGGCAGAGCGGATGCACCCTGATCGTGGCCGGGGCGTGGCCCCAGAGCGAGGCCGCCCTGCGCGTCACCGACACCCGTTGGGACGGCCTGGGCGCTGGACACGGCTACCTGGCCGGTCGGGACCTGGCCGTGCACGTCACCGGGCGGAACGGCTCCGGACGACGGCGGTCCACGCTCGTGCACCTTCCCGACGCCGCCGCCGCCGCCGCCGGCATCCGGCAGCCGGGTGAGTCATGAACCGCGAACGCACCATCGTGTTGTGGTGCCCGGACTGGCCCGTGCTGGCCGCTCGGTCAGCCACCGACCTGCCCGCAGACGGCCCGATGGCTCTCATAGAGCACGGGATGGTCTTCGCCTGCTCCATCGAGGCGCGACGCCAGGGTGTCCGGCGCGGCCTGACCGTACGGGAGGCCCAGTTCCGGTGCACCGACCTCGTCGTGCTGCCCTACGACCCCGCGCTGGACCGGCGGGCCTTCGACCCCGTGTTGGACGGCCTCGAGGACATCACGCCCGGTGTGGCCGTGCTCCGTCCGGGCACCTGCGCGATCCGCGCCCGAGGCCCGGTGCGCTACTACGGCAGCGAGGACGCCGCGGCACGAGCCATGCTCGACTACTTGCACGGGGCCGGACTTCCCGAGGCCAGGGCCGGAATCGCCGACGGCCCCTTTGCGGCCGAGCAGGCGGCGCGGCGCGAGGGGTTTCCGTCGCGGGCGCGGGCGGTTGATCCCCGCGGCGCCCTGCCGGAGCGTCTGGACCGGGTGCACATCGTCCCGCCCGGGGAATCGGCCGCGTTCCTGGCGCCGTTGCCCGTGTCGGCAGTGGCCGAGGCCGGGCTCGGCACCCTGTTGGCCCGGCTGGGGGTGCACACCCTCGGCCAGCTCGCCGCCCTGCCCGCCCAGGACGTCCACCGCCGTTTCGGGGCGGCAGCGGCGCAGGCGCACGCCCGGGCTGCCGGGCGCGAGCACGAGGAGGTCGTGCCCCGCACCCCCACACCGGTGTTCGACCGCGGCCAGGAGTTCGAACCGGCCCTGGACCGCATCGACCAGCTCGCCTTCGCGTTGCGCAGCACCGCCGACACCTTCGTGCAGACCCTGCGGGAGCAGACGCTCGTGTGCACGGCCGTCTCGATCCTGGTCAGCACCGAAGACGGTCTCCTGACCGAACGGACCTGGCGACATCCCCGGTGGTTCACCGCCTCCGACCTGATCGACAGGGTGCGCTGGCAGCTGCAGGGCGAGGGTCGGGCCGACTCGGGCCTGGCCGCCGGGGTCGTCCGGGTGGTCTTCTCCCCCGACAGGGTCGACGCCGTCGCGAACCACGAGGACGGCCTGTGGGGAACAGGCCCCGACGAGCGCATCCACCATGCCCTCACCCGGGTGCAGGGCCTGGTGGGCCACGCCGGCGTCGTGACGGCGGCCATCGGCGGTGGGCGGATGCTCGCCGACCGCCAGGTGTGGGTGCCCTGGGGCGATGACGGTGCCGGTTTGCCGACCGGCGGTCCGGGCGGCGCCGACCGCCCCTGGTCCGGGAGCCTCGGCGGGCTGCTTCCCGCCACGGTGTACCGGGAACGCCATCCGGTCGCCCTCGTCACCGACGACGGCCGGTCGTTGCGGGTCGATGACCGCGGCGCTCTCGATGGTGAGCCGGCGCGATTCTCACCGCCCCGGTCCATCGAGGGGTCCACCGGGGGCCCGCCGAGCCCGGTGGTTGCCTGGGCCGGCCCGTGGCCGGTGCGGGAACGCTGGTGGGACCCCATGGCCGGCCGCACAGTGCAACGGGTGCAGATCGTCGAGGAGACCGGCGGCGCGTGGCTGCTGGCGCTGGACGACGACGGTTGGCGGGCCGAGGCCCGGTATGACTAGGCCCGGTATGACCAGGCCCCGGATGACAGAGAGGACGATGCACCCCGATGGGATTCAATAACCCGCCCATTCCCTGGTCGGAACTGGAGCGCAGGCTCTCCGACCGGCGCCCCGGCGGCCCTCCCCCCGAGGCCGACGGCGGTGACAGCCCTGCCTGGTCCCGACATCGCCAGCCCTACGCGGCAGAGACCCCGCCGCGCCCACCGGCCGGGACCGTCGTCGGCTATGCGGAGCTGCACGCCCACTCCAACTTCAGCTTCCTCGATGGCGGAAGCTCCCCGGAACGCCTCCTCGAGGAGGCCGGCGCGCTGGGCCTGCACGGCCTGGCCCTCACCGACCACGACGGGTTGTACGGGGCGGTCCGCCTGGCCGAGACCGCGGAGAGCTACCCGGGTGTGCGAACTGTCTTCGGGGCAGAGCTGTCCCTCGGGCTGACCCGTCGGCAGAACGGGGTACCGAACCCCGAGGGCAGTCACCTCGTGGTTCTGGCCAGGGGTCAGGAGGGCTATCACCGACTGGCCGCCGCGCTCACCCACGGTCAGCTCGCCGGGGGCGAGAAGGGCCGGCCCGTCTACGACGTCGAGGAGCTCGCCGAGTCGTCCGGCGGGACCTGGAGCATCCTGACCGGATCTCGGTCCGGCGCGGTACGCCAGGCCCTGCAGCAGGACGGCGACCAGGCGGCGGCCCGGGAACTGGACCGCCTGATCGCCCTGTTCGGACGCGACAGCGTGAACGTCGAACTGGTCGACCACGGCCGGCCGCAGGACTCCGTGACCAACGACAGGCTGGCCGCTCTGGCGGACCGGGCGGGTCTGCCGGTTCTCGCAACCAACAACGTTCACTATGCCCAACCGGCCGATTTCAGGCTGTTCTCCGCCCTGGCCGCCGTGCGCGCCCAGCGCAGCCTGGACGATATGGACGGCTGGCTTCCCGCAGCGCCCACCCAGCACCTGCGGAGCGGAGCCGAGATGGCCGCGCGCTTCGGCCGGTATCCGGGGGCTGTCGCCCGTACGGTGCCACTCGCCGACGAGCTGGCCTTTTCGCTGCGCCGGGCCAGGCCCCGACTGCCCCGTCAGCACGTTCCGGACGGGCACACGCCGATGAGCTGGTTGCGTCAGCTGGTCTGGGATGGCGCGGAACGCGCGTACCCCGGGTACAACGCCAATGTGCGCGAGCGCCTGGAGAAGGAGCTCGCGGTGATCGAGGCGAAGGATTTCCCGGGCTACTTCCTGATCGTGCACGACATCGTGCAGTTCGCCCGGCGCAACGGGATCCTATGCCAGGGCCGCGGGTCCGCGGCCAACTCGGCCGTGTGCTTCGTGATCGGGATCACCGCGGTGGACTCGATCTTCTATCGCCTGCCCTTCGAGAGATTCCTCTCCAGCCTGCGGGAGGAAGAACCCGACATCGACGTGGACTTCGACTCCGACCGGCGGGAGGAGGTGATCCAGTACGTCTACGAACGCTACGGCCGGCTCAACGCCGCCCAGGTGGCCAACGTGATCACCTACCGGCCGAAGTTCGCGGTACGCGACATGGCCAAGGCCCTCGGCTACAGCACCGGACAGCAGGATGCCTGGTCAAAACAGGTGGAGCAGTGGGGTTCGGCGGTGTCCAGCCCCGACCACGACATCCCCGACCAGGTCGCCGACCTCGCCGGCCAGGTGCTCGGATTTCCCCGCCATCTCGGCATCCACTCCGGTGGGATGGTGCTCACCGACCGGCCCGTCGGCGAGGTCTGCCCCATCGAACACGCCCGCAAGGAGAACCGCACGGTTCTGCAGTGGGACAAGGACGACTGCGCCTGGATGGGCCTGGTCAAGTTCGACCTGCTCGGGCTCGGCATGCTCGCCGCCCTGCAGTACACCTTCGACCTGGTTCGGGACTCCCTCGGCGAGGACTGGAGCCTGGGCGGCATTCCCCGGGAGGAGGCCGGGGTGTACGACATGCTCTGCCGCGCCGACTCCATCGGGGTGTTCCAGGTGGAGAGCCGCGCCCAGATGGGCACCCTGCCGCGCCTGCAACCGCGCCGCTTCTATGACCTCGTGGTCGAGATCGCACTCATCCGCCCCGGCCCCATCCAGGGTGGCGCCGTGCACCCGTACATCCGGCGCAAGCTCGGCCAGGAACCGGTGACCTACCTGCACCCCAAACTCGAGCCGGTCCTCGAACGCACCCTCGGCATCCCGCTCTTCCAGGAGCAACTCATGCAGATGGCCATGGCGGTGGGCGGCTGCAGCGGCGAGGACGCCGACCTGCTCCGCCGGGCAATGGGCTCCAAGCGCGGCATCGAGAAGATCTCCTCCCTGCGCGCCACCCTGTACGAAGGCATGGCCGGCAACGGCATCACCGGGGACCTGGCCGACGAGATCTACGAGAAGATCGAGGCCTTCGCCAACTTCGGCTTCGCCGAGAGCCACTCGATCAGCTTCGCCCTGCTCGTCTATGCCAGCGCCTGGCTGAAGCTGCACTACCCGGGCGCCTTCCTCGCCGCACTGCTGCGCGCCCAGCCGATGGGCTTCTACTCGCCGCAATCCCTGGTCGCGGACGCCCGTCGGCACGGTGTGCAGGTATTGAGACCCGATGTGCAGCTCTCCGGCGCGGATGCGGTGCTCGAGTCGCTGCCCGACGCGTCGGGCGAGCCGGTGGGACGGCCGGGCTGCCTAGAGCACGACCAACCCGCCGTGCCGGTCTACGACCGCACCCTGCCCGTGGACGACCGGGGCCACCGCAGGGACACCGCCCTGGCCGTGCGGCTCGGGCTCGCCGACGTGCGATCCATCGGCACGGCGGTGGCCGAACGGATCGTCACCGACAGGACCAGGTTCGGTCCGTTCCGGTCGATGAACGACCTGGCCCGCCGCGCCCGGCTCAACACCGAACAGCTCGAATCCCTGGCCACGGCCGGAGCCTTCGACGGGCTGGGCCTCGAACGCCGGCAAGCACTCTGGTCGGCCGGGGAAGCGGCCCAGGAGACCGACGCGCACCTGCGCGGCTCCTTCGAGACCGTGCAACCACCCCTGCTGGCCCTGATGACGCCGGTGGAGCAGGTGGCCTACGACCTCTGGGCAACCGGGGTCTCCACCGACGACCATCCGATCCGGCACGCCAGGTCGGTCCTGGCCGCTCGGGGCGCCCTGGCCGCGAATCAGCTGGCCGCCACCGAGAACGGCCGCCGCATCGAGGTGGGTGGTGTGGTCACCCACCGCCAGCGACCGGCTACCGCGAACGGTGTCACCTTTATCAACCTCGAGGACGAGACCGGAAACGTCAACGTCGTGGTGAGCGTCGGGGTCTGGACCCACTTCCGCCGGATCGCCCGGGAGTCGCCCGCACTGATGATCCGCGGCATCCTCGAACGCTCCCCGGAGGGCGTTGTCAACCTCATCGCCGACAGATTCGAACCCCTCACCGTGGCGGCCCACACGTCGTCGAGGGACTTCCGCTAGCGTCGATTGCGTGAATGAAGACCGTTACTCCAATGATGTGCTCGCCGCCGGATGGCGGGAGGCCGGCCGCCGTGTGGTCCCCCAGCAGGAGGCCGTACGCGACCTGGTCGTCGAGGAGGTCGCCACCGGGTTCTGCGGTGCGGTGATCAGGGTCGAGAAGAAGGTCGTCACCCTGGAGGACCGGCACGGGAAGCTCCGGCTGTTCCCCCTCGGCGGCGGCTTCCTGCTCGACGGCGAGCCTGTCGTCCTCGTGCCGCCTCGGGCTGCCGCCCCGGCGACCCGGGGACGCACGGCGTCCGGTTCGCTGGCGGTGGCGGATGCGCCGGCGCGGGTGGCCAGGGCCAGCCGCATCTTCGTCGAGGGCCGCCACGATGCCGAGCTCGTCGAGAAGGTCTGGGGCGCCGACCTCCGCATCGAGGGCGTCGTGGTGGAGTACATCGAGGGCGTGGACAACCTCGCCGAACTGCTGGCGGACTTCAAGCCGGGACCGACACGCCGCGTCGGCGTTCTCGTTGACCACCTGGTGCCCGGATCCAAGGAGAGCCGCATAGCCGAGGCCGTCGCCCGCGGCCCACACGGCCGGCACGTCCTCGTGGTCGGACATCCCTATGTGGATGTCTGGCAGTCGGTGAAGCCGGCCCGACTGAATCTGCCGGTCTGGCCGCAGATTCCGCGCAACATCGAGTGGAAGCACGGCATCTGCGCGGCGCTCGGCTGGCCGCACGACGACCAGGCCGACATCGCCAGGGCCTGGCAGCGAATCCTGGGACAGGTGCGCAGCTACGCCGATCTCGAACCGTCATTGCTTGGCCGGGTCGAGCAGCTGATCGATTTCGTCACCGTCGAATAGCGCCGTCACCGGCACACTTTGAGCATTTCTGTCAGAATTCGTAACACTTTGATCGCTTTTTCGCACAGAACTTCACGCAGACCGAGCGATGTGGGCTAGTGTTGTCGAAGTAGTTGTAGTGCTTGCACGTCTAAAAAACGTATCGACTTCGGTCGGTGCGGGCTTATTCCTTTCGGAAGCGGACGACGAATACCGCGACGAACGGCCTCGAAAGTCGGGGCCTTTCTAACACTCCTGGAGGAGTTTCATAATGGCAACAGGTACCGTGAAATGGTTCAACGCTGAAAAGGGCTTCGGATTCATCGCTCCCGACGACGGAAGCGCCGATGTCTTCGCGCACTACTCCGCGATCGCTTCGAACGGCTACAAGTCGCTCGATGAGAACCAGAAGGTCGAGTTCGAGGTAACCCAGGGCCCCAAGGGTCCCCAGGCCGAGAACATCCGCGCCCTCTAAATAGAGCTGCGGCAGCTCAAAGCTGCTTGCAACGCCCCCGCTTCGGCGGGGGCGTTGCTTTTTTAACCCGCGTAGGCAAAACAACTGTTCCCCAGGCGGACAAGTGCGTCCGGCGTACCGGGTGCATTTGTCCGCACGGGGAACAGTTGGCGTGCGGGAACGGGCTGGCGGGAACGAGCAGGCGCGCTACTTGACCAGGTCCTGCCAGCCGTCGCCGTCGACGTACTCGAAGATCAGGTTGGTCTCGGTGTGCGCCACCGCCGGATGCTCTGCCAGGTGCTCGAGGACGAAGTCGCGCAGGTCGGAGGCATCCGCCGCGGCCACGTGCAACAGGTAGTCGTCGGCGCCGGCGGTGTGGAACAACCCGATCACGCCGGGCCAGTGCGGAGCGGCACTGCGGAAGTCATCGATCTGCTCCCTCGCGTGCTTGGCCAGTCGCACCGAGATCAGGGCCTGCAGTGAGGCCCCGAGGGCGGCCAGGTCGATGTTGGCCCGGTAGCCGCGGATGTGGCCCAGCTGCTGCAGCCGGCGCAGCCGGAGGGACACCGTGGACTCCGCCACGCCGATTTCGGCGGCCAACGCGGCTCCGGAGGCGCGAGCGTTGACCGAGAGCGCGCGGAGCAGCGCCCGGTCGACGCGGTCCAGGTCGGCTTTCTTGGAATCCATACACGCTCTCTTTCGTTTGAGCGTCAGTTTATCGACCGTTCTTCGACAGCGACAGCCGCTCCTGCACCAACTGCGTCACAGATGGGTTTCCGGCGGATGTCGACGGTGAATCTGCGAGCGTCGGGTCAGCTGCGGCCGAGGCGGCGGCGGAGCAGGTCGATGCGCTTCTGGATCTGGGTGACGCTGGCCTGGGCGACCGCGGGTCCCCCGCAGAGCCGGCGCAGCTCGGCGTGCACCATGGCGTGCGGCTCCCCCGCCAGCTTGGACCACATACCCACGAGGCTGCCCAGCAGCGCCCGCTGCTCCTTGAGCGTGCGATACAGGGGTATCGGCTCCTCCGGTGCTCCCTCGACCGCCGCGGCCGCTGTGCGCCGCTCAGAGCCGCGCTTGGCCTGCCGGTGCTGTCGTTGGCGCAGCAGCTCGGAGACCTGCTCGGGTTCGAGCAGCCCGGGGATGCCGATGAAGTCGAACTCCTCGTCGGTGCCGGGTTCGGCGAGCTCCCCGAACTCGTCGCCGTTGAACATCACCATGTCGAAGGTGGCCTGGGAATCCAGCGCCTGCCAGGTGAATTCCTCCTGGCCGAGGTCGTCTGAGGCCTTCTCGGACTTGTTGGCGGCCGCCACCATGGCGTCCTCGGGGTTGTACATGCCGTCGTCGCCGTCGTCACGGTTGCTGCGGTCCAGCGCGTGGTCGCGTTCGAGTTCCATCGCGTTGGCGAGGCTCAGCAGGCCGGGCACGTTGGGCAGGAAGATCGAGGCGGTCTCACCGCGACGGCGGGCGCGCACGAACCGGCCGATGGCCTGCGCGAAGAACAGCGGCGTGGAGGCGCTCGTCGCGTAGACGCCCACGGCCAGGCGCGGAACGTCCACACCCTCAGACACCATCCGCACCGCGACCATCCAGCGCCGGGTGTTGTGCGAGAACTCGTCGATCCGGTCGCTGGATTCCTTTTCGTCGGAAAGCACCACGGTGGCGGCCTCGCCGGAGATCTCCTCGAGGATGGCCGCGTACGCGCGCGCCGTGGTCTGGTCCGTCGCGATCACCAGGCCGCCGGCATCCGGGATACCGTGCCGCACCTCGGTGAGGCGAGCGTCCGCGGCCCGCAGGACCGCGGGAATCCACTGGCCGGTGGGTTCCAGTGCCGTCCGCCAGGCCTGCGAGGTGATGTCCTTGGTATTGCCCTCGCCGAGCTTGGCCTCCATCTCGTCGCCGGTCCGGGTGCGCCACTTCATGTGCCCGGCGTAGACCATGAACATCACCGGGCGCACGACGCCGTCTTCGAGGGCGCGGCCGTAGCCGTAGTTGTAGTCGCTCTGTGACAGCCGGATGCCGTGCTTGTCGGGCAGGTAGGTCACGAACGGGATGGGCGACGTGTCCGAGCGGAACGGGGTACCGGTGAGCGAGAGCCGCCGGGTGGCCGGATCGAAGGCCTCGCGGATGGCGTCGCCCCAGCTGAGGGCGTCGCCGCCGTGGTGCACCTCGTCGAGGATCACCAGGGTGCGGCTGGCCTGGGTGAGTTCGCGGTGCAGCGCCGCGCGGGTGGCCACCTGAGCGTAGGTGACGGCGATGCCGTGGAAATGGCTACCGTAGCGGCCGTGCGCGTTCTTGAAGCCGGGATCCAGGCGGATGCCGGCGCGGGCGGCCGCATCCGCCCACTGGCGTTTGAGGTGCTCGGTCGGGGCGACCACGGTGATGCGGTCGATCACCCGGCGGGCCCGCAGCTCGGCGGCCAGGCGCAGCGCGAAGGTGGTCTTGCCGGCACCGGGGGTGGCCGCGGCGAGGAAGTCGCGGGGCTGGTGTTGGAAGTAGGCCTCGAGGGCCTCGGCCTGCCAGGCGCGGAGCTTGCTCGCGGTGCCCCAGGCGGCTCGTTCGGGGAATGACGGGGAGAGGTGCTCCGCGGCGCTGGTGCCGGCCGGTCCGCGGTCCGGCCCGAAGACGGGCGGGGTGTCGACGGTGTCGGCGAGATTGCTCTCCCGATCAGGCAGGGCGAACAATCCGGGTTCAGTGGTCTCCCGGTGCGAGGGTTCCCGGAAAGCGGATCCGAAGTCAGGTGGAGTAGTCACTTCATAAGAGATTACCAACTCGCGCCGACATCCGCCCGACGGTGCAGACTGACAGCATGTCGAAACAGCAGCATCCGTGGTCCCGCTACGTCGCTCTCGGCGACTCGTTCACCGAGGGCATCGGTGACCCGGAAGCGGCCAGCCCCGGCGGGAACCGCGGGTGGGCGGACCGGGTTGCCGAGATGCTCAGCCTGGGTTCGGACGATTTCGCGTACGGCAATCTGGCGGTCAGGGGCAAGCTGATGAATCAGATCCTGGCCGAACAGGTGGGTCCAGCGCTGGCCCTGCGGCCCGACCTGGTCACGATCTCCGCCGGCGGCAACGATGTTCTGCGGCCGGGCAGTGACCCGGATGCCATCGCCACGCGGTTTGACGACGCGGTCGGACTGCTCGGGTCGGAGGGCGCCACGGTGGTGGTTTTCACCGGCACCGATGTGCGCTTCTCCCCCGTGCTGCGGGGCCTGCGCGGCAAGGTGGCGATCTACAACGAGAACATCCGCGCCATCGCCGCCGCCCATGGCGCGATCGTGGCCGATATGTGGTCGCTGACCGAGATCCAGGACCCCCGGATGTGGGCCCCCGACCGGCTGCACCTCAATCCGCTTGGCCACCACACCGTGGCCAGGATGGTGCTGGACGCGCTCAATGTGCTCAATGCGCTCGAGCCGCAGCTGCCGGAGCCGATGCCCGGCGTCACCTGGCGTCAGGCGCGCACCGAAGACCTCGCCTGGGCGAGGGAGTATCTGGTGCCCTGGGTGCTGCGCCGGGTGCGTCACCAGTCCTCGGGGGACAACATCCTGCCCAAGCGCCCCGCCGCGGACCCGGTGACCAGGCTCGACCAGCCGGACGACACCGAAACCGAAATCGAGACCGAACGCGGAATCGGTTAGATCTCGCCGGGGTTGGTCCAACGCCAGAACGGCCCCGGATCGGTGATGGTCTGGTCGAGGACGAGCGGAACAGTGACGGTCTCCGTACCGACGGTCACGTCGACGCTGCCGACGGAGTCGCCCTTCTCACCCAGGGTCAGCGCCGAGACGTCGACGGTACTTTCGATCGGGGTGTCGGACCAGACCACGGCGGACTCGGAGGTCTCGGCCACAGCCCGCGCCGACTGCCCCCAGGGGGTCGTGTACGTGCCGTAGGACGTGCCGGCCTCGACCAGGGTCACCGTGCGGAACCCGGGCTCCACGCTGTCGATGAGGCTCAGGATGCTCTCGTTGAGTTCGCTGTGGGTGTCCCCACCGAGCACGACACCCACCAGGGTGACCGAGGTGTCGCCGACGGGAACGTCCACGGCGAAGAGCAGGCAGGCGCCGGCCTCGTCCGTGGTGCCGGTCTTGATGCCGTCGACGCCGTCGACGCCGAGCAGCTTGTTCGTGTTGGTCACGGTGCCCACGGTCGGGATGACGGCGCTGGGCATGGCCACGATGCCCGCCAGGGCCGGGTTGGCCATCACGAGTTTGCCGATGGCCACCAGGTCGGCCGGGCTGCTCACACTCTGGGCGGAAATGCCGCTGGTGTCGGCGACGGTCGTGCCAGTCAGGCCGTTCGCGGCGAGATAGTCCGCGGCGGCGGCCAGGTACGCGTCCACGGAACCGAACGCCCACACGGCGAGGGACACGCTGTAGTTGTTCGCCGAGGGAATCAGCATCGTTTCGAAGGCTTCGCGTTGGCTGAGCACCTGGCCGGCGGAAACGGGCGCCACCGAGCCGTCCTCCGCGATCGCGTCGTAGTAGATGTCGACGTCGGCGTCGGTGAAGGTGATGTCGGGTCCGGGCTCGTCGCCGGTGAGCGGCTTGGCCTCGAGGATCACCAGGGCGGTGACCATTTTGGTGATGCTGGCGATGGGCACCGAAGCCTGGTCGCCGCTGGAGCTCAGGACCCCGTCGAAGCCGACGGCGCCGATGGCGCCGGCACCCTGGTCGGGCCAGGCGGGTGCGACAGCCGCCTGGCTGAGCGCGGGCGGGTCGGTGAGGGCTGCGGCCGTGCTGGAGACCGGGGCGAGGCCCGTGCTGGTGAGGTAGGCGCCGGATGCGAGGACCACGGCGAGCACGCCGAAGACTGCGATACGCCGACGGCGGTAGACCTGGCCACGGGAGTTAGACATTCGATGATTCTAACCACGGGTGCCCGGACGTGTTCGCAGGGTCGCCGCGCGCCAGGGAAACGGCTAGGCGCGGAGCGCCCACAGGGCCACGGCGCTGGCCGAGGCGACGTTCAGCGAATCCACGCCGTGCAGCATCGGGATCGTGACCACGGTGTCGGCCACGGCCAATGCGGTGCGGCTCAGTCCGTCGCCCTCGGTGCCGAGAATCAGTGCCACCCGCTCCGGCGGGTCGTTCGCGAAGACGTCCAGGGAGACGGCGTCGTCGGCCAGGGCCAGCGCCGCCAGGTGGAAGCCGTGCTCGTGCAGGACCGACGCGGCCTGGTCCCATTCCGGCAGCCGGGTCCAGGGCACCTGCAGCACGGTTCCCATGCTCACCCGGACGCTGCGCCGGTACAACGGGTCGGCACAGCGCGGCGTGATCAGCACGGCATCAGCACCGAGCCCTGCGACCGACCTGAAGATCGCACCAACATTGGTGTGGTCGACGATGTCTTCGAGAATCACGATGCGCCGGGCGCCGCGGATGATGTCGGCCACCGACGCCAGGTCGGGGCGGTGCATGGCCGCCAGGGCCCCGCGGTGCAGGTTGTAGCCGGTGAGCTGCTCCAGGAGCGCCGCAGAGCCCACATAGATCGGGACATCCGGCCAGTCCGCCAGCAGGCGCTCGGCATCCGGCAGCCACTGCTCCTGCACGAGAACCGAACGCGGACGATGCCCGGCGGCGAGGGCCCGGCCGATCACCTTGGCCGACTCGGCGATGTACAGGCCGTTCGCCGGTTCGGACACGCGGCGCAGGGCAACGTCGGTCAGACGCGAGTAGTCGGCGAGGCCGGGCGCATCGAGGTCGGTAATCGGGACGATCTGCACGAAAGCCGCCGCCTTTCTGGGAGGGGTCTGTTGCCGGCTGCCGGTGCCGGAACCTGGAACCGTAACACAGCCGAAAACTGACCAGTTTAGACTCAGAGGACATCGACGCCACGCCAGCTCCCCCGGGGCCCGGCCGGCGGCGACGCACGAGGATGGAGCATCATGACGGCCGAGACTGTCCTGACGACGTCTGCGGCGGCCGGGGAAGACCTCGACGCCGTGGCGGCGATCCTGCGCGGCCGGCGCACGGCCGTCCTCACCGGCGCCGGGGTGAGTACCGATTCCGGAATCCCCGACTACCGCGGAGCGGGCGCCCCGGTGCGCGTGCCGATGACCTTCCAGACCTTCCTCGCCGACGAACGGGCGCGCAAACGCTACTGGGCCGGAAGCCACCTGGGCTGGCACCGGTTCCGGGCCGCCGAACCCAATCTGGGCCACCGGTCGCTTGTCGCCCTCGAAACCGCCGGCCTGGTCAGCGGCATCATCACCCAGAACGTCGACGGCCTGCACACCCGCGCCGGGTCCCGCCACGTCGTCGACCTGCACGGATCGATGGACCTGGTGGTCTGCCTCTCCTGCGGGCAGGCATTCGGCCGGGACAGCATCGCCGCCCGCCTGGAGGCGCACAATCCGGTGCTGGCTGACCCCGACCAGGTCGAGATCGCACCGGACGGCGACGCCATCGTGGTCGACATCGAGAATTTCATCGTTCCGGACTGCTCGGTGTGCGGCGGGCTGCTCAAGCCCAATGTGGTGTTCTTCGGTGAGCTGGTCCCGACGGGGAAGTTCACCGCGGCCTCCGCTCTCGTCCGCGCGGCGGACGCCCTGATCGTGGCGGGCTCCTCACTCGCGGTCAATTCGGGAATCCGGTTGCTCGAGCAGGCCAGGCGCCGCAAGCTGCCCATCGTGGTGATCAACCGCGGGGCGACCAAGGGCGACGGCCGCGCCCTGGTTAAACTGGAGGCAGGCACGTCGGAGACGTTTGCCGGGTTGGTGACCCGACTCACCGACCTGTAGCCGGCCAGCGCCGAGCAGTACTCGTCCAGCAGAAGGCAGCGTTGTGATCACCAAGCTCGCGATAGTCAGACACGGCCAGACCGACTGGAACCTGGAAAAACGTATCCAGGGCAGCACCGATATCCCGCTGAACTCCACGGGCCGGGCCCAGGCGGCGGAAACCGGCCTGAAACTGAGCCGCACCCGCTGGGACGCGATCGTCACCAGTCCGCTGCTACGTGCGCACGAAAGCGCCCGGATCATCGCCGGTGAACTGGACCACCCGGCACCGCTCGTCATTCCCGAACTCACCGAGCGTCACCACGGCCAGATCGAGGGGCTGACCTTTGCGGAACGCCAGGCGCGGTTCCCGGACGGCTCCTCAGTGCCGGGTCTCGAAACCCGCCAGGCCGTGCTCGACCGGGTGTTGCCGGCGTTGGAACGGATCGCCCTCACCTACGTCGGCCGGGAGGTCGTCGTCGTCTGCCACGGCGGGGTGATCGGCACGCTCCTGCGCTACACCACGGGCGGAGACAGGCCCGCCGCCGGTGAGCTCATTCCCAACGGCTCGATTCACGAGTTCCGTTGGCAGGGCGGCCGACTCCACCTGGAGAGCGTCGTCTCGGCGCGTTGAGAACCGCGGTCACCGTCGGCGGGATGCCGCCTGGGTGCCCTGCAGTACCCGGAGAAGACGTTCGGCGGACTCGGCCCAGGTGAAACGCCCGGCCTGGACCACGGAGAGCCGTGAGCGGCGCAGCCACTCCCCCGGCGCCTCGAGGGCGCGCACCGCGGCCGCCAGCGCGTCCGGCTCCAGCGGCGGCACATAACCGGCCGCGTCGCCGCCGATTTCCCGAAAGATGGGAATGTCGCTCACCAGCACCGGGATGCCCAGGCTCATCGCCTCGACCAGGGGGATGCCGAAGCCCTCGTCGAGAGACGTGGTGACCAGGGCCGTGGCGCTGGACAGCAGCGAGACGTATTCCTCGTCGCTGACTCCGTTGTGGAAGACCAGGGTCGCCTGCGGGGCCAGGGCGGCCAGCCGGGCGCGCTCGGCGTCACCGACGCGGCTGAGCAGATGCAGCTCATAGCCGGGCAGAGCCGCGGCGGCGCGCACCAGGGTGTCCACGTTCTTGTACGGCATGAACGAGCCCATGTAGACCAGGCGTTTGGTCGCCGGTCCGGTTCGCTCGCCCGGCTGGGCCGTTGCGGCGACGGAATCGGCCGCGTTGGGCACCACGGAGACCGGCCGCCGGGTGAGCCGGTGGCGCTGGATCAGCGCACCGGTGGTCTCCGACACCGTCACGACGGCGTCGGAGCGGTTCAGCAGCATCCGCTGCGGGGTCCAGGACAGGTGGTAGAGCCGCCAGAGGAGGCGGATGCCGAAGGAAAACTCACGCGGCGGGGTGCGGTTGCGGTAGTAGATGAGGTCGTGCACGGTCAGCACCAGGCGATACCGTCTGCCCCACGAGCCCATCGTCTGCATCGGGCTGAACACGATGTCGGGAGCCAGCCTGTTCACGGTCAGGGCCACCAGCGGTTCGAGCGGGCTGGTGGGCGACCGCACGAGCTGCCAGGGCAGAGCCGGCAACAGGGCCAGCTGCCGGTGGTCGCTGATCAGCATCGTCACCGGATGCAGCCGGCTCAGTTCGGTGACCAGACCCGCCGTGTACCGGCTGATGCCGTCGTGCCTGTCGATCCGCGTGTAGCGGCAGTCGAAGACTATGCGCAGCGGGCGAGACGCCGAGGACGTCACGACGCGGCTCCGTCGGGCGCCCGGGCCGGGCTGACCGGGTCGAGAAAGGCGCGCAGCGCCCTGGCCGCGTCCTCGGGAACTTCGTAGTGGATGAGGTGGCCCACGCCGGGCAGGACGTGCAGCTGGGCGTCGGCGAACACGGCGCGCAACCGAACCTGGGCGGTCACCGGGGTGATGTCATCCTTCTCGGCGGCGATCAGCAGGGTGCGGGTGCCGATGGCGGCGGCGTATTCGCTGACGTCGTGGCTGACGGATGCCGTGAACGCCTCCAACACCACGGTGCGGTCCGCGAAGGCGGAGAAGTACCTGTCGTGCTGGTTGTGAATCCAGCGTCGCCGTTGCCGGCTCTGGGTCTTGGCCATGGTGATGCTCATCACCCGCACGATCACCCGGTTGCGCAGCAGCGCGAACCCGAGCCGCTCGGGCAGCTTGGACGCCAGCCAGTAGTAGAAGACGGCGAGCCGGGTCAGGATGCCGCGGGGCCCGGACAGGGCGGGGGCGGCGATCGGGTTCACCAGCACCAGGTCCTGGGCCGGCAGGCCCCCCGGCGCCGCGGCGGCCGCGGCGACGACGATCGACCCGAACGAATGGCCGAGGACCACGACCCGGCCGGGCAGCGCCAGCAGGCGCAGGAAATCGGCCAGCCAGGCTGCATAGGACTCGATGGAGTGCGGTGCCGTGCCGAAGGCAGCCGATTCGCCGAAGCCGGGCAGGTCCGGCGAGATGACCCGCAGGCCCTGGAGCTGGGCCACGACGGCTTCGAGGCCGTGGTGGTCACCGCGGAACCCGTGCACCATCACGACTGTCGTGGGGCTGGCGGGGTCACCGTACTCCCAATAACGGGTGTCGCTGCCCAGCACGGAGAGGGTGTGGGCGCGCGCGTCCATAAGGGTGAGCAGGTCGGCGTAGGGCGAGGGAACGATCATCGATCCCAGTTTAGGCTGGCGGCGAGCGAGAGGCCTGACCGGAATTGCACCGATCGACCTAGAATCGCTCATATCTGCACCATCCACACCCGCCAGGGACGGAAGGAACGCCGTGAGCTTCACCGCACCCATTCAGCTTCCCGGGCTGACCCTCGACCCGCGGTGGTACCGCCGTGCGGTGTTCTACGAGGTGATGGTCCGTTCCTTCGTCGACAGCAACGCGGATGGCACCGGGGACCTGTCCGGGCTGATTTCCAAGCTCGACTACCTGCAGTGGCTGGGCATCGACGCGCTGTGGATCCCGCCGTTCTTCACCTCCCCGCTGCGTGACGGCGGCTACGACGTGGCCGACTACCGAACGATCCTGCCCGAGTTCGGCACTCTCGACGAGTTCAAGGAACTCGTCACGAAGGCGCACGAGCGCAATATGCGCATCGTCATCGACCTGCCGCTCAACCACACCTCCGACCAGCACCCGTGGTTCCAGCAGTCCCGGCAGCAACCCGACGGGCCGTTCGGTGATTTTTATGTCTGGAGTGACGACGACAACAAGTACCCCGACATCCGGATCATCTTCACGGACACCGAGGAGTCGAACTGGGCGTTCGACTCGGTCCGGCGCCAGTTCTACTTCCACAGGTTCTTCTCCCACCAGCCCGACCTGAACTATGACAACCCGGCCGTGCACGACGCGATCCTCAGCGTGGTCCGGTACTGGCTGGACCTGGGCGTGGACGGGTTCAGGCTGGACGCGATCCCCTACCTGTATGAGTCCGACGAGGGCAACGGTGAGGGCGAGCCCCTCACCCACGAGTTCATCAGGCGGCTGCGGGCCATTGTGGACCGCGAGTATCCGGGGCGCATCATGATCGCCGAGGCCAACCAGTGGCCGCGGGAGGTGGCCGCCTTCCTGGGCACCGAGGACGAGCCGGAATGCCACATGGCCTTCGACTTCCCGGTGATGCCCAGGGTCTTCTATTCGCTGCGCTCCCAGCGGGCCGGCGAGCTCGTGCGGGTTCTCTCCGAGACCACGGACATCCCCGAGGGCGCGGGTTGGGCGGTGTTCCTGCGCAACCACGACGAACTCACCCTGGAGATGGTCAGCGAGCAGTACCGGCAGGCGATGTACGGCTGGTACGCCTACGACCCGCGGATGCGCGCCAACATCGGTATCCGCCGGCGCCTGGCGCCGCTGCTGGACAACAGCCGCTCGGAGCTTGAGCTCGCGCACGCCCTGCTGTTTTCCCTGCCCGGCAGCCCGTTTCTCTACTACGGCGACGAGATCGGGATGGGCGACAACATCTGGCTGCCCGACCGGGACAGTTCCCGCACCCCGATGCAATGGACACCGGACCGCAACGGCGGGTTCTCGGCCGCTGACCCCGGCAAGCTGTACCTGCCCGTCGTGCAGTCGCTGGTGTACAACTTCGCCCAGACCAACGTCGAATCCCACCTCGCGCAGTCCGGTTCACTGCTGCACTGGATCCGGAACGTCATCCACGTGCGCACCAGCCATCCGGCCTTCGGGTTGGGGTCGCTCACGGTGTTGTCCACCGACCACGAGTCCATCCTGGCCTTCACCAGGGTGTACGCCGGTTCGGGGTCGAGCTTCGGCGACCAGCCGGAGACCCTGCTCTGCGTGTTCAGTTTCGCGCACAACCCCGTCGCGTTCCGGATTCAGGAACCCGATCTGGCCGGCACCCGCCTCTATGACATCTTCGGCGGGGCCGTGTTCCCCTCCTTCGACGAGGAGGGCGGGCTCACCCTCACCCTGGGGGCGCAGAGCTTCTACTGGCTGCACTGCGGGTGATCGGAGGGCGCAAAAAAGGGCGACCTGCCTCAGCAGGTCGCCCTTTAGGGGTAATGCGGCGTGACTACTTGCCGAAGCCCTTGTAGCGCGAGTTGAACTTCTCCACGCGTCCGGCGGAGTCCATGATGCGCTGCTTGCCCGTGTAGAACGGGTGCGACTCGGAGGAGATTTCCACGTCGATGACCGGGTAGGTGGTGCCGTCTTCCCACTCGATGGTCTTCGAGCTGGAGACCGTCGAACGGGTAAGGAACGTCGCACCCGACGCGAGGTCGCGGAAGACCACGGGAGCGTATGTGGGGTGAATGTCAGACTTCATGGAGACTTCCTTGTTGCGTTTCGATGGGTGGGATCTGGCTCGCCGGTTGCGGCAGAAAAGTGTATCGGTCACGAGGACCAGCTACCGAGTTTAGCAGAATCTTGAGGCCGGGAGTGGCCAGACCCTGGAAAGCTCAGATTGCGCGTGCCGCGTAGCGCCCGTCGGTCTCGGTCAGCTCGATCGGGAGACCGAAAGCCTCGGTGAGAGTGTCGGAGGTGAGCGCTTCGGTCAGGGGGCCGGCGCTGACGATCTTGCCGTCGGCGAGCAGCAGCACGTGGGTGAATCCCCGCGGGATTTCTTCCACGTGGTGGGTGACCATGATGATGGCCGGGGAGTTGGGCTCGCTCGCGTACCCGCTGAGCAGGCGCAGCAGTTCTTCCCTGGCTCCGAGGTCGAGGCTGGCTGCCGGTTCGTCCAGAAGCAGGATCTCCGGGTCGGTCATGATGGACCTGGCGATCTGCACGCGCTTCTGCTCGCCGTCGCTCAGGGTCCCGAACTTGCGATCGGCAAGGTGATCGAGCTTCCACTCGCCGAGGACGCGCTGGGCACGACGCTCGTCGATCTCCTCGTATTCCTCGTTCCACCGGCCGGTGACCGAGTACGCGGCGGTCATCACCACGTTCAGAACCGTTTCACCGGCCGGCACCCGGCGGGCCATGGCCGTGGAGGCGAAGCCGATGCGCGGACGCAATTCGAACAGGTCACTGCCGCCGAGCGGCTCTTCGAGGACCTCGGCCGTTCCCTGGGACGGGTGGATGAGCGCGGCCGCGATCTGGAGCGTGGTGGTCTTGCCTGCACCGTTGGGGCCCAGGATGACCCAGCGCTGATCGCCGTCGACGCTCCAATCCACTGAGTCCAGGATGGTTGTGCCACCCCGGACGACGGAAACTCCGGTGAAGTGAAGAACGTTGACCATACAGCCATGTTATCGGGCGTCGCCGGGGCCCTCGGTCACGCTAGAGCAGCGCGGCGTAAATCTCCCGAGTGCTCGCGGCAATCTGACCCCAACTGAACATCTCCTCAGCGCGCACGCGCCCGGCGCGGCCCATCTGCGCCGCCAGGGCGGGGTCGGCCAGCACCTCGGTGAGGGTCCGGGCCAGGTCAGACACGAAGACCTCCGGGTCGGTCGGTGTGCCGGTGCCGTCGCTGAGCTGGTCGATGGGCACCAAGCGTCCCGTCACGCCATCCGCAACGACCTCGGGGATGCCGCCGGTCGCGGTGCCGACGACGGGCAGGCCGCAGGCCATGGCTTCAAGGTTGACGATGCCCAGCGGCTCGTACACCGACGGGCAGACAAAAACGGTTCCGGCGGTGAGCACGGCCGAGAGTTCGTGCTGCGGAAGCAGCCTGTCGATCCACACCACGCCGGAACGTTCCCGTTGCAACGCCTCGACCAGCTCGGTGACCTCGGCGAGGATGCCGGGCGTGTCGGGGGCGCCGGCACACAGTACGAGCTGCACCTCTGGCGGCAGCAGGGCGGCGGCACGGAGCAGGTACGGCAGGCCCTTCTGGCGGGTGATCCGGCCGACGAACACGACGGAAGGCCGGTCGGGATCGATCCCCAGGGCGCGAACGACGTCGTCGTCGGTGGTCGGCTTCCACCGGTCCAGGTCGATGCCGTTGTAGACAACGTGCACACGCGCCTCGTCCAGCGCCGGGTAGCTGCGGAGGATGTCGGCGCGCATTCCGCCGCTGACGGCGATGACGGCGTCGGCCGCCTCGAAGGCGGTCTTCTCAATCCAGCTCGAGACGCGGTAACCGCCGCCGAGCTGTTCGGCCTTCCACGGGCGCAGCGGTTCGAGGCTGTGCGCTGTGACGACGTGGGGCACGCCGTGCAGCAGCTTGGCGATGTGGCCGGCACCGTTGGCGTACCAGGTGTGTGAGTGCACGACATCGGCACCCTGCACGTCCTGGGCCATCTGCAGGTCCACGCCGAGCGTGGTCAGAGTGGCGTTGGCGTCGGCGAGTTCGGCCGGAACGCCGTAGGCGAAGGTGTCGGCCTCGGCCCTCTGGGCACCGAAACACCGCACGGTGACATCAATGTCGGTACGGAGGGCCTTGACCAGCTCGGCGACGTGGACGCCGGCTCCTCCGTAGATCTCGGGCGGGTATTCCTTGGTAAGCAGATCGACGCGCATGCAGTAAAACTAGCGCAGGCTGAACGGCGGACACACCCCCACACGCTGGTCGTTCCCCCCGTATGGCCCTACTCTGAAGTTATGAAGGCCAAGAAGATCTTTGGAATCGTTCTCGCAGGCGGCGAGGGAAAACGGCTGATGCCGTTGACCGAAGACCGCGCTAAGCCAGCAGTGCCGTTTGGAGGGCATTACCGTCTGATCGACTTCGCGCTGTCGAACTTGATCAACTCCGGTGTCACCCAGATCGTCGTGCTCACCCAGTACAAGTCGCACAGCCTCGACCGCCACGTCTCACAGACCTGGCACGTCTCCGGAGGGCTGTTCAACTCCTACATCGCCTCGGTCCCCGCCCAGCAGCGGCTTGGCAAGCGCTGGTTCAGCGGCTCGGCCGACGCCATCCTGCAGAGCCTCAACCTCATCCACGATGAGAAGCCCGACATCGTCGTCGTGGTCGGTGCAGACCACGTCTACCGGATGGACTTCTCCCAGATGATCGAGGCGCACATCGCGTCCGGTGCGCAGGCGACGGTCGCCGCCATCCGCCAGCCGATCGGCCTGGCCGACCAGTTCGGCGTCATCGAAGTGGATGCCGCCACCCCCGACCGGATCAAGGACTTCCTGGAGAAGCCCAAGGATGCCGTCGGGCTCGCCGACGCGCCGCACGAAGTCTTCGCCTCGATGGGAAACTACGTCTTCAACGCCGACGCCCTGATCGAGGCCGTGCGCCGCGACGGCGAACGCACCGACTCCAGCCATGACATGGGTGGTGACATCGTTCCCGACTTCGTCTCGCGTGGCGAGGCCGGTGTCTACGACCTGCAGCGCAACGACGTGCCGGGGTCGACCGACCGCGACCGGTACTACTGGCGCGACGTGGGAACCATCGACTCGTTCTTCGAGGCCCACCAGGACCTGATCTCCGCGCTGCCGGTCTTCAACCTGTACAACCAGAGCTGGCCGATCTTCAGCCAGCAGCTGAACTCCCCGCCGGCCAAGTTCGTGCGTGACAGCAAGGGCTCACTCGGGACCGCCATCGACTCCATAGTGTCGCTGGGCTGCGTCATCTCCGGCGCCCACCTGGAACGCAGCGTCGTCGGCCCGTGGGCCGTCATCGACTCCGGCGCCCACGTGGTGGACTCGATCGTGTTCGACAGGGTGCAGATCCGTCCGGGCGCCGTCGTGCACCGCGCCATCCTCGACAAGGACGTCATCGTTGCGGAGGGCGCCGCGATCGGCGTCGACCGGGACCGCGACCTCGCGCGTGGCTTCAGCGTCACCGAATCCGGGATCACCGTGGTCGGCAAGGGCGTGCACGTCCACCCGTGATTCCTGCAGCCCGATTCCTCGTCGTCCTTGATGCCGATTCGACCCTCATCGAGAACGAAGTCATCGAGCTTCTCGCCGACGCGGCCGGTTCCCTCGCCCTTGTGGCCGAGGTGACCGACCGCGCCATGCGGGGCGAGCTCGATTTCGCCGCGAGCCTGCGGCAGCGGGTGGCCACCCTGGCGGGCCTTTCGACCGATGTCTTCGCCGAGGTGGGCGCGCTCATCCGCCCCACGAATGGTGTGCACGCGCTGATCGACGGTTTGCATGCCGGGGGCAGCCGGGTCGGTGTCGTCTCGGGCGGCTTCCACGAACTCCTGGACCCGCTGGCCGAGACCCTGGGCCTGGACCACTGGCGGGCCAACCGCCTCGAGGTGCGGGACGGCCGGTTGACCGGCGGTCTGGTCGGGCCGATCATCGATGCCACGGCCAAGGCGCACGCGCTCACCGAATGGGCGGCCCTGGACGGCGTCGACCTGTGCGGGACCGTCGCCGTCGGGGACGGCGCCAACGATCTCACCATGATGCGGGTGGCCGGCCTGGGTGTCGCCTTCAACGCCAAGCCCGTGGTGCGCCGCTCGGCCGATCTGGTCATCGGCACGAACGATCTCAGCCAGGTGCTGCCGCTGCTGGGGCTGCGCGGCTGAACCCGACCGGGATTCCCCCGGTCGGGGCCGGCCTCGTGAGGCTGGCGGCTACGGCCTAGTGGCCCATGCCCAGTCCGCCGTCGACGGGGATCACGGCGCCGGAGATGTAGGACGCGTCGTCACCGGCGATCCAGCTGACCACCCGGGCGACCTCGCTCGGGGACGCGAACCGGCCCGCCGGGATGTTGCGCTTGTACTCGGCCTGCTGGGCCTCGGGCAGCGCCGCCGTCATGTCGGTCTCGATGAAACCGGGGGCGACGACGTTCGCGGTGATGCCGCGGGCGCCGAGCTCGCGGGTGACGGATCGGGCCAGGCCGACCAGGCCGCTCTTCGACGACGAGTAGTTGACCTGCCCGGCGGAACCGTACAGACCCACGACGCTGGAGATCAGCACGATCCGGCCGAACCTCGCCTTGAGCATGCCCTTCGAGGCCCGCTTGACCACCCGGAACGCACCGCTGAGGTTGGTGTCGATGACCGAGGTGAAGTCGTCCTCCGACATACGCATCAGCAGGGTGTCCTTGGTGATTCCGGCGTTGGCCACGACGACCTCCACGGGGCCGTATGCGGCCTCGATCTCGGTGAAGGCGGCGTCGATCGAGGCGTAATCGGTGACGTCGGCGCGCACGGTGAGGCTTCCGGCCGGGCCTTCGCCGGAGCGCGCTGTGATGGCGACCCTGTGGCCTTTGGCGAGAAATTCCTCGGCGATGGCGTAGCCGATGCCGCGGTTGCCTCCCGTTACCAGAACTGTTCGAGCGGTCGCCATGGCGCGGTCCTTTCAGTGGGAACGCCCGCCGAACGGCGGGCACAGATTCATTCAGCTTAGAGCGTCCCGTGATCGGACCCGGGGAACGGACAGTGGACGTAGTCTTGAATCAACGCGTGGACAGGCGTATTGGGACCCCGGACGGGATGAGATCGTCACCGTCAGTTGAGCGATGGGCATGATGAAGCAGCAGCAGTCGATTACGACGCTCCCTCTGTCGCCGGAGGAGGAGCGGCGCCGCCGCATGATCAGGTATGCCGTGACCATGGGCATCCGCATGGTGTGCATCGTGATGATGCTCTTCGTACAGGGCTGGTGGCTGGTGGTCTGCGCGCTGGGGGCCATCCTGCTGCCGTACTTCGCGGTCATCGCCGCGAACGTGCATGGTGACCAACGGTCCCAGACCGTGCTTCGTCCCGGCGCCGTGGCCGTGCTCCCCCGCCCCGATCCGGCCGCGCCCGATCCGACCCGGCCCGACGCGACCCCTCCGGACGCCGGCACCCCCGGTGACAGCGCTTCACACGACACCGCTTCACACGACACTGCTTCACCCGACAGCAAGGACCCCCGGTGATTGGATTCGGCGCAGCACCGGAATCGACCAGCTGCTCACGAGCCGGCTGCAGGGAGCCGGCGCTCTGGCGGCTGGACTGGCGCAATCCGCGCATCCACGCGGAGGACCGGGTCAAGACCTGGTTGGCCTGCGACGAGCACGTCGACTTCCTGCGTGATTTCCTGCTGACCCGTGATTTCCCGCTCCGGGTGAGTCCACTCAAGCTCGACGAAACGGAAAAGGCATGACCGGCTGGCGGTTTCTGCTCTCCAGGCAATGGGCCGGCTACCTCGCGCTGACGATCGTGTTCGCCGTGGTCTGTGCGGGGCTGGGGGCGTGGCAGCTCGCTCGGCGGGCGGAGGCGCAGGCCGAGATCAGCCGGGTGGATGCGAACTTCGACGCCGAGGGCGTTCCCGTCACCGATGCCCTGCCCACGCTGGAGTCCTTCGAGGAATCCCAGAAGTGGTTGCCCGTCGAACTGACCGGCACCTATCTCACGGACGACGAACTCCTCGTGCGCAACCGGCCGCTGAACATCAACCCCGGCTTCGAGGTGCTCACTCCCCTGCTGCTGACCAACGGCGACGTCTTCATCGTGAACCGCGGCTGGATCCCCACCGGCGAAAACCAGAACGCACCAGACGCCGTACCGGAGGCCCCGTCCGGTGAGGTCACCGTGATCGCCCGCCTCAAGCAGGGCGAGCCGTCACTGGCCGGTCGTAGCGCCAGCGGAAACCAGATCGCCACGATAAACCTGACCGAGATCGCCGAGCGTCTCGGCACCGAGACATACACCGGCGCGTACGGCCTCATGAAGTCCGAGGACCCGGCTCCCGCCGACCGGCCGACGGCCGTCACGCGCCCGGTCCGCGATGAAGGCCCGCACCTTTCCTACGCCTTCCAGTGGTTCGTCTTCGCCCTGATGGCCTTCATCGGTCTGGGCTGGGCGGCACGGCAGGAGTACCGCAGCATCAACGCCGACGTCCCGGAGGAGCAAGACAGGGCCGCGGAGCGCGCCCGTCGCAAGGCGGCCAGGCCCAGGAGCGATGCCGAGATCGAGGACGAGCTGATCGATCAGCGCCCCTAGCCTGATCAGCTCGCCGGGAACGAAGAACCCGCCGCCCCGTGAGGGACGGCGGGTTTTCTTGTGCGGAGACTCGAGCGGTCAGGCCAGCGTGATCAGGTCCAAATAGTCCTTGTTCCAGTGGTCCTCGGTGCCGTCGGGCATGATGAGTACCCGCTCGGGGTTGAGCGCCTCGACAGCGCCCTCATCGTGGCTGACCAGCACCACGGCGCCGGTGAAGTGCGCCAGGGCGTCCAGGATCTCTTCACGGCTGGCCGGGTCGAGGTTGTTAGTCGGTTCGTCGAGCAGCAGGACGTTCGCGCCGGAGACCACGATCATCGCCAGGGCCAGACGGGTCTTCTCTCCGCCGGAGAGGACCCCGGCCGGCTTGTGCGAGTCGTCGCCGGTGAACAGGAACGAGCCGAGCACACGCCGGGCTTCCATCTCGGTGATGTTCGGCGAGGAGGAGATCATGTTCTGCAGCACACTGCGCTTCACATCGATGGTCTCGTGCTCCTGGGCGAAGTAGCCGATCCGCAGGCCGTGGCCTGCCACGATTTCGCCGGTGTCAGGCTTGTCCACGCCGGCCAGCATCCGCAGCAGGGTGGTCTTACCGGCACCGTTGAGGCCCAGGATGACGACTTTGGAGCCGCGGTCGATGGCGAGGTCCACGGCCGCGAAGATCTCCAGCGAGCCGTAGCTCTTGGACAGGTCGGTGGCCATCAGCGGGGTGCGACCGCACGGCGCGGGCTCGGGGAAGCGCAACTTGGCCACCCGGTCGACGGCGCGCACGGCGTCGAGTCCGGAGAGCAGCTTCTCGGCACGGGCAACCATCTGGTGCGCGGCGGCGGCCTTGCTGGCCTTGGCGCCGAACTTGGCGGCCTGCAGCTGCAGGGTCGATGCCTTCTTCTCGGCGTTGGCGCGTTCCTTCTTGCGACGGTCGGCGTCGGCGACGCGCTGGCGCTGGTAGTTCTTCCAGTTCATGTTGTAGATGTCGATGACCATGCGGTTGGCATCGAGGTAGAACACCCGGTTGACGGTGTCGCCGACGAGTTCGATGTCGTGGCTGATGATGATGCAGCCACCGCGGTAGTTCTTCACGAACTCGCGCAGCCACACGACGGAGTCGGCGTCGAGGTGGTTGGTGGGCTCATCGAGGATCATGGTCTCGGCGGCGGAGAAGAGGATGCGGGCCAGTTCGATGCGGCGGCGCTGACCACCGGACAGGGTGCGCAGCGGCTGGTCGAGGATGCGGTCGGGCAGGTTCAGGTTGCTGGCGATCGACGCTGCTTCGGCCTCGGCCGCGTAGCCGCCGAGCGCGTTGAACTCGTCGGTGAGGGTGCCGTAGCGCTTCATCGCCCGTTCGCTGGTCTTGCTGTCGGTGCTGCCCATCTCGATGCCGGCCTGGGTGAGGCCGAGGGAGATGGTGCCGAGCCCGCGGGCATCGAGGATGCGGGTGCGGGCGAGCATGTCCGGGTCACCGGAGCGGGGGTCCTGCGGCAGGTAGCCGATCTCGCCTGAGCTTTCGATCTTGCCCTTGGTGGGCATGGTCTCCCTCGCCAAGGTCTTGGTCAGCGTGGTCTTGCCTGCGCCGTTGCGCCCGACCAGGCCGATCTTGTCGCCGGCGGAAACGCGGAAGCTCACGTCCTCCATGAGCACGCGCGCCCCTACTCGGATTTCGAGATCTTGCACACTGAGCACAGCAATAGTCCATTCAAAGGGGAGTCGTGGGAGAGCGGCCGAACATGGCCAATTAACCAGTATATTTGCTCGCGCGCGGTTTCTGAGCCGAAGTGCCGGAACCGACCCGGCCGAAGGCGGTTTACCGGGCCGGCAACCGCCCGGTCGGCAGCACTCCCGGCAGCGCGGATCGCAGCCAGGCCGTGTAGGTCTCCCTGGACCAGCCGAGCCCGACCACCAGAGTGTGAAACACCTGGGGATGGCCGAGAGCCCAGATCGACGTCGCCGCTTCGTGGTCGCTCAGCCCGGGCCGCAGGCCCAACTGCGCCCGGAGGGCGCCGACGGCCTCGGCATAGGCGTGCAGACTCCGGGCGGCCATGGTGACTTCGAGCTCACGGATTTCAGGGTCGGTTCCGGCGGCCTCGTTCACCACGCGGTACAGGGGCGCCGCCCGCTCGTTGTCTGCCGCGATCCAGCCCGCCAGGCCGCCGACGGCAACGGCCGGTGTCGCGGCCTCGCTGATGCCGGCGGCGAGCTCGGCCACGGAGAGTCCGGTGGCCCGCGACGCGGTGTTGGCCGCCGCGAGTACCGCGGCGAGAACATCCACCTTCGAACCGACGGTGTTGTAGATGGTTTGGACGGCCACGCCACCGCGCTCGGCGATGGCGGCGATCGACGTGCCCGCGTAGCCGTTCTCCCGCATCAGGTCGGCGGCGGCCTCGACGATGTCCCCCCGGGTGCCCGCCGTCTGCATATCTCGGCGGATCTGACTGCGGGTGCGGGGCTTGTCCATGACAATAGAATACCCCTCTAATGACTGACATCCGGTTCCACAGGCTTGTCAGGGTCGACGGCGCACCCGAAAGCGCAGGTGAAGCACCCGGTTGCCCTGGATCACCACGTCAGGATCCTCCAACAGGTGCTGCGCGTTGACCGACCCGAAGTAGCGCTTGCCGGACCCGAACACGACGGGTACGACGTCCATGCGCACCTCGTCGATCAGGCCCGCGGCAAGCACCTGGCCACCGACGTCGCCAGCGGCAATCTCGACCATGCGGTCCCCCGCAAGCTCACGTGCCTTGGCCACGGCTGCCTCGACGCCGGAGACGAAGTGAAACGGCGCCTCGGGGTCCCAGCCCTCGGGCGCTGGCCGGTGCGTCACGACGACCACGTGGTCGATGCCGGCCGGCGGCGTCCCGTCCCAGCCGTCCGTCATGTCGAAGACGTGGCGGCCGACGACGGTCGCCCCGATCTGGTCCCAGTACTGCCGCGTGTAGTCGTAGGACGCCTGCGACACCGTCAACTGGCCGCTCTCGTCCAACGGCACGTCACCGCTGGTCAACCAGTCGAACAGTGCTCCGGGCTGGTCATTCTCGTCCGCGATGAAGCCGTCCACCGACACCGTGCTGTACATGACTACTGTGCTCATGCTGCTCTCCTTCGCCTCGGGGTGCCCCCAAAATAGCCGGAGCGTCGCGGTTCGTGGCGGATCGTGCTGCTGAAGGGTGTTCCGTGACGAGCCGGTTAACGCAGAACCGCGCCGGGTGACGGATGCGATGGCATCCGTCCCGGCGCGGGACAGGTGGTGCAGGTGCTGGTGACGGTCAGATCGCGAAGCCCAGGGCTCGCATCATGTCGCGGCCGTCGTCGGTGATCTTCTCGGGACCCCACGGCGGCATCCACACCCAGTTGATGCGGAACTGGTCGACGACGCCGTCCAGCGCCTCGGCGGTCTGTTCTTCGAGCACATCGGTGAGCGGGCAGCCGGCCGAGGTGAGAGTCATGTGGATGATGAGCGCATCGTTCTCATCGTCCCAGCCGAGGTCGTAGATGAGACCGAGGTCCACGACATTGATGCCGAGTTCCGGGTCCATGACGTCCTTGAGGGCCTCTTCGATCTCGTCGAAGCGCGCCGGGGTGAGTGTCGAAACCATGGCTCTAGCCTACGGGCGTCTCGGTGAGGAAGCGATCGTAACCTTCATCTTCCAGGCGGTCGGCGAGCTCGGGGCCACCCTGCTCCGCGATCCGTCCGTCAACGAACACGTGCACGAAGTCGGGCTTGATGTAGCGCAGGATGCGCGTGTAGTGCGTGATCAGGAGCAGACCGAGGCCGGTGTTCTCCTTGGCGCGGTTCACGCCCTCCGACACGATCTTCAGGGCGTCGACGTCGAGGCCGGAGTCGGTCTCGTCGAGAACGGCGAACTTGGGCTTGAGCAGTTCCAGCTGCAGGATCTCGTTGCGCTTCTTCTCGCCGCCGGAGAAGCCCTCGTTGACGTTGCGCTCGGCGAAGCTCTTGTCCATGCGCAGCTTGGCCATCGACTCGCGGACATCCTTGATCCAGGTGCGGATCGCCGGTGCTTCGCCATCGATGGCGGTCTTGGCTGTGCGGAGGAAGTTGGTCACCGTGACGCCCGGAATCTCGACCGGGTACTGCATGGCCAGGAAGAGGCCCGCACGGGCGCGTTCGTCGACCGTCATGGTCAGCACCTCGGCGCCGTCGAGCAGGATTGAACCGCTGTCGACGTGGTACTTGGGGTGGCCGGCGATTGTGTAGGCCAGGGTGGACTTGCCGGAACCGTTCGGCCCCATGATCGCGTGGATTTCGCCCTCGTTGATGGTGAGGTCGACGCCGCGCAGGATCTGCTTGGTGCCCTGGTCGGTCTCGACGCTGACGTGCAGGTCTTTGATCTCAAGAACAGACATTTTTCAGTATCTCTTTCGTTGTCCGCGTGGTGCGGGCTTCAGTGTGTGGGGCCGGATGCGGCGGGGCGCATCAAACGGCGATGGTGACCAGAGGATCGATGAACACGTCGCCGTCGATCAGGTCGACCTGGTAGACGGGAACGGGCTCGTAGGCCGGCAGGGTCAGGGGACGCCCGGTGCGGAGGGAGAACTTCGAGCCGTGCGCCCAGCACTCGAGCGTGTCGCCCTCGACGAAACCCTCCGACAGCGAGATGTCACCGTGGGTGCAGGTGTCGCCGATGGCGAAGACGGCGCCGTGGGAGTCGCGGACGACGGCGATGTTCACGCCGCCGATCTCAACCTTGATGGCCTCGTTGGGTTCGAGCTCGTCGAGCGCACAAATCTTGGTGGACGCCATGTTCAGTTGCCTTCTGTTCCGCGGAGCTCGTCTTCGATGGCGCCCTGCAGGCGTTCCTCGAGCGGCTTCGATCCAATGTGCTGCACGATTTCGCTGAGGAAGCCGCGTACGACGAGGCGTCGTGCTTCGATTTCACCGATGCCGCGGGACTGCAGGTAAAACAGCTGCTCGTCGTCGAAGCGACCCGTGGCGCTGGCGTGGCCGGCACCCAGGATGTCGCCGGTCTCGATCTCCAGGTTGGGGATGGAGTCGGCCCTGGTGCCCTCGGTGAGGACCAGGTTGCGGTTCTGCTCGTAGCTGTCGGTTCCCGGTGCGGTGCGGCCGATCAGCACGTCGCCGATCCAGACGGTGCGGGCGCCGGCGCCCTGCAGGGCACCCTTGTAGGTGACCCGGCTGCGGCTGTTCGGCGCGTCGTGGTTGACGTACACCTGCTGCTCGAGGTGCTGGCCGGCGTCGGCGAAGTACAGGCCGAACAGCTCGGTGTCGCTGCCCTGACCGGCGAGGTGCACCGACGGGTTGACCCGCACGATACCGCCGCCGAGGGAGACGACGACGTGCTTGAGGCGGGCGTCGCGGCCGATCGTGGCGAAGTGATTCGCCAGCTGTACGGCGTCGGCGTTCCATTCCTGAACCGTCACGACGGTGAGGTTCGCGGATTCGCCCACGATGATCTCGACGTTCTCGGAGAGCCGGGCGTCGCCGGTGTTCTGCAGGATCACGACGGCCTGGCTGAACGGCCGGGCCTCGATGATGGTGTGCGCGGCCCGGGGTGCGGAGCCGAGGTTCGCCCGGGTGAGAGTGATCTCCTTGGCTTCCTCGCCGCTGACGGTGATGGCCAGGGCCGTCTCGAAGCTGCTCCAGGCGTTCGCGGCGGCGCGCTCTTCCGGTGCGCCGGCGGTGCCGATGCGGGCATCAGAGCGCTCGACCCAGGAGACGTCGACCTCGGCGTGCGACGCGGTGTCGATGTCATAGGCGGAGCCGTCGAGTTCTCCGCCGGTGAGGTCGGTGAACTTCGCGACGGGTGAGAGCTTCCAGACCGCTTCCCTGCCGGTGACGGCGGGGAAGTCGGCGACGTCGAAGCTCTTGAACCGGGCGGATCTGGTTTGCACGGGGACGAAGCCGAAGCGTCCGTCCGAGTGCTCCTTGATGCCGTGCTGTTCCGCGGTGGGCAGAGCCTCTGACGAGGTTGGTGAGGACGTGGGTGCTGTTGAAGTCGAGGCGGCGGACATTTAGCCGACGGATCCTTCCATGCCCATTTCAATGAGCTTGTTGAGTTCGAGGGCGTACTCCATCGGGAGCTCCCTGGCGATCGGTTCGATGAAGCCGCGCACGATCATGGCCATGGCTTCGTCTTCGGGCATGCCGCGGCTCATCAGGTAGAAGAGCTGCTCTTCGCTGACCCGCGAGACGGTGGCCTCGTGGCCGAGCTGTACGTCGTCGACCCGGATGTCGATGGCCGGGTAGGTGTCCGAGCGCGACTGGGTGTCCACCAGCAGGGCGTCGCAGCGCACGGTGTTGGCGGAGTGGTGCGCCGTGGCATCCACTCGTACCTCGCCGCGGTAGCCGGCGCGGCCGCCACCGCGGGCGATCGACTTGGAGACGATCGAGGACTGGGTGTACGGGGCCATGTGGATCATCTTGGCGCCGGCATCCTGGTGCTGGCCGGGGCCGGCGAAGGCCACGGACAGGGTCTCGCCCTTGGCGTGCTCCCCCATCAGGTAGATCGACGGGTACTTCATGGTGACCTTGGAGCCGATGTTGCCGTCGATCCACTCCATGGTGGCGCCCTCGGCGGCCGTGGCGCGCTTGGTGACCAGGTTGTAGACGTTGTTCGACCAGTTCTGGATCGTCGTGTAACGCACGCGGGCGTTCTTCTTCACGATGATCTCCACCACGGCGGAGTGCAGCGAGTCCGACTTGTAGATCGGTGCGGTGCAGCCTTCGATGTAGTGCACGTAGCTGCCCTCGTCGGCGATGATCAGCGTGCGCTCGAACTGGCCCATGTTCTCGGTGTTGATCCGGAAGTAGGCCTGCAAGGGGATCTCCACGTGCACGCCGGGCGGCACGTAGACGAACGAGCCGCCGGACCACACGGAGGTGTTCAGTGCGGCGAACTTGTTGTCGCCGGACGGGATGACACTGCCGAAGTACTCCTCGAAGAACTCCGGGTGCTCCTTGAGCGCCGTGTCGGTGTCCATGAAGATGACGCCCTGAGCTTCGAGTTCCTCGTTGATCTGGTGGTAGACCACCTCGGACTCGTACTGCGCGGCGACGCCGGAAACCAGGCGCATGCGCTCAGCCTCGGGGATGCCGAGCTTCTCGTAGGTGTTCTTGATGTCGTCGGGCAGGTCTTCCCAGGTCTGGGCCTGCTTCTCGGTGGACCGCACAAAGTACTTGATGTTGTCGAAGTCGATCTCGGAGAGGTCTGCTCCCCAGGTCGGCATCGGCTTGCGCTCGAAGAGCGCCAGGGCCTTCAGCCGGCGTTCGAGCATCCAGGCCGGTTCCTTCTTGAGGTTCGAAATGTCGGTGACAACCTCGGGCGAGATACCGCGGCGGGCGGAGGCGCCGGCGGCGTCGGAATCGGACCAGCCGAATTCGTAGACCCCCAGCCCGTCAAGCTCGGGTCGGTTCAGCAATACGTCAGACATCTTTACCTCTTCTCCTACCCACATCAACCCGGATATCAGTCCGGTCATTCCCGAGCCGGGTGCGTCGCCCGACCGTTTGGTCGGACGTGCACGCCCGGTGCGCGCGTGAGTTGTGTGGATGGCTACGTTGCGTACCTAAGATGAACAGGGCCGGTCGTGTCGCGTTGTACGAATGAACGTCGCGCACACGGAGCCCGTGAAACACCTAATTCTACAGGCTAGTGATCGCATTAGTAGTGCGCCCGGCGTATTCACATACGCGCGCACCAGCAGGGAGCAGAACCCGTGAACCGGATTATCCAATGGTTGCCCACCCAAGTGGACCGTCGCTTGAGGGTGCTCGGCTGGGTTTACCTCGCCGCTCAGATTTTCCTGGTCGGCACGGGAGGCCTCGTCCGCCTCACCAGCTCCGGCCTGGGCTGCCCCACCTGGCCCAAGTGCACGGCCGACTCGATCGTGAACACGCCGGAGATGGGCATCCACGGCGTCATCGAGTTCGGCAACCGTCTGCTCGGTGTCCTGCTCGGCCTGGTGGCGATCGCCGCGTTCGTTGCGGTGCTGCGGATGCGTCGCAGCCGGCCAGACCTGTTCACCCTGACCCTGCTGGCCGGTTTGGGCATCCCGGCGCAGGCCGTGATCGGCGGCGTCAGCGTGCTGACCCAGTTGAACCCGTATGTCGTCGGCATCCACTTCGTGATCTCCGTCGGCCTGGTCGGCCTCTGCACGGCGTTCGTGTACAGGCTGTACACGGCGCCAGGGCCGCGCGAGCGGGTCGTGCCGCTGGGCTTCCTGATCGTGACCCACCTCACCAGCGTCGCCGTGGCGGTCACCATCGCCGTCGGCATCCTCACCACCGGCTCCGGTCCGCACGCCGGCGACGCGGACGCGCCCCGCAACGGGCTGGACTCGGAGCTGCTGCAGCACATCCACAGCTGGCCCGCCTACGTGACCGTGGTCCTGACCCTCGTCCTCGTCGTCTGGGCCGTCACCCGGCGCCTACCGGTGCGCCGGTGGGTTGTGCTGCTCCTCGCGGTCGAACTCGCGCAGACCGCGGTCGGCCTCATCCAGGCGAACCTGGGCCTGCCGGCCCTGCTCGTGGGCATCCACATGGTGCTGGCCTGCGTGCTCGCTTCGGCGATGACCGCCCTGATCCTGAACCTCAAGCAGCCCGTGATGTCGGACGCTCCCCCGGCGCCGCAAGCTCCCGCGGAGTCCCTCGCCCGCTGACCCGCGCCGCTCACCCGCTCCCCTGCGCTCAAGCACCCTCGCGAGAGCGGTGAAACGGTCACCTCAGCGCGCTCGAAGCAGCCACATCACCGCTTTCGCGGTAGCCCCATTCCGCGAGAGCGGTGAAACGGTCACCTCAGCGTGCTCGAAGCAGCCACATCACCGCTTTCGCGGCAGGCGGGCACCGAGCGAGAGAGCACGGGGCCCGGCTCGGCGCTGGGTCCGGCTAGAAGGGCAGCAGCGGGTCGACACCCACGGCGACGAAGACCAGGGTGAGGTACGCGATCGAACCGTGGAACACCCGCATCGGCGACACGTGCTCGTGGCGGATGGCGAGGTTGTAGAGGCGGTGGGTCTCGTAGATGAACCAGGCGCCGGAGCCGACCGCGACCAGGGTGTAGACCAGCCCCATGCCGGCGATGGGCACCAGTAGCAGCGAACACGCCACCGTGGCCCAGGCGTAGAGGATGACCTGAAGGCCCACCTGCGCGCGTCCACGCACCACTGACAACATGGGCACGCCGGCGGCCTGGTAGTCGTCGCGGTACTTCATCGACAGCGGCCAGTAGTGCGGCGGGGTCCAGAGGAAAATGATCATGAACAGGATGAACGGCGGCCAGGACAGGTCACCGGTCACGGCGGCCCAGCCGATCAGCACGGGCATGCAGCCGGCGACACCGCCCCAGACGATGTTCTGCGCGGTGCGGCGCTTGAGGATCATCGTGTAGAAGACGACGTAGAGCAGGATGGCGCCCAGCGACAGCGCTGCGGCGACCCAGTTGGTGAACAGGGCCAGCCAGGCGATCGAGATGCCGCCCAGAACCCACGCGAACACCAGGGCCTGCCGGTCGGTGAGTTCCCCGGTGACCAGCGGCCGACCCTGGGTGCGGTTCATCAGGCGGTCGATGTCACGGTCGAGGTAGCAGTTGAATGCGCCGGCCGAGCCGGCACTGAGCGCACCGCCGATGAGCGTGGCGAGTACCAGCCACAGGTCCGGGATGCCCCCGGTTGCCAGGATCATCGTCGGGGCCGTCACCACGAGTAACAATTCGACGACACGCGGCTTGGTCAGCGAAACGTACGCACGGATGGTGTTCCGGATCCGTTCGTTACGATCCGTCACCCCCTGTTCGCGGGGGTTCTCGGCCATCTCGGGTGCTTCTCGTGCGCTTCGCATATTGCCGCAATTCTAGATCATTTCGCCGCCTCTCACTCCCGGCTCGCGTGTGCGACACCGCCGCAATACTCGCGAAACAACGTCAACAAGCCGGGGTCCGTATACTTGAAACGCTCGCCAATCTGAGGTGCATGCATCCGTGAGCCACCTGATACGGGCACTCTCCGGCGCACCTCGATGCCGATAACGACGTCGGCGGGCAAACACTCTCCAGCGGCGCGGGATAAACACGTGCCGCCTTTGACGGATTCAGAAGGGTCAGTTCACGTGGCAGCATTGCAGTGGGATTCCATCGACAACAGGGCAGTTGACACCGCCCGCATCCTCGCGGCCGATGCCGTGGAAAAGGTCGGGAACGGCCACCCGGGTACCGCCATGAGCCTTGCTCCGGCGGCGTACCTGCTGTTCCAGAAGGTGATGCGTCGCGATCCCGCTGACAACGAGTGGATCGGCCGTGACCGGTTCGTCCTCTCGGTTGGCCACAGCTCACTCACCCAGTACGTGCAGTTGTACCTCGGCGGCTACGGCCTCGAGCTCGACGACCTCAAGGCCCTGCGCACCTGGGGCTCCAAGACCCCCGGCCACCCCGAATACGGCCACACCGACGGCGTCGAGATCACCACGGGCCCGCTCGGCCAGGGACTCGCCTCCGCCGTGGGCTTCGCGTACGCCGCGCGCTTCGAACGCGGCCTGTTCGATCCCGAGGCCGCTGTCGGCACCAGCCCGTTCGACCAGTTCGTCTACGTCATCGCCGGCGACGGCGACCTGCAGGAGGGCATCACCTCCGAGGCGTCCTCGCTCGCCGGACACCAGCAGCTCGGCAACCTCATCGCGATCTACGACTCCAACCAGATCTCGATCGAGGACGACACCAACATCGCCTTCACCGAGGATGTCGCGGCCCGCTACGACGCGTACCACTGGCACGTGCAGACGGTGGACTGGAAGCAGACCGGCGAGTACGTCGAAGACGTCGCCGCCCTCAACGACGCCATCGAGGCGGCCAAGGCCGTCACCGACAAGCCGTCGCTGATCATCCTCAAGACCATCATCGGCTGGCCGAGCCCGAAGAAGCAGAACACCGGCAAGATCCACGGCTCCGCCCTCGGCGCCGAGGAACTCGCCGGCGTGAAGGAAATCCTCGGCTTCGACCCCGAGAAGTCCTTCGAGGTATCCGACGAGGTCATCGCGCACACCCGCAAGGCCCTCGACCGTGGCGCCGAGCAGCACGCGGAGTGGAACGTGCGTTTCGACGCGTGGGCCGCAGCGAACCCCGAGCGCAAGATCCTGCTCGACCGCATCCTCTCCGGCGACCTGCCCGACGGCGTCGAGGCGGCCCTGCCCGTCTTCGAGGCCGGCACCGAGGTCTCCACCCGTGCGTCGTCCGGCAAGGTGCTCAACGCGCTCGGCCCGGTCATCCCGGAACTGTGGGGCGGCTCCGCCGACCTCGCCGAGTCGAACAACACCACCATCAGTAACTCCGCCTCCTTCATCCCCAGCGAGCACTCCACGGGTGAATGGACCGGTAACAAGTACGGCCGCGTCCTGCACTTCGGCATCCGCGAGCACGCGATGGCCGCCATCCTCAACGGCATCGTGCTGCACGGCAACACCCGCCCGTTCGGTGGCACGTTCCTGATCTTCAGCGACTACATGCGCCCCGCGGTGCGGTTGGCCGCGCTCATGAAGGCACCGTCGATCTTCGTCTGGACGCACGACTCCGTCGCCCTCGGCGAGGACGGCCCCACCCACCAGCCGATCGAACAGCTTGCGTCGCTCCGCGCCATCCCCGGACTCGACGTGGTGCGCCCCGGCGACGCCAACGAGGTGTCCTGGGCCTGGAAGACGATCCTCGAGCGTCGCAACGGCCCGGCCGGGATCGTCCTGACCCGCCAGAACATCCCGGTGTTCGAGCGTGGAGACGGCGACGCGACCGGCGAGACCTTCGCCTCGGCCAAGAACGTCGCCAAGGGCGCCTACGTGCTCGCCGAAGCACCGAACGGCACCCCGGACGTCATCCTGATCGCGACCGGCTCCGAGGTACAGCTCGCCGTGGCCGCCCGCGAGACGCTGAAGGCGGACGGCATCAACGCCCGCGTCGTCTCTGTGCCGAGCCTGGAGTGGTTCGAGGAGCAGTCCGCCGAGTACCGCGAGTCCGTTCTGCCCAAGGCGATCACCGCCCGGGTATCGGTTGAGGCCGGAATCGCGTTGACCTGGAACAAGTACGTCGGCGACCGCGGCCGCAGCGTCTCGATCGAGCACTTCGGTGCCTCGGCCGACTACAAGACCCTGTTCCGCGAATTCGGCATCACGACAGAAGCCGTTGTGGCCGCCGCCAAAGAATCCCTCGCCGCGCTCTGAGCGCGACACCTACTAGCGCAGCATTCAAGGAGATTTGATTTTCATGACTGAAACAACCCCCACCGCCGCACTCTCGGCCGCCGGCGTCAGCATCTGGCTCGATGACCTGTCCCGCCAGCGCATCCAGTCCGGCGGACTGAAGACGCTCATCGAAGAGAAGAACGTCGTCGGCGTCACCACCAACCCGACGATCTTCGCCGGCGCGCTGAGCAAGGGCGAGGCGTACGCCTCCCAGGTGGCCACCCTGGCCGCCGCCGGCACCACCGTCACCGACGCCGTGTTCGAGATCACCACGGATGACGTCGCCGCAGCCTGCGACATCTTCCGCCCGATCTACGACGCCAGCAAGGGTTTCGACGGCCGCGTCTCGATCGAGGTCGAGCCCGGCTTCGCCCACGACGCCGAGAAGACCCTCGCCCAGGCTCAGCAGCTCTGGAACAAGGTCAACCGCCCCAACGCGATGATCAAGATCCCCGCGACCATCGAAGGCCTCGAGGCGATCACCGAGACCATTGCCCTGGGCATCAGCGTCAACGTCACCCTGATCTTCAGCCTCGAGCGGTACCGCGCTGTCATCAACGCCTACCTCAGCGGCCTGGAGAAGGCCAAGGCGGCCGGCATCGACCTGTCGACGATCCACTCCGTTGCGTCCTTCTTCGTGTCGCGTGTCGACACCGAGATCGACAAGCGCCTCGCGGCCGTCGGCACCGATGAGGCGCTGGCCCTGCAGAGCAAGGCCGGCGTCGCCAACGCCCAGCTGGCCTACCAGGTCTTCGAGCAGTCCTTCACGACCGAGCGTGCCTCCGGGCTCCTCGCGGCCGGCGCCAACAAGCAGCGTCCGCTCTGGGCCTCCACCGGCGTCAAGTCGGCCGACCTGCCCGACACCCTGTACGTGACCGAACTGGTCGCCCCCGAGGTTGTCAACACCATGCCGGAGAAGACCCTCGAGGCCACCTTCGACCACGGCGTCATCGTCGAAGGCGCCGTCACCGGCTCCTACGATGCCGCCAACGCCGTGCTCGACGCGATCGCCGCGCAGGGTGTCTCCTACGACGACGTGACCCGCGTCCTCGAAGAGGAAGGCGTCTCGAAGTTCATCATCTCTTGGAACGAACTCCTGGACACCGTCACGGCGGCGCTCAAGGCCGCTAAGTGAGCTTCCACATCTCGGTGAGCGGTGCGGCCGCTGAGGCCGTCCGCACCGTGGTGCCGACCCTCGTGGCCGACCTCGTCGCCTCCGGAATCACGTCGCTGGACCCCGCCCTGTGGGGTCCAGAGGCCGAGGAGGAAGCCGGCAAGCGACTCGGTTGGACCGAGTCCGTCGTGTCGTCCCGTCCCCTCGTCGCCGAGATCCTCGCCCTGCGCGAGGAACTGCACGCCAAGGGCGTCAGCCACATCGCGCTGGCCGGCATGGGCGGTTCGTCGCTCGCGCCAGAGGTCATCACGCTCACCAGCGGCGTGGACCTGACCGTCCTCGACACGACCGACCCCGGCCAGGTGCTCGCAGCCCTGAACGACCGTCTGGAGTCGACCGCCCTCGTGGTGTCGTCCAAGTCGGGCGGCACCGTCGAGACCGACAGCCAGCGCCGCGTCTTCGAACGCGCGTTCCGGGACCTCGGCATCGACCCCGTTGATCGCATCATCGTGGTCACCGATCCCGGTTCGCCTCTCGAGGCGTCCGCGACCGAGGCCGGGTACCGCGTCTTCAACGCCGACCCGACCGTCGGTGGGCGCTTCTCGGCGCTGACCGCGTTCGGCCTCGTGCCGTCGGGTCTGGCCGGCGTCGACATCGGACAGCTACTCGACGAGGCCGAAGCGGTCTCGCTGGCCCTGGCCGTCGACTCCGTGGACAACCCGGGGCTCATCCTCGGTGCGGCCATCGCGTCGACCACTCCCCGCCGGGACAAGCTGGCCATCGTCTCCGACGGCACCCACATCGTGGGTTTCGCCGACTGGGCCGAACAGCTCATCGCCGAGTCGACCGGCAAGATCGGCACCGGCATCCTGCCCGTCGTGCTCGACCTTGACGCCCCCGAGCTCACCGCGGCACTGCCCGACGTGCAGATCGTGCGCGTCGTGGCGGATGCCGGTGACGAGGTCTTCGCCGACCACGACGGTGCCGACGAGATCCGCGTCAGCGGAACCCTCGGCGCACAGTTCCTGGTCTGGGAGTACGCGACGGTCATCGCCGGCCGGCTGCTCGGGATCAACCCGTTCGACCAGCCCGACGTCGAGTCCGCCAAGATCGCGACCCGCGGCCTCCTGGACTCCCGCCCGGAGCCCGAACCCGCCGCGTTCATCTCGGACGGCATCGAGGTTCGTGGCACGCCGCACGTGATCGGTGCCGCCAGCGACCTGGCCAGCGCCGTCGACGCGCTGCTCGAGGAGCTCGGCCCCGACGGGTACGTTGCCGTGCAGGCGTATGTGGACCGTCTGGCGCTCCCCCAGCTCGCCGAGCTGCGCGGACTGCTCGCGACGCTGTCCAAGCGCCCGGTCACGTTCGGCTGGGGACCCCGGTTCCTGCACTCCACCGGCCAGTTCCACAAGGGTGGCACTCCCACCGGCGTGTTCCTGCAGATCCTCAGCACCCCCGCTGAGGACCTCGATATCCCGGACCGTCCGTTCACCTTCGGCGAGCTCATCCAGGCTCAGGCCGGCGGTGACGCCAGCGTCCTCGCCGACAAGGGTCGCCCCGTGCTCACCCTCACCCTGACCGACCCGGCCGCGAACATCAGCACTCTGTTCAACGCGCTCCGCTAAGTCCGTCTTCGCGCCGTACCGCTTCAATCCTCTAAGGAGCCGCATGTCCCCGGTGGAAATCACCCCGGAGTTCAATCCGTTGCGTTCACCCTCTGACTATCGCCTGAACCGGATCGCGGGGCCCTCCAGCCTCGTCATCTTCGGCGTAACCGGAGACCTGTCGCGGAAGAAACTCATGCCCGCTGTCTATGACCTGGCCAACCGGGGGCTCCTGCCACCCGGGTTCGCCCTCGTCGGGTTCGCCCGGCGGGACTGGGACAACCAGGACTTCATGCAGGTGGTGCACGACTCCGTCAAGGAGTACGCACGCACCGAGTTCCACGAGGATGTCTGGGCCCAGTTGGCCGAGGGCATCCGCTTCGTGCCGGGCACCTTCGACGACGACGCCGCGTTCGAGCTCCTCAAGGAAACCATCGAGGAGCTCGACCGCGAGCGTGGAACCATGGGCAACCATGCGTTCTACCTGTCGATTCCGCCGAAGGCGTTCCCCCAGGTGACCGAGCAGCTGCGGCGGTCCGGTCTGGCGGAGCAGAAGAACGGCCAGTGGCGACGTGTCGTCATCGAGAAGCCGTTCGGCAGCGACCTCAAGACGGCACGCGAACTCAACGACGTCGTCGAGTCGGTCTTCCCGGCCGATTCGGTGTTCCGCATCGACCACTACCTGGGCAAGGAGACGGTGCAGAACATTCTGGCGCTGCGCTTCGCGAACCAGTTGTACGAACCCATCTGGAACGCCAACTACGTCGATCACGTGCAGATCACCATGGCCGAGGACATCGGCGTCGGCGGTCGGGCCGGGTACTACGACGGTATCGGCGCCGCCCGCGACGTCATCCAGAACCACCTGCTGCAGCTTCTGGCGCTCACCGCGATGGAGGAGCCCATCTCCTTCGACGCGGCCGACCTGCGCACCGAGAAGGAAAAGGTCCTCGCCTCCGTGCGCCTGCCGGAAGACCTGGCAACGGGTACCGCCCGTGGCCAGTACGCCGGCGGTTGGCAGGGCGGGGAGAAGATCCTCGGCTTCCTCGAGGAAGACGGCATGAACCCGGAGTCGCTGACCGAAACCTACGCGGCCCTGCGCCTGGAGATCGACACCCGTCGGTGGTCCGGCGTGCCGTTCTATCTCCGCGCCGGCAAACGCCTCGGCCGCCGGGTCACCGAGATCGCCGTTGTCTTCAAGCGCGCACCGCAGTATCTCTTCGAGAAGAGCCAGACGGCCGCACTGGGCGAGAACGCCCTGGTCATCAGGGTCCAGCCCGACGAGGGTGTCACCATCCGGTTCGGGTCGAAGGTTCCCGGTGTCGGCATGCAGGTGCGCGACGTGACCATGGACTTCGGCTACGGCCACGCGTTCACCGAGGCCAGCCCCGAGGCCTACGAACGTCTGATCCTGGACGTGCTGCTGGGCGACCCGCCGCTCTTCCCCCGCCACGAGGAGGTCGAGCTATCGTGGAAGATTCTCGACCCGATCGAGGAATTCTGGACCACCCAGGGACAGCCGGAACAATACCGACCCGGAACCTGGGGGCCCGCATCAGCCGACGAACTGCTGTCACGAGACGGCCGGAACTGGAGACGCCCATGATCGTCGATCTGCCCGACACCACCACGGCCAAAATCTCCAAGGCACTCGTGCGCATCCGGGAGGAAGGCGGCGCTGTCGCCCTCGGCCGGGTGCTCACCCTCATCATCGCTGCCGAGCTCGGCAACGAGGAGAACGCCATCGAGGCCGCGAACGATGCCTCACGGGAGCACCCGATGCGTGTCATCGTGCTCTCCACCCAGGCAGAGGGAGCCATAGCGCACGAGCCCCGCGTGGATGCCGAGATTCGGGTCGGCGGGGACGCCGGCGCGAGCGAGGTCATCGTGCTGCGCGCCTACGGTGACGCCGCCAGCGACCCGGAGAGCCTCGTGACCGGGCTGTTGCTGCCGGACGCCCCCGTCGTGGCCTGGTGGCCCGGCGAGGCCCCTGCGGTGCCCGCAGAGTCCCCGTTGGGACGTATCGCCTACCGGCGGATCACCGACGCGTCGGCTCAGCCGGACCCGCAGGCCGCTCTGACGCGTATCTGTTCCACCTACCGCCCCGGTGACACCGACTTCGCGTGGACGCGTTTGACCCTGTGGCGCGCTCAGCTTGCCGCGGTGTTGGACCAACCGCCCTACGAGCCCATCACCGCCGTGTCCGTCAGTGGCGCGCTGGACTCCCCCTCCACCACCCTCCTCGCGGCCTGGTTGCAGCTGCAGCTGCAGGTCCCGGTTGACTACGAGCTCACCTCGGGCCAGCACGCGAACGGCATCCACGGCGTGCACCTCACCCGGGCGTCCGGGGTCATCTCGCTCGAACGCGAGGTTCCCGGCATTGCCACGCTCACCCAGTCGGGCCAGCCCGTGCAGGACCTGACCCTCAAGCGCCGCAGCCTGCGGGACTGCCTGAGCGACGAACTGCGCCGCCTGGATCCCGACGAGCTGTACGGCGAGGTCATCACCTGCGGCCTGCCCCAACTGGCAGGTCCCACCACATCGACCGGAGACCACTCATGACACACGACAGGCGCGTGCTCGTACACGACGACAAGTCGGCCCTGATCGCCTCGGTCGCCGCCCGGTTCATCACCAAGATGGCCGACATCCTGCACGAGCAGGGGCACGCCCACGTGATCTTGACCGGTGGGACCGTCGGCACCGGTGTGCTGGAGGCGATCAACGCCTCCCCCGACCGTGACAGCGTGGACTGGGCCAAGATCGACTTCTGGTGGGGCGATGAGCGCTGGGTTCCGCGCGCGCACGCCGACCGCAACGAGGTGCAGGCTCGCGCGGCGCTGCTGGACCACATCGACATCCCCGCGGCGAACGTGCACTCGTTCCCGGCCTCGGATGAGGGCCTGGACCTTGATGCCGCCGCCGATCGTTACGCGGCCGAACTAGCGAGCAAGGCCGCACCGGATTCCCTGGTGCCACAGTTCGACGTCACGTTCCTCGGTGTCGGCCCCGACGGCCACATCGCGTCGCTCTTCCCGCACATGCAGGGCATTCGGGAGAATGACCTCACGGTGATCGCGGTGCTGAATTCGCCCAAGCCCCCGTCGGAGCGGTTGAGTCTCACCCGCTGGGTGATCAACTCCTCAGAGCGCATCTGGCTCGTCGTCTCCGGCACCGACAAGGCGTCGGCGCTGGGCCTGGCCCTGGCCGGCGCGAGTCGTGACGAGGTGCCCGTCGCCGGCATCCGTGGTCGGCACTACACCGATTTCTTCGTCGACGGCGAGGCCGCGGCGGAGGTTCCGGAGAACCTGATCGCCCAGCCGCACTAGGCCCCCGCAGACACCAAAAAGCGCATCGGTTCCTCGGAACCGATGCGCTTTTCTTGTGGCTGTTAGTTGGTGGCGCTGAGCTTGCCCCGACGCACCCGCAGCTGCTGCAGGGCCTCTTCCAGGAGCGACTCCGCTTCCTCTTCCGTGCGGCGTTCCTTCACGTACGCGAGGTGCGTCTTGTACGGTTCCAGCTTGACCACCGACGGCGGGTTCTCCTTGTCGCGACCGGCGGGGAGACCTGACGACGGGCAATCGATGGTGTCGGGGATCTCCTCGTCCGGCAGGTTCGCCGCGAAGTACCGAACGGTCTCATTGCCGAGAGCGTCCCAGTAGGACACGCGGATGCGATCGGCGTGGAAACCACGGTCCTGCTCGCCCATGGGGCCGGCTCCGACTCGCGAGCCGCGAATTGCGCTTCCACCAGATGCCATTGTGTTCCTCCGCTATAAAAACTGTTCGGCTTGTTCGGGTTGTCCTGCTACGCATCCGGTCGCGCCGTGGGTGACCGGATGCATTGTGTGTCGCGGGTGTGGTGCCGCGACCCTCCGACGCCGCTAGGCGCCGGTATCGAATTTGGTGATCAGGCCCAGCACGACGATGCAGGAAATCCACAGTACGGCCAGGATGATGGTGATGCGGTTGAGGTTACGTTCCGCAACGCCCGAGGCGCCGAGGTTCGAGGTGACCCCACCGCCGAACATGTCGGATAGACCCCCACCGCGCCCCTTGTGGAGCAAAATGAGCATGGTGAGCAGGAGGCTCGTGATGCCGAGCAAAACCTGCAATACAACCTGGAGAATCTCCACGCGAAACCTTTCACAAAACGATGGGCGCTAGAGCTCCACCAAGACCACTGGCAATTATAGCCTGACGGCAAACGAAACCCGCCGCACCCCCCGCAAGGGGTACGACGGGCACTCGTTACAGTCCGACGTGCTTCTGGAAGCGGACGATGCTGGAGAACTCGGTGATGTCCAGGCTCGCGCCTCCCACCAGTGCTCCGTCAACGTTCGGTTCCTTCATGAAACCGGCGATGTTGACGCCCTTGACCGAACCACCGTAGAGGATCCGGGTCTTGTCGGCGACATCCTGGCCGAGAACCTCGGCCAGGGTCAGGCGCAGCTGCGCCGCAACCTGTTCGGCCTGGTCGGGCGTCGCCGCCTGGCCGGAGCCGATGGCCCAGACCGGCTCGTACGCCACGACGATGTCCGCGGCGTTGTCGACTCCGGCCAGCGCGGCCTTGAGCTGAGCGACCGGGACGGCGCTGGGACCGTGTAGTTCCAGGTCTGCGGCGGTTTCGCCGACGCAGATGATGGGAACCAGGTTGTGCTTCAACGCGGCGGTCACCTTGGCGGCGACGACATCGTCGGTCTCGTTGTGCAGGGTGCGTCGCTCAGAGTGGCCGATCAGCACGTACTGGCATTCGAGCGCGGCCAGGAAGGCAGCCGAGATCTCGCCGGTGTACGCGCCGGACTCCTGCGTGGAGACGTCCTGGCCGCCGTAGGCCAGGGGCAGCTTGTCCGCGGTCACCAGGGTCTGCACGCTGCGCAGGTCGGTGAAGGGCGGGAACACGGCGACCTCGGTCGAGGTGAAGTCGTGTCCGGCGTCCTTGAGGCTCCACGCCAGCTTCTGCACGAAGGCGATGGCCTGGAGGTGGTCCAGGTTCATCTTCCAGTTTCCTGCAATCAGGGGAACACGCGTGCTTACTGCCATCCGAGGACCTCCAGTCCTGGCAGTCGCTTACCCTCGAGGAACTCGAGGCTGGCGCCACCGCCGGTAGAAATATGACCGAACTGGTCATCATTGAAACCGAGGATGCGCACGGCAGCGGCGGAGTCTCCTCCGCCGACGACGCTGAGCCCATTGACCTCGGTGAGTGCGGCGGCAACCGTGCGGGTGCCGTCGGCGAATGGTGCCAGTTCGAAAACGCCCATCGGGCCGTTCCAGAACACTGTCTTCGACACCCGGATGATCGCAGCGAATGCGGCTGCGGTGTCCGGTCCGATGTCCAGGCCCAGTCCGGCAGCGCCGAACGGGGTGTCCTCGATCTGGTCGGCCGGCGTCGTGACGTACTCGGCGTCGGCTCCGAACTTGGAGGCGACGACGACGTCGGTCGGCAGGACGATCTTCACGCCGAGACGGTCGGCCTCGGCGAGGTAACCGCGAACGGTCTCGATCTGGTCGACCTCGAGCAGGCTGGCGCCGACCTTGTGGCCCTGGGCCGCGAGGAAGGTGAACAGCATGCCGCCGCCGATCAGGAGGGAGTTCACCCGCGGCAGCAGGTGGCCGATGACCCCGAGCTTGTCCGACACCTTCGAGCCGCCGAGGATCACCGTGTACGGCGCCTCGGGCTTCTCGGTGAGGCGGTCGAGCACGTCGAGCTCTGCCGCGATGAGCAGGCCGGCCGCGCTCGGCAGGATCTGGGCCAGGTCGAAGACACTGGCCTGCTTGCGGTGGACGACGCCGAAGCCGTCGGAGACCAGGGCGTCGCCGAGGGCCGAGAGCTCGGTGGCGAAGGCCACCCGCTCGGCTTCGACCTTGCTGGTCTCGCCCGCGTTGAAGCGCAGGTTCTCCAGCACGACGATGTCACCGTCTGCCAGAGCCGCGACCGCGGCCTGGGCGGATTCGCCGACGGTGTCGGTGGCGAACGCCACCGGGGAACCGATCAGTTCGGCCAGGCGCGCCGCAACGGGCGCCAGGCTGTACTTGGGGTTGACCTGGCCGTCAGGGCGCCCGAGGTGAGAAACGATCACCAGACGGGCACCCTGCTCGACCAGAGCCTTGAGGGTGGGCAGGGACGCCCGCACACGGCCATCGTCGGTGATCTGACCGTCCTTCAACGGAACGTTCAGATCACACCGAACGATGACGCGCTTGCCGTGGAGCGATCCCAGCGATTCGATAGTGCGAAGCGTCACTGCGTGTCCCCTAGTTAGAGACGCTCGGCGACGAACTCGGTGAGGTCAACCATGCGGTTGGAGTAGCCCCACTCGTTGTCGTACCAGGAGGACAGCTTGACCTGGTCGCCCAGGACGCGCAGCAGGCCGGCGTCGAAGATCGAGGAGTGCGGGTCGGTCACGATGTCGCTGGAGACGATCTCGTCCTCGGTGTACATCAGGATGCCCTTGAGGGGGCCCTCTGCTGCTGCCTTGTACGCGGCCTTGATGGCTTCGACGGTGACCGGCTTCTCGGCGATGACGGTCAGGTCGGTGATGGAACCGGTGGGCACGGGTACGCGCAGGGCGAAGCCGTCAAGCTTGCCGGCGAGCTCCGGGAGGACGATGCCCAGGGCCTTGGCGGCACCGGTCGAGGTCGGGATGATGTTGACGGCGGCGGCGCGGGCGCGACGCAGGTCGCTGTGCGGGCCATCCTGCAGGTTCTGGTCTGCGGTGTACGCGTGGATGGTGGTCATCAGGCCACTCTTGATGCCGAAGTTGTCGTTGAAGACCTTGGCGAGCGGTGCGAGGCAGTTCGTGGTGCAGGATGCGTTCGAGATGATGTCGAACTTCGCGGAGTCGTAGGTCTCCTCGTTGACGCCCATGACGATCGTCGCAACGTCGCCGGTGGCGGGAGCGGAGACGATGACCTTCTTGGCACCGGCGGTGATGTGCTTGCGCGCATCGTCGGCCTTGGTGAAGCGACCGGTCGACTCGATCACGATGTCGACGCCCAGGGCGCCCCAGGGGAGGTTGGCCGGGTCGCGCTCGGCGAGAACCTTGATCGGCTTGCCGTTGACGAGGATGGAGTCGCCCTCGACGGAGACGGTGGCGTCCAGACGGCCCGTGATGGAGTCGTATTTGAGGAGGTGCGCCAGGGTCTTGGTGTCGGTGAGGTCGTTCACGGCGACGATTTCGATGTCGCTGCCCTGGGCCAGTGCGGCGCGCAGGTAGTTGCGGCCAATGCGGCCAAATCCGTTAATGCCAATCTTTACAGACAAAATAGCTCCTGTTATTGATGACGCGTGTGGCGCCGGGTGGTGGGAAAGAAAAGAACTGAAGGTGTGAGTGGGGAGACGCTAGGAGAGCAGCAGGAGTCCGCTGGTCTTCTCACGGGCGGCGACGAATCGCGCCTGAACGTTCTCCCAGTCGACGATGTTCCAGAACGCCTTGACGTAGTCCGCCCGCACATTCTGGTAGTCGAGGTAGTAGGCGTGCTCCCAGACATCGAGCATGAGGATCGGCACCGTGCCGGCCGCGAAGTTGGCCTGCTGGTCGAAGAACTGCTGGATGATCAGGCGCTGCCCGATGGAGTCCCAGGCCAGCACGGACCAGCCGGAGCCCTGCACGCCCATCGCGGTGGCCGCGAAGTGCGCCTGGAACTTGTCGAAGGAACCGAAGAAGTCGTCGATCGCGCTGGCGAGTTCGCCGACCGGCTTGTCGCCACCGTTCGGCGACATGTTGGTCCAGAAGATCGAGTGGTTGACGTGACCGCCGAGGTTGAACGCGAGGTCCTTCTCGAGCTTGTTGACGTACACGAGACTGCCTGAGTCGCGAGCCTCCGCAAGCTGGGCGATGGCGGTGTTGGCGCCGGTCACGTACGCCTGGTGGTGCTTGCCATGGTGGAGTTCCATGATGGTGCCGCTGATACTCGGCGCGAGCGCAGAGTAGTCGTAAGCCAGTTCAGGCAGGGTGTATTCGGCCATAGCTCGTATCTCCTCATTGTGTGGCAGCACCGGGATTTCTCCCGTCGGCTGCACTGTAAGTGACCTTTTTAGTCTACTCAGGTGAATAGGGGACGTTAGTCCCCTCTTACCGGTGTGCAGGCCGCCCGCTGAGGGGTGGGCGGACAACCGGCAACCGATCAGACGTCGTCGAGATCGGCCGGCAGGTTCGCGTCGGTGCCGGGGATGCCCAGGTCGACGGCCTTCTTGTCGGCCATCGCCAGGAGGCGCCGGATCCGGCCGGCCACAGCGTCCTTGGTCATGGGCGGGTCGGCGTGGTGGCCGAGCTCGTCCAGGCTGGAGTCGCGGAAGGACAGGCGCAGCTCCCCCGCGTAGCGCAGGTGTTCGGGGATGTCCTCGCCGAGGATCTCCATGGCCCGGTCGACCCGTGCGCAGGCCGCGACCGCCGCCTGGGCGGAGCGGCGCAGGTTGGCGTCGTCGAAGTTCACCAGGCGGTTGGCCGTGGCGCGCACCTCGCGGCGTTGGCGCAGCGCTTCCCAGTTGAGCACGGTTTCCGCGGCGCCCATCTGCACGAGCATCGCGCCGATCGCGTCGCCATCACGGATGACGACGCGGTGTACGCCGCGTACCTCGCGGGCCTTCGCGACGATGCCGAGCCGCCCGGCGGCACCCACGATGGCCATGGCGGCCTCGTTGCCCGGGCAGACGACTTCGAGGGCGGCGGAGCGGCCCGGGTCGGTCAGCGACCCCGTCGCCAGGAAGGCGCCACGCCAGACCGCGGCGATCTCCTCCTTGGAGCCCGTCGTCAGGCGGTTGGGCAGCCCCCGGATGGGACGGCGGCGGGCGTCGAGCAGGCCCGTCTGCCTGGCCAGGGTTTCGCCGCCGTCGAGCACTCGCACGAGGTAGTGGTTGGTGCGGCGGAGCCCCGACGCGGTGATCACTGACACGTCGCTGCGCACGCCGTACAGTTCCGCGAGGTCCTTGCGCACGCGGCGGGCCAGCAGGGGGGTATCGAGTTCCGACTCGATGGCGATGCGACCGGAGATCATGTGCAGACCGCCGGAGAAACGCAGGATCGTCGCCAGTTCGGCCGCGCGAACCGTGGTCTTCGAAACCTCGACGCGGGCTAGTTCATCTTTGACGTCGATGGTGAGTGCCAATCGTCATTCCATTCTGTTGTTCGGGCAGGCCGTCACGCTGGACGGCACGCCGTGTCGTTATTCTCGTCCGAGGTCGCGGTGCTTGAGGCTCACCGCGACGCCGGGAAATTCTTGAAGCAGACCGGCGAGTTCCCTCGCCATGGCCACCGAGCGGTGCTTGCCGCCGGTGCATCCGATGGCGATGGTGGCATGTCGCTTGTTCTCGCGCTGGTAACCGGCGAGTACCGGTCGGACGGCGGCCGCGTAGCTGGTGATGAACTCACGCGCGCCGTCCTGGCCGAGCACGTACTCGCTGACCTCGGGGTCGAGGCCGGTGTGCGAGCGAAGCTCGGGGATCCAAAATGGATTGGGCAGGAACCTGGCGTCGGCGACCATGTCGACGTCGGTGGGCAGCCCGTACTTGAACCCGAAACTCATCACCGTCAGGTGCAGCCCGGCCGCGTTCTCCGCGGCGAAACGCTCGGTGATCGTGGTGGCGAGCTGGTGGATGTTGAGATCTGACGTGTCGATGACGATGTCGCAGGATTCACGCACGACGGCCAGCCGGGTGCGCTCGGCCGAGATGCCGTCCAGGATCGTTCCCTCGCCCTGCAGCGGGTGGGGGCGCCGAACCGCCTCGAATCGGCGAACCAGCACATCGTCGCGCGCTTCGAGGAAGATGACCCGGACCTGGGTGCCGCTTCGCAACGCCTGGACGAGTTCCTGGAAGTCGCCGAAGAAGTCCCGGCCACGGATGTCGACGACGGCCGCGATCTTGGGCAGGCTGGTGCCGGCCCGTCCGACGAGCTCAACGAGGGGGCGGAGCATCTGCGGCGGCAGGTTGTCGACCACGTACCAGCCGAGATCCTCCAGCGCGTTCGCAACGGTCGATCGTCCGGCGCCGGACATGCCGGTAACGATCAGCATTTCCTGCTTTTCGGTTTCCGTGCTCATGCTGGATTACGCCTTCGGTCGAAGTTAGTGAATGTCTAGCCTACCGACCGGGGGGCAGCTTCAGGCGCGCAGGTGCCGGTGGATGCCCTCGGCGAGGGCCGGTCCGATGCCCCGGATCTCGGCGATCGAGTCGACTGACGCCTCCCGCAGCCGCGTGACCGACCCGAAGTGCACCAGCAGCACCTTGATGCGGGCGGGCCCCAACCCGGGAATTTCTCCGAGGATCGTGTTGATGTCACGCTTCCGCCGTGCGCGCTGGTGCGTGATGGCGAAGCGGTGCGCCTCATCGCGGATGCGTTGGATAAGGAACAGGGCGTCGCTGTTGCGCGGCAGGATCACCGGGTATTCGGAATCTGGCAGCCAGATTTCTTCCAGCCGTTTGGCGATGCCGCACAGGGTGATGCCCTGAACTCCGGACTCGCGCAGCGCGCGGGCCGCGGCCGCGACCTGCGGTTGACCGCCGTCCACGATGAGCAGGTTCGGTTGGTAGCGGAATTTCGCCCGTTTCGCGGCGGGATCCGCCTCGTCGGCGGGCTGGTCAGCACCGGAGGCTTCCTCGATGGACAGGCCGTCGAGCGGGTTGGCCGGCACCGCGATAACGCCACCCTTCGGCAGAGCGTCCGGGGTGGCGTCGTCGGGAACCAGGTAGGCCAGCCGCCGGGTGAGCACCCGGTAGAGCGAATCGGTGTCGTCTGTCGACTCCGGAACGCCGAACCTGCGGTACTCGTCCTTGCGGGGCAGCCCGTCTTCGAAGACCACCATCGACGCCACGATGTTGGTGCCGCCGAGGTGGGACACGTCGTAGCATTCCATCCGGAGCGGGGCGGATTCCATGCCCAGTGCCTCCTGAAGGTCTTCCAGGGCCTTCGACCTGGCGACGAAGTCGGAACTGCGCCGGGTCTTGTAGAGCATCAGCGCCTGTTTGGCGTTCTGAGTGGCCGTGGCCAGCAGGGCGGCCTTCTCGCCCCGCTGGGCGGCGACGAGCCGCACCTTGCGGTGGGCGATCTCCCCCAGCCAGCCCTCGAGGGCGTCGGCGTCGTCCGGCAGCTCCGGCAGCACGATTTCCCGGGGCGGTACGGCGTCCCCGGTGTAGGCGGTCTGCATGATCGAGTCGATCAGTTCGCTGATGTTCAGGTCGAGTTCCTTGTCGACGACCCAGCCGCGTACACCGCGGATGCGCCCGCCGCGCACGATGAACAGCTGCACGGCCGCGGCGAGTTCGTCCTGTTCGATCGCGAACAGGTCGATGTCCACGTTGTCGCGCAGCACCACGGCGCTCTTCTCCAGCACGGCGTTGAGCGCCTTCACCTGGTCCCGGCGGCGGGCGGCCGTCTCGTAGTCCTGGGCGAGGGCGGCGTCCTTCATCTGGGCCGTGAGGCTGTTGATGAGCTTGCGATCCTGGCTGCCCATGAAGCTCACGAACTCGTTCACGATCGTGCGGTGTTCCTCGATGCTGACCTTGCCGGAGCACGGGCCGAAGCACCGGCCGATCTGGCCGGCGAAGCAGGGCTTGCCTGACTGCATGGCGCGCTTGTAGTTGGCGTTGTTGCAGGTGCGGATCGGGAAGGCCTTGAGCATCAGGTCGATGGTCTCGTGCACCGCCCACACCTTGGGGTACGGCCCGAAGTAGCGGGCACCCTTGATGCCCTCGGTGCGAGTCACGAGTGCGCGGGGCGCCTCGTCCGCCAGGGTCACCGCGAGGTACGGGTATGACTTGTCGTCCTTGAACTGCACGTTGAACGGCGGGTCGAATTCGTTGATCCAGGTCCACTCGAGCTGGAGCGCCTCGATCTCGGTGCCCACGGTCGTCCATTCGACGCTGGTCGCCGTCGTCACCATTCGCCGGGTGCGTTCGTGCAGGCTACTCAGCGGCGCGAAGTAGTTACTCAGCCGCGCACGCAGGTTCTTGGCTTTGCCGACGTACAGCACCCGGTGGGAGGCATCACGAAACCGGTAGACACCGGGTTCGGTGGGGATCTCCCCGGGCTTGGGGCGATAGCTCAGAGCGTCAGACATGTTCCTCCTGCGCCTACCGTGCGGCGAGGACCTCCTTCAGGAATGTTCCGGTGTGGCTCTTCTTCACGGCAGCGACGTGCTCCGGGGTGCCGGTGGCGAGCACCTTGCCGCCGCCGGAACCACCCTCGGGGCCCAGGTCGATGACCCAGTCGGCCGACTTGATCACGTCGAGATTGTGCTCGATGACGATGACGGTGTTGCCCTTGTCGACGAGGCTGTTCAGTACCAGCAGGAGCTTACGCACGTCTTCGAAGTGCAGGCCGGTGGTTGGCTCGTCGAGAACGTACACGCTGCGGCCGTTGGAGCGGCGCTGGAGCTCGGTGGCCAGCTTGACCCGCTGGGCCTCGCCGCCGGAGAGCGTCGTCGCGCTCTGACCCAGGCGCACGTAGCCGAGGCCCACTTCGACGAGGGTCTTGAGGAACCGGTGGATCGCCGAGATCGGTTCGAAGAACTCCGCGGCCTCGCTGATCGGCATGTCCAGGACCTCGGCGATGCTCTTGCCCTTGTAGTGCACGGTGAGGGTGTCGCGGTTGTACCGTGCTCCCCCACAGACCTCGCAGGCCACGTACACGTCGGGCAGGAAGTTCATCTCGATCTTGATGGTGCCGTCGCCGGAGCAGGCTTCACAGCGGCCGCCCTTGACGTTGAAGCTGAACCTACCGGGCAGGTATCCGCGGGCCTTGGCCTCCATGGTCTCGGCGAACAGGTTGCGGATCTTGTCGAACACGCCGGTGTAGGTGGCCGGGTTCGAGCGTGGGGTGCGTCCGATCGGGGCCTGGTCGACGTGGATCACCTTGTCGAGCTGTTCGAGACCGGTGACCTTGGTGTGCCGGCCGGGCAGCTTCCGTGCGCCGTTGAGCCGGTTGGCGAGGACCCTGTACAGCACGTCGTTGACGAGGGATGACTTGCCGGACCCGCTGACACCGGTGACGGCGGTGAAGACGCCCAGCGGGAACTTGACCGTGACCTTCCTGAGGTTGTTCGCCTCGGCACCCACCACGGTGATCTCACGCTCGGGGTCGAGCGGCCGACGCGTCGCCGGGGTCGCGATCGACTTGCGGCCGGAGAGGTAGTCGGCGGTGAGGGACTTCGTGTTGGTGAGCAGGTCGGCGTAGGACCCCGAGTGCACGACGTGGCCGCCGTTGACTCCGGCGCCCGGTCCGATGTCGACGACCCAGTCGGCGGTCTTGATGGTGTCCTCGTCGTGTTCCACGACGATGAGGGTGTTGCCCAGGTCGCGGAGGGCCACCAGCGTCTCGATCAGGCGCCGGTTGTCGCGCTGGTGCAGCCCGATGCTGGGCTCGTCCAGGACGTAGAGCACCCCGGTCAGTCCTGAACCGATCTGGGTGGCCAGGCGGATGCGCTGGGCTTCGCCGCCGGAGAGGGTCGCGGCCGCACGGGCCAGGCTGAGGTAGTTCAGGCCCACCCGGAGCAGGAAGTCCAGGCGCACCTTGATCTCGCGCAGCACCTGCGCGGCGATGGTCTTCTCACGCTCGGTGAGTTCGAGCTTGTCCATGAAGTCCCGGGCATCGGCGAGGCTGAGCCGGCAGATGTCGGCGATGCTCATGTCGTGGACGAGCACGGCGAGCACCTCGGGCTTGAGCCGGGTGCCGTCGCAGACGGGGCAGGCCACCTCGCGCAGGTATTCCCCCCAGCGCTGGCGCTGGGTGTCGGTTTCGGCCTGCAGGAATTGGCGCTCGATGTAGGGCACGACGCCCTCGAAACCCGAGGTGTAGCTCATCTCCCGGCCGTAACGGTTCTTCCACTTGACCTTGACCTCGAAGTTGTCGCCGCGCATGACCGCGGTGCGCACCTCGGCGGGGAGCTTCTTCCACGGGGTGTCGAGCGAGAACTTGAGGTCGCGGGCAAGCCCGTCCAGGAGCTTCTCGTAGTACTGGAAGAGGCCCTTGCCCTGGGTGGTCCACGGCAGCACCACACCCTCGGAGATGCTCAGGTCATGGTCGCCGAGGAGCAGGTCCTCGTCCACCGACATGCGGGTGCCCAGGCCGGAGCATTCGGGGCAGGCGCCGAACGGCGCGTTGAACGAGAAGGTGCGCGGTTCGATCTCGGTGAGCTGCACGGGGTGGTTGTTCGGGCAGGAGAGCTTCTCGGAATAGCTCTGCCAGGCCTCGTCGCCGGTGAGGTCGACGAAGTTGATCTGCACGAGTCCGTCGGTGAGCTTGAGCGCCGTCTCCAGGGAGTCGGTCAGCCGGCTGAGCAGGTCGGGGCCGGCGACGAGCCGGTCGACGACCACGGAGATGTCGTGCTTGAGCTGCTTCTTCAGCGTGGGCGGTTCGGTCAGCTGGATCTGGGTGCCGTCGACCATTGCCCGGGAGTATCCGCCGGCGGCGAGCTCCTTGAACAGGTCGACGAACTCGCCCTTCTTCTGCGACACGAGCGGGCTCAGGATCTGGTAGCGCACGCCGGTTTCCAGCTCCATGAGCTGATCGGCGATCTGCTGCACGGTCTGCGACTGGATGACCTCACCGCAGACGGCGCAGTGCGGCACACCGATACGCGCCCAGAGCAGGCGCATGTAGTCGTAGATCTCGGTGATGGTGCCCACTGTGGACCGTGGGTTGCGGTTGGTGGATTTCTGGTCGATCGACACGGCGGGGCTGAGTCCCTCGATGAAGTCGACGTCGGGCCGGTCGACCTGCCCGAGGAACTGACGCGCGTACGCCGAGAGGGATTCGACGTAGCGCCGTTGGCCCTCCGCGAAGATCGTATCGAAGGCGAGCGATGACTTGCCCGACCCCGATAGACCTGTGAACACCACGAGCGAATCGCGGGGAATGTCGAGGTTGACGTTGTGCAAATTGTGCACACGTGCACCACGGACGCTGAGTTGAGAGCCCTGCTCTACCTTGGAAATTGACACCATTCGAGTCTATGCAGTGCCACCGACACTGCAGTGCCACCAGCGGCCCCGGCAGCGACCGTCTAGGTGAGGTGGCCGGCCTTCTCCATCTGGCGCAGCTCTCGCTTGAGCTCGGAGACCTCGTCGCGCAGCCGTCCGGCCAACTCGAACTTGAGCTCGCCGGCGGCCTCGAGCATCTGGGCGTTGAGGTCGGCGATGATCGATTCGAGATCGTTCGCACCGTTCGCGGCCAGGCCCTGGCGCATCGACGGGGTGGGGCTGCGGCGCCGGGCGTCGCGGCCGGCCAGCAGCTCCGCGGTGTCGGCCTCCTCGCGGGCGAGCACGTCGGTGATGTCGGCGATGCGTTTGCGCAGTGGCGTGGGATCGATGCCGTTCACGGTGTTGTACTCCACCTGCTTCTCCCGGCGCCGGTCGGTCTCGTCGATGGCCCGTGCCATCGAGTCGGTGATCCGGTCGGCGTACATGTGCACCTCGCCGGATACGTTGCGGGCGGCGCGACCGATGGTCTGGATCAGCGAGGTCGACGAGCGCAAGAACCCTTCCTTGTCGGCGTCGAGGATGGCCACCAGGGACACCTCGGGCAGGTCAAGGCCCTCCCTGAGCAGGTTGATGCCCACGAGCACGTCGTACAGGCCCTGGCGCAGCTCGGTGAGCAGCTCCACCCGGCGCAGGGTGTCGACATCCGAGTGCAGGTAGCGCACCCGCACACCGGCCTCGGTGAGGAAGTCGGTGAGCTCCTCGGCCATCTTCTTGGTCAGGGTGGTCACCAGCACCCTCTCATTGAGCTCGACGCGCAGCCGGATCTGCTCGAGCAGGTCGTCGATCTGGCCGGCCGAGGGCTTGACGACGATCTGCGGGTCGATCAGCCCGGTCGGGCGGATGATCTGCTCGACGATGCCGTCGGCGATGCCCATCTCGTACTTGCCGGGGGTCGCGGAGAGGTAGACGGTCTGGCCGACCCGGCCCTTGAACTCGTTCCACTTGAGCGGGCGGTTGTCCAGCGCGCTGGGCAACCGGAATCCGTGCTCCACCAGGGTGCGCTTACGTGAGGAGTCGCCCTCGAACATGGCGCCGATCTGCGGCACCGTCACGTGGGACTCATCGATGACCACGAGGAAGTCGTCGGGGAAGTAGTCGAGCAGGCAGTGCCCGGGCTCCCCCGCGCTTCTCCCGTCGATGTGCCGGGAGTAGTTTTCGATGCCGGAGCAGAAGCCGATCTGTTCCATCATCTCCAGGTCGAAGGTGGTCCGCATCCGCAGGCGTTGTGCTTCCAGCAGCTTGCCTTCGCGTTCCAACTGCTCGAGCCGCTCGGCCAGTTCCTCCTTGATCGTCACCATGGCCCGCTGCATGACGTCGGTGCTGGCCACGTAGTGGGAGCCGGGGAACACCGATACGGCGTCGAGCTTCCGCACGACATCGCCGGTGAGCGGGTGCAGGCTGTAGAGCGCCTCGATCTCGTCACCGAACATCTCGATGCGGATGGCGAGCTCTTCGTACATCGGGATGATCTCGATGGTGTCGCCGCGCACCCTGAAGTGGCCGCGGGAGAAGTCGACGTCGTTGCGCTGGTACTGCATGGCCACGAACTTGCGGATCAGCCAGTCCCGGTTGACCTTCTGGCCCACCTGGAGCGCCACCATGGCTTCCAGGTACCCCTCGGGGGTGCCCAGGCCGTAGATGCACGACACCGTGGAGACGACGATGACGTCGCGCCGGCTGAGCAGCGAGTTGGTGGTGGAGTGCCGGAGTCGTTCGACTTCCTCGTTGATCGAGGAGTCCTTCTCGATGAAGGTGTCGGTCTGGGGCACGTAGGCCTCTGGCTGGTAGTAGTCGTAGTACGACACGAAGTACTCGACGGCGTTGTTGGGCATCAGTTCGCGGAACTCGTTCACGAGTTGTGCGGCCAGGGTCTTGTTGTGCGCGAGCACCAGGGTGGGGCGCTGCACCTGCTCGATCAGCCACGCGGTGGTCGCGGACTTGCCAGTTCCGGTGGCGCCGAGCAGCACGATGTCGGTCTCACCGGCGTTGATCCGGCCGGTGAGTTCGGCGATGGCGCCGGGCTGGTCGCCGCTGGGCGTGTACTCGCTCACGACCTCGAAGGGATGAACGGCGCGGGTAGGTTCCATGCTTCCAGTCTAAGGAGCGCCACCGACACCGGAGTCGGAGTGGGCCGGCCGGTGGTGCGCTCGCAGCTGTGAGTCCCACAGCCGGTCCACCTGGGCCAGGGTGTCGTCGAGGGAACCCATCGAGTCGATCACGACGTCGGCGACGGCGAGTCGGTCGGCGTCACCGGCCTGCGCGCTGATGCGGCTGCGGGCGTCCGCCTCCGGCATGCCCCGCAACTCGACCATGCGGCGAACCCGGGTCTCGGCTTCGGCGTGGACGACGACGATCAGGTCGAAGGGGTGGCCGACGGACGCCTCGACCAACAGGGGGACGTCGTAGACGACGACCGCGTCGGGGTCGGCCAGCTCGGCGGCGGCGATGGCCGCGCTGGAGAGCGCCCGCACGGCGGGGTGGACCACGTTGTTGAGCACGCTGAGGGCGGTGGGGTTGCCGAACACTATCGAGCCCAGGCGGGCACGGTTGAGGCTGCCGTCTTCGGCGATGACCTCGGGGCCGAAGATGTCAGCGATGTGCGCCAGAGCATCGGTGCCCGGCGCCACGGCGGCCCTGGCGAGTTGGTCGGCGTCGATCACCAGGGCTCCGTGCTCGGCGAATCGCTTCGCCACGGTGCTCTTACCCGATGCGATCCCGCCGGTCAGTCCAATCAAGTACACCGCCCCATGCTAACGGAGGGGCGCTGCTTAACCGGAACAGGCCGGACCCCGAAGGGTCCGGCCTGTTCTAGTTGTTGCCTGCTTCTAGTTGTTGCCAGCTTCTAGTTGTTGCCAGCTTCTAGTTGTTGCTGGACAGCTTCTCGCGCAGTGCGGCAAGCGCCTCGTCGTCGGCGAGGGTGCCGGCTCCGGCAGCCTCACTGGTGAACGAGTTGCCGGCTGCGGACGCGACATCGCCGGGGGCGATGATCTCGTCGTTCGCGGATGCGACCTGCTTCTTGTGGGCTTCCCAGCGAGCCTGGGCTGCAGCGTAGTCCTGCTCCCACTTCTCGCGCTGGGAATCGAAGCCTTCGCGCCACTCGTTGGTCTCCGGGTCGAAGCCCTCGGGGTACTTGTAGTTGCCCTGGTCGTCGTACTCGGTGAGCATTCCGTAGAGTGCCGGGTCGAACTCGGTGCCCTCGGGGTCGACACCATCGTTGGCCTGCTTGAGGCTCAGCGAGATGCGGCGACGCTCCAGGTCGATGTCGATGACCTTGACGAACACCTCGTCGCCGACAGAGACAACCTGCTCGGCGAGTTCGACGTGCTTGCCGGACAGCTCGGAGATGTGGACCAGGCCCTCGATGCCCTCTGCAACGCGAACGAACGCGCCGAAGGGGACGAGCTTGGTGACCTTACCCGGTGCAACCTGGCCGATGGCGTGGGTGCGGGCGAAGACCTGCCACGGGTCTTCCTGCGTGGCCTTGAGCGACAGGGAAACGCGCTCGCGGTCCAGGTCGACCTCGAGGATCTCGACGGTGACTTCCTGACCGACCTCGACGACCTCGCTGGCGTGCTCGATGTGCTTCCAGCTGAGCTCGGAGACGTGAACCAGGCCGTCAACGCCACCCAGGTCGACGAACGCACCGAAGTTGACGATCGACGAGACGACGCCCTTGCGGACCTGTCCCTTCTGGAGGTTGTTGAGGAACGTGGTGCGGCTCTCGGACTGCGTCTGCTCGAGCAGGGCGCGGCGCGACAGGACGACGTTGTTGCGGTTCTTGTCGAGTTCGAGGATCTTGGCCTCGATCTCCTGGCCCAGGTACGGGGTCAGGTCGCGAACACGGCGGAGCTCGATGAGCGATGCCGGCAGGAAGCCGCGCAGGCCGATGTCGACGATGAGCCCGCCCTTGACGACCTCAATGACCGAACCGGTGACGACTCCGTCGGATTCCTTGATCTTCTCGACGTCGCCCCATGCACGCTCGTACTGAGCGCGCTTCTTCGACAGGATGAGACGGCCTTCTTTGTCTTCCTTCTGAAGAACGAGTGCCTCGACCAGGTCGCCGACCTTGACGACCTCAGAGGGGTCGACGTCGTGCTTGATGGAGAGCTCGCGGGAGGGGATGACACCCTCGGTCTTGTAGCCGACGTCGAGGAGAACCTCGTCGCGGTCGATCTTCACAACGGTGCCCTCGATGAGGTCGCCGTCGTTGAAGAATTTCAGAGTCTTTTCGACCGCGGCAAGGAAGTCTTCAGCAGATCCGATGTCGTTGATGGCGACCTGCTTGGGTGCCCGTTCGGTCGTTGCGATTGTCATGTAGTAGTTGCTCCAGGATGGACATATTCGGGCCAGAAGGGAAGGTCGTGCGATACGTATTCAAGATCCGCGACTGGCAGCGGCTAATTCGTCACAAGCGTGACAGTAAAGCTTAGCTGTTTCGGGCGGGCACCGGCAACCCGTTCGTGGCGACGACGGAGGGCCATTTCACCCTTCTTCGATCGAGTACCGGAACGACCCGGAGTATTCGTACACGGTGCCGACCAGCGGCAGCGTGACGGTGACCTGCACGTGTTGCCTCGTGTCGCCGTCGTCGAAGCGTTCCGTCAGGTGCACGCGGGGCGCGCACAGCCGTGGAACCGGCACCCGGTGACCGGCGAGGTGCACGAATACCCCAGTGGAATCCAGGTGCAGGGCACCGTCGACGATGCGGGCGTCAAGGCGGGTTTCCAGGCGTCCACTCCGACCGAGGCGGTCGGCGAGGCCGCCGGCATCCGCACCGATGGCATCGATCATGTCGCGGGACCCGGCCGGGAATTCGAAGCGACGCACAGCATCCACCCGGTCGGGTCCCGGCCGGTTCACGACCAGGAATGGCACGTCGTGTTCCCAGACCGGGAACAGCACGCCGTCGCGGGCCAGCAGCGCCAGAACCGGCCACAGCCAGCGCCGCGGGGTGCCGACCCTGTCGAAGGTCCCCCGGCCCAGGCCGTGCCGCCCGGCCGGGATGGCCGCGAAGTAGGCGCGAAGCTGCGGGTACAGTCCCGTCAGGTCACCACCGAGGGCGACCTCGTACGGCGACGGCATGGGCACCGGGTTAGTTCTGCAGCGCCGATTCGAGGGTGTCGAGGCCGACCCCGCCGAGGTCGAGGGCACGGCGGTGGAACTCCTTGATGCTGAAGGCGGTTCCCTCGCGGACCTGGGCGTCGTCGCGCAGCTGTTCCCAGATGCGCTGGCCCACCTTGTACGAGGGCGCCTGGCCGGGCCAGCCCAGGTACCGGTTCACCTCGAACTTCACGAAGCCCTCGTTCATGTTCACGTTCCTGGCCAGGAAGTCGAAGGCGTAGTCCGCGGTCCAGGTCTGCGACCCGTCCGGCACCTTCTTGCCCAGGTGCACCCCGATGTCGAGCACGACCCTGGCGGCGCGCATCCGCTGCCCGTCGAGCATGCCGAGCCTGTCGGCGGGGTCGTCCAGGTAGCCCAGCTGTTCCATCAGCCGTTCGGCGTAGAGCGCCCAGCCCTCCGCGTGGCCCGACGTGCCGGCCAGCTGGCGGCGCCAGGTGTTGAGGGACGCCCGGTTGTAGACCGCCTGGCCGATCTGCAGGTGATGACCGGGGATTCCCTCGTGGTAGACCGTGGTGAGTTCTCGCCAGGTGTCGAATTCGGTGACACCGGCGGGCACCGACCACCACATGCGGCCGGGGCGGGAGAAGTCATCGGTGGGTCCGGTGTAGTAGATGCCGCCCTCCTGGGTGGGGGCGATCATGCACTCCAGGCGGCGGATCTCCTCGGGGATGTCGAACTGGGTTGCGCCGAGTTCGGCGACGGCCCTGTCGCTGGTCTCCTGCATCCAGCGCTGCAGGGCGTCGGTGCCGTGCAGCTTCCGGGCCGGGTCGGTGTCGAGGAAGGCGATCGCCTCGAGCACGGTGGCTCCGGGCTTGATCTGCCTGGCCACGCTCTCCTGTTCCTCGGTCATGCGGGCCAGTTCCGCGATGCCCCACTCGTACGTCTCGTCGAGGTCGATGGTGGCGCCGAGGAAGTGCCGCGACCTCAACGCGTAGAGCTCCCGGCCGACGGCATCCTGCTCGGTGGCACGTGGCGCGAGCTCGTCGGCGAGGAACGTCGCCAGCCGCTCGTAGGCGGTAGCTGCCGCGTGGGCCCCGGCACCGAGGTCGGTGGCCAGGGAGGCCGGCAGGGAACCGTTTTCGAGGCCGGCCTCGGCGACGAAGTGGTTGAAGAACCCGTCGTTGGCGGCGTTGCGCCTGGCCTGGCCGAGCACCTCTCGCACCTGCCGGCGGGCCGGCGTGATGCCCTGGTCGATGCCCAGTCGCAGGGTCTCGATGTAGCCGGTGATGGCCGCAGGCACGGCGCCCAGGCGCGCGGAGATGTTGCGCCAGTCCTCGACAGTGTCGGTGGGCATGAGGTCGAAGACCTCGCGGATGCCCTGCGCGGGTGAGGCGATGACGTTGAGGTCGCGCAGTTGCAGGCCGGCGTCGGAACTCTCCAGGTCCAGCGCGAGGGTGCTGCGCAGGTCGGCGTGGGTGACCCTGTCCACGTCGTCGACCGGGACCGTGTCGTCGAGAAGCCGGATGGTGTCTGTCGCGGCCCGTACGTACGCCGCGTGTCCGTCCGGCGAGTAGTCCGCGAAACCCGATCCGTCGGCAGACCGGCCGATATAGGTGCCCACGGTGGGATCGAGCGACACCATGGTGTCGACCCACCCCTCGGCGATCTGGTCGACGGGGGTGGGTGTCCGGCCTTCGTTCAGAGTCATCCCCCGAGCCTAGGACATGGTCCAGGTCAGTGCGCTGCGGCGTCCCAGTTGGCTCCGCGGCCCACCTGCACGTCCAGTGGCACCAGGAGATCGGCCGCGGACTCCATCCGCTGGGTGACCACGTGCTGCAGGGCGTCCCACTCCCCCGGCGCCACCTCGAAGATCAGTTCGTCGTGCACCTGCAGCATCATGCGGCTCTGCAGGTCCTGCTCGCGCAGGTCCTCGGCGATGTTGTTCATCGCGATCTTCATCAGGTCGGCGGCCGAGCCCTGGATGGGTGCGTTCAGCGCGGCCCGTTCGGCGTTGTCCCGCAGCACCCGGTTGGGGCTGTTCAGTTCGGGGAACGGTCGGCGCCGGCCGAAGATCGTCGTGGTGTACCCGTCGACCTTGGCCTGCTCGACCACCCGGCGCAGGTAGTCGCGTACGGCGCCGAACCTGGCGAAGTAGTCATTGATGAGCTGTTTGGCCTCGCGCGATTCGATGCGCAGCTGCTTGGACAGGCCGAAGGCGCTGAGCCCGTAGGCGAGGCCGTACGACATGGCCTTGACCTTGTTGCGCATCTCTCCGGTCACGTCTTCAGGCGCGACGCCGAAGACCCTGGCGCCGACGAATCGGTGCAGGTCTTCGCCGGCGTTGAACGCCTCGATCAGGCCGGCGTCCTCGGAGAGGTGCGCCATGATGCGCATCTCGATCTGCGAGTAGTCGGCGGTGAGGAGGCTCTCGGAGCCGGACCCGGCGTGGAACGCGGCCCGGATGCGGCGGCCTTCCTCGGTGCGGACGGGGATGTTCTGCAGGTTCGGGTCGGTGGAGGAGATCCGGCCGGTGGCGGTGCCGATCTGCACATAGGTGGTGTGGATGCGGCCGGTGTCGTCGATGGCCCTGTCCAGGGTTTCCACGATCTGGCGCAGCTTGGTGGCGTCCCGGTGCTTCAGGAGCAGGTCGAGGAACGGGTGCGGGTTGCTGGCCTGCAGGTCGGCGAGGGCGCCGGCATCCGTGGTGAAGCCGGTCTTGTTGGCCCGGGTGCGGGGCATGCCCAGCTGGTCGAAGAGCACCTCCTGAAGCTGCTTGGGCGAACCGAGATTGACCTCGCGGCCGATCTGGGCGTAGGCGCCGGCCGCGAGCTCCGCGGCGGTGTCGCCCAGCTGCACCGACAGCGCGGCGAGTTCGGTGTGGTTGACCGCCACGCCGGCCAGCTCCATGCCGGCCAGCGTCATCAGGGTGGGCATCTCGATGTCGGTCAGCACGGTCCGTGAACCCTCGTCGAGCAGGGCGGCCAGGGTCGCGGCGAGCCGCACCGTGTACCAGGAGTCAACGGCGACGCCGCCGGCGACGCTCTCATCCGGCACCAGCTGGTTGGGGTCGACGACGGGCAGCGTCTCGTCGAGGTAACGCTTGACGAGGTCGGCCAGGGTCTTGTCCGGGCCGCCCGGGCGCAGCAGCCAACCGGCCACGAGGGTGTCGATGGCCAATCCGTTCAGGACCAGGCCGGCTCGGGTGAGGGCCTTGACCTGCGGCTTGGCGTCGTGCATGACCTTGGGGCCGGGGCCGGCCAGCCATTCCTCAAGCGGCAGGTAGTCGGCCCGGCCGGGCTGCCAGGCCACCGTCGCGGTCTCGGTGGCTGTGGCCAGGCCGAATCCGATGGGCAGGCCGTTGAGGAGCTCCACGGTGACGGAGAGGGCGGTGCCGCTCGTGGTCACCCGGTCCAACCAGGTGGCGAGTTCCTCGTCGAGCAGTTCGCGCTGCACCGGAGCCTTCGCCGCCGCGGGGACCTCGGCGACCGGGGCAGCCGCGACAGTCGCATCACCGGTGGCGGTCCCGTTGCCGTTGCCGTTGCCCTCGAGCTTGATCACCCGGTCCAGCAGGGTGCGGAACTCCAGGCGGCCGAAGACCTCGCGCACGGCGTCCTCGTCGATCGGTCCGCGCACCAGGTCGCGCAGCTCGACGGGCAGGTCGAGGTCGGTGACCAGCCGGTTGAGCCGGCGGTTGCGAATCGCGTTGTCCTTTTGTTCGCGCAGGTTGGCGCCGACCACGCCGGTGATCTCGTCGGCGTGCTCGAGGATCGCGTCGAGGCTACCGAACCGCTCCAGCCACTTCACGGCGGTCTTCTCGCCGACCTTGCTGATGCCGATCAGGTTGTCGCTGGTCTCGCCGACGAGCGCGGCGATGTCCGGGTACTGTTCGGGGGCGATGCCGTACTTCTCGCGCACCTTGGCCGGGTCGTACCTGGTGAGAGCCGACACACCCTGGCTGGCCGGGTAGAGCAGGGTGACGGTCTCGTTGACCAGTTGGATGGTATCCCGGTCGCCAGACACCACGTATACGTCATAGCCCTCGGCGGTGCCACGCACCGAGAGGGTCGCGAGGATGTCGTCGGCCTCGTAGTCGTCCTTGGTCAGGGTCGTGATGTTCAGCGCCTTGAGCGCCTCCTGGAGCAGGGGAACCTGGCCCTTGAACTCCGACGGGGTGATCGCCCTGGTGCCCTTGTACTCCGGGTAGTCGCGGGTGCGGAACGAGTACCGCGAGATGTCGAACGCCACGGCGATGTGGCTCGGATTCTCGGTGCGGAGCAGGCTCAGCAGCATCGACAGGAAACCGTGGATGGCGTTGGTGTGCTGCCCGTCCCGGGTTTGGAAACTGTCAATGGGGAGGGCATGAAAGGCCCGGTAGGCCAGCGAGTGGCCATCGATGATCATCAGGGTAGGCTTTTTTGATTCCGACACAGTCCCAGCCTACAAGCCGCCTCCGGTGGGGCTGAGCCGAGCCACGAGGGTGACCATGACCGAGCAGAACCCGTCCGAGAGCACCACCGACTTCCTCGCCTGGACGAAGGCGCGCGGCGCCGGCGACCTGGCCGACAAGATGGGCATCGAGTTCACCGAGTTCTCGCTCGAGAGGGCGGTGGCGCGGATGCCCGTCGAGGGCAACACCCAGCCGGCGATGCTGCTGCACGGCGGCGCCTACGTGGTGATGGGCGAGTCGCTCGGGTCGATGTCGGCCAACCTGCACGCCGGCCCTGGCAAGCTCGCCGTGGGCATCGAAATCAACGCCAGCCACACCGGCTCGGCCACCTCCGGGTACGTCACAGCCGTGTGCACCCCGATTCACCTGGGGCGCACGCTGACCACCCACGAGATCGTGGTAACCGACGACGCGGGCCGGCGCTGTTCGACGATCCGCATCACCAACCTGATCCTGGACCAGCCCGCAGCGAGCTGATCCGCACGGCACGAAAAAGCGGGTCCCTCACCGTAAGGGACCCGCTTTTTCGTGACGCTGGTGCTAGCGCTAGCTGTTTTTTGCTAGCTCTTCTTGGCAGAGAGCTGTTCGATGATCGCCTGGGCGACGTCGTGCATGGTCAGGCGGCGGTCCATGGACGCCTTCTGGATCCAGCGGAACGCCTCCGGCTCGGTCAGGCCCATCTTCTCGTTGAGGAGGCCCTTGGCCCGGTCGACGAGCTTGCGGGTCTCGAAACGTTCGACAAGGTCGGCGACCTCGGCCTCGAGCGTGATGATCTGGCTGTACCGCGAGAGGGCGATCTCGATCGCGGGCAGCAAGTCGTTCGGCGTGAACGGCTTCACGACGTACGCCAGGGCGCCGGCCTCGCTCGCGCGCTCGACCAGTTCCTTCTGGCTGAACGCGGTGAGCAGCACGACGGGGGCGATGTGCGCCTTGGTGATGCGTTCCGCGGCGGAGATCCCGTCGAGGTGGGGCATCTTGACGTCCATGATCACCAGGTCGGGGCGGAGCTCGGTGGCCAGGGCCACAGCGGTCTCGCCGTCGCCGGCTTCGCCCACCACTTCGAATCCGTTGTCTCGGAGGATCTCGACGATGTCGAGCCTGATGAGGGATTCATCCTCCGCTACGACGACGCGGCGGGGGGGTACTGGAGTAGTCTCTTGGTCGGTCACAGCCAAAAGCCTACGGTATTCTGGTGCAGGTGTTGTGAGCCGGTGTGGCGGAATGGCAGACGCGGAGCACTCAAAATGCTTTGTTCGAAAGGACGTGTGGGTTCGAGTCCCACCACCGGTACCACTTCACCGCATGCCCGTTGCCCGGTTCGACCGGCGGCGGGCGTGCGGTGTTTCTGCCCTCGAGACGACTTTTCCGTCCCGGCAGCCAGGCCTTCAACGCCCGCACAGGCCCATCTCAGCCGTCGTTGCCCCCATTCGGCCGTCTGGCCCTCGTACGGGCGCACAGGCGCCCATCGGCCGTGCACGGCCGCTCAGTGGCCGCTCGGGGCGGGAACGACAACAGCCCCGCGGATTTCTCCGCGGGGCTGGTGTTGTCGTGCTGCTTACTGCTGGGCGTACGCCGGAGCGACACCGTTGTGGGCGTCACCGATGCGGTGAACCCGGATGTCGTTCGTCGAACCCGCGATTCCGGGAGGGGATCCGGAGATCACCACGACCTTGTCGCCGATCTCGGCCAGGCCCTGGCCGAGCAGGATGTCGTCGACCTGACCGAACATCGAGTCGGTGTGGGTCACCCGGTCGACCAGGTACGTCTGCACGCCCCAGGTCAGCGCGAGGCGACGGCGGATGCTCGCCTCGGGGGTGAAGGCCAGCATCGGGATCGAGGAGCGCAGGCGCGCCATACGGCGAGCGGAGTCGCCGGACTCGGTGAAGATGCAGAGGTACTTGGCCTCGACGAACTCGGCAACCTCGATGGCGGCCAGCGTGATGGCACCACCCTGGGTGCGCGGCTTGTTGGTGAGCGGTGCGATCCGCTCCAGGCCGTGTTCCTCGGTCGACTTCACGATGCGCGCCATCGTTTGCACGGTGACCACCGGGTACTCGCCGACGCTGGTCTCGCCGCTGAGCATGACCGCGTCAGCACCGTCGAGCACGGCGTTGGCGACGTCAGACGTCTCCGCGCGCGTGGGAACGGGGCTGTGGATCATCGATTCGAGCATCTGCGTCGCGACGATGACCGGCTTCGCCATGCGGCGGGCCAGTTCGACGGCGCGCTTCTGCACGATCGGCACGGCCTCGAGCGGAAGCTCGACGCCCAGGTCGCCACGGGCGACCATGATCGCGTCGAACGCGTCGACGATGCCCTCGAGGGCCTCGACGGCCTGCGGCTTCTCGATCTTGGCGATGACGGGGACCTTGCGGCCCTCTTCGGCCATGATCTCGTGAACCCGGTCGATGTCCTCAGCGTTGCGCACGAAGGAGAGCGCGATGAGGTCGGTGCCCAGACGCAGGCCCCAACGCAGGTCGGCCTCGTCCTTGAGGGACAGGGCGGGCACGTTGACGGCAACGCCGGGCAGGTTGATGCCCTTGTTGTTCGACACCGGGCCGGCGACGATGACCTTCGTGGTCACGACGGTGCCGTCGGTCTCGACGACCTCGACCTTGACCTTGCCGTCGTCGATCAGGAGGAAGTCCCCCTGCTTGACGTCGTTCGGCAGGCCCTTGTAGGTCGTGCCGGACAGTTCCTTGGTGCCGAGGATGTCCTCGGTGGTGATCTTGAAGATGTCACCGACGGCGAGGTCGTACGGACCGCCCTCGAACTTGCCCAGACGGATCTTCGGGCCCTGCAGGTCGACCATCACGGCGACGGCACGGCCGGAGTCGTTGGCTGCCTTCCGGATGTTGGCGTAAACGCCCTCGTGCACGGTGTAGTCACCGTGGCTCAGGTTCATGCGGCAGACGTCTACGCCGGCGTCGATAATGGCGCGGATCTGTTCGTAGCTGGATGCTGCCGGCCCGAGGGTGGCGACGATTTTCGCGCGTCTCATACTGGTGGATCTCCGGTTTCCGCGCCGGTGTGGCGCATTGGTGCGTTCGGTTGGTTGGAGAGAAATGGGCAGCGGAGTCAGTTCGTTCGCTCAGATGGCAAACGAATGATCCGTCGGCTTCACCGGGGCGGGCAGTTGAGTCTCGCCTTCGAGATACCGATCGACGGCTGCCGCAGCAGCGCGTCCTTCGGCGATAGCCCATACGATGAGCGACTGACCTCGGCCTGCATCTCCGGCAACGAAAACACCCTCGTGGCTGGTCTGGTAATCACCATCACGAACGACATTACTCCGGTCGTCGAGGGGCAGATGCAGATCATGGGTCAGTTCGGTGCTGTCGGGGCCGGTGAAGCCCAGTGCCAGCAACACCAGATCAGCGGGAATCTCGCGTTCGGTTCCGGCCTTGGGCACCCGTCGGCCGTCGAGATATTCGGTTTCGGCGACCCGGATGGCGCGCACCTCGCCGGCCTCATTGGCCAGGAACTCGATGGTGGACGCGAGGTATTCCCGGGTGCCGCCCTCTTCGTGGGCGCTGGACACCTCGAACAGGGTCGGCGACATCGGCCAGGGCTGGTGCTCCGGGCGGCTGTCGCCGGGCTGCTTGCCGATGGCGAGGTTGGTCACCGAGGCGGCGAGCTGACGGTTCGCGGTGCCGATGCAGTCCGCACCGGTGTCGCCGCCGCCAAGGACAACGACGTGCTTGCCTTCGGCGAGGATCTGGTTGTCGACGGTGTCGCCGGCACCCACCTTGTTTTGTTGGACGAGGTATTCCATCGCGAAATGCACCCCGGGCAAGTCGCGCCCCGGGATCGGCAGGTCGCGGGGCACCATGGCGCCGGTCGCGATGACGACGGCGTCGTACCGGGCCCGCAGGTCGGTCCAGGTGATGTCCACACCGATGTTGACGCCGGCGCGGAAGCGGGTGCCCTCTGCGGTCATCTGGGACAGGCGCTGGTCGAGGTGCTTCTTCTCCATCTTGAAGTCCGGGATGCCGTAGCGCAGCAGGCCGCCGATGCGGTCGTCACGTTCGAACACGGCCACGGTGTGGCCGGCCCGGGTCAGCTGCTGTGCGGCGGCGAGGCCGGCCGGTCCGGAGCCGACGACGGCGATGGTCTTGCCGGTGAGCCGGCCGGGCGGCTGGGGGGTTACCCAGCCCTCGGCGAAGGCCTGGTCGATGATCGAGACCTCGACCTGCTTGATGGTCACCGCCGGCTGGTTGATGCCGAGCACGCAGGCCGACTCGCAGGGTGCCGGGCAGAGCCGGCCGGTGAACTCGGGGAAGTTGTTCGTTGCGTGCAGACGCTCGATGGCCTGCCGGCCCTCGTCACGCCAGGTGAGGTCGTTCCACTCAGGGATCAGGTTGCCCAGCGGGCAGCCCTGGTGGCAGAACGGCACGCCGCAGTCCATGCAGCGGCCGGCCTGGCGCTTGAGCACGGCAGAGTCGCCGGCTTCGTAGACCTCTTTCCAGTCCATCAAACGGATGGACACCGGACGACGGGCAGGGAGTTCCCGGTCCGTGGTCTTCAGGAATCCCTTCGGGTCAGCCATTGGTTACCTCCAAGATACGGTTCCAGACCACGTCGCCGTCGGGGTCGAGCCCCTCGGCCACGGCGCTCTGCCTCGTCGCCAGGACGGCTGCGTAGTCACGCGGCAGTACCTTGACGAAGTTCTTCATTGTCGTGTCGCGGTCGGCGAGGAGCCGCGCGGCCAGAACAGAATCGGTCTGTTCCAGGTGCTGTTCCAGCAGGTCGCCGACGATTTCGATGTCGGCGCTGCCGAGTGGCAGCAGCGTGAGTTCGCCGGAGTCCAGCGAGTCACGGTTGACGAGCTCAGGGCGTAGCCGGTAGATGTAGGCGGTTCCGCCGGACATGCCGGCGCCGAGGTTGCGGCCGGTCTCGCCGAGGATCACGGCGAGTCCGCCGGTCATGTACTCGAGGGCGTGGTCGCCCACCCCCTCGACGACGGCGGTCGCGCCGGAGTTGCGCACCAGGAACCGTTCACCGACGATGCCGCGGATGAACATGCTGCCCAGGGTGGCGCCGTAACCGATCACGTTTCCGGCGATCACGTTCTCCTCCGCGGCGAAGACGCTGCCGCGGTCGGGGCGCACGACGATCTGCCCGCCGGAGAGGCCCTTGCCGACGTAGTCGTTGGAGTCGCCCTCGAGGCGCAGGGTGATGCCGCTGGGCAGGAACGCGCCCAGGGACTGCCCCGCCGACCCGGTCAGGGTCACGTCGATGGAGCCGGCCGGCAGGCCGTTCTCGCCGTGCCGCAGGGTCACCTGGTGGCCGAGCATGGTGCCGACGGCGCGTTCGGTGTTGCGGATCGGCAGCGCGATCGAGACGTGGCCGCCGTGCTCGAGCACGTTGGCGCTCTGCCTGATGAGCTCGACATCGAAGTGCTCGTCGAGTTCGTGCTCCTGCTCCCGGCTCGAGCGCCGGGGTTCACCGGCGGAGAAGTCGGGACCGACCAGGATCGGCCCCAGGTTGAGCCCGGATGCCTTCCAGTGGTTGAGGGCGCCGTTCACGTTCAACAGTTCCTTGCGACCGGTGACCTCGTCGAGGCTCCTGAAGCCGAGCTCGGCGAGGTATTCCCGTACCTCCTGGGCGATGAACTCGAAGAAGTTCACCACGTAGTCGGCCTTACCGCTGAAGCGCTTGCGCAGCTCGGGGTTCTGGGTTGCGACGCCGACCGGGCAGGTGTCCAGGTGGCAGACCCGCATCATGATGCAGCCCTCGACGATGAGAGGGGCGGTGGCGAAACCGAACTCCTCAGCACCGAGCAGGGCGCCGATGATGACGTCACGGCCGGTCTTGAGCTGACCGTCGACCTGGAGCACGACGCGGTCGCGCATCCCGTTCAGCATCAGGGTCTGCTGGGTCTCGGCCAGGCCGAGTTCCCAGGGTGTGCCGGCGTGCTTGAGCGAGTTGAGCGGGCTCGCGCCGGTGCCGCCGTCGTGTCCCGATACCAGGATCACGTCGGAAAGCGCCTTGGCGACGCCGGCCGCGACGGCACCGATACCGGACTGGCTGACCAGTTTGGTGTGGATGCGCGCGGTCGGGTTGGCCCGCTTGAGGTCGAAGATCAGCTGCTTGAGGTCTTCGATCGAGTAGATGTCGTGGTGCGGGGGCGGCGAGATCAGGCCGACACCCGCGGTGGCGTGCCGGGTGCGGGCGACCCACGGGTAGACCTTGGTGGGCGGCAGCTGGCCGCCCTCCCCCGGCTTGGCGCCCTGGGCGAGTTTGATCTGGATGTCGTCGGCGTGGGTCAGGTACATGCTCGTGACACCGAACCGGCCGGACGCGACCTGCTTGACGGCGCTGCGCCGTTCCGGGTCGAGCAGGCGGTCGAGGTCTTCGCCGCCCTCACCGGTGTTGGACTTGCCGCCCAGCCGGTTCATGGCGATGGCGAGGGTCTCGTGCGCCTCCTGCGAGATGGAGCCGTAGCTCATCGCGCCGGTGGAGAACTTCTTCACGATCGACGCGACCGATTCGACCTCGTCGATGGGCACGGGCTTCCGCTGCCCGATGTTGAAGGCGAACATGCCGCGCAGCGTCATCAGGCTCTCCGACTGGTCGTCGACGAGCTTGGTGTACTCCTTGAAGATGTCGTAGCGACGGGTGCGGGTGGAGTGCTGCAACCTGAAGATGGTCTCCGGGTTGAACAGGTGCGGGGAGCCGTCGCGGCGCCACTGGTATTCGCCACCGGTGGCGAGACGCTCGTGCACGGTGACGGCGGCATCCGGCGGGTAGGCGCCGGTGTGGCGTTCCAGGTTTTCGGCCGCGATCACGTCGATCCCGACGCCGCCGAGCTTGCTCGTGGTGCCGGTGAAGTACTGGTCGATGAACGCCTGGTTGAGGCCGACGGCCTCGAACGTCTGCGCGCCGGCGTAGGAGGAGACCGTGGAGATACCCATCTTGGACATGATCTTGAGCACGCCCTTGCCGAGGGCCTTGATCACGTTCTTCACGGCCTTTTCCGGCGTGACGGTGGTGATGAAGCCGCTGCGCACGAGGTCCTCGCAGGTCTCCATGGCCAGGTACGGGTTGACCGCACTGGCGCCGTAGCCGATGAGGAGCGCCACGTGGTGCACCTCGCGCACGTCACCGGCTTCCACGACGATGCCCACCTTGAGGCGGTTCTCGGTGCGGATGAGGTGGTGGTGCACGGCCGCGATCATCAGCAGCGACGGGATGGGCGCCAGGTCCTTGGTGCTGTCCCGGTCGGAGAGCACGATGAAGAGCGCGCCGTCCTCGATGGCCGCGTCGACCTCGTGGCACATTTCCTCGACCCGGTTGGAGAGAGCGCTGGGGCCCTCGTCGAACCTGTACAGACCGCGGATGGTGGTGGTGGTGCGGCTGCCCGGCGACGTGTCGATGTGCTGGATCTTGGCCAGCTCATCGTTGTCGATCACCGGGAAGTCGAGCACGACCTGGCGGGCGTGCTCCGGCCCGGCGGCGAGCAGGTTGAGTTCGGGGCCGAGGCCGAGCTTGAGGCTGGTGACGACCTCTTCCCGGATCGAGTCCAGCGGCGGGTTCGTCACCTGCGCGAACTGCTGGGTGAAGTAGTCGAAGAGCAACCGGGGGCGTTCGCTGAGGACCGCGATGGGCGTGTCGCTGCCCATCGCGCCGAGCGGCTCGGCGCCGTTGCGGGCCATCGGGGCCAGCAGGATGCGCACCTCTTCTTCGGTGTAGCCGAAGGTGCGCTGGCGGCGGACCACGGATGCCGGCGGGTGCACGATGTGCTCCCGTTCCGGCAGGTCCTTGAGGTTGATCCGGCCGGCGTCGAGCCAGGAGCCCCAGGGCTCGCTGGCGGCGAGGTCACCCTTGATCTCCTCGTCTTCGATGATGCGGCCGGCCTCGGTGTCGACGAGGAACATCTTGCCGGGCTGCAGGCGGCCCTTGCGGACCACCCGGGCGGGGTCGACGTCGATGACGCCGATCTCGCTGGCCAGCACGACGAGTCCGTCGTCGGTGATCACGTAGCGGCCGGGCCGCAGACCGTTGCGGTCCAGGGTGGCGCCGACGAGGGTGCCGTCGGTGAAGACGATGGCGGCGGGGCCGTCCCACGGTTCCATCAACATGGAGTGGTACTCGTAGAAGGCGCGACGGTCACGGTCAAGGTCGGGCTGGTTCTCCCAGGCCTCCGGGACCATCATCATCACGGCGTGCGGCAGCGACCGGCCGGACAGGCTCAGCAGTTCGACGACCTCATCGAATGACGCCGAGTCGCTGGCGCCGGGGGTGACGATCGGGAACAGCGGGTTCAGGTCGCCGAGCAGCTCGGATTCGAGCTGCGACTGGCGGGCGCGCATCCAGTTGCGGTTGCCCTGCACGGTGTTGATCTCGCCGTTGTGCGCGATCATCCGGAACGGCTGGGCGAGCGGCCAGGACGGGAAGGTGTTGGTGGAGTACCGCGAGTGCACCAGCGCCAGCTTCGAGGTGAAGCGTTCGTCGGACAGGTCGGGGTAGAACGGCTCCAGCTGGAGGGTCGTGACCATGCCCTTGTAGACGATGGTGCGGCAGGACAACGACGCGAAGTAGGTCTCCACCTCGCGTTCGGCACGCTTCCGCAACCTGACGGCCTGGCGGTCGAGGTCGATGCCGGCCAGGGGCAGGCCGTCCTCGGCGGTGCGGTTGCTGGATACGTAGAGCTGTTGGATGGCGGGCATCGCGGCGCGTGCCAGGTTGCCGACCTCGTCGGGCCGTACCGGGACCTCGCGCCAGCCGAGGATGTTGAGGTTCTCTTCCCTCGCGATGGCCTCGATGGCGCTCTTGACCGCGCTGCGGGCGGTGGGCTCGGTGGGCAGGAAGACGTTGCCGACGGCGTACCGGCCGGCGTCGGGCAATCCGAACGTGGACACGGCGCGGAAGAAGTCGTCGGGGATCTGGGTGACGATCCCGGCGCCGTCGCCCGTTCCGGCGTCGGAACCCACGGCGCCGCGGTGCTCGAGGTTGCGCAGCGCGTCGAGCGCCCGCGTGATGATGTCGTGTCCGGCCGTACCCCGCAGGGTGGCGACCATGGCGAGACCACAGGCGTCGCGTTCGTCGTGCGGGTTGTAGAGCCCCTGTGCTGGGGGAACACTACTGAACCTGGAGAAGAGGGGTTGCTGCGTCATTAGACCGTCCTCACAAAATGACTGGCAGGTGGGGACGACGTTGGCCCGCGGGAAGAAGAGAAGCCACTCCGCCCGAAATGGAGGGCGGAAACCGTGGACCGGGTGGGATGACCGCGGTTAGGGGCGGGAGTCGGTGGTGCTTGTGGCGTCGACGTCGCGTGATTCAACGGGTTCATCAGCCTCATTGCCGTGATCCTCGAAAACGGAATCGGTTTCACCAGATTCTACCTCAGGGTCGACCGGCTTCCACTCGCGCCCGGGCAGGTAGGGGCTCAGTTCGATACCGGTGTGGCGTCTGCTCTGCACGAGGATGATGACCAGGCCGATCACGATGGCGAACAGTGCGGCCCACACGTTGGTGCGCAGGCCGAAGAAGATCTCGCTCGGGTCGACCCGGATCGATTCGAACACGCTGCGTCCCACGCCGTACCAGATCAGGTACACGCCGAACGCGGCGCCCCAGCGCAGCCGGAACCGGCGTTCGAGGATCAGGATGACGGCGACGCCGATCAGGTTCCAGACGATCTCGTAGAGGAAGGTGGGGTGGAAGAGGGTGCCGACGGGCAGGCCCACCGGGTACGCCGCGTTGTCGGGCGAGATCTCCAGGCCCCACGGCAGTGTGGTGGGCAGGCCGAACAGTTCGTGGTTGAACCAGTTGCCGAGACGACCCATGGCCTGGGCCAGGAGCATTCCCGGTGCCAGTGCGTCGGCGAACGACCAGAACCGGATGCCGGCCCGTCGGGTGCCGATGTACGCGCCAACGGCGCCACCGAGCAGGGCGCCGAAGATGGCGATGCCGCCCTTCCAGACCGCGAAGACGTCCCAGAGGTTCGCTCCGTCGTAGAAGTAGTCGTTGGGGTGGGTGAGCACGTGGAAGATCCGGGCTCCGACGATGCCCAGCGGCACGGCCCAGAGGATGATGTCCAGCACCACGCCCGGCTCGCCGCCGCGCTTCGTCAGCCGCCGCGAGGTGACGGCGGTGGCCAGGAAGATACCGATCAGGATGCAGATCGCGTACGCGTGAATGCGGAACGGCCCCAGGTCGAAGAAGCTCCACTCAGGGCTCGGAATGCTCAAGGGCAACGACACCACAACAACCTTTCATCGTGACACTCTGGTCACTGGGAGCCGGTCGGTCGACCGCCTCGGACAATTTACCCTAAACGGGATGGCTTAAACACAGGGACCTGACGACGGGGTCAGCCGGCGCGGGTTAGCAGGCAGGGTCAGACGGCGGCGCGGATGTCGCGGGCGCCGGCGGCGAGTTCGGCCGCGAGGGTGGCCACGGCGGCGACTCCCCCGTCGGCCAGTGCCTTCACCAGCGCTGACCCGACGATGGCGCCGTCGGCGTACTCCAGCACCTCGCGCACCTGGGCGGGGGTGGAGATGCCCAGGCCGACACAGGCGCTATCGGATCCGGCCTCACGCAGTCGGGTGACGAGCACCCGGGCGGCCGAGTCCACATCGGACCTGGCTCCGGTGATGCCCATGGTGGAGACGGCGTAGACGAATCCGCGGCTCCGGGTGACGGCCTGCACGAGTCGTTCGTCCGAGGACGACGGGGCGGCCAGGAAGACCCTGTCCAGGCCCGCGCGCTCGCTCGCTGCGAGCCAGCTCTGCGCGTCGTCGGGGATCAGGTCGGGCGTGATCAGCCCGGCTCCCCCGGCGGCGGCCAGGTCGTCGGCGAATCTGTCGACCCCGTACTGCAACACGGGGTTCCAGTAGGTCATCATCAGCACGGGCGTGTCGACCTGGGCGGTGATCGCGGCGACGGCCTCGAAGCCGTGGCGCAGGCGGAAGCCGTTGGCCAGGGCCTGCTGGGTGGCCGCCTGGATGACCGGGCCGTCCATGACGGGGTCGGAGTACGGCAGGCCGAGTTCGATGATGTCCACGCCGCTCTTCGCGATCGCGACGGCGGCGTCGATGCTCTCCGACAGGGTGGGGAAGCCGACCGGCAGGTAGCCGATCAGGGCGCCGCCGCCGGCGGCACGGCGGGCGGCGATCGTGGCCTCGACGGTGCTGGTATGTCCGGTGCTGATGTTCGTCACAGTTGCTGCGCTCCAGCGTCGAGAAGGTCGAAGTAGCGGCCGGCGGTTTCCATGTCCTTGTCGCCGCGACCAGAGAGGTTGACGAGGATGATCGAGTCCGGGCCGAGCTTCTTGCCCAGCTCCAGGGTCCCGGCCAGAGCGTGCGCCGATTCGATCGCGGGGATGATGCCCTCGGTGCGGCTGAGGAGCCGCAGCGAGGCCATCGCCTCGGCGTCGGTGACGGGCAGGTAGGTGGCGCGGCCGATGCTGGCGAGCCAGGCGTGTTCGGGGCCGACGCCCGGATAGTCCAGCCCCGCGGAGATGGAGTGCGACTCGACGGTCTGGCCGTCTTCGTCCTGCAGCATCATGCTGCGCGCGCCGTGCAGCACGCCGGGGCGGCCCTTGGTGAGGGTCGCGGCGTGCCGCAGGCCCTCGATGCCTTCGCCGCCGGCCTCGTAGCCGTACAGGGCGACCTCGGGGTCGTCGAGGAACGCGTGGAAGATGCCCATGGCGTTGGAGCCGCCGCCGACGCAGGCGGTGACGGCGTCGGGCAGCCGACCGGTGAGGTCGAGCACCTGCTGCCTGGCCTCTTCGCCGATGATCTTCTGGAAGTCCCGCACCATGGCGGGGAACGGGTGGGGGCCCGCGACGGTGCCGAAGACGTAGTTGGTGGTCTCCACGTTGGTGACCCAGTCGCGCATCGCGTCGTTGATGGCGTCCTTGAGGGTGCGCGAGCCGGTCTTCACCGAGACGACCTCCGCGCCGAGCAGACGCATCCGGGCGACGTTGAGCGCCTGGCGCTCCGTGTCGACCTCGCCCATGTAGATCACGCAGTCCAGCCCGAAGAGGGCGGCGGCGGTCGCCGTGGCGACACCGTGCTGACCGGCGCCGGTCTCGGCGATCACCCGCTTCTTGCCGATGCGCTTGGTGAGCAGCACCTGGCCGAGCACGTTGTTGATCTTGTGTGAGCCGGTGTGGTTGAGGTCTTCGCGCTTGAGGATGATGCGGGCACCGCCGCCGTGTGCGGCGAAGCGGGGTACCTCGGTGATCAGCGACGGCCGGCCGGTGTAGCTGCGGTGCAGCTCGGACAGCTCGGCGGCGAAGGCCGGGTCGGCCTTGGCGAGGGCGTACTCGGCCGAGAGTTCGTCGAGCGCGGCCACCAGGGACTCGGGAACGAACCTGCCGCCGAAATCGCCGAAGTAGGGCCCGGACTGGGCGCGGAGGGAAGGATTTGCGCTGGACATTTATACCGCCAGGAATTCGTTGAGGGTGAGAATGGGGTCGCTGGTGACGAGGGCTTCACCGACCAGGACGACGTCGGCGCCCGCGGCGCGGTAGTGGGCCACGTCAGCGGCGGTCTTGACCGCGGACTCCGCCACGCGGACGACGCCGGCGGGGATGCGGTCGGCCAGGCTCGCGAAGAGGTTCTGGTCGAGTTCGAAGGTGCTGAGGTTTCTGGCGTTCACGCCGACGAGGTTCGCGCCGACGTCCAGCGCCCGCGTGACCTCGTCCGCGCTGTGCGTCTCGACCAGCGGGGTCATGCCGAGTTCGAGTACCAGGCCGTGCAGGGTGGCCAGAGTGGGCTGATCGAGGGCGGCGACGATGAGCAGCACGAGGTCCGCACCCGCCGCGCGCGCTTCGAACACCTGGTAGGCGGTGCCGATGAAGTCCTTGCGCAGCACGGGAATCGAAACGGATGCCCTGACCTGTTCGAGGTCGGCAAGCGAGCCGAGGAACCGGCGGCCCTCGGTGAGCACGCTGATCGCGCTGGCGCCGCCGAATTCATACGACGCGGCCAGGGCGGCCGGGTCGGTGATCTCGGCCAGGGGGCCGCGGGACGGGCTGGCGCGCTTCACCTCGGCGATGATCTTCACCCGGTCGGACGGTGCGAGGGCGTGCAGCGCGTCGAGGGCGGGGGCCTGGGCGAGCGCATCGGCCTCGAGGGCCGCCAGGGGGCGGTCCAGCCTGCGGGTTTCGGCGTCGGCGAGCGAACCGGCGAGAAGTTCTGCGAGGAGGTCGGAGGGCACTGAGTTAGTGGCTTCCGTCGACCGAGGCCGCGCCGTAGCCGGCCTTGGCCATGATCCAGCCGGCGACGAGGCCGACGAGGAGCAGGACGGCGGCCGCCCAGACGAGCCAGACAACCTCGAAGAAGAAGGCGACGGTGCCGATGCCGAACGCGATCAGCATGATGGTGACTGCGGTCCAGGCCGCCGTCGAATGGCCGTGGCCGGGGTCTGCCGACTCGAAGCTCATGGTTCTCCTAAAGGTCAGTGGGCGTACGGCACAATTCTAGCTTGCCGGGTAAGCCAGGTCAGACGGTGGGGTCGTCGCCCCTGGTGAGGCCGTCCCAGTCGTCGACGGCGTCACGGGGGCGCGTCTGGCCGGTGGCTGAATCCGTGACCGGCTCCAGGCGGGTGCTCTCGTAGCGCGTGGTCGGGCCGGGCCAGCGCCGGGCGGTGACGCACACGGCGAGGCCGACCAGGAGCATCAGGATGCCGGCGGCGAGGGCCAGGAACGGCCAGAAGGTCAGTGCGGCGCTGCTCACCGCCGATCGGGTGGAGTCTGCCCCCGCGATGCCCGTTGCGGCGGTGACCGCCGCGGCACTCGCGCCGATCGGGTCGGCCAGGGCCAGGGCGGCCGAGAGGATGACGCTGATCCCGAGGAGCGCCTCGAGCAGGCCGAGGATGAAGCGGATGACGACGCCGGCGATGGTGAGCGCCCCGGCCAGGGCGAGCCCGGCCAGGGCCAGGGCGGTCAGGCCCGGCGCGGCGGTGCTGCCGGTGACGTCGAGCACCTGCTGGGTGGTGCCGTCCGCGGCAAGGCGCACGGTCGCCCAGACCTGGGTCCAGGCCAGCAGCGCGAGCCCGCTCGCGGCGATCACGGCGAGGATCAGGGTGGGCTTGAAGCGGCGCGGTGCGGTCATTCAGTACACCCGGGTCATCGCGTTGGCCACGGCGACGGCGCGCAGCGGTGCCGCGGCCTTGTTCTGGGACTCCTGGAACTCCGACGCCGGATCGGAATCGGCGACGAGCCCGCCGCCGGCCTGCACGTACGCGACACCGTTCATGATCGTCGCGGTGCGGATGGCGATGGCGAGGTCGGCGTCGCCGGCGAAGCCGAAGTAGCCCACCACACCGCCGTACACGCCACGCTGGGCAGGTTCGAGGGAGTCGATGATCTCCAGCGCCCGTGGCTTCGGCGCGCCGGAGAGGGTGCCGGCCGGGAAGGTGGCCCTGAAGACGTCGATCGCGGTCATCTCCGGCAGCAGGTCGCCCTCGACTGAGGAGACCAGGTGCATGATGTGGCTGAACCGTTCGATGCGCATGAACTCGGTCACCTCCACCGACCCGGCGCGGCAGACCTTGAGCAGGTCGTTGCGGGCCAGGTCGACGAGCATGAGGTGCTCGGCGCGCTCCTTGGGGTCGCCGGCGAGGTCGGTTTCGAAGTCGGCGTCGGCCTCGGGGGTCGCGCCGCGGGGCTTCGACCCGGCGATGGGGTGGGTGAAGACCCGGGTGTTCGCGACCTTCACCAGGGCCTCGGGTGAGGACCCGACGATCGAATACGGCTCGCCGGTGGTGGATTCGAGGCTGAGCAGGTACATGTACGGGCTGGGGTTGAGGCTGCGCAGCACCCTGTAGACGTCGATGGGGTCTGCGGTGCACTCCTGGTCGAAGCGCTGGGAGATGACGACCTGGAACACGTCGCCGTCGACGATGTGTTGTTTGGACGTGCCCACCGCGGCGAGGAAGTCCGCCCGCTCGGTGCGGTGCTGCGGGGCGGCCGGGGTGGACAGGTCCACCTCGGACACAAATGCTTCGGCCGGCTGGGTGAGCCGGGTCTGCAGGGCGTCCAGGCGCGCCTGGGCGGCCGGCCACAGGGCATCCGTGGGGTCGGTGCCGTCGTTGAGCACATTGGCGATGAGCTGCACGGTGCCGTATTTGTGGTCGATCACGACGAGGTCGGCTACGAAGCTGAACGCCTGGCCCGGCACCTCGTAGTCCGCGGGCGGGCGGTTGGGCAGCCGCTCGATCTGGCGGATGGCCTCCCAACCGATGAAACCGACCAGGCCGCCGGTCAGCGGCGGGTGCTCGGGCAGCCGCGGCGTCTGCCAGCGCTCGTAGAGGTAGGCGAGCGCATTCAGCGGTGCCAGGTCGGTGGCGCCGCCGAAGGCCCGCTCGGCGGAGACGCCGTAGTCGAGCCAGGCGGTCTCGTCGCCGGACTGGGTGAGCACGCCGAAGGAGGAGACCCCGACGAACGAGAACCGCGACCAGATGCCGCCCTGCTCGGCGGATTCCAGCAGGAAGCTGCCCGCGGTGCCGTTGGCGAGTTTGCGGTAGATGCCTACCGGCGTCTCACCGTCGGCGAAGAGCTCCCGGATCACCGGGATCACCCGGTGCTCGCCGAGCAGGCCGGTGAAGGTCTCCTGGGTGGTCGAGCCGGCGCTCACCGGTCGGCCTTCGAGGTGTCGGAGGGCTCGATGAGTCCGGTGACCTCGATGCCGCGGCCGTCGAAGCAGGTGTGCGTGCCGGTGTGGCAGGCCGCGCCGATCTGCTCGACCTGCACGACGAGCGTGTCGGCGTCGCAGTCCAGGGCCGCCGAGCGCACGAACTGGGCGTGGCCGGAGGTGTCGCCCTTGCGCCAGTACTCCTGCCGGCTGCGCGACCAGAAGGTGACGCGTCCCTCGGTGAGGGTGCGGCGGAGGGCCTCACGGTCCATCCAGCCCAGCATCAGCACCTCGGACGTGTCCCACTGCTGGATCACGGCGGGCAGCAGGCCGTTGGCGTCGAAGCGGGCAGAGTCCAGAGCGGCGTCGACGTTCATCGGCGCACCACCATTCCGGCGTCGGCAAGCTCGCGCTTGACGTCGCCAATCGTCAGGTCTCCGCTGTGGAAGACGGAGGCGGCCAGCACGGCGTCGGCTCCCGCGGTGATCGCCGGCGGGAAGTGTTCGAGAAGGCCGGCTCCCCCGGACGCGATCACCGGGACGGAGCTGAGCTCGCGCATGATCGTGATCAGTTCGAGGTCGAAGCCCGCCTTGGTGCCGTCGGCGTCGATGCTGTTCACCAGCAGTTCGCCGGCTCCCAGTTCGATCGCCTGTCGGGCCCAGGCGAGGGCGTCCAGGTCGGTTTCGGTGCGGCCGCCGTGCGTGGTGACCACAAAACCGGATGGCGTCCTGCCGCTCCGCTTGACGTCGAGAGAGAGCACCAGCACCTGCGCGCCGTACTTGTCGGCGATCTCGGAGATCAGGGCCGGCCGGGCGATGGCGGCGCTGTTCACCCCCACTTTGTCTGCGCCGCTGGCCTGCAGTCTGGCCACGTCGTCGACGCTGCGGATGCCGCCGCCGACGGTGAGCGGGATGAAGACCTGCTCGGCGGTGGCGCGCACCACGTCGTAGGTGGTCGAGCGGTCGTCGACGGTGGCGGTCACGTCGAGGAAGGTCAGTTCGTCCGCGCCCTGCTCGTAGTAGCGCTTGGCGAGCTCGACGGGGTCACCGGCGTCGCGCAGGTTCTGGAAGTTGACACCCTTGACGACGCGGCCGTTGGCCACGTCGAGGCACGGGATCACTCGAACGGCGAGGCCCATGGTTACAACCGGGCGTTGTGGATCGAGGTGACCAGGATGGCGCGGGCGCCGAGTTCGTAGAGCCGGTCCATCACGCTGTTCGTGTCCAGGCGCGGGATCATCACCCGCACGGCCACCCAGTTCGGGTCGCGCAGCGACGAGATCGTGGGCGACTCGATGCCGGACGCGGCCTGGCAGGCTGCGTCGAGGTTGTCCACGTGCACGTCGTAGTCCACGAGCACGTACTGGCGGGCCACGAGCACGCCCTGCAGGCGACGCAGCAGGGTGTTGATGCCCGGGTGCTGGTTGTCGGAGGTGATGAGCACTGCGGTGGATTCGAGGATCACCGGGCCGAAGATCTGCAGGCCGGCCTTGCGCAGGGTGGAGCCCGTGGAGACGACGTCGGCGACGGCATCCGCCACGCCGAGCTGAACGGCGGATTCGACGGCGCCGTCGAGGGTGACCAGGTCGACGGTGACGCCGTGGCCGGTCAGGAACGTGCCGACCAGGCCGGGGTAGCTTGTGGCGACGCGGAGGCCCTCGAGGTCGGCGAGTTCGCTGAAACGGCCGGCAGGTCCGGCAAAGCGGAAGGTGGAGTCGCCGAAGTCCAGGCTGGCGATCTCGCCGGCGGTGGAGCGGGAGTCCAGCAGCAGGTCGCGGCCGGTGATGCCCACGTCCAGCGCGCCGCTGCCGACGTAGGTGGCGATGTCGCGGGGCCGCAGATAGAAGAACTCCACGTCGTTGTGCGGGTCGGCCACGACCAGGTCGCGGGGGTCGCGGCGGCCGTTGTAGCCGGCCTCCGACAGCATCTGGGCGGCGGTCTCGGCGAGGGAGCCCTTGTTGGGCACAGCGATTCTCAACATGTCAATTTTTCCAAACGTGGGGCTTGCCAAAGGGCGGGTGGGTTTCGCGAGGTGACGACATCACAGATGTCGGTAGACGTCCTCGGGGGAAAGCCCCTTCGCCACCATCAAGACCTGCAGGTGGTAGATCAGCTGCGAGATCTCTTCAGCGGTTTCGGTGTCGCTCTGGTACTCGGCGGCCATCCAGACCTCAGCGGCCTCTTCGACGATTTTCTTGCCGATGGCGTGCACGCCGGCATCGAGTTCACGCACGGTTCCGGAGCCAACCGGGCGGTCAATGGCCTTCTGGCTCAGCTCAGTGAACAGGTCGTCGAATGTTTTCACCTGTACAGGTTACCGGTCCGACAAGCTAGTGCGCGTGCGCGTGCAGTTCGGCAGCGGCGCGCAGCCGGGCGATCTGGCCGGCCGGGTCGCCGTTGAAGACGCTGGAGCCGGCGACGAAGGTGTTGGCGCCGGCCGTGGCGGCCTGCTCGATGGTGTCCTCGGTGATGCCGCCGTCGACCTGCAGCCAGACGTCGAGGCCCCGCTCGCGCACGGCGTCGGCCAGGAGGGTGAGCTTGGGCATGGTCGAAGCCATGAAGCTCTGGCCGCCGAAGCCCGGCTCCACCGTCATCACCAGCACCTGGTCGAACTCGTCGAGCAGGTCGAGGTAGGGCTCAACGGGGGTGCCGGGCTTGAGGGCGATGCCGGCCCTGGAGCCGATGGCGCGCAGGCGCCGGGCCAGGGCGACGGCATCCGTGGCAGCCTCGGCGTGGAAGGTCACCGAGTAGGCGCCGGCCTCGGCGTAGGCGGGCGCCCACCGGTCGGGGTCCTCGATCATCAGGTGGATGTCCAACGGGATCGGTGACACCTGCAGGAGGCGTTCCACGATCGGCAGGCCGAGGGTGAGGTTCGGCACGAAGTGGTTGTCCATGACGTCGACATGGGCGAGGTCGGCGGTGCCGATGCGGCCGAGTTCCCTCTCCAGGTTGGCGAAGTCTGCGGCGAGAATGCTCGGGTTGATCCGGGTAACCATGGTTTCACCCTACCGAATCACGGCTGGCGGTCCGCTCAGCCCGGCGGCTCAGTCCGGCTGCCGCTGCAGCAGGGTGATGAACATGGCGTCGGTGCCGTGCCGGTGCGGCCAGAGCTGCACGCTGCCGGGGTCGCCGGCGAGGTCCAGCGGCTGCACGGCCAGGCCCTGCAGCACCGCGGCGGTGTCCATCGGCGCGATCTTGTCGCCCCAGGCCTTGCGGGCCGTCGCCACGATCCCCCGCGTCTCGGCGATGTGCGGCGAGCAGGTGACGTAGGCCAGGATGCCGCCGGGCTTGAGCGCGCCGAGCGCCGCGTGGATCAGGGCGGACTGCAGGTCGGAGAGCTCCGCGACGTCCTTGGGCTGCTTTCGCCAGCGCGCCTCCGGGCGGCGGCGCAGGGCGCCGAGTCCGGTGCACGGGGCGTCGAGCAGGATCCGGTCGAAGACCTGCGGCTGGTCCTCGCCGACCCAGGTTCCGTCCATCTCCCAGACGGGCACGTCGGCGGGCACGGCGGCCAGCGCCGCCCGCACCAGTTGCGCCCTGGCCGGGACGACCTCGTTGGCGACGAGGGTGGCGCCGCCGTTCAGGGCCTCGGCGGCGAGCAGGGCGGCCTTGCCGCCGGGGCCGGCGCACAGGTCGAGCCAACGCTCACCCTCCACGATCGGCCGGGCGCGGCTGAGGGCGAGGGCGGCGAGCTGGGAGCCCTCGTCCTGCACCCGCAGGCGGCCCTGGCTGTCCTTCATCAGGTGGTGCGGGTCTCCCCCGGCGAGGACGAAGCCGGTGGGCGAGAAGGCGTTGGCGTCGCCCAGCTCGGCGGTGGCCTCGGCGAGGCCGGGCAGGGCCACCATGTTGACCCGCGGTGCGGCGTTGTCGGCGGCGAGGAGCTCTTCCAGTTCAGCCTCGCGGCCCTCCTGGCGCAGGGACTGCCGGAACGCCCGCACCACCCAGACCGGGTGGGAGTACAACGCGGCGAGGGCGTCGTCCGGCGACGTGGTGTCGGCGAGGATGCGTTCCCGCCACTCGTCGGCGCTGACCCGGGCGATCGCGCGCAGCACACCGTTGGTGAATCCCGTCGCGGAGCGGGAGCCCACCTGGCGGGCGAGTTCGACGGATTCGTTGACGGCGGCGTGGGTGGCGACGCGGGTGGCCAGCAGCTGGTGTGCGCCGAGCCTGAGCACGTCCAGGATGGCAGGGTCGATGGCCGTGACGGGCCGGCCGGCGGCCTCGGCGATGACCCTGTCGTAGAAGCCCTGCATGCGCAGAGTGCCGTAGGTGAGCTCGGTGGCCAGCGCGGCATCAGCCGTGTTGAGCGCCGCCCGCTGGATGCGGGTGGGCAGCAGCAGGTTCGCGTACGCGTCGGATTCGCGGACGGCCGCGATCACCTCGTAGGCGACCCGGCGGGCGGGCTGTACGACGTAGTTCGGCCGTGCAGCGTTCGGACGTGCATCGTTCGGGCGTGCGGCATTCGGGCGGGTCTCGCCCCGGCGTTCGCTCATGAGGCGATCACCTCGGATGCTGCCACTCCGCGCCACCAGTCGATTGCTTTCATTGGGGTTTTTCCTGCCGGTTGTACGGTGATGAGTTCGAGCGGATCCGTGCCGGTGCCGATCAGAACCCGTTTGTCGAGGTGGGTGATGTGGCCGGGGCTGAGGCCGGGTTGGCCGTGTGCCGGGGCCACGTCGTGGAGTTTGAGCCTGGCGCCGTCGATCTCGGTGAACGCACCGGGTTCGGGGGTGACGCCGCGGATGATGGCGTGGATCCTCTCGCCGGGCAGCGTCCAGTCCACGCGCGCGTCGTCGAGGCTGAGCTTGGGAGCGAGGGTGACCTCGCCGCGCTGCTCGAGCGCCCGGATGCTTCCGGCCGCGATGTCGTCGACGACGCTTCGGAGCAGTTCGGCGCCGCTGTGGCTGAGGCTCTCCAGCAGGGTGCCCGCCGTGGCGTGCCGGCCGATGGGCACCCTGAGCTCGCCGAAGACAGCGCCGGCGTCGAGTTCGGCGACGAGCTGGAACACCGCGGCGCCGGTCTCGGCGTCCCCGGCCATGATCGCGCGCTGCACCGGCGCCGCACCGCGCCAGCGCGGCAGCAGGGAGAAGTGCAGGTTGATCCAGCCCAGGCGAGGCGCGGAGAGCAGGGGCTCGCGCACCAGGCCGCCGTAGGCCACGATCACGCCGAGGTCGGCGTCCAGGGCCGTGACGGCCGCGGTCGCGTCGGCGTCGAGCCGGTTGGCCTTGATCACGGGCAGGCCCAGGCTCTCGGCGGCAGCGGCCACCGGTGACGGCGTGAGCACGCGTTTGCGGCCGAGCGCGGCATCCGTGCGGGTGACGACGGCGGCGATCTCATGGTCTGAAGAGGCCAGGAGGGTCAGGCTGGGCACGGCAACCTGCGGGGTCCCGGCGAAGACGAGTTTCATTTACAGCAGCTCCGGGTCGTCGAATCGTACTCTGAGTGTAGGCGCAGGGCGGAACGCGGCGCCCTTGGGCTTGCGTCGGCTGGCCGCGTTGCGCACGATCGCGGCCTTGAGGGTGCGGGCGACCTCGTCGCCCAGCGGGTAGCCGAAGCGCACGATGGCGCGCACCAGCGCGGGCCCGCCGGGTTTCTGGCCGGGGCCGGCCGGGTCGTGACTGACCGGGCCGAGCACGTCGAGCCCCGGCAGCTCGGCCAGTGACTCGATGGCGGTCTCCACCTCGGCGCTGGTTCCGGTGACGGAGGCCACCCGCACCGCCGGCGGGAAGCGCAGCTGGCGGCGATCGGCGAGTTCGGCGGCGGCATACGGCCCCGGCTGCCAGGTGTTGAGGGCGTGGGCGAGGGCCCCGCCCACACCGGCGAGCATGACGGAGGCGCCCGGAGCGGCCAGGGCGGCGGCGTTGGCCCACCAGCGCAGGCAGTCCTCCCCCACCCGCAGGGACTCGCGGGCGAGCATCCGTTCGCCGTCGAGCAGCAGGATCGCGCTGTAGCCGTTGCGGGGTATCGGTTCGGCGCCGCGCGTGGCGATCACCAGGGCGGGTTCTGGCCCGATGGTCTGCACGGTGTGCTCGCCGTCGGCGACGATCACCCTGGAGCCGGGGAAGGCCCGGCCGAGCTCCTCGGCGGTGCGGCCGGTGCCGACGGTGACCACGCGCAGGTTGGTGGCCTCGCAGTGCGAGCAGTGCCAGCCGGCGGCGAGGTGGCCGCACCAGCGGCAGGCGGGGGTGGCATTGGCATGGGTGAGGGCCAGCGGACCCTGGCATTGGGTGCACCGGGCGGATTGCCCGCAGGAGCGGCAGGCCAGCATCGGCGCGTAGCCGGGGCTGGCGACCTGCACCAGCACGGGACCGCTTCGCACGGCCTCCTTCGCGGCGAGCCACGCCGCTGACGGGATGCGGGCGGCCCTGGCCTGCGCGTCCGGCTCGGACTGGAAGGTGGTCGGGATCACCCGGGGGTGGCTGTCACGGGTGGGGTGCAGGGCGCGCAGCCAACCGATCTCGACAAGGCGTTCGGTCTCGACGCTCCGTGAGTGGCCGATGAAAACGAGCGCGCAGTCGGCCGCCTCCCGGCGGATTAGCGCGGCGTCGCGAGCGTGCACGTACGGGCTGAGCTGCTCGCCGTAGAGCGGGTCGCCATCGTCCCACAGCACGATCAGGCCGAGGTCGTGAGCGGGGGCGTACACGGCGGACCGGTTGCCGAGGATGATCCTCGGCCGGCCCTCGAGCAGGGTGAGGAAGCCGCGGTAGCGGTCGGGATTGCTCTGCCTGGCATCGACGCGGACGACGTCGTCTGCGGGCGCCAGCATCGCCAGGGCGGCCTGAAGCTGGTCCTGGTCGCGGAAGTCCGGCACCACGAGGATGCTGCTCTTGCCCTGACGCAGGGCCGACACGGCGAGCTCGGCCATGGTGATCGCCCAGGTGCCCACGGTGCTGCCGCCATCGTCCGGGCCGGGCAGGCGGACCAGGCTGGGCACCGCGGCGATGCAGACCCGTAGCCGGTCGGCCACGATGGTGCCGAGTGTTTCGGGCGGATACTCGGCGAATCCGGGTTCGGCGAGCGTGCCGGCAGCGTCCGCCGGTTGCGGGGCCGGCGCATCGGGCGTGGCGGCCCGCGCGGCCAGCCAGGCCTTCTCCACCCGCACGGCGCGGGGCGGCACGGCCAGTCTCACGATGTCGCTCGCGTTGCCGGCCGCCCGGTCGGCCAGGCGCCGGGCAAGCTGCCAGACGGCGTCGGTGAGCACGGGCACCGCCGACACTATCGAGTCGACCGGGCTGAGCTTGCCGCTGTAGCCGGTGTCGGCGCCGCCGATGCCGTCCAGGGTCGCCGCACCGGCCGGGTCGGCCACAGCGTGCTGCGGGTCGATCAGCTCGATCAGGTAGCCGTCGGCCACCCGGTTCGCCGAGCGCAACGGAACCCGAACCCGCACCCCGGGTTGGGCGAGGTGCGCCAGCTCGTCGGGGATGGCGTAATCAAAGAGATGGTCGAGCTGCGGTAGCGGCGAGTCGATCAGCACCCTCGCGATGAGGCCGGTGCGAGTCATCTGCGGCCTCCAGGGGTCAGAGTCCGGCTGCGCTTCTCAGGTCGTCGACCCTGTCGAGTCGCTCCCAGGTGAAGTCGGGCAGTTCACGGCCGAAGTGGCCGTAGGCCGCGGTCTGGGCGTAGATCGGTCGCAGCAGGTCCAGGTCGTGGATGATCGCGGCCGGGCGCAGGTCGAAGACCTCGCGGATGGCGGCGGTGATGTCCTTCTCCGGCAGGGCGCCGGTGCCGAAGGTCTCCACGTACAGGCCCACCGGTGACGCGGTGCCGATAGCGTAGGCCACCTGGATCTCGAGGCGTTCCGCCAGTCCGGCCGCGACGGCGTTCTTGGCGACCCAGCGCATGGCGTACGCGCCGGAGCGGTCGACCTTGGACGGGTCCTTGCCGCTGAACGCGCCGCCGCCGTGCCGGCTGGATCCGCCGTAGGTGTCGATGATGATCTTGCGTCCGGTCAGGCCCGCGTCGCCCTGCGGGCCGCCGATCTCGAACCGGCCGGTGGGGTTCACCAGGGTGCGCAGGTTGCTCGCGTCGAGGTCGACGCGTTCGAGCACGGGCTTGATGACGAGTTCGGCGATCTCGGCGCGCAACTGCTCGGTGCGCACCGACGGGGAGTGCTGGGTGGAGAGCACAACGGTTTCCACGGTGCGGGGAATGATGCCGTCGTAACCGATGGTGACCTGGGTCTTGCCGTCGGGCCGGAGGTAGCTCAGTTCCCCGGACTTGCGCACCTCGGCGAGGCGTTCGGCCATGCGGTGCGCGATCCAGATCGGGATCGGCATGAGCTCGGGGGTCTCGCGGGTGGCGTAACCGAACATGATGCCCTGGTCGCCGGCGCCCTGGCGGTCGTAGTCGTCGAGGCTGTCCTGCTCCCGGCTCTCGTAGGCGTCGTCGACGCCCTGCGCGATGTCGGGCGACTGCCCGCCGATGGAGATCTCGACGCCGCAGGACCGGCCGTCGAACCAGACGTCGGAGGAGTCGTAGCCGATGTCGGTGATGCACTTGCGCACGATCGAGGGGATTTCGACGTATCCCGCCGTGGTGACCTCACCGGCCACGTGCACGAGGCCCGTGGTGACGAGCGTCTCGACCGCGACGCGGCTGTGCGGGTCTTCGGTGAGGAGGGCGTCGAGGATGGTGTCGGAGATCTGGTCGCAGATCTTGTCAGGGTGGCCTTCGGTGACCGATTCCGAGGTGAAGAGGCGAAGATCGCTCATCGGGGCTCGTCTCAATTCTTGGGTAAATATTCTTGGGCTAAATGTGCTTCGGGTGACTGGTGTGCGGCTGCGAGCATGCCTGATCCCGCAGGAACCCGGGAACGCCGGCTCAGGAGACGGGTGCGTCCGCTCGGATGGCGTCGATGGTGCTGCCCAGGATGCTGTCGAGAATACGGTGGGCCACCGACAATTTCGTCCCGGCGGCCTCCATCACTATATCTCCGGCGCCGTCCAGCACCTCGATTTCGTTACGTTCGGTGGCGAAGCCCTGGGTCCAGCCGACCCTGTTGAGGACCAGCAGGTCACAGCCCTTGCGGAGGACCTTGGTGCGGCCGAGTTCGCGGCGGGCCGCGGCATCGGGTTCGGTTTCGGCGGCGAACCCCACGATCACCTGGCCGGGGCGCCGGTCCTCAACCAGTCCGGCGAGCACGTCGGGGTTGCGCACCAGGTCCAGGGTGACCCGGTCCCCCGCAACGTCCTTCTTGATCTTGCCGGCCTGCACCTCGGCCGGCCGGTAGTCCGCGACGGCGGCGGCCATGATGACGATGTCGGCGGATGCGGCGGCGTCCCGCATCGCCTGCTGCAGTTCCAGGGTGGTGCTGACGCTGTGCACAGCCACGCCGGACGGTGCGGAGACTTCCAGGTGCGCGGCGACCAGGGTCACGACGGCTCCCCTGGCGAGGGCGGCTTCGGCGAGGGCGACGCCCTGGCGTCCGCTGGACCGGTTGCCGAGGAAGCGCACGGGGTCGAGGGGTTCACGGGTGCCGCCGGCGCTGATCAGAACGTGCCGGCCGGTCAGGTCCGGAACCGAAACACCCGCGGGGCGCTCGGCGCGGTGGGCGGCCAGGGCCGCCAGTGCGGCGTCCACGATGGTGTCGGGCTCTTCCATCCGGCCCAGGCCGGAATCGGAGCCGGTCAACCGGCCGGTGCCCGGCCCGACGATGGTGACACCGCGGCGGCGGAGGGTGGCGATGTTGGCCACCGTGGCGGCGTTGTTCCACATCTCGGTGTGCATCGCCGGCGCGATCACGAGCGGGGCGGTGCTGGCGAGGATGGTGTTGCCCAGCAGGTCGTCGGCCAGGCCGAGGGCGATCTTCGCGATGCTGTTGGCGGTGGCCGGGGCGATCACGATGAGGTCGGCGGACTGGCCGATGGCCACGTGGCGCACCTCCGCGACACCCTCGTACAGGTCGGTGTGCACGGGGTTCCGGGAGATCGCCTCGAGCGTCGGCTTGCCGACGAACCGCAGCGCCGCCTCGGTGGCGACGACGTGGACGTCGTCCCCGAGCAACACAAAAGCGCGCACGATGTTGACGGCCTTATAGGCAGCGATGCCGCCGGTTACCCCGACGACGATCGTGCGACCAGTCGACATCCTGCGCGCTTACGTGAGAGCTACGTCGAGCTATTCGACGATGGGCTTCGAGGTGAGCTTGTCCTCGTTGATTTCGCGGAGGGCCACGGAGAGCGGCTTGTCGTCAACGGTGGAGTCGACGAGCGGTCCGACGTTGTCGAACAGGCTGCCTTCGTGAAGGTCTGCGTAGTAGTCGTTGATCTGGCGGGCGCGCTTGGACGCGAAGATCACCAGGGCGTACTTGGAATCGACCTTGGTGAGCAGGTCGTCGATGGGCGGGTCAATGATGCCAGTGGGCTTGTTGGGCACGCTGTCACACTCCTTCATGCTGTTCAAGCAAAATGTACGGGCTGCGCGGTGTCACACCTGAGGTTTCCGTGGCCGGAAACCCGACATGAACCACGTTGATGCGCCTATTCGACGCGAGGAATTCAAGTACAGCGGGCGCTACGACGGCGCCGATGTCTTGCGAATCTGCATCAAGTCTACGACTTCTTCGGCGGCTTCGGCCACGTCGCTGTTCACGACGCGGTAATCGAACTCGCCCTGGGCAGCCAATTCGAGCTTCGCGGTCTCCAGCCGGCGGCTCTGTTCGGCCGAATCTTCGGTGCCGCGGCCGATCAGGCGGCGCACCAGTTCGTCCCAGGTGGGTGGCAGCAGGAAGACCAGGCGGGCCTCGGGCATTGCCCGGCGCACCGACCGGGCACCCTGGATGTCGATCTCGAGCAGCACGCTGTTACCGTCGGCGATGGCCGCCTCGACGGGGCCGCGCGGGGTGCCGTACCGGTAGGCGTTGTGCACGGTGGCGTACTCCAGGAGTTCGCCGGCCTCGATCATCCGATCGAACTCGGCGTCGTCGACGAAGAAGTAGCTGACACCCTCGACTTCGCCGGCCCGCGGCGCCCTGGTGGTCGCGGACACCGACAGGTGCACCTCGGGGTGGTGCTCGCGGATGTACGCCGCGACGGTGCCCTTGCCGACCGCCGTCGGTCCGGCGAGGACGACGAGCCTGGAGTCGGCCGCTCCCCTGCGGGCGGTGGGCCGGGCGGCGAGGAAGTCGCGCAGCCTGTCCCGCTGGTGCTTGCCGAGGCCACCCAGGCGTTTGGACGGCGAGATCTCCAGCCGGGTCATGATGCGTTGCATCTTGGTCACCCCGATGGCCGGGATGCTCACGAGAAGCTCGGTCACCCGCAGCCGGCCTTCGACGCCGTTGGGTTCCTTGACGGCGGCGGCGAGCACGTCGAGCGAGGTGCGTTCACCGGCCGCGACCTGTGCCTTCACGGCGGCGCGGGCTCGTCGGGCCGCTACGGCGGCGCGGGAGGCCGCGACGCGGTCGACGTCGGGTGGGGTAGGGCGATTATCAGCCACGGGTCGCTCCAGCTTCGGTTAATCGGCGGGTTATCTCATCGGCCACACGGTCGGGACCGGCGGATAAAACGCTGCGCGATTCACTCACGATAACGCCTTGAGCGTATCCGCCAAACAAACCGGCCAGATCGGTGGGATTCGCACCCTGGTGACCGAAGCCCGGCGCGAGCACCGGGGTGACGACAGGGGCGGCCGGTGCGTGGATGTCGATGCCGAAGTCGGCCAGCGAAACCGTGGCCCCGAGGACCACTCCGACCGACCCGAACGTGCCGCTGGGCGACTGGCCGGCGTTGATGGCGGCGACCTGGTCGAGCACCGACGCGGCGACGGAGCTGCCCGCCTGCGGTCCGGTTGCGAGCACGGCCTGCTGCAGGTGGGCGGCCTCCGGATTGGAGGTGGCGGCGAGCAGGAACAGCCCCTTGCGGTTGACCGCGGCGACGTCCATGGTGCTGGCGAGCGAGCCGACCCCCATGTACGGGTTCACGGTGATGGCGTCGACCTCGAGCGGCGAGCCCTGGCTCAGCCAGGCCTGGCCATAGGCTTCGACGCTGGTGCCCAGGTCGCCCCGCTTGACGTCGGCGATGACCAGCAGCCCGGCCGCCCGTGCGTCGGCGAGTACCCGCTCCAGCGCGAGGTAACCGGCGGAGCCGAACCTCTCGTAGAACGCGACCTGCGGCTTGACGATGCCCGCGCGCCCCGCCGCGGCGGCGACGACCGCCCGGCCGAAGCTCTCGGCCCCCGAGGCGGTGTCGGGAAGGTTCCAGTCGGTCAGCAACCAGGAGTGCGGGTCGATGCCGACGCAGAGCCGGCCGAACCGGGCGAAGGCACCGTGCAGGCGTGCGCCGAAGGTGTCGGCGACGTCGACCGAATCGACTGTGCTCTCTGCGCCGGCTGGAGTCACAGTGCCGCCGTCCGTTTCGCCTGGTACTCCTGCAGGCTGGTGACCTCGAAGCCGGTGCGGATCGAGTCGATCGACGCGACGGCGGCGCTCAACTCGGCGATGGTGGTGAACAGGGGCAGGTCCCCGGCGACGGCCGCGGCACGGATCTCGTAGCCGTCGGCGCGTGCGGTGCGACCGTTGGGTGTGTTGATCACGATCTGCACCTCCTCGCGCCGGATCAGGTCGACGACGGTGTCCACGGACTCATCGGCCTTTTCGCTGAACTTTGCCACCACTGTGGCCCCGATTCCGTTCCGCTGCAAAACTTCGGCGGTTCCCTCGGTTGCCATGATCGTGTAACCCAGCTGCGAGAGACGCAGCATCGGCAGGATCACGGCGCGCTTGTCCCGGTCGGAGACCGACACGAAGACGGTGCCGGTGAGCGGGATTCCGCCGTAGGCGGCGAGCTGGCTCTTGGCGAACGCCCGCGGGAAGTCCCGGTCAATGCCCATGACCTCGCCGGTGGAGCGCATCTCCGGGCCGAGCACCGAGTCGACGATGAGGCCTTCCTTGGTGCGGAACCTGTTGAACGGCAGCACGGCTTCCTTCACGGCGACCGGCGAGTCCATCGGCACCCGGGAACCGTCGATCAACGGCAGTTGGCCGCTGGCCTTGAGCTCGGCGATGGTGGTGCCGACCATGATCAGCGAGGCGGCCTTGGCCAGCGTGATGCCGAGCGCCTTGGCGACGAACGGTACCGTGCGGGACGCGCGGGGGTTGGCCTCGAGCACGTAGAGCACACCGGCGCCGATGGCGAACTGCACGTTCAGCAGGCCGCGCACGCCGATGCCCTGGGCGATGGCGAGGGTGGCGTCGCGGACCCGGTCGATCTCGGCGCGGCCCAGGGTGACCGGCGGCAGGGTGCAGCTCGAGTCGCCGGAATGCACGCCGGCCTCTTCGATGTGCTCCATGACGCCGCCGATGTAGAGCTCGTGGCCGTCGTAGATGGCGTCGACGTCGATTTCGATGGCGTCGTCGAGGAAGCGGTCGACCAGCAGCGGGTGCGACGGGCCGATGATGCCCTGGCCCTGCATACGGGTGAAGTAGTCCGCCAGCGAGGCGCTGTCGTAGATGATCTCCATACCGCGGCCGCCGAGCACATAGCTGGGTCGCACGAGCACCGGGTAGCCGATCTCCTCGGCCACGACGACGGCGCCGCTGTAGTCGATCGCCGTACCGTTGCGCGGGGCGAGCAGGCCGGCGTCGGCGAGGATGCCGCTGAACAGCCCGCGTTCCTCGGCCAGGTCGATCGCCGCCGGCGAGGTGCCCAGGATCGGGATGCCCTCGGCTTCCAGGCCCTTGGCCAGGCCCAGCGCGGTCTGGCCGCCGAGCTGCACGACCACGCCCACGAGTTCGCCGCTCTGGCTTTCGGCGTGGATGATCTCCAGCACGTCTTCCAGGGTGAGCGGCTCGAAGTACAGCCTGTCGCTGGTGTCGTAGTCGGTGGAGACCGTTTCGGGGTTGCAGTTGATCATGATGGTCTCGTAGCCGGCCTCGGAGAGGGCGAACGAGGCGTGCACGCAGGAGTAGTCGAATTCGACGCCCTGGCCGATCCGGTTCGGGCCGGAACCGAGGATGACGACCTTCTTGCGGTCAGAGGGCACGACCTCGGTCTCCTGGTCGTAGCTGGAGTAGTGGTACGGGGTGAGGGCGGGGAATTCGCCGGCACAGGTGTCGACGGTCTTGAACACCGGGCGTACGCCGAGGATGTGCCGGACCTTGCGCACATCCGCTTCGCCGAAGCCGCGGAGTTCGCCGATCTGGGCGTCGGAGAAGCCGTGGTCCTTGGCGGTGCGCAGGATGTCGGTGTCGAGGGTGTCCGAGGCGGCCACGGCGTCGGCGATCTCGTTGATGAGCACGATCTGGTCGAGGAACCACGGGTCGATCTTGGTGGCTTCGAAGAGCTGCTCGATGGTGGCGCCCTTGCGAAGCGCCTGCTGCACCGTGACGATGCGGCCGTCCGTGGGGACCTCGGCGATCTCGAGGAGTTCCTCGACCGTGCGGGTCTCGGTGCCCCAGTGGAAGGAGGAGCCGCGCTTTTCGAGCGAGCGGAGCGCCTTCTGCAGGGCGGAGGCGTAGTTACGGCCGATGGCCATGGCCTCGCCGACGGACTTCATGGTGGTGGTCAGGCGCTGGTCGGCCTTGGGGAACTTCTCGAACGCGAACCGGGGCACCTTGACCACGACGTAGTCCAGGGTGGGCTCGAAGCTGGCCGGGGTGACCTTGGTGATGTCATTGGGGATCTCGTCGAGGCGGTAGCCGAGGGCCAGCTTCGCGGCGATCTTGGCGATCGGGAAGCCGGTGGCCTTGCTGGCCAGCGCCGAGGAGCGTGACACGCGGGGGTTCATCTCGATCACGATGATGCGGCCGTTGGCCGGGTCGATGGCGAACTGGATGTTGCAGCCGCCGGTGTCGACGCCGACGGCGCGGATGATGTCGATGCCGATGTCGCGCAGCTTCTGGTACTCGCGGTCGGTGAGGGTGAGCGCCGGTGCGACGGTGATGGAGTCGCCGGTGTGCACGCCGACGGGGTCGACGTTCTCGATCGAGCAGACGACCACCGTGTTGTCGGCGGTGTCGCGCATCATTTCGAGTTCGTATTCCTTCCAGCCGAGGATGGACTCCTCCAGGAGCACCTCGGTGGTCGGGCTCTGGTGCAGGCCGTCGCCGACGATGCGGCGGAGCTCGGCTTCGGTGTACGCGAAGCCGGAGCCGAGGCCGCCCATGGTGAAGGACGGGCGCACGACGAGCGGGTAGCCGAGGTCCGCGGCGAAGCCGACGGCCTCTTCCACGGTGTGCGCGATGTACGACTTGGCCACGTCAGCGCCGGCGTCGAGCACCAGCTGCTTGAAGATCTGGCGGTCTTCACCCTTGTTGATGGCTTCGAAGCTGGCGCCGATCAGCTCGACGTTGTACTTGGTGAGGATGCCGCGCTCGTGTAGGGCGATGGCCGCGTTGAGGGCCGTCTGGCCGCCCAGGGTCGGCAGGATCGCATCCGGGCGTTCCTTGGCGATGATGGTTTCGAGGATCTCCGGGGTGATCGGCTCGATGTACGTCGCGTCGGCGAAGTCGGGGTCGGTCATGATGGTGGCCGGGTTGGAGTTGACCAGGATGACCCGGACACCCTCCTCACGGAGGACCCGGCAGGCCTGGGTGCCCGAGTAGTCGAACTCGCAGGCCTGACCGATGACGATCGGGCCGCTTCCGATGACGAGGACGCTGTTGATATCGTCGCGCTTGGGCATTACTTGGCGTCTCCTGCTCCGGCGGCCGCGTGCGCGACCACCACATCCCTGAACCTGTCGAAAAGATAGTTGGCGTCGTGCGGGCCGGCCGCGGACTCCGGGTGGTACTGCACCGAGAAGGCCGGGATGTCCAGGCACCTGATGCCCTCGACGACCTGGTCGTTGAGGCTGTAGTGGCTGACCTCCACGCGGCCGAATCCGGTCGTGGATTCGCTGATGCCCTCGATGGGCATGTCCACGGCGAAGCCGTGGTTCTGCGAGGTGATCTCGACCCGGCCGGTGGCCTTGTCGAGCACCGGCTGGTTGATGCCGCGGTGGCCGAACGGCAGCTTGTAGGTGCCGAAGCCGAGGGCGCGGCCCAGCAGCTGGTTGCCGAAGCAGATGCCGAAGTACGGCACGCCCGCGCGCAGCACCTCCTGCAGCAGCGTCACGTGCGCGTCGCTGGCGGCGGGATCGCCGGGTCCGTTCGAGAAGAACAGGGCGGTCGGGTTGAGCGAGAGCACGTGCTCCGCGGTGATCGACTGCGGGAGCACGAGAACCTCGAAGCCACGCTCGGCGAGGTAGTTGAGGGTGGAGGTCTTCACTCCGAGGTCGAGCACGGCGACAGAACCGATGCGATCGCCCTGCGCCGGAATCGAGTACGGCTCCACGGTGGAGACCTCGTCGGACAGGTTGCGGCCGCGCATGCTGGCCCCGCCGCGCACGAGTTCGAGCTGTTCGCCCTCGGAGAGCTCATAGTCCTCGCCCGAGAAGATGCCGCTGCGCATGGAACCGAGCGAGCGGATGTGCCGGGTGATGGCGCGGGTGTCGATGCCGCTGATGCCCACGACGCCGTTCGACTCGAGGTCGGCGTCGAGGGTGCGCTGGGAGCGGAAGTTCGACGGCACCCGGGCGGGCTCGCGCACCACAAATCCGGAGACCCAGATGCGGGAGGATTCCATGTCCTCGTCGTTGGCGCCGGTGTTGCCGATGTGCGGCGCGGTCATCAGCACGATCTGGCCGGCGTAGGACGGGTCGGTGAGCGTCTCCTGGTAGCCGGTCATGCCGGTGGCGAAGACGATCTCGCCGAGAGTCTGGCCGAGGCTGCCGTAGGCACGTCCCACGTATCGGCTGCCGTCTTCGAGGACGAGCACGGCCGGGGCCGGTGTGGTTGTTGGGTAGCTCACGGGCTACACCTCACTTTCTTCGGTGCCGAATTCGGTCTTGCCAGGTTCTGCAGTGATAGATCTGATCGCTTCGTTGATCGCACGGCGGTCGACCGGGTCGCTGAAGCGGAAGTAACTGTCGACACCCGTGGGCGTCTCGGGGCCTGAGGCCTCGGGGCCGGTGGTGTTCAGCCGCCAGCCGAGCAGCAGCAGACCGCCGGGCTCGACGACCCGGTCGATGGCCACGGTGGCGTCGGCGACGAGTTGCACGGCATCCGCCGGAATGAACAGGGCGGGCGAGCCGGCGAGCTCGAGCAGCACGCCCCGTTCGGTGACGGTCACCCCGCCGCGGGCGCGGAAGCCGAGTCCGGGGATGTTCAGGCGTTCCAGCGGGGCCTCGCGGGGAGTGGTGGCCACATACAGGGCTGCGGCGGAGGCCAGCTCACGACCGCGATCGGCGGGCAGCGGGTAGCCGGCGGGCAGCGTTGCATCCCGCGTGGTGCGCCGGCGCCAGGAGCGCAGCATCAGGGCGAGCACGGCGAGCAGGACCAGCGCCGTGATGATCGTCGCAAGGGTGCGGCTACTCATTGCGGCCCTCTCCGATGCGGCCCGCCAGGGCTGCACGTGCGGCGTCGATCTGCGCGGTGCTCTGCAGTACGCCGTCGAGCACGGTGGCATAACCGCGGTGGAAGGTGGCCAGCACCTGGCCGGGCAGCGTCATCTCCAGGTAGGGAGAGTTGACACCCTTGCCGATCAGGTTCGACCGGCCGAACACCCGGCGGGCGCTGGGGTCGTAGAGGGTGAGTTCGGCGGGGGCGCCGACGGTGAGCTGCTGACCCTGGCCCTGGATGCGGCCGATGCGGGCAGGGGTCGTCGACATCACCCTGACGAGGTCTTTCCAGTCGAGGAAACCGGTCTCCACGACGGCGGCGTGGGCCACCGACAGGGCGGATTCGAGGCCGACCATGCCGTTGGCGGCGGCGTCCCACTCACAGTCCTTGGACTCCACGGGGTGCGGGGCGTGGTCGGTGGCGATGATGTCGATGGTGCCGTCGGCCAGGCCCTGGCGCAGGGCCTCGACGTCTTCCCGACGGCGGAGCGGCGGGTTCACCTTGTAGCGGGCGTCGTAGCCGGCCACGAGTTCCTCGGTGAGCAGCAGGTGGTGCGGGGTGACCTCGGCGGTGACGTTGATGCCGCGGGCCTTGGCCCAGCGCACCACGTCGACGGCGCCGGCCGTGGAGAGGTGGCAGACGTGCAGGCGCGAACCCACGTGCTCGGCCAGCAGCACGTCGCGGGCGATGATGGATTCCTCGGCGACGGCGGGCCAGCCGGTGAGGCCGAGCTCGCTCGAGAGGGCTCCCTCGTTCATCTGGGCGCCCACGGTGAGGCGCGGTTCCTGGGAGTGCTGGGCGACGACACCGTCGAAGGCCTTGACGTACTCGAGGGCCCGGCGCATCAGCAGCGGGTCTGAGACGCAGAAACCGTCGTCGGAGAAGACCCGCACGTTGGCGCGGCTGGCGGCCATGGCACCGAGTTCGGCGAGCCGCAGGCCCTCCAGACCGACGGTGACGGCGCCGATCGGCTGCACGGTCACGTAACCGGCGCTCTCCCCCAGTGCGAGCACCTGCTCGACGACGCCGGCGGTGTCCTGCACTGGTGAGGTGTTGGCCATGGCGAACACGGTGGTGAATCCGCCGATGGCCGCCGCCTGGCTGCCGGTGAGCACGGTTTCGCTCTGCTCGTAGCCGGGCTCGCGCAGGTGGGTGTGCAGGTCGACCAGGCCGGGCAGGGCGATGAGCCCGTCGGCGTCGATCACGGTGGCGCCGGCATCGGACAGCCGGGTGCCGGCGCCGGTGATGACACCGTCGGCCAGCAGCAGGTCGGTGGTGGTTCCGTCGCTCAGCTGTGCTCCGCGCACAAGGTAGCGTTCGCTCGACATTTAGTGATCCTCTCGGTCGCCCGATAACAGCAGGTACAGCGCGGCCATGCGCACTGATACCCCGTTTGCAACCTGTTCGCGAACGGTGGACCGGTCGGAGTCGGCCGCGGCGGAGGAGATCTCCAGGCCGCGATTCATCGGTCCGGGGTGCATGACAATGCTATGCGACGACAGCCGCGCGAAACGCTCGTCGTCCAGGCCCCAGCGGCGGGAGTATTCGCGGCTGTTCGGGAAGAACGCCGCGTTCATCCGCTCGGCCTGGATGCGCAGCATCATCACGACATCCGGGCCGGCGTCGATGGCCGCGTCCAGGTCGTAGCCGATGGTGGCCGGCCAGGCCGACGTGTCGGTGGGCACCAGGGTGGGTGGGGCGATGAAAGTGACGTGCGCGCCGAGGGTGTTCAGCAGCCACAGGTTGGACCGGGCCACCCTGGAGTGCAGGATGTCGCCGACGATGGTGACGGTGACGCCGTCGAGCGCGCGGCCACGGGAGGCGCTGCCGTGCAGGCGGCGGCGGATGCTGAAGGCGTCGAGCAGGGCCTGGGTGGGGTGTTCGTGGGTGCCGTCGCCGGCGTTGATGATGCCCGCGTCGATCCAGCCGCTGCCGGCCAGCACCTGCGGGGCGCCCGACGCGGGGTGCCGGATGACGACGCCGTCAGCGCCCATCGCGGCGAGGGTCTGCGCGGTGTCCTTGAGGCTTTCGCCCTTGGAGACGCTGGAGCCCTTGGCGCTGAAGTTGATCACGTCTGCGCTGAGTCGCTTGGCGGCGGCCTCGAACGAGATGCGGGTGCGGGTGGAGTCCTCGAAGAAGAGGTTCACCACGGTTTTGCCGCGCAGGGTCGGGAGCTTCTTGATCTCGCGGTTGGCGACATCCGCCATGTCTTCGGCGATGTCCAGCAGGGTGATGGCCTCGTCGCGGCTGAGCGACTTGGTGGAGAGCAGGTGCCTCATGCGTCGGTGCCTCCGCCTGACTCTGGGCCTCCGTCGATGCTGACGAATTCGTCGCCGTCGACCTCGATGACGTGCACGTTGATGCGTTCGTGGCTGGCGCTGGGCAGGTTCTTGCCCACGAAGTCGGCGCGGATCGGCAGCTCGCGGTGGCCGCGGTCCACCAGCACCGCCAGGCGCACGACGTTGGGGCGGCCGTGGTCGCCGAGGGCGTCCAGGGCGGCGCGGATGGTGCGGCCGGAGTAGAGCACGTCGTCCACGAGAACCACGGTGGCGCCGTCGATGCTGCCGGGCACCTGGGTGGGCGAGGGGGTGCGGGTGCGGGTGTGCGCGAGGTCGTCGCGATACATCGTCACGTCGAGGGACCCCACGCGCACGGCGGCGGATGCCGGTTCGATGCGCTGGATGATCTCGGCGATGCGCTGGGCGAGGGCCACTCCCCTGGTGGGGATGCCCAGAATGACCAGGTTCTCCGCTCCTCGATTGGACTCGAGGATCTCGTGCGAGATCCGAGTCAACGCTCGGGTGATGTCAGCCTGGGTGAGCACGGTGCGCTCCGTCAAACCGACCTCCTTTCCCGTCTCACAGGACGGCTCTTAAAGTAGGTCTTAAGTACCCTTAGACCCTAGCATCCCCGCTCCCTCCCCTGTCCCTCCCCCTGTGTGCGTGGTCTCGCGAACTGTGAGTTAAGCCCCAGGATTTCGCGATTTTTGGTGCTTTTCTCACGGTTCGCGGAGGTCGTCGCCGGGCGGGTGCAGTGTCGGTGGTAGGTGAGACGATCTCAGTATGAGTAGCCCCGACCAGGCACCAACGCCCGCTCCGGACGATGACGACTACTCTCCGGAGCCCACCCTGGACGAACAGGTCCAGACCGATCTGATCAGGCACACCGAACTGATCGCGGCCGATGACCGCCTCATCGCCCAGGCCCAGGCGCGCCGTATCGAACACCTGCTGGACCTGCAGGACTGGAGCGAGCAACCCCAGGTCGCGTCCCGGCTGCACGGCAACCCGGAGAACATCCGCCGCGCCGACACCAACGCCGCCACGATGACCGAGGATCGGGCCCGTGCGGCCGCCCACAACCGGTGGGACGACCACGAGGTCGCCCGGCGCACCATCGTGAGCGAGACCGCGTGCCTGACCCGGGTGGCCGAACGCACCATCGACCGGCAACTGGACGAGGCCCGATACCTCTGGTCCTACGCACCGGCCACCTTTGACGCCTTCTCCAACGGCGAGATCAGCTACCGGCACGCCACCACCCTGCTCGACCAGCTCCGCACCCTGCCCGACGAGGAGCACGCGGCGTTTGAAGAAGCCGTCCTCTCCGAAGCGAAGCGGATGCCGGTGGGCCGATTCCGCGACAAGGCCCGCCGACTGCGGGAGAAGCAACACCCGTCGTCCATCGTGATCCGCAACAAGAGCGCTCTCGCCGAGCGGCACACTCTTTGGGAGGCCGCCCCGGACGGGATGGGCTGGTTGCACTGGTACGGCACCGCCCACGACACCAAGGCCGCCTGTGACCGGATCAACTCGATGGCGGTGAGCCTGAAAAGGACTGATGACCCGGCGCCAGCGGGCGCCGACTCAGACGCGGATGAGGAGCAGCAGAAGCGCACCCTCGACCAGCTCCGCGCCGACATCACCCGGGCACTGCTGCTGGACGGCATCACCCCCGATGGGATGGGTGCCGGGATCCGCGGCACGGTCATGATCACCGTGCCGGTGCTCACCCTGCTGGGCCTGGACGAGGAACCCGCCACCCTCGAAGGCTACGGGCCCATCTCGCCCGAGGCCGCCAGGGAGATCGCCGGGAACTGCCCCGGCTTCACCCGGCTGCTGACCCACCCGGAAACCGGGGTGGTGCTCTCGCTGGGCAAGACCCAGCACAAGAACACCAAGGCCATGAAGAAGTGGCTGCGGGTGCGCGACGAGACCTGCCGGTTCCCGGGCTGTTCCCGCCCGGCGGTGACAAGCGACGTCGATCACACCGACGACTGGGCCGGCGGCGGCAGAACCGACTGCGACAACCTCGCCCACCTCTGCGAACCCCACCACCGGCTCAAGCACCTCTCGCAGTGGCGGGTGACCCAGGAACCCGGCGGCATCCTCCTGTGGACCTCACCGGGGAAACGCAGCTACCGCACCGACCCGGCCAACCCGATGGGACCACCCCGGCCCCGGCCCCCAGTGGTGGGACCGAAAACCCGGAAGCGGCCCGCCGACGAGAGCTACCTGATGGCGCCGCGGCACCGGCCGGCCCGGAAGCCGACACCGCCGGTACCCGACAACCCGCCGTTCTGACGCCGATACAGGCCCTCGCGCGCCGGTGCGCCGAGACCTGTCACGGTGCTTCGCAGACCTCGCATAACGACCTCGGGTTGACTACCCTGCCTTGCGAGACAACTCAGCGATCTGCGATGCCGCGCGCCTGTGGCGCCAGGAGGTGATCTGATGTGCCCCGCCGAGAAGGATCAGTCCGGTGATCAGCACGCCGACCCGCCCGACCAGCACGCTGACCGGCCCGCCGACGAGAACGCTGACCCGCCCGCCGACCGGACCGAGGACCCGGCGGACGTGGCGCCAGTCGACCCGGCGGACGTGGCGCCAGTCGACCCGGCGGAGGTTTCGCCAGTCGACCCGACGGCGGACGCTGCCGCTGAGGTCCCTGATGCCGAACCCGAACTTGCCGGCACCCACCGACAGAACCGGCGCGAAGCGACCGAGGACGCATCGACAGCCCGGTCCGAGGTGCGGCATCCCTCGAACGTCGACTCGGAGGTCGGCGCGCCGGCCGGACCCATCAGCTTCGTGCGCCGACGTGAGATCGAGGCCGTGCATCATGAGATCGAGCTCAACTCGGGCAACCCGGCCCGCACGCTCGTCGGGGTGCGGAAGTACCGCGAGGCCCTGTTCACAAACTACTTCCGCGCCCGTGCGCCCTTTGTCGTCACCTGGCCGGACAACCTCTACATCCCCGCCGACGCCGACTATCGCACCTACTGGAGTTCTCCGGCTCCCGACGATCACCGTTTTCGGTATCGGTGGGCGAACGGCCGCGACGGGCTGCCGGATGGCAGCGACGCGTCGGAGAAGACCGGACGCCTGTTCAGCTGGGTGAACGCCTCCGCGATGACCTCCGGTGACATCGGCTTCGCCGGAACCGGGGTGACGCTCGTGCCCCGGGCCAGCCTGTCGTCGGTGACCGTCACGGCCTCGGTAGATCTGGTCGCCGAGAGCCGGTGGTGGTTCCTGCCAGCCGGACCGATCGGGTTCGCGGCCTTCTCGTACCGAGGCACCGCATATGTCGCCGGGTGGGAGATCGACCCGATCACCGGGGCCTGGGAACTGCTCAGCCCATTCGGGTCTCGCACTCTTTTTGCCTTCGACGAGAGCGGGAAGGGTGGTTCGGCGATCAGTTCACAACGCCATGCCTTCACCGACCTCTCGGTGACCCTGCAGCTGCGCGGGTCCCGGACCTACGCGATCGGTGTGGCCCTGGAGGCGCAGATCTCGTTCGAGTGCCGCGACAAGTCGGGGACGCCCTACGCGCCCCAGCCCGGCGACGACGTGAAACTCTGGGCATCGATCGCCGGCATCGTGCCGAGCATCACCCTGACCACCTGAACGGCAGGCTAGCTGGTCACGCCCAGGATGGCGTCGGCGAGGGCCTGCGGGTCGTCGATCGGTCCGTCGTACTGGCTTCCGTCGATCAGGACGGTGGGCGTGCCCTGGATCGACGCGATCTCGGCGCCGGGGATCGGGCCGGCCAGCGCGGCATCCGTGTTCTGCTGCGACCAGGCGTGATACTGCTCGCCGGTGACGCAGTCGGCGATGGACGAGCTGCCGCCGGACAGCGCCACGAGTTCATCGTCGCTGAGTCCGGTGGTGCCCTCGGCGGGCTGATTCGCGAACAGTGCGGCCAGGTAGTCGAGGGTGGACTCCGGGTTGATCGCGGCCTCGCAGGTCAGGGCGGCGGAGGCCCGCGTGGAGTACTCGGTGCCCTGTGAGGTGTGGTCGAGGAAGGTGAGCGGGTGCAGTCGCATGGTGATGCTGCCGTCGTCGACCAGGGCCGCCAGGGTGTCGCCGTTGGCGATGTCGAACTGCCCGCAGAACGGGCACATCGGGTCGATGTAGAGGTCGACGACAGTGCTTCCGGTCCCCACCAGGAGGTAGCCGTCATCGAAGTACGCGGCGCCGGTCTGGCCGGTCGGCTCAGCCGATGACGACTCCGATGACGTCGCCGATGAGGTGGCGCCGACGGCGGCGGCCACGAACGCTCCCATCGCTGCCGTGAAGAACACCATCACCACGAGCATGATCGCGGTCAGGCCTATGCTCGCGTAGCCGAGCACGAGCCCGGCGATGGCGAAGCCCTTCCCGGCCTCGCCGGTGCGCCTGATCTGGCTGAGCGCGATGTGCCCGGTGATCACGGCTGCGATGTTGCAGCAGAATCCGGTCACCAGCGCCACGATCGCCAGAGTGTTTGTGCGCGGAGCCACGGGTCCGTTGTACGCAGTGGACGGAACTTTGTAGGGCGTCGGCACGCCCGGCTGATCTCCAGGGTCGCCAGTGGGGTATTCCCCGGTGCTTACGTCGGTGCGTTCCGTCATGTTCTCCCCCTCATGAATCCGGTCCCGGGCGATGAGCCCGGGACCGGCACTACGTGCTGCTCAAGCCGACGATGCGGTCGGCTCAGGCGGATGGCGCCGTCTGGGCGATGCGTCCGAGGAGTCCGTTGACGAACCCGGCCGAATCATCGGTCGAGAGCACCTTGGCGGCCTCGACGGCCTCGTCGATCGCGACGGCGTGCGGCACGGCGTCGTTGTACAGGATCTCCCAGATACCGATGCGCAGGATGGCCCGGTCGATCGTGGGCATCCGCGAGAGCGTCCAGCCCTGCGAGTACGTCTCGATCAGTTCGTCGATCTCCTCGCGGTGGTCGACGACTCCGTCCACGATGTCGCGCGCGTAGAGCCAGGACACCATGCGGGCCGGTTCGTTGGCGGCGCGCTCGGCCTCCATGGCCAGCGACTGCGGGATCGTGGTCTGGCGGATGTCGGCGGCGTACAGAATGTCGATGGCGCGCTTGCGCGCCTTGGTGCGGGCGCTCACTAGTTGACGCGGCCGAGGTAGTCACCGTTGCGGGTGTCGACCTTGACCTTGGTGCCCTGCTCGAGGAACAGCGGCACCTGGATCTGGTAGCCGGTTTCAACGGTGGCGGGCTTGGTGCCGCCGGTGGAGCGGTCGCCCTGCAGGCCCGGCTCGGTGTAGGTGATCTCGAGAACGACGGATGCCGGCAGTTCGACGTAAAGCGGGTTGCCGTCGTGCAGCGCGACGGTCACGGCCTGGTTTTCGAGCATGAAGTTGGCGGCATCGCCGACGACGGCGGCGGACACCGTGAGCTGGTCGTAGTCCGAAACGTCCATGAAGACGTAGGATTCGCCATCCGCGTAGAGGTACTGGAAGTCGCGACGGTCAACGTTCTCGGTCTCGATCTTGGCGCCGGCGTTGAAGGTGCGGTCGACGGTCTTGCCCGTGACGACGTTCTTCAGCTTGGTGCGCACGAACGCGCCGCCCTTGCCGGGCTTGACGTGCTGGAATTCGATGACGGCCCACAGCTGCTTGTCGATGTTGAGGACGACGCCATTTCTAATGTCGGCGGTAGATGCCATGAAGAGGTGTTCCGTTCGATTCAATTGGGAAGGTGCGCGACCAAAGGTCTCAGACGAGTGTAGCCGACACGCCGCGGCTGATCGATTCCGTGGGCCCGGGTGCTCGGGCTGAGGTCAGGCCAGGCGAACGATGTGGTCGAGGGCCAGGCGGTAGGAGTCGAAGCCGAATCCGGCGATGACGCCGGTCGCCACGGCGCTGACCACACTGGTGTGCCGGAAGGTCTCCCGGGCGTGCGGGTTGGAGATGTGCACCTCGACGAGCGGGATCCCGGCCTTGGTGACCAGGGCCGCAGCGTCCCGCAGCGCATAGCTGTAGTGCGTGAACGCGGCGGGGTTGAGCACGACCGGCGTTGTGGTGTCCACGGCTTCGTAAAGCCAGTGGATGAGCTCAGCCTCGTCGTCGGTCTGGCGCACGTCGACGGTGACATCCTCTGGTGCGGAATCGGTGAGCAGCACCCGCAGGTCGTCGAGGTCGGCGGAGCCGTAGACGTCGGGCTCCCGGCTGCCGAGGCGTCCGAGGTTCGGGCCGTTCAGAACGAGGACTGTGCGCATGGACCCAGCCTAGGCCCGGCCGGGTCGCTGCCGTAGTCATGGACCCACCGTCTCACTGTGCGCCCGGGCGCCCAGTGGGGCGGCGCAGTTCGCTCAGAGTCCGGTCGCCCAGCACATAGCTGACCACGATGAACACCCCCATCGATGCTGCTCCGGCGGCGCCCACGAGGAGGACCTGGCCACCTCGATCAGACGGAGCACCGACGTATGTCACCGCCATCCATCCGACAGTGAAGCTGGCAAGCCCCGCACCGAGCAGCCGGACGTAGCCGAGAACAGCGCGGTGGCCGCGAACCGGTATGTGGCCGAGTCTGCGGAACGTTCGTTGCAGTGCCCAATGTGCGGTGAGCCAGCCGGCGAAGTTGGCGAGAGAGATTCCGGCCGCGATACCGATCACGGCGAGAGTCGGCGGCAGCAACAGCGCGGATGCAGCGGCCCCCGCCGCAGAGAGCACCGCGATGACGAGCTGGGTGAGGAACGGGCCGCGGGCGTCCTGGAGCGCGAAGGAGGTTCGGTTGAGCACGTACGCCTGGCTGAAGCCGACGAGCCCGATCGCCAGGACCTGCAGCACCTGCCCGATGATCGGGTAGCCGAAGAGCGCCGCGGTGATCAGCGGTCCCAGCGCGGCGAACACCGCGGCGGCGGCAATCGAGACATAGGCGACAGGCTTCGTGGCCAGGGTCGAGAGAGATTCGGTTTCAGAGAAGTCGCGGCGCGCGGCATGCCCGCTCATCCGGGTGTACAGGGCAGTGGTCAGGGACACCGTGAGGATTCCATGCGGCAGGAGCATCAGGAGGTACGCGGTCGACAGCGAGTTCAGGCTCGGCCCGTCGATGCCCAGCCGATGGAGTGTCTCGCCGGCGCTGTTGGCGACGTTGGCGGTGACCAGGTAGGTGACTTGGCCGGCGACCACGCCGAGGAGCGTCCAGCCGGCCACGGTCGACATCTGCCCCAGACCACTGAATCCCCACCGAAGGCGAAGCCGAAACCCGATCTTGCGGAGGGGGACAACCAGAAGAACGCTTTGGATGGCGATGGCCAGGGTGGCGGTGCCGCTGAGGACCGCGATCATCAGCGGACTCCATTCGCCCACGTCTCCCAACCCGGACGGCAAAACGTGGAGGAACACCAGGATCCCGCCGATCCCCACCAGGTTCGAGATCGCCGGCGCCCACGCCGGCGCGCCGTACACTCCCCGCGCGTTGAGGACCTGTGACAGGACCGCGAAGGCAATCAGGAAGAAGATCTGCGGCAGGCACCAGTACGCCATCGACGTTGCCAGTCCTCGCCATTCCGGTGACCAGTTTGTGGCGTAGATCCAGACGATGCCCGGGGCGCAGAGAGTGAGTACGACCGTGGCCACGGCTCCGCCGAACAGAACGATGGTCAGGAGCCGGTCGGTGTTGTCCTGACCGACGGCGCCGTCGTGCAGGTTCCGGACGATCTGCGGAACGAGCACAGCACCGAGGACGCCCCCGGCGATCAGGGCGAAGAGATAGGTGGGAGCCGAGTTGGCGTTCTCGAAAGCTTGCCCGCCGACGCCGGCGCTGCTGCCGCCGATGGCAGCCACCAGGAGGCTGGCCTTCAGGAAACCCAGCGCACGGGAGACCAGGGTGGCGGCCATCATCGACCCGACCGAGCCCTGCACGCTCACAAACAGGCCCCGGAACACAGTGTGATCTGAAACCAAGCCGATACAGAATCCCCCATTGGCCAAGAATGGCACAGGCCAGGCAGGATTCCCCCGCCTCCAGCCACCAATCGCGCTCTTACCCGACTGGAGGCTGGAGACTGGGCTACTCCTGCACTACGCGTCCTTGTGGGAGCGCTCGATGACCATGATGAAGACGCGGTACAGCACCAGGCCGAGGGCAGCCACTCCCGTGAGAATCAACAACACCGATCCGTAGGAGGACGCCTGGGCACCGTCGGTGATGCCGCCCAACAGGTTGGGCTGCAGGTTCATCAGCGTTGCGGTGTAGGCGATGCCGACCGGAACGGCAATGTTGATGGTGAGGTTGTAGAAGCCAATGGCGATACCGGAGTTTGCGACCGGCACCCGCTCGATGGCGGTCGACACGAGCGGTCCGTACATCAGCGCAAAGGCCATCGGGAACAGGCTCATCGAGATCACGAAGATCCAGACTCCCTTGTCCACCAGCAGAGCCGGGATCAGCAGTGAGATGACGATCACGATCAACGCGATGGTGATGGCTTGCTTGGATGAAAGGTACTTAGCGATCTTGCCGGTAAGCGTGCCCACAATCACGGCGGCGACGTAGCCGGGGATGAGCAGCAGGGCGACCTCGCCGAGGTTGTAGCCGTACACGTCGGAGATCAGGAACGAGAACAGGAAGGTGTAGCCCAGCTGTACGGAGTAGGTAATGAACACCACGATGATCATGAGTGAGTACTGAGCGTTGGCGAAGAACGCGCTGGTGATCACGGCGTTGTCGTGGGTGCGGATGTGCCAGATGAAGAGAGCCAGCCCGGCAGCAACCGGTAACAGGTACCAAAGGTTGAAGTTCTGCATGAACATGATCAGGCCGGTGGCGAAGACCGCGATCAGGAACAGGCCGAATACGTCCACATGGCCGCCGCCCGTCGCCTCCTTGGGCACCGTGCGCATCACGACCGGGATGGCCAGCAGCGAAAGCAGTGCGACCAGGAAGAAGGCAGCCCAGCCGATGTAGGTGGCGATGAAGCCACTTCCGACGGTGCCGATCAGCAGGGACAACTGGAAGGCCGCGGTGCTGAAGCCCAGATACTTCTTCTGCTCGTCGCCCCTGAAGTGCTTGGTCACGTAGATCACGTAGAGCGTCTCGGCGGCCGCCAGGCCGGCGCTCTGAATCAGCCGGCCGACCAGGATCATCGAGAAGTTGCCCTGGAAAACGAAGCCGACGATCGACCCAACCGTCATCAAGATGATCGCGAAGATGATGAGTTTGCGGATGCTGATCGAGTCGGCAAGCGCCGCGTAGACCACGGCGCCGATGCCGATCAGGATGCCGGCCAGAGTGGCCTGCAGGCTGACGGTGGTGACCGGAAGGTTGAGACTATCCGCCAACGCCGGCGACAGGAACTTGAAGCCGTTATCGAGCACCAGAGAGAAGACGAAGAGGATCAGAAGGATGGGGATGGCCCGGCTCGGTTTGACGGCCTGGGCGAGAACCGAGGGGTGGGTTGCGGTGCTCATCAGGCGAGTTCCAGCGCGATCTCGATCATGGAGGTGAAGGCGGTCTGCCGTTCCTCGGGGGTGGTCTTGGCGTGAGTGACGATGTGGTCGCTGACCGTGAACAGGGCAAGCGCATCGACGCCCGCGGCCGCGGCGTTGGCGAACAGACCCGCCGACTCCATCTCAACGGCCAGAATGCCCATCTTCATCCACTTGCCCATGGCGTCAGAGTCGGCGCCGTAGAACACGTCGGAAGAGAGCACGTTGCCCACGTGGGTGCGCTGACCGCGCTCGTCGGCGACCCGCTTGGCCTGCTCCAGCAGCCGGTACGACGACAGTGCCGCCCACTGACCGGGCAGGTTGAACTGGTCAAGGTAGTTGGAGTCGGTCGACGCGCCCTGAGCGATGACCACGTCGTAGAGCTCCATGTTCTCCTGCATGGCGCCGCAGCTACCCACGCGAATCAGGTTCTTGACCCCGAAGTGGTGGATCAGCTCGTAGCTGTAGAGCGAGATGGAGGGAATACCCATACCCGTGCCCATGACGGATACGGGGCGCCCCCGGTAGGTGCCGGTGAAGCCCAGCATGTTGCGAACCTCGTTGAAACAACGGATGTCGTCGAGGTAGGTCTCGGCGATGAATTTTGCTCGCAGCGGGTCGCCGGGGAGCAGGATCGTCTCGGCGATGTCCACCCCCTTCGGATCGATGTGGGGTGTGCTGGCGGTGGTTGAACTCATGTGGACTCCATTGTCTGGACTGCTTTTTCTGGACTGCGTTGAGTAGATTGCATTTACTGGCTTGCAGTATGAGGTTATACCTCTGCGGGCACATGTCGAACGTGATAGCGTCGGGCACACAAGGAGGTCTCGTGACGACCAGTCTGGATTCCCACACGTTCTTGCAACAGCAGCTCCAACTCGCCGTCGGCCAGCCCATTCGCGTCGCCGTCTACACGCGGCTGGCTGAAGGGATCCGCTCTGGCGTGTTCCGACTCGGCGAGATGCTGCCGCGGGAAATTGAGCTCTCGGCAACGCTCGGCGTCAGCCGCACTCCGGTGCGGGAGGCGCTGATGCTCCTCGAGGAAGACGGGTTGCTCGTCACCCGTCGAGGTGTCGGGCGATTCGTCACAGACTCCATCCCGCACGGCGGGCTTGAGCAGCTGCGGCCCTTCGAGGTCGCCCTCGCCGATCCGAACATGACGATAACCGTGCGGCCGGTGCGTTTTGAGTTGGAAGGGGTTACCGACTTCGTGTCCAGCCGGCTCGCGCTCGACCCGGCTGCGAACGCCTGGATCCGCGAGAGCATATTGCTGCAGGACGGCCGTCCCGTTGCGACAGTTCAGGAACATCTCCCTGCGGGGCGCTACCTCAGTGATGTGAGCGAGCGGATCGCATCCGAACTCGTGGAGATGGCCGCCGAACCACGAACACTCCTCGCATCCATGCAGGCCAAGGGCCACGTCTTCACTAACGGCGTGTGCCAGATCGTCGCAACCGAGGCCGGCCCCACGCGGGCGCAACTATTGAACATCGATCCGTCAGCGGCGGTCCTCATCCTGACCCAGACCGCGGCGCACGGCGGAGTGCCGCTGTACGCCGCCAAGTGTATCGTCGCGCCCGGTCACGGGTCGCTGTCGGTTATGCAACACAACCCGAACTGAACCGTCCCGTCGGGTGCTGACTAGGTTGGGGTCATGCATTTCGTAGACGTGGACCCGATGGACGTTCCCCCACCGTCGAGCGTCGACGCCGCAGTCGCGACTTTCGGCACGCCCGTGGTCGGGTTTCTCAGACAGCCTTCACTGTCCGAACTCGGCGTCGGAACCGTCAGTTCCTCCACGAACGGCGGCCCGGTCACCCCTGAATCCCTGGCCATCAGCTACACGCTCTGGAGAAACCCCGAGGATCGGGACGATCCCGCCAACCTGGCCGACCTGACGAGCCAGGAGCGTGAGTCGCTGGAGGTGGAGCCGGCCAGACCATTGCCCGACTGGATGTTGGAAGCCCGGCGACTCATGCGCTACCCCTCCGTGTGGGAGGCCGCGATGACCACGCGAGTGCACAACCCGGAGTGGCAAACACCCGAGTCGGTGCTGGTTCTGCACACGAACCACATCCTGACGAATACATTCCGCGACCAACGCGTCGTTGGCGACTTCCCCGGGCAGCTGGATTCGCCCGTCGCCGAGCATCACATCGAGCGCGTCAGCATCTCGATCGACGGCGTCGAGGTGCCGGGCCTCCGCATCGACACCGATCCCCACGTCTATGCGGTCGGCGCTGACCTGGGCGATCGCATCCTGACTGCAGTCGTGGCTCGAGATCACCTTGCGTACGTCGTCGTCGCCTTCGAGACCCGCGCCGTGAGTCTCGGACGGTAACGGCGACGACGCAATACACCGAGACCGATGGGGCGAGGCGTGATGACCCCGTACGCCTACGCGCTGAACGAATCCATCAGCTCCGAACGGATGATGAAGCGCACGCCGCGTGGGGCCTCGGCGGAGAAGCCGCCGCCGCGACCCTTGACGGTGTCGATGAGCAGGGCGGTATGGCTCCAGTACTCGAACTGCTCGGCGGAGATCCAGAAGTCGATCACCTGTTCAGGCTCCCCCACCGCATCGATATCGAGCCGGCCGAGCAGCACGTCCTGGTCGGAGGTGATGAACTCCCCCGCCGGGAAGCACATCGGCGAACTGCCGTCGCAGCAGCCGCCGGACTGGTGGAACATCAGCGGGCCGTGCTCCTCCCAGAGGCTTCGCAACAGGTCGACGGTGGCCTGCGCCAGCGCGACCCTCGACCGGGTCTCCCCCGGGATGGTGATGGACGCTTCGACCGCGGCCGCAACAAGCGCATCCGGTGCTGGTGTGATCAGGTCGGTCATGGGTTCCTCCAACGGAATCGGGTGAAGCGGGAATCGGGAGGCGCTGCCGGCCGGGGCAACCTTCGGGTTGTCGCCCCGACCGGCACCGCCGATTCGCGTTTAGAAGAAGCCCAGGGCGTCTTCGGAGTAGGACACCAGCAGGTTCTTCGTCTGCTGGTAGTGGCCGAGAGCCAGCTTGTTGTTCTCCCGACCGATACCCGAGCTCTTATAGCCACCGAAAGCGGCTCCAGCCGGGTAGTTGTGGTAATTGTTCACCCACACGCGTCCGGCGTGCAGGTCCCGGCCCGCGCGGTACGCCGTGGTGCCGTTCCGCGACCACACCCCGGCGCCGAGGCCGTAGAGGGTGTCGTTGGCGATCGAGATGGCGTCGTCGTAGTCGTCGAAGCTGGTCACCGCGACGACGGGGCCGAAGATCTCCTCCTGGAAGATGCGCATCTTGTTCTGGCCCTCGAAGATGGTCGGCTGCACGTAGTAGCCACCGCTGAGGTCGCCGCCCAGGTCGGCCTGTTCGCCGCCGAGCAGCAGCTTGGCGCCCTCCTTCTTGCCGATGTCGATGTAGGAAAGGATCTTCTCCAGCTGGTCGTTGCTGGCCTGCGCGCCCACCTGGGTGTCGGTGTCGAGCGGATTACCCTGTTTGGCCAGCTTGGTGCGCTCGATGGCGCCGCCGAGGAAGCTGTCGTAGATGGGCTTGTGCAGCAGTGCCCGGCTGGGGCAGGTGCACACCTCGCCCTGGTTGAAGGCGAAGAGCACGAAGCCTTCCTGCGCCTTGTCGTAGTAGCTGTCGTCCTTCTGCGCCACGTCGTCGAAGAAGATGTTGGCGCTCTTGCCGCCCAGCTCCACGGTTGACGGGATGATGTTGGCGCTGGCGTACTGCAAGATCAACCGGCCGGTGGTGGTCTCGCCCGTGAACGCGATCTTGCGGATACGGTTCGAGGAGGCGAGCGGTTTGCCCGCTTCGATGCCGAAGCCGTTGACAATGTTGAGCACCCCGGGCGGCAGGATGTCGCCGATCAGTTCGATCAGCACCAGGATCGACGCGGGGGTCTGCTCCGCGGGCTTGAGCACGACCGCGTTCCCAGCGGCGAGGGCCGGCGCGAGCTTCCAGACCGCCATCAGGATCGGGAAGTTCCAGGGGATGATCTGGCCGACCACGCCCAGCGGCTCGTGGAACTGGTACGACATCGTGTCGTTGTCGAGCTCGGCATGGTCGCCGTCCTGGGCGCGGATGGCGGAGGCGAAGTACCTGAAGTGGTCGGCGGCCAGCGGCAGGTCGGCGTTCAGCGGTTCCCGGATGGGCTTGCCGTTGTCCCAGGTCTCGGCGACAGCGAGCAGTTCGCGGTTCGCGTCGATGACATCCGCGATCTTGTTGAGCACCGCTGCACGGTGAGTGGCGGTGGTCTTGCCCCAGGCCGGTGCGGCCTTGTGGGCGGCGTCGAGGGCCAGGTCGATGTCTTCGTGGGTGCTGCGGGCGACTTCGGTGAACGGTTTACCGTTGACCGGGGAGATGTCTTCGAAGTACTGGCCTTTCACCGGCGGAACCCATTCGCCTCCGATCCAGTTCTCGTAGCGGGGCTTGAAGGTGACTTTCGCATCCGGCGTGCCGGGGGCGGCGTAAACGGTCATTTCACTCCTTGTTCGACGGCTCTGTCGATGGCGTCCGCGTCGTCGCGGTCCATGGGGTGAGCCTACGAACGCAGAGGTTGCGAAACGTTGCGGTGGGTGCCCGGTTCGGCACGGCGGCCGAGGTCATCCTCCGGTATGCGCCGGTCACCCTCTGGGAGGATGTCCGGCCGGCCCGCTCTGCCTAGCGTTGACCACATGGAAACCCTGGAGAGTTCGCGGTTCGTCGAGCCGGCGCCCGCGCGCAGCGGCTGGTGGCACGCCGAGACCCGGTCGTCGGCGCTGCGGGCGACCGTCGTGGCGGTCGGCGGAGCGGTGCTGATCGGCGGGCTGACCAGTTTCGCCCAGCAGTACCTGCCGCCCTGGATCAATTCGCTCAGCAACTCGGCCGGCGGCTGGACGATGTTCAGTTTCCTGATCGTCTGGCTCAGCCGCGCCCGGCCGCTGCTCGCGGGCGTCATCGGCATCGTGGTCTTCCAGCTTCTCGTCGAGTCCTACAGCGTCGTGTCCGAGTGGCGAGGGTTCGACGACGGCGATCCGTTCACCTCGATCTGGACTCTCGTGGGCCTCGTCGCCGGACCGCTTCTGGGCGTCGCCGCCGGCCTGGTGCGCCACGCCCCTCCGGAGTGGCGCGCCCTGGCGGTCACGCCGCTGAGCGCTGTTCTCCTGGGCGAGGGGATCTGGGCGCTCAACACCGTCGCAGACACCACGAGTCCGGTCTACTGGACGCTCGAGATCGTGCTGGCCGTCGGCTTTCTGCTCGCGGCGATCCTGCACGGCCGGCTCACGCCCCGCGACATCTCGTTGGTGGGCAGCGTGTGCCTGCTGGGGACTCTCGGCTTCGTGAGTGTGCTCGTGTTCGTCCTGAATTGACGGCTGCCCGGGCGGCTACGCGCTGAGCTCGGCCTCGATGCGGGCGAGGTTCGCCACCACGGCGGCTCGCTGCGGCGACCGGGCAGGCAGCAGCTGAAGGCAGGCCCGCCATACCTCGGAGTCCCAGGCGGCCTCCTCGGTGCGGGCGTAGTCGAGCAGCACCTCCACCGAGGCATCGCTGAGCAGGGTCTGGCGCAGGCGCTGGCTCACCTCGGCGCGGATCTCCGTGATGCCGGGCGCCGCTGAGCCTGGCAGCACGGTTCCGCGGTACGCGGCCAGGGCCATCCGGTGTGCGCCGCGGGCGAGGAGGCGAAGGACCCGGCCGGCGTCAGTGTCGACGCTGGTCTCCAGGCGGTACGGGCGGGAGCCGACCCGCAACTGCGGATGGCTGACCGCCAGCACCCGGCGTAGCCGCACCATCTCGGCGCGCAGGTTCTCGACGGCGTGCGGCTGCTCGGCGCTGAGGAGGCCGGCGAGCCTGTCGGCGGACAGGCCCTGCCGGTGCCAGGCGAGCAGGAGCAGGATCTCGGCGTGCCGGGGGCTGAGGTCGACGCGGTGCTGGTCGACGCTGTGTTGGCCGGCGCTGTGTTGGCCGGCGCTCTGGGCGCCGTGCAGGGCGCCGTGTTCGGTGCCGAGTACGCTCAGCAGAATCCCGGGCGCGGTGAAGCCCGAGGGTCGTGCCGGTGCCGGCCGCGGTGCACTGAGGCTCTGGATGCGCAGCTCGGCCTCGAGTGCGGCGACGGCGGCCTCCACAAGCGGCAGGGTCTGCGGGGCCACGGCGGCGTCTCCCCCCGTGATGTCGATGACGCCGAGCAGCGCCCCGGTGACCGGGTCGTGGATAGGCACGGCGGTACAGCTGAACGGGTGGGCCAGCTGGCTGAAGTGTTCGGCGCGTTGGATCTGGATGCCGTGGTCGAGCGCCAACGCGGTGCCGGGCGCGCTCGTGCCGACCCTGGCCTCCGACCAGTCGGCGCCGACCACGAAGTGCATGTCTTCGGCTCGGGTACGCACCGAGCTGTCACCGTCGATCCAGAGCAGCCTGCCGGTCTCATCGGCCACCGCCACGATCAGCCCGAATTCGGCGGCGTGCCGCACCAGCAGCGTGTTGATCACCGGCAGCACCGCGGCGAGCGGGTTCCGGGCGCGCAGTCGGCCGAGTTCATCGGCGCTCAGCGTCGGTGCGGCCTGCGCCGTCAACGGGTCCAGGCGCAGCGAGAGCGACCGCTGCCAGGATTCCCGCACCAGTCGGCGCACGCCGGCCTGTACGGCACCGGAGCCCAGGTCGGTTCGGTCCCCGATGGCGGCCTCGTGCAGGCGTTCCTGCCGGGAGAACGTCCCCAATGGAGAATCGGCAGGAGTTATCGTCCACGGGCTGCTCACAACACCTCCGATCAACGCTGGTCGTAGGCGACCTGCGCTTCGCGGCCGGTCGGGTGCTTCATTCTAGGCACAGTCGGCTGGAACTGTGCCGGCTCGGCGCGGTGATCCGGGTCCGCGGACGCTCAGGGGGACGGCATGACCGGTCGGTCACCTTCGCGCAGCCAGTCGTCGAAGAAGGTGTCGAGCTGTTGGCCCGAGCTCTCTTCCATCACGGCTTCGAAGTCCTCGGTGGTGGCCGTCGAGTCGTTGTACCGGGTCAGCCACAGGCGGGCGCCGGCGAAGAATGCGTCGTCGCCGATCTCCGCACGCAGCGCGTGCAAGGCGGCCGCTCCCCGCTGGTAGACCGGGCTGTCGAACAGCTGGTCGCGACCCGGGTCTGCGATGTTGAGCGTCCAGCCGTTGTCGGTGTCCAGCTCTGCCACCGTGTCGGCGAACTGTTCGGCAACGTCCGCAGTGCCCTGGTGCTCGCCCCATAACCACTCGACATAGGTCGCCCAGCCTTCGTTCAGCCAGATGTCCTTCCAATCGGCCGGGGACACCGCGTTGCCGAACCATTGGTGCCCCAACTCGTGCACGACCGTGAATTCGTCCGCGACCCCGGAGTACACCGGACGGGTCTGGGTCTCCAGGGCATACTCGACCGAGTCGTCATCGACGATCGCGCCGAACGACTCGAACGGGTACCGCCCGAACTGGTCCTCGAGGAACGTGATCATCTGGGGTTGCAGTGCGAGGGACGCCGTCGTTTCGGCGAGTCCCTCCCCCGTTACGCCATCGTCGATGGCGTTGATGATCGGCAGACCACCAGGACCGACGTCGCGGGAGAGGGCGTAGTCGCCGACGCTCGCCGTCGACAGGTAGCTGGCCATCGGGTCCGAGGCCCGCCAGGTCCACGTCGTCCAGCCCGCCCTGGTCTTGGGTTTTCCGTCCGGCAGCCCGTTCGCCACCGCTGTCTTGCCGGCCGGCACCGTGAGGCGGAACGTGTACGTCGCCTTGTCCTGCGGGTCGTCGTTGACCGGATACCAGGTTGCCGCGCCGTCGGGCTCGTTGACCACCATCGCGCCATCAGCAGTAGTCACCCACCCGTAGAGGGCACCGGTGGTGTCCAGGGGCTGCCCGGTGGCACCGCCGTACTCGATCACGATGGTCGTCGTCTGCCCTGCTTTAAGCTTCGGCCGCAGCCCGACGGTGAGTTCCCAGATGCGATTCACGTCGTCCTGCTGCTGTGACCACTCGGCGTTGTTTCCGCCGTGTGACTTCCCGTGTGCCGCGGCCTTGCCGTCCACCCGCACGGATGCGACGTCCAGGCCGCGCAGGTCGAAGTTGAGCGACTCGAGATCCTGCGTCGCGCGGAGTGTGATGGTCGCGACGCCGCTGAGGCGGCCGGTGAGCACCGCGGGATCGGCCGGTGGCTCGTAACGGAGGGCGAGGTCGTAGTCCTGGACGTCGTACCCGCCGTTGCCGGCGTAAGGGAAGTACGCGTCGCCGCTTCCCGGAGCGCCGGGCGTGTAGCGCGGCCCGCCCTTCCCGGAGGGGACCTGCGTCGTCGTACTGGACGCCGTCTCGCTGGTCGAGCTGATCTCGACCGTTGCCGGCGCGACCAGGGCGAACACCGACAGCCCCGCAACGGCGGCAGTCTTGAGCTTCTTCAATGACTTCAACGGACATTCCCTTCATCGGGAGTGACGACGAATAGAGACCCGCTGAACACGGCACGGACCTGGTCAGGTCAGATCGCGAGGAGTTCGGTGCAGGGAATTCACACCGTAGTGCTGCTTGCCGGAAACAGGAAGGCCCTCGGACGACAAGGAGACGCGCTAGGAGCCGATTTCCTGGTACGCCGCGAACAGCAGCGACGCATCCGGACCCTCGAGCACCGTGGGCTTGCCGATGTCGTCGAGAACGATGAAGCGCAACATTCCGCTGCGGGTCTTCTTGTCGCGCTGCATCGTCGCCAGCAGGGTAGGCCAGCGGCCCACCGGGTAGGTCGTCGGCAGAGTGAGCGACTCCAGGATGCGGCGGTGCCGGTCCACGGCCTCGTCGGAGAGCCGGCCACTGAGCCTGGCGAGCTCGGCGGCGAACATCATGCCCACGGCGACGGCGGCGCCGTGCCGCCAGCCATAGCGTTCGGCGTGCTCGACGGCGTGGCCGAGGGTGTGCCCGTAGTTGAGGATCTCGCGCAGGCCCGCCTCCTTGAAGTCCGCACCGACGACGCGGGCCTTCATGGCGATGGAGAGTTCGAGCACCCGGCGGAACTCGGGCGTTGTCGGGTCGGTGACCGCGGCGACGTCCGCCTCGACGATGTCGAGGATCTCCGGGATCTGGATGAAACCGGCCTTCACGATCTCGGCGAAGCCGGCGAGGATTTCGTTGCGGGGCAGGTCGGCGAGGATCTCGAGGTCGCAGATCACGGCGGCCGGCGCGTAGAAGGTGCCGACGAGGTTCTTGCCCTCAGCGGTGTTGATGCCGTTCTTGCCGCCGACGGCGGCGTCGACCATGCCGAGCACGCTGGTGGGGATCTGCACGAGCTTGACCCCGCGCAGCCAGGTGGCGGCCACGAAGCCGGCGAGGTCGGTCACGGCGCCGCCGCCGAAGCCGATCACGGCGTCGGTGCGGGTGAAGTCGGCCTGTCCCATCACCTGCCAGCAGAACGCGGCAACCTCCACCCGCTTGGCGGGCTCGGCGTCGGGAACCTCGGCGATGAGAACCTCGTAGCGATCCAGCAGGCTCTCCCGCAAGGCCACGGCGCGGGCGCCGAGGTGCGAGGTGTGCACAATGAGCACCTTCTTCACGGTGTCACCGAGCTGCTCGGCGACATCGGCGACGATGCCCCGCCCGATGAGGACCGGGTAGCTGTCGACACCACTGACGGTGATGGTGGTGGTGCCGGTCTGTTCGGGCTGCATGTCGGTCACGATTGTTCTCTTACCCATTTCACGATGTCGGCGGCGATGGCGTCGACCGGCCTGGTCGACGTATCGAAGTGGATGCTGGCCAGCGCCTCGTACAGCGGCCGGCGCTCGTCGTAGATGCGCTGCCAGGCGTCCGGTCCGTCGGCCAGGAGCGGACGCTTGGCGTTCCTGGTGCGGTTGCGCACGGCCTCAGCGGTGGTGCTCAAGGAGATGACGGTGGTGTGTCGCAGGTCCGCCCGGGTGGCCGGGTCGAGCACCGCTCCCCCACCGAGCGAGACCACCGCCCGCTTCGCCCGCAGCGCGTCGGCGACGGCCACACGTTCCAGGGCCCGGAAATGGTCCTCGCCGTGTGTGGCGAAGATCTCGGTGATCGGGCCGTGTTCGGTGACGATGAGTTTGTCGGTGTCCAGGAACGGCACCCGCAGGGTGCGCGCGACCCGGCGTCCGATCTTGGACTTGCCCGACGCCATCGGCCCGATGAACACCAGCGGGTACACCGGGGAATCCGCGTCCCGGTGCGGCTCCGCGCCCTCCGGTGACACCTGGTCGTGGAGGTCGCGGGCCGGTCCGGGTGCGGCCGGCCAGCCGTCGGCGGGACGGGAGGCGTCCGGGCTCAGGAACAGCACGCTAGAGCGTGGCGTCGCTGGACGCCCCGGTGCGCAGGTTGGCCGGGATGTTGGCGAGGTAGGAGTCCAGGTTGCGCTTGGTTTCGCCCAGCGAGTCGCCGCCGAACTTCTCCAACACCGAATTGGCCAGCACCAGGGCCACCATGGCCTCGGCGACGACGCCGGCGGCCGGCACCGCACAGACATCGGAGCGCTGGTGGTGGGCGGGTGCGGCTTCGCTCGTGGTGATGTCCACGGTGCGGAGCGCCCGCGGGATCGTGGCGATGGGCTTCATTCCGGCCCGCACGCGCAGCACGGTTCCGGTGCTCATACCGCCCTCCGTGCCGCCGGCCTTGTCGCTGACGCGCACGATCTGGTCATCGACCTGAACGAGTTCGTCGTGTGCGTCCGAGCCGCGCCGGGTGGTGGTGAGGAAGCCGTCGCCGACCTCGACGCCCTTGATCGCCTGGATGCCCATCAACGCGGCAGCCAGCTGGGAGTCGAGCCGGCGGTCCCAGTGCACGAACGAACCCAGACCGGGCGGGAGGTTGTAGGCGAGGACCTCGACGATGCCGCCGAGGGTGTCGCCGTCCTTGTGCGCGGCATCCACCTCGGCGACCATGAGCGCGCTGGTGGCGACGTCGAAGCAGCGCAGGGGGTCGGCGTCGAGGGCGTCGACGTCCCCGGGGCGCGGCAGCGGCGATCCCTCCGGCACGCGGACCGGGCCGATCGAGAGGGTGTGGCTGACCAGTTCGATGCCGAGGCCGGCGAGGAAGGCACGGGCGACGGCGCCGAGGGCAACGCGGGCGGCGGTCTCCCGGGCGCTGGCGCGCTCGAGCACCGGGCGGGCCTCGTCGAAGTCGTACTTCTGCATGCCGACCAGGTCGGCGTGGCCGGGTCGGGGGCGCACCAGGGGTGCGCCCCGGCCGCGGGCGAGCAGGGCGGGGTCCACGGGTTCAGGGCTCATCACGTCGGCCCACTTGGGCCATTCGGTGTTCCCGATCCGCAGCGCCACGGGGCCGCCGAGGGTGAGGCCGTGGCGGACGCCGCCGGAGATGTTCAGTTCGTCCTGTTCGAACTTCATGCGCGCACCTCGGCCGTAGCCGAGTTTGCGGCGCGCAAGGTCGAGGCGGATCGCATCTAGTGTGACCGGGATCCCAGCGGGCAAACCCTCGACAATGGCGAGGAGTTCGGGGCCGTGGGACTCTCCGGCGGTGAGCCAACGAAGCATGGTTCCTATCCTTCCACAGCGCGGCCGGGTGCCGTCCCGCCGGCGGGGGCGTCGAGCGCGGCGCGCATGGCCTCCAGCACCTCCTCTTCGTCGGGAAGCGGCAGGAAGGGGTCGTTGGCCAGGAAGATTCGGATCTGCACCACGGCCTGGTGCAGCAGCATCGTGCGGCCGGACAGGGCACGGCCGCCGGCGGCCGCCCAGGAACGGGCCAGCGCGGTGGGCCAGGGGGCGTAGCCCACGTCGAAGAGCAGGGTATCCGCTCGCAGCGCGGCCGGGAACTCGTACTGCAGGGCGGCGTCGCCGGGCATGGTGCTGATCACGAGGTCACTGACGCGGTCGGCTGCGGCCATGTCCGGCAAGCCGGATACCGTGACGACGAGTCCGAGTCTGCGACCCAGGTCCAGGAGCGGGTCGGCCCGGCCCGGCGTGCGGGCGATGATCTGCACGGTCTCGGCGCCGAGTTCGGCCGCGGTGACGAGGGCGGATGCGGCCGTCGCGCCGGCACCGAGCAGGGTGACGTGGGTGGCCCGGTCGATGCCGGCCTCAGCCAGGGCACGCACGAGCCCGGGCACGTCGGTGTTGTAGCCGGAGAACGGCCGCGGCGCGGTCGCCGCCGTGCTGTCATCGCTCTCCCCCACCGGGGAATCGCCGAACCGCACAGTGTTCACGGCACCGGTCAGGGTCGCGACACGGTCCAGGATGTCCAGGCGCGGCTGGACCTCGTGCTTGAGCGGCATGGTCAACGACAGCCCCAGCCACTCGGGGGTGAGGCCGTCCAGGAAGCCGTCCAGTTCACCCTCGCCGATCTGCACCGCCGTGTACTCCCAGTTCAGACCGAGTACCCGGTACGCGGCCGTGTGCAGGGCCGGCGACAGCGAGTGCGCGATCGGCGAACCGAGCACCGCCACCCGGCGCCGCGGCGCCGCGCTGACTGCAGATTCTGTCGGATCAGCCATATTCGGGGTGTTCATCCATCCAGTCCAGCCACTTGGCGACACCGGCGTCGTGCTCGTCGGCCGTCGTTGAGAAGATGGTATCTCCGGTATCCAGGTTCCACGTCACGAAGAATAGCCAGGATCCCTCCGCGGGGTGCAGGGCGGCGTCGATGGCGATGTCGCCCGGGTTACTGATCGGACCGACGGGCAGACCAGGGTGCACGTAGGTGTTGTAGGCGTTGTTGACATCCTCCCGCTCAGCGTCGGTCGTCGTGACCAGGTGAGTGTTGCCGGTGCCGTAGGCGACGGTGGCATCGGACTGCAGCAGTCCGGACTCCCACTGTGCAGGGTCGAGCCGGTTGTAGAACACCCGGGCCACCTTGGGGTAGTCGTCCCGCAGTCCGGCCTCACGCTGGATCAGCGACGCCATCACGATGGTCGTCCACCGATCGGCGGGCGCGACCCCGGCAGCGTCGAGGGCCTCGAACTGGCGGTCGACGAGGGTCTTGATGGCGTCGTGGGCGCTCGTCGCGGGCTGGAACGTGTAGGTGGCCGGGAACAGGAAACCCTCGAGGCTGGTGGCCTCGGCGGGAAGCCCGAAGCCGGACAGGTCGGCGGCCGCGGCCTGCAGGTCCTCGAGGGGGATATCGGTACCCTCCGAGATCGAGGTCAACACGTCCACGGCAGCGGTGCCCTCGGGGATCACCACGGTGAGATCCTGGCGGGTGTCAGGATCCTGCAGGGCCTCGAGCGCGGCCTGGGCGCTCATCTGCGAGGCCAGCTGGTAGGCGCCGGGCTGGAAGACCGGGTCGGTCGCCTGGGCCAGGAGCAGGTCGTAGAACGCTTCAAAGCTCTTCACCACGTCCTGGTCCACCAGGGTGTTGGCGATATCGGAACCGGTGTCGCCGTCGTGGATCATCACGAGCACCTCGCCGCTGCCGGAACCCTCGTAGTCCTCCGGTCCCTGCGTGGCGGCGACAAGCTGGCTGATCGGCCCCTGCAGGGCCAGGGCTGCGGCGCCCATCAGCCCGAGGACGATGAGGATGACGACCAGGCAGCCCCAGCCGCCCTTGCGGGACTTCTTCTCCACCAGGGTCGGGTGGTCGGCGAGCCGGGCACGTCGATTCGCGCGGGAGGTGGGCCGTCCGGCCTGCGCCGGGACGTCGGCGGCACCCGTGAGCTGACCGCCGGATGCCGGCTCGGGTTCGGTGCCGAAGCCGAGCCCCGCGAAGGGATTGTGGTAGCCGGCGGTCGCGGGCTGCTCGGCGGCGGGCTGCCCGGCGGCTGGCTGCTCGTCCGCGTCGGGCTGCGCCGGTTCAGGCGCTGCCGGGCCCGCAGTCTGCTGCGCCGCCTGGGCGTCCCTGGCCGCCTGGGCTTCCCGCAGGGCCCGGCGCGAGGGCAGCGGCGTGTCGCCAGTGCCGCCCGAAAGGTTCGGGTCGGGAATTTCCGGCGGACTTTTCGCCACGGTTACGGCCTTCCGGTCAGATCGACGGACGTGCCGGCCGGTTTGCCCGAGGCACGTTCGGTATCGAGAGCATGCTGCAAAATAATAGTCGCGGCCACCTGATCGACCACTGGACGCTGCGTGCGGGTGCTGCGACCGACGCTGCGCAGGGCGGCCTGAGCCGATACCGTCGACAACCGCTCGTCGACGAGGCGCACCGGCACCGCAACAGTCGCGGCGAGGGTCTCGGCGAACGTCACGGCGTCCTCCGTCGAGGCGGTGTGCCGCCCCGACAGCGCCAGGGGCAGCCCCACGACCACCTCGACGGCATCCAGTTCGGTGACGATCGCGGCGATCCTGGTGAGGTCAGCCGCGCCCTTGTCCCTGGGCACGGTCTCCACCGGGGTGGCGAGCATGCCGTGGAAATCGCTGCGGGCAACGCCGATCCGCACGGTGCCGACATCGATTCCCACACGCACACCGGGTCGCATGGGCTAGCGGGCTACGAGCGTACGCAGGGTGCTGAGCGCCTCGGGGATCAGGTCCACCTTCGTGCCGCCGCCCTGGGCCAGGTCGTCCTTGCCGCCGCCGCCACCGCCGAGGATGCCCGCGAGCTGCTTGGCCAGCGCGCCGGCCTTCTGCCCGGCGTCCCGAGCCGCGGCGTTGGTCGCCACGATCACGACGGGCTTGTCGCCCACGGTCGCCGCGAGGGCGACGACGGAGGGGTCGTTGCCCAGCCGTTCCCGGGTGCCGGTCACCAGCATCCGCACGTCGTCGGCGGAGTTCAGGGTGCCGAGGTCCTCGGCCACCACAGTGAGGTCGCCGATCCGGCCGGCCTGGGCGACAAGGGCGGGAACCCGGTCGCTCAAAGCGCGAGCCTCGAACGACGCGATCTTCTTCTCGGCCGCCTTCAGGCTCTGCATGAGGTCCATGATCTTGGCGGGAAGCTGCTCGCGCGGCGTCTTGAGGTTGCTGGTGAGCTGGGACACGATGGCCCGCTCGGCGGCGAGGTCGCGGAACGCCTCGAGCCCGACGAGGGATTCGACGCGGCGGTTGGTCGAGCCCACCGAAGCCTCGCTGACGAGGTTGATCATGCCGATCTCGGCGCTGGAGGCCACGTGGGTGCCCGCGCAGAGTTCGCGCGACCACGGGCCGCCGATGTCGACCACGCGCACGGTCTCGCCGTACTTCTCGCCGAACAGCGCCATCGCGCCGAGCGCCTTGGCCTCGGCCAGCGGCAGTTCGCGGGTGCTCACCTCGAGGTTGTCGCGGATGGCGTTGTTGGAGATCTCCTCGATCTCGCTGCGCGTCGCCGGCGACAGCGCCTGGTTCCAGGAGAAGTCCAGGCGGAAGAAGCCGGCCTTGTTGTAGGAGCCGGACTGGTGCGCGTTCGGGCCGAGCACCTGGCGCAGGGCCGCGTGCAGGATGTGGGTGCCGGAGTGCGCCTGGCGGGCGCCGCGGCGCCAGTCGGGATCGACGACGCTGGTGGCGGGGTCGCCCACGCCCACCTCGCCGCTGGTGACCTGCACCTTGTGGCTGATCAGACCCTTGACGGGCTTCTGCACGTCGAGAACCTCGAGTTCGTAACCGGGGCCCACGATGAGGCCGGCGTCGGCCTCCTGGCCGCCGGACTCGGCGTACAGGGCGGTCTCGGCGAGGATGACCTCGGCGATGTCGCCGGCCACCGCACGGTTCACCGAGGCGCCGTCGACGATCAGGCCCAGGATGCTGGACTCGGTCTGCAGCATGTCGTAGCCGGTGAACACGGTCTCGCCGTGCGCGCGGAAGGCGCTGTACACGGAGAGGTCGGCCAGGTGGGTCTTCTTGGCCTTGGCGTCGGCCTTGGCCATCGCGCGCTGCTTGGCCATCAGGGTGTCGAAGGCCTCACGGTTGACGCTGAGACCGGCCTCCTCGGCCATTTCGAGGGTGATCTCGATGGGGAAGCCGTACGTGTCGTGCAGCAGGAACGCGGTGTCGCCCGGCAACTCGGCCTTCTGGGCGCCCTTGGTCTTGGCCACGGCCAGGTCGAGCACGCTCGAGCCGCTGGCGAGGGTGCGCAGGAACGTCTCTTCCTCGGCGTACGCGGCCTGGCTGATGCGGTCGAAGTCGGTGGCGACCTCGGGGTACGCGGCGCTCATGGCGTCGCGGGAAGCCGGGAACAGCTCGGTGAACGAGGCGGCATCCACGCCGAGCAGCCGCATCGCGCGCACGCTCCGGCGCATCAGACGGCGCAGGATGTAGCCGCGGCCCTCGTTGGACGGCATCACCCCGTCGCTCATCAGCATCAGGGAGGAGCGCACGTGGTCGGCGACGATGCGCATCCGCACATCGTCGTCGTGGTCGGCGCCGTAGCGGCGGCCGGAGAGGGCCGCGGCACGGTCGAGGACCGGGCGCACCTGGTCGATCTCGTACATGTTCTGCACGCCCTGCTTGAGGAACGCGACGCGCTCCAGGCCCATGCCGGTGTCGATGTTCTTCTTGGGCAGGTCGCCGAGGATCTGGAAGTCGTTCTTGCCGGTGCCCTCGCCGCGGAGGTACTGCATGAAGACGAGGTTCCAGATCTCCACGTAGCGGTCGTCGTCGGTGGCCGGGCCGCCGTCGATGCCGAAGGCGGGGCCGCGGTCGAAGAAGATCTCGCTGCACGGGCCGGCCGGGCCGGGCTGGCCGGTGGACCAGTAGTTGGTGTCCATGCCGAGGCGCTGGATGCGGTGCTCGGGCAGGCCGAGCGCCCGCCAGTAGCCGAAGGCCTCGTCGTCGTTCTCGTAAACCGTGACCCAGAGGTCCTTCTCGGCGAAACCGTAGCCGCCGTCGGCCTCGCTACTGGTGAGCAGCTCCCAGGCGTAGCTGATCGCCTGTTCCTTGAAGTAGTCGCCGAAGGAGAAGTTGCCGCTCATCTGGAAGAAGGTGCCGTGCCGTGGCGTCTTGCCGACCTCTTCGATGTCGTTGGTGCGGATGCACTTCTGCACACTGGTGGCCCGGGGATATGGGGCGGGCACCAGACCGGTGAGGTAGGGCACGAACGGCACCATGCCGGCCACGGTGAAGAGGAGGGAGGGGTCATCGCTCACGAGCGACGCCGACGGGACAACGGTGTGTCCACGGTCGGCGAAGAAGTCGAGCCAGCGCCCGCGAATGTCGGCAGTCTGCATGGGGTCCGTACTGTTACAGGATCGAAAAATCCGACCGGGGGAATTGCGGTGGGAAGGAAGTGATTTAGGGCTTGGACAGCTCTTCGATGGTCTCTTCTGCCTCGCCGAGCGCGGCGTGCAGTTCGGCTTCGCGCTTGCGGTAGCCCTCGGAGATGGCCTCGCCGAATTCGCGGGTCTTGGCGTCGAGGTCGGTGAAGAACCGCTTGCCCTGCTGGGTCTTGTTCACCTCGTGGGCGGCAACGAATCCGATTCCGACGCCGACGACTAACCAGATGAAATTCTTCATGGCATGTGCTCCCTGAGTTTGAGGAATGGGTGACTGGGGGCCGAGGCGCCCGCTGGTCCAGCGGGCCGGGGTCCTGACAGTCTGCTTTCCAGCGTAGTGGACTTACTTCGCGCCGCGACGGGGCTTGGACGCCAGGAAGGCCGCCCGCACACCGGCGGAGAATCCCGCGAGCTTGATCAGCGGGCCGCCGACGGTTGCCGCGAACAGTGCGACCATGGCGGACACGTTTCCGGTGACCTCGGCCACATTCGTGGTGATCGTGTCGATTGTGGCCAGCTGGTGGTTGGTCTGGGCGACGGTGCTCGTCGTCTCCTCGAGTAACGGGGTGACGTTGTGGCTGAGGTCACGGATGGCGAGGGTGGTCTCGTCGAACACCCGGCCCAGCTTGATCAACGGGATGGCGAGGAACACCACCAGAACGGCGAACACGCCTGCGGCAATCAGGCCGGCGATATCTCCACCAGTCATTTCGGCACCATCCATTTCGAATCTCACTGCACGGGGGCAGAACACGATAGAACGCAAAAGGGCGGATCACCTAGGTGATCCGCCCTCAAGCGTAGTTCAGTTCCGGTGCGGCAGGCCGCGCCGGAGGCGACTAGCGTGCTGCGTAGTACTCGACGACGAGCTGAACTTCACAGGTCACGGGGATCTCGATGCGCTTCGGGGCGCGAACGAGGCGGGCCTGCAGCTTGTCGAGTTCGACCTCGAGGTACGGCGGGAGCTTGGGCAGCAGGTCGACGTGACCGCCGGCCGCGGCAACCTGGAAGGGCTCGGTGCCCTCGCTCTTGGCCTTGACGTGGATGAGCTGACCCGGCTTCACGCGGAAGGAGGGACGGTCGACCAGCTGGCCGTCGACGAGGATGTGGCGGTGCACAACCATCTGACGGGCCTGGGCGGTGGTGCGGGCGATGGCCGAACGCACGAGAAGGGCGTCGAGACGGGTCTCGAGGATCTCGACGAGGTTTTCACCGGTCAGGCCCTGGCGGCGACGCGCTTCTTCGAAGGCGATCTTGAGCTGGGCTTCGCGGATGCCGTACTGGGCACGTAAGCGCTGCTTTTCGCGCAGACGCACGGCGTAGTCCGAATCGGTCTTGCGCTTGGTGCGGCCGTGCTCGCCCGGAGCGTAGGGACGCTTCTCGAGGTACTTGGCGGCCTTCGGGGTCAGGGCGATGCCCAGTGCCCGCGAGAGGCGGGTCTTGCTACGGGTACGTGACTTGGTAGACACAGTGTCCTTTCGGATGGATCTGAAAAATGGATACCAGGGCGCAGGCGTTCACCGATGGGAATCGGGAACAGCACAAGCGTCATGGGAGATCAGAGGGGTGGTTGCCACGGGCCGCCCGGCTACAGGGCGAATCCACTCCAACTTCGGTGTCGTACGCAGCCGCATGACGAAACCAGTTGTAGGCGAGGTCAAGGCTAGCACACGGGGCGCATGGGCCTACTGCCCGCGGATGATCTTGCGCAGCTTGGCCAGGCGCGCGGAGACGTCGCGTTCGTTGCCGTGTTCGGTCGGTGAGTAGTACTGCTTCCGGCGCAACTCGGTGGGCAGGTAGTCCTGTTGGAGCACGCCGAGCGCATCGTCGTGCGGGTACTTGTAGCCCTTGCCGTGGCCGAGGCGCTTGGCCCCGGGATAGTGCGCGTCACGCAGGTGCTTGGGCACCCGGCCGGTGTTGCCGTTGCGCACGTCGGCGATCGCGGCGTCCAGCGCCATATAGGCGGCATTGGACTTGGGCGCGCAGGCCAGGTGCACCACGGCCTGGGCCAGGGGGATGCGCCCTTCCGGCATGCCGATGTACTGCACGGCGTCGGCGGCGGCTATCGCGATCACCAGGGACTGCGGGTCGGCCATGCCGATGTCTTCGGAGGCGAGCACGATGATCCGACGGCAGATGAAACGGGGGTCCTCGCCGGCCTCGATCATCCGGGCCAGGTAGTGCAGGGACGCATCGACGTCGGAACCGCGCACCGACTTGATGAAGGCGCTGATCACGTCGTAGTGCTCGTCCCCGTTGCGGTCGTACCGCAGCAGCGCCCGGTCTACAGCGAGCGACACGATCTCGGTCGTGATGACGGGCTTGTCGCCGTCCACGGTTTCCGTGGTCGCGGCGGACACCGATGCGGCCTCGAGCGCCGTGAGCGCCCGGCGGGCGTCGCCGGAGGCGAGCCGGATGATGGCCCCGCGGGCCTCCGGATCGAGCACGAACCTGTCGGCCAGGCCGCGCAGGTCGGTGACGGCGCGGTCCACGACGGTACCCAGGTCGTCGTCGCTGAGGATCTCCAGGGTGAGCAGCAGAGACCGGGACAGCAGCGGCGAGATGACCGAGAACGACGGATTCTCGGTCGTGGCGGCCACGAGGATGATGATGCCGTTTTCCACCCCGGGCAGCAGGGCATCCTGCTGGGCCTTGCTAAACCGGTGGATCTCGTCGAGGAACAGCACCGTTGACAGGCCGTAGAGGTCGCGGCTGGTGCGGGCCTCCTCCATCACCTGGCGCACGTCGCGCACGCCGGCGGAGACGGCGGAGAGCTCAACGAACCGGCGTCCCGAGCTGTGCGCGATGGTCTGGGCCAGGGTGGTCTTGCCGGTTCCCGGCGGGCCCCACAGGATGACGGAAACGGACCCCTGCTCCCCCGTCTTATCGTTGGCCAGGCTGACCAGCGGCGACCCCGGGGTCAGCAGGTGACGCTGGCCGGCGACCTCGGCCAGGCTCTTGGGGCGCATGCGCACCGCGAGCGGCGTCGCGCCGGTGCGGAGGCCTGGTTGGACGGAAGACATGCTTCCAGCGTAGTTTGTGCCGCCGACACCAATTTTCTCCGCCGCCCCCGCATGCGTAGAGTTCACAGTGACCCGGGCCGTGTTGCCCGACAAGCCCGATTTCCCGCCGCAGGCGGCACCTGGAGGATTCCCGTGGCACCGAACACCAAGCAGGAACGCGAAGCCCGCGGCCGCGCTCGCGCCTACCAGGCCCGCAAGGCCGTGAACGAGCACCAGGTCAAGCGGCGCGTGCGTGACAACATCGTGGCCGGCAGCGTGCTCGTTGTCGCCCTCGTCGTGCTCGTTGGCGCCCAGCTGTTCTACTTCGGCGGTGGCCCCGGCACTCCGGAACCCAGCGCCGAGGCGACGCCCACGGCCGAGCCCTCCGATTCGGTGACTCCGACCCCCGGCGCGAACGCGGGTGAGGTACCCCCGAGCGATCTGGCCGAGGGACGCACCTGGACCGGCACGCTCACCCTCAACGACATTGCCCTCGGCGTCTCCCTCGACGGCGCGGCGGCCCCGCAGGCGGTCTCCTCGACCATCAGCCTCGCCGGATCCGGTTTCTACGATGACGTCACCTGCCACCGCCTCACCACGGGCGAGGACTTTTCGGTGTTGCAGTGCGGTGACCCCACCGGCGACGGAACCGGCGGACCCAACTACTATTACGGCCCGGTCGAGAATGCTCCGGCCGACAACGTCTACCCGGCAGGCACCATCGCGATGGCACGGTCCAGCGATCCGTACAGCATGGGCAGCCAGTTCTTCATCGTCTACGGCGACACCATGATTCCCGCTGGAGCGGACGGTTCCGGGTACACGGTCATCGGCACCGTCACCAGCGGACTGGACCAACTCGTCAGCCAGATCGCCGCGGCCGGAGTCGCGGACGGCTCAGCCGACGGCGCTCCCGTGGTTCCGACCACCATCAACTCCTTCACCGTGCAGTAGGACTGCGGGAGAAAAGCAGCTCGGAAGCACCAGTTCGGTCGTTTCCGCCGAACGACGGGCAGGCTTGCAATAAGCTTGTGCGCGTATTGGCTTGTGCCAGTACTGGCTCGTTCAGGGATTCGCCCGCTGCAGTACTCATTGCACGGGGAATCAACCAGATCATTAAGGTGAGGCTCTTGACTACGACAGATCAGCAACCATGGGGTCGCGTAGACGAAACCGGCACGGTTTACGTGCGCGAAGCAGACGGCGAACGTGCCGTCGGCCAGTATCCCGACGCGACACCGGAAGAGGCACTCGCCTACTTCGAACGGAAGTACGTGGAGCTGAACGGACAGGTCACCCTGCTCGAACAGCGCGCGAAGGGAGGTGCGCCGGCCGCGGATATCGCCAAGTCGGTCGCGAACCTGTCGAAGTCTGTTGCTACGGCAAACGCCGTCGGCAACCTCGCCGCCCTCGCTGAGCGCCTCGGCGCTTTGGGCGGCACGGTCACCGAGCTCACCGAGCAGCAGGGTGTCGAGGCCAAGGCCGCCGGCGCCGCGGCCCTCGCCGAGCGGGCAGCCATCGTCGAAGAGGCCGAACGCCTCGCCGCCGAGGACCCGGCCAAGACGCAGTGGAAGCAGACCAGCGCAGCGCTCGACGCGCTGTTCGCCAAGTGGCAGGCCCACCAGCACGACGCCCCGCGCATCCCCAAGGGTGAAGCGAACGAGCTCTGGAAGCGATTCCGTGCCGCCCGAACCACCATCGAGCAGAACCGCAAGGCGTTCTTTGCCGAGCTCGACAGCGCCCACAAGGATGTGCGCAACCGCAAGCAGCAGCTCATCGAAAAGGCCGAGGCGCTGGCACCCCAGGGTGCCGACGGCATCCCCGCCTACCGCAACCTGCTCGAGGACTGGAAGGCCGCCGGCCGCTCCGGCAAGAAGCAGGACGACGCCATGTGGGCCAAGTTCAAGGCCGCCGGCGATGTGCTCTACTCGGTGAAGTCCGAGATCGACGCGCAGGACAACGAAGAATTCTCCGCCAACCTGGTCGTCAAGCTCGAACTGCTCACCGAGGCCGAGACCCTGCTCACCGAGACCGACCGGGTCAAGGCCCGCGAGCTGCTCAGTTCGGTGCAGCGCCGCTGGGACGCCGCAGGCAAGGTCCCCCGCGACCAGGTCAAGCCCGTCGAAGAGCGCATGCGCAAGGTCGAAGCGGCCGTACGCAAGCTCGACGACGACCACTGGAAGCGCAACAACCCCGAGACCAAGGCCCGCGCCGAAGGCCTCGCCGGTCAGCTGCACGACGCGATCGCCAAGCTCGAGACCGAACTGGCCGCCGCGCAGGAGACCAAGGACGCCCGCAAGATCAAGGACGCCACCGAGGCGCTCGAGACCCGCAAGGCCTGGCTGAAGGCCATCGGCCAGTAGCGAGTCTTACCGCGCAGCGAGAACTGCACACCCAAACGGGATCGGGAATCTGTCCACAGATTCCCGGTCCCGTTTCGGCGTCTGCCTGCGTCTGGGCAGGCTGGAACCATGACTCCCCTTCTCCCTGCCGCGCTCACCCCGGCCGACCTGCCGTTGGCCGAACTGAACTGTGCTCGCCTCGACGGCGAGCTCTTTCCGGTGGCCGGCGCCTGGTGTCCCGTCGACGCCCACGACGGCCCGGAGACCCGGGCCGCTGCGCTTGCCTCGATCTCGCCGAGCCGTGCCGCCGCCGAGCGGATGAGCGCCGCCTGGATCTATGGCCTCGCCGCCGAACCCGACCACCATCAGTTCTGCATCGATGTGACCGCGCGCACCCGCAAACCCAGCGAATCGACGACACAGCTGCGCGAGGTACGACTCGGCCGCGACGACGCAAGGGTGTTGGGGCGCCAACTCGTCACCACTCCCCTGCGCACCGCGATCGACCTCGCCCGCTGGGGCCGCTCACCCGGGTGTCCGGCAGAGACCGCGCTGCTGGCGGCACTGCTGGCCTACGACGGACCGAACGGTCCGCACGTCGACGAGCAGGCGCTGGCAGTTCAGCGGGGAATGCCCTTCAGCCGGATGGCGGCGGCCCAGCTAGAGGACGCGCGCCGGCTGAACCTCAGCCGTCACTGAGCTTCAGCCGTCGCTGACCCTGTAGACGTCGTACACGGCGTCGATGCGGCGCACGGCGTTCAGCACCCGGTCGAGGTGGGTGGTGTCGCCCATCTCGAACACGAACCGGCTGATGGCCAGCCGGTCGCTGGAGGTGTGCACCGTCGCCGAGAGGATGTTGACGTGGTGTTCCGACAGCACCCGGGTGACATCCGAGAGCAGGCCGGAACGGTCGAGGGCCTCGATCTGGATCTGAACGAGGAACAGGCTCTTCGACGTCGGCGCCCAGTCGACGTCGATCATCCGCTCGGGTTCCTTGAGCAGCTCCTGCACGTTGTGGCAGTCGGATTGGTGCACGGACACACCGGAGCCGCGGGTGATGAATCCCACGATCTTGTCGCCGGGCACCGGGGTGCAGCAGCGCGCCAGCTTGACGAGGATGTCGGGAGCGCCGCGCACCAGGATCCCGGAGTCGTTGTTGCGCAGCGTCTGGGTGCGGCCGTTCGGGGTGAACGGCAGGTCCGTCGCGTCGCTCTCTTCCACGCTCTGCAGCGTGGCGACGACCTTCTCCAGCACCGACTGCGTCGACACGTGGCCTTCGCCGACGGCGGCGTAGAGCGCCGAGACGTCTTCGTAGCGCATCACGGCGGCGACCTCGGCGAACGAGTCCTGGTTCATCAGCTTCTGCAGCGGCAGGTTCTGCTTGCGCATGGCCCTGGCGATGGCGTCGCGGCCCTGTTCGATGGCCTCGTCGCGGCGTTCCTTGGTGAACCACTGGCGAATCTTGTTGCGCGCGCGGGGGCTCTTGACGAAGTTCAGCCAGTCCTGGCTGGGACCCGAGTCCGGGTTCTTGGAGGTGAAGACCTCCACGACATCGCCGGTGCTGAGCGAGCTCTCCAGCGGTACGAGCCGTCCGTTGACCTTGGCGCCCATGGTGCGGTGGCCTACCTCGGTGTGCACGGCGTAGGCGAAGTCCACCGGGGTGGCGTCGGCGGGCAGGCCGATCACGCGCCCCTTGGGCGTGAAGACGTAGACCTCCTTGGCGCCGATCTCGTAGCGCAGGGAGTCGAGGAACTCGTTGGGGTCGGCCGTTTCGGCCTGCCAGTCGGAGATATGCGCCAGCCAGGCCATGTCGGTGTCGCTCTGCGGGCCGGGGCCGGAGCTCTTTCCGTTGACCTGCTCCTTGTACTTCCAGTGCGACGCGACGCCGTACTCGGCACGCTCGTGCATCTCCTGGGTACGGATCTGGATCTCGACCGGGCGTCCGCTCGGGCCGAGCACCGTGGTGTGCAGGGACTGGTACAGATTGAATTTGGGGGTGGCGATGTAGTCCTTGAACCGGCCGGGCAGAGGTGTCCAGCGCGCGTGGATGGCACCGAGGACCGCATAACAGTCCCGCACCGAGTTCACCAGAACCCGAATACCGACGAGGTCGTAGATCTCATCGAACTCGCGGCCGCGCACCACCATCTTCTGGTAGATCGAGTAATACTGCTTGGGCCGTCCGGCCACCTTGCCGCGGATTCGCGCGGCCTTGAGATCGTCGTTGATCGCATCGATGACGTACTGCACGAATTCTTCGCGCTGCGGGGTGCGCTGCTTGACGAGGCTTTCGATCTCGGCGTACAGCTTCGGGTAGAGCACCCCGAAGGAGAGGTCCTCGAGCTCCCACTTGATGGTCTGGATTCCCAGGCGGTGGGCCAACGGGGCGTAGATCTCGAGGGTCTCGGTGGCCTTACGCGTCGCGGACTCGGCCGGCACGAAGCCCCAGGTGCGGGCGTTGTGCAGCCGGTCGGCCAGTTTGATGATGAGCACCCGGATGTCCTTGGACATCGCGACGATCATCTTGCGAACGGTCTCGGCCTGGGTGCTGTCGCCGTACTTCACCTTGTCGAGCTTGGTGACGCCGTCCACGAGCATCGTGATCTCGTCGCCGAAGTCCGCCCGCAACGCATCCAGGGTGTAGTCGGTGTCCTCGACGGTGTCGTGCAGCAGAGCCGCGGCCACGGTCTTGGGACCGATCCCGAGGTCGGCCAGGATCTGGGCGACCGCGACGGGATGGGTGATGTACGGCTCGCCGCTGCGACGTTTCTGGCCCTCGTGGGCCCGCTCCGCGGCCGCGTAGGCCCGCTCGATGATGGACAGGTCCACCTTGGGGTGGTGCGTGCGCACCGTCTTCAGCAGTGTGTCGACGGCGCCGACGGGCTGCGCCCTGGAGAAAATACGGGGCACCAGACGACGCAGTGACGCGGCGGATGGCGTGGTGGTCTCTGTCATCTCGTTACCTCACTCCCTGGCGCCAATTATCCCTGTACTAACGGATAAACGGTAAACCGAGGGATGCTGTCGTGTATTCCCGGCGGGCAATCCGGCTCACGCGGGAACGTCCGCGCGGGTCGCATCCGTGCCGGCGACCGACGAGGTACCGGTGGCCTTGGCCCGCAGGGCCAGGGCCTTCTTGTCGCGCTTGCGGATCTCCGGCTCGTTCTCACGCAGCTGAGCGTAAAGCGGAGCGGCGATGAAGATCGTGGAGTACGTACCCACGATCATTCCGATCAGCAGGGCCAGGGAGATGTCCTGCAGGGTTCCCGCACCCAGCACGAACGCACCGATCACGAGGATCGAGGCGACCGGGAGGACGGCGACGATCGACGTGTTGATCGAGCGCACCAGGGTCTGGTTGACTGCGAGGTTGACCGAGTCGGCGAACGTGCGCCGAGATTCGGGTCCGTCTTCACTGGTGTTCTCGCGGATCTTGTCGAAGACCACCACGGTGTCGTAGAGCGAGTACCCCAGGATCGTGAGGAAGCCGATCACGGCAGCCGGGGTGATCTCGAAGCCGGTGATGCCGTAGAAACCGGCGGTGATGACGAGGTCGTGCAGCAGCGCGACCATGGCGGCCGCTGCCATCTTCCAGGTGCGGAAGTACAGCGCCATCACCGCGCCGGCGAGGACCAGGAAGGTGAGCAGGGCGCGGATGGCGGATCCAGTGATGTCCTGGCCCCAGGACGGGCCGATGAACGAGGACGTCACCTGGGCGGCGTCGACGCTGTAGGCGGAAGCGAGAGCGGCGCGGACTTCCCGGCTCTCAGTGTCGCTGAGCTGGTCAGTCTGCACGCGGATGCTGTCACTGCCGACGACGGACACCTTCGGGACGGCTTCGGGCACCACCCCGGTGACCGCTGTGGCCGCCGCATCCTGGTCTTCGGTGGAGATCTCGGACAACACGAACTCGGAGCCACCGGTGAACTCGATGCCGAACGTGAAACCGCCGCGCAGCACCGGGCCGAGGATCGCGATCAGGATCATGACCGCGGCGACCGTGTACCAGAGCTTGCGACGTCCGACGATGTTGTAGGACAGCTTGCCGGTGTGCAGATCATTGCCGAACTGGTTGAAGCTGGCCATTAGGAATCCTTCCCGTCGGTCGACTTACTGGAGCCGGAACCGACGAGTTCAGCCGCCTTGCGTTCGGCGATGGTCTGGCGCTTTGCGGCCTCCTTGCTGGAGGACGCGGGCTTGCGTGACGCCACTTCAGCGGAGGGCTGGAACCGGGCGCGGCCGCGGTAGACGGCACCGAGGGCCCGCGGGTCGAGCCCGCTGAGCTTGTGTCCCTCGCCGAAGAACTTGGTGCGGGCGAGCAGCTGCAGCATCGGGTGGGTGAACATCGCCACGACCAGGAGGTCCACCAGGGTGGTCAGTCCCAGGGTCAGGGCGAAACCGCGCACGTTGCCGACGGCCAGGATGAACAACACCGCGGCGGCGAGGAAGTTGACGGTGTCGGAGGCGATGATGGTGCGGATCGCGCGGCGCCAGCCGGATTCGACCGACGACACCAGTCCCCTGCCGTCGCGCAGCTCGTCGCGCACCCGCTCGAAGTAGACGATGAACGAGTCAGCGGTGATACCGATGGCCACGATGAGGCCGGCCACACCGGCCAGCGACAGCCGGTAGCCCTCCCGCCAGGACAGCAGGGTGATCAGCAGGTAGGTGATCACGCCCGCCACGATGAGCGACGCGACAGTGACCAGCCCGAGGAGGCGGTACTGGACGAGGGAGTAGAGCACGACGAGGATCAGGCCGATCAGGCCGGCGATCAGCCCGCTCTGCAGCTGGGTCGAACCGAGGGTTGCCGAGATGGTGTCCTGGCTCTGCACGGTGAAGCTGATCGGCAGGGCACCGAACTTGAGCTGGTCGGCGAGGGCCTTGGAGGTTTCCTGGTCGAACGATCCGGTGATCTGGGGCTTGCCGTCCGTGATCACGGCGAGGGTGCGCGGAGCGGAGATGACGCTGCCGTCCAGCACGATGGCGAACTGGTTCTGCGCGCCCTCGAGGCCGCTCAGGCGGGTGGTCACATCGGCGAACGACTTTGTGCCGGTGCGGTCGAAGACGATGTTGACGGCCCATTCGCCGGTGGTTGCACCGCTCTGCGTGGTGACCTGCCCGTTGGTGGCGTCGGAGATGTTCTCGCCGCTCACCTCGACCGGGCCGAGGATGTACTTGATCGAGCCATCGCTCTCGCAGGTGATCAGCGGCTGATCGGCCGGCGCCACATTGCTGGTGTCGATGTCGCTGCACTGGAACGAATCGAACTGCGCCTGCAGGTCGGGGGTGATGTTGTTCAGGTCACTCGCGTCGGTGGGCGCGACGGCCGGGGTCTCAGCGGCAGGGTCTGCCGCGGCATCCGTCTCCGGTGCGGTGGCCGCATCGGTGGCTGCGTCGGTGGCACCGTCGGCGCCCACGCTGGCTTCGGTGGGGGCTGAGGCGACCAGGACCGGTCGGAACTCGAGCTTGGCCGAGGATTCGATGCGGTTCAGGGTGGCGTCATCCGGCGTTCCGGGGATGGAGACGACGATGTTCTGTCCACCCTGGGTGTTGATCTCCGACTCGGAAACACCGGCGGAGTCGATGCGCTGACGGATGATCGACACGGCCTGGTTGAGCTGTTCGTTCGAGACCGTCTGACCGGACTCGAGCTTGGGCGCCAGGATGATCTGGGTGCCGCCCTCGAGGTCGAGAGCCAGCTTCGGCGTCCACGACCCGCCGCCGCTGAGGACGCCGGCTCCGTTCAGTGCGATGAGACCGACGATGATCACGCCAAGCCAGGTCAGGGAGCGCCAGGCCTTCTTGGTCGGAGACGACTTAGCCACCTATTGAACTCAGCTTTCTGTTGCTCGTGTCACGCGACCGAAACCGCGTAACCGGAGTGGGTGTGTTACGCGTCGCCCTTTTTGGGTTCGGTGTCGGTGTCGGGCGCGACCTCATCGGTCGTCGGCTCGAATTCGGTGCGCTGGCCGTACTCGGGTTCGCCGATGACGGTCGGTGTGCCGGCGTCGGTGTCAGCGGTCTTGTCGAGGACGATGTCGTCGCCGGCAACGGTGGGCTCGACGACGCGAGCGATCGTCTGGCGGTGGATCTGCACGATGGTGCCGGGTGCGATCTCGAGGGCGACCTTGTTCTCTTCCTCATCGATCGCCACGATGGTGCCGTAAAGGCCGAAGTTGGTCATCACGTCTGCGCCGGCCACCATCTTCGACTGCAGGGCCAGGGTGTCCTTCTGGCGCTTGCGGCCGTTGCGAAACATGAAGAACACGAGCAGCGCCAAGACGGCGAGCATGACAAGAGTCAACGGATCCATAGAACTGTGAAACCTTCCCGTGCGAGCGTGGTGTCGCGACGAAGTTTTTTGTGAGCGTGGCTGGGGTGAGCCGGTCGAAGGTGTGTGCCTGACCAGCTTGAATTATAGAACATCCAAGGTGAGCGCAGCCTGAGGATTACTCAAGCCGAAGTGCCGCCACGCTGCGGCAGTGGCAACCCGCCCACGCGGGGTACGCGTGAGGAAGCCTATCCGCACCAGGAAGGGCTCGACGACCGATTCGATGGTTTCGGGCTCCTCCCCCACCGAGACGGCCAGTGTGTTCAGCCCAACCGGCCCACCCCCAAAACGGGTGAGGACGATGTTCATGACCTCGCGGTCGAGCCTGTCCAGCCCGATCGGGTCGACGTCGTACAGTTCCAGCGCCGCGTGAACGGCCGTCAGGTCCGCGTCTCCGCCGTGAACGAGCGCGTAGTCGCGCACGCGGCGCAACAGCCGGTTGGCGATTCGCGGGGTCCCCCGGCACCGGCCGGCGATCTCGGCGATGGCCTCCCGGTCGATGACCAGCCCGAGTAGGCGTGCGGCGCGCACCAGCACCAGTTCGAGCTCCGCGTCGGCGTAGAACTCAAGGTGGGCCGTGAAGCCGAACCTGTCCCGCAGCGGGTTCGGCAGCATTCCCGAGCGTGTCGTGGCCCCGACCAGGGTGAACGGGGCCAGGTCGAGCGGCACCGACGTGGCACCGGCGCCCTTGCCGACCATGATGTCGATGCGGAAGTCTTCCATCGCCAGGTAGAGCATCTCTTCGGCAGAGCGGGCCATCCGGTGGATCTCGTCGATGAAGAGCACCTCGCCGGGTACGAGGGAGGAGAGTACGGCGGCCAGGTCGCCGGCGTGCTGGATGGCGGGTCCGCTGGACATGCGCAGCGGCCGGTTGCCCTCGTAGGCGATGATCATGGCCAGGGTCGTCTTGCCCAGGCCGGGCGGGCCGGCCAGCAGGATGTGGTCTGGGGTGCGTTGTTGCATGGCCGCCGCGGTCAGCAGCAGCTGCAGTTGGCCGCGCACCTTCTGCTGGCCGACGAACTCGGTGAGGCTCTGAGGACGCAGTGCGCCCTCGAAGGCCAGCTCCGCGTCGCCCTCGAGCGCCGGGTTGGTCAGGTCGACGCCGGGATCCTGGGCCATCAGCGACGCTCCGCCGCGTTGGCGGCGCCGGCATGCTGCGCCGGGCCGAGCCGGGCCAGAGCCAGGCGCAGCACGGCTCCCACCCCGGCTTCTTCGGCGTCGAACTCGGCGGTGCTGCCGGCCAGGATCTCCTCAACGGCCTGGGCGGCGACCCGCTCAGACCAGCCGAGGCCGATCAGGGCGGCCTGCACGCTGGCACTCACGGTGGCCGTGGCGACGCCGGCGCGTCCGGGGGCGGCGGCGCTGGTGAGCGCGACCTTGCCGACCAGGGACAGCACAATGAGTTTGGCGGTCTTCGGTCCGATCCCGCTGACCTTGCGGAACACCGCATCGTCCTCGGCGTTGACGGCGAGGGCGATCTGGTTGGGACTGAGGACGGCGAGCACGCCGAGCGCGGACTTGGGACCGACGCCTGTGACGCCGACGAGGAGCTCGAACACGGCGAGCTCTTCGGCGGTGGGAAAGCCGTAGAGGGTCAGCGAGTCTTCGCGAACGATCAGGGTGGTGGCGAGGCGGGTTTCGGTGCCGACCCTTGCCGCCAGGGCCGTCGACGGCGTGACCTGCAGGGCGAGTCCGACTCCGCCGACCTCGATCACGACGGTTGAGCCCAGGGCTGAAAGGACTGGGCCACGCACTGAAGAGATCACTTAGCCAGCCTACGGTGCGCCGCCGACACTGCAGCCGCCGACCCCGGCGCGTTGCCGCGCTCGGCGTCGCGCCAGGCCTTCTGCGCCGGGGTGAGCGCACCGGGACTGAGTGCGGGGGTGGACCGGTTGCCCGCTGCGACCGCACCGCTGGTGGGGAGCACCCCGCCTGCGGCGCCGGTGCGCCAGGCGTGGCAGATGGCCAGCGCGAGGGCGTCGGCGGCGTCCGCCGGTTTCGGGATCTCGGCCAGTCCCAGCACCCGGGCGACCATGGTGCCGACCTGCTTCTTGTCCGCGGCCCCATAACCCGTGATCGCGGCCTTGACCTCGCTCGGGGTGTGCAGCGTCACCGTCAGGCCGCGCTTGGCGGCGAGCATGAGGGCAACCCCGCTGATCTGCGCGGTTCCCATCACGGTGCTCACGTTCTGTTGCGCGAAGACCCGTTCGATGGCCACAAAGTGCGGCTGGTGCCGGTCGAGGAGCTCTTCGAGGCCCTCGCTGATCAGCAACAGCCGGCGCTCGAGGGGCAGGTCGGGTGAACTGCGCAGCACCTGAACGTCGACCAGGGTCGCCGAACGGTTCGCTGCGACGTCGACGATCCCGACGCCGCAGCGGGTCAGGCCCGGGTCGATGCCCAGCACCCTGACCGTCATCGGTTTGCTATTCGCTGTCTGCTTCGAGCTCGGCCTGAACTTCGGTCGAGACGTCGTAGTTGCTGTAGATGTTCTGCACGTCGTCGAGTTCTTCGAGGGCGTCGATGAGCCGGAACACCTTCCGGGCGGTCTCGGCGTCGACCTCGATCTTGAGCTGCGGGACGAACGCGATGTCGGCGGAGTCGTAGTCGATTCCGGCGGTCTGCAGGGCGGTGCGGGTGGCGACCAGGTCGTGGGCCTCGCTGAAGACCTCGAACTTGTCTCCGTCGTCGACGACTTCCTCGGCTCCGGCGTCGAGCACCGCAGCGAGAACGTCGTCTTCGGTGACGTCGTTGCCCTTGGGTACCACGACGATGCCCTTGCGGTGGAAGTTGTAGGCGACGCTGCCCGGGTCGGCCATGTTGCCGCCGTTGCGGCTGACCGTGGTGCGCACCTCGGCCGCGGCACGGTTCTTGTTGTCGGTGAGGCACTCGATCATGATGGCGACACCGTTGGCGGCGTAGCCCTCGTACATGATCGTGGTGTAGTCGACGGCCTCACCGGAAAGGCCGGCGCCGCGCTTGACGGCACGGTCGATGTTGTCGTTGGGGACCGAGGTCTTCTTCGCCTTCTGGATGGCGTCGACGAGGGTCGGGTTACCCGAGAGGTCGGCGCCGCCCATGCGGGCAGCGACCTCGATGTTCTTGATCAGCTTGGCGAACGCCTTCGCCCGACGCGAGTCGGTGACGGCCTTCTGGTGCTTGGTGGTCGCCCACTTGGAATGCCCGGACATGAATCTCCCGATTGTCGCTAAATCGTATTGTCGATTGCTCGTGCGACGCGCTTGGCGCGTCGTCTGCTGGCACCGCGATCGGGTGACCGCTCGGTGCGCTCCCAGTCTAGCTCGGGCGCCCTACGGCGAGGATCTTGTGCAGCGTGCGCAGGTTGCGGTTCGTGGTGCTCGATTTGAAACGTGTCTTGGCGCTGAGGGTGCTGAACTGACTCTTGATGCCCACCTCCCTGCGCACCTGCCAGTAGAGCAGGCGCTCACCAGGCTGAACCCTCTCGTCTGCGGGATCGAGGTTCGGAGCGGCCTGGAGCAGCTCATCGAGCAGAGCCGGGTTCGAGCCGAACAGGATGTAGGAGTGCCAGCCGTCCCGGTCGTCGAACGGATAGGCGGCTACAGCTCCCGCGAGTTCGGCGCTGGTGAGCAGCACCACCCAGGCGTCGTAGCCGAAGGATGCCGAGAGGGCCTGTTCGAGACCGGACTTGAGCACTTCCGCATCCGCTTCGTCGCTGTCGAAGACGACGTTGCCACTGGCCAGAACCGTGTGCACGCCGGTGTGGCCGAGCGCGCGGACGGTGTCGGCCAGGGCCGACATCTTGATGTTGATGCCGCCGACGTTGATGCCGCGCAGCAGGGCGACGTATCTGGTCATGCGCTGTACCGGGTCATGCGCCTATTGTGGCGGAGCCGGGCTAGGCGCCGAAACCGGCCGTCTGCACCTTCTGCAGGAAATATTCGTGGAAGCGGTACTCCCCCGTGATCTCGGGGTGGAACGACGTGCCGAGCAGGTTGCCCTGCTCGACGGCGACACAGCGACCGTCGGCGATCGTGGCCAACGCCGTGGCGCGCGGGCCGACGCTTTCGACGACCGGGGCGCGGATGAAGACGGCGTGCACGGGAGCGTTGCCGAGCGCCGGCACGTCGAGGTCGGTCTCGAACGACGCGGTCTGCGAACCGAAAGCGTTGCGGCGCACGCTGATGTCCAGGCCGCCGATGCTCTGCTGGCCCGATATGCCGTCCAGCACGGTGTCGGCCAGCATGATCAGGCCCGCGCAGGTGCCGTAGACCGGCATCCCACGTTCGACGGCCGCTCGCAGGGGGTCGGCCAGGCCGAACATGCGGGTCAGCTTGTCCATCACGCTGGACTCGCCGCCCGGGATCACCAGGCCGGTGACACTGGCCAGTTCCTCCGGGCGGCGCACGAGGGTGACCTCACTGCCGAGCGAGCGCAGTACGTCGGCGTGCTCGCGAAAGTCGCCCTGAAGGGCGAGTACTCCAACGCTCATGAAGCGGGTGTTACCAGCCGCGCTCGGAGAGGCGGTGCGGGGCGGCGAGGTCGGACACGTTGATGCCGACCATCGCTTCGCCGAGGCCCCGCGAGACATCCGCGATGATCTTGGCGTCGTCGTAGAACGCGACGGCCTTGACGATGGCGTTGGCGCGTTCCTGCGGGTTGCCGGACTTGAAGATGCCAGAGCCCACGAAGACGCCGTCGGCGCCGAGCTGCATCATCATGGCCGCGTCGGCCGGGGTGGCCACGCCGCCGGCGGTGAACAGCACGACGGGCAGCTTGCCGGTCGCGGCGATCTCGGCGACCAGTTCGTACGGCGCCTGCAGTTCCTTGGCGGCCACGTACAGCTCGTCCTTGGTGAGGGAGGACAAACGGGCGATCTCGCCCTTGATGGTGCGGATGTGCTTGGTGGCCTCAGAGACGTCGCCGGTGCCGGCCTCGCCCTTGGAGCGGATCATCGCGGCGCCCTCGGTGATGCGACGCAGAGCCTCGCCCAGGTTGGTGGCACCGCAGACGAAGGGAATCGTGAAGTTCCACTTGTCGATGTGGTTGACGTAGTCGGCGGGGCTGAGCACCTCGGACTCGTCGATGTAGTCGACCTCGAGGGCCTGCAGCACCTGCGCCTCGACGAAGTGGCCGATGCGGGCCTTCGCCATGACCGGGATGGAGACCTCAGCCTTGATGCTGTCGATCAGGTCGGGGTCGCTCATGCGGGCGACACCACCCTGGGAGCGAATGTCCGCCGGGACGCGCTCGAGCGCCATGACGGCGACGGCGCCGGCGTCTTCGGCGATACGGGCCTGCTCGGCGTTGACGACGTCCATGATGACGCCGCCCTTCAGCATCTCGGCGAGTCCGCGCTTGACGCGGCTCGAGCCGAACTGTGCGGCGCTGTCGACCTGCTCAGTGGAAGTGGTGTCAGTCATAGCTACGATTCTATTCCTTGCGTCTGGTGCCGCTGGTCGGGGCGAGGGGCACGGGTGATGAGAACTGAAGAGACGGGTGGTGTTGCAATCCGTGACAGCGAGGTGAGAAACGGGGGTTAGACGGTGGAGACCGGCCAACCCTCCGCGACCTCGCGGCGCACCTCGCCGAGCAGCTTCGGGATCGCCTTGGTGCCGGCGATGATCGGGAAGAAGTTCGAGTCGAGCGCCCACCGTGGAACGATGTGCTGGTGCAGGTGCTCGGCGATCCCGGCGCCCGCGATGCGGCCCTGGTTCATTCCGAGGTTGAACCCGTCGCAGCCCGACGTGGCCTTGAGCACCCGCATGGCCACCTGGGTCAGGCTACCGATCTCGGCGACTTCCTCCGGGGTGGCTTCGTCATACGTCGCAACATGCCGATATGGGCACACCAGCAGGTGGCCGCTGTTGTACGGGAACAGGTTCAGCAGCACGTAGGCGTACCTGCCGCGGGCCACGATGAGAGCCTTCTCGTCGTCCATCGACGGGGCGATGCAGAACGGGCAGTCGTCGGGATGCGGCTGCTGGCCGTCCTGGATGTAGACCATCCGGTGCGGCGTCCACAGCCGCTGGAAGGCATCCGGGACGGCGGCGAAGTCGCCGGAATTCTCCACCTGGACTCCCTCAGCGAAGTCCTGCGGGCTGCCGGACAGACGGTCCCAGGGGGTGTCTCGCGGCGCGTCTTTCTCGGGACCTGCCGGAGTGGCGTCTGTCATTGTCAGGCCTGGTCCGCGCCGGCCGCTACGGCCAGGGCGACAGGTGCGCCTTCCGGGGCGAAGTCGGTGGCTCCGAGAACCTGCGCACGGGTTGTGATGGACGCGATGATCCGGCGGATGGCGTCCTCGACAGGAACGCCGTTCTCCTGGGTGCCGTCACGGAAGCGGAAGCTGACCGCGCCGTTGGCTTGGTCTTCTTCGCCCACGATGAGCTGGAACGGGATCCTCTGCAGCGTGGCGTTGCGGATCTTCTTCTGCATCCGGTCGCTGGACGAGTCGAGTTCCACTCGCACACCCGCGGTCTTGAGCGTGCTCAGGACCTCCCACAGGTAGTCCTCGTACTGCTCGGAGACGGGGATGCCGATGACCTGCACCGGAGAGAGCCAGACCGGGAAGGCGCCGGCGTAGTGCTCAAGCAGGATCGCGAAGAAGCGCTCGATCGAACCGAGCAGCGCGCGGTGGATCATCACCGGCTGTTGGCGGGTGCCGTCCGGAGCGGTGTACTCCAGGTCGAACAGCTCCGGCTGGTTGAAGTCGAGCTGCACAGTGGACAGCTGCCAGGTGCGCCCGATGGCGTCACGAGCCTGCACGGAGATCTTGGGGCCGTAGAAGGCCGCTCCACCGGGGTCGGCCACGAGTTCGAGGCCCGAGTCCTGTCCCACCTGGCGCAGGGTGTCGGTCGCCGCTTCCCACTGCTCGTCCGTGCCGACGGACTTCTTGGGGTCGCGGGTCGACAGCTCGAGGTAGAAATCGGTGAGCCCATACCCACGGAGGGTCTCGAAGACGAACTCGAGCTGGCTGGCGACCTCGGCCCGAACCTGGTCCTGTGTGACATAGATGTGCGCGTCGTCCTGGGTGAGGCCGCGCACACGAGTGAGACCCTGCAGGGTGCCGCTCTTCTCGTAGCGGTAGACGGTGCCGAACTCCGCCAGGCGCAGCGGGAGCTCGCGGTAGCTGCGGCCGCGGGCCTTGAAGATGAGGTTGTGCATCGGGCAGTTCATGGGCTTGAGGTAGTAGTCCTGGCCCTGGCGCGTGACGTGGCCCTCGGCATCAACCTCTTCGTCGAGGTGCATGGGCGGGAACATGCCCTCGCGGTACCAGTTCAGGTGTTGGCTGGTCTCGAACAGGTGACCCTTGGTGATGTGCGGGGTGTTGACGAGGTCGTAACCGTTGGCGAGCAGGCGCTCGCGCATGTAGTTCTCGATCTCCGAACGGATGATGCCGCCCTTGGGATGGAAGACCGCGAGGCCTGAGCCGATCTCCTCGGGGAAGGAGAACAGGTCCAGTTCCTGGCCGAGCTTGCGGTGGTCGCGCTTGGCGGCCTCCTCGAGGCGAGCCTTGTATGCGCGCAGTTCGTCCTTGGTGGGCCACGCCGTGCCGTAGATGCGCTGCAGCTGCGGGTTCTTCTCCGAGCCGCGCCAGTAGGCGGCGGCGAGGCGGGTGAGCGAGTAGCCGTTCCCGATCATGCGGGTGTTGGGCAGGTGCGGGCCGCGGCAGAGGTCCTTCCACACCGTCTCGCCCGTCTTCGGGTCGACGTTGTCGTAGATGGTCAGTTCGGCGCCGCCGACCTCGACGGACTCATCGTCGGCGGTCTCCGCCACCCCGCCCTTGAGGCCGATCAGTTCCAGCTTGTACGGCTCCGCCGCGAGTTCGGCGCGGGCTTCGTCATCGGTCACGACGCGGCGCACGAAGCGCTGGCCCTGACGGATGATGCGGTCCATGGCCTTCTCGAGCGACTTGATGTCCTCGGGGGTGAAGGGTTCGGCCACGTCGAAGTCGTAGTAGAAGCCGTCGGTGACGGGCGGGCCGATGCCCAGGCGCGCCGCGGGGTTCACGGTCTGCACGGCCTGCGCGAGAACGTGCGCAGCCGAGTGGCGCAGGATGTTGAGGCCGTCGGGCGAGTCGATGGTCACCGGGGTGACGTCATCCGTCTCTGTCACCGGAGTGGCGAGGTCCCTGAGCTCGCCGTTGACGCGCATGGCGACAACGGATCGGTCGGTGAAAAGCTCAAAACCGTCAACCACGTGTATTACTCCCTTGAGTTGCGAACGCTTCAACTTTAGCGGGCGCCAGTGCACCCGATGACGGGGTGGCTGATCAGGGCTGGTCCGTGGACCTGGAGGCCGTTGGCGACGCGCACGCATCCGGTGGATGGTCTCGGCTGCCAAAAAAATGGTGGGCGATACTGGGATCGAACCAGTGACCTCTTCCGTGTCAGGGAAGCGCGCTACCGCTGCGCCAATCGCCCAGGACCGCGGATGGTGCTCGCGGGCTGGAGGTGGATACGGGATTCGAACCCGTGTAGACGGCTTTGCAGGCCGTTGCCTCGCCTCTCGGCCAATCCACCGTGTTCTGTAATACCTGTACACCCAAAGAAAATCGGCCTTTCGGCCGACTAACTTCGAGCGGATGACGAGATTCGAACTCGCGACCCTCACCTTGGCAAGGTGATGCGCTACCACTGCGCCACATCCGCAACTGCTCGCATTTCTGCGTGCTTGGAAGACTCTACTCGATCCTGGGGACCCCGTGTGCACATGACGGGCCGATGGGCGCCCGACCCGGTCGAATTCGACCGTCGGGCCGCGGAATCACGCGGGGAAATACGCGGAAAAAACACGTACAAAACAAAAAAACCCCCGATTTTATCGGGGGTTTTGATTGTTGCCGGTGAAGCTCTGGCTGGTGCTACCTGTGGGCGATACTGGGATCGAACCAGTGACCTCTTCCGTGTCAGGGAAGCGCGCTACCGCTGCGCCAATCGCCCAGATCCTTCACAGTGCATGTGCACTGATCTGGCTGGAGGTGGATACGGGATTCGAACCCGTGTATACGGCTTTGCAGGCCGCTGCCTCGCCTCTCGGCCAATCCACCGTACTTGATGCCGTGTAAAACAACCGTGCTGGGTTCACTACCAAAGAGAATCGGCCTTTCGACCGATTCGCTTTTGAGCGGATGACGAGATTCGAACTCGCGACCCTCACCTTGGCAAGGTGATGCGCTACCACTGCGCCACATCCGCAACTGCTCGCATTTCTGCGTGCGTTGAAGACTCTAGCCGATAGTGCGAGACAAATTCAAACCGAGCGATTGCCGCGTGTCGCGGCGTCTCGATGTGCGCTCAGGGCCCGGTCTGGTCTAGTATCAGATGTCGCAGTCGAGAGGTTTTCGAGTGTGGTTCGGGCGATTGGCGCAGTTGGTAGCGCGCTTCCTTCACACGGAAGAGGTCGTGGGTTCGAGTCCCGCATCGCCCACCAGAAAGGCCCCCGGTTTACTCCGGGGGCCGTTGTGTTTAACCTCCTGGGCGCACCGCACTGGCGGTGTGGCCGCCCGCGTCGCGCTCCGTCGCCGGCCTAACCGTCTTGCCGGGCAACGACCGGCGTCGAGGCGAACAGCACCCTGTCACTGGCCACGAGGTCGTCGAGCGTCAACACCCTGTCGAGGTCGTGCCCGGCGGCCAATGCGAGGCGCAGTTGGTCATCGCTTTGCGGAGCGAGCCTGCCCTCCATGAATCCATCCAACGCCCGAATCGCACAGGCGGTGAGTACTCCCTCCGGGGTTCCACCGATACCCATGGCCAGATCGATACGTCCGCCCGGTGTGGCCGCGTCGATCGCGACGGACACGTCCCCCTCCCCCGCCAGCACGACCCGTGCACCGACTGCGAGCAGCTCGGCCACCAGACTCGCGTGCCGCGGCTTGTCGAGCACGGCCACGGTGATCTCGTTCACCGGCTTCCCGAGCGCTTCGGCCAGCCGGCTCACGTTCTCGCTCGGGGTGGCCCGGAGGTCGAGAACACCGCGGGCCGGCGCGGAGGAGATGAGCTTGTCCATGTAGAAGACGTCCCGGGGATCGAACAGAGTGCCGCGTGGGGCGAGTGCGATGACACACACGGATCCAGGTAGGCCTTCCTGCACGAGCCGTGTGCCGTCGAGCGGGTCAACGGCGATGTCGCAGGCCGGTCCCCGGCCGGAGCCGAGCTCCTCGCCGTTGGCCAGCATCGGGGCCTCGTCCTTCTCGCCCTCGCCGATCACCACGTACCCGGCGAACGGCGCCGGCAGCAGTTCGGCCCGCATGGCGGCGACTGCCGCCGCATCCGCCGCGTTCTTGTCACCGCGCCCAAACCATGCGCCGGCAGCCAGTGCTGCCGCGACCGTCGCCGCACGCACCGCGTCGACGAGCTCGGCCGAATAGTGCTCACCGCCGAGAACCGTACTGGTGCTGGTGCTTGCGCCCGTGCTCGGGTTTGTGCTCGGGTTTGTGCTCGGTAGGGCGGCGTCGGCCGTCGTGTTGCTGCTCATGGGAGTCGATGGTACCCGCCGGGCCGGGCCCGCCAGCCGGGATAGTGTCGACGGGTGATCAGAGAACACGCCATCCTGCCCGTGCGTCCCGGCTTCGAAGACGCCTTCCTGGCCGCCTTCGGGAGCGCCCGGCCGCTCATCGAGTCGATGCCCGGATTCCGTGGGCTCAGCCTGTCCAGGTCGTTGGAGGACCCGTCGTCCTTCCTGCTGCTCGTTGACTGGGAACGGCTGGAGGACCACACCGTGGGCTTCAGGGGCTCCAGTGAATACGCCGACTGGAAGCAGCTGCTGCACGGGTTTTACTCACCGTTTCCCGACGTGCAGCACTTCGTCACCGTGCCCTGATCCGGGTCGGCCGCTCCTCCACAAGCGGCCCGTTTGAGAACCTTTCCACACCTGGTTCTGCAGGGGCTGGAATGTCTGTGGTCGGTGAGAATATCGGGGTATGAGCAGCCCTGCAGAGCAGTTCCCGGCCGACCCGGAGGACCCGGGTCACGACGCCCGCGGCAGCGCGGGCGGACCCAATCCCGGCCCGAATCCCAACTCTGAGGCGGCCCCCGATGCCGGCGCAGCCGCCCAAGCCCGCCGGCGCCGCCCCACCCTGCAGGAGCAGGCCCAGGCCACCCTGGCGCGGAAGGTCGCGAAGGCGAAGAGAGCCCACCGTCAAATCGCCAAGGCACAGGCTAAGCGTGCTCGTGCACTGGCCGATCTGCAGCGGTGGAGCTCCGACCCGGCCACCGCAAAACTGCTCAACCCCGGCTACGCCCTGGAGTCGTCGGTGTTCGGCCCGGTCCGCGCCGACGCTGACGCGAGCCCGCGGACGATCGCGGCGTGGGAAGACCAGGAAATCGCCCGCCGCACGATCACCACCGAGGTCGCCTGCTCGCTGCGCCTGGCCGATCGCACCGCGGAGAACCTGATCGGTGAATCCTCGCTGTTCGCCGGCCCGATGAAAGCCACCCTCACGATGATGAGTTCCGGCGACATCAGTTACCGGCACGGGCAGGTGTTGATGGAGCAGCTCAGCTTCATCCCGCTCGAGGAAGCGGCCGCGTTCGAAGCCAAGCTGCTGCCCGTGGCGAAAGACCTCACGGTCGGCAAACTCGCCGTCAAGGCCCGGCGGATGCGGGAACACGCGCACCCGGAGACGATCACGAAGCGGGCCACCGCGGCTGTGGCCGAGCGCGGGGTGTGGTGGGAGGGCCGGGCCGATGGCATGGGCACCCTGACCTGGTACGGCACCGCCGTGCAGACCCAGGCCGCACGCGACAGGCTGACCAGCATCGCCGAGGCCGCCCAGAACCAGGAGCGACAGGACGCGTCGATTCCCGAGACGGACCGGCGCACGATCGGTCAGATCTGCGCCGACGCGATGGCCGACCTGGTCCTGGACGGCGTCACCCCCGCCGGCACCGGCGGCGGCATCCGAGGCAGCGTGATGGTCACCGTCCCCGTCTTCACCCTGATGGGAAAAAGCGAAGCACCCGGTTTCCTGGAAGGGTACGGGCCCATCCCGGCCGACACCGCCCGGGAAATCGCCGCCGGCTGCCCCAGCTTCATCCGGCTACTCACCCACCCCGAAACCGGAGCCGTGCTCTCGGTCGGAAAAGAACACTACAAAGCCCCCGCTGACCTGCGCCGCTGGGTTGCGCTGCGGGACGGCACCTGCCGCTTCCCGGGCTGCACCCGGCCCGCCTCCCGCAGCGATATCGACCACACCATCGCCCGAGAACACGGCGGACCCACCGACTACGACAACCTCGCCCACCTCTGCCGCGCCCACCACCGACTCAAACACCAAACACTCTGGGCCGTGGCGCAAGAACCCGGCGGGGTCCTGCGCTGGACCTCCCCGGCCGGGGAAACCCACCGCACCTACCCCGAAACCACCCTCGGTCCACCACCCACCCTGGCCCCCACACCCGAACCACCGGCGACACCGGCACGGCCGCGGACAAGCGACCTGCCCGACGATCCGCCGCCCTTCTAGCTCTCCCCCACTCGTCAGGAACGACGCGCAGCGGCACGCCCTTGCTAAATCGGCAATTCTATTTGTCAATATCCGGCAAGCGCTTCAGCATGGTGACATGACCAGCCACGGCACGCCTTCCTCTCTCACCCGTCTTCCTCATTCGCAGCCACAGACCCAGACCCAGACCCAGCCACAGCCCTACGACGTCGTCATCATCGGCGGCGGTGCTGCGGGACTCAGCGCCGCCGTGGTGCTCGGGCGGGCCCGACGGTCGGTGGTTGTCGTCGATAGCGGGCAGCCGCGCAATGCGCCCGCCGACGGCGTGCACAGCTACCTCACTCGTGACGGCCTGCGCCCCGCCGAGTTGGTGCGCCTCGGCCAGGATGAAGCCCGCTCCTACGGAGCGGACTTCGTGGCGGGCCGGGCCGTCGACAGCCGGCGCTCGGCGCACGGCTTCACGGTGACCCTCGATGACGGCAGCACAGTGTCCGGGCGCCGCCTCCTGGTCGCGACCGGGCTCGTCGATGAACTCCCCGACGTTCCCGGCCTCGGCGACCGGTGGGGCCGGGACGTGCTGCATTGCCCGTACTGCCACGGTTGGGAGGTCAGGGACCAGGCCATCGGCATCCTCGGCACCGGACCAAAGTCGATTCACCAGGCGCTGCTCTTTCGCCAGTGGAGCCGCAACATCACTCTGTTCCTGCACGGCGACATGCTCGACGCCGACGGGGGGATCTCGGAGCAGCACGGACCGACCGAGGCCGAGTGGGAGCAACTCGCCGCCCGCGGGATCAGCGTAGTGATCGGCCCGGTCGCGGGCCTCGACGTGCGGGACGACGCGCTGGCCGGGGTTCGCCTGGCCGGCGGCCACGTGATTCCCCTGCAGGCCCTCGTGGTCGCCCCGACATTCACCGCCCGCACCGCCTTCCTCGCCGGACTGGGGCTGGTCTCGTCGCCGCATCCGCTGGGGGTCGGCACCCACCTGGACAGCGACGAGACCGGGCGGGTACTCAGCGGCGGTGTCGTGGTGCCCGGAGTCTGGGCGGCCGGCAACGCCACCAACCTTATGGCACAGGTTGTCGTGTCTGCAGCCGCCGGGCTCGGTGTGGCCACGATGATCAACTCCGACCTCATCGCGGAAGAATTGGAAACCGCCGTGGCCGCCTACCGCCATCCGTTCTCGGCCGTCCAGGAGGCCCGCAACAGCAGCTCGGTGCTCGGCGATCGCCGGCACGGGCTTGATCCCCAGCACACGCCGGCCCAGCAGACTCCGGACGACACAGTTCAGACCCCACACGGACAGACCTCATGAGCGACTCCTTCGACCAGGCCTACTGGGATGACCGTTACGGTGCAGGCGACGACGTCTGGAGCGGTGCGCCCAACCCGGTCCTGGTCGGCGAGACCCTGGCTCTGCCGGCGGGCTCCGCCCTGGACATCGGCTGCGGTGAGGGCGCCGACGCCATCTGGCTGGCGGCCAGGGGCTGGAATGTCACAGCCGCAGACTTCTCGGCCGTGGCGCTCGAACACGCCGCCGCCCGCAGCCGGACAGCCGGCGCCGACCCGACCGAATCTGCTGCCATAGCCGAACGGATCCGGTGGGAGCAGCACGACTTCACAGTCTGGGCTCCCCCGGCCGGAACCTTCGATCTGGTCAGCGCCCAGTTCATGCACTTACCGTCCGGGCCGCGGACGGCACTCTTCCGTGCCCTTGCGGCAGCGGTGGCAGCAGGCGGCACCCTGCTGATCGTCGGGCACGACGTCTCCGCCTGGCAGCACCAGGGGCACACTCCCCCGGCCGACATGTTCTTCACTGCCGCGGAGGTGGCGGCGAGCCTCGACCCGGCACTGTGGCAGGTGGAGGTCGCGGAATCCCGGCCGCGGGCGGCGAAGGATGCGGACGGTGCTGTGGTCAGTCTCACCGATGCGGTGGTGCGCGCCCGGCGTCGGTAGCCGCTGTGCCGGCGATGAGAGGCGGCCGGTAGGTCCCGACGGCCGAAAAAGGCCGTCGCCCGGCCGACCAGCGGCGGGGCGACGGCCGGGGTCGGCCAGGTTCTGACCCTGTAGCGCTAGACGGCGTCGCTGTGAACGGCGTCTGTGTCGGCAGTTACCGGGACCGGGACCTGTGCGGGCACAAAACCGTCGCCGGCCTGGGCCTTCGCCAATGCCGTACCGGCTGCGGTTCCGCCGATCAGGCCGCCGAGCAGGTCCTTGATGCCCACGCCCATGGTGGAGTTGAGCACGGCGTCGACCTCGGTGAAGCCGGAGGCGACGTTCTTGCTGAGCTGGCTCGCACCGTCGGTCGAAATCACGGTGAGCTGGTCGATGTTGCCCATCGGGGCAGCCAGTTCGTGCGCGATCTTCGGCAGCATCTCGACAAGGCGCAACTGGATGAGCGCCTCGGACTGCTCTGCCACGGCCTGGGCGCTGAGGCGGGTGGCCTCGGCCTCGGCCGAACCTCGGGCCAGGATGGCGTCGGCGTTGGCCTGGCCTTCCGCCCGGATGGCTTCAGCGGACGCCACGCGGCTGTCGCGGTCGGCATTGGCGGCCGCGACGCGGGCTTCGGCTGCGGCAGCGGCGGAGACCCGCACACGATAGGCGTCGGCGTCGGCCACGGCGTTGACCTCGGAGTCCAGCTCGGCCTTGCGCAGGCTGGCACGACGCTTGGCCGTCAGCTCCTGTTCCTGAACGATGTTCTGCTGAGCCTTCGCCTCGGCGAGCGGCTTGGCCGCGGCGGCCTCAGCGGCAGCCTTGTCGGTGTCGAGCTGCAGGGCCGCCCTACGCAGCGCCAGGGTGTTCTGGGCTTCGGCCACGGCCTGCTCGGCGATGATCGACGCCTCCTGCGCCTCCCGGTTGGCCTGGTGCTCGGCCACCTCGGCCTGGCGGCGCACCTTGGCCTGCTCGGCACGGCCGAGGTCGCGGATGTAGTCGTTCGCGTCGGTGATGCCCTTGATCTCGAACGAATCGACATCGACGCCCTGGTTGGCGAGGGATTCCCGGGCGGTGGCGAGCACCGACGTGCCGAGCTCGTCGCGCTTCTGGATGATGGTCATCACGTCGGTGGCGCCGATCGACGACCGCAACGAACCGCTGAGCACTTCCTGCGCGAAGTTGTCGATGTTCTTGTCCTGGCCGGTGAAGCGCTGGGCGGCGGCGCGGATGGCGGTGGGGTCGTCGCCGACCTTCACGATCGCGACCGCCTCAACAGTCAGCGTGATGCCGTTGCGGTCCTGGGCGACGGCCGTGATCTCGATGGCCCGGCTGCGCAGGCTGATCTTGAACGCCTTCTGGAAGAACGGGGTGATGAACACGCCCTGGCCGTGTACGACCCGCTGGCCGGACTCCTCGAGGGTGGCGCCGTCGACGATGGTCTTCTTCGACTTCTTGCCGGTGATGACGAGGGCTTCGTCCGGCCCGGCGTTCTTGTACACCGAGCGGGCGTAGACGAGCACGATCACCCCCACCACAACGACGAGGAAGACGATACCGATAATCGGACTGAGGAGTTCAAACATGTGTTCCTTCCGGTCCGCACCAGGCGAACGTGACGTCGCGCAGCCAGAAGGGCCCCGCTCCCTCCACGTAGGCTAGCGGTCCCGCACCCCGGCGTGCGGTGTCAGAAGGGCTGATTGTCTCCTCAGGTCAGCAATTTTGCTTTCGCGGCCGTGAACTCCGTGTCGCTGAGCACCCCCGCGTTGTGGAGTTGGGACAGCTGGTTCAGCTGGTCGAGCAAGGCGGAATCGCCGGAGGCCGGAGGCGCCGCCGCCTGCTGCTGCTGCTGGGCGTCGTACTCGGCCTGGGCCTGGGCGTCGGCATCGGCCTGGGCCTGGGCCTGGGCGTCCTGGGCCCTGCCCTGTTGCCGCCGCTGCACATTGCCGCTCACGGCCGTTGCGGTACCGGCGACGACCGCTGTTCGCGCGGCCATGCCCAGGAGCCCGGGACGTCCTCTTCGAAGTGGTGACATGATCTGGTCCTTACTGTTCGTGGATGAACTGGGTCGATGGCTGTGGGTTGATGTGGGCGGACCGGGTACCGGCGCGGTCAGCCCGCGGCGTCGAGCACCGCATTGACGACGGCGGCGGGAATCCGCTCCTGGTGGAGCACTGCTCCGCCCGATGCTGCCAATTCGGAGGCGAAGTGCCGGGCCCAGGCCAGTTCCACGACCAGGACCGCCGCCGAGGTGCCCGGCGGGAGTTCCGCCGCGAGTTCTTCGACATCGTCCAGGCCCGCGAGGCCGAGTTCGCCCAGTGCCAGGTCCGGCAATTGCGCCTTCTCGGGCAGGTCCTCCACCTCGACGATCCGCAGGTCACCCTCCGCACTGCGGGAGACGAAGATCAGGTCGAGCAGGGTGATGGTCTTCTCGGCGATCAGGTCCGTCAGCGCCTCGCCCAGGGCGGCGCCGGGCCGGTCGCCATCAAAGGAGATCAGGAGTATCTCCACAGGTCCGTACGTGAAATCCGCCATCGGTTGTCCCTTCATCTGACGTGTGGGCAGGCTCACTGCCACCCGGTTCGGGCTCAGTGTCGCCGCGCACCCCCGGGGTCGAGTCACCCGGAAAGGGTGAATCTGGATTGGCCAGCTAGAGCAGGCCGCGATCCTGGGCGATCGCCACCGCGTCGGCACGGTTCGTGGCCTCGAGCTTCTGGTAGATGTTGCGCAGGTGCGTCTTCACCGTGTTGGGGCTGACGTTGCGCTTGCCCGCGATGTCCGCCACCGACTGGTGGAACGGCAGCTCCCGCAGGATCTCCCGCTCTCGTTGGGTGAGCGCGGCACTGCTCCGGCCGTGGTCCAGCGCGGGCGGGCGCTCGAGGAGGTGCAGCTCGTCAGCGGAGCGCAAAACGTGCCGGGCGAAATCGTCGAGATCCCCGAGCCGGCCGAGGCGGCCGCGGATCAGCGCGGTGCCCTGCCCGCCGACAGCCAGGAACGCCCGTTCGCAGCCGATCCTGCTCGCGAGCCGCAGGGCTCGAAGCAGGCGAGCGTCCGACTCGACGTGTCGGCCCGACACATCCGCCACATGGGCCAGGGCGATCCACGCGCTGACGATGGTTGCGCCGCGCCAGGCGGTGCGTTCCTCGAGAGCCGCTGCGCGGAGCCGTTCCTCAGCGGGGTGGCCGGCCCTGGTGGGTGGGACGAGGAGGAACCTGATCAGCAGAGACTCGAGGGAGTCCTCCCCCAGGGCCCGTTCGATCAGGCGAACAGCCAGCTGGGTTTCCATCCGACCGTCCAGGGCGCCGCTCAGCTCGATCAGGGGTACGCAGCACAGGCTCAGGGCGCGTGGATGCTCTGAGCCCACCTCACGCATCAGGAGCATCAAACTGTCGAGGGCCTGGCGTGAGCGAGCCGAGTTGTCCAGCTGGCTCAAGAGCAACAGGACTTCCGCGGGTACGCTGATGCCGGCGTCGGAGCCCCTCTCCTCGTTTGCCGCCAAAGCCTCGAGAACTATCGGGTCGACCGGTTGGCAGCCTTCGTACCGGCGAATCATCGCGTAGAGCAGTGCCCTGCCCGTGGCCTGGTCGACAGATCGCCCGGCTCCCGCCGCGGCCCCCAGCCCGGTCGCCGTCGCGGCCATCTGGCCTTCCAACATCGCCACGTGCAACCAGTTCCCGGCATGTCCCGCCGCAGTCGCCGCCAGGTCACTGGCCAGCAGGAACAACCAGTCCATTCCGGCGTCCCTGGCCGAGTCCGCGACCTCTCTGAGAATGTCTTCCGCCGGGCCGGGCTCGCCGAGCCTGTCCTGGCAGCGGCCCTGGGCCGTCGCAGCCAACAGGTCGACGGCCAGGACCTGCCGCGCGGCCGCTGGCGCACTACCCTGCAGGGCTGCCAGGCGGTTTTCGATGTCGGAGCGCTCGGTGGCGTGGAACGCGTGCAGGATTTCGACGACGAACGCCCATCGAGTCGAACTCGCGTCGGTGCGGGCCTGCCCGGGGAGGCCCTGGGCGGCCGCGTCGGCGGCCACCAGGAGTTGCTGCACCCGGCGCCGGGCCGGGACGTATGGGGGCTCGAGTAGCAGCCGCAGGCACAGGGTCGCGGTGGTTTCCACGCGACCCTCGATCTCGTCCAGGGCGCGACCCACCAGATCCGTCGCACCGGACAGGACCAGACCGAGGCCGAACCTGTCGAGCAAGGTGCCGACGAGCTCAGGATCATGCACCAGAAGCGACTGCTCCACCGCTGCCGGCCCGCAGGCCCGGTCCGCGTACCACCGACAGGCCAGGAGATGCCTGGCCGTCGCCGCGCCGGCGTCCAACCGGCGTCCCTCTCCCTGCAGGTAGGCGAGCAGGATCGGGTGGTAGCGGTAGCCGGCCCCGCCCGCCGCCGCCGGCTCCCGTCCGATCAGCGTGTTGTGGCGGGTCAACCGCTCGAGCACATCGCCCGCATCGGCGCGCTCCGTCACGGCCACCGCCAAATCGAGAGGCACCACCTCGCTCAGGGCCGACGACAACAGGACCTCCCCATCGCCGGAGTCCAGGCCGGTGACCACCTCTGCCGCGAGATAGTCCGCCACCGCCGGGTTGTCGCCATCGAAGAGCCTCAGGTCCAGCGCGGCTCCCTCCGATTCTCGCCAGGTCAGAGCAAGCGCAAGGCCCGTCGCCCAGCCGCCGGTACGGCGCCGCAGGACAGCGCCATCGTCGGCGGACAGGTCGATGTGGTGCTGGGCAGCGAGCTCAAAGGTCTCCTCGAGTGTGAACGCCAGGGTATCGACGGCGCACTCGATGAGAACACCGGCTGCTTCCAGCGGCGCCGTGCCCGCCACGGGCCGGTGGCGGCCGGACACGACGATGCGGACGCCCGGCGGAATGTCGACCAGCGCCTCGAGGATGCCGGAAAGGTTCGTTCGGTCCGAAGCCGACGGTCGCTCGGCCAGGTGCAGGTCGTCGACGAACACGAACACGAACCCGGGTTCCGGTCCGCCGGCGTCAGTCCCGTCTCCGCCCGCCACCAGTCGCTGCCGGATCTCGTCGGGGTCCCTGGCGTTGCGGAGGTCGGCGCCGCCGAACCACCGCACGGTCTGGTTCTCAGCCCGGAGCCGCCGCGCCCACCCCGCCATCAGCGTGGTCTTTCCCGAGCCCGCCGAGTCCCAGAGCACGAGGACCCGGGCGTCCGGCCCGGTCAGCCGCTCGAGCAGGGCATCCAGCCGTGGACGGTGCAGATACCACGCCGGTTCGGAAGCGAGGCCGGCGGGAAGCGGGAAAGCCTCCGGTGTCACGAGGTCCAGGGGCGGGGGCGGGGGCGGCGTTGAAGCGACCGACCCCACCGGAACTGCCGGTGTGAGCGGCGCTCCAGGAGCGAGCGCCGTTGCCGGAGTGAGAGGCGGGACCGGAGTGAGTGGGGGGGCCATCGGGAAACGTCCTCGATTTGCATCCATCGCGCAACGTCCGCCACAACGTCAGCCGCACCGACAGGGATACTGGCGCCGCAGCTGGGTGTGACCGGGTTACCCCGTCAAGGCCCCGGCTGACCGGGACCTTGACGGAGTTCTCGCGGTGTTCGGGTCACCGCCAGTGAGGTGATAATGCCGCGGTGGCCGGGCCTGGTCAAGGGGCGGCCCCCACTTCCCGGTGTAACAGCGAGCGCGCTCAGCGCCAGCCGTACCGGGCCCGCAAGGCCCGTTCGATCAGCCGGTACCGTGCGGCATCCACGACGGCTCCTTCACGGCGCACGCCGCCCTGACGAACCTGGAACACCCGGGCCAGCCCCGCCCAGCTCGGCCGCCGGGCAGGATCCCACGGACCCTCGCCGAGCGGCAGGTAGTCCTCGTTCCCGGAGCGGTCGGTGCTCGACAGCTGCACAGCCAGCATGGTGCCGTTGGCCAGCGTCGCAACGATGACCACCGGCCGGTCCTTGCCCCTGCCGTCCCGTTCCTCGTAGGGAACCCAGGTCCAGACGATCTCCCCGGGGTCCAGTGCGCCGTCGACTTCGGGCGCGTAGCCCCAACCCGCAGATCGCACCGTCGCGGGATCCAGCTCGACCGTGGCGTCGGGGCCTGACTGGCCGGGTGCGGTTCCTGGGCGCGGCGCTCCGGCGGTCCTGGTGCCGAAAAGGGCAGAACGAAGGGCGGTGAGGAGGCGCCGGGTGCGGAACACACCCGAACACTACCCCACCGCCCTGTTTCCTTAGTGCCCTGTTCTCTGAGCGCTAGACGTTGGCGAGGGCGTAGCCCTCTTCTCCGTGCACCGACGTGTCGATGCCGGCGACTTCGTCTTCGTTCTTGACGCGGAAGCCGATCGTCTTCTCGATGGCAAGACCCAGCAGGAAGGCGACGACGAACGAGTAGATGAGCACCGCGAAGGCCGCGATGGCCTGGACGGTGAGCTGACCGAGGTCGCCACCGACGAAGAGGCCGGTGCCGATCGCGAAGAAGCCCAGGTACAGGGTGCCGATGAGGCCACCGACGAGGTGGATGCCCACGACGTCGAGCGAGTCGTCGAAGCCGAACTTGAACTTCATCTCGATGGCCATGGCGCACACGGCACCGGCAACGACACCGAGAAGCAGCGCCCAACCGGGTTCGAGGTTCGCGCAGGCGGGCGTGATGGCGACGAGGCCGGCGACAGCACCGGATGCGGCGCCGACCGAGGTGGCCTTGCCGTCCTTGATCTTCTCGACGATCAGCCAGCCGAGGATGGCGGCGGCGGTCGCGCCGAGGGTGTTGACCACGATCAGGCCGACGTTGGCGAGGCCGTTCAGCCACTCGGCACCGGCGTTGAAGCCGAACCAGCCGAACCACAGAATGGAGGCACCGAGGAGCACCAGAGGCACATTGTGCGGCTTGGTGATGCCCTTCTGGAAGCCGATGCGCTTGCCCAGGACGAGGGCGAGCGCGAGGGCTGCGGCGCCGGCGTTGATGTGCACGGCGGTACCGCCGGCGTAGTCGATGACACCGGGAAGGCCGAGGGTCTCGCCGAGGCTCATGATCCAGCCGCCGCCCCAGACCCAGGCTGCGACGGGGAAGTAGACCAGGGTGGCCCAGATTCCGGCAAAAATCATCCAGGAACCGAACTTGGCCCGGTCGGCGACGGCACCGGAGATCAGGGCGACGGTGATGATCGCGAAGGTCGCACCGTAAGTGGCGCCGAGGAGATCGAGGTTGCCGGTCTCGCCGGTGGCGAGTGAACCGAGTCCGAAGTCAGAGAACGGGTTACCGGCGAACTGGGTCGGCCCGTCGACTGCGCTCATGTTGAATCCGTACAGGATCCAGAGGACCGTGATCAGTCCCAGTGCGCCGAAGCTCATCATCATCATGCTGACGACACTCTTGGCCTTGACCAGGCCGCCGTAGAAGAACGCGACTCCCGGAGTCATGAACAGCACCAGTGCGGTGGCCGTCAACCCCCATGCAATGCTTCCCGTGTCCATAGATTGTCCTCACACCTCTCGAGTTAGCTGGGCGTACCTCGAAGCCGCAGGTCGAGTGTGCTGGGCAGTCCCCGGGTACGCCACTCAGTCTCCGACCCAGACGTTTCAAGAGGCGTACCGTCGTGTTTCGGGTAGGTTACGCAATCGGCGAGAACGTTAAGAGCGTGTTTCGTGGGGGGCCGCTCATTCGGCGTGCGGCGGCAGCTCACCGGTGGTCAGCGCCACCATCCGGGATTGGGAACGCTGGTACTTCTTGCGGTAGCCGCCTTCCATCATCTCGGCGTCGAAGACGTCATGCAGCGGCAGGCCGCTGGCGATGATCGGGATCTCGGCGTCGTAGACCCGGTCGATGAAGGCCACGAGGCGCAGCGCATCGGTCTGGTCGGTGAGCAGGTAGACGTTGCGCAGGGCGATCACGTCGATGTCGGCGATCATCTTGATGTACTTCGACGGATGCACGGTGCTGAGATGCCGCATCAGAGCCCCGAAGTCGTCACAGGTCACCGTGGAGCCGCGCTCCACGAGGGCCTCATTCAGGCGGTCGAATTCCTCCGGCAGAACGGCCTCGGCGTGCCCGGACGCGTCCCGGCGGCGGTAGTCGAGTCCGTCGATGCGCACGGTCTCGAAGTTCGCGGACATGGCCTGGATCTCCCGCAGGAAGTCAGCCGCCGCGAACCGGCCTTCGCCGAGCGAGTTCGGCGGGGTGTTGGAGGTGGCGGCCACCCGGGTGCCTGAGGCGATCAGCTCGCCCAGCAGCCGCGTCATCAGCATGGTGTCGCCCGGATCGTCGAGCTCGAACTCGTCGATGCAGATGAGCTTCGCGCCGGAGAGCTGGGTCACGGTCTCGGCGTACCCCAGGGCGCCGACCAGCGCGGTGTACTCGATGAAGGTGCCGAAGTACTTGGGACCGGGTGCGCCGTGCCAGAGCGCCGCCAGCAGGTGGGTCTTGCCCACGCCGAAGCCGCCGTCGAGGTAGATGCCGGGAAACTCGGCCTTGGTCTTGCGGGTACGGGAGAAGAACCCGCCCGGCCGGGCCCGCCACGCTGCGAAGGCGTTCAGCCGTTCCACGGCCTCGAGCTGGGACGGATAGTCGAGGTCGGGCCGGTAGGACTCGAACGAGGCGTGTTCGAATTGCGGTGGCGGCACGAGTTCGGAGACGATCTCCGCACCGGTGATGTCTGGCGACCTGTCGACGAGTCGAAGGGGCAGCTTTCGGGTCGCACTGACCATGTTTGACATCCGGTTCCTGTCTGTCCCCGCCATCCTGGTGGAATTTCGGTGCGGGGTTCTGCCTTGTACCTTGGAGACCTGCGCGCAGGTTGTTCACCAGCCTAAATGCACGCACACCAGGGCCGCGCCGTCGTCCAGGTTCACGAGCCCTCCCGGAGGAAACCATGACAGTCGAAACAGATCCATCGGCCACGTTCGCGGCGTACGCGCATCCCGAACGCCTGGTCAGCACCGACTGGTTGCAGGCCCACCTCGGCGACCCCGGCCTGGTCGTCGTCGAGTCCGACGAAGATGTGATCCTGTACGAGACCGGCCACATCCCCGGGTCCGTCAAGATCGACTGGCACACCGACCTCAACGACCCCGTCGAACGCGACTACATCGACGGAGCCGGCTTCGCCGCCCTGCTGGGCCGCAAGGGCATCAGCCGCGACAGCACCGTGGTGATCTACGGAGACAAGAGCAACTGGTGGGCGGCATACGCGCTCTGGGTGTTCACACTGTTCGGCCACGACGACGTTCGCCTGCTCGACGGCGGCCGCGCGAAGTGGATCGCCGAGGGCCGCGAACTGACCACAGACCGCGAGTCCGCGGAACCGGCCGAGTACCCCGTCGTCGAGCGGGCAGACGCCCCCATCCGCGCGTTCAAGGACGACGTTCTCGCCCACTTCGGCCAACCGCTCATCGACGTGCGCTCGTCGGAGGAGTACAGCGGCGAACGCACCACAGCGCCCGCCTACCCCGAGGAGGGATCCCTGCGGGCCGGCCACATCCCCTCGGCGGTGTCGGTGCCGTGGGCCCGTGCCGCGGCCGAGGACGCCACCTTCCGGCACCGTGCCGAGCTCGAGACCATCTACCGCGATGAGGCCGGGCTCACCGGCGACGACCCCGTGATCGCCTACTGCCGCATCGGCGAGCGGTCCAGCCACACCTGGTTCGTGCTGACCTACCTGCTCGGACTCGAGAACGTGCGAAACTACGACGGCTCGTGGACCGAGTGGGGCAGCGCGGTGCGGGTCCCGATCGTGCAGGGCACCGCACCCGGCACCGCCCCGGCGCCCCGATGAGCACCGTCGACCTTCCCGGCCAGCTCGCCGAGATCCGCGAAGACTTCCTGGCGCTCGAACAGCCGGATCGCCTGATGCTGTTGCTCGAGTTCTCCAACGAGCTCCCGGAGCTTCCTGAGAAGTACCGGGACCACCCCGACCTCTTTGAACGCGTCGTGGAATGCCAGTCGCCGGTGTTCATCTTCGTCGAGATTGACGACGACCGTTCCGTGCACCTGTACGCCACGGCGCCGGCGGAGTCGCCCACCACCCGGGGCTTCGCCTCGATCCTCGCCCAGGGCCTTGACGGCCTCAGCGTCGAAGACGTCCTGGCCGTTCCGGATGACTACCCGCAGTCGATCGGCCTCACCCAGGCCGTCTCACCGCTACGGCTGCGCGGCATGACCGCCATGCTGGGTCGCACCAAGCGCCAGCTGCGCGAACGACAGGCCGCCCTGGGCTAGCTGTTCTGGGTGTCCCCGGCCGCCGTCACGGCTGGGTGTGCCGACCCGAGAGTGCCGAGCCAGCCGAGGATGGCCGCGTTCCAGGCGGCCGGATCGTAGTTCCACAGTTTGGTGTGCCTGGCCACCTCGAACGGCACCAGGGTGACGATGTCGGGTCGCCGCTCGGCGAGGGCACGAGACGGCGCCGACGGCACGTAGCCGTCGTCGTCGCTGTGCAGGATCAGAATCGGCAGACTCAGGTCGTTCGCCCGGGACACGAAGTCCAATCGGGGGAAGTCGATGGGCAGATGCAGCCCCGTCACCATCCGTCCCCACGGGCGCCCCATCACCACCAGGGCGCCGCGCACCACCGCCCGCGGAAGACGGAGGGTGAGCGCCTGGTAGGCCACGACATCCGCCCAGTCGATCACCGGCGAATCGAGCACGATGCCGGTGAGCCGGCCGTCGTGCCTCGCGCGGGTCGCCGCTTGCAGGGCGATCGCGCCGCCCATCGACCAGCCCATCAGCACGATCTGGGTGGCTCCGTGGCCCACGGCGAAGTCGATGGCGGCCTCCACGTCACGCCACTCGGTGTCGCCGAGCCCGAACCGGCCGTCGGCGCTCGGCGGCGCTTCACCGTCGTTGCGGTAGGACACCAGCAGGCATGAGTAGCCGGCGGCGTTGAAGACCGGAACGGCCCGCAGCGTCTCGTGCCGACGAACCCCGCGGCCGTGGACCTGGATCACCCAGCGTCCGGAGGGTTCCGCAGCGGGGATCAGCCAGGCGGGAGCATCCCCCAGCTCGGTCGGCACCGTCACATTGGAGAACTCGAGCCCGAGGTCCCACGGACCGAGGAAGGAGTACCCGCCCAGACGGCCTCGGGTTGCGGAGCCGAGGTCACCGAAGTCCACGGTCAGGATGCGGCGGGTCACCGTCGTCGCCGTGCGTGCCTCGATGGCGCCCAGCCGCGCATGACCGGAGTCGCCGGCGAACCAGAAGCTGTAGTCGCCAGGAAGGACCGCATCCTTCGTGGCTTCGAGCGTGATGGTGCCGGCACTGACGTCGACATCGAACACCCTCGTGTCGTCGGCGCGTTTCGTCGGCGGGGTCACGATGCGCCGCGCCATGACACCGGCCAGCACTCCGACCGCCAGCGTCGCGGCGGCGCTCACCGCGACGACGCCGCCCGCGATCACCAGCCCTGCCGACGCCAGGCCGCGCCTGGATTCCGCTCCTGCACCGATCCCTGTCATGCCTACCTCCGCGCTGCTCGGCGTGCCTCGCACCAGCGCACGGAAAAAACTCTAGTCTGCAGACGTGCCCGATTCAGAGGATCAGCCCCACCGCCCTGCGCAGTTTGCCGCGGCGCTCGACGCTATCCGTTCTTCCAGCCCGCGCCCGGAGCTGGTGGTCACCGAGATTTCGGCCCCCGGAAACCTCGCCCCGTACGCCGTCGCGTTGTCCGCGGACGTCACGCCGGTGCGGCACGGCAGCGACTCCGACTTCGGCACCGGACGCTTCATCTTGCTCTATGACCCCGACGAACCCGAAAGTTGGGGAGGGCCGTTCCGGGTCGTCTGCTTCGCCCAGGCTCCGCTCGAGACCGACATCGGAGTCGATCCGTTCCTCGCCGAAGTCGCCTGGGCCTGGTTGGTGGACGCCCTGGACGCCCGCGGCGCGAACTACACCGCCGCCTCCGGCACCGCTACCAAGATCCTTTCCTCGGGCTTCGGCGAGCTCGCCGCTCAGGGCGATGGCGCCCAGATCGAGCTGCGGGCGTCGTGGAGCCCGTTGGACAACGACCTCGCCGCACACGTGGAAGGGTGGGGAGAGCTGCTGTGCATGCTCGCCGGCCTCCCGCCCGCCAGCGAGCTGCCCGCACCGCCCCGGCACGGCCACCCCTCCGCTTCCTCCTCCTCCGCTACCTCTTCCTCCGCTCGGCATGGGCATCCATCCGGCGCCGAGGAACAGGGCAGGTCGGAGCAGGGCAGGTCGGAACAGGGCACCTCGGAAGAGGGCACGTCCGGGATCACGCTCGGCCCGGTGGATCAGATCGGACCGCGGGCGTCCTCCGTTCTGCGAACCGGCCCGGGATTGCATACGCTGGGAGTGGCCGCCGGCGGCCGCGAGTCTGCCGGCAGGGAAACGGCCGGTGGCGATTTCGCCGGCCTCGATGCGCCGGGCGCTGAACGCGCCGGCAGGGAGACCGCGGGAATGAACGTCATGGCAGGAAATACAGTCGGAACCGAAACCGGCCAGAACGGCGGCCTGGGTCTGAACCCCGTGGCTTTGAGCAGCACGGCAGTGACCAGTACTGCTTTGAACAGCACTGCACCGAACCTGTCGGGCGTTGCGTATCTCTCGGCACACCGTGCATCCCGTGGTTGACCGGCCCGTGGTCACCCATCAGGTCATCGACTCCCGCGCGGCCTATCTCGCGGCACTCGACATGCTCGCCCAGGGAACCGGCCCGATCGGCATCGATGCTGAACGCGCATCGGGCTTCACCTACTCCCAGCGCGCCTACCTGATCCAGATCTTCCGCCGGGATGCCGGCACCTTCCTGTTCGATCCACCGGCTATCGGCGACTTCAGCGAACTCAACGACGCACTCGCCGGTCAGGAATGGATCCTGCACGCAGCGAGTCAGGATCTGGCCTGTCTCCGCGAGGTCGGCCTCGACCCCGCCCACATCTTCGACACCGAGCTCGCGGCACGCCTGCTCGGCCTTCCCCGCGTGGGACTCGGCACCGTGGTCGAGGAACTCCTCGGCATCCACCTGGCCAAGGAACACTCCGCGGCCAACTGGTCGACCCGGCCGCTGCCCGAAAGCTGGCTGGTGTACGCGGCACTGGATGTGGAGCTGCTCCCCGACCTCCGCGACAGCATGGTCGACCTGCTCGTGGAATCCGGCAAGACCGAGATCGCCGACCAGGAGTTCGCCGCGGTGCTCGCCAAGGAGGCAAAGCCGGCCCGCGCGGAGCCGTGGCGCCGCCTGTCCGGGCTGCACGCCGTGCGCGGCCAGCGCAATCTGGCGGTGGCCCGCGAACTGTGGGTCGCCAGGGACGCTCTCGCCCAGGAGCTCGACGTCTCCCCCGGCCGGTTGGTTCCCGACGCGTCGCTCGTGGCCGCAGCACGCCTGCTGCCCGCGACCCGGAACGCCCTCGCCGAGCTGCGCGAATTCAACGGTCGCGCCAGCCGAACCGAACTCGACAGGTGGTGGAAGGCCATTCTGCGTGGCCTCGCCAGCGTCGACCTGCCCTCCGTGAAGGCCAACGGCGACGCCCTGCCGCCGCCCCGCGCCTGGGCGGACCGCAATCCCGACGCCGACCTGCGGTACAAGGCCGCCAGGGCCGCCCTGACGGCGGCCTCCGAAGAGCGCGCGGTGCCGTTGGAGAATCTGCTCACCCCCGACCATCTGCGTCGGGTGTCGTGGCAGCCGCCGGAGCCGGCCGGCGCCGATGCCGTCGGCGAGGCCCTCGCCGGGCTCGGCGCGCGAACCTGGCAGATTGAGGCCACTGCACAACTAATCGCGGATGCCTTTGTGGAAGTCCACCAAAGCACCTCCGTTCCCTCGGACGCGGATTCGTAGGAACAGTCAAAGGATTCACACCGGTTAATCCGTCACCCTAGGATCGTGCGATACCTGTTTTGAGTGATGGAGGCAAAGTGGCCGAGAGAACTGAAGTCGTCTTCGTGGACGGGGTTCGCACCCCGTTCGGTCGTGCCGGCGAGAAGGGTATGTACTGGAATACCCGCGCCGACGACCTGGTCGTCAAGGCGATCACCGGACTAATGGAGCGCAACCCGTCCGTACCGGGCGAACGCATCGATGATGTCGCCATCGCGGCGACCACCCAGGCCGGTGACCAGGGGCTCACCCTCGGTCGCACGGCGGCCCTGCTGGCGGGCCTGCCCGTCACGGTGCCCGGCTTCGCCATCGATCGTATGTGCGCGGGGGCGATGACCTCGGTCACCACCATGGGCGCCGCGATCGGCTTCGGCGCCTACGACCTCGCCATCGCCGGCGGTGTCGAACACATGGGTCGCCACCCGATGGGCGCCGGGGTAGACCCGAACCCCCGATTCCTCAGCGAACGCCTGGTCAGTGAGGACGCCCTCAACATGGGCGCGACCGCCGAACGCATCCACGACCGGTTCCCCGAGTACACCAAGGACCGTTCCGACCGGTATGCCCTGCGCAGCCAGCAGAAGGTCGCGGCCGCGTACGAAGCCGGCAAGATCCAGCCGGACCTGGTGTCCATCGCCACCCGCAGCGCCGCCGGCTGGGGCCTGGCCACCCGGGACGAAGCGCCACGCCCCGAGACCACGCTCGAGGGCCTCGCCGGCCTCAAGACGCCGTTCCGCCCGCACGGGCGCATCACCGCCGGCAACGCATCCGGCCTGAACGACGGCGCCACCGCCTGCCTTCTGGCCAGCGGCGGCGCCGCCAAGGAACTCGGCCTCAGTGTGAAGATGAAGCTCGTGAGCTTCGCCTTCGCCGGTGTCGAGCCGGAGGTGATGGGCCTGGGGCCCGTGCCGTCCACCGAGAAGGCGCTGCGCAAGGCCGGCCTGTCGATCACCGATATCGGCCTCTTCGAGCTGAACGAGGCGTTCGCGGTGCAGGTGATCTCCTTCCTTGATCACTTCGGCATCGACGACGACGATCCCCGCGTCAACGAGTACGGCGGAGCCATCGCCATCGGCCATCCGCTCGCCTCGTCGGGCGTGCGCCTGATGAACCAGCTCGCCAGCCAGTTCGCCGAGCACCCCGAGGTGCGTTACGGCCTCACCGCCATGTGCATCGGCCTCGGCCAGGGCGGCACCGTTATCTGGGAAAACCCGCACTTCAACAAGAAGGCAGCCAAGCGATGACCTCCACGACCAGCACCCCCATCGACTACGCCACCGTGGACTTCTCCCCGCTCGTTGTGGTGTCGGGTGACGAAGTCGTCACCCACTCGCTCGTCCGGGATGTCCCGCTGTCCGGCGGACGCACCCTCGCCCTCCTGACGCTCGACAACGGGCGGGACCACACCCGGCCCAATACGCTCGGCCCCGTCACACTCCTGGAATTCAGTGCCGTCATGGACGAGCTCACCGCTCGCGCCGGGCGGGGCGAGATCCACGGTGTGGCCGTCACGGGCAAGCCGTTCATCCTCGCGGCCGGAGCCGACCTCAGCAAGGTCAGCGAGATCCCGTCCCGCGAGGTGGGCAAGCTGCTCGCCCAGCTCGGTCACTTTTCACTGGGCAAGCTGAGCACCCTCGGAGTGCCGTCGTTCGTGTTCATCAACGGCCTCGCCCTGGGCGGCGGCCTCGAGGTGGCCTTGAACGCCGACTACCGCACCGTCGACGAGAGCGTCCCGGCCATCGCGCTTCCCGAGGTCTTCCTCGGCCTGATCCCCGGCTGGGGCGGGTCCTACCTGCTGCCCAACCTGGTCGGCATCGAGAACGCCCTCAAGGTCATCGTCGAGAACCCGCTGAAGAACAACCGCACCCTGACCGGTCCTGACGCGCTCAAGCTGGGCATCGCCGACACCATGTTCAGGTCGGTGACCTTCCTGGAGGACTCCATCCGGTGGGCCGACGGTGTCATCGCCGGCAACGTCACCGTGAGCCGGCCCAACGCGCCAGGCAAGATCGAGCGTTTGGTCAAGTGGGACGCCGCCATCGGCATTGCCCGCAAGATGCTCGAGTCCCGCATCGGCACCGTGGCCGCCTCGCCATACGCCGCCCTGGACCTGATCAAGGCAGCCAAGTCCGGCACCAAGGCCGAAGCATTCGCCCGGGAGGACGACGCCCTTGCCGACCTCATTTCCGGCGATCAGCTACCCGCGAGCATCTACTCCTTCAACCTGGTGCAAAAACGCGCCAAGCGCCCGGCCGGAGCCCCGGACAAGGCCCTGGCCCGCCCCATCGGCAAGGTCGGCGTCATCGGCGCCGGCCTGATGGCCAGCCAGTTCGCGCTGCTCTTCGTGCGCCGGCTGAAGGTGCCCGTCGTGATCACCGACCTCGACCAGGCCCGGGTCGACAAGGGAGTGGCCTACATCCACGGCGAGATCCAGACCCTGCAGGACAAGGGCCGGATCAGTTCCGACGAGGCGAACCGGCTGCGCGCCCTGGTGACGGGCACCACCGACAAGGCCGATTTCGCCGACGCCGACTGGGTCATCGAAGCGGTCTTCGAGGAGCTCGGGGTGAAACAGGACGTCTTCGCCGAGATCGAGAAGCACATCTCCCCCACCGCCGTGCTGGCCACCAACACCTCATCGCTGTCGGTGGAACAGATCGGCGCGAAGCTGGCCCACCCCGAACGCCTGGTCGGTTTCCACTTCTTCAACCCCGTCGCCGTGATGCCGCTCATCGAGGTCGTGAACACTCCCACAACCGATGAGGCCACCCTCTCGACCGCGATGGTGATCGCCGCCAAGTTGCGGAAGAACGCCGTCATCACCCGCGACACCCCGGGCTTCGTCGTCAACCGGGTGCTGGCCAAGCTGCTCGGCGAGGCCATGCACGCCGTCGACACCGGCACCCCGTTCGAGGTCGTCAACGGCGCCCTCGCCTCGTTCGGCCTGCCGATGACACCGTTCGAGCTGCTGGAGCTGGTGGGCCTCAAGGTCGGCGCGCACGTGCTGGACACCCATCACGCCGCGTTCCCTGACCGGTTCTTCGAGAGCACCAACCTGCACCGCCTGGCCGAACACGGCAAGATCCTCGACCGCAACTCCAGCGGCAAGATCACCGGCTTCGACAAGGGTGCCGTCAAGATCGTGGCCGGCGGCACGACGCCGATCACGGCGGAGCAGATCCTGCGCCGGGTGGAGGACGGCCTCGCCGACGAGATCAAGCGGATGCTCGACGACGACGTGGTGCACGCGCCGGAGGACATCGACCTGTGCATGCTCCTCGGCGCGGGCTGGCCGTTCCAGATGGGCGGGATCACCCCGTACCTCGACAGGGTCGGCGCCAGCGAGCGGGTCTTCGGCGGCACGTTCCACACCCCGATGGTGCGCGGCGTCGGCTCCGCGGCCCCGGCGAGCAGCACTCCCGTGCTGAGCTAGCGGGCGAGTCGACACAACTGTTACCCGTGCGGACAATTGTGGCCGGTGTGCCGGCCACAATTGTCCGATTCGGCAACAGATGCGGGTGGGCAACCGGTTACTACCGGTTCAGCGGCGTCATGTCGGCGTAGCGGTCTCCGACGGGCGCACCGATCGCGGACAGGGCCGCGAGCTGGGTATCGCTGAGCACCAGCGCATCCGCCGCGACGTTCTCCTCGAGCCGGTCGGCCCTCTTGGTGCCGGGGATCGGGGCGATGTCGTTCCCCTGGGCGAGCAGCCAGGCCAGGGCCACCTGGGCCGGCGTGGCGTCGAGGTCGGTGGCGACTGCGTCGACCTGCTCCACGATGCGGATGTTGGCGGCGAGGTTGGCACCGGCGAACCGGGGATTGCTGCGCCGGAAATCATCCTCATCGAGCTGGTCGAGCGAGCGGATGGCCCCGGTCAAAAAGCCCCGGCCGAGCGGCGAGTACGGCACAAAACCGATCCCGAGCTCCCGCACCAGGGGCAGCAGCTCCGCCTCCGGGTCGCGGCTCCACAGCGAGTACTCGGTCTGCAGCGCCGTGACGGGGTGAACGGCGTGCGCCCGCCTGATGGTGTCCGGCGCGGCCTCTGACAGGCCGTAGTGGCCGATCAGGCCCTCGCTGATGAGCTCGGCGAGGGTGCCGACGGTGTCTTCGACGGGCACGCCGGGGTCCATGCGGTGCTGGTAGTACAGGTCGATGTGGTCGGTGCCGAGACGGGCCAGCGACCCGTGGACGGACAGGCGCACGTTCTCCGGGCTGCCGTCCAGTCCCCTGGAGCCGTCGGTGCGATGCTGAATGGTGCCGAACTTCGTGGCGATGACCACGTCGTCCCGGCGGCCCGCCAGGGCCCGTCCGAGGAGCTCCTCGTTCAGGTGCGGGCCGTAGATTTCGGCGGTGTCAAACAGGGTGACCCCGAGGTCGATGGCCCTCCGGATGGTGCGGATCGACTCGGCCTCATCGGTGCCGGCGCCAGAGTAGAACGCGGACATGCCCATGCAGCCGAGTCCGAGCCGGCCGACCTCGAGGGGCGAATCGGCGCCCAGGGTGACGTGCTTCATACGGTGGTCCTTTCGTAGAGGGAGATCTTGTAGTCGATGGCGGCGAGGCTCGCCTGAATGTCGGCGAGCTGTGCCACCACGGAGACGCGGTGCCGTTGCAGCAGCTCGAGACGGTCCGGCATGGTGTCTTCGCCGCGCCGTGCGAGGTCGGCGTACTCCTTCACCGAAGCGATGGGCAGGGAGGTGCTGCGCAGCCGGGTCAGGAAGATGATCCAGGTCACGTCCCGCGCCGAGTAGGCCCGGTGGGTGGACGAAGCCCGATGGATGGGTGCGAGCATCAGGCCCGCCCGCTCGTAGTACCGCAGTGTGTGGGCGCTCAGTCCGGTTCGCTCGGCGACCTCAGAGATCGAAAGCTGTTCGTCGGTTGGGGTCATGCTGGAACCCTAAAACCTCGAGCGCACTCTAAGTCAAGCGGCGTCCCGATCCGGCCGCGCCGACTTCACGAAAGCGGTCGTGTGGCTGCTTCACCACCGCGGAAGCAACCACTTGGCCGCTTTCGCGGAATCTGACGGGCGGGCGATGCCGTTAGTCGCGGGGGGCGCGCTGCAGGGGGATGGTGCCGGTTTCGGATCGGCCGGCGTCGGCGGGCAGGGCGCGGGCGTGCGGCAGCTTGCTGCCGAGCACCATCGCGACGACATCACGGGCGATGTGCTGGGGCGTCAGGCCGACCCGCTCGAGAATCTCGGCGCGGGTGCCGTGGTCGAGGAACTCGTCAGGCAGGCCCAGCTCGGTGACGGCGGTGTCGACGCCGGCCTCGCGCAGGTCCTGGCGGATGCGGGTGCCGATACCGCCCACCCGGATGCCGTCTTCGATGCTCACCACGATGCGGTGCTGGGCGGCGAGCTCGATGATGCTCTGCGGCACCGGGACCACCCAGCGCGGATCGACGACCGTCGCACCGATGCCCTGGGCGGCGAGCCGCTCAGCGACCTCGAGGCCCATGCCGGCCATCGGACCGACGGTGACGATCAGCACGTCCTGCTGGCTGCTGCGCAGGAGCACGTCGACGCCGTCGGACAGCCGCTCCAGAGCGTCGAACTCGACGCCGGTGCTGCCCTTGGGGAATCGGAGCACCGTGGGAGCGTCGTCGACGAGGACGGCCTCGGCGAGTTCTTCACGCAGGCGAGTGGAGTCGCGCGGTGCGGCGAGCCGGATGTGCGGGATGACCTGCAGGATCGCGAGATCCCACATGCCGTGGTGGCTGGGACCGTCCGGCCCGGTGACCCCGGCCCGGTCCAGCACGAAGGTGACGCCGGCCCGGTGCAGGGCGACGTCCATCAGGACCTGGTCGAAGGCACGGTTGATGAAGGTGGCGTAGAGGGCCACGACGGGGTGCAAGCCGCCGAACGCGAGCCCGGCGGCGCTGGTCACCGCGTGCTGTTCGGCGATGCCGACGTCGTGCACCCGCTCGGGGAACCGTTCGGCCATCTTGTGCAGGCCGGTGGGACGCAGCATGGCCGCGGTGATCGCCACCAGCTTGGGGTTGTCGGTGGCCAGGCTCAGCAGCTCGTCGGCGAAGACCGAGGTCCACGACGGTGCTCCCGCGGATTCGGTGGGTTCACCGGTCTCGGGGTCGATGACGCCGACGGCGTGGAACTGGTCGGCGACATCCTGCACGGCGGGATCGTAGCCCTTGCCCTTCTGGGTGATGGTGTGCACGATCACGGGAGCGCCGTAGTCCTTGGCCTGGCGCAGTGCCTCGAGCATGGCCTCCATGTCGTGGCCGTCGACCGGGCCGATGTACTTGATGTCGAGGTTGGAGTACAGCGCCTCGTTGTTGGAGAAGCGGCTGAGGAAGCCGTGCAGGCCGCCGCGCACGCCGCGGAAGATGGCGCGGGCCGGCGCGCCCATGTGGTCGAAGGCCTCCCGGCTGGAGAGGTAGGCGGCCCGGTAGCTGCGGCGCAGTCGCACGGTGTTGAGGAACCTGGCCATGCCGCCGATGGTGGGCGCGTAGGAGCGGCCGTTGTCGTTGATCACGATGATCAGGCGGCGGTTGTTGTCGTCGCTGATGTTGTTCAGCGCTTCCCAGGTCATGCCTCCCGTGAGCGACCCGTCGCCGACGACGGCGATGACGTGCCGGTCGCTCTGCCCGGTCATCTCGAAGGCGCGGGAGATCCCGTCGGCCCAGGACAGCGAGCTGGAGGCGTGCGAGCTCTCGACGATGTCGTGCACGGATTCGCTGCGCTGCGGGTAGCCGGCCAGGCCGTCGGACTGGCGCAGCCGGCTGAAGTCCTGCCGACCGGTGAGCATCTTGTGCACGTAGGACTGGTGACCGGTGTCGAAGACGATGGCGTCGCGCGGCGAATCGAAGATCCGGTGGATGGCGATGGTCATCTCGACCACGCCGAGGTTGGGGCCCAGGTGCCCGCCGGTCTTCGAGATCTCCGCGACCAGGAAGGTCCGGACCTCCGCAGCCAGCTCTTCCAGCTGGTCCTTCGTGAGGCCGTCGAGGTCCCGGGGACCGTGGATCGTCTCCAGAAGGGTCATGGGCACTACCTTTCGCGTTCTGAGTGCTTCGCGTCGCGTGCTGAGAAAGAACTGGCGCGCAGATCGAATGAACCGAGTCTACGCGCCAGCTGTCTTACCAGTCTGTGAAGCTATCCGACCAGGGAACGCAGCACGTACTGCAGGATGCCGCCGTTGCGGTAGTAGTCGGCCTCGCCCGGGGTGTCGATGCGCACCACGGCGTCGAACTCGACGACGGGCTTGCCCGCTGCCGAGTGTGCCGTCGGCGTCGCGACGACGTGCACGGTCTTCGGCGTGCTGCCGGCGTTGAGTTCCTCCAGGCCGCTGATCGACACGCTTTCGGTGCCGTCCAGGCCCAGGCTCGACCAGGATTCGCCGGCCGGGAACTGCAGCGGGACCACACCCATGCCGATCAGGTTGGAGCGGTGGATGCGCTCGAAGCTCTCGGTGATGACGGCCTTGACGCCCAGCAGGCTGGTGCCCTTGGCCGCCCAGTCCCGCGACGAGCCGGAACCGTACTCCTTGCCGCCGAAGATCACCAGCGGGGTGCCGGCAGCCTGGTAGTTCTGGCTGGCGTCGTAGATGAACGACTGCGGTGCGTCCGGCTTGGTGAAGTCACGCGTGTAGCCGCCCTCGACGCCGTCCAGCAGCTGGTTGCGCAGCCGGATGTTGGCGAACGTTCCGCGGATCATGATCTCGTGGTTACCGCGGCGCGAGCCGTAGGAGTTGAAGTCGGCACGCTCGACGCCGTGCTCCATCAGGTACGCACCGGCCGGGCTGTCGGCCTTGATGTTGCCGGCCGGGCTGATGTGGTCGGTGGTGACCGAGTCGCCGAGCTTGGCGAGGACCCTGGCATCGACGATGTCGGAGACCGGCGTGGTCTCCAGGGTCATGCCGTCGAAGTACGGGGGCTTCCGCACATAGGTGGACTTGGGGTCCCACTCGAAGACCTCGCTGTCCGGCGTCGGCAGTGCACGCCAGCGCTCGTCGCCCTCGAAGACCTCACCGTATTCCTTGGTGAACATCGCCGTGTCGATCGAGCTGTCAATCGTGGACTGCACCTCGGCGGAGTCCGGCCAGATGTCCTTGAGGAAGACGTCGTTGCCGTCGGTGTCCTTACCGAGGGCGTCGGTGTCGAAATCGAAGTTCATCGAACCGGCCAGGGCGTATGCGATGACCAGCGGCGGGCTGGCCAGGTAGTTCATCTTGACGTCCGGGCTGATCCGGCCCTCGAAGTTGCGGTTTCCGGAGAGCACCGCGGTGACGGCCAGGTCGTTGTCGTTGATCGCGGCCGAAACCTCATCGATCAGCGGTCCGGTGTTGCCGATGCAGACCGTGCAGCCGTAGCCGACGGTGTAGAAGCCCAGGGCCTCGAGGTCGTCGGTGAGGCCGGCCTTCGCGTAGTAGTCCGTGACGACCTTGGAGCCCGGCGCCAGGGTGGTCTTGACCCAGGGCTTGGACTTCAGGCCCTTCTTCACGGCGTTCCGCGCCAGCAGGCCGGCGGCGAGCATGACCGAGGGGTTCGACGTGTTAGTGCAGGAGGTGATGGCCGCGACGGCAACTGCACCGTGGTCCAGCGTGTAGCTCGTGCCGTCGGCCGTGGTGATCGGCACGGGGCTCGACACCGAGACGGGAGCGTGGCTCACGTGCTGGTGGGAGATCTGGTGCGCGCTCTGTTCGTCCTCGGCAGTGAAACCGATGGGGTCAGACGCCGGGAACGACGCCTCGACGGCCGCGTCCACCATGGACAGGTCATGGGTGGCGTAGTTCTGCAGGTCGATCTCGAACTGCGACTTGGCGTTGGTGAGCTCCACCCGGTCCTGCGGACGCTTCGGGCCGGCGATCGACGGTACGACGGTGCCGAGGTCCAGCTCGAGGTACTCGCTGAAGACGGGCTCCTGGGCGGGGTCGTGCCACAGGCCCTGCAGCTTCGAGTACGCCTCGACGAGAGCGACCTGCTCCTCGCTGCGACCGGTGAGGCGCAGGTAGCCGAGGGTGACGTCGTCGATGGGGAACATGGCCGCCGTGGAGCCGAACTCCGGGCTCATGTTGCCGATGGTGGCGCGGTTGGCCAGCGGGACCTGGGCGACGCCCTCGCCGTAGAATTCGACGAATTTACCGACCACGCCGTGGCGGCGCAGGATCTGGGTGATGGTGAGCACCACATCCGTTGCGGTGACGCCGGTGGGGATGGAGCCATTGAGCTTGAAGCCGACGACCTTGGGGATCAGCATCGACACGGGCTGGCCCAGCATGGCCGCCTCGGCCTCGATGCCGCCGACGCCCCAGCCGAGCACGCCCAGGCCGTTGACCATCGTGGTGTGCGAGTCGGTGCCGACGCAGGTGTCGGGGTAGGCGCGCAGGATGCCGTTGACCTCACGGGTGAACGTGACGCGGGCCAGGTACTCGATGTTGACCTGGTGCACGATGCCGGTTCCCGGCGGGACGACCTTGAAGTCGTCGAACGCGGTCTGGCCCCAGCGCAGGAACTGGTAGCGCTCACCGTTGCGCTCGTACTCGATCTCCACGTTGCGCTCGAGGGCGTTCTCGCTGCCGAACAGGTCGGCGATGACCGAGTGGTCGATGACGAGCTCCGCCGGGGCGAGCGGGTTGATCTTGTTGGGGTCGCCGCCGAGGTCGGCGACGGCCTCACGCATGGTGGCGAGGTCGACGATGCACGGCACGCCGGTGAAGTCCTGCATGATCACACGTGCGGGCGTGAACTGGATCTCGGTGTCGGGATCGCTGGTGGGGACCCACGCGCCCAGTGCGCGGATGTGATCCGCGGTGATGTTGGCGCCGTCTTCGGTGCGGAGGAGATTCTCCAGCAGCACCTTGAGGCTGAACGGCAGCTTCTCGAATCCCTTGACGGCGTCCAGGCGAAAGACTTCGTAGTCCGTCGAACCGACGCGCAGGGTGTCCCGAGCTCCAAAACTATTAACAGCAGACACGATGCCCTCTCCTTCGTGGAAACCGACGGGAAACCGTCCGCAATCCTCAATCCTGACTAACTGACGCCGGGTTCTGCCAGCAAGGGTAGCCTTACCGCAAACTATCTTGACGTCGAGATAACTATAGCACCGGCCGTTCGGCGGCGGCGGTGGCCGCGTACACCGAACGCACCATCAGCCAGGAGACCACGAGGAGCGGCGCATACAGAGGGATGCCCATGAGCAGCTTGGTCGCGCCCAACCACTCGACGTTGCCTGAGTAGTACAGGGGAAGCTGCACGGCCAGGCGCAGGATGAACAGTCCGGCCCACATGAAGGTGAGGATCGTCAGGACCCGTCGTTTGGACGGATCGGACCGCCAGGCGAGCTGCTCCCCCATCAGGAACCCGACCGCCACGCCGAGAAGCGGCCAGCCGATGAGGGCGGAAACCAGCAGGGCCGCGCCGTAGACCCCATTGGTCCAGAAACCCGGCAGGTAGTAGTCTTCCGCGCGGCCGGTGAACAGGGCGAGAACGGCGCTGAGGCCGATACCGACGAGTCCGCCGAGGGCCTGGGTGACGGTCTGCTTGCGGGCCAGCCGGAGCACGAAGAAGATCACACCGATGATCACCGGAGCGATCAGGGACGGGATCAGCTCACGGGTGAGGGTGTAGGTGACCAGGAAGACCAGGCCGGGCAGGACGGCCTCGACCAGGCCGCGGATGCCGCCCATCGCCGCCAGCAGCGCGTGGCCACTGATGGGCTCCCCGTCGGCGGCCGGGCTGAACCCGGCGCGTCGGGCGGCCGCGGCCATGCCGTCGGCGAGTGCGCCGGCGGGCTCGGCCGGGGTGCCGGCACTGCCACCATTGCCGGCACTGCCGGGGCCGCTCGTGCCGTCGGTGCCGTGGGACGACTTACGCGGTTCGGGTTCTGGCCCGGAGAGGGAATCCGTCATCAGGTGACTTTCGGTGAGAGCACCTGACAGATCAGGCGCCGGTGGGTTCGGGCTTACCGGCCGGGGTGGCCGGCATCCGCAGTGGAATGAGGTCGCGCGGCGGCATCGGGGCGGAACCGCGAACCACGACGATGCTGCGGAACAGGTCTTCGATCTGCGCTGCGGCTTCCGGGTTGATGGCGCCCTCGCCGGCGATGACGCCGCGGAGGAACCAGCGCGGGCCGTCGACGCCGATGAAGCGGGCCAGCCGAGTGGTCCCGGCGGGACCCTGGCCGGCCGCGACGGGGATCTCGGCGACGAGTTCCGGGCCGAACGGACCTTCACGGGGAGTGGTGGAGCCGCCCTGCTTGGCGATCTGGTCGGCGATCTGGGTGCGGATCTCCTGCCACAGGCCACTGGAGCGCGGCGCGGCGAAGGGCTGAACCTGAAGGGTCGATCCGGCGTAGTCCAGGCCGATGGCGACGACACGCTTGGAGCCCTCTTCGATCTCGAGCCGCAGGTGCAGGCCTTCGCGCGGAAGGATCTTCACGCCGCCGAGGTCGACGTATGGGCGTACCGGGTTCGCCTCGGACTCGTCGAGGGGGCCGTCGACGTCACGGTCGACGGGTGCGGACTTGGCGTGCAGGTCGGGGATCTGCTGCTCGGCTCCGGCGAGCTCGGTGCTGTCCGGGCCGGCCGTTTCGTTGGTGCTCGAGCGCGTGTCGGGATTCACTTTGTCACTCACAGGGTTTCTCCGCTTCGGTGGGCGTCCGTCGGGGCGGACGTTTCGGTGTGGGGGGCGCGGTCTGCCGCAGCGCCCGGCGCGACGCCGGTCGAGCCGAAGCCGCCCTCTCCACGCATACTGCCGGGAAGGCGTTCGACCGGCACGAAGACCGCCCGCGCCACCGGGAGGACGATGAGTTGGGCGATGCGGTCGCCGACGGTGATGGGGAACGGCGTGACCGGGTCGGTGTTGAGCAGGCAGACCTTGACCTCGCCGCGGTAGCCGGCGTCGACGGTTCCCGGCGAGTTCACGACGGTGATGCCGTGCTTGACCGCCAGGCCGCTGCGCGGGACCACGAAGGCCGCGTAGCCGTCCGGCAGCGCTATCGACACACCGGTTCCGACGAGGGCCCGTTCACCGGGAGCCAGGACCAACGCCTCCGAGGCATGCAGGTCGGCTCCGGCGTCACCCGGATGGGCGTAGGTCGGGAGCACGGACGCGGTAATCAGAACTTCGACGCTTTCAGCCACGTGTCGAGGGTAGTGCAGTTATCTGGTCGAATAGACCCATGCCCGATTATCGCGAAAAACTCTGGCCATCCCCGTGGCTCTTCATCATCATCGCGCTTGTGATCCCCGCGAGCCTCCTGGTCTTCCTGCCGATCTCGGTGCTGGCGGGGATCCTGACCGGCGCCGGCCTCTACCTCGGCAGCGCCCTGCTGCTGGTGCTGGCGTCGCCGACGGTTACGGTGTCCGACGGAGTCCTCACCGCCGGCCGGGCGCGCATCGAGACCCGCCTGCTCGGTGAGGCCGTGCCCCTCGAGGGTGCGGACGCCACGCTCGAGCGGGGCCAGAAGCTGGATGCCCGCGCGTGGTTGTTGATCCGCGGTTGGATCGCGCCCGTGGTGCGGATCCCGCTTGTGGACCCCACCGATGCTGCACCGTACTGGCTGGTGTCCAGTCGCCGGCCACAGAAAATGGCCGCCGCGATCAATGGATCGCGACGGCCAGCATCAAGTAACTAAGCGCGCTTAGGCGTCGCACTCCAGGCAGACCGGGCCGAGCTTGGTCTCGTGCGACATCTGCGAACGGTGCTTCACGAGGAAGCACTCCACGCAGGTGAACTCGTCGGCCTGCGGGGGCAGGACGACGACGTCGAGGTCGAGGTCGGACAGATCGGCGCCCGGGAGGTCGAAGCCACCGGGGTTGTCGGAGTCGTCAACATCAACGACACCAGACATCTTGTCGGGTACACGCTCCTTGAGGGCCTCAATCGACTCTGAGTCGTCTTCGGTCTTTCGCGGTGCGTCGTAATCGGTTGCCATGCCCATCCATTTCATTAACGCCGATAAACGAAATCGGCGGCCATAGTTTGCAACAATCCGTGCGGAATAGCAAACCAATCACCAACCTTTCAGGTTGGCAATGGGAGCAACTTGCGGCACGCCCGCAGTATTCCCCGGAAATGACCACATTGCATGGCAAGGTTGGGCCATCAGTAACCGCGAGAGGGCTTTCGCCATGCAGGATTTGAAAGTTATCGGAGTCGAGAACGGCGCGCTGCTTGCAGCGTCAGAGGTGGGTGATCGTTTTCGGATCCCCATCGATGCGGTTCTCCAGTCCCGGCTTCGCCAAACCCAAACGGATGCGTCCGTTCGTCCCAAGTTGTCGCCCCGGGAGGTGCAGGCGCACATCCGTGCCGGCATGTCCGCGGAGGACGTCGCTGCAGTGACCGGTGCGTCGCTGGACTTCGTCAAGCGCTTCGAGGGCCCCGTGGTCGCCGAACGCGAGTACATAGTGTCGAGCGCTTTGAGCGTGCCCGTGCACACCGCGATCGACCCCGATCCCATCGACGAGCAGGCCAACTTCGGCAGCGTCATCCGGGAACGCCTGGCGTCGCTCGGGGCGTCCAACGAACGGTGGGCCAGCTGGAAGGAACCCGGCGCGGGGTGGATCGTCAAGCTCGCCTTCACGGCGGACGACATCGACCACGACGCCCGGTGGGGCTTCGAACCGAAGAAGAACACCCTCTCGCCGATCGGCAGTGAGGCCATAGCGCTCTCCCAGCAGGGTGAGCTCAAGGGCGCCCTGATCCCCCGGCTGCGTGCCGTCGGCGCCGAAACCAGCCTGGCCGACGTGAGCCGGTTCGACAGCGGCGCCTTCACGTTCAAGGAATCCCTCGCCGACGACATCCTCAACGACACGGCTCCGTTGCACGATCCGGTGCCGTACGCCCGCTCGGCCGGAACGACGGAGGCCGTGTCCAAGGCCGCCATCAAGCGTGCGGCCGAACCGCCGCAGAGCCTGAGCGAGACCGCTGACCTGCTCGAGTCGTTGCGCCGCCGCCGCGGCGAGCGTGAGGCGGCCGCCGGGGAGACCGAAACGCCCGTCACACCCGTAGTGGACACCCGCCGCTCCGAGCGGGCCCCGGCCGAGTCCGGGATCCGCCTGGTCGACGACGCTCCCCCGGCCGCCGAGCCGGCCGCCGCCGCGCCCGAGGAAACCCGCAATGTGTGGGCCACTCAGGCCGCGACGGGCCAACCGCGCACCGGTCAGACCGGTCGCCGTGGCCGGGCATCGATGCCCAGCTGGGACGAGATCGTCTTCGGCGCACGCACCGACGACGACCTGGCCTGATCACCGCCTGAGTCATAGGCTGCGGTCGTATGACGCGCGCTTCCCGCTCCGACATCACCCGGCGTCGCCTGGCCAGCCAGGCGCTGACCGGGTCGGTCAGCGATCCCGCGCTGGTCGTCGACCGGCTGCTGGCCGTGCAGGCGCAGGACCTCCGCTGGGCCAAGTGGGCCGTCGCCGTGCGCGCACCCGGATGCACCTCCGCCGACGTCGACAGGCTGATCGATTCCGGCCGCATCGTGCGCTCCTGGCCGATGCGGGGAACCCTGCACCTGGTGCCGGCGCCGGACCTGGCCTGGCTGCTCGGGCTCACCACCCCCAGGCTCTGGGCCGGTGCGGCAACCAGGCGCCGCGACCTGGGCCTGGACGAGGCCACCATCGAACGCTCCCGCACCGTGGCCGAGAATGCCCTCAGCGGTGGGCGGGAGCTCACCAGGGCAGGCTTCCTGGCGTTGCTGGAGAGCCACGGGATCAGCACCGACGGCCAGCGGGGCTATCACCTGATCTGGCACCTCGCCCAGTCGGGAACCCTCTGCTGGGGTCGGCAGCTCGACGCCCAGCAGATGCTGGTGCTGCTGGCGGAATGGGTCCCCCGGCCCCGGCAGCTCGAACGCGACCAGGCACTCGGCGAATACCTGCTGCGATACCTGGCCGGGCACGGGCCGGCTCCCCTGACCGACTTCGCCTGGTGGTCCCAGCTCACCATGACCGACGCCAAGACCGCCCTCGCCGTTGCGGGAGAGCAGCTTGACGCGCTCGACGTCGACGGCGTGCGCCACCTGCTTCCCCAGCGCTCCGACCTCGGCCCGCTTCGCCGCGCCGCGCCGGGGCGTGGTCCGAACGCCGTGCTGGCCCTACCCGCCTTCGACGAATACCTGCTCGGCTACCGGGACCGCAGCTTCGCGATCGAGCCCGAGAAGCTGACCACGGTCGTCCCGGGCAAGAACGGCATTTTCCTCCCGCTCCTGGTGCGCGGCGGACGGGTTTTCGGCACCTGGCGCCGCGACTGGCGGCCCCGGGCGATCACGGTCCAGCCCACGCCCTTCACCGCGCAGAGCACCGAATCCCTCCCGGCCGCCGAGCGTGCCCTGCAGGAATACGCGCGCTTCCTCGGCCGCCCGGTGCAGGTGCTCCCGGCCCCGACGACCGTTCCCGCCGCGCAGTAGCCATCCCGGCCGGGACCGGTGATCCGGCCGGTGGCTCGCGCCTTGTACCCTATGACAGTGCGAATAACGACCAGCTTGCGAGTGTCCAGACGGATCCCGCTGCTGCAGACCCTCAAGACCTCGGTCGCCGTGGTCCTGGCCTGGGTCATCTCGCTGTGGCTCCTGCCCGGCGAGCTGCCCATCTTCGCTGCAATGGCCGCCATCTTCGTCGTTCAGCCCAGCATCAACCAGTCCCTGGGACGGGCCCTGGAACGCAGCCTCGGCGTGGTCGGCGGAGTCTTGGTCGCCCTGGGCATCGGGCTCTTGTTCGGCCAGGACAGCTGGATCGTTCTCGGGGCGATCGTGCTCTGCATCCTGTTGGCCTGGGCTCTGAAGCTGTCCCCGGGTTCGGCCAATCAGATCCCGATCAGCGCGATGCTCGTGCTCGTGTTGGGCGCCGCCACACCGACCTACGCCAGGGACCGCATCATCGAGACCATCCTCGGCGCCGCGATCGCTGTCATCGTCAACGCCTTGATCGTTCCGCCGGTGCTGCTCACGCCCGCACACGACGCGGTGACCCGACTCACCCTCGAGGTGGCCGCGACCTTTGACCGGGTGGCCACCGCGCTGCTGAGCCCGCAGAAATACACCGATCTTGAGAGCCTGATGATCCAGGCCCGACTGCTGCGGCCCATGCTGGCCAAGGCCGAACGGGCCATCAGCCAGGCCGAGGAGAGCCTGACCCTCAATCCCCGCCAGGCAAGGCACCGGGAGGTTCTCGACGCCGACACCGACCTCTATGCCCGCCTCGTCCCCCTGGTCACCAGGGCGCTGGGCATGACGAGGGCGCTGCGGGACCACTACGACGACTCCCTGCACCTCGAGCCCACCGTGCAGGCCTTCGCCATCGAGCTGGAACGGGCCGCGCACGATCTACGGTTGCTCACCGTGCCGTCGGACAGGAAGCCGGCCGACTCGGCGGCTCCGGCGCTCGAGCCCCTCGCCCTGACGGCGCCACTGATGATCATGACCCCGCATCCCCAGCACTGGATCCTGATCGGCGCCCTGATGGAGGACCTGCGACGGGTGCGCGAGGAGATCACCGGCGAGTAGGCTGCCCGCATGTCGAGCAGCCCGGAGCCCGAGCGCCACGCTGCGCCGACGACGGCGATGGCGGCCCGACGGACGGTTCTCTCCACCCGGCGTCTGGAGTCGTACACCGACGGAGTCTTCGCCATTGCCGCCACGCTGCTGGTGCTGAACGTCTCCGTGGACAGCATCGGCGTCGTGACGTCGAATGCCGAGTTCCTGCGGCAGATCAACCTGTTGGCGCCGAGCGTCCTGAACGTGGTCATCAGCTTTCTGCTGCTCAGCCTGCTGTGGCTCATCCACGTACGTCAGTTCGAATTCATCCCCCGCGTGGACACCACCATTATCTGGCTCAACAATTTCCGCCTCCTCGGCGTGGTCCTGGTTCCGTTCACGACGAGCCTCAACGACGAACTCAGCCGGTTCCTGCTGGGCCGCACCCTGCTGCCCCTGAACTTCTTCGTGATCCTGGTCTTCAGCACGTGGCAGTGGTTCCACGCCAGCTCGCCCCGCCGGCGACTCGTGCGGGGCGCCTCGGCCGCCGCGGTCCACAACGCCAGGATGAACAACGTCAGTGCGCTCGCGCAGGCGTTCGCGGTCGTGCTCCTGGCGACGCTGGTCGGCTCCCCCGCGTTCTTCCTGTTCGCCCTTGATCCGCTCATCACCCTGGTGTTGCGCCGCACCGGGGTCCTGCGGGCCACGCCGGACGAAGCGGTGGCCGGCTGAGGCAAGGACCTGCACGCAGGGGCCTCGAGGGCCGCGTCGTCGGTGAGACTGAATTGTGGTGGATGCCCTGCGGCGGGTTCGCGAGGAGATCACCGGCGAGTAGGCTGCCCCGCGCACCGCGCGTACGGTGCTGTCCACCGGGCGCCTACAGCGCCTACACCGACGGCGTATTCGGGCATCGGCGTCGTGCATTCCGACGCCGAGCTTGCCGGTCCTGCGGCGCACGGGAGTGCTGAGGCGCACACCGGACCGCGCGAAAGCCCTCAGGCGGCTGAGGCGGACGTAACGGTGTCGATACGCAAAAACGGGAACCCCACCAGGTGGGATCCCCGTTCTCGCGAAAGAAGTGCTTAGGCCTGGAGGGCGCCCTGCAGTTCGAGGGTGATGGTGACCTTGTCGCCCAGCAGCATGCCGCCGGTCTCGAGGGCCGCGTTGTAGGAGAGACCGAAGTCTGCACGGGCGACCTCGGTCGTGGCCGTGGCGCCGAACTTGTAGTTGCCGTAGGGGTCGCCGCCGAAGCCACCGAACTCGAAGTCGAAGGTGACGGGCTTGGTGACGCCCTTGATGGTGAGGTTGCCGTCGACGAGGTAGTCGCCCTTGACGACGCGCACGCCGGTCGACACGAAGTCGATGGTCGGGTAGGTCTCGGCGTCGAAGAAGTCGCCGGTGCGCAGGTGGCCGTCGCGGTTGGCCTCGTTGGTGTTGATGGACGCGACGACGGCGGACGCTGTGACGCTGGTCTCGAGGGGGTTCTCGGTGGTGACGAAGGTGGCGTTGAAGGTCTCGAACGTGCCCTTGACCTTGCTGATCATGATGTGACGGATGCTGAATCCGACCACGCTGTGGGTGGGGTCGATGGTCCAGGTTCCCGCTTTGTAGCCGGGGATGGTGGTGGTGGTGATGTCGCTCATGGTGCTCCTCAAGTCCGTGGGGGCGGTGGATTCGCTGCCCTCAGGTATATGCAAGCGCATAGGACTACAGGATATTCCATCAATGCCGAGAAAAGATGTGAACGGTTCAGGAACGTCCGTCGTCCCGGACCCGGCGGCGGGGGAACTAGGCTCGGCCTGTCGAAAGGAGCCCACGATGGCAACAGCGTCCACGCCCAGTCCGGCGTCCAGCATTCGAGATCTGGGCATCCGCGATCTGGCCCCGGAGAGCGTTCTCGTTCTCGGCGGCGGTCGCGCGATCCTCCTGCAGCTCGCCAACCCCGCCGTCGGGCACGGCGTCGCCCGGCACAGCGACTTCGCCGCCAGACCGACGAGCCGGCTGAGCGGCACGCTCTCCTACGTGTACGCCGTCACGTGCGGCACACCCATCGACCGGGCCGCAGCTGTGCGCCGGGTCTCCCTGGCCCATCGCCCGGTGCACGGCACCCAGTCCCTGGCCGCCCCGGCGTACAACGCCTTCGATCCGCAGTTGCAGCTCTGGGTGGCCGCCACCCTGTACGAATCAGCGACCCGGGTGCACGAGCTGGTCTACGGACCGCTTCCCGCTGCCGACGCCGAGTCCGTCTACCGGGACTATGGCGTGCTCGGCACGGCGCTGCAGGTGCCGCCCGGACTGTGGCCGGCGGACCGGGCGGCCTTCGCCGCGTATTGGAGCCGCGCAACCTCCCGGCTGGCCACGGACGAGACGACACGGTCGGTGGCCAGGCAACTCCTGCACCCCACGACCGGACCGGTGTGGCTGCGCCTGGCGATGCCGCTGGCGCGCCTGGTCACAACGGGGCTCCTGCAGCCGGCCGAACGAGCTCTCTTCGAGCTGCCCTGGTCCCCCGCTCGCCAGCGCCGGTACAACGCCGTGATCGGCGTCGTCCGCCTGGTCTATCCCCGCCTCCCGGCGCGGCTGCGGCAGGCCCCGATGCGGCACTATCTGCGGGCAGGGCGGGCGCTGGCGGCCGAGGAACGCGCTGCAGCGGAACCGGACGGCACCGCCAGGCCCTGACCGGAGCAGTTGAGCTGCGCGGCACCTCGGGACTCGGCCTGGATGGCGAATTGCCCGCGTTGCGGCGTCTGTTCCGCGTAGCGAGGTCTGCGGGCCAGGCGCCGCTATGCGGGTGGCGCGCCACCCGCATAGCGGCGCGGCACCCGCGCGACAGCATCAGAGTGCCGACAGTGGCCCGCTACGCGGGGCAAGCGCCGCTACGCGGGGCAAGCGCCGATGTGCGGTCCAGCGCGCCGGACGCGCACCCATGCCGGAGCACGGCCACAGCGGTCTAGAAGAAGTCGTCCGGGGTGCCCGCCGCACGGGTGACCGCGACGGTGGACACACCGGCGCCGTCGAGCTTGGCCATCGCGACCCGAAGCCCGGACTCCATCTGGGACGCCCAGACCTCGGTCTCGCGGGCACCGGCCTCGACGGCCGCGAGCTTGGTGAGGGCCTTCTCCTTGTCGGCACGCTCGGTCGCGACCTGCTGGATGCTCAGGGTGACGGCGTAGTACGCCGCCACCATCGAGGCGATCGGCGTGGCGATGACGGCGAGGGCGATGATGCTCTCGTTGGAGACGTTCACGAAGATCATGAAGATGAAGGCGATCGTCAGGACGGCGATTCCCACGAGCACCACCAACGCCGCCCGCTGCGGCGGTCCAGTCCTGAGATCGGAGAGCAGGGTGCGGCTGCGGGCCTTGGCCCGGGTCGGGGCCGGGGCCTCTGCGGGGTCCCCCGGCCCGTCGCCTGTCGGTCCGTCGCCTGCCGGCTGACTACCCGGCATCGGCAGGCGTTCGGTCGTGGTCGAGGTGTCGAGGGGGAACGTGCGGTCGAACGGGTCATAGCTCTGATCAGTCATGGTCACTCCGTGGGTGGGTTTCGGTAGCCCGGGTGATGTCTCAAGGCTTTGTCGTTGAGGGGCGTGTCGTTGAGGGGGTTGTCGTTGCGGAATCTGTTTTTGCGGATTCTGTCGTCGAGGGTAGCGCGTCCCCCGGCAGGAAGACGCGTTTGTAGCTGCGGCCATCCGCCAGCTCGACGGTGCGGCTGATCAGCTTACCCTTGCTCACCTGCAGATACACCGCCTGCACGCTGACGCCGAGCAGTCCGGCCGCCTCGGCCACCGAGTGCCCGGGCAGGTCGGTCGGAACGCTGCTGGGCCGCGCGCTGCGCTTGCGGCCGGCATCCAGGCGGGCGGCGATGTCGTCGTCGGTGCCCTGCCAGCGCCACTTGGCCGCGGTGGGCTTGAGCCCGGCCGCATCCGCGATCTCCGGCCAGCCCGCCCCGCCTGCCAGGGCATCGCGGACGCTCGCCAGGGCGGCGGGATCGGCATCGAGGTGGTGCAACGCGGCGCGGATGGCGCGCATCCGCTCCAGCGGCGGCGCCGACGCGTCGGCGTCCAGCGCTGCCAGCCGGGCCAGAGCGGCCGCCGTCTGCGGGGATAGGAAATGGCCCATTGGTCCTCCTCGATGGTCAGTGGTACTGGTCAGTGGTACTGGCAAGTGGAGCTGACGAGTTGATGGAGCTAGGCGAGCACCGCGATCGAGTGCGGCGGCAACAACACCCGGCCGGCGTCGAGCCGGGGTGCCGCATCGGCGTTGTCGGCAAAGGCGAGCTGGACGCCCTGCGCCGTGACCGGAACGGACTGTGCACTCGTGGAGAGGTTGATCACGATCTCGGTCTCGCCGCGGGACAGCCGCAGCCAGCCGTCCGCTTCGTCGTAGGCTACCGCGACCCGAGCGAACCGTGGATCGGTCAGGTCGGCGAGGCGGCGGCGGAGAGCCGCGAGGTCACGGTAGAACGCCAGGAGACGAGCGGAGTCGCCTCGCTCTGGCTCGGACCAGTCCAGTTTGGACCGCTCGAACGTGCCCGGGTCCTGGGGGTCGGGCACCACGGCCGGGTCCCAGCCCATGCGGGCGAACTCGCCGATGCGGCCTTCTGCGGTGGCCAGGCCGAGTTCGGGCTCTGGATGCGAGGTGAAGAACTGCCACGGTGTGCGCGCGCCCCACTCCTCGCCCATGAACAGCATCGGGGTGAACGGGCCGAGCAGGGTCAGCGCGGCGGCGATGCCGAGCTGGCCGGTGTCGAGCTGGGCGCTGAGCCTGTCGCCGATGGCCCGGTTGCCGATCTGGTCGTGGTTCTGCGATGCGACGACGAGGCGCCAGGCGGGCATCCGTTCGATGTCGACCGGACGGCCGTGCTGGCGGCCGCGGAAGGTGGACAGGGTGCCGTCGTGGAAGAACCCGCGGGTGAGCACCTTCGCCAGGGCGCCGAGAGGCGCGAAGTCGGCGTAGTACCCCACGGTCTCGCCGGTGAGGGCGACGTGCACGGCGTGGTGGAAGTCGTCGCTCCACTGGGCGTCGAGTCCGTACCCGTTCGCTTCACGGGGGGTGATCAGCTTGGGGTCGTTGAGGTCGGATTCGGCGATGAGGGTGAGCGGGCGCCCGACGTGGGCGCTGAGCACCGCGACCTCACCGGCGAGCTGTTCGAGCAGGTGCACGGCGGAGTGGTCCTTGAGGGCGTGCACGGCGTCCAGGCGCAGGCCGTCGACGTGGTAGTCGCGCAGCCACATCAGCGCGCTGTCGATGATGTACCGGCGCACCTCGTCGGAGTCCTGGCCGTCAAGGTTGACCGAGGCGCCCCAGGTGTTGCCCTCGGCGTCGCTGAGATAGGGGCCGAAGTTGGGCAGGTAGTTGCCGCTGGGGCCCAGGTGGTTGTGCACCACGTCCTGGATGACGCCGATGCCGGCCGCGTGGCAGGCGTCGACGAAGCGCTGGTACGCGGCCGGGCCGCCGTAGCCCTCGTGCACGGCGTACCAGAGCACGCCGTCATAGCCCCAGTTGTGCGTGCCGTTGAAGCCGTTCACCGGCAGCAGCTCGACGAAGTCCACACCGAGCGACACGAGGTGGTCGAGCCGTCCGGCCGCGGCCTCGAGGGTGCCCTCGGGGGTGAACGTGCCGATGTGCAGCTCGTAGATGGTGGCGCCGGCGAGCTGGCGGCCGGTCCAGGCGCCGTCCTGCCAGGAGTGCGCGGCCGGGTCGAAGGTGCGGGAGAGTTCGTGCACGCCGTGCGGCTGGCGGCGGGACCGCGGGTCGGGGAACGGGCCGGCGCCGTCCACCAGGAAGCCGTAGTCGACACCGTCGGGGGCGCCGGGAAGGCTGCCGTGCCACCAGCCCGCGTCGTCGCGGGTCATCGGCGCGGTGGTGTCGCCGGCGGCCAGCCGGACGGTCTCGGCGCCCGGCGCCCACACGTCGATCGGGACGGTGGTGTTGGCGGGGTTGGCTGTCGTCACGGGGTGGCCTCCTCGGTAGCGGCGGATGCGGCGGCGGGGATCAGCAGCGCGACCGGGTAGCGAGACAGCAGGTCGGCCAGGCGCACCTGGCCGCCGGCGAAGCGGGCGCCGGTGAGCGCATCCTGCCAGTCGTGCCCGGCGAGCATGATCGTGGTGTCGCCCCAGCCGGTGCGGGCCAGCGCGACGGGCAGCCGGGTGGCCACGGTCACGGCGCCGCCGCGATCGTACGCCACCACTTGCGCGGCGGCCGGGCCGAACGCCTCGACGGGTGCGTGCCTGCCGAACAGCTCAGGCCGGTCGCGCCGGAGGCGCAGGGCGCTCGTAGTGACCAGCAGTTTGGCGGCGCCGGTCTCGTCGATCGGGGGCAGCCAGCCCGCGCTGACGCGGTCCAGGTAGTCCCGTCGCACTGTGTAGTCGACCGGGCGGCGGTTGTCGGGGTCGACGAGTGACATCTCCCAGAGTTCGCTGCCCTGGTAGACGTCGGGTACGCCTGGCGCAGTGAGCTGGATGAGCTTGAGGGAGAGCGAGTTGCTCCAGCCGGCCTGCTTCACCCGGTCCACGAAGGAGGTGACGATGCGGGCCAGGGGCCCGTCAACGGCGAGGTCGCGAACCAGCGCGCGCATCCGGTTTTCGAAGTCCTCGTTCGGCGCGGTCCAGGTGGTGGAGAGGTTCGCTTCCCTGGACGCCTTCTCGGCGTAGCCGATGAGACGGTCGGTGGAGGCGGGCCAGGAGCCCACGATGACCTGCCAGAGCAGGTTTTCGAACGGGGCGTCGCCGAGCGGAGCCAGGGCACGCAGCTCGGCGAGCACGCCGGCCCACTCGTCCGGGATCTCGGCGAGTACCGAGATGCGGGCTCGCACGTCTTCGCCGCGCTTGGTGTCGTGGGTCGACAGCGTGGTCTGGGAGGCGGGCGCCACGGCCAACCGCGTCTGCTGGCGGCGGTGGAACTCGTCGACCGACACCGCGAACTCGCTCGGGTCCGCGCCGACCTCGTTGAGGGAGGTGAGCCGGCTGTAGCGGTAATAGGCGGTGTCTTCGACACCCTTGGCCATCACCATCCCCGAGGTCTGCTGGAAGCGCACCGCCGCGGGGTGTGCGGGGTCGGTGAGGTACGGCAGGAGCGCGGTGATGGTGGCGTCGAGGTCGGGGCGGCGCTGCCGGGCCAGCCGCACGGCGGTATCGAGCTCGTGACGGCCGACGGGCAGGTAGGAGCGGTAGACCGGGAACCAGGCGATCAGTTCGGCGAGGGCGTCCGCGGCATCGGGCACCTCGGGGATCAGGCGGTCGAGTCGGCGCACCTCACTCTGCAGGATGCCGTCGGCGATGGCCCGTTTGCCGGTGTAGACCAGTTCGGTCCAGGAGACGGCGCCGCCCTGCAGGGTGGCCTCCAGGGCGTCCAGGGCGTCCTGACCGGCGGGGTCGACGAGGACCCTGTCGAAGTCGGCGAGGGCGTCATAACCTGTGGTGCCGTCGGTCGACCAGCTGCTGGGCAGCTGTTCGCGGCCCTCCAGGATCTTCTCCACCAACAGGTAGCCGTCGGGCATGGCAGCGTGCAGCCTGTCGAGATAGCCGGCCGGGTCGGCGAGGCCGTCCGGGTGGTCGACCCGCAGGCCCTGCACCTGACCGGTCTGCACCCAGCGCAGGATCTCGCGGTGGGATTCGTCGAAGACCCACGGCACCTCGACGCGCACGCCGGCGAGGGTGTTCACCGCGAAGAAGCGGCGGTAGTTCAGGTCGGTGTCCGCGCGGCGCCAGCTGACCAGTTCGTAGTGCTGCCGGTCGTGCACCACGGCGGCGGCGGCGCCGTCGTCCGCGGTGCCTGGGGCGATCGGGAACCTGTTGTCGTAGTAGTGCAGCTCGTCGCCCACCACGGTGAGCTGGTCGAGCTCGGTGGCGCCGTCGCCGAGCACCGGCAGCAGCAGCCGCCCGTTGCCCGCGGGCCAGTCCACGTCGAAGGCCTCGGCATAGCGCGAACCCTGCCCGCCTCGGAGCAGGTCCCACCACCAGGCGTTGCTGTGCGGCGTCTGGACGCCCACGTGGTTGGGCACGATGTCCACCAGGATGCCGCGACCGGCCGCGGCCACTCGCTCCGACAAGCGGGCGAGGGCCTCCGGGCCGCCGCGGGCCGGGTCGATGCTGCCGTGGTCGATCACGTCGTAGCCGTGGTCGGAACCCTCCTCAGCCGTGAGCAGCGGCGAGAGGTAGAGCCAGTCGGCGCCGAGCCGGTTGACGTAGTCGAGCACGCCCGCCGCCGCATCCAGATCGAAGGCCGACGTGATCTGCAGGCGATAGGTGGATACCGGGATGCTCATATCGGTTACGCGTGTCCTTCGGTCGAGGAATACGGGTCCGGCAGCACCGGCAGGGTCAGGGTCGACGTCGGCGGCGACGGGTGGCTCGCCAGCGACGCGGCGACGGAGTGATCCGGAGCTACCTCGGGGAGGTGGTACTCGCGCAGCACGACGAGCGAGCGGCCCATCACGGTGTGGGTGGCGCCGGCGGGTCGGGGCTCCGAGTCGGCGCCCTCTCCCCCGGTGTCGATCACGATCTCCCAGGCGGGCGAGTACTCCTCGCTCGGCAGGGTGAATTCGACGTCTTCGGCGTCAGCGTTGAACAGCAGGATGAAGTTCACGTCGGTGACCTCACGGCCGCGGGAGTCGCGTTCCCGGATGCCCTGGCCGTTCAGGAACATGCTCACGGTGCGCGAGCGGCTCTCGTCCCAGTCCTCGGCCCGCATCTCCTGGCCGTCGGTGTTCAGCCAGACGATATCGGCCAGCGGGTCGCCCTCGGCGCGGGTGCCGGGGTGGCCGTCGAAGAACCGGCTGCGGCGGAAGGTGGGGTGTTCCTTGCGCAGGCGCACGACGGCGGAGGTGAACTCGATCAGCGGCTGGTCCGCCTCGTCCCAGTGGATCCAGCTCAGTTCGGAGTCCTGGGCGTAGGTGTTGTTGTTGCCGTGCTGGGTGCGGCCGAGTTCGTCGCCGTGCAGGATCATCGGGACACCCTGGGAGAGCAGCATCGTGGCGATGAAGTTGCGCTGCTGGCGGCCGCGCAGGCTCCGGATGGTGTCGTCGTCGGTGGGTCCCTCCACGCCGGCGTTCCAGGAGCGGTTGTGGCTTTCGCCGTCGTTGTTGTCCTCGCCGTTGGCGTCGTTGTGCTTCTCGTTGTACGACACCAGGTCGTTGAGGGTGAAGCCGTCGTGCGCGGTGACGAAGTTGATCGACGCGACGGGGCGGCGGCCGGAGTGCTCGTACAGGTCGGCGGAGCCGGAGATGCGGGAGGCGAATTCGCCCAGGGTGGACGGTTCGCCGCGCCAGAAGTCGCGCACGGTGTCGCGGTACTTGCCGTTCCATTCCGTCCACTGCGGCGGGAAGTTGCCCACCTGGTAACCGCCGGGGCCGACATCCCAGGGCTCGGCGATCAGCTTGACCTGGGAGACGATGGGGTCCTGCTGCACGAGCTCGAAGAAGGTGGACAGCTTGTCGACGTCGTACAGGTCGCGGGCCAGGGCGCTGGCCAGGTCGAAGCGGAAACCGTCGACGTGCATCTCGATGGCCCAGTAGCGCAGCGAGTCCATGATCAGCTGCAGCGAGTGCGGGTGGCGCACGTTGAGCGTGTTGCCGGTGCCGGTGTAGTCCATGTAGTAGCGGCCGTCGTCGTCCATCAGCCGGTAGTAGGCGGCGTTGTCGATGCCCTTGAACGAGATGGTCGGGCCCAGGTGGTTGCCCTCGGCGGTGTGGTTGTAGACCACGTCGAGGATGACCTCGATGCCGGCGGCGTGCAGGTTCTTGACCATGCCCTTGAACTCCTGCACCTGCTGGCCGAGGTCACCGCTGGAGGAGTAGGCGTTGTGCGGGGCGAAGAAGCCGATGGTGTTGTAGCCCCAGTAGTTGCTGAGGCCCTGGTCCTGCAGGGTGGAGTCGTTGACGAACTGGTGCACCGGCATCAGCTCGATCGCGGTGACGCCGAGCTTTTGCAGGTGCTCGATGACCGACGGATGCGCGACGGCCGCGTAGGTGCCGCGCTGGGATTCCGGCACCTCCTGCTGCAGCTGCGTGAGGCCCTTGACGTGGGCCTCGTAGATGACCGACTCGCTGTACGGGGTGCGCGGGGAGCGGTCGCCGGTCCAGTCGAAGAACGGGTTGACGACGACGCCGAGCATCATGTGCGGGGCGGAGTCCTCGTCGTTGCGGGAGTCGGGGTCGCCGAAGTTGTACGAGAACAGTGCCTGGTCCCAGTCCATGACGCCGCAGGTGGCCTTGGCGTACGGGTCGAGCAGCAGCTTGTTGGGGTTGGCGCGCTTGCCCTCGCTGGGGTTGTACTCGCCGTGCACCCGGTAGCCGTAGCGCTGCCCCGGCTGCACCTCCGGCAGGTAGCAGTGCCAGACGAAGGCGCTGGACTCCCGCACTTCGATGGGGGTTTCGGCGCCGTTCTCGTCGAACAGGCAGAGCTCCACGCGCTCGGCGGCCTCACTGAACAGAGCGAAGTTGGTGCCGCTTCCGTCATAGGTTGCGCCAAGCGGGTAGGCAGATCCGGGCCAGGTTTCCACGGTGTACTCCTCGAGGAAGGTGATAACGAAAGGATGAAGGTGGGTGGTTTGCCCGAGCCGGGCCCACGTGTTTACGCTACCCCGTCCGGGGCACGCGAAACTCCCGTCAGGCCATGATTTCGTGTACCAGGGGGGCCACCTCGGTGCCGTAGAGCTCGATACTGGTCATCAGCTTCTCGTGCGAGAGGGTGCCCAGGCTGTACTTGAGGTCGAAACGGGACAGCGAGAGTCCCGTGGCCATTTTGGCGATCTTGGTGGCGACGGTCTGCGGGGAGCCCACGAACAGGGCTCCGTCGGGGCCGGCATCCTGCTCGAACCGGGCCCTGGTGGCCGGGCCCCAACCGCGCTCGCGGCCGATCCGGTCCTGCATGGCGCGGTAGTGCGGCCACATCTCCTCGCGCGCCTGCTCGTCGGTCGCGGCGATGTAGCCGGGTGAGTGTTCGCCGATGGGTTGCGGGTCCTTGCCGAACTGGTCGAGGGCACGGTGGTAGAGGTCGGTGAACTGCGCGAAGGCGAGGGGCTCCCCACCGATGATGGCGAGCATCAACGGCAGCCCGTAGTGGGCGGCACGCACCACGGACTGCGGGCTGCCGCCGACGCCGATCCAGGTGCGGATGGAGCCTGACTCGGTCGGCGGGAACACCCGCTGCTCGGTCAGGGCGCCGCGGGTGCTGCCAGACCAGGTCACCGGCGCTTCCTTGAGTAATTCGGCGAACAGCTCCAGCTTTTCTTCGAACAGCTGCTCGTAGTCGCTGAGGTCCAGGCCGAACAGGGGGAAGGACTCGGTGAACGAACCACGGCCGAGGATGACCTCCGCGCGGCCGTTGGAGACGGCGTCGAGGGTGGCGAAACGCTGGAACACGCGCACGGGGTCGTCGGAGCTCAGCACGGTGACGGCGGAGCCGAGCTTGATGGTGCTGGTCTGCCCGGCGATGGCGGCCAGCACCACCTCGGGCGCGGAGACGGCGAAGTCCTCGCGGTGGTGTTCGCCGATGCCGAAGAAGCTCAGGCCCACCTGGTCGGCGAGCACGGCCTCGGCGACGACGTTGCGCAGCACCTGGGCGTGGCTGAGCAGGCTGCCGTCCGCGGCGTAGGTGACGTCGCCGAACGTGTCGAGACCCAGTTCCAGTGTCGGTGCCATGTGTGGTGCGCCCTTCCGATCAGTTTGTATGCATACGCATACTAGGGCCCAACCGGACGGGACACCGGTCTATTCCGGTGTGTCAGTCGGTGTCGCCGGAGATCACGGCCGGCAGGATGTTGTGATTGCGCCGGAGCAGGTTCTGCGGGTCGTACTCGCGCTTGAGGACCGCCAGGCGTTCCAGCTTGGTCGCGCCATAGACCTGCTGCGCCTGCTGCACGGGGTCGGCGTCGCGTTCCTCGCCGAGGAAGTTCAGGTACCGGCCGCCGGAGCCGAGCGGTTCCATCTCCGCGCCGAAGTCGCGGATGAAGGCCGTCCGCGACAGATCGTCGTCGGGTTCGGCCCAGAATCCGTAGATGTTCAGCCAGTACCGGGCGGCGCGGCTCGGGAACGGCGTCGCATCCTCCGGCACACGGCCAAAGGCGCCGCCCAGGTGGTGGATGTCGAAGCCTGTGCCGATCCAGGTCTGCTCGGTGCCCCTGCGGATCAGGGCGGCGATCACGTCGGTGTCCAGGCTCTCGAAGGAGGTGTTTCGCCAATAGCCGCGCACTCCCTTGGGGAAGATCGCGTCGACGGAGGACTGCCAGGCCGGCCAGCTGACGGGCTCGGTGGCCTCCATCGCGGGCGGCGCCGCGCGGCGCAGCCTGTCGACGATCTGCTCCGCCCGTGCGGTGTCGTCGGTCGCCCAGGCGAACCCCAGCAGCAGGAGGGGTTCGGAGCCGAGCCCCATCAGTGGCGGCGGCACCGTGAAGGTCAGCACGCTGGTCAGTTCGTCCGGCAGGTCCCTGGTCCACACCTCGTAGGCGTGCAGGGCGGACTCCCACTGGGGCATCGGATAGACGAAGGTGCCGGTGAACGGCAGTGCGGGGATCGGGTGCGCCCGGAAGGTGAACTCGGTGACGACACCGAAATTCCCGCCGCCGCCCCGAAGCCCCCAGAACAACTCGGGGTTCTCGGTCGCGCTCGCCGTGACGATGCTCCCGGCCACGGTCACCACCTCGGCCGAGAGGAGGTTGTCGATGGTGAGCCCGTGAGCCCGGGTGAGCCATCCCACCCCACCGCCCAGGGTCAGACCCGCGATGCCGGTGTTCGAGACCACCCCGACCGGAACGGCGAGGTTGGCTCCTTCAGTGGCGCGGTCGACCTGCGCGAGACTCGCTCCGGCCGCCACGCTCACCGTGCGGGCCTGGGCGTCCACCTCGACACTGTTGAGTGCGGAGAGGTCGAGGACCAGGCCGTCGTCGACGGTACCGTTGCCGGCGACGTTGTGGCCGCCGCCGCGCACGGCGAGCGGCAGCCCCTGTTCGGAGGCCAGGGCGAGCGTGGGGGCGATGTCGGCGACCGAGCCGGCCCGTACTATGGCGATCGGCCGCCGGTCGATCATGCCGTTCCAGACCCGCCTGGCGTCGTCGTAGCGGGGATCGGCGCTATCGATCAGCTCGCCCGAGATGCTGGTGCGCAGCCGGGAGAGCAGGGAACGGTGGGTGGCGTGCGGGTCGGACGGGGAGTTCATCGGGCTTCCTCCGTTGTATCGGCGTTGGATCGGCGACGGTTCAGCAGCGCCGGCCTGCCCCCGGTTCCGGCGTCCGCGTCCATGACAGCACCCTCAGCGCCCGACGGCAACGCCCGTCGTGATCTCGGTCACCTGCCCGGCGTCGACCGCCCAGTGCCGATCGAGACGCACGGTGGCCAGCATCCGCCGGTCGTGGGTGACCAGCAGCAGGGTGCCCGTGTAGGACTCGAGGGCCTGCTCCAGCTGTTCGATCGCGGCGAGGTCGAGGTGGTTGGTGGGTTCGTCGAGCACCAGGAGGTTTACGCCGGTGGCCTGCAGCAGGGCGAGACCGGCGCGGGTGCGTTCACCGGGTGAGAGGGCGTCGGCGGGCCGGCTGACGTGGTCAGCGGTGAGGCCGAACTTGGCGAGCAGGGTGCGGATCTCGCCGGCGGCCAGATCGGGCAACCGCTCCTCGAAGATGGCCACCAGGGTCTGCCCGCCGGTGACGCTGGCCCTGGCCTGGTCGATCTCGCCGATGGCGACGCTCGCGCCCAGGCTCGCCGAGCCGGAGTCGGCCGCACGGCGGCCCAGCAGGGCGCGCAGCAGCGTGGTCTTGCCGGCCCCGTTGGGTCCGGTGATGCCGATGCGCTCCCCCGCGTTGACCTGCAGGGAGACCGGACCGAAAACGAAGTCGCCCTGGTGGATGATCGCTTCGTTCAGGATCGAGACCACGCTGCTCGAGCGCGGCGCGGCGCCGATGGTGAACTCGAGCTGCCATTCCTTGCGCGGTTCGTCGACCTCGTCGAGACGGCTGATCCGGCTTTCCATCTGGCGTACCTTCTGCGCCTGCTTCTCGCTGGATTCGGCGGCCGCCTTGCGGCGGATCTTGTCGTTGTCAGGGGACTTCTTCATGGCGTTGCGCACACCCTGGCTGGACCACTCCCGCTGGGTCCTGGCGCGGCCGACCAGGTCGGCCTTTTTGTCGGCGAACTCGTCGTAGTCGGCACGTTTCTGGGCTCTGGCCGTCTCGCGCTCCTCCAGGTAGGACTGGTAGCCGCCGCCGAAGACCCGGTTGGCGCCCTGGGCGAGGTCGAGTTCCAGGATCTTGGTGACCGAACGGGCCAGGAACTCCCGGTCGTGGCTGACCAGCACGACTCCGCCGCGGAGGCCCGTGACGAAGCCTTCGAGGCGTTCGAGCCCGTCGAGGTCGAGGTCGTTGGTGGGCTCGTCGAGCAGCACGATGTCGAACCTGGACAGCAGCAGAGCGGCCAGCCCCACCCGGGCGGCCTGGCCGCCGGAGAGCGAGGTCATCAGCGCATCCGCGGCCACGTCGGCGTCGAGGGTGAGACCGAGGTCGTACAGCACGGCGGGGAGCCTGTCGTCGAGGTCGGCCGCACCGCTGGCCAGCCAACGGTCCAGCGCCACCGAGTAGACATCCGCCGGGTCCGCCCCGCCCGGTGCGGCAGGTTCGGCCAGGGCAGTGGCAGCGGCGTCCATCTCCCTGGTCGCCTGGGCGCAGCCCGTGCGCCGACCGATGTACTCCGCCACGGTCTCCCCCGGCACACGTTCGTGTTCCTGGGGCAACCAGCCGACGAAGGCATCCGCCGGTGACAGTGCCACCGAGCCGCCCTGCGGCTCGTCGAGGCCGGCGAGCAGGCGCAGCAGGGTGGACTTGCCCGCACCGTTCACGCCGACGACACCGACGACGTCGCCGGGTGCGACGGTGAGGTCGAGGGAGTCGAACAGTGTGCGGTGGGCGTAGCCACCGGCCAGGGCCTTGGCGACGAGTGTTGCGGTCATGGGTCCAGTTTCCCATCTGGACGGCCTCGTATCCGGACGGCCTCCCGTTTGAACGGCGCCGGTGTCGCGAAGCGTCATCGTCCGGCAGCGGCGCGGCGGCTGCGCCTACGCTGGCCACATGACGCCTCGCCCCGACAAACATGTGCCGCAGACCCTCGCCGCGTTCAGCCAGGCCGTGCATGCCGGCAACGCCATCGACTCGGGAACGGGCGCGGTGCGCACCCCGATCGTGATGGCTAACTCCTATGCGCTGCCGGAGGATCCGTCGTCGATCAGCTGGTCGGGCACCGAGGTGCCGCTCTACACGCGCAACAGCGGGGTCAACCAGCTGGGCCTGCAGCAGAAGCTGGCCCTGCTCGACCGGGGCGAGGACGCCGTCACCCTGGCCAGCGGCGTGGCCGCCCTGCACGCCGTGTTCTTCACGTTCCTCCGCACGGGAGACCACGTGGTGGTGTCCGACGTCGCCTATGAGGCCACCTTCATACTGTTCAGGGAGCTGTTGCCCGAGAAGTACGGCATCCTGGCGACCTTCGTCGACACCAGCGACCCGGCCGCGGTGGCGGCGGCGATCAGGCCGGAGACCCGGCTGGTGCACGTCGAGGCCATCGCCAACCCCACGACCAGGGTCACCGACATCGCCGCCGTGGCGGCCGTCACCCGTGCGGCCGGCGTGCTCCTGTCGGTGGACTCGACGTTCACCCCGCCGCCGGTGCTGCGCCCCCTCGAGCTCGGGGCTGACCTGGTGGTGCATTCCCTCACGAAATACATCAACGGCCACGGCGACGCCATGGGCGGTGCCGTCATCGGCTCACGCGGGCTGATCCAGCGCATCAAGTCGGAGGCGATGGTCGACGTGGGCGGGGTGATCAGTCCGTTCAACGCCTGGCTGATCATGCGCGGCTCGGTCACCCTGCCGTTGCGGATCCGCCAGCACACCGAGTCCGCCCAACGGGTGGCTGAGTTCCTCGACGCCGATCCCCGGGTGGCGTACGTGGCCTACCCCGGCCTGCCCGGCCACCCCCAGCACGACGCGGCAGTCCGGCAGTTCCCGCACGGGTTCGGCGGGATGCTCGCCTTCGCGATTGACGGAGACCCCGCGACGCAGAACCGGTTCGTCGCTGCGCTGCGGATGATCACCTCAGCGGTCTCGCTCGGCCACGACGAGAGCCTCATCGTGCACGTATCCGGCGCCGGGCCACGGGCCGCCTACTACCCGGAGGAATTCCGGCGGCTCGGCCATCTGCGCCTCTCGGTGGGCCTGGAAGACGCCGACGACCTGATCGGTGACCTCTCGGCCGCCCTCGACGAGACCTTCGCCTGACGCGCCCGGCGCACCGACGACTCCGTCACGTCAGTCGACGGCGTCCAGGTACAGCCACGCGCCGGTCACCTTCTCGAATCGGCTGATTTCGTGCTGCTGAGCCCGCCGGCCGTCCTGGCGCGAGTGTGCGGTGAATTCCACGATGCCCGTGGTGTCGAACAGAGCGCCCCTCTCGGTCCGGTCGATGTCGAGACGCATCCACCGCACCGACGGGTCCAGCTCAACGGCGTCGGGCCGGGTGCGGGGATGCCAGGTGCGCAGGAGATAGCCGTCGTCGCCGACCACGAAGGCCGAATAGCGTGATCGCATGAGTTGCTCGGCCGTTGCGGCGCGGGTGTCGCCCCGGTGCAGGCGCCCGCAGCAGTCGTCGTAGCCGTTGCCGCTGCCGCACGGACACCGCACGGGAGCGGCCGGGAACGAGTCTGATCGGGCTGCGGGTTCTGTAGGAGGCACACAGCCATTATCGGCGACTGTCAGGCCGAGGTCACTCGCACCAACGCCTCGTTGTGCCCCAGGAGGCCCGGCCGGAACGGCGGGTCGAACCGTGCGTAGTAGACCGGCCCGTCCGGCAGAAGATCAGCGGCTGTCAGGGACCCGAGCAGCGACCGACCGTGTTCGGTGAACCGTTTCGTGCTCCAGCCCCCGCCGAAACGAAGCGCTGCGGCCTCGTGGGCCGGTAGGACGAGGATTCGCAGCCTCTCGTCGAGCGGCATGGGGACGCTGCCGGGGTCAGACTCACCCGGCAACACGCAGCTGATCAGGTGCCCGGACTCCCCCGCCCGCTCATGCAGCACCGGTGGCGTCATAGGAATCGTCGTGGCAGACCGATTGTTGCCGTCGAGATAGTCCTGGAGCGGCCGGAAGCCCCGGCTGGCCGCTCGCGTGAAGTCCCCGTCGACCTGCACCTGCACGAGCACACAGTCCGGATAGCGGCGCACATCGAAGCCTGGAAAGGCACGCACCACGGTGTACTGCTGCCGCTCGGTCATATCGGGGAGTGTAATCCGTAACCCCCCAGTTGGGGGTGGATCTGTGCACCCCTTGACTACTGGGGCGAGACTAGGCCTTCTTGACGACGCCGGACTTGAGCTGCATGCTCACGCCCTCGATCCGGCATTCGATGTCGTGATCGCCCACGCCCTGGCGCAGCCGGATGCCTCGCACCTTGGTGCCGACCTTGATGACTGTCGAGCTGCCCTTGAGTTTGAGGTCCTTGATGATGGTCACCGAGTCGCCGTCGGCGAGCACGCTGCCGTAGGCGTCGGTGATGGCGGCATTCTGCGCCGGCTCACCGGCAGCCTCGGACTCTGCCGCCCACTCGTTCCCGCAGAGCGGGCAGACCAGCAGCGCCCCCATCTCGTAGGTCAGATCGCTGGAGCATTCCGGGCACGGCGGCAGGGTCTCAGTCACCTCCCCATCGTAGAGCCGGGACCCAGAGTCGATGGTCCCGCCCGGTGAATCGTCGGGGTCCAGAGGCGTTCAGAGAAGAACCGGGCATTTCCCTGACAACTCCACGCTAATGAGCGTATTTTGCCCGGTAGAGCGTGCCGTCGATCGATTCGGCACCGCACGAGCCCTGGGATGAAGGTGGACACATGACCCTGCACCTCCTTTCGAATCCGCCGCTGGCGACCGGACGAGGCCGGTGGTGGTCGACGTGAGCGTCCTGGCTGAGGTACTGATCGCCCTCGCGGCGATCATGGTCGTGTCCACCGTGACGGTCATCGTCATCGTGCGGGTGCTGTACCGGAGGATACGGCGCAGCAGCGCCGTCAACGGTGCCGTGCTGCGCGTTCGCACGCGGGTGAGTTTCGGCCCGCAACACGAGATCCTGCGGCTCCGGTTGCGGCTACGGGAATCACTCGCCAGCGGGCAGGCCGCCGTTGACCTCGCGGTGCAGAGCGGAGGCCCGCGCGGTGAATTGCAGAGGCTCGTGGGTCGGTTACAGAACGAGGGGACCCGAGTGGAATCCCAGTTGCTGCTGCTGGCCACCGAACGGGATCCGGTCGTGCTCGCCGAGACCCTCCCGGTGGCCGGGCGGCGCGTCGACCAGATCACCGAGTTGGTCCGACGGGTCCGCTCCGTTGTCGCCGCCGGCCTCGGTGTGCGCACCGATGACACTCTCACGACACTGGGCGCGGATGTCGATCGCGAGATCGCCGCTGTCGACGCCGGAGTGGCGGAGCTGCACGCCCTCACCCTGCTGGACGGGTTGCCGGATCCGGAGCCGTACAGGTCAGGCCACCAGATCGCGGGGCAGCGGACAGCAGTGCAGCGCACATCGGCGCACCGGTTCGACAAGAGGAGCACCCTATGACCTTCACCAACCGGCTGCGTGTCATCTTCCGCAGCAAGGCATCGCGCACCCTGGACCGGCTGGAGGACCCCCGCGAAGCCCTCGATGACAGTTACGAGCAGTTGGTGCGGATGCTGCAGGACGTGAGGCTGGGACTGGCCGAGGTTGCGACGGCGAAGAAACGGATCGAGCTGCAGGGTCAGGAGATGGGCGCCCGGCACCAACGCCTGGCCGACCAGGCCGAGGCCGCCCTGACCCAGGGCCGTGAAGACCTCGCCAGGACCGCGTTGGAACGCCGGTCTCTCCTCGAGGGTCAGGTGGCCTCACTCCGTGACCAGTACACCCTCCTGCAGAAACAGCAGGGGCAGCTGCAGGACAACGAACGGCGTCTGGCCGAGAGGGTCGCCGCGTTCCGCACCGAGAAGGAGAGCATCAAGGCCAGCTATGCGGCCTCCCAGGCGCAGGTGAAGGCGAACGAGGCCGCGGCCGGCCTCGGCTCCCAGATGAGCGAGGTGGGGGTCAGCCTGGACAGGGCCAAGGACCGGATCGCCCAAATGCAGGCTCGCGCCGCCGCAACCGACGAACTGCTCGCCAGCGGCGCCCTCACCGATCTCACCGCCCCACCCGATGCCGACCTGGAGCGGCAGCTGTCGTCCGGTGCGACCTCGGCCGAGGTCGAGCGGCAGCTGCGGGCCATGAAGGATGCCAGGGCCGCTCGGCAGGGCCGGCCGGCCGGGTCGCGGGGAGCGGGGCCGGACGCGTGGCTCAGTATCGGGAAGGGAACGACCGGGACTGGTCCGGACTCCCCCTGAGGCCGGTCGACAACATCCCGGCTCGGACCCGGCAAAAAATATCAAATAAATATTCCAGGAATCTTTTTCCCGGGTCGGACAGCGGACGCAAAAAACCCCCGATGACTATTGTCATCGGGGGTTTTTATTCTGCTTGGTGGATCCGAGGGGATTCGAACCCCTGACCCCCTGCATGCCATGCAGGTGCGCTACCAGCTGCGCCACGGACCCAGACTTTGTTTCGAATTCCTCCGAAACAACTTCATTAGGTTACTACATGTTTTGAGTGCTCGCGAACCAAACGCTAGTCCGCGGCGTCAATTTCTACGGCAGATCGACATCCACGCCGTCGACAGACGTCTGTGCGGCGCTGTCTGCGGAGGTTGTGTCGGAGGTGTTGGATTCGTCGGACTCGTCGATGGCGCGGGCGCTGGCCTGGTCGATCGGGATGACCGGGCAGTCCTTCCACAGGCGCTCGAGCGAGTAGTAGACGCGCTCTTCCTCGTGGAACACGTGAACGACGAGGTCGCCGAAGTCGACGAGAATCCAGCGTCCCTCTGCGCGGCCCTCGCGGCGAAGCGGCTTGTAGCCGGCCTCGATCAGTTTGTCCTCGATTTCGCCGGCGATCGCGACGACGTTGCGTTCAGAGCGTCCCGTGACAATGAGGAAGATGTCGGCCAACGGCAACGGGTTGGAGACGTCAATGGCAACGAGGTCCTCCCCCGCTTTCGAGTCGGCGGCGGCGGCAGCCACCTTGAGGAGCTCGAGAGCGTGGGCAGAAGCGGTCATCGATTGAATCCCTGAGTTAGTAAAAGCGAAAAGGATGGCATGGGTGAATAGGGCATTAGTAGATATTGAAGGCGTAACCGACGACGAAGAGCGACAGTACGCCGATGGCGAGCACCGCGGCGGTGATCGCGAGAACCGTCGGCAGGGAGGCGCCGCGCTTGCGAGGCGGCGTCATCACGCCCCGCGTGGACGTGTGGGTGCTCACGGCGCGGCTGGCGCTCACGGGTGCCACATCGTTGTGGTGACCGCCCTCGTCGAGCTGGTCGAGCATGCGGTCCATTTCCGACGAGTCGTACAGGTTGGGGTGCTGACCGGTGGCGCCGAGGCTTCGCGGCAGGTCGATCGAACCCGTGATCATGATCTCGCCGGTGCTGGTGATGGGTCCGCCGGGGCCCTGACGCGGGATGGACGGCAGGATCAGGGCGTTGGTGGTCGTGGGCATTCCGCCGGCGCCGACGCCGCGGCCTACGAGGTCGTCGAAGGTGGCGTCGTCGCGGCGCCCGATGGTCTCGATGTGGCTGTCGTCCTCGCGGTCAACGGACCAATGGCCGATCGGCGGGTTGAGGGAGTTGACCGCGTCCGGCGCATCAGTGCGCGGTTGGTCGTCGGCGGGGGCGGAGCGGGGCGCCGAGACCGGGGCAGGGGCGACCGGCTCCTGGCCGGACACCGCGTCGGCGGCACTCGCTGACGAGGCGGCCTGCAGGGCCCGCATCTCACGACGCGTGAGGGTGCGGCCGTCGTCGACGATGGCCGGAGCCTCGGGGCTCGGCACCGGGGCGGCGGCCTCGGAGGTGTGCCGCGAGTGGTGCGGCTCGGACTCAACAGGCGCGGACTCGACAGGCTTGGCATCGTCAGGCGCTGCGGCCACGTCGGCGGCAGCCGGCGCATCCGCGGGCTCGCCGGTATCGCCGGTGGAGTTTTCCTCTTCCGAAGCGGAATCAGCCGCAGCCGGCTCGTGCTCCCGAGCCAACTCGCGCAACTGTCGTCGCGTCAGTGGCTGCGGGCTATTACCCAACGTCATGCCACACTCCGATACAGATGGTGCTTTGAGATGTACTGGACAACCCCGTCGGGGACCAAGTACCAGACCGGGAAACCCCGGTTCACGCGTGCCCGGCAGTCAGTAGACGAGATCGCCAGAGCCGGAACCTCCAGCAAGCTTACGTCCTGGTTGGGCAATCCTGAAATGCTCAGGTCGTGACCCGGTCGACTCACAGCCACGAAATGGGCCAGTTTCCACAGCTCGGCGACGTCTTTCCAGCCCAGAATCTGGGTAATCGCGTCGGCGCCGGTGATGAAGAACAGCTCGGCGTCCGGGCGTTCTGCGTGCAGGTCGCGGAGGGTGTCGATCGTGAACGTCGGGCCGGTCCGGTCGACGTCGACGCGACTGACCGTGAACCGGGGGTTGGACGCCGTGGCGATGACGGTCATCAGGTACCGGTGTTCGGCCCGCGTCACGTCGGCCTTCTGCCACGGCTGCCCCGTGGGCACGAAGATGACTTCGTCAAGGTCGAAGCTCTGCGCAACCTCGCTGGCTGCGACGAGGTGCCCGTGGTGGATGGGGTCGAAGGTACCGCCCATCACTCCGATGCGCGGGCGGTTCCGAGTCACGGCACCGATTCTCAGTGGCCGCCGTGGCTGGCTGCGCCACCGTGTGCGGCGGCGTAGGCGTTGGCCTTGGCACTGTGGCGGTTGGCGACGTCGCGGAAGCTCCAGACGACGACACCGAGGGCGGCGAACACGATGAGGGCAACGAGGCCGTAGACCCAGGTCGCGACGGGCAGCTGGGTGTGCTCAACCTCGGCAAGGACAGCGGTCACGAACAACATGGAATCTCCGTTCAGGAATACTTTTTCGCGCTGCGTGGGCGGGCGGCAGCGGTACCGCGACCAGTCTAGCGGGAGCATCCGATCGCGCAGGCGAGCGGCACGGGCCCTCGCCCTGGATCTGGCCCTAGTGGCGGATCTGGCCGGTACCGCGCACGATCCACTTGGTGCTGGTGAGCTCCGGCAGGCCCATCGGTCCGCGAGCGTGCAGCTTTTGGGTGGAGATCCCGACCTCGGCGCCGAATCCGAACTCGCCGCCGTCGGTGAACCGGGTGGATGTGTTGACCATGACCGCGGCCGAGTCGACCTCGTTGAGGAAGCGCTCCGCGTTGACGATGTCGTTGGTGATGATCGATTCGGTGTGCCCGGTCGAGTACCGGCGGATGTGGGCGATCGCGGCGTCGAGGTCGGCCACCACGGCGACGGACAGGTCCAGGCTCATGTATTCGGTTGCCCAGTCTTCGTCTGTCGCGGGAACGGCCGCCGGGTAGAGGGCGCGCACCGCGGCATCGCCGTGGATGGTGACGCCGGCTCCGGCGAGCTTGGCCAGCACTCCGGGCAGCACCCGTCCGGCGGCCTGCTCGTGAACGAGGACCGTCTCCACGGCGTTGCAGACGCTGGGCCGTTGCACCTTGGAGTTGTGCACGATGTCCGCTGCCCACTGTTCGTTCGCGGAGGCGTCCAGGAAGATGTGCACAACACCGGCGCCGGTTTCGATCACGGGCACCGTCGACTCGGTCACGACGGCCTGGATCAGCCCGGCGCTTCCGCGCGGGATGAGCACGTCTACCTGTCCGCGGGCCTGCATCAGCGCCGTCGCCCCGGCCCGGCCGAACGGGTCGATGGTCTGCACGGACTCCCCCGGCAGGCCGGTGGCGACCAGCGCCCCCTGGATCAGGGCGACGAGCACCCGGTTGGAGTTCTCGGCGGCGGAGCCGCCGCGCAGCACGGCGGCGTTCCCGCTCTTGAGGGCCAGTGCGGCGATGTCCACGGTCACGTTCGGGCGCGCCTCGTAGATGACGCCGACGACGCCGAACGGCACGCGCACCTGGCTGATCTTGACACCGTTGGCCAGGCTGCTGCCCCGCACCACCTGGCCGACAGGGTCGGTCAGGCCTTCGATCTCGTCGACGGCGTCGGCCAGCGACCGGATGCGCGCTTCGTCCAGGCTCAGCCGGTCCAGCAGAGCTGCGCTGAGGCCGTTCTCGGTGCCGGCGGCCAGGTCGAGGGCGTTGGCGGCGATGATCTGCGCCACGTTCTCGCGCAACGCCGTGGCGATTCCGCGGAGGGCCTGGTTCTTCACCTGGGTCGGTGCGGACGCCAGCGCGAGCGAAGCCGCACGGCCCGCGACAAGCAAGGCCGTGAAGGAGCCGTCGGCGTCTGGAGCGGATCCGGGCAGTCCGGCGAGGGGAAGTTCGGCGGCGGGCACTCCGGCGGCGGGAAGTTCGGCGGGAGAGGTCTGCGTCATGCCCTCAGCCTACGGCAGGCCGCTGCAGGCGTGCCGGGTCGGCGGGCTCGAACCAGGTGCCGATCCGGTCGCCACGGAGGGCCTCGGCGACCAGCGCCGTCGACGTCACCAGGACCGCCGTGCCGGCCTCAGCGGCGATCCGGGCGGCGGACACCTTGGTGCCGGCGCCGCCCGTTCCCACCCCGGACTGGGAGGAGCCGAATTCGACGCCGGGCAGGGTGTCGCCCAGTGCCACGTGCTCGATCCGTTCGGCGCCGGGCAGGTGCGGGGGCCGGGTGAAGAGCGCATCCACGTCGCTGAGCAGAACGAGAAGGTCGGCCCTGACGAGGGTGGCGACGAGGGCGGCGAGCCTGTCGTTGTCGCCGAACCGGATCTCGTGAGTGGCGACGGTGTCGTTCTCGTTGACGATCGGCAGGATACGCAGGCCCAGGAGACGGTCCATGGCGCGTTGGGCATTGCTGCGGTGGGACGGATTCTCGAGGTCCCCCGCGGTGAGCAGAACCTGACCGGCGACGATGTCGTAACGGTCCAGGCTCTCCTGGTAGCGAAAGACGAGCAGATTCTGACCCACGGAGGCCGCGGCCTGCTGGGTGGCCAGGTCGGTGGGACGCTCGTCGAGGTGCAGGTACGGCATTCCGGTGGCGATCGCTCCGGATGACACCAGGACGACCTCAGTGCCACGGCCGTGGGCGCCCGCGAGGGCGTCGACCAATCGCGGTATCTGGCCGGCGTTGGCGCCGCTAATCGAGGAGGAGCCCACCTTGACCACGATGCGTGCGGCACCGGACACCCCGTCCCTGGTCAGAACGCTCATTCACACACGCACCCAGGCATACTGGGCCGGGCGGCGATGACGCGTGGCCGGGTCACAACAGCGCCCGTCCGGGTGCCATCGGCGCAGGTTCGAACCAGGTGCCGACGTGTTCGCCGCGGAGGGCGGGCCCCGCCAATCCGGCAGCGGTGACGAGCACGGCTGTTCCGGCGGACGCTGCCAGCCTGGCGGCCTTGACCTTGGTGTTCGCACCGCCGGTGCCGACGCCGGGCCCGTTGCTTCCGCCGAACTCCATGCCGACGAGTTCCTGGTCGAAACCGATGTCGTCGATCCGCTCGGCACCCGGCAGGTGCGGCGGCTTGGTGTACAGGGCATCGACATCGCTGAGCAGCACCAGCAGGTCGGCCCGGATCAGCACGGACAGCATCGCCGCCAGCCGGTCGTTGTCGCCGAACCTCAGGCCGTAGGTGGCCACGGTGTCGTTTTCGTTCACGATCGGCAGGATGCGCAGGTCGAGCAGACGGTTGACCGCTCGGCGGGTGTTGCTGCGGTGCGGCTCGTTGAGGAGATCTCCCTCGGTGAGCAGCACCTGCCCGGCGGAAATGCCGTGCCGATCGAGAGTCTTCTGGTACGTGGCGGCGAGCACGTTCTGTCCGACGGATGCCGCGGCCTGCTGGGTGGCCAGATCCGCCGGGCGGTCTTCCAGGCCCAGGTGTCGCATCCCGCTGGGAACCGCCCCGGAGGAGACCAGGACGACTTCGGCGCCACGGTCATGCAACTTCGCCAACGTTTCGATGAGCGGGCCGATCTGGTCGGCGTTGTCACCCGTTATCGACGACGAGCCGACCTTCACAACGACTCTCCGTGCCGTGGAGATCCGGGCGCGCTCGTGGGAGCTCATTCGGAGTCTCCCTCCTTGAGGCGCCGCCGGGCGGCGTTGTTCTCGGTGACTTCGCCTTCGCCGGCGTTGTACTCCTCTTCGCCGGTGGACCACATGCCGGCTTCGCGCTCGCGGATGAGCTCCGCACGCGCGGCCGACTTGGCGTCCATGCGCTTGAGGTATTCCTCGCGACGTTCGTTGCTGGTGCGGCGCTTGGAGTCGTCCATGCGGCTGTCGGTGCCACGCGGGGCGGTGATCAGCTCGGCAGTGGAGGTGAGGGTGGGCTCCCAGTCGAAGATCATGCCGTCGCCAGGGCCGATGACGACAGTGGAACCGGCGACAGCGCCGGCCTTGAACAGTTCGTCCTCGGTGCCGAGCTTGGCCAGCCTGTCCGCGAGAAAGCCGACGGCCTCGTCGTTCTTGAAGTCGGTCTGCTGCACCCAGCGTTCGGGCTTGGTGCCGAGGATGCGGAAGATGTTGCCGAACGTGCCACCCTCGACGCGCACGATGAAGCCGCTGTCGTCGACGGCCTTGGGGCGGATGACGATACGCGGCTTGAGGGCCGCGGCTTCGGCGCTGGAGATCCGGCCGGCCTCGACGGTCTCGGCCAGGGCGAAGTTCAGCTGGCGCAGTCCCTCGTGGCTGACCGTGGAGATCTCGAAGACGCGGTAGCCGCGCTCTTCGAGTTCGGCCTTCACGAAGTCGGCGAGCTCGCGGCCCTCCGGAACATCGATCTTGTTCAGCGCGACCAGCTGGGGACGCTCGAGCAGGGGCGTCTGGCCCTCGGGCACCGGGTACGCGGCGAGTTCGCCGAGGATGATGTCCAGGTCGCTGATCGGGTCGCGGCCGGGGTCGAGGGTGGCGCAGTCGAGCACGTGCAGGAGTGCGGTGCAGCGCTCAACGTGGCGCAGGAATTCCAGGCCGAGTCCCTTGCCCTCGCTGGCGCCCTCGATGAGGCCGGGCACGTCAGCGACGGTGTAGCGCACCTCACCGGCATCCACGACGCCGAGGTTGGGCTGCAGGGTGGTGAAGGGGTAGTCGGCGATCTTGGGCCGGGCTGCCGAGATGGCGGCGATCAGGCTGGACTTTCCGGCCGAGGGGTAGCCGACGAGTGCGATGTCCGCCACGGTCTTGAGTTCGAGGTAGACGTCTCCCTCGAAGCCGTGGGTGCCGAGCAGTGCGAATCCCGGGGCCTTGCGCTTGGTGGAGGCGAGCGCGGCGTTGCCGAGTCCGCCCTGACCACCCGCGGCGACGACGATGCGGTAGCCGGGCTCGGTCATGTCGGCGAGTTCGTTGCCCTCGACGTCCTTGACGACGGTGCCCAGCGGCACCGACAGCTCGATGATGTCGCTGCCGTAGCCGTTGCGGTGGTCACCCATGCCTGGGCCGCCGTTCGCGGAGCTGCGGTGCGGCGAACGGTGGAAGGCGAGCAGGGTGGTCACCTGCGGGTCGGCGACGAGCACGATGTCGCCACCGTTGCCGCCGTTTCCGCCATCGGGGCCGGCGAGAGGCTTGAACTTCTCGCGTTTGACCGAGACACAACCGTTTCCTCCGTTGCCCGCTCGCAGGTGCAGCGTGACTTGGTCAACGAACGTGGCCATGGGAATGCCCCTTTCAGGTGGCGATACAAACAAACATGAGGACGAGCCGAAGCCCGCCCTCATGCTGAAAAGCTGTGTGGATGCCTAAGCGGCAGCTACCACGATGTTGACGACCTTGCGGCCACCCTTGGCGCCGAACTCGACCGAGCCGGCTTCGAGAGCGAAGAGAGTGTCGTCGCCACCACGGCCGACGTTCACGCCGGGGTGGAAGTGGGTGCCACGCTGACGGACGATGATCTCGCCCGCGCCGACAACCTGACCACCGAAGCGCTTCACGCCGAGGCGCTGAGCGTTGGAGTCACGACCGTTGCGAGTGGAACTCGCACCTTTTTTGTGTGCCATTTGTTATTCTCCTCAGGCCTAGGCGATGCCGGTGACCTGAACGCGAGTGAGCTCCTGACGGTGCCCCTGACGCTTCTTGTAACCGGTCTTGTTCTTGAACTTCTGGATGACGATCTTCGGGCCGCGAAGGTCGTTGAGGACCTCGGCGGTGACCTTGACGTTGGCCAGCGACGTCGAGTCAGAGGTGATCTTGTCGCCGTCGACGAGAAGCACGGCGGCCAGCTCGACGTTGCCGTCCTTGTCAGCCTTGATTCGGTCCATCGTTACGATGGTCCCGACCTCTACCTTCTCCTGCCGCCCACCGGCGCGCACAACTGCGTAAACCACTTTACGTACCTATCTCTGGGGAACCCCGGGGGCTCCGATTCCTATGATGGAAAGTTACCGAGTGCACATGGACCAAGTCGGACCATGTCACTTCAGAAAACCTTGGGTGCTACGTGGACAGAGTCCTTCGCACACCAACACTCGACTTTAGCGGATCGGATTGCCCCGGTCAAACCACCTCGAGAGGGCGTGTCGCGCCCTCTGTTCGAGGGTGCCGCCGTGGGCAAGCTTAGGGCCGGGATTGTCCATACACTTTCAGCATGGGCATACTGATCGACCAGCCGGCCTGGGCGGCTCACGGCACGCTCTGGTCGCACCTGGTGAGCGACGCCTCCCTCGAGGAGCTGCACGCCTTCGCGGCCGCCCAGGGTATCCCCCGGCGCGGGTTCGATCTGGACCACTACGACGTGCCCCGGGATCGCTACGACGCCCTGGTGGCGGCCGGAGCGGAACCCGTGGACTTCCGCGGCCTCGTCACCCGGCTGCGAGCGAGCGGCCTGCGCGTGCGCGGCAAGGACCGCTGACGTTGCTCACCAGGTGGCGTCGATGCCCACGATGCTGCGGCTGATGGCCCCGGTCGCCAGGTCCACGAACAGTGTCGTCGCCGTGATGGCCTGCGGGTCGACGGGGTAACCATCCGTCACCTGGGCCTGGCTGTTCGGCACGGTCTGGATCGCCAGGTACTGGTCGTTGGGTGAGATGGCGAATCCCACGATGGTCTCGTTCGGCAACACGGGTTCGTAGACCACCCGGGTCGTCGGGGCGGCCGGGTCCCCTGTGACGAGGATCAGCGACTGCCGCACCCGCCCGGTCGCCTGGTCGAATTCGGCCACCCTCTGCACGTATCCCTCTCCCCCGGTGAGGAAGCGCAGTTCGGCGGTGTACGGGGTGGTGCCGGCGACATCCTGCGGCACGATCGCCGCCTCGGCGCCCGTGGACAGGTCGAGGATGTACTGGCGGTCCTGGTCGGACACGGCGATGCGCAGCCCGTCGGGCGCGAACGCGTTGAGGTTGGGGAACTGGCCGATGGGGATGGGCACCGTGTCGGCCGCTGCGCGCGGGTCGATCAGCAGCAGGGTGGTGTCGAAGAGTTGCGCCACGACCTCGGGCCGGTTGGCCATGAACCCCCAGGCGATGGCCTGCACGGGCTCACCATCGAGCCCGGCCACGGTGTCGACGGTGCCGCGGGTGAGGTCGAGCAGGAACAGGGTGTTGTCGTAGACGTGGCCTCCCGCCCCCGGGGCGCTGCTGAATCGGAAGCCGACGGTGCTCGAGGACGGGGAGGCCTGCAGGTCCTGCACGGTCCCGGTGCCCGGCAGGGTGAGTTCGGCGGCGCGGCCGTCGCGGTCCACCAGGCTGAGCGCGTTGCTGAGATCGTCGGTGACGGTGACCACCACGAGTTCATCGCCCACGGGAACGAACGACTGGATGTACGGGGCGCTGAACGCGACAGTGGTCTCGGCGGATCCCACGGTTGTGCGCACGATCCGGTCCGGTGCCTTGGTCGACTCGCCGGCCTGGGCCGGGGACCGGCTGAGCAGGAAGAGCGGCGCTTCGTCGGTACGGAAGGAGACGGCCAGGTCGCTTGACCTGTCGGCGAACGGGCCGGTGACGTCGCTCACGGACACCGTGTACTCGGTGTCGTAGGCGAGCGGCTGGGGAAAGACGATCACGATGGAGTCGTTCCTGGTCTGCACGTCCACGACGCCGGCGGGGCTGACGGTGACCTGGTCAGCGCTCACCTCGGTGAGCTGCTGGTTCGTCTCGAGCACCAGCCGCTGGTTGGCCGCGGTGACGACGGCGCTCGTGTCCACGTGTGAACCGGTCAGGCGGGGTCCGTTGAGCAGGTTGACGGCCACCAGGCCCAGGCACAGCACGATCAGGCCGGTGAGCAGGGCCGCGAGGGTGCGGCGGAACCGCCGGCTCGCGGCAGTCGCGGCCGGATCGGGTGTGCGCAGCGGAGCCGACGTCGGGTCAGTAGACATACGGGTCGCTCGGCTGGTCGACGGGCTCGATGGAGGTGGGCAGCACGGCGAGGGTGTCACTGGATCGGGCGCTCGGGTTGCTCACGAAGGTGCCGGTCACCTGCACCCAGTCGTCGGTGTCGTAGCTGGCCTGCCAGCCAGGCTGGTAGACGGCGACACCGATGGGCTGGGCGTCGACGGCGCAGCAGGTGACCACGAACCGGGCGACGTAGAAGACGTTGTCGGGATCTGCGGCGTCCGGCAGGACGAAGCCGGTGATGCTGGCCGTCTTGTCGGCGTAGAGGGCGGGGTCCTCGGACTGGGCCAGGAGCGACACCCATTCCTTCACGCTCAAGCGTTCGTAGTCGCCGGTGCCCACCAGGGCGGCGGCCTCCTCTGCGGCGGCCTCGCTGTCCAGCCCACCGGAGTTGACCTCGCGTTGGGTGGCCGTGGCGCTGGTCAGGGTGGCCGGCGGCAGGGCCAGCACCGTGACCGCCGCGACGACCAGGAGCAGGGCGCTGCCACCCAATGCCAGGGTCCGCCGACCGGCGGACCCGCGGCCGGCCGGCTCCGGCTCCCCGGCCGCCGGGGTGCGGAAGACGAAGCTGGCCACCACGAACACGAGGCCGAGCAGGGCCATCACCGTGGTGAAGATGAAGTAGCGCGGGTGGATGTACAACCCGAGCTGTCCCGTGGCGCCGAGCCAGATGGTGGCCACCACGATCACCAGGCTCAGGCCGATGCCGCGCCAGCGCTCGGCCAGGTAGCCGGCCAGCTTGTCCTTAGGCGACATAGTTCACCAGCAGTCCGGCGGCCGTGCTCATCAGCGCCACCAGCGCGGTGATCTGCACGAGGGTGCGGGTGGTGAAGGTGGTGCGCATCAGGGCGAGCATCTTGACGTCGATCATGGCTCCGAAGGTGAGAAAGGCGGCGATGCCGCCCGGCATGAAGGTGCTGCCGAAGGACAGCACGAAGAAGGCGTCGACGTTGGAGCAGACCGCGACGATGAAGGCCAGGGCGATCATGGCCAGCACCGACCAGACCGGGTTGCTGCCCAGTGCCAACAGCACCGAGCGGGGCACGAAAACCTGGGTGAGGGCCGCGATCAGCGATCCGATGAACAGGGCGGGCATGATCACCGCGGTTTCGCGGGTGAAGAGGTCCACCGACCTTTCGATGCGGCCCGCACGGGCACCATGGGTGTGGCTGTGCCCCTCGTGCTGGCCGCCGGCGCGCCCGTCGTCGTGCCCTGACGCATCCGGCAGTGCGCAGGACGCCGAGAACGTGCGGGTCAGGAGGCTGTCCGGATCCGGGTGCCGGCTGAAGAGCCAACCGATCACGTTGGCGATCACGAAGCCGGCCACGATGCGGGTGAGAAGAATCCCATCTCCCCAGCCGAAAGCCTGGTGGGTGGTGATGATCGTGATCGGGTTCAGGATGGGCGCCGCGAGGAGGAAGGTGATCGATTCCGGCACCGTGAAGCCGCCCACCATGAATCCGCGCGCCAGCGGCACGTTGCCGCATTCGCAGACCGGGAAGAACATGCCCAGCAGCGAGATGCAGGCGCGGCGCAGCAGGGGCTGGCGGGGCAGGAACCGGGTGATGAACCCGTGCGGAAGCCACACCTGCACCACCGTGGACAGCAGGATGCCGAGGAAGACGAATGGGGCTGATTCGATGATCACGCTCAGGGCGAGGGTGATGGTGTCCTGGGCGCGGTCCGGGAGTCCCCAGCCGGTGAAGGCCGGGCTGACGCCGCGGATCGCGAACGCGGCGGCCACCAGCGCCACACCGAGGATGAGTCCGGTGGGCACGCGCCGCACCGCCCCCCGATCCCTGTGCATCCGTCGATCTTACCTGTGCCAGGTGACCGGACCGGTCATGACGACAGGCCCAGACGACAACTGCGGTGCCGCCCGGACGGGGCGGCACCGCAGTTGGGCCGTTGAGGGCCGACGACCGTTAGAGGTTGTCCTGCGTGGGAGCCACGATCGGCTGCGCGGTGGCGGTCGGACCGCCGGCGGTAGTGACCCGGCGGCTGCGCGACCGGCCCTGGCCGGGCTGCTTGGGCTCCGGCAGGGCTTCGAGCACCGAATCGAGCAGCTGGTCGGTGACCTGCTTGCTCACCGGACGACGGCTGCGCGGTGACTTCTGCACGGGGATGTCCAGAATCGCGACACCCTCGGCCGAGTCGGCCGGAACGGCCTCCGGAGCCAGGGTCGGGGCCTGAACCGCCGGGGCGGCGGGTTCGGGCTCTGCGGCGGCCGGGCTGGTGGACGCCTGCTCGGGCTGTGCGGAGGGCGCGCTGTCGGTCGGCTGGCCGGTGCGGCCACCCGAACGACTGCCCGAACGGTTGCCGCGCGACGTCGAACGGGACGTGGGTGCGGTCTCGAAGCTCTCGGCCTCGGTCGCGGCGTCGGGCTCGGCGGCCGGGGCGGCAGCCTCGGCAGCCGGGGCAGCGGTCTCGGTCGGCGCGATCACGGGGATCGAGCCGGTCAGTGAACGGCTGATGGTGCGCGCGGCGATCAGCGCGAGGGCGTGCTTGGCGTCCTCGGTGATTCCGTGCGTGCCGTGGCCAGCCTTGGCGGCATCCGTCTGCGCGGGTGCGGCGTGCGCCTGACCCGAGTTCTGGTTGCCGTTGCCGCGCTGGCCCGAGTTGCCGGCGTCGTGGCCGGAGCCGCCGTTGCCGTTTGACTTGCTGCGGGGGCGGCGCTCCTGAGCGGGCTGAGCGGTCTGGCGGTGCTTGACGACGGGGTCGTGGTGGATGACGATTCCACGTCCGGCGCAGGCCTCGCAGTTCTCGCTGAATGACTCAAGCAGGCCCAGACCGAGCTTCTTGCGGGTCATCTGCACGAGCCCGAGCGAGGTGACCTCGGCCACCTGGTGCTTGGTGCGGTCGCGGCTGAGGCATTCGACGAGACGGCGGAGCACCAGGTCCCGGTTGGACTCGAGGACCATGTCGATGAAGTCGACCACGATGATGCCGCCGATGTCGCGCAGGCGCAGCTGGCGCACGATCTCGTCGGCCGCTTCGAGGTTGTTCTTGGTGACGGTCTCCTCGAGGTTGCCGCCGGATCCGACGAACTTGCCGGTGTTGACGTCGACCACGGTCATCGCCTCGGTGCGGTCGATCACGAGCGAACCGCCCGACGGCAGCCAGACCTTACGGTCCAGGGCCTTTTCGATCTGTTCGGAGATGCGGTATTCGTCGAACGCGTCGCGTTCGCCCTCGTAGCGCTGGACGCGCTCGACAAGGTCGGGAGCCACCTGGCGCAGGTAGGACTCGATGACCTCCTGGGCGTCGTCGCCGGAGATGACCATCTTGTGGAAGTCCTCGTTGAAGACGTCACGCACGATCTTGATGAGCAGGTCGGGCTCGCTGTGCAGCAGGGCCGGGCCCGACACGGTCTCGACCTGCTTGGCGATGGAGGCCCACTGCGCGGTGAGGCGATTGACGTCGAGGGTGAGCTGTTCGTCGGTCGCGCCCTCGGCGGCGGTGCGCACGATGACGCCCACGTTGTCGGGCAGGACCTCCTTGAGGATCTTCTTCAACCGGGCGCGCTCGGTGTCGGGCAGCTTGCGGCTGATGCCGTTCATCGACCCGTTGGGCACGTAGACGAGGTACCGGCCGGGCAGGGAGACCTGGCTGGTGAGCCGGGCGCCCTTGTGGCCGATCGGGTCCTTGGTGACCTGCACGAGCACCTTGTCGCCGGGCTTGAGGGCCAGTTCGATGCGGCGGGTCTGGGCGTTCCCCGGGGAGTTGACGGCGGCGGCGTCCCAGTCGACCTCACCGGAGTACAGCACGGCGTTGCGGCCGCGTCCGATGTCGACGAAGGCGGCTTCCATGCTCGGCAGCACGTTCTGCACGCGGCCGAGGTAGACGTTGCCGATGAGCGACGCATCCTGGTTCTTGGCCACGTAGTGCTCGACGAGCACGCCGTCTTCGAGAACGCCGATCTGGATCTTGTTGTGCTTGGCACGCACGACCATGGCGCGGTCGACCGACTCGCGGCGGGCGAGGAACTCGGCCTCCGTGATGACCGGACGGCGGCGGCCGGCGTCACGGCCGTCGCGGCGGCGCTGCTTCTTCGCCTCCAGGCGGGTGGAGCCCTTGATCCGCTGGGGTTCGGTGATCAGCTCCGGCTCGCGGGGGGTCCGCACCCGCACCACGGTGTTCGCGGGGTCGTCGCTGCGGCCCTCTTCGCCGGTGCGACGGCGGGCGCGGCGGCGCACCGTCGAGCCCTCTTCTGCGTCGTCATCCTCGTCGTCGAGCTGGCGGCCGCCGGACCGGACCGGGGCCGGCAGGATCGCCGGCGCCTGGAAGATCAGGGACGTCGTCGGTCGGCGAACAACCTCGACGGTCTCGTCGAACGGTGTCGGCAGGGCGGGGAATGCCACCTGCTGGTCCGTCGCCGCTGACGCCTGGTCGGCCGGGGCCTGCTCCACTCGGTCGGCCGGGGCCGACGGTGACTCCGGCGTCACGGCCGGGTCGATCTGAGCGGGGACGCCGGGCGTCTCACCGATCGGTTCGAGCTGCTTGGCCGGTGCCGCCTTCCTGGTTGTTTTGCGAGTGCCGAAGAGGCCCTTGCGCTTCTTGTTGTCGTTGTCTTCCACCATCACTGGTGCGCTCCTTGACCGCTGTGGGTGACCGCGCCACCCACTCGGTTGCTCTCTCGTGCGATGCTTTCGCTTGCGCGAAAACCCCGCGAATCCTATTGCGTGCCGCAACCGGCTCTTGGCTCTGGTTGCAAATACCTTTGGTCTAGGACCAATAAATCTGGGCGAATGCCGCCCATTAAGCCTTATGGCATCGGTTTGAGCGCGGCTCAAACGACTGTTTCGATTATCGCACGCATTCTCAGGGACGCGCACGCGACACATGGCATAATCCGAATGTGCCATTCACCACGTCAAAAAAGCCTCCGATCGGTCTCGCCGTTTTCCTGATTCTCGCGGGGGCAATCGGCTTCGCGGCGGCATTCGCGCTCACGCTGGACAAGTTCACGATGCTGGAGGATCCCACCGCGCAGCTGTCCTGCAACTTCAGTGTCCTGGTCGGCTGCAGCACCAATCTCGGCTCCTGGCAGGGCGCGGTGTTCGGCTTCCCGAACCCGTTGATCGGGGTGGCCGGCTGGAGCGTGGTGATCACCATCGGAGCGGCGATCCTCTCCGGCGCCCGTTTCGCCCGGTGGTTCTGGCTGGGCTTGAACCTGGGGGTCGCCGGTGCGCTGGCCTTCGTCATCTGGCTGATGGGTCAGAGCTTCTTCGTGCTCGACGTGTTGTGCCCGTGGTGCATGGTCACCTGGACGGTCACCATCCCGGTGTTCCTGGCCGTGACCCTGTACAACCTCAAGACCGGCATCATCCCGGGCTCGGCCCGCGTGCGGCGGCTGGCGGCCGGCGCGTACTCCTGGATATTCGTGATCACCATCGTCTGCTACCTCGTAGCCGCGACGATCGCCCAGCTCCAAATGGACTTCCTCCACCGCCTCTAGCCCTCGCCCACCTTCGCGTGGAGCGACAAGGCGGCGCACGAAGAAACGGCCCCGCCCGCAACGCGGGACGAGGCCGTCAGGCTTCTGGGAAGACGAGGTCTAGGCGAACCAGAGGGCCAGCTCGCGGGCCGCGGACTCGGGCGAGTCCGAACCGTGCACGAGGTTCTGCTGAACCTTCAGGCCCCAGTCCCTGCCCAGGTCGCCGCGGATGGTTCCCGGGGCTGCCGTGGTGGGGTCGGTGGTGCCGGCCAGGGCGCGGAAGCCCTCGATCACGCGGTCGCCGGCGACACGCAGCGCCAGGATCGAACCGCTTTCCATGAACTCGACGAGCGGCTCGAAGAACGGCTTACCGGCGTGCTCGGCGTAGTGCTCGGCGAGGAGGGATCGCTCGGCCTGCACAAGCTTGATGTCGACGAGGGAGTAACCCTTCGCCTCGATGCGGCGAAGGATTTCGCCGGACAGATTGCGGGCCACGCCGTCGGGCTTGACCAATACGAGTGTTTCCTGAACGTTCGTCATGAGTTCTCCTTGTGCTGTCTGTCTATGCGGGAGCCGGTGATCATGCAGTAGACCCACATGCCGGCGAAGAGTGCCCCGACGACGAACATCGCCGGGTTGAGGAATCCGGTGGCGACGATGACGACCTGGACGGCCCAGCCGATCGTGTAGGCCCAGTTGTACCGTAGCAAGCCGAGGGTGGCGACCATGATGAGGCAGAGCAGCGCTCCGCCGCCGAGGGTGACCCAGGCCGGCAGGTCGCTGAGCCCGAAAATCACCAGCGTGGCCAGGAACACCACGATCAGCTCGAAGCCGAGCACGATCGAGGCGAGCGAGCGCCGCACCGATCCGCTTCTCACTTGGTCATCCAGTCCCCCGCGTCGGCCAACGCCACGGCGTCACCGACGAGGGTGATCGACCCGGCGACGAGCACCGCACGCTTGGGGGCGTCCTGGGCCCAGCCGCGAGCCGCGTCGAGGGCCTGGGCGAGGTCACCGAACCTGAAGGTGTCGGCGTCGCCGACGTGCTCGGCGACGAGGTCGGCGAGGTCGTCGACCGGGATCGCGCGCTCGGAGTGCGACTGCGTCACGTGGAAGCGGGCCACGGCGGGGCGCAGGGCCTCGATGATGCCTGCGGCGTCCTTGTCGGCGAGGATGCCTACCACGACCACGATCTCGTCGAAGTCGAAGTAGCTCTCCAGGGCCGCGGACAGGGCGAGGGCCCCGTGCGGGTTGTGCGCGGCGTCGACGAGCACGGTCGGCTCGATGCCGACCAGCTGCAGCCGTCCCGGCGAGGTGGCCGTGGCGAGGCCCTCCACCAGGATGTCTTCGACGAGGGCCTGGCTGCCCGCGCCGAGGAACGACTCGACGGCGGCGATGGCCACGGCCGCGTTCTGGGCCTGGTGGGTGCCGTAGAGCGGCAGGAAGAGTTCGGAGTAGGTGCCGGCGATGCCGCGCACCGAGATGAGCTGGCCGCCGACGGCCACGTGGCTGGCGAGGAGGGCGAATTCGCTTCCCTCGCCCACGAGGGTCGACTCGGTGAGCTCGGCCGCCCGGCTCAGCTCGGTCATGGCCTCCGGCGGCTGCGCGGCGGTCACGACGGCCGCTGCGGGCTTGATGATGCCGGACTTGGTGCGGGCGATCTCGGAGATGGTGCTCCCAAGCCGCTTGGTGTGGTCCAGCGCGATCGGGGTGAACACGGCCACCTGCCCGTCAGCGACGTTGGTGGAGTCCCATTCGCCGCCCATGCCGACCTCGAGCACGACCACATCGACCGGCGCATCCGCGAAGCAGGCGAAGGCCAGAACGGTGAGGGCCTCGAAAAAGGTGAGCGGTTCGTCACCGGCGGTGGTGAGTTCGGCGTCGACCATGAGCAGGTAGGGCTGGATGTCGGCCCAATTCGCGGCCAGGGCCTCGTCGGTGATGCTCTGCCCGTCGATCACGATGCGTTCGTTGAGCCGCACGAGGTGCGGGCTCACCAGCAGGCCGGTGCGCAGCCCGTAGGCGCGCAGGATGCTCTCGATGATGCGGCTGGTGCTGGTCTTACCGTTCGTGCCGGTCACGTGGATGATCGGGTAGGAGTTCTGCGGGTCGCCGAGCAGTTCGACCGCCCGGCGGGTGGCCTGCAACCGCGGCTGGGGTGAGCTCTCGCCCACTCGCTCGAGCAGTGCGGCGAGCACGGCGTCGCCGGCGTCACGGAATTCGTCGGGGTAGTAGTCGTCAGACATTGATGGTTCCTTTGTCGCGGGCGACGGCAACGATGACCGGTCCGTGGTTCGCGTAGTGGTTGGCTTCGAAGCGCACGTAGTGCTCCACGATCGAGCCGGTCAGGCCCGGCAGCCATTCGGACGGGGTGCCGGCGGTGTCAGCCGGGGCGGAATGCGCGGTGAAGCGGGTGGCGAGGGTTTCACCGGCGACGTCGACGCCCGCCGCCAGGGCGAAGGTGTCGGCGTCGGTATCGGCGAAGAACACCAGGTCGAGTCGGATGCGGTCGCTGACCTCGAAACCGGCCGACTTGCGGGTGTCCTGAACGGCGCGGATGAGGTCGCGGGCCAGGCCCTCCGCCTCGAGTTCGGGCGTGGTGGTGGTCTCCAACAGCACAAAGCCGCCGCCGGCGAGAAGCGCGAGTGCCGAACTGTTCAGCACCGATTCGGCGTCCGCGGCCGTGGAGGCGGCCTGGAGTTCCAGCTCGTACTCCCCCGTGGCCAGCTCGATGCCGCCGGCGGTGACGACGCCGTCGGTCTCCGACCAGTCCCCGGTGCGGGCGGCCTTGATGACCTGCTGCACCTGCTTGCCCAGGCGCGGGCCGGCGGCGCGGGCGTTGACGGTGAGCTTGGAGGTGATGCCGTAGCTCTCTGCGCTGTCGGCCGATTGTTCGACAAGGGTGACGGCCTTGACGTTCAGCTCGTCGCGCAGGATGCCCTCGAACCCGGCCAGGGCGGCCGTGTCGGTGGTGACGACGGTGAGGTTCGCCAGCGGTAGGCGCACCCGCAGGCCGGCCTTCTTGCGCAGCGACAGCACTGTGGAGCTGACCAGGCGCACCTGGTCCATCGCCGTGACCAGGCCGGGATCGGCGGGGAACACCGCAGCGTCCGGCCAGTCGGTGAGGTGCACGCTGCGTCCGCCGGTCAGGCCCTGCCAGATGCGTTCGCTGATCAGCGGCAGCAGCGGCGCGGCCACCCGGGTCACGGTTTCGAGCACCGTGTACAGGGTGTCGAAGGCATCCGCTCCGGTGCCGTCGGCGGCGACGCCGGCCCAGAACCTGTCGCGGGAGCGGCGCACGTACCAGTTGGTCAGCACGTCGGCGAAGTCGCGCAGGCGCGATGCGGCCAGGGTGCTGTCGAGGCGTTCGAGGTCGCCGGTGACGTCCTCGATGAGGTCGCGGGTCTTGGCCAGCAGGTAGCGGTCGAGCACATCGGTGGAGTCGGTGCGCCAGGTGGCGGTGTAGTCGGTGGCGTTGGCGTAGAGCGAGAAGAAGTACCACGTGCTCCACAGCGGCAGCAGCATCTGGCGGGTGCCCTCGCGGATGCCCTCCTCGGTGACGATGAGGTTGCCGCCGCGCAGGACCGGGGAGCTCATCAGGAACCAGCGCATGGCGTCGGAACCGTCACGGTCGAAGACCTCGTTGACGTTGGGGTAGTTGCGCAGCGACTTGCTCATCTTCTGGCCGTCGTTGCCGAGCACGATGCCGTGGCTGATGACGTTCTTGAACGCGGGCCGGTCGAACAGGGCGGTCGAGAGCACGTGCAGCAGGTAGAACCAGCCGCGGGTCTGGCCAATATATTCCACGATGAAGTCGGCCGGGTTGTGGCTGTCGAACCATTCCCGGTTCTCGAACGGGTAGTGCACCTGCGCGAACGGCATCGAGCCGGAGTCGAACCAGACGTCGAGGACATCCTCGATGCGTCGCATGGTGGACTGCCCGGTGGGGTCGTCGGGGTTGGGCCGGGTGAGCGCGTCGATGTAGGGCCGGTGCAGGTCGGTGGGGCGCACGCCGAAGTCGGCTTCGAGTTCGTCGAGGGAACCGTAGACGTCGATGCGCGGGTAGGCGGGGTTGTCGCTCTTCCAGACCGGGATCGGGGAGCCCCAGTACCGGTTGCGGCTGATCGACCAGTCGCGGGCGTTGCCGATCCACTTGCCGAACTGGCCGTCCTTGACGTTCTCCGGAACCCAGGTGACGTCCTGGTTGAGGTCGACCATCCGGTCACGGAAGTCGGTGACCCGCACGAACCAGCTCGACACGGCCTTGTAGATCAGCGGGTTGCGGCAGCGCCAGCAGTGCGGGTAGGAGTGCTCGTAGCTGGCCTGGCGCAGCAGCCGGCCCTGCGACTTGATCAGCTGGGTGAGCGGCTTGTTCGCATCGCTCCAGAGCTGACCGGCGACCTCGGTGACGTGGGGCAGGAACTTGCCGCCGTCGTCGAGCGAGAGGATCACCGGGATGTCGTAGGCCCGGCAGACGATCTGGTCCTCCTCACCGTAGGCGGGGGCCTGGTGCACGATGCCGGTGCCGTCGGATGTGGTGACGTAGTCGGCGAGCACGAAGCGCCACGCGTTCTGGGTTCCCCACTCGCTCTCGTCGGCGTAGTAGTCGAACAGGCGGTCGTAGGAGACGCCCTCGAGGTCGCGGCCGGTGACGGTGCGGCTGATGGCGGCCGTTGCTTCGGCGGCGCTGTCGTAGCCGAGGTCCTTGGCATAGCTGCCGACGAGGTCGATCGCCAGCAGGTACTCGGCGCCGAGCACCTCGGTGGTCGGGTCGGGCGCGCCGGCCTGCTCGCGCAGCACCTCGGCATCCGGGGTGCCGTGCGGACCGGCGGGGACGACGGCGTACTCGATGTCCGGGCCGACGGCCAGGGCGAGGTTGGTGGGCAGGGTCCAGGGCGTGGTCGTCCAGGCGAGGGCCCGCACGGCGGTGAGGCCGAGGGTCTCGGCCTTGGCGCCGACAAGCGGGAATGTGACCGTGACGGTCTGGTCCTGGCGCATCTTGTAGACATCGTCGTCCATGCGCAGTTCGTGGTTGGACAGCGGGGTCTGATCGCGCCAGCAGTACGGCAGCACCCGGTAGCCCTCATAGGCCAGGCCCTTGGTGTGCAGTTCCTTGAAGGCCCAGATCACCGACTCCATATAGGTGATGTCGAGGGTCTTGTAGTCGTTCTCGAAGTCCACCCAGCGTGCCTGGCGGGTGACGTACTTCTCCCAGTCCTTGGTGTACTCGAGCACCGACTCGCGGGCGACGGCGTTGAACGCGGCCAGGCCCATCTCTTCGATCTGGCTCTTGTCGGTGATGCCGAGCTTGCGTTCGGCCTCGAGCTCGGCCGGCAGGCCGTGGGTGTCCCAGCCGAACCGGCGGTGCACCTGCTTGCCGCGCATGGTCTGGAAGCGCGGGAACAAGTCCTTCGCGTAACCGGTGAGCAGGTGGCCGTAGTGCGGCAGGCCGTTCGCGAACGGCGGGCCGTCGTAGAAGACCCACTCCGGGGCGCCCTCGCGGTTGTCGATGGAGGCCTGGAAGGTGCCGTCCTTCTCCCAGAAGTCCAACACCTCGCCTTCGATCTGCGGGAGGTTCGGCGAGGGAACGACTGCTGCGTCGCGGACGGGGCCGGCGTCGGGCAGACCGAACGCGTTGTCTGTGGGCTGCTGCGGGTACGTCATGCTTCTCCTGGACGAGGCGGGTGAAAAGCCGCTGGCCTATTCCACGAGGACGCTCGCCCCGACAGGACGTTGCGCGGTACCACCTCGCTTGCCGTTCCTGAAAGAAGCGAACGACCGCTCAAACAAAGGCTGTGACGGGCCCGACCCGTTCGGCTCTACTTGTCGAAGAACGTGCCGGGGCACGCTCACAACGTTCTTCCGAAGACTCCCCGGTGATAGCCGGATCTGTGTCTGTCGATCAATACTATCTTGTCAGTAAGCCTGATCCCGGTCCAGAACCGGGTGGAACCCAGCGCAGACCGGCGAGATCGCGGCGTCCACGTAGCCGGCCAGCTCCCCGCGACCCACGCCGGCGGCGGCCCACTCCCTGGCGGCCGCGACCGCTGCCGCCACCACCGCGCTCGAGAACGCCCGTCCGGCGAGGTCGGCCAGGGCGGCCTGCCCCGGCCGGGCGCCGACGAACTCGTGCACGAGACCCACCTGCACGAGAAACCTGGCCAGTGCGGATGCCTCCAACTCGCTGCTCGTCGCCATCAGCTCGTACTGGGTGAGGGCCCAGGGCACCCGGCCGGGCCCGAACCCCGCCGCCACCCGCAACAGCGCCTGTCGCACCGATTCGGTCACCGGGGCGGACCGGTCGCAGTCGGTGAGCGAGGCGGGCAGCGCCGCCAGGCCGGCGTCGACATCGACCCAGAGCAGGTCGCTCTTGGCTGAGAAGTAGTTGAAGAAGGTGTTGCGGCTCACCCCGGCCCGCCGGGCGATGTCACCGACCGTGGTACCCGCGTAGGTCTGCTCCAGGAACAGTTCCGCCGCGGCCTCTTCGAGCATCGCCCGGGAGGAACCACGGGGACGGCCTGGGGCACGGGAATCGGACATGGCTCTCCTGTGTTCTACGATGAGACTCGACGCATCCGTTTTTTGGACTGAGTCCAATAATGCCACAGCAGGCTTTCCCCGCACCGCCTTCGTGAAAAGAGACCGCCGCATGCCCCGTCCGGGAATCGTTCCTTCCACCCCGCGCTCCGCCACCTTCGCCGTTCTGGCCGGTGCCGCTGCCCTCGGCCTCGCCTTGACCGGCTGCACCACCGCCGCGTCGCCCGACGGCGGCGGGAAGCCCACGAGCGGCGGAACCCTGACCTACGCCTCCGGCGACGCCGAGCCCACCTGCCTGGACCCCCACGTCGGCGGCAACTATCCGCAAGCCCTGGTCAGCTCGCAGTTCCTGGAATCGTTGGTCTCCCTGGACGCCGATGGCACCATCATCCCGTGGCTGGCCGACAGCTGGACGGTGAGCCCAGACGGGCTCTCCTGGGAGTTCACGCTCAAGGACGACGTGACCTTCACCGACGGCACCCCGCTGGATGCCGCCGCGGTGCAGGCCAACATCGCCCACCTGCAGAACCCGGAGACCGGCTCCTCAACCGGATACCTCGCCCTGGCCAAGGTCACCGGTACCGAAGCGGTCTCGGATTCCGTGGTGCGGCTGAACCTGACCCAGCCCGACAGTGCGCTGCTCGAGTCGCTCGCCCAGCCGTGGCTCGCCATCGAGTCCCCCACCGCACTGACGCGTAGCCAGGACGAGAACTGCGCCGCCCCGGTGGGCACCGGCCCGTTCATCGTCGACTCCTGGGTGAAGCAGAACGCCATCACGCTGGTGCGGAACGAGGACTACACCTCTCCCCCGGCCGACGCCGAGCACGACGGGCCGGCGTACCTGGAAGAAATCGTCTGGCGTTTCATCCCGGACTCGGCCTCCCGCTACGCCGCCCTGCAGGCCGGTGAGGTCGACGTGATCGACAACGCCCAGCCCGACACCATCAGCCAGGCTGAGTCCAGCGACACCATCGTGCACCTCGACGCGCCGCGCCCCGGCGCCTCCAACCGCATCGAGCTGAACTCCGGCAAGGCGCCGTTCAACGACGCCGCGGTGCGTGAGGCCTTCATCCGCTCGGCAAATGTCGACGACGCCGTTGCGTCGCTGTTTCAGGGCAGCGCCGAACGGTCCTTCTCCGCACTGTCCAGCGTCGAACCGCTCGGGGTGTCCCGGCCTAACCTGTTCGACTACGACCCCGACGCCGCCGACGAGCTGCTCGACGGCGCCGGCTGGGCGGAGAAGGACTCCGAAGGCTATCGCGTCAAGGACGGCGTGCGGCTCACCGTCGTCTTCCCGGTGAGCACCAACCAGTCCATCCCCGCCGAACAGTCGCTGTTCGAGCAGATCCAGGCGACGGCCAAGGAGACCGGGTTCGAGGTTCAACTGACCAAGCTGGACCTCTCCAGCTGGTATACCGCCCTGGGCAGCAACGCGTACGACGCCGTCAGCGCGCCGTACACCAAGATCGGCCCTGACGTGCTGCGGATCCTGTTCCACTCCGACGGCATCACCCCGGCGCCCAGCGGCTACTTCGCCAATCACGCCCAGGTCAACGACCCCGAACTGGACTCCCTGCTCACCGAGGCGGGCCAGGTCTCGACAGGCTCGACCAACGCCGACGCCGACCTGCGCGCCTCGCTGTACGAAGACGCCCAGGACCTGATCCTGAACGGGTTCTACATCCTGCCGCTCTACGACCAGCAGAACCACTTCCTGCTCGGCTCGGCGGTCGAGGGCGCCCGCGCGCTGCCGACCGTCTCAACGCCGGCGTTCTACGACGCGTGGCTGAACCGCTGACGATAACCGCCCGGCGGGGCGCACGGCCTCGGCTCCGAGGTCTCGCCCGGCGACTCGCCGGCGCGGTCTTCGTGCTGTGGGCCGTCGCCACCGTCACGTTCTTCGCCGTGCGGCTGATCCCCGGCGATCCTGCCGAGGCCATCCTCGGCGGTCCGGGCTCGCAGACCTCGCCGGAGGCACTCGCGGCGGTGCGCGCCGAATACGGCCTCGACCAGCCGGTGCTGGTGCAATACCTGCAGCAGCTGGGTCGTCTGGCCACCGGCGACCTCGGCCGCTCATACGCGCTCAACATGGATGTCGGCCCGCTCGTGCTCAGCCAGCTCGGCGGAACCCTGCTCCTGGCCGTCCTCTCGCTCGGCGTCGCCTGGCTCATCGCACTGCTCCTGGCCACCTGGTCCACCGGGCGCGGCCGCATGGCCGCCCGGATCGGCACCGGCCTCGAGATTGTCGGTGCGGCCCTGCCGCACTTCTGGCTGGCCACCACCCTCATCGTGGTCTTCAGCGTCTGGTGGGGGGTGCTGCCGCCGATCAGCACCGCGGATGCCCGCGGCCTGGTGCTGCCCGTCGCCACCCTGGCCATTCCCCTGGCCGGTTTCCTCGGCCAGGTCATGCGGGAGAGCCTGAACACCGCCCTGGAATCACCGTTCGTACTCTCGGCGCGGGCCCGGGGGGAAAGCGATCGCGGGGTGCTCTGGCGGCACGCCCTGCGGCACGCCGCCCTGCCCGCGATCAGCCTGTCCGGCTGGGCGTTCGGCTCCCTGATCAGCGGCGCCGTGGTGGTCGAGACGATCTTCGCGAGGCCCGGCCTCGGCCGCACCCTGCTCAACGCCGTCACGGTGCGTGACGTTCCGGTGGTGGTCGGCGTGGTGATGGTGGTCGCGGTGGCCTACATTCTGATGACCATCGTCACCGACCTCGCGTCCAGCCTGGCCGACCCACGGCCCACCGAGCACGGGAACGGAGCGCTCTCGTGAGCGAACTGGAGATTCAGGCGTCGGCGACCGGTCACGGTGCCGGGCGCCCCCCGGCATCCGCGGGCGGCGGCTTCGGCAGGATGCGGGTCAGCGTGGTGGAACTCGCTGCCGTGCTCGTGGCCGTGCTGCTGCTCACCGCGGCGATCGTTCCGCGCCTGCTCGCCCCCGGCGACCCGCTCGCCATCGACCCGCTTGCAGCGTTCGGCGCCCCGTCGTGGGAACACTGGTTCGGCACCGACGAATCGGGCCGGGACATCTACACCCGCGTTGTCGACGGGGCCAGGGACTCCCTCCTGATCGGCCTCACGGCCACCCTGATCGGGCTCGGCCTCGGCGCGGTCCTCGGCACGGTCGCCGGCACCCTCGGCGCCGCGGTGGACTTCACGGTCAACAGATTCCTCGAGGTGCTGTTCGCCTTTCCGGGGTTGCTGCTGGCCCTGCTGTTCATCCTGGTGTTCGGTCCGGGTCCCGGCAGCGCCATCATCGCGGTGGGGCTCTCCACGGCGCCGGGCTACGCGCGCATCATTCGCGCCCAGCTGCTCCGGGTGCGATCCTCGGCGTTCGTGGAGGCGGCCACGGTGCAGGGCCTGGGCCGCGGCCGGATCCTGACCAGGCACATCCTGCCCAACACGCTGGCGCCCCTGCTGGTTCTGGGCACCCTCGGCATCGGTCAGGCCATCGTCTGGGCCGCCGCGCTGAGCTACCTGGGGCTGGGCGCGCAACCCCCGGCCGCCGAATGGGGCGCCATGCTCTCCGCCGGCCGCACCTACATCACCTCGGCCTGGTGGATGAGCTTCTTCCCCGGCCTGTTCATCGTGCTGACCGCCGTGTGCGCGACTACCCTCGGCCGCTCGATCGAACGACGGATGAGGCACGCATGAGCACCACAGGACCACGCGATGCCTCCTCCCGCGCTGCCGTCGCGCTCGCGGCCGGCCTGCACCCGCCGGTCGCCCTGCGAGTGGGCAACCTGCGGGTGGGTTTCGGCGATGCGTCAGCCGACGACGCCGTGCGCGGTGTCTCGTTCGAGGTCCGAGCCGGCGAATGCCTGGCCATCGTCGGCGAGTCCGGGTCGGGCAAAAGCGTCACCGCGCGCAGCATCCTTGGTCTGGCCGGTGCCGGGGCCAGGGTCAGCGCCGATGAGCTCAGCCTCGCCGGGGAGTCCGTGCTCGGGCTCTCGGAGTCGGCCTGGCGCCGGCGCCGCGGCCGGGCTGTGGGCCTGGTGTTGCAGGACGCCCTCGCCTCCCTCGACCCGCTCCGCCCGATCATCCGCGAGATCGGCGACTCGCTGCGCTTGCACACCCGACTCGACCGGGCCGAACGCAGCCGCCGGGTGCTCGAGGTCCTCGACGCCGCCGGACTGGCGCAGCCGGAGCTCTACGCGGGCCGGCGCTCCGGAGAGCTGTCCGGCGGCCAGCGCCAGCGCGCCCTGATCGCCGCCGCGCTCGCCCTCGATCCCCCGCTGTTGGTGGCCGACGAACCCACGACGGCCCTCGACGTGACCGTGCAGGCCCAGGTGCTCGACCTGCTCGAGGAGGTGCGCGCCCGGGGCACGGCCATCGTGCTGATCAGCCACGACCTCGCCGTGGTGGGCCGCATCGCCGACCGGATCGCGGTGATGCACGAGGGCCGCATCATCGAGACCGGCACAACGGCCGAGGTGCTGCAGAACCCCCGGCACGCCGAGACCAGGCGGATGCTGGCTGCGGTTCCCGTGGACAGGCCGCGCGGGTCCAGGCTCGCGCCGGCAACGGCCGTGCGGGAGCCCGTCGTCGCGCACCCGCCCGCGCGTGTCCCCGAGCGCTTGCCCGAGCGGGTCCCCGTCAGCGTTGCGTCCCGCACCCCGGCGGCAGAGCCCGTTGCCGAACCGGTCATCGCCCTGGAGGCCATCGGGCTGTCCAAGTCGTTCCGTGGCCCGCACGGCACCCTGCACCGCGCCGTCGACGAGGTGTCCTTCCGGTTGCCTCGGGGAAGCACCCTGGGCATCGTGGGCGAGTCCGGCTCCGGCAAGACCACCACCGCCAGGCTCGCCCTGGCGCTCACGGCCGCCGACGCCGGGGAAGTGCGCCTGCTCGGTGAGGCGTGGAGCACGCTGCCCGAACGCGACCGCCGGGCCAGGCGGTCCCTGGTCGGCGCCGTCTACCAGGACGTGCTCGGATCATTCGACCCCCGGTTGAGCGTGCGCGAGATCCTCCGCCATGCCGTCGCCGCCACCGCCGGGAGCAGCTCCGGCGGAGGTTCGGCGGGGCGCCGCGCCACGGCCGCCCGGGTGTCCGCACTTCTTGATGATGTCGGCCTGGCCGAGACCCTGTTGGATCGCCGGCCCACCGACCTCTCCGGCGGACAACGCCAGCGGGTGGGCATTGCCCGCGCCCTGGCCTCCAGCCCCCAGATCCTGATCTGCGACGAACCCGTTTCGGCGCTGGATGTGAGTGTGCAGGCCCAGGTCCTCGACCTGCTCGACGAACTGCAGCATGAGCTGGAGTTGAGCCTGCTGTTCATCTCCCACGACCTCGGCGTGATCCAGCACGTCAGTGACCAGGTCGCCGTGATGAACGACGGCCGGATCGTCGAGACCGGCACTGCCGCCGAGGTATTCCGGGCACCGGCGCATCCGTACACACAAGCGTTACTCGCGGCAGTGCCCCGCCTGCCGTGAACCCGCGGGCCTGATGCCCCTCCGTGAACCCGCGGGTACCCTACGCTGAGCCATGTGTTCTCCATCGTGACCTCAACGCTCCGGCTGGCCGCCTCCAGATGGCCGGTCCTGCTGGCGTTGTATCTGGCCGGATGGCTGGCGCGGTACCTCGTCATCGAGGTCGCCGCCCTGGTCGGGACCACGGACGCCCTGACCGCGTTCCTCATCATGCCCGTCGCCATCCTCGCCCGGCTGGCGAGCTTCATCGGGATGTTCCTGGTGCTGCGCCCCGGGATGCCCGCCTTCGACGATCTCGCCAAGACCGGCGACGACGCCATCGACCGCACCGAGGAGGCGCCGGCCACCGGACGGCCAAGTCTGCAGGACCTGTTCCTGGCGAGTGTGCTGCCCTTCTTCGCCTTTTACGCCGCCTGGCAGTTCCTTGCGGAGGATACCCTGCAGTACGCGGCCTCGGCACTGGCCAAGATCAACCCGTTCGACGACACCGACAACTCGGCCGGGGTGCTCAACCTCGAGCTCACCTGGGCCTCTGCGGCGGCGATCGCCGTCGCGTTCACCGGGCGATTCCTGCTCAAGCGGTACAGCGCCAGGCTGCCGCGATGGACTGCCGTGGTGACCGTGTACCTCGAGGCCGTCTGGGTCTATCTCACCCTGTTCCTGATCAGCAACTACCGTGACGACTTCGGGTCGTGGGTTGCCAACCGTGCGGCGATGCACTGGATAGCCGACCTGCGCTCCGCCCTGGGAGACGTCTTCGCCCCGATCGGGGTCGTCTGGGACGGCATCGCCTGGGTGATCGGTGAGGTGGGCGCCCTCGTGCTGCTCCCGGTTGCCTGGCTCGCACTCGCGGGCATCGTCTACGGCCGGGCGCTCACCGCGGGCCCACTGCTCATCAGGGTGCCGCAGAACCGTTACTCAGACCGGGTGCGCACCCGTTACGCCCGCGTGCCCAGGGCCGTCTCCCGCCGATTTGCGGATGTCGGCACCGGCTTCGTGGGCCGCTGGAAGCCGCTCGCGAACGCCCTGACGCTGGTGTGGCGGGCGGGGGTCGTGCCGATGGGCATCTTCGTGCTCGCCTACACCGTGATCGAAGCCGCCGGGGCGTGGATCGGGTTCGGCGCGACCCGGCTGATCGGCGCCCACGACCTGGAGACGTGGTGGATGAACGTCGACGACGGCCTCATCTTCGCCATCGAGGTACTCCTCGAGCCGCTGCGCATCTGCCTCATCGCCGCCGGTTACGACTACTGCCTGCGCCGGCTGGGCGAGCGACGCCAGGCGGCCGCCCTCGCAGAACCAGTCCGCGCGAACGCGTAACCCGCCCCTGGCGGGTCAGTCCAGGGCGAACCTGCCGTACTCGGGCAGGAAGCCCGGGACAGCGATGTTGACGGTGAGGGATGAGGACTCCCCCGCCTCGGCGGGCACAACGAACTCCGCCTCGAAGGAATACCGGGTGCTCAGGTCTGAGCTGCATGAGGTGAGCAACGGCCCGGCCCCGCCGAGGAGCGCCCCCCGGGAGCCGTTCGACCAGCTCCTCGTCACGGTTCCGCCGCCGGATTCCTCCAGCCGGGCGGTGCACAGGTCAGGCACGCCATCCGGCCCGGTGCCGGTCGGGTCGACCTCGACCGTGACGGAAATCAGGTCGGTGCCGGCGGGGAGGTCCCGCTCACGCCCGGCAGCACTATCGGCGCTGACCCTGGCGGTTGACTCGATGCGCCACCGTGCGTTGCCGTACTCGAGTGTCTCGCCGACAGCAGCATTCACCGGTCGGCTGGGCCACTCCTCGAAATACCGGATCCACTGGTTCGCGAACATGATCCCCACGGTCACCGGTAGCAGCACCAGAACCGCCAGCAGTGCGCGGCCGTTCCGCCTCAGCCAGCCCACCCGCTTTCCACCGCGACTCACCGGGCACCCCACTTAGGGAAGTCGACATCGATGCTCGGTTGCACGTCCAGCGCGGCCAGATCCACGGGCATCACGAGCAGGGAGTCGACGCGGGGATCGCCACTCCTGGCGATTTCGAGGGTGGCGTGTTGTGCGGCCGTGGCCGAGACGACATCCGCGGGGAGTTCGAACATGAGCGGGCCGGTCAGCGGGATACCGGTGGCCAGCCCGCTGGTAGCGAGAGTGCCGGTCCCCGGTCGGGTCGAGGCGCTGAATGCGGTGTCGCCCACGCGCAGCACGGCCGTTCCGAGCACGCCGCCCTCGTCGTCCACCACGGCCTCGACGCTGAGCTCAACAACGACCCAGACGCCCGGTGTGCTCCCGGCCCAGCCGTTACCTGCGGTCACCGCCTCCGCGATGGCGACAGAATGCACGGTGGCACGGATGTTGCGCCCACTGGCCGGCTCCGTCAACGTGGCCGGCACGATGAACGCCGAGTGCTGCAGCTCCCGCCCCGGCGTTGTGTGCAAGACGACCGACGCAACAGCCAGGATGGCCAGCAACGCCGCCCCGTTCGCGGCGTGCCGCCAGCGCGATATCCCCGGGGTCATTCCGACACCCCGGCGCCCACGTCGCCCAGTTTCAGCTCGAGGGTGCCGCTCACTACGGGGTCACCGTACAGTCCGCCGTAGGTGAGCTCGCCCTCGCTGATGAAAACGCGGTCGAGCAGCTGAACCTCGATCGCGTCGCCCTCCGCCACGGCGTCGCCGGCAACCTGCCAGATGAAAACCACCTCGACGGGCACGCCGGACTGCGCGACGACCTCGTCGCTGCCGTCGTCGACCACCAGGATGTCGAACGGCGGCTCGGCCCGCGGCAGGCCGGGCACCCCGCCGACCCGGATCCGGTCGGAGTCGACGGTGTTCAGGCGGATCGGCTCCGTGGTGGTGTTTTCCACCAGTGCGCGCACGACGAGCAGCCGGTCGCCCTCGGCCGGAACGACGCCCTGCTCAGGGAACGCGTCGATGAGCAGCGCCCGGGTGACGGTGACGGTGAGCTCGGACCCGACGTGGCGTTCACCCTCCGCGATGACCGGGGCAGCCTGGACCGGAGTGTCGTCGAGCCCGCCGAACAGGGCCGACAGCCCGAGGAGCACGGTCGTCAGGCCGGTGAGGAGCCACCGCGTCGGCAGCCGGTCGGCGAGCCCGGGGATACGCTCCCGCCATAAGGCGGGCCTGGGCGGCGGGGTCGGCGCAGCGTCTGGAGAATCGGGCGGGCCTGCCGCTGAATCATCCGGCACTGAATCCCCCTCGGTTGGCCATGGGGACATCGTAGCGAGCGAAAGGACCGTTGATGCGTCCAGCCCGCTACTCCTCCACAGGCGGCCGGTTTGAGTACCTTTCCCCACCCGGTTCTGCAAGGGCTGGAATGTCAGTGGTCGGTGAGAATATCGGGGTATGAGCAGCCCCGCAGAGCAGTTCCCGACCGACCCGGAGGACCCGGGTCACGACGCCCACGACGCGGCTGCCGACGCCGCCGCCGCCGCCGGTGCCGCAGCGCACGCCCACCGGCGCCGGCGCACCCTGCAGGATCAGGCTCAGGCCACCCTCGCGCGGAAGGTCGCCAAGGCCAGGAAGGCCCACCGCAAGATCGCGAAGGCGACCGCCGAACGCGCTCGTGCGCTGGCGGACCTGCAGCGGTGGAGCTCCGACCCGGCCACCGCGAAAGTCCTCAACCCCGACTACACCGCCGAGTCGGCCCGCGGCCCGGTCCGCACCGACGCCGACGCGAGCCCTCGGAAGATCGCGGCATGGGAAGACCAGGAAATCGCCCGCCGCACGATCACCACCGAGGTCGCCTGCTCGCTGCGCCTGGCCGATCGCACCGCGGAGAACCTGATCGGTGAATCCTCGATGTTCGCCGGCCCGATGAAAGCCACCCTCACCGCGATGAGCTCCGGCGACATCAGTTACCGGCACGGGCAGGTGTTGATGGACCAGCTCAGCTTCATCCCGCTCGAGGAAGCCGCCGAGTTCGAAGCCAAGTTGCTGCCGGAAGCCAAAGACCTCACCGTGGGCAAACTCGCGGTGAAGGCGAGGCGGATGCGGGAACGCGCGCACCCGGAGACCCTCAGCACACGGGCCACCGCCGCTGTTGCCGAACGTGGGGTCTGGTGGGAGGGCCGGGCCGATGGCATGGGCACCCTGACCTGGTACGGCACCGCGGTGCAAACCCAGGCCGCGCACGACAGGTTGACCAGCATCGCCCACGCCGCCCAGAAACAGGAACGGCAAGACCCGTTGATTCCCGAAACAGAGCGGCGCACGATCGGGCAGATCTGCGCCGACGCAATGGCCGACCTGGTCCTGGACGGCGTCACCCCCGCCGGCACCGGCGGCGGCATCCGCGGCAGCGTGATGGTCACCGTGCCCGTACTCACCGCGATGGGAAAAAGCGAGGCACCCGGTTTCCTGGAAGGGTACGGGCCGATCCCGGCCGACGTGGCCCGGGAGATCGCCGCCGGCTGCCCCAGCTTCACCCGGCTGCTGGTGCACCCGGAGACCGGGGCGGTGCTCTCGGTCGGTAAGGAGCAGTACCGGGTCCCGGCCGACACACGCCGGTGGTTGGGGTTACGGGACGGCACCTGCCGCTTCCCGGGCTGCAGCAGACCCGCATCCCGCAGCGACATCGACCACACCGTCGCCAGAGAACACGACGGATCGACCGACTACGACAACCTGGCCCACCTCTGCCGCGCCCACCACCGACTCAAACACCAAACTCTCTGGACCGTCGTCCAAGAGCCCGGTGGGGTGCTCGTCTGGACCTCACCGGCCGGGGAAACCCACCGCACCTATCCGGAAACCACCCTCGGTCCACCACCCACCCTGGCCACGACACCCGAACCGCCAGCAGCACCGGGTCGGCCGCGGACAAGCGACCGGCCCGAAGATCCACCGCCCTACTAGGCGGGCGGGTCGTCTGAGACCACTCCCCAGCAGGGGCTCGGTTCATCGCGTTCGAGCGGGCGCCGCAACGCCCGCGGGCGAACTCCGAGATTCAACGATTACGGAGCGATCGTGACACCGGGGCTGACCCCCGCCGCGAGGGTCCCCGACGTCGCGGTGAGCGTGTAGCTCCCCGCCCGATTCACCCGGCAGCCGGCGAACGTCGCCACACCGGACACCGCCGCACGAGGGTTGCTGGTACACGTGAGAGTGGCCCCTGCCGGGGTCGTGAGTTTGACGGTGACCGCGGCCGAACTCGCAACAACGTTTCCGCTGGCATCATGGATCGCCACACTCGGCTGGGTGCCCCAAACCTGGTTCACCGACCCACCGGACCCAGACGCAACGAAGACCAGCTTGCTCGCGGCACCGGGGGTGACCGTGAAGGCGGGACTCACGGTAGTCAGCGTGCCGGCGGTTGCGGTGAGCGTGTAGGTACCGGCCTTGTCGATGCTGCATCCCGAGAAGATGAATCCCCAACCGAAGTACGACGGCGCGGGATTTGTCGTGCAAGCCAGTGTTGCGCCGGCAGCGTTGGTCAGGGCAAGGGTGGCTTGCCCGGTCGCGGTGACAGCGTTGCCGCCTGTGTCTTGCAGGGTCACTGCCGGCGTGTTTCCGAAAGTGGTCGCCGAGGTTGTCGACCCTGGTGAAGAGACGAAGACCAGCCGGGCAGCGGGCCCGGTGGCGACCGTGAGGCTTGCGCTCGTGGCGGCGGTGAGATTGCCGGACACCGCCCGCAGCGTGTAGCTGCCGGCCCGGTCGACGGCGCAGCCGGCGAATGCGGCCGCCCCCGACAGCGGCGAGACCGGGTTCGTCGCGCAGGTCAGTGTGGCTCCGTTTGCGGTGGTCAGGCTCAGGGTCACCGGCGAGGTGCCGGTCGCGATGTTGCCGCCGGCGTCCTGCACCACGACCGTGGGTTGGCCGGAAAAGGCCAAACCGCCGGTCGACCCACCGGGGTTGACGCTGAAAGCCAGTTTCGCTGCAGGACCCGGGGTCACCGTGTAGCTGCCGCTGACCGCCGGGGTCAGGACGCCGGCTGTGGCGGTCAGCGTATAGCTGCCCGCCTTGTCGATCCTGCAGCCGGAGAACGCCGCAACACCGGACGATGCGGCCTTGGGGTTTGCTGTGCAGTACAGCGTGGCCCCGGCAGCGGTCGTGAGCTTCAGGGCCACGGCGGCGGTGCTCGCGACGGTGTTGCCGCCGGCGTCCTGGATCGCGACCGCGGGTTGGCTGTCGAAGGTGGTGTTGTACCGCGTCGTGGTCGGTGCCGACGTGAAACCCAGTTTCGTGGCGGGTCCGACGGCGATGGTGAAGCTCGCGCTCACGGCCGCCGTGAGCGTTCCCGAGCTGGCGGTCAGGGTATAGGTGCCCGCCCGCCCGATGGAGCAGCCGGCAAATGTGACGGTTCCGGTGCCCGTGGCCGGGTTCGCGCTGCAGGCGAGGGTTGCCCCCGCCGCTGTGGTGATCGCGAGGGTGACCGGCGCGGTGGTGGCGACGGCGTTGCCACCCGCGTCCCGGACGGCGACCACCGGCTGGGTGCCAAAGGCTATCCCGCCGGTTGAGCCGGAGGGGCTGGTGGTGAAGACGAGGCGAGCGGCGGGACCGGCGCTGATCGCGACGGATCCGCTCACGGCCGCGGTCAACCCGGCCGCGGTCGCGGTCAGGGAGTAGCTCCCGGGCTTGGTGATCTTGCAGCCGGCGAAGGTCGCGGTCCCGGCCACGGCGGCTCTCGGGTTGGCCGTGCAGCTGAGACTGGCCCCCGCAGCGCTGGTCAGGCCCAGGGTGACGGCCGCTGTGCTGCTGACCGTGTTCCCGCCGGCATCCTGGATCGCCAGCACCGGCTGGACGGCAAAGGCTGTGTCCACCGATGTGGGGCCCGGTTGGGCCGTGAAGACCAGCTTCGAGGCCGGGCCTGTCGTGATGGTGAACGTGGCACTGAGAGCGGCGGGAAGTGCGCCGGAACGGGCGGTCAGCGTGTACGTTCCGGCCCGGTCGATGCGGCAGCCGGCGAATGACGCGCGGCCGGAGACGGCGGCTACCGGATTGGCCGCGCAGGCCAGGGTCGCCCCAGCCGGATTGGTCAGGGTCAGGGCCACGCTGGCGGTGCTCGACGTGGTTTCCCCTTCGGCGTTCTGGATGGCCACGACGGGTTGACGGGACCAGGCGACGCCGCCGGTTGAGCCGGAGGGGGTGGTCGTGAAGGCCAGTTGGGTTGCGGGGCCGGCGGTCTCCCAAGAGCTGCCGGCCATGGTTGTGGTGGCGCTGAAGGCGGCGGTCACCTCGGTGGGCGGTGCCGCCACCAGTGTGACGGCGATCAGTGTCGCAACGACCCCCGCGGCGACCAGTTCGGCCGGCGGAACCCGCGGGCCCCTCCCCTGACCAGACGGTCGGAAGTGACGTCCACGGGGCCGGCGCGACCGCGGGTTCGCGGCGCCGTCCAGCGCGACGATGACGACGGCCGCGGCGGTTATGGTCAGCCACAGCACAAGCGGAGTGATGGCCGTCGTGGTCAGCCAGAAGGCGGGCAGCCCGATCCAGGGGATCAGGAGCTGGGCTTGGCTGATGATGTCGCCCCGGTCCAGGGGGCCGCTGTCCACGCTCTGGTTGGCGTCACCCGCTGTGATGAGCGACCCGTCTTCGTTGGCCCCGATCACCCGGTGCAGCATGGTGCCGGCCGTGGCAGACCCGGCCGGGGCGGGGAAGCTTACGACGCGCCCGAGGGGCGGCGGAGTGTCGGCCTCCATGGGCTCGGAGAGCACGATGTCGCCGGCACTGATCAGCGGTTCCATGGACCCGCTCTGCACGATCGAACCCGTGAGGCCGGTGAGCATCGGCAGCGTGGCGCAGGCGCCCAGGGCAAGCATCAACACCAGGTAGGCCCTCGACAGGGTGGCGATCGTCAGGAATCCCCAGCCCCCGCGCACGGCGCGGGGCTGGCGACCGACGGTGCTGTCGGTGGATCCACTGTCGAGGGACACTGCTACCTGATCTGTCGGGGCGCTACCTGGTGGTGGATGGCCGAACTAGTTGCTGTTCTGCAGCTCCCAGACGAGGTCGATGCTGGTGGAGGCGCCCTGCAACGCGTCGACCTGCAGCTGGGTCAATCCGGTCGCATCGAAGGTCCAGGTTCCCTTGTAGGTCTTGGACTCCCCGCTGGCGTTTCCTGTGGTCGTCCACGCGCTACCACCGGTGGCGTAGTCGCTATTGACCGTGGACAGTGTGGCCAACGACGCTGCCGGCAGGACCGGGACCGCCGGGTCGATGACGAAACCCGTGCAGTCGGCGAAGCTCCCGCCGGTGCCCTGTTCGATCTTCAGCTTGATGTATTTCTCCAGTCCCTGCGCCGAGGGCGACAGGTTCTGCACATAGGCCTTGACTACCCCGGCGACGGACGACGATGCCGTAACGACGAGGCACTTCTCGCCGGTGTCGCCAGGCGTGACGTTGGTGACCTGGAAACCGGCGGTGCCGTTGTCGTCGTCCGTGAGGGCCACGCTCCCGGTGCTCCAGCTATTTCCGGGGTTTCGGGTCGAGGATGAGAACGCGGCGTTCGACGCCTGGAACACCATCGCGCCGGCGAGCAGGATGGCGGCCGGGCCAACACCAACGGTCACAATGCGCCGGGCGAGGGTACTGGGTTTACGCATGACGGAATCCTTCGGTTTAGGGCAGGCCGGGGTCCAGAATGAAGGCCGCAGACTGCGACCCAATCGAAACCCTGGGTTGACCTAGTCAGGAAGGAAATTCCCCGGTAGACCCAAAAAAATCGGTTGCCCCTTGGCTCAAGTTAGCGGTCTGGAACCACCCGGCACAAGTTAAATCTGAAGTATTTTCATGTCAATATTTTCGCGACTTTTGCGGCCGGATCTGCGCCACGCCGCCCTGCCCGCGAGGTGTCCGCCGAAAATCAGATCCGGCGGGTGCCAGCGTCGCGATCCTCCCTCGGATCAGCCCGTTCACTCCCTCGACGTGCGGCCCCGGGCGCGGAATCGGCTAGATTGGTTCAGCAGTACTGAAGGCACCTCACCATCGACACGGTGCCGCTGAAATGAATCGGAGAGTCATGACCCACGCTGACCGCGTTCCCGAAAAGCCCGCCCTCGAAGGGCTCGAAGCCAAGTGGGAGACCAGCTGGGAAGCACAGGGCACCTACCGCTTCGACCGGGCCGCCGCCACGAAGGAGTCGATCTTCTCGATCGACACTCCCCCGCCCACAGCCTCCGGCTCGCTCCACATCGGCCATGTCTTCAGCTACACGCACACCGATGTCGTCGCTCGCTTCCAGCGCATGCGCGGCAAGAGCGTCTTCTACCCGATGGGTTGGGATGACAACGGCCTGCCCACCGAGCGACGCGTGCAGAACTTCTACGGTGTGCGTTGCGACCCGTCGCTGCCGTACACGCCCGACTTCGTTCCGCCCTTCGAGGGCGGCGACGGCAAGAGCACCAAGGCCGCCGACCAGCTCCCCGTGAGCCGCCGCAACTTCATCGAACTCTGCGAACGCCTCACCGTTGAGGATGAGAAGCAGTTCGAAGAACTGTGGCGCACCCTCGGCCTCAGCGTCGACTGGAACCAGAGCTACCGCACCATCGCGCCGGAGTCCATCACCGCCTCCCAGCTCGCCTTCATCGGCAACGTCAACCGTGGCGAGGCCTACCAGGCCATGGCCCCCACCCTCTGGGACGTCACCTTCCGCACCGCCGTCGCCCAGGCCGAACTCGAGGACAAGGAGATGCCGGCGGCGTACCACCGGGTGTCCTTCCACAAGCCGGATGGCTCCACCATCGAGATCGAGACGACCCGGCCGGAACTCCTCGCCGCCTGTGTCGCCCTCGTGGCGCACCCGGACGACGACCGTTACAAGCCGTTCTTCGGCACCACCGTGCGCACCCCGGTGTTCGACGTCGAGATCCCGATCCTCGCGCACCACCTCGCGCAGAAGGACAAGGGCTCGGGCATCGCGATGATCTGCACCTTCGGCGACGTGACCGACGTGGTCTGGTGGCGTGAACTCGACCTGCCCAACCGCGCCATCATGGGCTTCGACGGCCGCATCATCGCCGAGGCCCCCGACGTTCTCGTCACCCCGGCCGCGCAGGCCGCCTACGCCCAGCTCGCCGGCAAGACCGTCTTCTCGGCCAAGCAGGCCATGGTTGACCTGCTCCGTGAGTCCGGCGACCTGATCGGCGACCCCAAGCCGATCGTGCACCCGGTCAAGTTCTTCGAAAAGGGCGACAAGCCCCTGGAGATCGTCTCAACCCGCCAGTGGTACATCCGCAACGGTGCCCGCGACGAGAAGCTCCGCGCCCGCCTGATCGAACACGGAACCGCGTTGCAGTGGCATCCTGAATTCATGCGCGTGCGCTACGAGAACTGGGTCAACGGCCTCACCGGTGACTGGCTGGTCTCCCGCCAGCGCTTCTTCGGAGTTCCCCTGCCCGTCTGGTACCCGCTCGACGCCGATTCCAACCCGGTCTTCGACCAGCCGATCATCGCCACCGGCGACCTGTTGCCCGTCGACCCATCCTCGGATGTGGCTCCCGGCTACACGGCCGAGCAGCGCGGCGCGGCCAACGGCTTCGTCGGCGAGGTCGACGTGATGGACACCTGGGCCACCTCGTCCCTCACCCCGCAGCTGGCCGGCGGTTGGGAACGCGACCCCGAACTCTTCGACCTCGTGTACCCGTACTCGCTACGCCCGCAGGGCCAGGACATCATCCGTACCTGGTTGTTCTCCACCCTGCTGCGCGCCGAACTCGAGCACGGCGAATCCCCGTGGAAGCACGCGGCGCTGTCCGGCTTCATCGTCGACCCCGACCGTAAGAAGATGTCCAAGTCCAAGGGCAACGTGGTCACTCCCGCCGACGTGCTCACCCAGCACGGCTCCGACGCCGTGCGGTACTGGGCGGCGTCCTCGCGGCTGGGCACCGACGCGGCGTTCGACCCGAAGAACCCCACCCAGATCAAGATCGGCCGCCGCCTGGCGATCAAGATCATCAACGCCAGCAAGTTCATCCTCGGCTTCGCCGGCGATGACGCGGCGCCGGTGACCGAACCCATCGACGTGAGCATGCTCGCCCGTCTCGATGTCGTCGTCGGCCAGGCGACCGCCGCGTTCGACGCGTTCGACCACGCCCGTGCACTGGAGTCGACCGAGAGCTTCTTCTGGACCTTCTGCGACGACTACCTCGAACTGGTCAAGGAACGCGCCTACGGTGAGACCGGTCCGGAGCAGGCCTCGGCCGTCGCCGCGCTGCGCACCGCCCTGTCGACGTTGCTGCGCCTGTTCGCCCCGTTCGTGCCCTTCGCGACCGAGGAAGCCTGGTCGTGGTCCAACGACGAATCGGTGCACCGTGCCACCTGGCCGGTCGCCTCCGGCACGACGCCGGATGCCGACAGCATCGCGCTGCTGGACCTGGCCAGTCGGGCGCTCACGGGCATCCGTCGGGCCAAGACCGACGCGAAGGCGTCACAGAAGTCTGCCGTCACCTCCGCCACCATCGGCGGACCGGAAGCAGAGGTTGCCCTGCTCGCGCATGTTGCCGCCGATTTGAAAGCAGTAGGCCGGATCACGGACTTGACCTTCGTCAAGGCCGATGAACTGGTCGTAACTGATATCGTGCTCGCCACGGTGTCGGAAATTTAAGGAGAACCGCATGTCAATCAAGGTCCGCCCGCTCGGCGACAAAGACTTCTTCCCGTGGCTCGGCCTGTTCGAAGGGTATAGCGAGTTCTCCAAGAGCGACCTGACCGACGAGAAGGCCCTGCGAGTGTGGAGCTGGATCATCGACAAGAACCATGACCTCGACGGCGCTGTCGCGGTCGACGACAACGGCGACTTCGTCGGATTCACGCTCTACCGTGCGTTCCCGCGTACCCTCAGCGGCGACGTCGGACTGTTCATCGACGACCTGTTCGTGACCGCGGCTGTGCGTGACGGCGGGGTGAGCAAGTCCCTGCTCGAGTTCGCCCGCGAGTACGCCAAGGCGCACAACTACCGCACGCTGCAGTGGATCACCACGGCAGACGACAAGTCCACCAAGAAGCTCTACGACGAGGTCGGTACCCGCACCAACTGGGTCACCTACGAGGCCGAGGTCTAACCATGCAACTCGGAACCCGCTGGTCCCTCGGCGCAGAACCGCCGGCCGGGCTGCCCGAGGTCGTCGTCATCGCCCTGCAAGCCGTCGAGGGCGACCTCGCCGCGCTACCTGACGACACCAGCGCCTGGCGCTGGACGTTGACTTGGTTGGAGGGCAACCCGGTCATCGAACTCGACGACGGTACCGTCATCCGGTTCGACCCGAAGGAAGACAGCGCTACCATCACGCAGCCCGCCATCGTCATGGACGACGACGAGGACTGGATCTAGGCCGCCGCCTCCCACCGCCACAGGGCGGCGAGTCCGAGTCCGCCCGCGATACTCAGGGCGCTCAGGGACAGCTCACCCGCAGAAGCCCCTGCGCGGCACTGGCTGAGCAGGCGCAGGACCAGCTGGGCCCCGGATGCCCCGTAGGGGTGCCCGAGCGCGATGGCGCCGCCCTGCTGGTTGGCGCGCTCCACGGGGATCGCCATCTGGTCCAGTGATGCCAACGTCTGCGATGCAAACGCCTCGGTGAACTCCACCCGGCCCAGCTGCCCGGCCGTGATTCCGGTGCGGGCGAACAGCTTCAGCCCGGCCGCCGCACCGCCGACCCCGAGCAGATTGGGGTCGACACCGGCCGGCACCGCATCCACAAAGACCAGGTGACCGGATGCGCCGAGAGCCGCCGCGCGCGCCCGGCTGGTGACCACCACCACCACGGCGCCGTCCGCATCACCGCAGGAGTTGCCGGCCGTGACGGATCCCCCCGCCGCGAACACCGGAGGAAACCGGGCCAGGAGGCTCGGGGTCAGGGCCGAACGGGGCCCGGAGTCTGCCGAGACCGGCCCCTTCGTCGTGCCTACGTCGACGATCTCGGCGGCGAAGACGCCGGCCTCCCTCGCTTCTCCGGCCAGCCGGTGGCTGCGGAGGGCGAAGGAGTCCTGCCGCCCGCGGTCGACGCCGTAAACGGCCGCAACGGTCTCTGCTGCGACGCCCATGTCCGGGTCGCCGATGTCGTCAGGTGAGAATCTCACCCGGTCGTAGAAGTCGGGGGCGCCATCCGTGGAACTGAGCCGGTGGGCCCGCAGCGGTGCCGTGCTGGTGCTTTCCACGCCGCCCGCGAGGTACAGGCTGCCGGCGCCGGCCTGCACGAGCCGGCAGGCCAGGATGATGGCTTCCAGTCCGGATCCGCACTGCCGGTCGATGGTCACCCCGGGTACGGCCAACGGGAGTCCCGCCGACAGCAGGGCCAGTCGGGCCACATTGCCGCCGCCGCCCACCGCGTTGCCGATGATCACATCATCGACGTCGGCTGCGGCCAGGCCACTGTCGGCCAGGACCGCCGCGAGCACCGGCGCCAACAGGTCGGCGGCCGTCACGCCGCGCAGAGCCCCGTTGCGGCGGGCGAAGGCCGTGCGGCGGCCCAGCAGGATCACCGGCTGCCGGTCATCCTGGTGGATACCCTGACGAGCGCGGGGCGGATCAGCGGAGGCGAACGACACGGGGGTCTTCCTCCTCGATCCACTGTGCCAACAGACTGCGGCTGACCTTGCCCGCCGTCGTCACGGGAAGCTCGGTCAGCCTGAAGAAGTCGCGAGGGCGGTGCGCTCCGACCAAAACTCCAACGCAGGCGGTCCGCAGCCGGGCGGCGTCCAGCTCGGGCCCGGCGACCACAGCAGCGACGACGCGGGTGCCGAAAACCGCATCGGGTCGTCCCGTCACCACGGCGGCCTGCACCCCGGGCACGCCGTGCAGGGCGGCCTCCACCTCCTGCGGATACACATTGGTGCCGGCGCTGACGATCATGTCGGCCCGGCGACCACGCACGTGCAGCACTCCGGACTCGTCGAGGAAGCCCTGGTCGCCGACCGTGCTCCAGGCGCCGGCGCGCGTCAACGCCGCGCCGTCGTCACCCCACAGATAGCCGTCACAGACGTAGTCGCTGACGACCTGGATGGTTCCGGTCACGCCGGCCGGGAGCGGCCGGCCCGCGTGGTCGGCGATGCGGATGCCGACCCCGGGAAAGGGGAGCCCGACGATGCCGTCGGCGTTGGGAGGAGTGTCGCCAGGGGCCACCGTGGACGCCGCGACAAAGCCCAGTTCGGCGGCGCCGTAGTAGCTCACGATGGTGGCGTGGGGCGCCCACCGCTGCAGCAGACCGGTGGTGGCCGCGTCCAGCTTCGCCCCGCCGCTGACGATGCAGACGACCTCGCGATCCTCCCGGCCGGCCGCGACCGCCCGGTCGGCGAGCATCCGCAGCACTGTCGGAACGGCCACCAGCCTGGTGATCCGTTCGCGCTCGAGGCAGCCGAAAACGGCCGCCACGTCGAACCTCTCCAGGAAGTGGAAGCTGCCGCCGGTGTGCAGCGACTCGACGAGCGCGTATAGATTGAGGCTGGCCGTGAGCGGACCCGGAGCGAGGGTGCGGTCGTGCCGGGTCGCCCGCAGCACCCCGGGGCTCTGTTCGAGCGAACGCTGCCAGGACCGCCGGGTGCGGCGGAAGGCCTTGGGCAGGGCGGTCGTGCCCGAGGTGAAGCCGTACAGGAACGTGGACTCTGCCGGGCCGTCGGTCAGACGCTCCACGGTGCATCCTCCGGAACCGGGCTCACCGGGCGCGGGCGCACCGGTCGTATCGGATCCTGCCGCGATGCCGCGCAGCCGCCGCTCGACCTCAGCGCGCTGCTCCGCCGGCCAGTGCGGATCGAGCACGGCGACACACCCGCTGCCCGACACCCCCGCGAGGAACTCGACCACGGCGTCGATGCTGTTGGCCCGGTTGATGACCGTGAGGCCGTTGGTGACGGGCCGGTCGAGGATGCGCTCGCGCAGCCGGGCGTAGCTGACGGTCTCGCCGTCGACGGCGACGGCGACCTGGTCGGGGAACGACTCGGCCCAGCGGTGGAGGGACGTGAGAATGGGCATCGGTACCATTTCTACCGCACTGTGCTGAATGAGGAGGTAGCTGACCGAGCACGTGGCTGAATGGGGAACGTGCCGCTCAGGATGGCTGGACGGCGATGATCTCCCCGTGCGGCATGGCGAACCAGCCGTCCGGATCCTGGGCCCACCGGTGCCAGGCTGCGCTGATCTCGTGCAGGTCGCTCAGCCGGGCGGCCCCGGACTCGATGGCGTGAGCGGCGAAGTCCGCCTCGATCACGCGCGCCGCCCACGATTCGCCCCACCATTCCCGCTCCGCCTCCGATGAGAAGCACCAGATCGATGCGCTCACGCTCACAGTGTCGAAGCCGGCCTGTCTGGCCCACGCCTTCAACGCCCGGCCGGCGTCGGGGTCGCCGCCGTCGAACTCGTGCACGGCCCGGTACACCTGAATCCATCTGTCGAGTCCGGTCAGCTTCGGGTACCAGGCCACGGCGCCGTAGTCCGTGTCGCGGGCGGCGAGGATGCCGCCGGGCTTGAGGACCCGCTTCATCTCCCGCAGCGCCGCCACCGGGTTGTCCAGGTGCTGCAACACCTGATGCGCGTGCACGATGTCCACTGAGGCGTCCGCCGCGGGCAACGCGTAGGCGTTCCCGACCGCGAACCGGGCGTTGTGCACTCCCCCATCGAAGGCCAGGCCCGCCGCCTGCTCAACGGCCAGGTCCGACGGGTCCACGCCGAGAACGGAGCCCGGTGCGAGCCGCCGGGCCAGATCGAGCGTGACGGTGCCCGGTCCGCTCGAGACGTCGAGCAGGCTGAGGCCGGGTCGCAGGTGCGGGAGCAGGTAACCGGCGGAATTCTCGGCCGTGCGCCAGGTCAACACCCGCTGCGGGTGCTCGTGGCCGAACGGATGCCCGGCACGGGGTGCGGTCTCCTGTCGCTCCGGGGTGTCGCCCCGTCCTCCGCTGCTCATGCCGGCGCTGCTCATGCCGACACTGTACGACGCTTGGCCCCGTTGCGAGCCGCCCCGCCAGCCGGCGTCCGAAGCTGGGTCCTAGGCTAAGTCCATGGCCGACTCCCCGAACCCCTTCTTCGCTCCCAGCACCCTGCCGTACCAGCTTCCCCCCTTCGGTGAGATCCGCAATGAGCACTATCGCCCGGCGTTCGACGCCGGGATGGCTGAACAGCTCGCCGAGGTCGCCGCGATCACGGCGGATGCGACCGAGCCGACCATCGAGAACACCCTCGTCGCCCTCGAACGCAGCGGCCAGGTGCTGCAGCGGGTGGCCACGGTGTTCTTCTCGCTGAGCTCGTCGGACGCGACTGACTTCGGCACCGCCCTCGAGGAGGAGCTCGCACCGCTGCTCGCAGCGCACACCGACACCATCCGGCTCGACCCCGCGCTCTATGCCCGAATCGCCGCCCTGTATGAGCGACGCGGCACCCTCGATCTCGACCCGGAGACCGCCTACCTGCTCGAGCGGTATTACACCGAGTACACCCTCGCCGGCGCGGGACTCTCCGACGCTGACAAGGCGGCCCTGCGCGACCTGAACATGCGCCTGTCCACTCTCACCACCCGGTTCGAGAAAAACCTGCTCGCCGACACGAACGAGCTCGCCGTCGTGATCGACGACGTCGCCGACCTCGACGGGCTCGGCGAGGGCGAGATCTCGGCCGCCGCCGCGGCGGCCACGGAACGAGGTCTCCCCGGCGCCTACGTTCTCACCCTGGTGCTGCCGACCAGCCATCCGTACCTCGCCTCGCTCACCGACCGCTCGGTGCGCGAACGCCTGCTCACCGCATCCCGCTCACGAGGCATCCGAGGCGGCGAGCACGACAACCGCGAGCTCGTGCTGGAGATCACCCGGTTGCGGGCCCGGCGTGCGCGGCTGCTCGGCTTCGCCAGCCACGCCGCCTACGTCACGGCCGACGAGACCGCGAAGTCCCCCGAGGCCGTCGCCGACATGCTGGAGCGCCTCGCGCCGGCCGCGGCACGCAATGCCCGCGAGGAACAACACGCGCTGCAGGCCGCCGTGCGGGACGCCGGCGGCGACTTCGAACTCGCCGCCTGGGACTGGGCGTTCTACACCGAGAAGGTGCGGCAGGCCCGGTACGACGTCGACACGAGCGCCATGCGGCCGTACTTCGAACTGGAGCGGGTGCTGCACGATGGCGTCTTCTACGCGGCGACCCTGCTCTACGGGATCACCTTCACCGCGCGAGACGACCTCACGGCCTGGAACCCCGAGGCCCGGGTCTTCGAGGTCGCCAACGAGGACGGCTCCCCGGTGGGCCTGTACATCGCCGACTTCTACACCCGTGACTCCAAGCGCGGCGGTGCCTGGATGAACGCGCTGATCTCGCAGTCCACCCTGCTGGGCACCCCGACCATCGTCACCAACAACCTCAACGTGCCCAAGCCCGCCGCCGGCTCCCCCACCCTGCTCAGCTTCGACGAGGTGACCACCCTGTTCCACGAGTTCGGGCACGCCCTGCACGGACTCTTCGCGCAGGTCACCTACCCGCGGTTCTCCGGCACCAATGTGTACAGGGACTTCGTCGAATTCCCCAGCCAGGTCAACGAAATGTGGATGCTCTGGCCCGAGGTCCTGGCGAACTATGCCAGGCACTACCGCACCGGCGAGTCCATGCCGCAGGAGCTCGTGGACCGCATCCGCGAGTCGGCGACGTTCAACGAGGGCTTCGCCACCAGCGAGTACCTCGCCGCCGCCCTGCTGGACCAAGCCTGGCACCGCATCAGCGCCGACGACACCGTGGAGGATGTGGCCGCATTCGAAGCGGCCGCGCTGGCCGCGGTGGGCCTGGACAACCCCGTTGTGCCCACCCGGTACGCGAGCACCTACTTCGCGCACACCTTCTCCGGCGGTTACGACGCCGGTTACTACTCCTACATCTGGAGCGAGGTACTCGACGCCGACACCGTGGCCTGGTTCACCGAGAACGGCGGCCTCACCCGGGCCAACGGCGACAGGTTCCGTGACCGGCTGCTCAGCGTGGGCGGCAGCGGAGACCCGCTGGCCGCTTACCGTTCCTTCCGCGGCCGGGACGCGCACATCCAGCCCCTGCTCGACCGCCGAGGCCTCAACTAGCCGCCAACGCAGAACCGCCCCCGACACGAGGTCGGGGGCGGTGCGATACGGGCGGCTCGGGCTACGCCGACTTCTCCTCGCGGCGGGCCGAGTGCAGCACGATGGTGGGGGCCGCGTTCTCCAGGACCGACTCACGGGTGACCACGACGCGGGCGACATCCGTGGCGGACGGCACCTCGAACATGATCGGTCCGAGCACCTCCTCCATGATGGCGCGGAGGCCTCTGGCGCCGGTCTTACGCAGAACCGCGAGGTCGGCGATGGCCTCGAGCGCGGGCTGTTCGAAGTCCAGCTCCACACCGTCGAGTTCGAACATGCGCTGGTACTGGCGCACCAGGGCATTCTTGGGCACCGTGAGGATCTGCATGAGGGCCACCTGGTCGAGCTGGGTGACCGTGGTCACCACGGGCAGCCGGCCGATGAACTCGGGGATCAGCCCGAACTTGTGCAGGTCTTCGGGCAGCACCTCGCTGAAGAGGTTGATGTCGTCGCCCTTGCTGTGCAGCGGGGCGCCGAAGCCGATGCCCTTCTTGCCGGCACGCTGGGAGATGATGTCGTCAAGCCCGGCGAAGGCGCCGGCCACGATGAACAGCACGTTGGTGGTGTCCACCTGGATGAACTCCTGGTGCGGATGCTTGCGCCCGCCCTGCGGCGGCACCGAGGCGACGGTTCCCTCGAGGATCTTCAGGAGCGCCTGCTGCACGCCCTCCCCCGACACGTCGCGGGTGATCGACGGGTTCTCGGCCTTGCGGGCGATCTTGTCGATCTCGTCGATGTAGATGATGCCGGTCTCGGCGCGCTTCACGTCGTAGTCGGCGGCCTGGATGAGCTTGAGGAGGATGTTCTCCACGTCTTCACCCACGTAGCCGGCCTCGGTGAGCGCCGTGGCATCCGCAACGGCGAACGGCACGTTGAGCCGCTTCGCGAGGGTCTGCGCGAGGTAGGTCTTGCCGCAGCCGGTGGGGCCGATCAGCAGGATGTTGGACTTGGCGATCTCGACGTCGTCGTGGATGGCGTCGGCCGCGGTCAGGGTGGCACGGCTGCGCACACGCTTGTAGTGGTTGTAGACGGCAACGGCCAGGGCGCGCTTGGCGGCTTCCTGCCCGATGACGTACTCCTCGAGGAATCCGAAGATCTCCCGGGGCTTGGGCAGCTCGAATTCACTGCCGACTTCTTCGGCTCCCGCCTCGGCCAGACGTTCTTCGATGATCTCGTTGCAGAGCTCAACGCATTCATCGCAGATGTACACGCCGGGACCGGCAATGAGCTGCTGCACCTGCTTCTGGCTCTTTCCGCAGAAAGAACACTTCAACAGGTCGGCGCTCTCGCCTATTCGGGCCATCCGTGAGCCTCCTCCATCAGTGACGCTGAATTCGAGCCTAGCTTGTGCGTGTGACAGATGCGTGCAGCCACGGAACAAAGCGAAACGGCGCGCCGCCGGTGGGCGACGCGCCGTTCGGCGAACAGGCTGACCAGAGGGCCAACCCGTCGCCCAGGTGCTACTTGACCAGGGTGGGAACGTTCTTGCGGCTGGTCAGGATCTGGTCGATCAGGCCGTATTCGAGGGCCTCTTTCGAGCCGAGGATCTTGTCGCGGTCGATGTCCTTGTGGACCTGCTCCTTGGTGCGGTTGGAGTGACCGGCGAGGGTCTCTTCAAGCCATTCGCGCATCCGCTGGATCTCGGCCGCCTGGATCTCGATGTCGGAGGCCTGGCCGCCGCCCTGGCCGCCGGCGGACGGCTGGTGGATGAGGATGCGGGCGTTGGGAAGCGCGAGGCGCTTGCCGGGCGTGCCACCGGCCAGCAGCACGGCGGCGGCGGATGCCGCCTGGCCGAGGCAGACCGTTTGGATGTGCGGACGGATGTACTGCATGGTGTCGTAGATCGCCGTCATCGCGGTGAAGGAGCCACCCGGTGAGTTGATGTACATCACGATGTCGCGGTCGGGGTCCTGGCTCTCGAGCACGAGCAGCTGGGCCATGACGTCGTCGGCAGAGGCGTCGTCAACCTGCACGCCGAGGAAGATGATGCGGTCCTCGAAGAGCTTGGCGTACGGGTCCTGGCGCTTGTAGCCGTAGGCGGTGCGCTCCTCGAACGTGGGGAGGATGTAGCGCGACTCCGGTGCCTGCGGTGCCATACCGCCCGGTGCCATACCGCCGGCCTGGTGGCCAAAATTAGTGAATTCCATTTTCTGCCCGTCCTACTTCTTGTTCACTGAATCGTCGGTGCCGCCGCCGCCGACGACCTGCGTCGCAGATTCGCGCAGGTGGTCAACGAATCCATAGGCCAGGGCTTCCTGGGCGGTGAACCAGTTGTCGCGGTCGTTGTCGATGAGGATCTGCTCGACCGACTTGCCGGTCTGCTCGGCCGTGAGTTCGGCCATGCGCTTCTTCATGTCGAGGATGACCTTGGCCTGGGTCTGGATGTCGGCCGCCGTGCCGCCGAATCCGCCGGACGGCTGGTGCAGCAGCACTCGCGCGTTCGGGGTGATGTAGCGCTTGCCCTTGGTGCCGGAGGAGAGCAGGAACTGGCCCATGGAGGCCGCCAGTCCGATTCCCACCGTGACGATGTCGTTCGATACGAACTTCATCGTGTCGTAGATTGCCATGCCCGCGGTGATCGAGCCACCGGGTGAGTTGATGTAGAGGAAGATGTCCCGCTGCGAGTCCTCTGCGGCCAGCAGCAGGATCTTGGCACAGATCTCGTTGGCGTTGTCGTCCCGCACCTCTGAGCCGAGCCAGATGATGCGGTCGGCCAGCAGTTTGTCAAAAACGCCGGGTGTAAGTGCCATTTCGGCCATGTCGCGCTCCGTTTCGCTTGTCGCTTCAGAATGAATCTATAGGGTCCAACGCGCGCAAAAGGCTCTGTTCGCCCTCGGCAGATTCACACCGTTGGCGGTACACGCAGAACGGGCCGGATGTCCGAAGACATCCGACCCGTTTGCTGGCGCCATCAGGCGTCGGTGTTACTTCTTTGCAGCGGCCTTCTTCTTCGGCTTGGCCTCGGCGGCGGGCGCCTCCTCGGCGGCTTCGTCAGAAGCAGCCTCGTCGGTGGCCTCATCCGCGGCGGGCTCGTCGTCGACGACGGCCGTGAACTCGGACAGGTCGACGGTGGCACCGTTCGAGTCGGTGACCAGCGCCTTGCCCAGGGCGATCGCGAGGGCCTTGTTGCGGGCAACCTCGGCGACCATGGACGGGATCTGGCCGTTGCCGGACAGGGCCTGAACGAACTCGCTCGGGTCCATGCCGTACTGCGAGGCACCCTGGATCAGGTACTGGGTGAGCTCGTCCTGGCTGACCTTGACCTTCTCGGCCTCGGCGATGGTGTCGAGCAGGATCTGCTGACGGAAGGTCTTCTCGCTGGCCTCGGTGACCTCGGCGCGGTGGGTCTCGTCTTCGAGGCGGTTCTCGCCCTCGAGGTGACGGTGCACCTCGTCGGCGATGATCGCCTCGGGGATCGGGACCTCGACGGAGGAGAGCAGCTGCTCGATGAGCAGCTCACGGGCCTGGTTGCCCTGGCCGAAGACCTTGGAGCGGCCGACCTGGACCTTGAGGCTCTCGGTGAGCTCGTCGATGGTGTCGAACTCGCTGGCGATCTGCGCGAAGTCGTCGTCGGCGGTGGGGAGCTCGCGCTCCTTGACGGCGATGACGGTGACGGTGATCTCCGCGGTCTCGCCCTCGTGGTCGCCGCCGAGCAGCTTGGAGGCGAAGGTCGTGGTCTCACCGGCGGTGAGGGACTCGAGGGCCTCGTCGATGCCCTCGATGAGGTCGCCGGAGCCGACCTCGTAAGAGATGCCGCTGGCGTTGTCGACCTCGACACCGTTGACGGATGCGACGAGGTCGATCTGGGCGAAGTCGCCGCTGGTGGCGGGACGGTCGACCGTGATCAGCGTGCCGAAGCGGCTGCGCAGGGTGTTGAGCTCTTCGGTGACCTCGTCGTCGGAGATCTCGACGGCGTCGACGGTGAGCTTGAGGCCCTCGTAGGCGGGCAGGTCGATCTCGGGACGCACGTCGACCTCGATGGCCAGCTGCAGGTCGCCGGAGAAGTCCTTGTCGCTGGGCCACTCAACGATGTCGGCCTCCGGACGGCCGAGCGGGCGGAGCTTGTGCTCGTCGACGGCCTTGCGGTAGAAACCGTCGAGGCTCTCGTTGACGGCGTGCTCCAGCACGGCGGACTTGCCGACGCGCTGGTCGATGATGGCGGGCGGAACCTTGCCCTTGCGGAAGCCGGGGATGTTGATGTCTTCGGCGATGTGCCCGTAGGCGTGGGTGATGCTGGGCTTCAGCTCTTCCGGGGTCACCGAGATGGTGACCTTGGCGCGCGTGGGGCTCAGCTTTTCTACCGTGGACTTCACGTTTAAATCTCCTGTGTTCGACAGATTATGTTCGACAGATGTGCAGGGGGGTGATGGTCGGGGCGACAGGATTCGAACCTGCGACCTCTCGGTCCCAAACCGAGCGCTCTACCAAGCTGAGCTACGCCCCGGATGTCATCTCACCCGTTGGGGCCACCAACTTGGCGCGCATACTCACGCGACAGGCGGATTGACCTCCGTCAGTCTAGTGCACGCCCCGAAGCCCGGGGCGTCCCTGTGCGGATTCCGGGCGCGTTCCGGGGTGTTTGTCGGCGCTCGGGAAAAACGTGCCCCAAACCTGTACTACGATATTCGAGTGCCAGCAGGTGTGGCACATGGGGATGTAGCTCAATGGTAGAGCCTCAGTTTTCCAAACTGATGGCGCGGGTTCGATTCCCGTCATCCCCTCCAAAACGCTTGTCCGCAACCATCTCGTTGGTCGAGCTCGTCGAGACCCCGTGACGTCCCCTCGCTACGTAGGCGAGGTCACCGGATCTCGACAAGCTCGATCAACGGCGCGGCGTGACACGCAGGTCCGCCAGCGGGGCCCGTCCGGCTCAGTCGAAGGCGTAGGTCACGCCGGTGAGGCGTTCGCTTTCGGTCCAGAGGCAGCGGGCGTCGTCGGTGTTCTGCGCCCGCTTGGAGCGGGTCACCGGCACCGGATGCCCGTGCTGCTGCCCGAATCCCTCCGGTCCGATGAACGAGTCTCCGGGCAGCCCTGGCAGTGTGGCGGCGTACAGCGAGGGCAGCGCACCCCATTCGGCCGGCTGGGCGAGGTGCCGGGTGAGAGTCGCCATCATCCGGCTGCGCCTGGTGGTGGTCTTCGCCCCGCGCATGATCGGGCCCGCCGTCTGCAGGTTGGTCAGGGCGAAGCCCGGGTGCGCCGCCATCGCCCGAAGCGACAGCTTGGCGGCCGCGGCCCGGCGCTGCAGCTCGCTGGTGAACAGCAGGTTCGCGAGTTTGCTCTGGCCATAGGCCGGCCACGGCCGGTAGCGTTTGGCGCCCGACAGGTCGTCGAAGTTCATCCGTCCGATGCGGTGCACGGTCGACGACAGGGTCACCACGCGCGCATCCTGGCTGGCCGCCAGCAGCGGCAGCAGTCGCCCGGTGAGCGCGAAGTGGCCCAGGTGGTTGGTGCCGAACTGCATCTCGAAACCGTCACTCGTTCGCCGCTGGGGCAGGTTCATCACGCCGGCATTGTTCACCAGCAGGTCGAGCCGACCCGTTTCGGCGGCGAATCCGTGGGCGAACGCGGCGATGGAGTCGAGGCTGGCCAGGTCGAGCACCCGCACCGTGAGGTCGGCGTCGGGCAGGCGGGCGCGCATCCGCGAGGCGGCGGCCACTCCCCTGGCGGCGTCACGCACGGCCAGGGTCACGGCGGCGCCGTGCGCGGCCAGCTCCACCGCGGTCACGAAGCCCAGGCCCGAGTTGGCCCCGGTCACGATGGCGGTGCTGCCGGTGAGGTCGGGGATCTGGGCTGCTGTCCAGCCGCGCCTGAGCTTCGGTTCCACGGATCAGGCCAGGCCGAGGGTGTCCAGCGAGGCGCGCAGGGTCGCGGCGGAGTGTTCGAAGAGCGCCTGCTCCTTGGCCGAGAACGGCACGTCGATGACACGGGCGATGCCGCTGGCGTCGATGACGCTGGGCACCGACAGGGCCACCCCACTCACACCGCGGTAGTCGGTGAGCACCGAGCTGACCGGCAGGATGGCTCCCTCGTCGCGCAGGACCGCCTCGACGATGCGGGCGCCGGAGAGGCCGATGGCGTAGTTGGTGGCGCCCTTGCCCTCGATCACCTTGTAGGCGGCGTTCTTGACCTCGTCGGCGATCGACTCGAACTCGGCCTCGGAGAACGGGACGGACCCGCTGGCTGCGGATCCCGCCGCACCGCGGGCCAGCATCCAGTCGGCCAGCGAGATCGGGCCGATGCGCGCCTGCGACCAGAGCGGGAACTCGGAGTCGCCGTGTTCGCCGACGATGAGGGCGTGCACGTTGGAGATGGCCACGCCCACGCGTTCGGAGAGCATCCAGCGCAGCCGGGAGGAGTCCAGCACGGTGCCGGAGCCGAACACCCGCGCCGGCGACAGCCCGCTGAACTGCTGGGCGGCCACGGCGAGCACGTCGACGGGGTTGGTGACGAGCACGAAGATGGCGTCGGGGGCCCGCTCGACGAGCTTGGGCATCAGGTCGCGCAGGATCTCCACGTTCACGCCGGCCATCTCCAGCCGGGACTGGCCGGGGTGCTGGCGGGCGCCGGCGGTGATCACCACGACGTTGGCGTCGCTGACCACGTCCAGGTCATCGCCGCCGGTGACCCTGGATGCCCCGGTGAACTGGGTGCCGTGGGCGAGGTCGAGCACCTCGGCGGCGACCTTGGCGGAATTGATGTCGTACAGGGCCACCTCACGGGCGGACTCGCGGATCAGGGCCGCATAGGCCAGGGAGGTTCCGACGGCGCCGGCACCGACGATGGCCAGTTTGGAGTTCTCAATCACGCTCATGGTCCTAGTGTCCTCCATCGCGCCCGCACCCCCGGCACTGTTCGGCGTGGCGGATGCGGGCCACTATGGCTGCATGTCCGACGAGGAACCGGCATCCGACCGGTCAACCCCCGAGGTTTCCCCGTCTGTGCGCGCGCAGTTGCTCGCCACGGAGCACTGGAGCCTGCTCGCGTCCCGCAGCACCACCCAGGGCGAGGTGCTCACCCGCATCAGCATGTTCCTCTACCTGGTCTCGGCCGGGCTGGTCAGCCTGGCCCTGGCGGGGCAGGCCACCGATTTCGACGAGGGCTTTCCCGGCATCGCGTTGACGCTGCTCGGCATCATCCTGCTGGTGGGCGTGTTGACCCAGGTGCGGGTGATCAGCGTGGCCCTGGAAGACCTCACTTATGTGTTGGCGATGAACCGGCTGCGCGGGGCGTACGCCGAACTGGATCCCGGCATCAGCCGGTATTTCATGGCGTCACGTTTCGACGACATGCCCGGTTCGCAGACCACCTATTACTTCTTGGGCGCCCGCAACTGGAGCCAGGTTCTCGGCAGCAGCATGGTGTTCATCATGGCCGTGAACTCGGCGCTGCTCGGGTTGCTCCTGGCGGGCATCACCCTGGCCATCAGCTGGCCGCCCTGGCTCTGTGTCGCCGTGGCCGTGCTCGGCGGACTGGGATTCATGATCGGTTCGATGAATCTGGGCTACACGCGTTATCTCGACCTCTGGCGCCATCACACGCCGCTCTACCCGTCGCCGGCACGGGACGACGGCCGCCCCGGTGCCGCCGGTTCCGCCGATTGACCCGTCAGCCCTGCAGGAAGGCCAGCACCGCGAGAACCCGGCGGTGGTCTGACCCGGTGTCGTCCAGGCCGAGCTTGACGAAGATGGCGGTGACGTTTTTCTCCACGGCCCCACCCCGATCACGAGGCGTTCCGCGATGCCGACGTTGGTGCGGCCCTCCGCCATCAGGCCGAGCACGTCGCGCTCCCGCGGGGTCAGTGCCGCCAGCGGCTTGGTGCGCCGGGCCAGCAGTTCGCGCACCACCTGGGGGTCGAGCACCGTGCCGCCGGCGCTCACGCGGGCGACGGCATCCTGCAGCTCGTCGAGGGAGGCGACCCGGTCCTTGAGCAAGTAGCCCAGGCCGCCCTCGCCCGACGCCAGCAGTTCCTGCACGTAGGTGCCCTCGACGTACTGGCTGAGCAGCAGGATGCCGATACGGAGTCCTCGGCCAGGACCAGGCGTAGCGGTGCGGTGGGGGCTGGAGGCGGGAGTGTGCTCACCCGTTCAGGATAGGGCGCACTCATCACCGAACGACGGAGCTGCCCAGGTCGGTGACCAGCGGGATGTGCGCACCCACCGCGGTGGGGCCGCCGTTCGGGCTCCGCACCGACAGGATGCCGCGCAGGCCCTTGAGGCGTTCGTCGAGGCCCGCCAGGCCGTGGCCGTCCTGCAGCACCGCGCCGCCGTGGCCGTTGTCGATGACCCAGAGGTCCAGCCAGGTCGAATCGTCCTCAGGCACCCGGCGGAGTTCCAGGTGCAGGCGGATGCCGGTGGCGCCGGCGTGCTTGGCCACATTGGTGAGCAGTTCAGCGGCGATGAAGTAGGCGCTGCGCTCAATCTCCGGGGGCAGCCGCAGGTCGCGGTCCACCTGCAGTTCCACCTGCACGGGCACGGTGCTGCGGGCCGCCAGCGACTCCAGGGCCACGATCAGGCCACGGTCCTGAAGGATCGGCGGCACCAGTCCACGGGAGAGCGCGCGCAGTTCCTCGAGGGTGTCGCGGGCCTGTTCGCGGGCTTCGACGAGCAATCGGCGTGCCGCCTCCGGATCGTCGTCGAGACGGCGTTCGGCGCTGGCGAGGTCCATCTGCAAGCGCACCAGGCGCTGCTGGGGGCCGTCGTGGATGTCGCGCTCGAGCCGGCGCAGGGACTGGTCTTCGGCCGACACGGCGGCGCCGCGGGAGGCGCTGAGGTCGGCGACCTCGCGCTGCAGGGCCTCGGACGACCAGGCGCCGAGCATCACGCGGGCGATGCCCTGGTGCATCAGGACCATGCCGCGGGTGACGAACGGCAGCGTGAGCAGGAAGGCCAGGCCCAACGCGGCGTTCAGCACGTTCTCGGCGGCCAGGTTGTTGGACGCTCCGGTCATCAGGCTGAGCAGCCCCTGCGACTCGCTGTCGTACGGCAGCGACCAGCTCCAGATCCAGTAGGTGAGCCCGCCGAGCGCGCCGGCCAGCCAGACGATGGTGATCGACCAGGACACGACGCCCACGATGAAGTTCACGATCATGCCGTGCAGGAGGTAGAGCCAGTAGTGGCCGGACACCAGGGGGCCGAGGATGGCGCGCAGCGGCGTCGCGGGTTCCCCGCGCGGCGTCCACTGCGGCTGAGTGATGGCCGGCTGGCCGGCCCAACGCAGCCGGGTGACTTCGACGACGCCGAAGCCACGGGCGGCATACAGGGCCGCCACCACGATGAACAGGCCCACGAACAGGGCGACCAGGCTCAGGCCGGTGGAGAACAGGGTGACCAGCACGGTCAGGGAGATGATCACCACGGGCAGGGTCGGCAGCAGGAAGCCGAGTTCCCGGGGCGTGCGGGCCCAGAGGCCGAGGTAGCCGGAGGCCCCGTTAGCGTCGGAGTCCTCGCGGTTGGGGCCGGCGGGATCCTGAACGGCGGGTTTCTGAGCGGGGGTCTCGGCGGGCTGCACGAAGCCCAGCGTGGCAGAGTTCAGGCTCGCGGTGGTGTCACCGGAGCCGGTAGCGGGGTTGAGGGTGTCGTTCGTCATGGTTCCAGCGTGCTCTGCGGCGCGTTCCGGGCCCATCCCCTCAGCCGCCGGATCGGCCTGGGGGTTATCCCCCGCACCTCACAGCGTGGTGTGCGTGAACCGGCCGCCGAGCAGCGTCGCGGCCACGGGCATCCGTCGCAGGTCGGCCACCGAGGCCACGAACGGGTCGGTCTCGCAGATCGCGAGGTCGGCCGTCTGGCCCACACCGATGCCGTGCCGGCCGCGGGCGGATGCCGCCAGCGCCGCCTGCCGGGAGATCGCCTGGTCGGGGTGCCAGGCGGCGCGCCCGCCCCGGCTGCGGCCCACCGCGGCCGAGATCGCCACCCACGGGTCGAGCGGGGCGACGGGCGCGTCGGAGCCGAGTGCGAGCTGCACCCCGGCGGCCAGCAGGTCGGCCAGCCGGAACGCCCTGTCGGTGCGGCCGGCCCAGTACCGGTCGGCCACGTCGCGGTCGTCGAGGGCGTGTTCGGGTTGCACGCTGGCCGTGACGCCCAGTCGGGCGAACCGGGCCACATCCGTCGCGGTGAGCAGTTGAGCGTGCTCGATGCTGCCGGTGCAGCCCACGGCCTCGAAGGCGTCGAGGGCGAGGCTGTTGGCGTTGTCGCCGATGGCGTGCACGGCAGGTCGGATGCCCGCGGCGGCGGCCCGCCGCATCAGGGCCTCGAGTTCGTCGGCGGGCACGGTGAGCATGCCACGGTCATGGTCGCCGGTCAGTCCGGGGTAGGCGTCGAAGCAGTAGGCGGTGCGGGTGTTCAGCGAGCCGTCGGTGATCACCTTGTACGGGCCGACGGTGAGGAGCCCGCCGGTGCCGTCGATCACCTGGCCGCTGGTGAGGCCCTGCGCGATCGCGTCGTCGAGGTGGTGCGTGTACAGGCCGAAATCCACCCGCAGGCTGTCGGTGCCGGCATCGATGCGGCGCCGCCAGACGTCGAGGTTCCAGGTCATCTCGAGGTCGACGATGCCCACCACCCCGCGGGCCGCCGCGGCGCGCGCTGCCTCGCCGGCCCAGGCGTCGAGGTCGGCGTCCGGCACGTTGTCAATGGCGTGTTCCACCGCGAAGGCGTCGTCCTCGCGCAGCAGCCCGGTCTGGTGGCCGGCGAAGCCGTAGACGGCGAGGGCGGCGGAGTTCAGCCAGCAGCTGTGCAGGTCGCCGCTGACCAGCACCACCGGTACCGGCCCGGACGCGGCGTCGAGCAGGGTACGGCTCGGGGCATCCGGCCACAGGGCGTCCCGAAAGCCGAAGCCGACGAGCCTGTCGTGCTCGCCGGCGGCCGGCACCGCGGCCAGCCGGGCGGCCACCAGGTCGGCCGCGGCCTGGGCGCTCGTCGCGTCGGACACATCGAGCCGCCGGGAGGTCTGGGACCACTGGCTGAAGTGCACGTGGTTGTCCCAGAGCCCCGGGGCGATCCAGCGCTCGCCGAGATCCACGGTGCGGGTCGCCGGCGAGCGGTCGTTGGTGGGTGCGAGGTAGCCGATCGAGGTGATCAGGCCGTCGTCGATGCGCACGTCGACGAGGTCGTCGCTGCCGGGCAGTCGCCCGTTGCGCAGCACCAGGCTCATTCGGTGGCTCGGTCGGATGCGGCGGCGCGGGCGTGGCGCATCCGGGCGGCCAGCGCCGGGCTCGCGTATGGGCCGTCGCCGTCGAGTTCGGCGAGGATGCGGTCGACAGTGGCGGCCGGCTTGTTCTGGCTCATCTTGTCCTTGGCCGTGAACCGGGTGACCCGCAGCCGGAACCCGACGGTGCCGGCGACGATGCGGGCAGCGTAGTCGGCGTTCTCCGGGGTGCCGTTCATGCGCCGGGGTTCGTCCATGCGGTCCTCGAAGTGGTCGACCAGGGCGGCCAGAACCCGCAGGTTCTCGGCGTCGGAGAGGATCTCCGGGGTGCCGTGCAGGTGCGCGGTGACGAAGTTCCAGGTGGGCACGGCGGGCGATGCGTCATACCAGCCCGGTGAGATGTAACCGTGCGGGCCCTGCACGATCACGAGCATCTCGTGCGCGCCCAGCTCGTGCAGCTGCTCGTCGGGCCGGCCGACATGGCTGAGCAGCACGATCTCGTCGGCGGCGGCCGCCGGGTCGAGGATCACCGGGTAGTGCGAGGCGACGAGTTCGCCGGCGTCGGTGGAGCTCACCAGGGTAACCCAGGGGTACTCCTGGATCAGCCGGCGCACCTCGTCGACCTGGTCGAACGCGAAGCTGGGGTTGGTTCTCACGGGGCTTAGCTCCTGGGTACGGTGCGGGCGGCGGGTGAAACGGGTGCAACGGATGGTGCAGGTCAGGCCTGGCAGGACGGGCAGTAGTAGAGCTTGCGGGCGCCCATCTCCTCGAGGGTGATGTGGGTGCCGCAGATCCGGCAGGGCAGGCCCTCGCGTTTGTAGACCCAGTGCCGGTCGGCCCGGTTCTTCATCGCGAGGCTGTAATCGTCGCCGGTCAGGTCATCCATGGTCATCATCTGGCCGGTGTTCACACCGATGGCCAGCAGGTGCGCCCAGTCCCGCCAGAGGGCGCGGAGGCTCGCTTCGCCCAGCGACTTGCCCGGGGCGTGCGGGTTGATCCGCGCCCGGAACAGCAGTTCGGCGCGGTAGACGTTGCCGATGCCGCTGACCACGGACTGGTCCATCAGCAACAGCCCGATGCGGGTGGGCTTCTTCTGCACGGTGTCGACGAAGCGCCGTTCGGCTTCGGGGGTGTCGTCCAGCTGGGGGTCGGGGCCGAGCCGGGCCATCACGGCGTCCACCTGGGCGGGGTCGAGGACCTCGCAGGCGGTCGGGCCGCGCAGGTCGGCCGAGACGGTGTCGGTGAGCAGCCGCACCCGCACCTGGCCGACCGGTTCGGGCGGGAAGGTATCGAGCTGGTCGATCTCCTTTTCCTGCTCGGCCATGCGCACCCGGGTGCGGCGGGGCGCCCCGATGCTGTGCATGGAGTTCTCCCCCGCTGAATCCAGCACCGGAGCGAGGTCGGTGCCGCGCTGGTTGGTCTGCCCCATCCGGCCGTTGCTCGAGGCGATCGTGGCGTCCATGATGATGTCACCCGCGAAGTCCCAGGCGCCGTACATGCCCAGGTGCACCCGCAACCAGAGGCCGTTGTCGAACTCCAGGAACATCTGCTTGCCCACCGCGCGTGTATCCGTCATGACGTGACCGCTCAGTTGAGCCGCACCGGCCGCGAACCGGCCCTGCGGGCTCGAGAGCTCCACGGTGCGGCCCACGAAGTTGCGCGCGAACTGCCGGGTGATGCGGTGGACGGAATGACCCTCTGGCACGGCGGCGCCTCTCGGACTCAGGAACTCAGGAACAGGTCTGCTACTTCAGGACAGTACCGGCGATGGTGCCCGTCGTCTCGTATTCGGCCAGCTGGTCGATGCGGCGCTGGTGGCGTTCCTCGCCGGGGAACGGGGTGGCGATGAAGGTGTCGATGAACGCGATGACGTCCTCGATGGGGTGCTGGCGGGCGCCGATCGCGATGACGTTGGCGTTGTTGTGCTCGCGGGCGAGGGTGGCCGTGGCCGGGTTCCAGACCAGGGCGGCGCGTGCGCCGTGCACCTTGTTGGCCGCGATCTGCTCACCGTTGCCTGAGCCGCCGAACACCACGCCGAGGGCCTCGACGCCGGCCGCCTGGTCTGCGACAACCGCCACGGCGGCACTGATGCAGAACGCCGGGTAGTCGTCGAGCGGTTCGTAGCTGGTGGGCCCGTGGTCGATGACCTCGTGACCGGCGGTGCCGAGGTGGCTGATCAGAAGGGTGCTGAAGTCGAGGCCGGCGTGATCGGTGGCGATGTGGATGCGCATGGGGACGAGTCTATTTTGCTGGAGCGCCCGGCCGCGCTCACGAACATTGCGCCCGGCACGACCAGTCCCCCAATATGCCGACGTGCCGTACCCGATGCCCCTGACCTAGGCTGGCCGCTTCTACGAAACCGACAACCATACGTAACGACGAATTCATACGAAACGGACACCATGCTGATGAGTACCACGAAGATCGCCACTTCTTTTGCCACCATCGCGCTGGCGGCCACGTTCGCCGTGACCGGCACGGTCGCTGCTCACGCAGCACCCGCCCTCGCCCCGGAACGATCCATCGTCACTCAGGCCGTCGGCCTGCCGGTCAAGACCATGGCTGTCGGCACAACGGCCGGCGGGCGGATGTACATGCAGTTCAGCCAGGCCGAGCAGGCCTCGATCAAGCAAGGCGGAATCGGGGCCGCCCTCGCCGCCGTCTGCACCGCGGGACCACTCGTGTGCGTGCCTGGCGCGGCCATCGCGCCGGCCGTCTCGGTGACCGTCGCAACCAGCGGCGTCTGTTCCGGTAACGAGAGCATGCGCTTCTACTACGTCTACGGCGGCGGCCCGACAGGCTCGGGGATCGCCATCACCTCCCAGACCTGCGTGGCCTGAGAATCCTTCGGCCCGGCCGGTGGGTTATCCGGCGGCCGGGACGAGGTCGGGCGCGAAGATCGGGTCGCGGGTGCGGCTGCGCTTGATCTCGAAGAAGCCGTCGTAGCTGGCCACCGCCACCACGCCGTCCCAGAGGGCCACGGCGGCATCGCCGGTCGGGGCGGGCGAGATCACCGGGCCGAAGAAAGCCACGTCATTCACGGCGATCACCGGGGTGCCCACGTCCTGGCCGACCCGGTTGATGCCGTCGAAGTGGCTGGCGCGCATTTGCACGTCGTACTCGTCGCTCTCGGCGTAGCGGGCGAAGTCGGCCGGCAGGCCCACCTCGGCGAGCGCCGCGGGAATCACGGAATCGGCATCCGAGTTGCCCTCGTGGTGGATTCGGGTGCCCAGGGCGTCGTAGAGCGCCTTCACCGTCTCCTGGCCGTGCAGTTCCTGCGCGGCCTGAACCAGACGGGTGTATTTGAGGGCCCGGGGGAAGAACGCGCGGTACTCCTCGGAGACGTCGGTGTTCTCGTTCAGCACCGCCAGGCTCATCACCTGCCAGCTCACCTCGAAGCCGCGCACATCACTCACCTCGTCTACCCAACGAGAAGTCATCCAGGCCCAGGGGCAGGAGGGGTCGAACCAGAAGGTCACAGAGTCGCTCATCGCTCCAGCCTAAGCGAGTCGAAGGTCCCGAAATGTGCACAATCCGGCTCCCCTCAAACCCGGCTAAAGCCCTGTCCAGAGGGGCTATCGAAAGAGAAATGCCTGATTCTGGGGCAAATTAAGCTAAAATTGACTCTTATGCCCACTGACGGGCTGCCCCGCATCCGGGGCACGTGACCTCCATCTGAGGCATCTCATGACCTCGACCCGAGGCCTGTCATGTCTGCGCAAGAGTCATGTCATGACCTCCCACAAGAGGCATCTCTATTGTCAGAAAGTGACTCATGTCAAACGCAATTAACGGAGCGGATCGCCCCGTGAAGAAGATCAAGAAGCCGCTGCTTCGACGACGGCTGAAGGTGTCCGACGTGAACGTCGTCGACCGCCCCATGCTTCGCAAGGCTCTCGGCGGCACCATCGTCGGAAACACCATGGAATGGTATGACGTGGGTGTCTTCGGCTACCTGATCACCACCATGGGCCCCGTCTTCCTCCCCGAGGCAGACCCCACCGTGCAGACGCTGTTCCTCCTCGGCACCTTCGCCGCCACGTTCATCGCCCGCCCGCTCGGTGGCGTGTTCTTCGGTTGGCTCGGCGACAAGCTCGGCCGCCAGAAGGTTCTCGCCATGACGCTGATGCTCATGGCCGCCTCCACCTTCGTCGTCGGCATCCTGCCCGGCTACGCACAGCTGGGCATCTGGGCCGCGGTGCTTCTGGTGCTGACCAAGCTCGTACAGGGCTTCTCCACCGGTGGTGAGTACGCCGGTGCCACCACCTTCGTCAGCGAACACGCCCCGGACAAGAACCGCGGCTTCCTCGCCAGCTTCCTCGACATGGGCAGCTACCTCGGCTTCGCCATGGGTGCGGCTCTCGTGTCGATCCTGCAGGTGACGCTGGGCCAGGCCGCTATGGAGGAGTGGGGCTGGCGTCTGCCGTTCCTGCTCGCGGGCCCCCTCGGCCTGATCGCGATCTACTTCCGTATGAAGATCGAAGAGTCGCCGACCTTCCAGGCCAGCCTGGACGCCCAGGAGGCCGCACTGAAGGACCCGGCCTTCGTCGAGGACGACAGCATCCCCAAGGGACCGCTCGCCATCTTCAAGAACTACTGGCGCGGCATCCTGCTCGCGATGATCCTCGTCGCCGCCGCGAACACCGTCGGCTACGCGCTCACCTCGTACATGCCCACCTACCTCACCAGCACCATGGGGTACGACCCGCTGCACGGAACACTGCTGACCATCCCGATCCTCGTGATCATGGCCTGCTGCATCCCGCTCACCGGCCGCCTCTCCGACAAGATCGGCCGCCGCCCGGTGCTCTGGATGGGCTCGGTCAGCGCCGTGGTCTTCTCCATCCCCGCGTTCCTGCTCATCGGCGCCGGCTCGGTCTGGACCACCCTCGCGGGTCTGGCCCTGATCGCGCTACCCGTGACGTTCTACGTCGCCAACCTCGCCTCCGCACTGCCGGCCCTGTTCCCCACGGCCAGCCGCTACGGAGCGATGGGAATCGCCTACAACTTCGCGGTTGCCATTTTCGGTGGAACGACACCGATCATCATCGACGCGCTCATCGTGGGTACCGGCAACGACATGATGCCGGCGTACTACCTGATGCTGACCTCGTTCATCGGCGGAATCAGCATCTTCTGGCTCAAGGAATCCGCCAACCGCCCGCTGCCCGGCTCCATGCCGAGCGTGCAGTCGGTCGAAGAGGCACATGAGCTCGTCGCCGGTCAGTTCGAGAACCCGCTGCTCGACCACGACGAGATGCCGTTCGACGCCACGTTCGAGCCGCCGACCTCGTCGATGGACCTCTCGTCGCTCAAGACCGAACCCGACGCAGAGCCGGCCAAGGTCTAGCTCCACCTCGCACCGCCCCCTCATCTGAGGTAACTGTGGCCGGTGCGGACAATTGTTACCCGCACACCGGGCGCAATTGTCCGCACCGGCCACAGTTGTCTGCAGGCCCGGCAGTATGACTGGCGGATGCGCCGTCGTAGAATTCTCTGATGACCACCGAGCAACACCCGCAGAGCGCGCCCGCAGACGCAGCATCCCCCGAAGCCATCGACCACGCCGCCGCCGGCCAGGCCGAATCGTCCGCCGCCGCATCCGCGATCGACCCCCACGACCTCGAGGTGGCCCTGCGCGTGCTCGCCTCCCTCGCCACGATCGACCCTGACGACCCCGACTTCGTCACCGTGCGCCAGGCCACTGCCAAGATGTTCAAGTCGGTGAAGACCGTGCGCCGCCACGAGAAGCGCCAGTTGATCGCCGACGCCGACCGTGAGGTCATCGCGGCCACCGCCACCGGCGCCCCCACCCGCATCGACGACGAGACCATCGGCGCCCAGCTGCGTCTGGGCACCGACCGGCCCTCCGCCGGGGAACTGCTCGTGCCGCGCGCCTGCTACATCTGCAAGCAGAAGTACACCCTCGTCGACGCGTTCTACCACCAGCTCTGCCCGAGCTGCGCGGCGATGAGCCACACCAAGCGCGACGCCCGGACCGATCTCACCGGCAAGCGCGCCCTGCTCACCGGCGGCCGCGCCAAGATCGGCATGTACATCGCCCTACGGCTGCTGCGCGACGGCGCCCACACCACCATCACCACCCGTTTCCCCCGCGACGCGGTGCGCCGGTTCAGCGCCATGCCCGACTCGAAGGACTGGCTGCACCGCCTCCGCGTGGTGGGCATCGACCTGCGCGACCCGGCCCAGGTGATCGGCCTGGCCGACTCCGTGGCCGCGCAGGGCCCGCTGGACATCCTGATCAACAACGCCGCCCAGACCGTGCGCCGCTCCCCCGGCTCGTACTCCCCGCTGGTGGAGGCCGAGTCGTCGCCGCTGCCGGAGGGCGAGCTGCCCGAGATCGTCTCGTTCGGGCACACCAACGACGCACACCCCACCGCGCTGGCCGCCTCCGTGGCCAGCCACCCGATCCTCGCCGCCGCCGCCACCGGCGCCGCCCTCACCGCCGACGACCTCACCGCGCTGGCCCTGGCGCCCGGGTCCTCCTCGCTGGCCCGGCTGGCCGCGGGCACCGCCATCGACGCCGGCGGCCTGGTGCCCGATCTGCACGAGGCGAACAGCTGGACGGCCAACGTCGAAGACGTCGACCCTCTCGAAATGCTCGAGGTGCAGTTGTGCAACACCACCGCGCCGTTCCTGCTGGTGAGCCGTCTGCGGGCCTCGATGGCCGCATCCGACGCCCGGCGCACCTACATCGTGAACGTGTCGGCGATGGAGGGTGTCTTCGGCCGCGGCTACAAGGGGCCAGGGCACCCGCACACCAACATGGCCAAGGCCGCGCTGAACATGCTCACCCGCACCAGTGCCAAGGAGATGCTCTCCGACGGCATCCTGATGACCAGCGTCGACACCGGCTGGATCACCGACGAGCGTCCGCACCCCACCAAGATCCGGCTGGCCGAGGAGGGCTTCCACGCCCCGCTCGACCTGGTCGACGGCGCCGCCCGCGTCTACGACCCCATCGTGCGCGGCGAGGCCGGCGAAGACATCCACGGCGTCTTCCTCAAGGACTACCGCCCCGGCACCTGGTAACCCCGCCCCCTCCCGCGAACTGTGAGATGAGCCCCAAAAATCTCGGATTCCTGGGGCTTTTCTCACGGTTCGCGGAGGGATTGGCGGCACTCCCACGCACCTGCCGGGCAGTGTCGGTGGGCGCCGATAGGGTCGGAGCGTGCAGACATCTACCGCGAAAACCGCCATTGCCGATATCCCCTCGCTGTGTGTGTTCGACCTGGAGACCACGGGTGTGAACACCGACGAGGACCGCATCGTCACGTGCTTCATCGGCCGCGTCATGCGCGACGGAACGGTGAACGGCTCGTACAGCTGGCTGCTCAACCCCGGCATCCCCATCCCGGAGGGAGCCTCCGCCATCCACGGCATCACCGACGAGGTCGCCCAGCGTGACGGGGTCGACCCGGCCACCGCCATCGCCGAGATGCTCACGGTGTTGCGCCGCAGCATCGAGGGCGGCCGCCCGATCGTGGCCTACAACGCCAGCTTCGACCTGTCGATGCTCAACGCTGAGGCCCGCCGCTACGGCCTGGCGCCGATCGAAGACTTCGGCCCGGTTCTCGACCCCTACGTGATCGACAAGGCCATCGACCGCTACCGCAAGGGCAAGCGCACCCTGGTGGCCACCGCCGAGTACTACGGCGTGCTGCTCGAGGGCGCCCACGACGCCGAAGCGGATGCCGTGGCCACCGGCCGGGTGGCCTGGGCGCTGCTGGCCAAGACCGATGAGACCGACCTGCATGGCCTCCACGACCGCCAGGTCGGCTGGGCGCTGGAGCAGGCCCAGAGCTTCCAGACGTACCTGCGCAAGTCCAAGGGCGACGACCTGATCGTCATCGACGGCGCCTGGCCGATCCGGGCCGGTGCAGACCGTGCCGCGGCCGTGCCCGTGCTGGTCGCCCCCGTGCTGGTTGCCCCCGTGCTGACGACACCGCCGGTGTAGCCGGCGCTCAGTCGAGCCAGTGCACGGCCCGGCCGTGCGGCTGAGCGAGTGCGAGGGCGCGGCCGTCCAGCGACAGCACAAAATCGGCCGTGCCGGATGCCGCGGGCAGGGTCGACGGCAACGTCCCGGCCACTCCGGGCACCACCGTGCGCCCCTCATTGGCCAGCCAGCGCACACCACGCTCGGTCTTCAGACGGGCCATGGTCGCCGCGAACCGGTCCCGGCCGGCCTCGTCGAGATAGGCCAACACCGCCGTGTGGAACACCACGACGGTGGCCTCCGCGGGGGCCTCGGCCACGAGGGACTCGACCAGGTCGTTGAGGTCGCCGCGCACCAACCGGGGCGGGGTCGCGCGGGCGACCTGCACGGCCGCTCGCAGCCGGGCCCGCCGGTCCTCGTGCTCGGGCCAGATCAGAGCCTCCAGCCAGGCCACGTCAGCAGGGTCGGTCACATCGAGCGGGTTCAGGTCGATGCCGGCCCGCCATGCCACCCAGGGCAGCCGGCTCGGCACGGGAACGGCACCGGTGACCGCACACTCCAGCAGCACCGGGCTGGGGCCGTCGGCCGGGTCGAGCCGCCCGGCCGGGCCCCACCGGTAGCTGTACCGGTCGGGCAGTAGGCACAGGCCTGCCGAGGCTCCCACTTCGATCAGGGCCAGCGGTCCCGGCAGGCTGCCCAGCGCCGGCAGCAGCACCGCGCATCGGCCCGGCTCGTTGGTCTGGGTCGCGTGGGTGCGGCAGGTCTGCTCCACCTCCGCCCAGTGCGCCGCCAGCCAGGCGCGGAAACCCGGGTACCCGCCCGCCTCGGCGCCGTGGAACCTGGCGGCACTGAACACCAGGTTGGGTTGCCGCTTGGCCGCCGGCAGCCGGTCGATCAATCCGATCGTCGCGGGGTCCTCGGCTACCCCGGCCGCCCAGGCCTCGTAGCACGCACTCAGCCCCCGGGCCTCGACCTCCGCGAAGGCCCGGTAGCGCAGTGCGGTATCGGCCGCGGCATCCGTGCTGGTTCTCATGCCGGCAGCATAATCAGGCGCGCCATCGCCGTCACCGTGGCTAGGCTTGTCCTCTATGCGAAAAGCGCCAGAAGCGCCGCGCGAAACGAAGATGGAGAAAACCGTTGCCCGGAGAAAACCTCACCAGGATCGAAGCCCAGGAGCGCAAGGCGCTCGTCAGTGTGACCAGTTACGACGTCACCCTTGACCTGACGACGGGTCCCACGACCTTCGCCAGCACCACCACCGTCGCCTTCAGCGCCGTGGCCGGTAGCTCGACCTTCATCGACGCGATCACCCAGAGCGTGCACAGCATCACCCTCAACGGTTCCCCGCTCGACCCGGCCGTCGTCAGCGACGGCATCCGCATTCAGCTTGACGGCCTCGCGGCCGAGAACGTGCTCACCGTCGTCGCCGATGCCGCGTACACGAACACCGGCGAGGGCCTGCACCGTTTCGTCGACCCCGTCGACAACGAGGTCTACCTCTACAGCCAGTTCGAGGTGCCCGACTCCCGCCGCGTCTTCGCCGTGTTCGAGCAGCCCGACCTCAAGGCCGTCTTCAACTTCACCGTCACCGCGCCCGGCGCCTGGGAGGTCATCTCCAACTCGGCCACGCCAGAGCCCACGGATGCCGGCAACGGCAACAAGACCTGGGCCTTTCCGCCCACCCACACCATCTCCAGCTACATCACCGCCCTCGTGGCCGGCCCGTACGCCGTGGTGCGCAGCGAGCTCACCTCCAGCGACGGTCGCGTCATCCCGCTGGGCCTGTTCAGCCGCAAGAGCCTGTTCGAATACCTGGATGCCGACTACATCTTCGAGAAGACCCGCCAGGGATTCGCGTACTTCGAGGAGAAGTTCGACTTCCCGTACCCGTTCGACAAGTACGACCAGATGTTCGTGCCGGAGTTCAACGCCGGCGCCATGGAGAACGCCGGCGCGGTCACCTTCACCGAGACCTACGTCTTCCGCTCCAAGGTCACCGACGCGATCAAGGAACGCCGCGTCGTCACGATCCTGCACGAGCTGGCGCACATGTGGTTCGGCGACCTGGTCACCATGAAGTGGTGGAACGACCTGTGGCTGAACGAGTCGTTCGCCGAGTGGGCGTCGACCATCGCCACCGCAGAGGCCACCGAGTGGACCGAAGCGTGGACCACTTTCGCGGCGATGGAGAAGAGCTGGGCGTACCGCCAGGACCAGCTGCCCTCCACCCACCCCGTTGTGGCCACGATCACCGACCTCGAAGACGTGCAGGTGAACTTCGACGGCATCACCTACGCCAAGGGCGGCTCGGTACTCAAGCAGCTCGTGGCCTGGGTGGGCATCGACGCGTTCTTCACCGGCGTCGCCTCCTACTTCAAGAAGCACGCCTGGGGCAACACCGAACTCTCCGACCTGCTCGTCGAGCTCGAGGCCTCCTCCGGCCGTGACCTCTCCGGCTGGGCGGCCCTGTGGCTCGAGACCGCCGGCGTCAACACGCTGCGCCCGCAGATCGAGACCGACGAGGCCGGTGTCATCACCGCGTTCGCGGTGCTGCAGACCGCCACGGACGACTACCCCACCATCCGCCCGCACCGCCTCGCGATCGGGTTCTACGACCTGGTCGACGACGCCCTGGTGCGCACCCACCGCGTCGAGCTCGACGTCGACGGCGCCCAGACGGATGTTCCGGAGCTCGTCGGCCGAGCACGCGCCGACCTGATCCTGCTCAACGACGACGACCTGGCCTACGCCAAGGTGCGCCTCGACCCCGCATCGCACGCCGTGGCGCTCGAGCACCTCGCCGCGATCGAGAGCCCGCTGGCCCGTTCGCTGGTCTGGGGTTCCGTCTGGGACGCCACCCGCGACGCCGAGACCTCGCCGCGCGACTTCGTGAAGCTGGTGCTCGGCAACATCGCCACCGAAACCGAGTCCACGACGCTGCGCACAGTGCTCGGCCAGGTGTCGCTCGCCGCGCAGTACTACGTCGCGCCCGAGCACCGCGATGCCACCGTCACCGCTGTCGGCGACGCACTCTGGGCCCTGGCCCAGGGTGCTGAGGCCGGCAGCGACGCCCAGTTCCAGTTCGTGAAGTTCTTCGCCTCCGTGGCCGAGACGCCGGCCCAGCTGGCCGCCGTCGCGGGCCTGCGCACCGGAGCGTTCGCGCTGCCGGGCCTGGACATCGACACCGACCTCAGCTGGGAGCTGCTCGCCGCGCTCGTCGCCGGCGGCGAAGCGGGCGAGGCGGAGATCGCATCCGCCCTGGCCGCGGACAACACCGCCACCGGCGCCCAGTCGGCCGCGAACGCGCGCGCCGCCATCCCCACGATCGAGGGCAAGCAGGCCGCCTGGTCCTCGCTCATCGACGTGGACACCGCACCGAACACCATCGTGCGGGTCACCGCCGCCGGGTTCCTGCGCGCGCACGACACGAGCCTGCTCGAGCCGTTCGTGGGCCAGTACTTCGACGTGCTGCAGAAGGTCTGGGCCGAGCGCAGCTACTCCATCGCGGAGAAGCTCATCGTGGGCCTCTACCCGTCGCCGCTGTCGAACCAGGCCCTGGTCGACGCGACCCGTGCCTGGCTGGACGCCAACCCGGAGCCCGCGGCGCTTCGCCGTCTCGTGGTGGAGAACCTCGCCGGTGTGGAGCGCAGCCTGCGCGTGCAAGCCCGCGACAGCGAGTAGAGAACTCGCGTCGTTCCGATGGCGCCGCATCGTTCCTCCAGGAACGGTACGGCGCCATCGTCGTCGCGCCTTCAGGAAGGCCAGAGAAAGCTCTCGGTAGACTGGGCGGGCTATGACATGGGACACATTTTGGACGACAGTCAACCTGATTCTGCAATGGCCGATCATCAGAATCGCCATCATCATCATCTTCGCGTTGATCGCGCGCTGGGTGCTGCTCTTCTCCATTCACCGTGTGGTGAACCAGATCGTGTCCGGGGTGAAAAAGACCCAGAACGTCGATGACACCCAGGCTCTGAACGTCTCGCCTGTCGCTGCCGTGCGCACCGTCCAGCGCACCCGCACCCTGGGCTCAGTGCTCACGAACATCGTGAACGTGCTGGTCGTCGTGATCACCGTCCTGCTGATCGTGACGGTGATCGACCAGAACATCCTCACCTCCTTCGCCCTGCTCACCGCAGCCCTCGGCGCCGGCCTCGGTTTCGGCGCCCAGAACATCGTCAAGGACGTGCTCAACGGCCTCTTCATGGTGATGGAGGACCAGCTCGGTGTCGGCGACGTGGTGGACCTCGGCCCGGCGACGGGTGTCGTCGAAGCCGTCGGCATCCGCATCACCCAGGTGCGCGACGTCAACGGCACCCTCTGGTTCGTGCGCAACGGTGAGATCCTGCGCGTGGGCAACATGTCGCAAGGCTGGGCCCGTGTGATCATCGACCTCGCCGTGCCGTACAAGACCGACGTCGAGGCCGTGCAGGCCGAGATGCTGCGCGTGGCCGTCGAGATGGCCACCAACAGCAAGTGGCGCTCCCGGGTGCTCGAGAAGCCCGAAATCTGGGGAATCGAGTCGATCGCCGAGGATGCCATCGTCATCCGCATCGTGATCAAGACTCGCACCACCGCCAAGGACGACGTGGCCCGCGAACTGCGACTGCGGCTCAAGAGGGCCCTCGACGCGATGGGCGTGCAGTTGCCGTCGCTGACCAGCATCGTGCTCACCGGGTTCGAGGGTGCGGCCAGCGTGCAGGGTGCCCGCCCGCCGCGCACCACACCGTTGCCCGTGATTGCGCCGCCGAAGAAGGCGCCGCGCAGGACCCGCGCGGTCCGGGCCGCCGAAGCTGCCGCCGCAGCGGCGGCAGCGTCGCCGCCCGCTCCGGCACCGCACGCTCCGGCAGCGCAGCAGGCTGCACCGCACCCGCCCGCTCCGAAAGCCGCCAAGACGCCGGCCAGGCCCGTCGCTCCGGCGACGCCGCAGGCCGGTGATGCCGGCGCCCAGCCCACCGTGCGCATCCCGTCGATCGCCCGCAATCAGGCGCCCCGTGCTCCCCGTACCGTGCAGCTGCCGGTGCAGGATGCCTCACCCGAGTTCTCTGACTCACCTGACAGCCCGGCAACACCGGCACAGCATCCCGCAGCCGACTCGCCGGTCGCACCGCCCGCCAAGCCCGCCACGAAGCAGCCGGCCAAGCCGAAGACCCGGCCGATCGACAAGCAGACCGAGCCGCAGCCGGAAAAACGGTCCGACCCGGCCACACCCCGCGATGGAGACACCCATGACTGATCCGGCGTCGACGAATCCCGCAGTGCGGGCCGCATCCGAACAAGGACCGGTCCTCATCCCGACCACCGGACCCTCAGCGGTGCACCTTCGTGCCGGGGAGAACGGTGCGGCGATCGGCCCGTCGTTCTACCAGGAAGTCGGCGGCCGGCCCTTCTTCGAGAAGCTCGTCGCCGAGTTCTACCGTGGTGTGGCCGGCGACCCGGTCCTCAAACCCATGTACCCGGAGGAGGACCTCGGTCCCGCGGCGGAACGTCTCACCGGCTTCCTCGAGCAATACTGGGGCGGGCCGGGCACGTACAGCGAACAACGCGGACACCCACGGCTGCGCCAGCGGCACCAGCCGTTCAAGGTGAACCCGGATTCCCGGGACCGCTGGTTGCTGCACATGCGGAACGCCGTCGATTCCTGCGATCTGCCCCCGCTGCAGCGTGCCACCCTGTGGGACTACCTCGAGCGCGCCGCACACGCTATGGTCAACACCTTCGACGCGTAACGCTCGAACCGCGCACCATCCGCCTCACTGACAATGGAGTCACCATGAGCCCAGCCCGCCCCGGCCTGCCCACGCAACCGAACACCTCCGCCGACGTGATCGTGGTGGGGGCCGGCCTGGCCGGCCTGGTGGCCACGGCCGAACTCGTGGAGGCGGGCAAGCGGGTGCTGCTCGTCGACCAGGAGAATGCCGCCTCGCTCGGCGGCCAGGCCTGGTGGTCGTTCGGCGGGCTGTTCCTGGTCGACACCCCCGAACAACGCCGAATGGGAGTGAAAGACTCCCTCGCCCTGGCCCGGCAGGACTGGTTCGCCAGCGCCGGCTTCGATCGCACGGAAGACTACTGGCCGACCCGGTGGGCCGAGGCGTACCTCAACTTCGCCGCCGGCGAGAAGCGGGCCTGGCTCAAGGAACGCGGCGTCACATTCTTCCCGGTCGTCGGCTGGGCCGAACGTGGCGGATACACCGCACTGGAACACGGCAACTCGGTGCCCCGCTTCCACATCGTCTGGGGAACCGGGCCCGCGATCCTGGAGCCGTTCATCACCAGGCTCCGCGAGGGGGTGCGCGCCGGCCTGGTCACCGCTCTGCACCGGCACCAGGTCGACGAGCTGATCGTCGAAGGAGGTGCCGTGGTCGGGGTGCGGGGCAGCCTGCTGGCCCCGAGCGCCGCGCCGCGCGGGCAGACCAGCAGCCGGGAGGTCGTCGGCGATTTCGAGCTGCGGGCGTCGGCGGTGATCGTCACCAGCGGTGGCATCGGCGGCAACCACGACCTGGTGCGCGCCCAGTGGCCGGCCCGGCTGGGTCCCGCACCCGCGAAGCTGCTCTCCGGCGTGCCCGCCCACGTCGACGGCCGGATGCTGGGGATCTCCGAGACGGCGGGCGCCCGGCTGATCAACGGCGACCGCATGTGGCACTACACCGAGGGCATCGTCAACCACGACCCGGTCTGGCCCGCCCACGGCATCCGCATCCTGCCCGGCCCGTCCTCGCTGTGGCTGGACGCCACCGGAAAACGTCTGCCGGCCCCGCTGTTTCCCGGTTTCGACACCCTCGGCACGATGGAACACCTACTCAAGACCGGCCACGAGCACAGCTGGTTTGTGCTCACCCAGAAGATCATCGAGAAGGAATTCGCGCTCTCCGGCAGCGAACAGAACCCCGACCTCACCGGCAAGGACCTGCGTCTGCTCGCCCAGCGGCTCGGATCGGGCGCGCCCGGCCCGGTGGAAGCGTTCAAGAGCAAGGGCGAGGACTTCGTGGTGGCGGACACCCTGCACCAGCTGATCGCGGGAATGCAGCAGCGCTCCCCCGAGGTGCAGATCAACGCCGCGCAGGTGGAGCGGGAGATCCTGGCCCGCGACCGGGAGCTCGACAACGACTTCAGCAAGGATGCTCAGATCAACGCGATCCGCCAGGCCCGGCACTACCGCGGTGACAAGCTCATCCGGGTGGCGAGCCCGCACAAGCTGCTCGACCGCGAGAACGGTCCGCTGATCGCGGTGAAACTGCACCTGCTCACCCGCAAGAGCCTGGGCGGCATCGAAACCGACCTCTCGGCCCGGGCGCTCCGCGCCGACGGGCAGCCGGTCCCCGGGCTCTACGCGGCGGGCGAAGCCTCCGGCTTCGGCGGCGGCGGCGTGCACGGCTACCGCTCGCTGGAGGGCACCTTCCTCGGCGGCTGCCTGTTCTCCGGCCGCACAGCGGGCCGGGCCGTCGCCGCCGCACTCTGACCCCTCCGCGAACTGTGAGTTAAGCCCCACAAAACGCTGAGTTTGAGTGCTTAACTCACAGTTCGCGGGGGTGGGTGGCGGGTTAGGCGCGCAAGGACCAGGGCTTGCGGCGCACCAGGATATGGCCGCGGGCGGTGCTCAGACGCGTCCAGGGGCCGGTCTCGAAGAGCTGCACCGGCTCATCCGCCGACAGGAAGCCCAGGCTCACCGCGGCGAACGCGGCACCGGAGGGCACGAAGTCGAGGGCCTCGATCGGGCGCCCCCAGACCTCGGACCGCACGCGCTGCACAATCTGCTCGCCGGTGCCGGTCGGGATGACGGACGCGACCTCGGCGATCCCCTCGCGGGCTGCGGCCTCCAGGACGGCCGGTGAGGCGCTGCCGTGGGAAGTCCAGCCTCCCCGTGGCGGCGTGATGCCCGCCCAGGTGACCGACGAGACCTGCAGCGGCACGGTGACGGTGACCGGGGCATCCACGTCGGTGACGGCCGCCTCGAGGCGCAGCAGCCGGTCCAGCAGCGACCGCACCGGAACGACGACGTCGAGCTCGACGGGTTCGGTGAGCGCGAAGGTGCGCAGGCCCAACACCGTGGGACTCGAGTCGAGCAGACCACGCGGGTACAGGATCGCGGTGTACACGGCCAGGACGCCCGCCGCGGAGACGAGCCGCACCGACCCGTCCTCCACCCGGCTGGCGCGCGAAAGGTAGACCTGGAGGTCGCCGAGGGACAGGGAATCTGAGAGGGAAAATGACTGGCTCATCTGCTGTCTAAACTACCAAGGTACGTCGGTGTCCACGGACCCGAGCTCGAACAAGGAGGCAGCATGCACGCACCGCTGGAGGGTCTTCTGGCCGCTCTCGATCTGACCGACACCGGTGCCCGCACCAGTGAGGACATCTTCACCGGCCCGTCGCAGTGGATGCCGCAGGGTCGCGTCTTCGGCGGCCAGGTGCTCGCGCAGTCCCTCGTTGCCGCCATGCGCACCGTGCCCGACGAACGGCACGTGCACTCGATGCACGGATATTTCCTGCGCCCCGGTGACGTCAACCACCCGATCACCTTCTCGGTCGACCGCATCCACGACGGCCGGTCGTTCTCCACCCGCCGCACCCAGGCGTACCAGAACGGCGTGCCGATTCTGTCGATGATCGCGTCGTTCCAGGACACCGACGAGGGCCTCGAGCACCACCTCGAGATGCCGACAGACCTGCCCGACCCCGAATCCCTGCCCACCACGGCAGACACCCTCGGACACATCGACCACGACTTCGCGCGCGCCTGGGCCAACGACCGCCCCTTCGACATGCGCCATGTGCCCTCGTCGATCTACCTCACCGTGGACGGCGAGCACACCAGCAAGCAGATGATCTGGATGAAGACTTTCGAGCCCATCCCCGACGACCCCGACCTGCACCGCGCCGCGCTCGCCTATGTGAGCGACTACTCGATCATGGAACCCGTGATGCGCCGGCACGGCCTGCCCTGGGCCACCCCGGGACTCAAGGTCGCCAGCCTCGACCACGCCATGTGGTGGCACCGCTTCGGCCGGGTCGACGAGTGGATGCTATACGTGCAGGACTCCCCCTCCGCCCAGGGCGGCCGAGGACTCTCCACCGGCAGCATCTACAGCCGGGAAGGCCTGCTCCTGGCCACGGTGGCCCAGGAGGGCATGGTGCGGGTCCCCAAGCCCCGCGACTAGGCTCCAGCCCACCCGCACGACCACGTCCGTTCTCGCCCCGTAGGAGCATCTTGACCCACCCCGCTGACCTCACCCGCCGCACCCTGCTCGTCGCCGGCGGCGCAGGAACGGCACTCGCCCTGGCCGCCTGCGCGCCCGGCGGCGACGGCGCGAGCACAGGCGCAGGCACAGATCAGGGCACGGCCACGCCCACCGAGGTCGCGGTGCTCTCCGACGTCCCCGTGGGAGGCGCCATCGCGGTGATGTTCGACGGTGCGCAGATCATCGTGTCGCAGCCCACCGCCGGCGAGGTCGTGGCGTTCAGCGCCATCTGCACCCACCAGGGCTGCATCGTGGTGCCGGAGAAGAAGGGCCTGAACTGCCCCTGCCACCAGTCGCTCTTCGACACCGCCACCGGCGCAGTTCTGCAGGGCCCGGCCACCGACCCCCTCCCCGAGGTCACGGTCACGCTCGACGGAGACAAGGTCCTCGCGGGCTGACCCCGTTCACGCCCGGATTATTTGCGGGTGAAGGCGACCGCGGGCTCCAGGTACGGGGTCCAGGCGGTTCGTTCAATGTCGTTGATCTTGCGCGGACGCTCCGTCGCCGCATCCACCAGGACGATCGTGGTGGTCGCGCGGGCGTACAGCGGCGCGGGTTCCTGCCCGGCCGGGCCGTACACCTCGTAACACACGTCGAGGCTGGCACCGCCGAGCTTGCCGATCCACAGCTGCACGTCGATGGGCTCCCGCAGGTACGGGATCGGCGCGAGGTACTCGATCTCCATCCGGGCGATCAGAGTGAGCGTCGCCGCGCCCGGCCGGCCGTCCAGCACCGCGGTTCCCTGCGCACCGGCCGCACCGGCCGCCTCGTCGTTGACCCAGAACGCCTGGATGCGCGCCTCCTCGAGGAGGCGCAGCATCTCGGCGTTGTTCACGTGGGCGTAGGCGTCGAGGTCCGACCAGCGCAGCCGGATGGGAACGTGCAGCCGCATGGGGCTCCTAGTCGCGCGTCAGTTTGCGGTATGCGGACCGGTGCGGCTTGGCCGCGTCCGGGCCGAGACGCTCGATCTTGTTCTGCTCGTACGACTCGAAGTTGCCCTCGAACCAGTACCAGTTGCCCGGTGCGTCAGCGGTTCCCTCATACGAGAGGATGTGCGTGGCGATGCGGTCGAGGAACCACCGGTCGTGGGTGATGACCACGGCGCAACCGGGGAACTCGAGCAGCGCGTTCTCGAGCGAACCGAGGGTTTCGACGTCGAGGTCGTTAGTCGGTTCGTCGAGCAGCAACAGGTTGCCGCCCTGCTTGAGCGTGAGCGCCAGGTTCAGGCGGTTGCGCTCACCACCGGAGAGCACACCGGCCTTCTTCTGCTGGTCGGGGCCCTTGAAGCCGAACGTGGACACGTAGGCGCGCGACGGCACCTCGGTCTTGCCGACCTGGATGTAGTCCTGGCCGTCGGAGACGACCTCCCACAGCGACTTGTTCGGGTCAATGCCGCCGCGGCTCTGGTCGACGTAGGAGATGTCGACGGTCTCGCCGATCTTGAGGTCACCGGCATCCAGCGGCTCGAGGCCCACGATGGTCTTGAACAGCGTCGTCTTACCGACACCGTTCGGGCCGATCACGCCGACGATGCCGTTTCGCGGCAGGGTGAAGGAGAGATCTTCGACCAGCACCCGGTCGCCGAAGCCCTTCTTGAGCTTCTTGGCGTCGATGACCTGGGCGCCCAGGCGGGGACCGACGGGGATCTGGATGTCTTCGAAGTCGAGCTTGCGTCCGCGCTCGGCCTCGTTCACCATCTCTTCGTAGCGGGCCAGGCGGGCCTTCGACTTGGCCTGACGGCCCTTGGCGTTGGAGCGCACCCATTCCAGTTCATCGGCGAGGCGCTTGGAGAGCTTGGCGTCCTTCTTGCCCTGCACCTGCAGGCGTTCCTGCTTCTTCTCCAGGTAGGTGGAGTAGTTGCCCTCGTAGGGGTACAGGTGGCCGCGGTCGATTTCGGCGATCCACTCGGCCACGTGGTCGAGGAAGTACCGGTCGTGGGTGACGGCGAGCACGGCGCCGGGGTACTTGGCGAGGTGCTGCTCGAGCCAGAGCACGCTTTCGGCGTCGAGGTGGTTAGTCGGTTCGTCGAGGAGGAGCAGGTCGGGCTTCTGCAGCAGGAGCTTGCAGAGCGCCACGCGGCGCTTCTCACCACCGGAGAGGTCGACGACGGGGTAGTCGCCCGGCGGGGTACGCAGCGCATCCATCGCCTGCTCGAGCTGGGAGTCGAGGTCCCAGGCGTCGGCGGCATCGATCTCTTCCTGCAGGGTGCCCATTTCGGCGAGCAGGGTGTCGAAGTCGGCGTCGGGTTCGCCCAGCGCGGCGCTGATCTCGTTGAACCTGTCGACCTTGGCCTTGATCGGGCCAACGCCTTCCTGCACGTTCTCCAGCACGGTCTTGGTTTCGTCGAGCTCCGGCTCCTGCATGAGGATACCGACGGAGTAGCCGGGCGAGAGCCTGGCCTCACCGTTGCTCGGGGTATCGAGCCCGGCCATGATCTTCAGGATCGTGGACTTACCGGCACCGTTGGGGCCCACCACGCCGATCTTGGCTCCGGGGAAGAACGACATTGTGACGTCGTCGAGAATGAGCTTGTCGCCGATTGCCTTGCGCGCACGCACCATCGAGTAAATGAATTCAGCCATAGTGTTTACCAGTCTATTTGGCGCGTGGCTCCGACGAGACACGTTCCGGTTGCGAGCAGGGGGGCGACGACGCTGTGGTAGCCGCCGGTGGACGGGCCGTTCTGGCCGAGCAGGCACTCTCCGGCGATGTTCACGGAGAACTGGATGGAGTCCGCCGGTTCACCCGTGGTGGTGGAGTCGGCGGTGACTTCCATCATCGTTTTGTCGAACCCGGCGGCGACCAGGGCGTCGATGTAGCTTCGGCCGGCCACGTCGGGGTCGGCGGCGAGGGCCGCGGTGATGACCGAGTCGAAGTAGGGCAGGTTCTCGGTGGCTGTGCCCTCCGGTACGAGCGCCGGCGGCGCAGCCTCGGTGGCGTCTGCCGTCGCAGACCCGGTCGGTGTCGGCTCCGCGCGGTCCACGGGGGCGGCGGAGCAGCCGGCCAGACCCAGTCCGAGGACAAGACACGCTGCCCAGGTCGTCGCTCTGCGGCTGCGCCGAACGGGTGCGTCCAAGATCCGGGCCACGCGTAGTCCTCCCCCACCGCCGCACGCTGCGACCGAGAAGTCGAGTCTAGGCGGACTGTGTTTCCGATTCCCCCTGCCCCGCGTCAGGTTCGTCCTGCCCGGTACCGGGTTCGGCCTGCGCGGTCACGGCCTCACCCGCAGCACCGCCCGCCGGGTCACCCTCCCGCTGCTCGGCGGCCGCCGGCGCGATGCTGCGCGCCAGGGCAGTCGTCCCCCAGGTCAGGTCGTGGCCCACGGCGTCGGCCTCCACCTCAACGGATGTGCCGGCACGGTCCTCGTTCTCCCAATCCCGGATGCGCAGGCGCCCTGTCACGAGCACCGGCTCGCCCTTGTGCACCGACCGCTCCACATTGTGGGCAAGCTGCCGGAACGTGGAGACCGTGTACCAATTGGTGTCGGCGTCCACCCAGGCGTTCTTCACCCTGTCGAAACGGCGTTGCCGGCAGGCCAACCGGAATGAGGTGATGGCCAGGCCGGAACTGGTGACGAGATGGCGCGGGGTGGTGGCAACGATTCCGGTCAGGGCGATGGTGTCGGTCACGGGAGTCTCCTGGGCGGCACGAGGCGGTGGCGATGTCGAACGCGACCCGGGAGCAGTCCTCGTGCCGGGTTCGTGTTCCCGGGCCGCGCTGCACTCACCCTCCGCGTCCCGGCGCCGACTCCGGGGCCGGCCGCCCAGAGTGTGGACAACCCGATCCCCAGCGGCCTTGGGGAGGAAGCGCGGATCTAGAGTGAGGTCATGACCTTCACTGCCGCAGAGAACCGATATTCCGAGATGCCGTACCGCCGAACCGGGCGCAGCGGCCTGAAGCTGCCCGCGCTGTCGCTGGGGTTGTGGCACAACTTCGGCCACGAGCGCTCCATCGACACCCAGCGGGGCATCCTGCGCCGGGCCTTCGACCTGGGCGTGACGCACTTCGACCTGGCCAACAACTACGGTCCGCCTCCCGGTTCCGCCGAAACCAACTTCGGCCGCATCTTCGCGGAGGACTTCCGCCCGTACCGCGACGAGATGATCATCTCCAGCAAGGCCGGCTACGACATGTGGGCGGGCCCCTACGGCGACTTCGGCTCGCGCAAGTACCTCTTGTCGTCGCTGGACGCCAGCCTCGGCCGGCTGGGACTGGACTACGTCGACATCTTCTACTCCCACCGCCCCGACCCGGAAACCCCCATCGAGGAGACCATGGGCGCCCTGGCCACTGCCGTGCAATCGGGCAAGGCGCTGTACGCCGGCATCTCGAACTACAGCCCGGAGCAGACCGTGGCGGCCTACGCCGCCCTGGCCGAGCACAAGATCCCCCTGCTGATCCACCAGCCGCGCTACTCGATGTTCGACCGGCACATCGAAGAGGGCCTATTCCCGGTGCTCGACGACCTCGGCATGGGCAGCATCGTCTTCTCCCCCCTCGCCCAGGGCCTGCTCACCGACCGCTACCTCGATGGAGCGGTGCCGTCGGGCTCCCGGGTGGCCACGAGCCGGTTCCTGAACGAGAGCTCGCTCAACCCCACCTACCTCGAGCGCGCCAGGGCCCTGAACGCCATTGCGGCCGACCGCGGCCAGACCCTGGCCCAGCTCGCCGTCACCTGGATCCTGCGTCAGCCGCAGGTCACCAGCGTGCTCGTCGGCGCCAGCAGCATCGGCCAGCTTGAGCAGACCGTTGCCGCGCTCGAGGCGCCGGCACTGGACGCCGATGAGATCGCTGCCATCGAGCCGCACGCGGTGCACGGCACCGGCATGAACTAACCGCCGGTCCTCGCGGGGCGGATGTCGGTGGCCGGTTCTACGGTAAGGCCAACGGCATCCGCCCTCGCATTGGAGCACACCATGACCACTGTCACCATGGCTGTACAACCCAGGACCGCCGCGCCCAGGACCCCGCAATCCAGGCCCGCCCTTTCCGCGACGGCACGGCCGACGACCATCGCCCACGCCGTCAGCCCGGCCCGGTCCAACGGTCCCAGCCTGGTCGCCGTGCGCGACGGACTGTGGCGCGTCGTCGATCGTTCCGGCGCGGTCCTGGGCCACATCGAGCGTGAGACGCACGCCGACGGCGAACGGTATCTCGCCCGGCGCCTGGTGATGCCCACCCGGCGCATCGACCTCGGCGCCTTTTGGCGCATCGATGACGCGGCCGACTGCTTCCGCTGATTCCGCCGCTACGCTGACACGATGCTGCCGCAACCCAAACCCGTACCCGCTGTTCCGGCCCGTCGCGGGCTGGTTCCCGACCTCCTGGCCGGGGTGGGCTACCTCGGTCGGGGTTTCGGCATGTGGATCACCTCGCCACGGTTGATGCTGCTCGGCGCGGTCCCCGCCCTCGTCGTGGGCCTCGTGTACCTCGTCGGCATCGTTTTCCTGATCGTCAACCTCAACACCATCGTGGTGTGGGCGACCCCCTTCGCCTCGGGCTGGGCCGAACCGCTGATCCTGAGCACCCGGGTGGCAGCGGCCCTCGTCTTCGTGATCGTGGCCGCCCTCTTCGCGGTGTACACCTTCACCGCCGTCACCCTCGTGGTCGGCGACCCGTTCTACGAGCGCATCTGGCGCGAGGTCGAGACCAGGCTGGGCGGCGCACCGGCCGAGCTCAAGCAGAGCCTCCTCCGGGCCGTCGGCCGGAGCATCCTCGATGGCCTCCGCTTGCTCATTCCCGCCATCGGAGTGGGCATCCTGCTCCTGGCCTCAGGGTTCATCCCCCTCGTCGGCCCGATTGCGGTGGCGGTGTTCGGCGCTCTCTTCGGCGGCTGGCTGCTGGTGGTCGAACTCACCGGCTTCGCCTTCGACGCCCGCGGTTTCAGCCTGCGCGAACGGCGTCGCGCACTGCGGTCCCGCCGCGCCGTCGCGATCGGATTCGGAGCGGCGTCCTATCTGCTCTTCCTGGTGCCGTTCCTGGCGGTCGTCGCGATGCCGTCGGCCGTTGCCGGCGCGGCGATGCTCAGCCGGGACACCATCGACAGGCTTACCGCACCACCCGCACTCTGAGGGCCCACCCGGCCGGGACCGTTTGTGACGGCATATCCGGCCACGCCGTCAGGGCTACCGCTGATCGGACCGCCCGCGAGGTAACCTTCCGCACATGCAGTGGTGGAATGATTTCGTAACCTGGCTCACAGCGACCAGGAACCAGCCCATGATTTTCAGCGCAATCGTGCTGATCGTCGCCATAATCGTGGCCAGCCTTCTGGCGGCCTGGATTGCACGTGGTGCCATCGCGCGCCTGCTCGCCCAGCATGACCGCGAGCTGCGCGCCGCGGCCATCGGATCGATCGTGGATGCCGCGACCGAGGCATCCGTATGGAACTCGCTGACGCCGCAGGAGCAAGTGATGAACGACCGTGCCGTGGGCATGGCCGACATCCAGATCCGACTGCTGCCGATCAAGGGATCGAGTATCGCTGCGGACTGGGCGGCTCACCAGCTGGCCGAGCTCAAGCGCACCTCGGCGACCTTCGGCTACCAGCTCGAGCCGGCGCTCGTGGAGTTCCGCGACCGCCTCGTCGACTGGCAGAACAAGCCGTCCCGCGCCCGCAAGATCTTCCAGGGTGATCTCGAGCGTTGGAAGGCCCAGAACTCCTCCACCGAGAAGAACCTCCTGGCCGAGCAGGATGCCTGGGTGGCGCAGCAGCACCACGACCAGTTCACGGCTCCCACGTCACCGGCGAAGGCACCGGTCGGGCAGCCGCTCGGCTACGTTCCCGCCGCGGCCGGCCCCGGCGCCGGATCGCCGTCGGCCGCGTCGCCATCAACGGAGACCCAGCGCCTTCTCGATGACGTGCAGGCCCTCGAAGTGCGTCCAGCGCCGCTGCCGCGTCCCTAAGTCTGGTACGCACCCAAAAACCCCGGTCCGCTCGCGCGGACCGGGGTTTTTTGTGGATCGGGGCTACTTCCACCAGTCGTCGAACAGGGAGGCCGGCACCCGGCGCTTGTGCTCGGTGCTGAGGTAGCGCCGCACAATGGCCTCGGCCACGTGGTCGTCGACGGGCTTGCCCTCGAGGAAGTCGTCGATGTGCTCGTACTGCATCCCCAGGTTCGCCTCGTCGGTCTGACCGGGGTTGTCGTCGAGCAGGTCTGCGGTCGGCGCCTTCAGGTAGAGCTGCTCCGGGGCACCGAGCTCCATCAGCAGCTGACGGCCTTGGCGCTTGGTCAGACCGGTCAGCGGCAGCAGGTCGGCGCCGCCGTCACCGAACTTGGTGAAGAACCCGGTCACGGCCTCTGCCGCATGGTCGGTGCCGACCACGAGCAGGCCGTGGGCACCGGCGAGAGCGTACTGCGCGATCATCCTGGCGCGTGCCTTGACGTTGCCCTTGTCGAAGTCCGGCATCGGGGCCCCGGTGCTGACGGCGAATTCGTCCTCGAAGCCATCGACCGCACGCTGGATGTTGAATGTGACGTTCGATTCCGGCGCAATGAACTCCAGGGCAAGCTGCGCGTCGTCCTCGTCGCGCTGCACCGCGTACGGCAGGCGAACCGGCAGGAACCGAAGGGTGTGCCCCTCGACGGTGAGCTCCTCGATCGCCAACTGGCACAGGCGCCCGGCCAGGGACGAGTCCTGTCCCCCGCTGATCCCGAGGATCAGGCCCTTCGCCCCGCTGGCGAGCAGGTAGTCCTTGAGGAAGTCGATGCGGCGCCGAATCTCGGCGGCAGGGTCGATGTCCGGGGTCACGTGCAGTTCCTTGATGATTCGCACCTGTTGTTCTCGCATCTGACGAATCTATCAAGTCGCGGTGGAAGGATGCCTGCAGGACGCCTGCACATCCGCCCGGTCACCCGCTCGCCCAAAAAACAACCCCGCCGGCGTGACCGGCGGGGTTGTGCTGTGCCCCCGGCAGGATTCGAACCTGCGACAAAGAGATTAGAAGGCTCCTGCTCTATCCCCTGAGCTACGGGGGCGCATAGCGATTCAACGATACCGCAGTCCGGACCGCTGCCCCGGCGGCGGAGCGCTTAGAGTGCTTTGGCGGTGGCGACGAGAACCTGGGCGAGGGTCGGCACACCCGTGGCGCGGAACACCTCGTCGCCGGCGGCGTTCTGCACGATGATCGTGGGAGTGTTGCGGATTCCGGCCGCCTCGGCCTCGGCATTGTCGTGCGCCACGTCGAGCTCGCGCACCGTGGCGGCCGGCACCAGTCGTTCGACCTCGGCCAGGACGGCGCGGGTCTGCAGGCACGGCTCGCAGAAGGCCGAGGAGAAGAAAATGAGTTCCATGACGGCTCCTAACCGTTGACCAGTGCGAGAACGGCCACAACCGCGGAGACGGCGGCCAGCAGCAGCGACACCCCGACCAGCACCGCGTGCACGATCAGGAACGAGGTCGGTTTGCCCGACGCATCCCGCGCCCGGTCGTCCTGACTGACCCTCTTGTAGAAGCGTGGCCAGACCACGACGTTCCAGACGGCGTTGAGCAGCAGCAGGATGGCGAGTGTTGTAAGCATCACCATCAGTCTACGAGCGGCGGGCAGGGAGCCGTGTCGGGGCCCACCGCTAGACTCGCCCCATGACAAACAGCAGTGACCGGTTGGTATGGATCGATTGTGAAATGACCGGGCTCGACATCAACAATGACGAATTGGTGGAGATTGCGGTGGTCGTCACCGACTTCGACCTCAACATTCTCGACCCCGGCCTCGACATCGTGATCAAGCCCGATGCTTCCGCCTTGGCGAACATGGGCGACTTCGTGCGCAACATGCACACCTCCTCCGGCCTGATCGAGGAGATCCCCAACGGTGTGAGCGTGGCCGAGGCCGAGTACCAGGTGCTCGAGTACGTGCTGCGTTTCGTTCCCGAAGACCAGCGCGCTCCCCTGGCCGGCAACTCGATCGGCACCGACCGGGCGTTCCTGGCCCGGTACATGCCGCGCCTGGACAAGCAGCTGCACTACCGCAACGTCGACGTGTCGTCGATCAAGGAACTCGCCCACCGCTGGTTCCCGCGGGCGTACTTCAACGCGCCGGCCAAGGACGGCGGCCACCGCGCCCTCGCCGACATCCTCGAGTCGATCCGGGAGCTCGCGTACTACCGTCAGAGCGTCTTCGTGGCCGACCCCGGACCCACGAGTGCGGAAGCAAAATCGCACGCAACGGCCGTTGTGAACATCTTCACCCAAAACGTGTAATAGAATTCTTGAGTTGCCTTCGCTTGAGAGAGCGAAGCGGCACTTGGTGGGTATAGCTCAGCTGGTAGAGCGCCTGGTTGTGGTCCAGGAGGTCGCGGGTTCAAGCCCCGTTACTCACCCCAAGTAAACAAAAGTCCCGGCCTGTTCAGGCCGGGACTTTTTGCGTGCACCACCTGTCATGCTGAGTGGATGCTCATGCTCAGCCACGACGACTTCGAACGCCTCGTCATCGACGAGCTCGACCTGCTCCCCGACGACATGGTCGACGGCCTCGAGAACGTGATCTTCGTGGTCGAGGACCGTCCAGAGGACGGCACCCTGGACACCCTGGGCCTCTACGACGGCGTCGCCCTCACCGAACGCGGCCAGTACGGCTTTGGTGAGATGCCCGACCGCATCATCCTCTTTCGTGAGCCGCTGCTGGCCATCGTCGCCGACCTCGACGAGCTCCGCGACGAGGTTCACGTGACCCTCGTGCACGAAATCGCCCATTTCTACGGGATTGACGACGACAGGCTGCACGAGCTCGGCTGGGCCTGAGCCCGAGCCTGAGCGCCGTCGGCTACCCTGAACCATGAGTAGATTTCGCCCTGGCCGTGTCATCGGTATTTCGGTGGGAACTCTCGTGATCTTGATGATCGGGGTGTACGGGCCCGCCACGTTGCTCGGCCCCCTTCCTGTCGCCGCGGTCACCCTCACCGCGCCGGATGCCGCCGTGCCGGCATCCACCCCGGTGCTGCCTGCCGCCGGCACCAGCGGCCTCCTCGCCATTACCGCGGTGGACGACACCGCAGCGGACGACACCGCGACCGACGACACGGCCGCCGAGCCCGCCCCCGCGACGCTGGGCGTGGACACCATCTCCGTCGGCGGCGGCAGCGAACCGGTGCCGATGGCATCCGCCGCCAAAATCATCACGGCCCTCGTCGTGCTCGACGCCAAGCCCCTCGCGGCCGGCGAACCCGGTCCGGCCTACTCGTTGGTCACCGCCGACTACCAGGACTACCTCGACTACACGGCGGAGGACGCCCGCACCGTGATCGTGTTCCCCGGCGAGAGCTGGACCGAACGCGAGATGCTGCAGGCCATGATCCTCGGCTCCAGCAACAACCACGCCGACACCCTGGCCCGTTGGGCGTTCGGTTCCGTCGACGCCTACCTCACCGCCGCCAACGCCTGGCTGGCCGCCAACGGCATGCCGGACACCACGGTTGCCGACGCCAATGGCCTCCTCGACGGCAGTGCCGGGACCGGCACCGACCTCGCCCGGGTTGCGGGACTGGCCGCCACGAACCCCGTGATCGCCGACATCATCGCCCAGCCGGCATCCGCCCTGGTCGGTCAGCGCGGCGTCAAGAACACCACCGACTACCTGCCCGAAGAGGGCATCACCGGCATCTCGCGCAGCTACACCGACTCCGGCGGGGTCTGCTTCCTGTTCACCGCCACCGTCGCCGCCGGGGACAAGGCCTTCACCTTCGCGGGTGCCTTCCTGGGCGAGCCGGACTACGACACCCTCAGCGCCGACCTGACGGCCCTGATGGCCTCCGCGCGGGCCGGGGTGACGGAGCTGCCGGTCCTGACGGAGGGTGACGCGTACGCGTCCCTCACCACGGCGTGGGGCGATTCGTCCGATGCCGTCGTCGCGACCCCCAAGACCCGATTCGGCTGGCAGGCCGCCGCCCCCACCGAGGCCGCGGTGACGCTCGACGACGTCACGACGGGGCGTGCGGGAAACAAGGTCGGCCGGGTCACGGTGGATGCGTTCGGTGAGAGCGTCTCGTCAACGCTGGAGCTGGAGAGCAGCCTGACCGACCCCGGCCCGGGCTGGCGCCTGCTGCACCCGATCCCCGTGATCAGCGCGCTCGTCGCCACCTGGTGATTTACGGGCGGGCGTCAGCGCGGGTTCAGTCCGGCTCGTCGTTCGATTCGATCGGGTCGCTGTCCGAGGAGTCGAAGGCGTAGCGCACGTGCAGCTTGCCCTGCACCTCCCGGCTGTCGACCTCGTCGTACCAGAACAGCGATTCCATGCTGTCAACGGCAGCGACCATGCTGATCCGGGCGTCATGCTTGCCGTGCAGGAGCACGCGGCTGTCGGTCTGGCCCTCGAGCGGGCCGTCCACGAACTCCACGGTGTACTCGGTGTTCTCACTCTGCGGGGTAGTCATGACCCCAACTTACTGCGGAGGCCCGGATTTCGGGTCAGGCGCCGCCGGAGCGTCCGCGCCCGGCGGCGTGCCCGTGAGGCGGACGCTGGCCCAGCGTTCGGGCTGGTCCCGGGTGCGGTACGCCTCCCAGTCCTGCTGCCACTGGTCCCAGTGCGCCTCGAATCCGCCGCCGTCACGGGCCAACGCCCGCTGCTTGCGGATGCCGTCGTCGGCATCCAGCCACACCCTCACGTCACTGAGGGAAGCGTGCGCCCGGGCCAGGGCGCCGCAGCCCTCGATCACAAGCGGCCGGTCCGGGTCGACGCCGTGCCATTCGGCCGGACCCGCCGCCGCCCAGTCGTACCGCTGCCAGGCCGCAGGGCGACCGGCGTGCCGGGCGCCCAGCACCAGCCGGCCGACCTGATCGATGGCGGCGTCCAGGCCGCCCCAGCCCGGGTAGACGTCGTCGAGGCGCACCAGTGCCGGCCGCACCGGCCCCGGCCAGGCGGCCAGCACGGCGTCGGCGAGGGTGCTCTTGCCCGCGCCGCTGGGACCGTCGATGAGGATCACGGCCCGGTCGCCCACCGGATTCCGGCCCAACGCCCTGACGGCGTCGAGCACCGGAGCGACCAGGTCAGGCGAGCACAAAATGCCACGTCCCCGCCAGTACGGCCGCGGTGATCGCCGCGGCGGCGATGACCGCCCCGAGGATCACGACCAGGATGTCGCGCACGCCGAAGACCGACTCCCGGGCCCAGGTGCGCGGTACGTCGCTGCCGAACCCCCGGGCCTCCATGGCCGTGGCGAGTTTGCTGCCGCGTCGCACCGAGAGAACCAGCAGAGCGAACGCGAGCCCGCCGAACCGGCGTGCCCGGCTGCGGAGACCGCCGCCGTCGCCCACCCCGCGGGCGCGCCTGGCGAGGGCGAGGGAGTGCCAATCGTCGATGAACATGCCCACCAGGCGCAGTCCGGCCAGGGCGCCGAGCACAAACCGGGCCGGCAGGCGCAGCACCTGCGCGAGGCCGTCGCCGAGGTCGGTGGGGTCGGTGGTGGCCAACAACACGATCCCAGGGATGCCGATGGCCAGGATCCGCAACCCGATAGCGAGGGCCAGCGACACCGACCCCTCCGTCACGTTCGCGATGCCGGCGCTGAACAGCTCGGCGCCGGAGTCCTTGCCGTAGAGCACCGTGGTGAGCACGGCGAAGGGAACGGCAATCCACACCGGCGCGGTGCGCAGCCAGAACTGGCGGGCGCTCAGCCCGCACCAGGCCAGCAGCACGGCCTCGAGCGCGAGGGCGACCGCGGCCGAGACCCAGTCGATGGACAGCATCAGGGCGCCGCTGATCAGCAGCGCCACGGCAAGCTTGGCGACAGGGTTCACCCTGGCGATCGCGCTGGGCCGGATCTCCGGCGTCATCAGGCTCACGACGCGTCCGTTCCGGCGGACGCGCGCAGCCCGGCGGTGACACGGCTCGTGGTCACACAGTGGCCGGTCGCCGGTCCGGTCGACGGCACCAGGCTGAGGCGCGCATCGGCCAGCGCGGTCACGAACTGCTCGTCGTGAGTGACGGCCAGCACGGCGGTGCCGGTGTCCAGCAACTCGGCGAGCAGGCGCACCAGCTCGGCCCAGGTGCGGGAATCCTGCCCGAAGGTGGGTTCGTCGAGCACGAGCAGCCGGGGCCGGGTGGCCAGCACCGTCGCCACGGACAGCCGGCGCTTCTCGCCGCCCGACAGGGTGAACGGGTTCGCGTCGGCGAGGTGATCCAGCCGCAACCGGTGCAGCAGCTCGTCCACCCGCTCCGTTTGCTCGGCCCCGCCCAGCCCGAGGGCGCGGGGGCCGATGGCGAGCTCGTTCCGCACGGTCCCGGCGAGGAACTGGTGCTCAGGGTCCTGGAAGACAGTGCCGATGCGCGCGAGCAGGTCGCGGGAGCGCCAGGCGTGTGGGGCGGACCCGAGGCCGCCGGCCAGCGCATCCGCAGCGGCCAGTCGCCCGCCCGCGGGGGCGAGAAGCCCGGCCAGGGTGAGCGCCAGGGTCGACTTGCCGGTGCCGTTGGGTCCGGTGATGGCGGTGGCCGTGCCGGCCTGCACGGCGAGGTTGAGGCCGTGTGCGACGACGACGGCCCGTTTGCGGGCGAACGGCACCCGCCCGACGGCGAGATCGTCGGCACTGAGCAGGACCTCCGCGCCGGGGTCGTGGGAGCCGCCGCGCCGGTCGGGCATCGAGGGCGGGAACCGCGGAATCCAGACCCCCGCGGCGGCGAGCCGCTCGCCCTCGGCGCTGAGCACGCTGTCGGTGGGTCCGTCGGCGAGGATCCCGCCGGCCGGGTCGAGCACCACGATGCGGTCAACGACGTGCTGCCAGACCGCGACGCGGTGCTCGATCACGATAAGGGTCGCGCCGGAGGCCTCGACCGAGCGCAGTACGGCGTCACGCACCTCGACCACCCCCTCGGGATCGAGGTTGGCGGTGGGTTCGTCGAGCAGCACCAGGCCCGGTCGCATGGCGAGCACCCCGGCCAGGGCCAGGCGTTGCTTCTGGCCGCCGCTGAGCGCGCTCGTCGGGTGTCGCAGGGGCAGGTCCAGGCCCACGTCGGCGAGGGCCTGGCCGACCCGCGGCCAGATTTCGGCGCGCGGAACGGCGAGGTTCTCACAGCCGAAGGCGACGTCGTCGCCCACCCTGGCGAGCACGACCTGGGAGTCCGGGTCTTGCAGCACGAGGCCCACCCGGCCGCGGGCCTCGCTGGGCCGGCGGCCGTCGACGAGGAGTTCGCCGGTCTCGTCGCCGTCCTCGTCGTCGCCGAGCACGCCGGCGAGGGCATGCATCAGCGTGCTCTTGCCGGCGCCGCTGGGCCCGAGGACGAGCACCCGCTCCCCCGGGCGGATGTCGAGGTCAAGCCCGGAGACTGCGGGGCGGGCCCGGCCGGCGTGCCGCCAGCCCCAGCCGGACGCCGTGACCCTGGCGCCGGTCACTGGGCGGGCTGGCTGACTGCCCGGTCGGTCGGGCCCGATTCGCGGCCGGCGGCGAACCGGCTGAGCGCACCGGTGCGTGCGAGCCCGCGCACCGCCAGCCAGGACAGCAGCCCGGCGAGCACGGTGCCGGAGACGACGGCGGAGACGAAGTAGACGGCCTTGTAGCCGATGTCGAGGGCCGCGTAGCTCGTGAAGGTGGTGTCGAGCAGGCCGACCGCGACGCCGGCGCCGGCGCCGGCCAGGAGGGCGACGCCGAGACGCCAGTTGGCGTAGAAGAACAGTGCCAGCACGATCTCCGCGCCCAGGCCCTCGACAACGCCCCAGATCAGCGTGGAGAAGCCCCACTGGGTGCCGATGAGCATCGACACGACGGCGGCGACGACCTCGGTGTAGACGGCCGCACCGGGTTTGCGGATGATGAGTCCGCCGAGCACGCCGGCGAAGAGCCAGCCGCCGGCCAGGAGTCCTTCAAGCCCGGGGGTGAAGGCCAGCAGGGCGCTGAGCGGCGACCAGGCCAGGCCCCACGCCCAGAAGATCACGCCGCTGGCGACGCCGATGACGCTGGCCACGACGATGTCGACGACCCTCCATTTCAGCACCCGCGGTTTACGCGACGCGGACGGGGTCGGAGTGTTGGTGGACAGGGTGTTGATTGATGCGTGCACTGTACGTGCCCTTTCCGTAGAGGAATACTGGGCACGGGATTGAGAAGCCTCCCTGCGCTGGCATGATCCAGATCAGGTTCGACGGTCGAAGCTGAAGTAGCTTCCTCTCAGCCCGGTTCACCGGACTCCCGTGTTCAGCTTCGAGTATAGAACTCCTGGGCCCCATCCGGGCACTGTGAGTCGCCGCGCGACGTTTCTCCACCCACCCGCTGATCGAGCCTGTCGAGATCCCGCGAGCCGCACGCGTTGGAAGACCCTGTCACCAGGTCTCGACAAGCTCGACCAACGAGGCGGGAACCGAGCGCAGGGCCGGTCGCCTCGGCGCACGAGGAGCTCGACCCCGTCCGCTGATCGAGCCTGTCGAGATCCCGCGAGCCGCACGCGTTGGGAGACCCGGTCACCGGGTCTCGACAAGCTCGACCAACGAGGCGGGAACCGACCGCAGGACGGGTCACCTCGGCGCACGAGGAGCTCGCCCCGTCCGCTGATCGAGCCTGTCGAGATCCCGCGAGCCGGACTCGTCAATGAGGACCGGTCACCAGGTCTCGACAAGCTCGACCGACGAGGCGGGAACCGAGCGCAGGGCCGGTCACCGGCCTCGAGGAACTCGACCCATCCGCTGATCGAGCCTGTCGAGATCCCGCGACCCGGACTCGTTGACGAGGACCGGTCACCAGGTCTCGACAAGCTCGACCGACGAGGCGGGAAGCTACTGCAGGGCGGGCCGCCTGGGCGCGAGGAGCCCGACCAGCGACTGCTAGCGCTTGAGGGCGCGGATGATGCGGGCGATGGCCTTGCCGGATACCCAGACGAAGGGGATGCCCACGGCGAGCAGCGAGATCACGTTCGGCTCGAAGCGGGCCGCGCCGCCGGACTTCACGTAGGCGCCGATCGGGATGGCCATACCGCCGCCGCCACCGCCGGCCGCCGCGGATTCGTCGCCTTCGCCCCCACCGCCGAAGCCGTACTGCACCAGGGCGACGGGAACGATGGTGACGCCCTCGATTTGCACGGGGTCTCCGTAGGCCGACCGGACGCCGATGGATCGAGCGTTTTCTGCGAGCTTCAAGGCGAGATTAGTCATGGTGTGAGGCTACTCCCCCTCCCTCTTCGGTGTCCCGGCGTTCGGCGTTCCGAACGGATGCACGTCCCGCTTCGGCGCGCTCCCGCCGCCCAGCTGCGAGGCCGGCCGCACGATCCCCCGGCCGAACCGGGCGGTGACGGTGTCCACGGCCAGCTCGGCCTCCCGCCAGTCGTCGTCATCGTCCCACAGGCCCATTCCGGCGCCGTCGCCGGTGCCGAGTTGCTCGGCCCGCACCCCGATGAGGCGCACCCGGATGCCGCGGGCCGCGAGCACGTCGAAGCTCGCGGCGACTTCCTCGTAGATCCGTCGTCCCACGTTGGTGGGCTCGGCCAGGGTGCGGGACCGGGTCACCGTGCTGAAATCGGCGTAGCGCAGCTTCAGCACCACGGTGCGTGCGACGAGGCCGTTGCCGCGCAGCTTGGCGGCCACCGCATCCGCTTGGCGGAGGAGTTCGCTGCGCAACCGAGCGATATCAGTGACATCGTGTTCGAAGGTGACCTCGTGGCCGACGCTCTTCTCCTCGCGCTCGAGGTTGATCGTGCGCGGGTCGATGCCCCAGGACAGGTCGTGCAGTTTCTGCGCGGTGGCGACGCCCACGGCGCGCTGCAACATCTCGCGGGGGGCGTGGGCGATGTCGCTCACGTGCCGCAGACCGAGCCCGAGCAGCGCCTGTTCGGTGGTGGCTCCCACTCCCCAGAGGGCGCCGACGGGCAGCGGATGCAGAAATGCGATGGTGTCTTCCGCGGGGATCACCAGCAGCCCGTCGGGCTTGGCTCGTCCGGAGGCCAGCTTCGCCACGAACTTGGTCGACGCGGCACCGACCGAGCAGGTGAGCCCGGTCTCGGCGAACACGCGCGCGCGGATCTTCTGCCCGATCTCGGCCGGGGAGCCGTGCACGCGTCGGGCGCCCGCGACATCCAGGAACGCCTCATCGATGCTGAGCGGTTCGACCATCGGTGTCATATCGGTGAAGATGCCCATCACCTGGCGGGACACCTCCACGTACCGGCCCATGTGCGGCTCGAGCACGATGGCTGCCGGGCAGCGGCGCAGGGCGATGGCCATCGGCATGGCCGAATTGACCCCGTACTTGCGGGCGACGTAGTTGGCCGCAGTCACCACGGACCGGCCTGAGCGGTGGCCGATGACGACGGGCAGGTGCACGAGTTCGGGGTGGTCGAGCAGTTCGACGGACGCGAAGAACGCGTCCATGTCGATGTGCAGCATGGTGGCGGTGCTGTCGTCGACGTCGACGCCGGTGGTCTGCCGGTCGCTGCCATCCTGCCTGCTCATGCCGCACCACACCTTTCCGATGCCCCGGCCGGAATCAACTCGAAGCTACCTTCGAGAGTACAGGCTCGACGCGGCCGGCGGTCGGCTAGAAGCCGCCGAAGTCACCGCCACCGAAGTCGCCGCCACCGCCGAAATCGCCGAAACCGCCGGAGTCGCCGCCGAAGTCACTGCCGGAGTCCGCCGTGGTCTCGGTGCCCGAGTCTGTGCCCGAGTCGGTGCCGGTGTCGCCGGACTCGCCCGACGCATCCGCCCCGCCGCCCATATCGGGCAGGAACGCGCTCACCAGAGCCGAGCCGACGACGTAGCCCGCGACGGTGCCGAGCAGGGAGGCGCCGAGCATGCTGCCGAAGCCGGGGCCCTGCCGGCCGCCGGCCGCATCGCCGCCGAAGGCCCGGTCCAGGGTGCCCGGCTGGCGGAGTTCGGCCCGGGTGGCGGACTTGGCCAGAGTGGCCGGTTCGGCGTTGGCCGGGCGCTCACCCTCCATCGCGTTCTCGGTCAACTGTTGGAACAGCAGGTCGCGCTGCTCGTCGGTGAGCTTGCTGAACGCTTCGGTGTGCACCTGCTCAATGGTCTCCGGCGGTGCGGTGCGCAGCAGGTACCTGTAGCGCTCGACGGCGATCTCGTCGTCGGTGCGCTGCGGGGCCGCCGCGGCGCGCGGCGGCTCCGGCTGTTCGGGTCGGCCCAGGAGGCGATCGAGGAATCCCATGAGTCTGCTCCTTCGCTTTGGTTTCAGCCTAAGCGGCACCAGTCCGAACCGACAGGACCGCGGCCAGCGACTCCAGCGCTTTCACAGGGTCAGGACCGGCCGGGATCAGGACGACACTCGTGGCCCCGGCGGCGTGCAGCTCGTCGATGCGCCGGCGAGCGGACGCGGCGGTGCCGACCACCGCCAGCTGGTCGACCCAGTTCTCCGGCAGCGCCGCCGCGAAGTCCGCTCGGCTGCCACTGTCCGAGCGGAGTGCGGCGAATTCCTCCGCGAACGGCAGCACCCTGATGTGCGGGGCCCAATCGGGGTCACCGATCCACTCGAGCGCCGGGCGCACCAGGTCCCGGGCCACGGCGGGGTCCTCGTCGACGGCGGCCGCGTTGTAGGCCACGACGTGCCGGCGGCCCAACGGTGGGCGCAGGTCGGGGAACCCGAAGCCCTCGGGCGGAGCGTCGCGGCCGGCGTCGAGCGTGGTGATCGCCGCCGCGAGGTATTCGGGCGTTACAGGCTCGGCCAACACCACCCCGTCGGCGCAGGCACCGGCCAGCGAGAGGGACTTCGGTCCGCGCACGCCCGCCAGGATCGGCGGCACCGTGGACGGCACGCCGGCCAGGGCCACGGCATCCGCCTGCGCGTAGCGGCCCGCTGCGGTGGCGGTCGCACCGCGCAGCAGGGCGCGCATGAGGTCGATGTTCTCGGCGAGCATGGCCAGCGGGCTGGCCGGCCAGCTGCCGGTCTGCCGCATCCACCCGGGCATGCCGTGCCCGATGCCCACCTGCAGCCGGCCGGGGAAGAGCTCGGCGAGGGTCGCGATCTCGAGGGTTGCGAAGCCGGGGTTGCGTGCCGCGGCGGGCAGGATCCCGATTCCCACGACGATGGTCGTGGTGGCGGCGAGCACCACCGCGGCCTGCGCGATGCCGCCGCGGAAGAAGCAGTCCTCCACTACCCAGATCTCATCGAAACCCAGCTCCTCGGCGCGGCGGGCGTAGGCCACGAACTGCGCAGCGGGCAGGTCCCGCGGCAGCATGACGGCAATGGCGCCCGGGGAACTGGAAGCTGGCACGGTGACCTCGTTTCGGTAGGGCCGAGGGCACAGCCCGGCGGCGTTCTCTGTCGAACCTAGCTTCTCGGGGGGAATTCCCGCCGCTGATTTTCCCGCGGACCGGAATGCCGATGGGCACATTGTCGTTGCACCCAGCACGGACTTTCCCGTCTGGGCGGATGCCGCATGACAATCAACGAAGTGAGCCCACTGTGCCTGAAACCACTGCGCCTGAAACAACAAGGCCTGCCACCACCGCCGCCGAAACCACCGACACCAGCGCCGCCCCGGCGTTTGACTGGTACACCCTGCAGAAGCAGGCCCACCGTGAATTCGGCCGGCGCATTGCCGCCGTCGACGACTGGAACGCCCCGACCCCCGACAAGGAGTGGACCGTCGGCGATCTGGTGCGCCACGTCGTTCAGGAGCAGCAGTGGATCCCACCGCTGCTGGCCGGACTGACCCTCGAGCAGGCCCGGCGCCGCGTCGACCCGCTCGGCGACGACCTCGCTGCCGAATGGCACACGCACTCCTCGCTGGCCACCGCGGCCTGGCAGTCTGCTTCGGCGGATGCCTCGGTGCAGCTCTCCTACGACACCGTCACGGTGCTGGACTACCTGCGCGAGCAGGTCTCCGATGTGACGATCCACTCCTGGGACCTGGCGCGTGCCACAGCGGCCGACGAGGTCCTGGACGACGCGCTGATCGAGGCCGTCTGGACGGTGTTCGAGCCGCAGCGGGACGCGCTGGAGGCCAGCGGCCTGTTCGACTCCCCCGTGCCGATGCCCGAGGATGCGCCGCTGCAGTCCCGTCTGCTGGCCCTCACCGGCCGCGACGACCGCCGCTGACCGACGCCCAGCCAGCCTGCGCGCACCAACTGTGCCCCGTACGGACAAGTGAACCCGGCACACCGGGGCCATTTGCCCGCACGGGGCACAGTTGTGTGGGCCGCTAGGCGACGGTGGTGCCGAAGAGCAGGCCGAGCAGGTAGGTGACCCCGGCGGCACCGAGGCCGATCACCAGTTGGCGCAGCGCGCGCTTCAGCGGCGGACCGCCGGAGAGCAGGCCGACGACGGCGCCGGTGGCCAGCAGCGCCAGCCCCACGAGAACCGCGGCGACGATGATCGCGGCGATGCCCTGCATGCCGAACAGATAGGGCAGCACCGGCAACAGGGCACCGGAGGCGAAGAAGCAGAAGCTGGAAATCGCGGCGCCCATGCCGGTGCCGATGGCCTCGTGCTCGTCGACCTCGGCGACGGTCGAGGCGTCCAACCGGCTCACATCGAGCGCACCGGTGGCGACGGCCACGGTGCGCAGCACCTCGCGGGCGTGCACCTCGGCCTCCTCGGGCGTCATGCCCTGGGCGCGGTAGACGAGGGTCAGTTCGTTGGCGGCCACGTCCAGGTGCGAGAGCACGCTGCGGGGGGCGGGGTTCGGGGTGGACGCCTCGAGGAGCTCGCGTTGGGAGCGCACCGACACGTACTCCCCCGCACCCATCGACAGGGCTCCGGCGAGGAGCCCGGCGATGCCGGTGAAGAGGATGGTGGCGGTGGGCACCCCGGTCGCCCCGATGCCCAGCACCAGGGCGAGGTTGCTCACCAGGCCGTCGTTGACGCCGAACACCGCGGCCCGGAAGGTGCCGGACAGCCGCTGGCGGCCGCGGGCGGCCAGGCCGCGCACGACCTCCTCGTGGATGCTCTCGTCGGCGGCCATGGCGCTGGTGGCGTCGGCATCCCCGTCGTAGGGCGAGCGGGCCTCGGCACGTTGGGCGAGCGCGAGCACGAAGACCGAACCGAACCGGCGGGCCAGCAGGCCCAGAACCCGGGTGCGCAGCGCACCCTTCCGGGGCGCGCCGACCCGATCGCCCAGCAGGTCGCGCCAGTGCGCCTCGTGCCGGCCCTCGGCCTCGGCGAGGGCCAGCAGAATCTCGCGTTCCTCCCCGGAACGCCGCCCGGCCAGGTCACGGTAGACGGCGGCTTCGGCCTGTTCATCGGCCAGGTAACGCCGCCACCGACGGATGTCGGCCTCGGCGGGCGGGTTGACGTCGGCCACGGCGATCACGACTCCGGAGCTGCCTCGAGCGAGCCCTGCGACACGCGCGCCGATTCGTGCGGACCGGTGCCGTCGAGGCCGTAGAACGGTTCCTCGAAATGCACCACCCACACCGCCTCCTTACCCACGACGGGCGCGTAGAGCGCCGAGCCGACGAGTTCGCCGGGAGCGGTGATGACCCCGATCGGGTCCTCCACCATCGAGTCCGGGTAGCGGCTGCGGTCCAGCCGCACCACCACCTGCATGCCGACGCCGAACACCGCGGTCGCCCCCGTTGTAGCGGGGGCGTCCACGGGGCGGCGCTTCCAGAGGGCCATTACTCCGCTGACTCCGACGGGGCCGGCTCCGCCGCCGCACTGCCGGCGCGTTCGAGCACGAGCTCGCGCACCCTGGCGGCATCCGCCTGGCCGCGCATGGCCTTCATGACCGCGCCGATGACGGCGCCGGCGGCCTGCACCTTGCCGTCGCGGATCTTCGCGAGCACGTCGGGCTGGCCGGCGAGAGCCTCGTCGATGGCCGCGATCAGGGGGCCGTCGTCGCTCACCACGGCGAGGCCGCGGCTGGCGACGACCTCGCTGGGTGTGCCTTCGCCGGCGATGACGCCCTCGAGCACCTGGCGGGCCAGGCGGTCGGTGAGGGTGCCGTCGGTGATGAGTTCGATCAGCGCGGCGACCTGCGCCGGCGTCACCAGGCTCTCGGCGGAGACGCCGGCGGCGTTGGCCAGGCGGGCGATCTCGCCGGTCCACCACTTGCGGGCGGACTGGGCGGGCGCGCCGGCGGCGATGGTGGCCTCCAGCACGTCGAGGAGGTCGGAGTTGACGACATCCTGGAACTCGAGGTTCACGAAACCCCAAGCGGCCTGCAGCCGCTTGCGGCGGGCCGCGGGCGGCTCGGGCAGCGTGGCGCGCAGCTCTTCGACCCAGGCGCGCGACGGGGCGACGGGCACCAGGTCGGGCTCGGGGAAGTAGCGGTAGTCGTCGGCGTCGCTCTTGGGCCGGCCGGCGGAGGTGGTGCCGGTGTCCTCGTGCCAGTGCCGGGTCTCCTGGGTGATGGTGCCGCCGGCGTGTAGCAGCGCGGCCTGGCGCTGGATCTCGTAGCGCACGGCGCGTTCGACGCTGCGCAGCGAGTTGACGTTCTTGGTCTCGGTGCGGGTGCCCAGGATGTTCGAGCCGCGCGGACGCAGCGACACGTTGGCGTCGCAACGAACGTTGCCCTCCTCCATCCGTGCGTTCGAGACGCCGAGCGCCTTGACGATCTCGCGGATCGCGGCGACGTAGGTCTTGCCGATCTCGGGCGAGTCGGCCTCGCCTCCCTCGATCATCTGGGTGACGATCTCCACCAGCGGCACGCCGCCGCGGTTGTAGTCCACCAGCGAGTAGTCGGCGCCCTGGATGCGTCCGGCGGCGCCGCCCATGTGGGTGAGCTTGCCGGCGTCGTCCTCCATGTGCGCGCGCTCGATGTCGACGGTCACCTGGCGGCCGCTTTCCAGCTCGATGGTGAGCTGGCCGTTGAACGCGATCGGCTCGTCGTACTGCGAGGTCTGGAAGTTCTTCGCCGTGTCGGGGTAGAAGTAGTTCTTGCGGGCGAACCGGCTGGTCTCGGCGATCTCGCAGCCGAGGGCCAGGCCCAGGCGGATCGAGGACTCGATGGCCTGGCGGTTCACCTGCGGCAGCCCGCCGGGCAGGCCCAGGCAGGTGGGGCAGGTGTTGGTGTTGGCACCGGAACCGAATTCGTTGGCGCAGCCGCAGAACATCTTGGTCTTGGTGTTGAGTTCGACGTGCACCTCGAAGCCGAGCACCGGCTCGAACAGTTCGAGGGCCTTGTCGTAATCCATCAATTCGGCTTTCGCCATCAGACGGCTCCCCCTTCGGTTGCGAACATTTCGATGTTGGCCAGCGCGGGTGCCTGGCTGAGCAGGGTGTGCCCCCAGTGCGCCTCGAGCAGCTGCTCGACGGCGGCGCCGAACGTGTACAGGCGGGCGTCCGCGCGAGCGGGCGCCATCACCTGGAGGCCGACCGGCAGGCCGTCCTCGGGCGCGAGACCCATCGGCAGGCTCATGCCGGGGATGCCGGCGAGGTTGGCCGGGATGGTGGTGATGTCATTGAGGTACATTGCCATCGGGTCTTCGGTCTTCTCGCCGAACTTGAACGCCGTGGTGGGCGCCGTGGGCGACACGAGCAGGTCGACCTTGTCGAACGCGGCGGCGAAGTCGCGCTGGATGAGCGTGCGCACCTTCTGGGCACTGCCGTAGTAGGCGTCGTAGTAGCCGGCGCTGAGCGCGTAGGTGCCCAGGATGATGCGGCGCTTGACCTCATCACCGAAGCCGGCATCGCGGGTGGCCGCCATGACGCGTTCGCTGGTGAGCGGGCCGTCTTCGGGGTTGACCCGGATACCGAAGCGCACGGAGTCGAAGCGGGCCAGGTTGCTGGAGGCTTCGGCCGGCAGGATCAGGTAGTAGGCAGACACCGCGTACTCGAAGTTCGGGGCGCTCACCTCGCTGACGATCGCACCGGCCGCGGACAGCAGCGCCAGGGTCTCCTCGAAGCGCTGCTTGACGCCGGCTTGGAAGCCCGCACCGTTGAGCTCCTTGATCACGCCGATCCGCACCCCCTTGAGGGCACCGTCGGCCAGCCCGGCCTGGGCGGCGGCGGTCATCGACGGCCACGCATCCGTCAGCGACGTGGAGTCCAGCGGGTCGTGCCCACCGATCACGTCGTGCAGCAGGGCGGCGTCGAGCACCGTGCGGGTGACCGGGCCCACCTGGTCGAGCGAGGAGGCCAGCGCGATCGCGCCGTAGCGGGAGACGCCGCCGTAGGTGGGCTTGACGCCGACGGAGCCGGTGACGGCGGCGGGCTGGCGGATGGACCCACCGGTGTCGCTGCCGAGCGCCAGCGGCGCCTCGAAGGCGGCGACGGCGGCCGCGGAGCCACCGCCGGAGCCGCCGGGGATGCGGTCCAGGTCCCACGGGTTGTGGGTGGGGCCGTAGGCGGAGTGTTCGGTGGACGAGCCCATCGCGAACTCGTCCATGTTGGTCTTGCCCAGCGGGATCAGGTCGGCATCGCGGATGCGCCGAACGACGGTCGCGTCGTAGGGCGGGATCCAGCCCTCCAGGATCTTCGACCCTGAGGTGGTGGGCATGTCGTGGGTGGCCAGCACGTCCTTGATGGCGATCGGCACGCCGGCCAGCGGGCCGAGCTTCTCGCCGGCGGCGCGACGGGCGTCGACCCTGGCGGCCGTGGCCAGGGCGGCGTCGCGGGCCACGTGCAGGAACGCGTGCACGTCGGGCTCGACGGCATCGATGTGGTCGAGGTGGGCGCGGGTGACGTCGACGGAGCTGACCGAGCCGTCGGCGAGCAGGCCGGCCAGGGCGGCGGCGGTCTGGTTGATAAGACTGGTCACTGAGTTACTCCTCGTCCAGGATGGCGGGCACGCGGAACTTGTCGCCGGCACGATCGGGGGCGCCGGAGAGCGCCTGGTCGACGGTGAGCGACGGCACGACGACGTCGTCGCGGAACACATTCGTCAGCGGCATCGGGTGGCTGGTCGCCGGAACGTCGGGTGTCGCGACCTCGGCGACCCGGGCGACAGAGTCGACGATCTGGCCGAGTTCGACCGTGAGGCGATCGATTTCTGCCGAGCTGAGGTCGATCCGGGCGAGGTTGGCCAGATGCGCAACCTGCTCGGCCGTGATTTCAGACATGAAACTCCCAAGAAAATCGAAGCGGAAGCTCCAATTCTATTCGTCGCCGTCGGTGGCCAGGTCCGCGTTGTCGGTGCCGATCAGCGCCATGTTGTGCAGGGACTCGCTTCCGGGCTCGAAATAGGCGTTGTGGCCGAGGGATCCGTCGAGCCAGGCGCCGGTGACGGCGTCGGTCCCGCCGTCGACGCCGAGGGCCCTGGCGCCGTACGAGGACGCGCCGGGGTCGCTGCCGAAGAACGCCGAGCTCACCGCCGGGTCCCAGTCGGCCTTGCCGACGAAGACGTTTCCGTTGGCGACCTTGAGCTTGTCAGCGGACTGGATCTCGCTGCCCGGGGACCCGACGACGACGAGAGCATCCACCTGCACCGACCCGTTGGCCAGGGCCATCAGCGAGACCGTCGAGCCGTAGGAGTGCGCGAACACCGAGATGAACGGCTGGTCGGCTCCCCGGCTGGCGCGAACGCCGGCCCACGAGGTTTCGAGGAAGGAGGAGCCGGCGATGGCGCGGTCTCGTCCGCCGACGGAGAACAGGTCGGGCGCTTCGTAACCGATCCAGGCGATCGTGGCCACGGTCTTCGCGGTGGTCGCCGCGGCATCCGGGTACCCCGCGACAAGCCGGGCGCCCGTGGCGGATGCCGGGGTGATGGGGTGTGTGACGGATGCGGTCTTGCTGGCGGCGGGTTCCTGTGCCTGTGCGGCCAGGACCGCGCGCTGTTCGCGGTAGACGTCATCGGCCACGGTGGTCCAGTTGACCATCTGCGGCTCGACCAGGTAGTTCATCCCCGGCACCAGGTAGCCGATGTAGTCGGCGGTGTCCGGGTTGCCCAGGGCGATGGCCGCCCGGCCAGACCCGCTGGGGTCAAGCAGGATCAGGCTGCGTTTGGGCCCGCCGTCGCTGGGCTTCAGGGCCAGCTGGACCTGGCTGAGCATGGCCACCTGGCGGCTGGCAAGGGAGTGCTCTGCATCCGACGAATGGCTGTCGAGTGCCCGCTTGGCCTCGGCGAGTGACTCGTCCAGGTAGCGCTCGTTGGCGCGGCTGCGCTGCACCAGCGGTACGCCGTCGAGGTTGCCGACCAGCCGCGGCGTCGCGCTCGTGAGGGCGTCCCGCTGTGTGGGGTCAAGCAGCGTCCACCAGGCCGACACCACCGTGGCTTCGGGCGGGGTCGTGAGCAGCGTGTCGATGCGGGTGGGATACTCGGCCGCGAAGCGCCTCAGCTCCGGGACGGCCAGGTGGGACATCCCCACGAGCAGGTTCGACCCGGTCATGGTGCGCAGGGTGGCCACGTCGATGTCGATGGCGGCGGTCGATTGCGCCTCGAGCTGTGACCAGGCCGGCGAGGCGCCCAGGTCGCTCTGACGGTCGGAGATCCGGGCCGGAACGGTTTCGTGGACGCTGGCGCTGACGCTCACGCGCGAGAATTCGGGCACTACGACGGGCCCGCCCACCCCGACGAGGGCGAGCGAGGCAGTCAGCAGTGCAGCGGCCTCGAATAGCACGATGCGTCCCGTCCCCTCCCGAACGAATGAACAGCAAACAGACTCGACGCCCCTGGCAAGTCATGCGCTCTCAGCCTATCGAGCCGCGGGCGCCGCCACTGCCCCTCATTCAGGGCGATCCGGGGCATTCGGGAGCAATTTCACACCAGGGTTTCCGGCGGGTTTCCGGCTCGAGTACACCCGGACAGCTACCCAGACTCAGAGGATGACGCTGCCCACGACCAATGCCGCGATGACCACGATCACACCGACCAGGACCCCCGTCGCGCGGCCGATGCGTCGGCGGCTGACGGTTCCCTTGTGCCAGGAGGATCGGGACACCCGGTCCAGATTCGGAAACAGCGCCTGGAACGGCGGTTCGCTGGGCTGGAGGAGCTCCGGAACCGTGGGTACGTCGGTCGGACGGTCATCATCCTTGATGGGGGTCATGGTCGCAGCCTAGACCCGGCCCCGTTCCCGTCCCGATCGCAACTGTTGCCCGTCCGGACATCTGCACCCGGCACACCGGACGCAGACGTCCGCTTCGGCAACAGTTGCCTGGCCAGGGCCGGCGGGCGGGCGGGCCCGGGCCGGTCAGCCGGCAGCGAGTTCGGCCAGCAGGGCGACCTCGTCGGCGTCGGCCAGTCCCGCCCGGCGTGGGCCCTGCGGCACTCTGAGGCGCTCCCAGCGCAGGGTGTCGGCAAGGGTCTCGGCCAGCGGGCGGGTGACCAGTCCGGCGGCGCGGGCGGCGCTGCTGTCACGGGCGTTGAAACCGGCGAAGTCCGGCAGCGGCAGCCAGAGCGGCAGCGACCGGGCCCCGGACCAGGGCTCGACGTCGTGATCCAGCAGCCACCGGGCGTCCGCGCCCACGACCGGGCCGGTGTGCCCGGCGACGCCCCTCGCCACGGCCAGGTGTTCGGCGAGCGTCACCGCCTCCCCGGTCGTGTTGAACACCCCGCTGGCGCCGTCCTCGGCGGCGTCGACGATCCACTCGGCCAGGTCGCGCACGTCGATCACCTGGGTGAACAGGCCGGGCACGTCCGGCACCAGCACACTGCCGTCCGTGGCGGCGGGCTGGCTGAAGCGCAACGGCCAGTAGCCGGTGCGGTCGAAGACGTCACCGGGGCCGCCGATCAGCCCCGACCGCGCGATCAGCGACCTGTCGGCGCCGAATCCGTCGAGCACCCGTTCTTCACAGGCCACCTTTGCCTCGCCGTAGGTGTCCATGGATTCCATCACGTCACCCGCCAACGCCCCCAGCAGCCCGGCACTCTCGTCCTGCCCCGGCGTGGAGGTGTCGGCGTAGACATTGCCCGAGGACACGAAGGTGTACGAGGCGGCCCGGTCGCCGAGCGCCGCCACGGCCGAGGAGACCTGCCCGGGCTGCCGCGACACATCCACGACCACATCCCAGTCCTCGGCCGCCACCTGCGCGTACGCCCCCGCCCGGTCCCGGTCGCCCCGCACGAACCGGATGCCGGCCGGTGCGTTCCCGGAATCACCCCTGGCCAGGCAGGTGACCTTGTGGCCGTGGTGCATCGCCGCCGTCGCGATGGTGCTGCCGAGCCAGGCCGTACCGCCGAGGATGAGGAATCGCATGGGGCCAGCTAACCCAACTCCCGGTGCCCGCGGCAAGGGAGTTTCGCTCTGGGCACAGCCGAGCGGCTGATGCGCCAGCCGGTGTTGGCCTAGTCGGTGTCGCGGCCGGGCTCGGCCACGGCGACGGACTCTGGTTCCGCATCAGGCGCCGCCGGTGCATCCGCCGGGGCGGCATCGGGCAGTCCGGCCGGGCCGTGTTCGAGCAACAGCCGGAACTGGTCGGCGTCGATGATGCGCACCCCGAGGGCCTCGGCCTTGGCGAGCTTGGAGCCGGCCCCGGGGCCGGCGGCCACGAAGTCGGTCTTCTTCGACACGCTGGAGGCGTTCTTGCCGCCGGCGGCGATGATCGCCTCGGAGGCGCCCTCCCGGGTGAAGCCCTCGAGTGACCCCGTCGCCACGACGGTGAGTCCGGTGAGCACTCCCCCGGCCGCGGCGGCCGCTCCGGGCCCGGGGTGCCCGGGCGTCGTGAACTGCACCCCGGCGGCGGACCATCGGTCCACGATCTCGCGGTGCCAGTCCACCGCGAACCAGTCGATGACGGCGTCGGCGATGATGCCGCCCACCCCGTCGACCTCGGCGAGTTCGTCGCGGGAAGCCGCACGAATCGCGTCCAGCGACCCGAAGTGGTTCGCCAGGGCCCGCGCGGCCACCGGTCCGACGTGACGGATATTGAGCGAGACCAGGATGCGCGCCAGCGGCTTGGTCTTGGCCAGTTCGATCTCGTTGAGGAGCTTCACGGCGTTGGACGAGGGCTGCGGGCCGGTCAGGCCCGCCTTCTTCTCGGCGGGGGTGGGATTGCGGCTGAACGGGGTGCGTTGGCGCACGGTGCCGTCATCGTCTTCGCGGGGCAGGCCGGTTTCGGGGTCCCGCACGACGACACTGATGGGCAGCAGGTCCTCGAGGGTGAGGTCGAACAGGCCGGCCTCGGTGTCCAGCGGCGGAATCTCCGGCACGGTCGGCCGCGTGAGCGCCGCCGCGGTCACCTCGCCGAGCACCTCGATGTCGAGGGCGCCGCGGGAGCCGATGTGCTCGACCCGGCCGCCGACCTGGGCGGGGCAGCTGCGGGCGTTCGGGCAGCGCAGGTCGATGTCGCCGTCCTTGGCCGCCTTGAGCGGGGTGCCGCACACCGGGCACTCGGCGGGCATCACGAATTCGCGTTCGGTGCCGTCGCGCAGTTCCACGACCGGGCCGAGCACCTCGGGAATCACATCGCCGGCCTTCCGCAACACGACGGTGTCGCCGATCAGCACGCCCTTGGCCTTCACGACGTCCTGGTTGTGCAGGGTGGCCTGGCGCACGACGGAGCCGGCGACGCGCACGGGTTCCATCACTGCGAACGGGGTGGCCCGGCCGGTGCGGCCCACGCTGACGACGATGTCGAGCAGTTTGGTGTTGACCTGCTCCGGCGGGTACTTGAAGGCGATCGCCCAGCGCGGCGCCCGGTTGGTGGCGCCGAGTTCGTCGTGCAGGGCGAGTTCGTCGACCTTGATGACGATGCCGTCGATCTCGTGTTCGACGCTGCCGCGGTGTTCGCCGAAGTACTCGATGAACGCGGATGCCTCGCGAGGCTCGGAAACGACCTTGAAGTGGGTGCTGGTGGGCAGCCCCCAGCCGGCGAGCAGGTCATAGACGGCGGACTGGGACTCGGCGCCGGGCTGGGCCCAGGCGCCGATGCCGTGCACGAGCATCCGCAGCCGGCCGAGCCTGGCCTTCATCAGGGCCAGCTGGTCGGCGTTCTTACTCTCGGCCTTCTGCCGCAGCGAGCCGCTGGCCGCGTTGCGGGGGTTGGCGAACACCCTCTCGCCGGCGGCGCTCTGGGCGGCGTTGAGTTCGCGGAATGACTCGACGGGGAAGAAGACCTCCCCGCGCACCTCCATCAGCGGCGGATGCCCGGTGCCGCCGAGGCGCGCGGGGATGCCGGGCACCAGGGCGATGTTCTCGGTGACGTCTTCGCCGACCACGCCGTCGCCGCGGGTGGCGGCGCTGACGAGCACCCCGTTCTCGTAGCGGAGGTTGATGGCCAGGCCGTCGATCTTGAGTTCGCAGAGGTAGTGCACGGCCCGGTTGGCGCTCACCTGCACCTTGGCCGCCCACGCCTCGAACTCGTCGATGGAGAACACGTTGTCGAGGCTGAGCATCCGCTCGGCGTGCTGCACGGGGTCGAACAGGGTGGTCTCCGCCCGGCCGCCCACGGTCTGGGTGGGGCTGTCCTGGCTGGCCAGCTCGGGGAAGAGCCGTTCGAGTTCCTCCAGACGGTGAATCAGGCCGTCGTACTCCGAGTCGGAGACGACAACCTCGTTGCGTTCGTAGTACGCGTCACGGGCCTCGAGGATGCGGGTGGTGAGACCGGCCGCCTCGTCGCCGGCCGCGGCCAGCGCGGCCGCGGGTGACGCTCCCGTGGCGTCAGGCATTGATCGTCGCGGAGTCGGCGGGAACCGGAACTGCAACGTCGTCGATCGGAGTGACCGGCACGGCACTGACGGTGCGGTCGATGGTGCACTGGCCCAGCACCCGGGTGCCCACGTACACGACGGCGGTCTGGCCGGGCGCCACGCCGGTCAGCGGCTCGGTGGGGAGGATGCGCAGCTCGGTGTGCGCCTCGGTCGGCGGGGTCGCGGTCGGGTCGGCGGGCACGCTGATGACCTGGGCCACGGCGGGCTCCGGGTCGGCGTGCGCACGGATCTGCACGTCGCAGGCGAATTCGATCTCGGGGTGCTCCGGGGCGCGTCCGGCCCAGGTGTACTTGGTGCCGGCGATCTCCTTGATCGCCAGGGCCTCCTTGGGCCCCACCACCACCGTGTTGGACACCGGGCGCACCTCGAGCACGAACCGCGGCTTGCCGTCGGCGGCGGGGGTGCCGATCGAGAGACCCTTGCGCTGGCCCACGGTGAACGCCACGGCGCCCTCGTGCTGCCCGAGCTTGTTGCCCTCGCGGTCCAGGATGTCGCCGGTTTCCGGGGCGACCCGCTCGCCGAGCCAGCCGCGGGTGTCACCGTCGGGGATGAAGCAGATGTCGTAGGAGTCGGGCTTGTTCGCCACCGAGAAGCCGCGCTCGGCGGCCTCGGCACGCACCTCGGCCTTGGACGGCGTGTCGCCCAGCGGGAACATCGAGTGCGCGAGCTGCTCCTTGGTGAGCACGCCCAGCACGTAGGACTGGTCCTTGGCCCAGGCGCTGGCGCGGTGCAGCTCCCGGTTGCCGTCGTCATCCGTCACGATCGAGGCGTAGTGGCCGGTGCAGACGGCGTCGAAGCCGAGCGCCAGGGCCTTCTCGAGCAGCGCGGCGAATTTGATCTTCTCGTTGCAGCGCATGCACGGGTTGGGGGTGCGGCCGGCGGCGTACTCGGCGATGAAGTCGTCGACGACGTCGAGCTTGAACCGTTCGGAGAAGTCCCACACGTAGTACGGGATGCCGATGATGTTCGCGGCCCGTTGGGCGTCCATCGAGTCCTCGACGGTGCAGCAGCCGCGGCTGCCGGTACGGAGCGTGCCGGGCATGCGACTCAGCGCCAGGTGAACCCCGACCACCTCGTGCCCTGCCTCGACCGCGCGGGCTGCGGCCACGGCGGAATCCACCCCACCGCTCATTGCTGCCAGAATCTTCACTGGTTAAGTGTACGCACGCGGCGCCGTGTCGGCCATCCCCGCGCCGATCGCCTGCGCCCAGGCAGCCGGAAGGGCGCTGATCAGGGCATCGACGTCGGCCTGGGTCGAGGTGCGGCCCAGGGTGATCCGCAGGGCGCTGCGGGCCTCGGCTTCGCTCCGGCCCATGGCGCGCAGCACATGCGAGGGCTCGGGGATGCCGGCCTGGCAGGCGGATCCCGTGGAGACCGACACCCCGGCCACGTCGAGCAGGAACAGGAGCGAGTCACCCTCGCAGCCGGGGAAGGTGAAGTGGGCGTTGCCGCACAAACGCCCGGCCGGGTCGGGATCGCCGTTGTACACGGCGGACGGCACCGCGGACTGCACCCCGGCGATCACGGCGTCGCGCAACAGGCTGAGCCGCCGGTTCTCGGCCTCGAGGTCGGCCGTCATCGCGGTGGCCGCCACCGCGAACGACACCGCCGCCGCCACGTCCTGGGTGCCGCTGCGCACCTGGCGCTGTTGACCGCCGCCGTGGATCAGCGGCACGACCGTGGCCGTGCGGGACAGCACCAGGGCGCCGATGCCCACCGGCCCGCCGATCTTGTGCGCCGAAACGCTCAGGGCGGACACCCCGACGGCGTGCAAGGCGGCGAAGTCGATCGGCACGTGACCGTAGGCGGAGATGGCGTCCACGTGCACCGGGATGCCGGCGGCCGCGGCGAGCGCCGCGACCTCCTCGACGGGCTGCAGGGTGCCCACCTCGTTGTTGGCGGCCAGCAGGGTGACCAGCGCCACATCCTCAGGGTTCTCAGCAATGGCAGCCTCGAGGGCGGCGAGGTCGATGCGACCCAGCGCGTCCAGCGGGATCCACTGCACCCGGGCGCCCTCCTGGTGCGCGAGCCACTCCACGGTGTCGACGGTGGCGTGGTGCTCCCCGCCGGGCACCAGGATCCGGGTGCGCGGCGCCCGGGCCCAGTAGAGACCTTTGATGGCCAGATTCACCGATTCGGTGCCGCTGCCGGTGAAGACGATCTCAATGGGGTCACTGTGCACGCTCGCGGCGACGCGTTCGCGGGCCTCCTCGAGCATCCGTTTGGCGTTCTGGCCCTGGCTGTGGATGGACGCCGGGTTGCCGACGACGGACATGGCTTCTGCGTAGGCCGTGATGGCGGCCGGCAGCATGGGTGCCGTCGCCGCGTGGTCGAGATACGCGTGGTCGAATTGCAGCGACATGTGCTCGCCTCCTGGCTGGTTCGGGCCCCATGGACGGGCCGGCGGGGGCTGGTCTTTATACACCGTCCGCACTCATTACTCTAGATCTCATGACTTCAGCTGACTCCCTCCGTAATCTGGGCGTCCGCGCTACGAGCAATGGTGGGGAGCTCCGCGTCTGGTCGGAGCACGCGGAGTCGATCGAGCTGTGCATCTTCGACCACACCGACCCCAACTGGATCGTGCGCACCGTACCGATGGTGCGCGACGCCCACAACGTCTGGGTCGGCCGGTCCCGCACCCTCACCGCGGGACGCCGCTACGGCATCCGGGTCTCCGGCCCCGCCGGTCCCACGCACTCGTTCCACCCCGAGAAGACCCTGATCGACCCGTACGCGCGGGGACTGGCCCGGGTGGGCCCCGACCAGTGGCAGTCCACCATGGTCGACGGCGACTTCGACTGGGCCGGGTCGGTCAAGCCGAACACCCCGATGGATCACACCGTCGTCTACGAGGCGCACGTGCGTGGCTTGAGCAAGCTCAGCCCGGCCATGCCGGTGGAACTCCGCGGCACCTACGCCGGGCTGGCCCACGCGAGCACCATCGCGTACCTCAAGAACCTGGGCGTGACGGCCGTGGAACTGCTACCCGTGCAGTCCTTCGTCTCCGAACAGCGCCTGATCAAGCAGGGCCTGTCGAACTACTGGGGCTACAACACCCTCAACTTCTTCACCCCGCACGCCGACTATGCCACCCAGGCCGCCCAGGCCGAGGGGCCGGAGGCGGTGCTGCGCGAATTCAAGGGCATGGTCAAGCTGCTGCACGAGGCCGGCCTCGAGGTCATCCTCGACGTCGTCTACAACCACACCGCAGAAGAGGGCCCGGCGGGGCCGGTCACCAGCCTGCGCGGCATCGACAACGCCACCTACTACCGGCAGAACGCCAAGGGCCACTACATCGACGTCACCGGCTGTGGCAATACCGTCAACTTCGGCCACGAGGTGCCGATGCGGCTGGTGCTGGACTCCCTGCGGTACTGGGCCAACGAGCTGCAGATCGACGGGTTCAGGTTCGACCTCGCCGCGACCCTCGGCCGCGACGAGAACGTGCACTACACGCCGGACCACCCGCTGCTCACCGCCATCCGCGACGACCCGGACCTGGCCGGGGTGAAGCTCATCGCCGAACCCTGGGATGTGGGGATGGGCGGCTGGCAGACCGGCAACTTCCCGACCGGCTGGACCGAGTGGAACGACAGGTACCGCGACCGGATGCGCTCCTTCTGGCTCACCGACGTCGCCGCCGTGCGCAATCATTCCACCTCCGACAGCGGCATCGGCCGGTTCGCCTCCCGCCTGGCCGGGTCGGCGAACACCTTCTCGCTGGAGCGCGGCCCGGTCGCCTCGCTGAACTTCATCACCGCCCACGACGGTTTCACCATGGCCGACCTCACCGCGTACAACGTCAAGCACAACGTCGGCAACGGCGAAGCGAACCGGGACGGCACCGACGGGAACAACTCGTTCAACCACGGCGTCGAGGGTCCTACTCGCGACGTCACGGTGCTGCGAACCCGTCGGCGGGCGATGCGCAACCTGCTGGGCACCCTGCTGCTTTCCGCGGGCGTGCCGATGCTCACCGCCGGGGACGAGTTCGGTCGCAGCCAGCGCGGCAACAACAACGCGTACTGCCACGACAGCGAGCTCACCTGGCTGGACTGGAACTTCGACGACTGGCAGCAGGACCTGCACCGGATCACCCGGCAGTTGCTCGCCCTGCGTCGGGAGAACCCGGCGCTGCGTCCGGTGCGCTTCGGCCGCCCGGGGTACACCACGCCCAGCGCCAGCCAGATGGACTGGTACAACGCCGCCGGGGCGTCTATGTCGGAGACCGACTGGAACTCCCCCCAGGAACGCACCCTGCAGTACCTCGCGGCGAGCACCCCCGAACACGAGGCGTTCAACCGCATCCTGCTGATCGTGCACGGCCTGGAGACCCCCGCCGAGGTCACGCTGCCCCTCCATTCCGGTGTCTCCAGTTACACGGTGCTCTGGGACTCCAGCCACGACGACATCCGCGAGGTGCAGAGTTCGCACATGCCGGGAGCCCGCCTCACCATGGGCGGAACCTCGATGCTGCTGCTGAGGGCCGAAGAAGCCCGGGCATGACCAAACCGGATGCCGGCGGTGGCACACCGGCCACGGTGGCGCTGCAGCGCGCGGGCATCCGGTTCACCGCTCACCACTACCCTCACGACGCGGCGGTGGCCGGCTACGGCCTCGAGGCCGCGGACAAGCTCGGGCTGGACCCCGACCGGGTGTTCAAGACCCTCCTCGCCGACGCCGACGGATCCCTCGTCGTGGCCATCGTGCCCGTCTCCGGTCAGCTCGACCTCAAAGCCCTGGCTGCCGCAGTCGGCGCCAAGAAGGCCGTCATGGCCGACCCGAAGACCGCCGAGCGCAAGACCGGCTACGTCGTGGGCGGTATCAGCCCGATCGGGCAGAAGACCCGGCTGAGCACGGTGCTCGACGAGACGGCCGAGCTTTTCGACTCCGTCTTCGTTTCCGGCGGCCGCCGCGGCTTCGACCTCGAGGTCTCCCCCGGCGACCTCATCACCGTCACCGGCGCCATCCTGGCCGCAATCGGCCGGGACCGGTGACGGAGCGGCTCAGCCGGCGACGGCCACCAGCCCCATTTCGGCGGCGCTGATCAGCAGGTCGTGGCGCGGTACGACCCGTACCGTGTAGCCGAAGCCGCCGGCCCTGTCGAGTTCGACGGTTCCGGTGAACAGGGTGGGCGCGCCGGGCGTCACGGTCTCGGTGGCGTCCTGCCCCAGGGCGTCGTTGATCGGCTCGAGGGCCTGGGTGCTGACGTCGGTGAGGTCGTCGCCGCCCGAGCTCCTGCCGTAGACGACCTGAACCGTCACGTCCTCCGGCGCGAGAGAGTTCAACTGCACGTGCGCGCGCAGGCGGAGTTCGTCGCCGACCTGCGGCACGGGGGCGACTCCGCCGGACTCCACGTGCTCGACGGCCACACCGGGCCATGCTCCCACGATGCGGGCCTTCCAGAGGGCCAGTTCGCGGGCCGCCCGGTAGTTGTGGGCCGACAGCCGGGCCGCGGAGGCGCCCGCGGGCCGGTACAGCTTCTCCACGTATTCGCGCACCATGCGGCCGGCGTTCAGCTCGGGCGAGAGCCCGGCCAGGGTGCGGCGGATGTTGGCGACCCAGCGTTCGGGCACGTCGTCGGCGTTGCGCTCGTAGAACGGCGGCGCCACCTGGTGCTCGATGAGCTCGTAGAGGGCCTCGGCTTCGAGGCGGTCACGTTCGGCGGAGTTGGTGCTCGCGTCGGCGGAGGGAATGGCCCATCCGTTCTGGCCGTCGAAGTACTCCGGCCACCAGCCGTCCAGGATCGACAGGTTGAGGGCACCGTTGAGGGCGGCCTTCATCCCGGAGGTGCCGCAGGCCTCGAGCGGGCGCAGCGGGTTGTTCAGCCACACGTCGGTGCCCGGGTACATCAGCTGCGCCATGCCGATGTTGTAGTCGGGCAGGAACGCGATGCGGGTGCGGAGCTCAGGGTCGGCGGCGAACTGCACGATCCGCTGGATCAGCCGCTTGCCCTCCTCGTCGGCGGGGTGCGACTTTCCGGCGATGACGATCTGCACGGGGTGGTCGGGGTGCAGCAGCAGGGCGCGCAGCCGCTCGGGGTCGTGCAGCATCAAGGTGAGGCGTTTGTAGGTGGGCACCCGGCGGGCGAAGCCGATGGTGAGCACGTTGGGGTCGAAGACCTGGTTGATCCACGCCGGCACCAGGCCGCCCGGGTTCTGCACCAGCCAGGCCGCGCCGATCCGGCGACGGGCGTCCTCCACGAACTGCCGGCGCATATCGCCGCGCACCTCCCAGAGGTCCTGGTCGCTCACCACCGGCGACGCCCAGTCGGCCGTGGACGTGTCGGTGGTGCCGAGCCGGTTCGCGGCGAGGGCCTTGAGCGCCGGGTCGGTCCAGGTGGGCGCGTGCACCCCGTTGGTGATCGACGTGATCGGCACCTCGCTGGCGTCGAAGCCCGGCCAGAGGCCGCTGAACATGCGCCGGCTGACCTCGCCGTGCAGCTTTGAGACGCCGTTGGCGTGCTGTCCCAGCCGCAGGCCCATGATGGCCATGTTGAAAACGTCAGGTGAGCCGCCCGGGTAGCTCTCGGCTCCCAGGCCCAGCAGGTCGTCCACGGCCACACCGGGCAGCAGGTCGGTCTCGAAGTAGCGGCGCACCAGGGAGGTCTCGAACCTGTCGATGCCCGCCGCCACCGGGGTGTGCGTGGTGAAAATGGTGCCGGCGCGGGCCACCTGCAACGCCTCGGCGAAGCTCAGGCCCTCACCGATGAGGCTGGAGATGCGTTCGAGGCCGAGGAATCCGGCGTGTCCCTCGTTGGTGTGGAACACCTCGGGCTCGTCACGGCCGTTGAGGTTGCTCCACAGGCGTACGGCACGGGCGCCGCCGATGCCGAGCAGCAGTTCCTGCAGCAGGCGGTGTTCGCCGCCGCCGCCGTAGAGCCTGTCGGTCACCTGGCGCAGCTCGTCGGTGTTCTCCGGGATGTCGGTGTCGAGCATCAGCAGACGGATGCGGCCGACCCTGGCCTCCCAGACCCTGGCGTGCAGGGTGCGGTCGTCCGGCAGCGCGAGGGACACCTGCACGGGCGAGCCGTCCGCGCGGCGCAGCACGGACAGGGGCAGACCGTCGGGGTCGAGCAGCGGGTAGCTTTCCAGCTGCCAACCGTCGGTGGAGATCGCCTGGCTGAAGTAGCCGGCCTTGTAGAACAGGCCGACGCCCACGAGCGGGACACCCAGGTCCGAGGCGCTCTTGAGGTGGTCGCCGGCCAGGATTCCGAGGCCGCCGGAGTACTGCGGCAGCGCGGCGGCGATGCCGAACTCGGGCGAGAAGTAGGCGATCGACGCCGGCTTGGGCCCGTTCAGGCCCTGATACCAGCGCGGTTCGTTGAGGTAGGCGCGCAGGTCGTCGCGCACCACGTTGACGCCGGCGACGTAGTCGCGGTCCAGCGCGAGTTCCGCCAGGCGGGCCGAGTCGACGGCGCCGAGGAGGGCGACGGGGTCCGTGCCGATGCTCCGCCACAGCTCCGGGGCGATGTGCTCGAAGAGCTGCCGGGTGGGCTCATGCCAGGACCAGCGCAAATTGCCGGCCAGCTCGTCGAGCGCGGCAAGCGACTCTGGCAGGACTGCACGGACGGTAAATTTACGGATCGCCTTCACGAACCTTACTTTAGGGCGCGACGCGCCCACTGGGTAACGTCCGACGCGCGTGTGACCACCGGTTCGGCCCCCGTTCGCGCTACGGTCGTCTTGTGGCTAAGACACCAAAACGAACCGGTACCGCCCTCTCAACGCCGAGCACCGCGGATGTTCCGACCAAAGTCGGTCGAATCCCCGTCCTCGACCTGTCCCCGCAGCTGAACGACAATCTCTGGCCGGCGAAGGCTTTCGCCGGCGAGGTCGTGCCGTTCGGTGCGACCGCCTTCAGGGAGGGGCACGACGCGATCGGCGTGATGCTGCATCTCACGGCGCCGGACGGCACCGCGTCCCAGCATCCGATGCGCCCCGGCGCCCCGGGCACCGACAGGTACGAAACCCTCGTGCGACTGGACCTGCAGGGCTCGTACACCTACAGGGTGCGCGCCTACGCGGATGACTTCGCCACCTGGGTGCACAACGCCGCGATCAAGATCCCCGCCGGCGTCGACGTCGAGCTGATGTTCCTGATCGGTTCGACGCTGCTGGCCTCCGCCGGCAGGGACCTCAAGCGTCCCGCCGTCGAACGCCGGCTGTTCGCGGGCGCTTCCAAGACCCTGGCCAACCCCAAGCTTGGGCTCGAGGCCCGGCTGGCCGTCGTCACCGATCCCGCCCTGGCCGCCGCCGCGGCGGTGCGCCCCCTCGCCAGCCTCGACTCGTTCTCCGCCGAGCGCACCGTGCGGGTCGAACGCACCCGCGCCGGCGTCGGCTCCTGGTACGAGTTCTTCCCCCGTTCGGAGGGCGCCGTGAGACTGGACGACGGCAGCTGGCAGAGCGGTACCTTCCGCACCGCGGCCGCGCGCCTGCCCGGCGTCGCCGCGATGGGCTTCGACGTGCTCTACCTGCCGCCGATCCACCCCATCGGCCGGTCCTTCCGCAAGGGCCCGAACAACACCCTCGACGCCGGTGAGAACGATCCCGGCTCGCCGTGGGCGATCGGCTCGGCGGCCGGCGGCCACGACGCCATCCACCCCGAGTTGGGCACGATCGACGACTTCAGCTTCTTCCTCGACGCGGCCCGCGCCGAGGGCGTCGAGGTCGCCATCGACCTGGCCCTGCAGGCCTCGCCGGACCACCCCTGGGTCACCGAGCACCCGGAGTGGTTCACCACGCTGCCCGACGGCACCATCGCCTACGCCGAGAACCCGCCCAAGAAGTACCAGGACATCTATCCGATCAACTTCGACAACGATCCGGCCGGCATCCGTGCCGAGGTGCTGCGCCTGGTGCGCTACTGGGTCAAGGTGGGCGTGAACATCTTCCGGGTCGACAATCCGCACACCAAGCCGTTGGACTTCTGGGAGTGGCTGATCGGCACCATCAACCGGGAATCGCCCGACGTGGTGTTCCTTGCCGAGGCGTTCACCCGGCCGGCGCTGCTGCAGGGCCTGGCCAAGGTCGGCTTCCAGCAGTCGTACACCTACTTCACCTGGCGCAACACCAAGGAAGAGCTCGAGGAGTTCTTCGACGGCCTCGCGCACGACACCGCTGATTTCCTGCGCCCGAACCTGTTCGTGAACACCCCCGACATCCTCTCCGAGTACCTGCAGTTCGGCGGGCCTGCCGCGTTCAAGATCCGTGCGGCCCTGGCCGCCACGGCGGCGCCCACCTGGGGCCTGTACGCGGGCTTCGAACTGTACGAGAGCGTCGCCCGTCCCGGTGCTGAAGAGAACATCGACAACGAGAAGTACGAGCTCCGGCCCCGCGACTTCGCGAAGGCCGAGGCGCTCGGCAGGTCGCTGGCGCCGTTCCTCGCCCGGTTGGGCCGTATCCGTGCCGCCCACCCCGCCCTGCGCCAGCTGCGCAACCTCGACATCCACGCCAGCGACGACGACTCGATTCTCGTCTACAGCAAGTACCTGTCCGGTGAGTTCACCGACGACGGTCGCACCGACGCGTTGATCATCGTCGCCAACGTCGACCCGCACTCGGTGCGCGAGACCGTGGTGCACCTGGATGTGACCAGGTTCGGCCTCCCCCTCGGCTCGCATTTCGAGGTCGAGGATCTCATCACCGGCGCCGTGTGGACCTGGTCCGCGGACAACTTCGTGCGCCTGGACGCCTTCACCGAACCGGTGCACATCCTGCACGTGCGGATCCCACAGGTACCGAACCAGAACGGACTGGCCGAATGAAACACGCCACCGGCCGCCCCGCCGACGAACTGCCCACCTTCTCCGCGCACATCCTCGAGACGGTCTCGGTCGGCTCGTACTACAACCCGCACGAGGTACTCGGCCAGCACCTGCTGGACCTGCCGCACGTCACCGACCCGATCACCGTCATCCGCACCCTGCGGCCGCTGGCCAACGAGGTCGTCGCGGTGCTGTCCACCGGCGCCCGCGTCGAGCTGTCCCACCTGGGCTACGGCATCTGGCAGGGCGTCAGCACGATCGGCCCGCAGGACTACGAGATCGAAGCGCACTACGAGGGCGCTCCGGCCTGGATCAGTGACGATCCCTATCGTTACCTGCCCACGTTGGGTGAGCTTGACCTGCACCTGATCGGCGAGGGCCGGCACGAACGCCTCTGGGACGTGCTCGGCGCCCACGTGCGCACGTTCACCGGCGTGACCAAGCCCGTCAACGGCACCTCGTTCTCGGTCTGGGCTCCGCATGCCCGCGCCGTGCGCGTGATCGGCGACTTCAACACCTGGTCGGGCGTTCTGCACTCGATGCGCAACATGGGCAGCACCGGCGTCTGGGAACTCTTCGTGCCCGGCCTGGCCGCGGGCTCCAACTACAAGTTCGAGATCCTCACCCAGGCCGGCGAGTGGGTGCAGAAGGCCGACCCGATGGCCCGCTACACCGAGGTGCCGCCGCTGACCGCGTCGGTGGTCGGCGAGACCGCCTACACCTGGCAGGATGCCGCCTGGCTGGCCGAGCGCAGCGCCACCGACCCGCACGACCGGGCCATGAGCGTCTACGAGATGCACGTGGGCTCCTGGCGGCCCGGGCTGGGCTACCGGGCCCTGGCCGATGAGCTGATCGGCTACCTGGAAGAACTCGCCTACACGCACGTGGAGTTCATGCCTCTGTCCGAGCACCCGTTCGGCGGCTCCTGGGGCTACCAGGTCACCGGCTACTACGCGCCGACGAGCCGGTTCGGCCACCCCGACGACCTGCGCTACCTGATCGATCGGCTGCACCAGGCCGGCATCGGCGTGATCATGGACTGGGTGCCCGGCCACTTCCCCAAGGACGAGTTCGCCCTGGCCCGCTTCGACGGTCAGGCCCTGTACGAGCACCCGGACCCGCGCCGCGGCGAGCAGATGGACTGGGGCACCTACGTCTTCGATTTCGGTCAGATGCAGGTGCGCAACTTCCTCGTCGCGAACGCGCTGTACTGGCTCGAGGAGTTCCACATCGACGCCCTCCGCGTGGACGCTGTCGCCTCGATGCTGTACCTGGACTACTCACGCAAGGACGGCGAGTGGGAACCCAACAAGTTCGGCGGCCGGGAGAACCTCGAGGCGATCAGCCTGCTGCAGGAGATCACCGCCACGGCGTACAAGCGCAACCCCGGCACGATCATGATCGCCGAGGAGTCCACCAACTGGGGCGGCGTCACCGCGGCGACCTCCGGCGGCGGCCTGGGTTTCGGGCTGAAGTGGAACATGGGCTGGATGCACGACTCGCTCGAGTACATGAGCGAAGACCCGATGCATCGCGCCTACCACCACAACGAGATCACCTTCTCGTTCGTCTACGCGTTCAGCGAGAACTTCCTGCTGCCGATCAGCCACGACGAGGTCGTGCACGGCAAGGGCTCCCTGATCGCCAAGATGCCGGGCGACCCGTGGCAGCAGCTCGCCAATGTGCGCGTCTACCTGGCCTTCATGTGGGCGCACCCCGGCAAGCAGCTGCTGTTCATGGGCCAGGAATTCGGGCAGCGGTCGGAGTGGAGCGAAGAGCGCGGCCTGGACTGGTGGATGCTGGACCAGCCCGGCCACCGCGGCCTGTTCAACCTGGTCGGCCAGCTCAACCGGGTGTACCGGGACACGCCCAGCCTCTGGGAGCGCGACAACGAACCCGGCGGGTTCGAACTGCTCGACGGCGGTGCCGCGGCGGAGAACGTGGTCAGCTTCGTGCGCTGGGACCACGACGGCACACCGGTGGTCTGCCTGTACAACTTCTCCGGTGCGCCCCACACCGGCTACCGGGTTGGACTGCCCCTGCCCGGCGCCTGGGAGGAGATCCTCAACACGGATGCCGAGAACTTCGGCGGCTCCGGGGTGGGCAACCTCGGTGAGGTGACCGCATTCGCCGAGCCGTGGGCCGGCCGGCCGGCATCCGCCACCCTCTCCCTGCCGCCGCTCGGCGCGCTCTGGCTGCGCCTGCGCCGCTAACCACACGAAAGCGCCCGTGCGGTCGCCTCAGTCTCCTGAGGTCGCCACACGGGCGCTTTCGCGTACCCGCTGTCAGTAGAGCAGCGCGGTGAGGCGTTTGCGGGCCGGCGGCACCCGCGGGTCGTCGGTGCCGACGACCTCGAACAGCTCGAGGATGCGCTGGCGGATGACGTTCCGGCCCGCCGCATCCTGCGCCGGGAACAGGCCGAGCAGCCTGTCGAAGGCGTCCTCGATGTGGCCGCCGGACAGGTCCAGGTCGGCGACGAGAAGTTGCGCGTCGAGGTTCGACGGGTCGTCAGCGGCTGCGGAGCGCACCTCGGCGATGGTCTTGCCCTGCAGACGGGCCAGCAGGCTCACCTGGGCAAGGCCGGCGGCGGCCATGGTGTCGCGGGGGTCGCGGGCCAGGGCCAGCTTGTAAATGTCGATGGCCGTGGCGTACTCGCCGCGTTCGATGGCCTCGTAGGCCTCGCGGTGGTGCGGCGGCAGTTCGGGTTCGACGGGCTCGGCCGGCGGGCCGTCCGTGGCCTCGGCGGCCTCGGCCACCCCGGTCACACCGTGCTGTGCGGCGAGTTCGAGCACCCGCTCGAGAACCTCGCGGATCTGCACCACGGGCAGTACCCCGTCAAAAAGCTGCACGGGTTGACCGTTGATGACCGCGGCGAGGGTCGGCACCGACGTGGCCTGGAACGCCTGGGCGAGCTGCGGGTTGGTGTCGATGTCCACAGTGGCGAGGACGAAACGGCCGTTGTACTCCCGGATCAGATTCTCAATCACCGGGGTGAGCTGGGTGGCCGGCTCGCTCCAGGTGGCCCACAGGTCCACGATCACCGGCACGAACTTCGACAGTTCCAGCAGCTCGGCGAAGTTCGTGTCGGTGCCCTCGAGCACCAGATTCGGTACCGGAACGACACCGGCGACGGCACCATCCGGCGCGGTCCCGGTGCTCACGCCGGGCGCGGCCGCCGGCGGGCGGTTCACGAGCGAGGACAGGTCGACGGCGCCGCGCAGGTTTGAGCCGGCTGGGGGGACAACGGTCATGGAAGCTCCACGGAGTTGATCAGTCCCTGACTAAAGCCAAGGAGAACGATTTTGTCGGTTGAATTGGCGGCAGGCACGTGGAAGAGGAGCTGCTCGCTGTAGGTGCTCTGGATGCCCTTGGTGGTCTCCGCGATGCCGGAGAGCGCCTTGCTCGGGCCCTCCTTCGGGGTGATGGTGGCCTTGCCCGCAACGGGAGTCACCGTGGTGATCTCGTTGACACTCACGGCCACGATACTGCCGGAGTCGTTCGTGGCAAGGGCAACGATCTCGCCGCTTCCGACGGCGTTGGTGAACTCCATCGTGCCGGTGTCCTCGAGCTCTTCCAACTGCTTCTGCTTGTACTCCAGGCCCAGCTGGGTACGGGCGGTGTCGCCCTTGGCTTCGAAGAGCGGGAACGAGGGGCTCGCTTCGCCGTTCAGCAGGATGTCGGCGTAGGCCGGCCCGACGGCGTTGGGTGCCATCGACATGAACTTGTTGTCGGGGGCGATCAGCGGTGCTCCGATGGTGGCCGGGGCCACGCTCGGAACCTTGGCGGATGCCTCGAGCTGCACGGCGTAGTCGACCAGGTAGTTCTCCCGCGGAGATTCCTGCTTGAGAATGAGCGCCATGGTGGGCACCGAGGCCTCATCGGCCGACTGCAGCACCGTCATGACCACGCGCGGCCAGGTATCGGTCTGTTGGGGAAGCGTCAGCGTCAGCGGGGAATCCGGTAGCGCCACGGTCGCCGCGTACGACGCGTCGGCGGCGCGGACCTTGTAGTTGGCCAGACGCTGCTCGAGCGCGGGGCCGGTGAACCGGGTGGCCAGGCTGTCGGCGTCCAGGTTCGCGTCGGCCTCGGCCGTCAGCGCAACGATGTCGTCGACGATGCGCTCGAGTTGCGGCACCGTCACCGCGGGCTGCGGAGCCTCGTCGGCGACGGGCGCCTCGGTGTCTTCGGCGCTAGGCGCGGGCGTGGCCGTTGCGGTGGCGGCGGACTCCGGAGCGGCGGTCGGCCAGAACTCAGGCGAGCATCCGCTGAGCACCAGCCCGGAGACCAGAACCAGGGGGACGGCGATCATGGACCGGCCGATCGACCGGCGCGGACCGGTGATCTCGCTCGCCTTGATGGTCTTGGGGCGCGGCACCCGGGGCAGCCTGGGCATGCGCGGCCCACGCGGCAGGTTGCGCCGCGGGCGGCGGGACCGGCGGAAGTGCAACAGTCCCAGCAGGTAGATCACGAAGCCGATCAGGCCGATGAGAGCTCCCCCGACGATCAGCGGACCGGCCCACGGCGTCGCGTTGTCCGTCGGCCAGGCCACGGTGATGTCCGTCGGTGCCGGGGCTGTTCCGTCGGAGGCGATGAGCACCGAGATGCCCTCCGGCGCGCTGATCGTGGTGGTCACCGACCGGTCGCCCGCGTACTCCTCCAGCCACAGGTCGGAGCCGGCGGGGTCGGTGACCAACGGGGCCGCTTCGGTTTCCTCCGGCGCCGCGACGGCGGTTCCCGTCGCCGGGGTGACGGTCAGCTTCTTGGTGTCGGCATCGAGGCTCACCGCCGAGTAGTCGTCGCCGCCGATCCAAGCCTGGATGTCCGCGGTGCGGGCGTAGGCGACGAAGACGCTGTCGGAGCCGGAAACCGTAATGGTCTGGCTGCCGGGGAACGCGCCCAGGGCACTGCCGTCGATGACCGCGTACGACGCACCGTCGTCGACCGTGGTGCTCAGGCTCGTGGAAGCAGGTTCGAGAAAGACTGTTCGCTGCGCGATGCCGAATGCGATCATCAGCGCGGCGAGGACGAATGCCAGAATGGCAAAGACGAAACGCACGTAAAACCCTCCTGTGTTGCCTGCCGATGGCTGCGAATCACAACGCATACCACCGCTTGTCGGGGCCGGGAAGCAACAGACACGGACGTCTTACGATACTGGACGCTCCTGAGAGCTGCCTAATAGCGGTTTTGGGGTGTTTCTGCTCTCTCCGCCCTTCTCTCCCCGAAGGCGGGATGGGGAGCGGTTTCTTCGGGCACTAAAATTGCACGAGCTGCCCCGTCTGTATCTGACACGGGGTCAGGCACATTTAACGAGGAGACAACGTGGCGACCGACGAGGCTGACTTCACCCAGGTATTCCGGGGGTACGACAAGGACGAGGTCGACAAGGCCATCCAGGGGCTTCGGCGCGACCTGATCCAGGCCAACGCGCAGAGCACGGAGTCGGCCAAGGAAGTCAAACGGCTGGGTGCCAGGATCGACGATCTCAATGCCGAGATCGAAGAGGTCGGCAGTCCTACCTTCTCCGGCTTGGGCACCAAGCTTGAGAACACCCTGCGCGTCGCCGAAGAGCAGTCGACCCGGGTCATCGCCCAGGCCGACATCGACGCCGAAAAGCTGCGCGCCTCCGCAGGCGCCGAGATCGACGCGCTGAAGCGCCAAGCCTCCGAACACGCCGAACGGTCGGTCTCCGACGCCACCGTCAAGGCCGGCCGACTGCTCACCGACGCCCAGACCGAGGCGGATGACCTGCTCACCCGGGCGGGGCAGACCCACGAACAGCTCACGCAGGATGCCCTCCAGGAGGCCGCGGCGATCCGCGGCGCTGTCGCCACCGAGGCGGCGGAGCTTCGTGCCACTGTCAAGCGTGAGGTCGCCGCCATTCGCTCTGAGGCGGAACGCGAGGCCGCTGAGGTGCGGGTCGTCGCCCAGCGCGAGGCCACCGAAGCGAGAGAAATCGCCGCCGGCCTCACCCGGGAAACAGAGTTGACGCGCGCGGAAGTGGCCCATGAACTGGACCAACAGCGTGCCGACCTCGCCCGCGAAACCGAACAGGCTCGCATCGACCTCGCCGCCGAGACCGAGCAGGATCGCATCGACCTGGCCCGGGAGACCGAGCAGGCCCGGATCGATCTGGCCCACGAGACCGAACAGGCCCGATCGGACCTGTCTGTCGAGATCGAGCAGGGTCGCACCGACCTCGCCCGGCAGATCGAACAGGCCCGCGCGGCCCTCACCATCGAGGGTGAGCAGGCGCACACCGACCTCGACCGCGAGCTGGACCGCGACCGTGCGGCCGTGAACCGCGACCTCGACAAGGCACATGCCGACCTCGCCGCGGAGATCGAGCAGGCCAGGGCCGACCTCGCCCGTGAACTTGAGCAGACCAAGGCCGACTTCGACGCCGACAGCGAGCAGGCCCGAATCGATCTGGACAACCATCTCACCGCCACCCGCAAGCGCGGCGAGCACGAGGCGGCCAAGCTGCGACGCGAAATCGACCAGATCCGCGCCGACCTCGAGGTGGAACTCAAGGCCCGCAAGGACGAAGCGGAGCAGGACCACCTGGCCCGGCACCAGGCGGCCGTCGCACAGACGCAGCGGTACCTGGACGACTCCTCGGCACAGCTCGCCGACACCAATGCCCGCACCGTGGAACTCCGCGCCCTCAACGAACAACTGGACGCCGGTGCCCGCGCCGACGCGAAAACGGCGAAGTCGAAGGCCGACGATGAAGCCGAACGCATCGTGCGCAATGCCGAGGATCGCGCGGCCGCCCTCGTCGCCGACGCGGAGACACGCACGCGTGAACTCGTCACCGACGCTGAAGACCGTCTGGCGCAGATTAGGATTGAGCGCGACTCGGTCGCCGGCTACTTCGAGAGCCTGCGCAGCGTCCTGACCCAAGCGGAGAAAGTGAACGCTGACCAGGACTAGTCACGACAACGCCGTAGCCGGTCCGCGTCTCGCGGCCGGCGAGGCCCGGCCGAGCAAGTGGAGACAACAGTGAAGATCCAAAACGCCTTCCGGCTGGGCCTGGTGGGAACGCTGGGTGTCGGGCTCGGGATACTGATCCTGAGCTCGATCGTCTCGCTGTCCACGATCATCACCTACATCGGGGCGGCCCTGTTCCTCGCCCTCGGACTCGACCCGGCCGTCTCGTGGCTGGAGAAGAAGAAGTTCCCGCGGTGGGCGGCCATCCTCACGGTGCTCGTTGCCGTGTTGGGCGCCCTGACCGGCGTGATCTTCGCGATCGTGCCGATCATCGCCGACCAGATCGCCAACCTGTCTGAGCGCATTCCCGCACTGGTCAAGTCGGTGAATTCGGCAACCTTCCTCGTCGACCTGCAGAAGCAGTTCCCGGCGGTTGACGTTCAGGAGATCGTCAAGGCGGTCACGGAATACCTCGGCGGAAATCTGACGGAGATCACGTCCACCATCGTCCAGTCCGGCGTCGCGATCGTCAGCGGATTGTTCGGCGGCCTGATCATCCTGATCCTCACCCTGTACTTCACGGCGTCACTGAACACCATGAAGCGAGCCACCTACCAGCTGGTACCCGCCTCCAAGCGGGAACGCTTCGCCGACCTGAGCGAGCAGATCACCACGGCCGTCGGCCGGTTCATCGTGGGCCAGGGCGCCCTCGCCGCCTGCAACGGCGTCTTCAGCTTCATCTTCCTGTCGATCATCGGCGCCCCGTTCCCCGCACTGCTGGCCGTGATCGCGTTCCTGTTCTCGCTCATCCCGCTGGTCGGCACGATCACGGGCTCGGTCATCATCGTCGGCACGGCCATGATTCCGGGCATCGGCAGCTCCTGGCTCACCGTGCTCGCCGCCGGCATCTACTACCTGATCTACATGCAGATCGAGGCCTACGTGCTCAGCCCGAACATCATGAACCGCGCCGTCGCCGTTCCCGGTGCCGTCGTGGTGGTGGCAGCCCTGGCCGGCGGGTCGCTGCTGGGCATCCTCGGCGCCCTCATCGCGATCCCGGTCGCGGCGTCGGTCATCATGATCATCAAGCAGGTCGTGATCCCCCGCCAGAACGAGCTGTAACGCCACCGGAGTCGCCCGTCAGGCTGGCGGGCAACTCCCGGGGCCTCGAGCCCCAGTAGGTCGCTTACGCGCCGGTTCAGAGCTCGCCGGGCCATTCCTCGGGTAGCGGGCCGGCCGCCGGGTTCACCACGGCGACGATCTCGTTGAGTACCCGGCGGGTCTGGCTCTCCCCCACCCACAGGTGCTTCGCGCCGTCCACATTGATCAGCCGGGCGTTCGGTACGCTCGCGAACCGGGTGCGGGCCTCGTCGGGCCGCAGGTAGTCGTCATGCTCCGGCACCAGAACCACGAGTTCGCGTTCGTCGCCCGCCCAGGCCGCCAACTCGGCATCCGTCGCCCGGTGCAGCGGCGGCGACAGCAGGATGGCGCCGCGGATCGGGTAGTCCAGGCCGTACTTGATCGCGAGCTCCGTGCCGAACGACCAGCCGACCAGCCAGGGGGCCGGCAGGCCGCGTTCCAATACGAAAGCCATGGCGGCGGCTACATCGGCACGTTCGGCGTCGCCGTGTCCGAAGCTGCCCCCGCTGGTGCCCCGCGGTGAACTGGTACCGCGGGTGTTGAAGCGCAGCACGGCGAGGTCGGCCAGCGCCGGCAGGCGCCCGGCGGCCTTCCGCAGAATATGCGAGTCCATGAAGCCGCCGTGCGTCGGCAGCGGATGCAGGGTGACCAGGGTGGCGACGGCGGGCCGGTCCACCGGCGTGGCCAGCTCGCCCACCAGAGTGAGGCCGTCCTCGGTGTGCAGTTCGATCTGCTCACGGGTTGCGGGCAGGTCGATGCCGCCGCGGATCTCGACTGGTCCGGCCATGGTGGTGCTCCTCGTCGGGGGTGTGAACGCGTGCGGGAAACGCTCGGGTTACTTGATCTTCCAGCAGTGCAGGTGCCAATGGCGTCGGGCGGCGAGGTCAGCCGCATCGCCGGTCACGCCGTCGCCCCGCCAGGTGACCATATGGGCCACCCCGGGGTTGATGTCGAGCAGGCAGCCGGGGCAGAGATAGGTCTTGCCCGCCTGGGCAGCGCTGATCGGCTGCACGTGCCAGGTCCCGTCGCGCTTCATCTCGGTCCGGCGCCAGCCGGCGAGCATGCGCGACAGGTCATCGGTCTCGTCTTCGCCGGTGCCGGCTCTGCGGCCCTTGGGGCGGTTGCTGCGCGGCATGGTTCAAGTCTAACCCTGGCTCGACCGGCCCCCTGGGGGCCATCGGTCGGGTGACCTAGTACCAGCCGACGTCGACGGAATGGCCCCAGGCGCCGCACGGGGTGCCGTAGCGGCCGCTGATGTAGCCCAGGCCCCATTCGATCTGGGTGCCGGCGTTGGTTTCCCAGTCGGAACCGGCCGAGGCCATCTTCGAACCGGGCAGTGACTGCGGGATCCCGTAGGCCCCGCTGCTGGAGTTGGCCGCGTTGACCCGCCAGCCGGACTCCTTGTTCCACAGCGACACCAGGCAGCTGTACTGGTCTTCGCCCCAGCCGCGGGATGCCACGGCGCCGTAGGCGTACGCCTGGGCGGAGCCCGGGTCGGGGACGGCGGCCGGTGCGGCGCTGACGGGTCCGGACGGCGACGACGACGCGGCCGCCACGGGCACGGGCGCGGGTTCCGGCTCGGGTTCGTTGATGGTGTAGCTGTCGATGACGACGGCGTTGGCCACGGTGCTGGCCACGAGCAGGGACTGGGCGGCCTCACCCTTGTACCGGTCGGAGGCGGCGCCGGGCACCTGGAAGTACGGTGACGCCGTCGCCCCGGAGTACGGGTCGACCACGGTGACGAGCATGAAGGCGGCCGCGGCGGTGAAAGCGAACAGCGACAGCGCCACGTGGCTACGTGACCGCGGGCGGTGCATGCTCCGCGGGATCGGCCGGGAGGGCGTCTGCACGGCCAGGGACCCGAAGGGTGCACGAAGCGATTTGGTGACCGGTGTGCTCACCGGCATCGCGCCCGAAACAGGCGCGGAAATATTGAGATGTCTACCCACGATGTTTCGACCCTAACCCACTTCGCGGGTAACGGCCAGGTAACGACACGCGTGTGTCACCGAACGGCGAGCATCACGTCCACGACGCTGTCGAGAACCAGGTCGACCTGGGCCTCCCTGTAGCCGGTCCGCTGCGGGCGGAAGGTTGCCGTGCGCACATCGTCGACGGTGACCGGGTGGCCGTCCTGGAAGTAGGTGACGAGCTTCGCGGCGAGGCGGTCGACATCGGCTTTGTTGTAGCCGGTGCTGAAGACACTGGTGCGGGCGAACCGGTGTCCCGCCGGTCGTCCGAGGCGGTTGATGAGCACCTGCGCGGTCTGCCGGGCCTCGTCGAGCCAGGCCTGCGACCCGGATTCGCCGGTGGCGCGTTCCCGCTCCCGCAGCGCGAAGGCGTCCTCAAGACGCTCCAGGGCTGCGTCGACGTGGGCGGGTGAGTAGCCGCCCTTCTGCATGGCGAAGGCCGTGTGACGGATGTCGGCTGCGGTCAGCCGGTCGGTCCCCCCAGCATCGTCGTACGCCTGACGTGTCGACTCGAGGAACTCCTCGACCTGCTTGAGGTTGTAGCCGGGCGTCTTCTTGCTGGTTCGCGGAAACGTAGTGCTCACCGCCTCATTCTGCCCCACCGGACGCCGAGTGTCGAAAGCGGCCGGGTCAGGCGAAGATCAGATAGAGCGCGTACGCCGCAGCCGCCGACGGCAGGATCGAGTCCAGGCGGTCCAGGAACCCGCCGTGCCCGGGCAGCCAGGAACTCATGTCCTTGATGCCGAGGTCCCGCTTGATCAGCGATTCCGCCAGGTCGCCGAAGGTGGCGGTGATCAGGATGACGACGCCGAAGATCGGACCGAACCACCACGGTTCGCCGAGCATGAAGATGGCCAGCAGGATGCCGACGACCACACACACGATTGCTGCGCCGGCGAACCCCTCCCAGGTCTTCTTGGGACTGATCGACGGCACCATCCGGTGCTTGCCGAAGGAGAGACCGGCGGCGTACGCGGCGGTGTCCGCGGAGATCACCAGCAGCAGGAACGCGAGCGTCCACCACTGGCCGCCGTCCTGGGTGACCAGCAGCACGGCGAAACTGGACAGGAACACGACGTAGACCTGGATCAGGAATCCGCCGCCGATGTCGGCGAGCACCAGCCTGCCCGGCGCGCGGTGCCGGGGGAAGGCGAGCATGGCCAGCCGCCACAGGGTGATCAGCAGGATGCCGCCCAGCGTGGCGAGCCATTGCCCGCCGGCGCCCCAGTAGAACGCGGCGGGCACGACGGCTACCGCCGACACCAGCACCGGGATCCGGGGCACCTTCCGGCCGCCCCGGCGCAGAGCTTCGGCCAGTTCGAAGGCCGTGAAGCCCACGACCACGAAGGCCACGATCATGAACAGCTCTTTGATGAAGATGAGGCTCACGAGCATCGCGCCGCCCAGGACCAGACCGATCAGGGTCGCCAGAATCAGGTTGCGCCCCGTGCGCGCCTCGATGCGTTCGTTCGTCGCATCCAGCTGCGCCCTGGTGGCCTGCACCTGGCGTTCGATGTCAGCCTTGGTGGACTGCACCTGTGCCCGAAACTCGGCGCGGCCGGTGCCGCGACCCCGTTGGGGTGGCTGGGTGGGCCCTGGCTGGTCCGTCATTCGCTTAGCCTCCGCTAGATAGCGAGGAGTTCGGCTTCCTTGCGCTTGAGAGCGTCGTCGATCGCGTCGATGTGAGTCTTCGTGATCTGCTCAAGCTCCTTCTCGCCGCGGGCAACGTCATCATCGCCGACCTCGCTCTTGAGCGCGTCGAGTTCGTCCTTGGCCTTGCGGCGCAGGTTTCGCACCGAGACCTTTGCGTCCTCGCCCTTGGTCTTGACGATCTTGACGTACTCCTTGCGGCGGTCGTTCGTCAGTTCGGGCAGTGATGCCCGGATGACGATGCCGTCGTTACCGAGGTTGGCGCCGAGGTTCGGGGTGTCCCGGATGGCGTTCTCGATGTCGCGCAGGGCGCTCTTGTCGTACGGGGTGATCAGGAGCGTGCGTGCTTCCTGGTTCTGCAGCGACGCCAGCTGGCCGAGCGGCGTGGGCGTGCCGTAGTAGTCGACCAGGATCTTCTGGAACATCTGGGGGTTCGCTCGACCCGTTCGCACGGTGGCGAAGTCTTCTTTGGCGGCCTCGAGCGCGCGGTTCATGCGCTGAGTGGTATCGGACAGGACATCCGCAATCACGGTGACTCCTTCTTCGGTGGCTTCAATAATCCTAGTTGGAGACGAGGGTTCCCAGTTCGGCGCCGAGAATGGCGGCCGTCACGTTGCCGTGCGGAGCCATCCCGAACACGCGCATGGGCATGCTGTTGTCCATGCACAGGCTGAACGCCGTCGAGTCGACGACCTTGAGTCCGCGCTGGAGCGCATCCTGGTAGGTGATGCTGTGGATCTTGTGTGCGTCGGGGTTCGTGCGCGGGTCGTCGGAGTAGACACCGTCGACGCCGTTCTTGGCGACCAGGACGACCTCGGCACCGATTTCGAGGGCGCGCTGGGCGGCCACGGTATCGGTGGAGAAATAGGGCAGTCCGGCGCCGGCGCCGAAGATGACGACGCGGCCCTTTTCGAGGTGACGCTCGGCGCGGCGCGGGATGTACGGCTCGGCGACCTGGGTCATGGCGATGGCGGACTGCACGCGGGTCTCCGCGCCGGCCTGTTCCAGAAAGTCCTGCAAGGCCAGGGCGTTCATCACGGTGCCCAGCATGCCCATGTAGTCGGCGCGTCCGCGGTCCATGCCGCGCTGGGAGAGCTCTGCGCCGCGGAAGAAGTTACCTCCGCCGACGACGATGGCGATCTCGACGCTCTTGGCGGCCTCGGCGATTTCCCGGGCCAGGCTGCTGATGACGTCGGGGTTGACGCCGAGGCTTCCTGCCCCGAATGCTTCGCCCGACAGTTTGAGGAGGACTCTGCGCTTGGTACCTGTATCTGACATGCCCGTGAGCGTCCTTCCGTTGTGGATCGTGATTCTAAAACTACCGGTTGAGCACCGGTGGGCTATACCCCTGCCGCGGCCCGCCTGGAGCCGGGCAGAGAAGAAGGAGACCGGATTGCCGAGGCGATCCGATCTCCTTCTGTCTCATGCTGCGATGCTGGTTACGCGCCGACCTTGAACCGGGCGAAGCCGGTGACGGTCAGGCCCGCGTCAGCGAGCACCTTGCTGACGGACAACTTGTTGTCCTTGGCGTAGTCCTGTTCGAGCAGGGCAACCTGCTTGAAGTACGCCTGAATGCGACCCTCGACGATCTTGGGCAGCGCGGCGGCCGGCTTGCCTTCGTTCTCGGAGATCTCGGTGACGATGCGACGCTCGGCCTCGACGGCTTCTGCGGGAACGTCTTCGCGAGCCAGGTACTCCGGGTTCGCGAACGAGATGTGCTGAGCGATGCTGCGAGCGGTCGCGGCATCCTCACCGGTGTAGCCCAGAACAACGCCGACCTGCGGGGGCAGGTCCTTGCTGGTCTTGTGCAGGTAGATCTCGAAGTTGTCACCGGTGACGGCTGCGACACGGCGAAGTTCGAACTTCTCGCCGATGATCGCGGCTTCGCCGTTGATGAGCTCACCCACGGTCTGGCCGTCGGCGGGGGCGGCAAGCGCCTCCTCGACGGTGGTGGCGCCGGCTGCGGAAACCGCGTCCAGAACCTTCTCGGAGAGAGCGCCGAACTTCTCGCCCTTGGCGACGAAGTCGGTCTCGCACGCGAGCTCCAGCAGGTAAGCGGTGTTGCCGATCACCTTGGCGGCGACGAGGCCCTCAGAGGTGGAACGGTCAGCGCGCTTGGCGTTGCCCTTTGCACCCTTGAGACGCAGGATCTCGACCGCGCGCTCGATGTCGCCATCAGCTTCGACGAGTGCGTTCTTGGTGTCGACCATGCCGGTGCCGAGGCGCTCGCGCAGGATCTTGACGGATTCGAGGTTGAAGTTTGCCATACCTGTTGTCCTTACTTGGTGTCAGCTACGGGAGCGTCGGCTGCAACCTCTTCGGTTGCGGCTTCGGCCGCTGCGGGCTCTGCTGCTGCGGGCGTCTCTTCTGCAACCTGCTCGGTGGCGACGGTTTCGTCGGCGACCTTCTCGGTGTCAGCGGAGGACTGCTCGGGCGTGGTCTCGGCCGGAGCTGCGAGCAGCTCGGCTTCCCATGCGGCGAGGGGCTCGACTTCGGCGCCCTCTTCCGGCTTCTGGTGACGCTGGATGAGGCCCTCGGCTGCGGCGTCCGCGATGATGCGGGTGAGCAGGCCAACGGAGCGGATGGCGTCGTCGTTACCCGGGATCGGGTACTGAACGTCGTCGGGGTCGCAGTTGGTGTCGAGGATCGCGATGACGGGGATGCCGAGCTTGCGCGCCTCGTCGATGGCGAGGTGCTCCTTGTTGGTGTCGACAACCCAGAGCGCGGACGGCGTCTTGGTCAGGTTGCGGATTCCGCCGAGGCTCTTGTGCAGCTTGACGAGCTCGCGCTTCTTGATGAGCATTTCCTTCTTCGTGAAACCGCTCTTGGCGGTGTCCTCGAAGTCGAGCTCTTCGAGCTCTTTCATGCGGGCCAGACGCTTGGAGACGGTCTGGAAGTTGGTGAGGAGGCCACCGAGCCAGCGCTGGTTGACGTACGGCTGGCCGACGCGCTGCGCCTGCTCCGAAATCGATTCCTGCGCCTGCTTCTTGGTTCCGACGAAGAGGATGGTGCCGCCGTGGGCAACCGTCTCCTTGACGAAGTCATAGGCCTTGTCAACGAACCCGAGCGACTGCTGCAGGTCGATGATGTAGATGCCGGAACGCTCGGTGAAGATGAAGCGCTTCATCTTCGGGTTCCAACGGCGGGTCTGGTGCCCGAAGTGCACGCCGCTGTCGAGCAGCTGGCGAATGGTTACGACGGCCATGAGCCGTACTCCTTATCCGACGTTTCTGCACAGCAGAAAACGCCCATCGGTTTGTGTCGTGATCGGATGATCACTACTCCTGGTGCCCGGCGCACAACCGCCCGACTTCGTGAAAAGTCAGGACCGAGTGGATGTGTTGGCCGAATGGGCACGCGTAGTCAGCGCACAAAGCGCTGCTCAGAGAACTCTAGCACCCGGCCGACCCCGCCCGCTGACCACTGCGCTGCCCCGCAGCCGCTCCTCCACAGCCGGCTCTGCTCCGCGTTTGGCACAGCCGGTCCGGTGGCGCGCCTCCCGACCTCGACACCGATCGATGGTGGAGCCATGACACGGACAGGACGCCCCGACGGACACCTCGCCCCCACCCGTTTTCGCCTGCACTGGTTCCGGCCCCGCCGGGGCCCGGCGCCGGCCCGATTCCGTTTCGCGGCGGTGCCGGTGTGTGCCGTCGTGGCCGCGATGCTCACCGGCGCCACGGGCTCGCCCGGCTCGCCGGTTCCGGCGTCCATTCCTGCGCCGCCGGCCTCAGCACGACTGTCCGTTGCGGCGTTGCCCGTTGCGGCGGTGCCGGTTGCGGCGGCGGCTGTTGCAGGGGCACCCGTTGCGGCGGCGCCGGTTGTACCGGCGCCGGTTGCGGCGGCGCCCGGTGCGCCCGTTGCTGCGGCCGCCGGTTGGGCCTGGCCCGTCGGGCCACCGCGCGAGGTGGTGGGCCCCTTCGAGGCGCCGGCCAGCCGGTATGCGGCTGGGCACCGCGGCATCGACCTCGTTGCCGGCGAGGGCCACCCGGTTCGCTCCCCCGCCGACGGCGTGGTCACCTTCGTGGGCAGGGTCGTGGACCGGCCCGTTCTCTCGATCCAACACGGCGAGGACCTGATCTCCAGCTTCGAGCCGGTCACCGCCACCGTGAGCGAGGGCGATCGGGTGCTGGCAGGTCAGGTCGTTGGCATCGTGGCGACGGGTTCGCACTGCACGGCGCGGTGTGTGCACTTCGGGGTGCGCCGCCACGGCCAATACATCTCGCCGATGCTCTTCCTCGGCGGACTGGCGCGCGCGGTGCTACTGCCCCTCCCGCCGACCGGTCCGGTGCCACACCCCGCCCGCTGACGCCGCACGCCCCTTCGCGAACTGTGACTTAAGCACCTAAAACCGCGAGTTTTAGGTGCTTTTCTCACGGTTCGCGGACGTCAGGCGCGGGGGTGCGCGAGCCGGTAGCTCTGTTGCAGGCGCTCTGCCGAGACGTGGGTGTAGATCTGGGTGGTGCCGAGGCTGGCATGGCCGAGCATCTCCTGCACGGCACGCAGGTCGGCGCCGCCGTCGAGCAGGTGCGTGGCCGCGGTGTGACGCAGGGCGTGCGGGCCGGCGGGACCGGTGCCGGGCATCGACTCGAGCAGGGCCGCGACCAGTCGGTACACGGCACGCACCCCGAGGCGCTGCCGGTGGCTGCCGAGGAAGAGGGCGTGCGGGTCGGTGGCCCGTGGACCGGCCGGCCCGCCCGCCGGCGCCCCGGACTGAGCGGATTTCGACCCAGGCGACCCAGTTGCGGCAGCGGTGGCCAGCGCCGGACGCGCCGCACGCAGGTACCGCACGATGGCGGCCTGCGCCGGCACGCCGAACGGTACGACGCGTTCCTTGTCACCCTTACCGGTGACGCGCACGGTCAAGCGGGACAGGTCGACGTCCCCGACATCGAGTCCGACGAGTTCGGAGACGCGCAGTGCGGACGCGTAGAGCAGTTCGATGATGGCAAGGTCGCGCACGGCTCCCGGATCATCGGTGGCCGCAGCGGCCTCGAGCCGGTCCAGCAGCTCCTGCATCTGGTTGCGATTGATCACCCGGGGCAGGGTACGGCCCGGTTTCGGCGACCGCAGCCGCACGGCGGGGTCGCTGGGCAGCACCCCGTCCCGGGTGAGCCAGGCGGTGAACCCGCGTGCCGAGGCGGAGCGCCTGGCGATGGTGGCTCGCGCCAGCCCGGCCTGCGTTCCCGTCCACAGCCAGTCGCGCAGGAGTTCCAGGGTCAGGCCGTCGACGGTGTCCACCCCTTGGTCTTCGGCGAAGGTGGCCAACCCGGACAGGTCGGCGCAATACCCGCGCACCGTGTTCACGGAGAAACCGCGTTCGGTGGCGAGATAGCGGGCGAAGCCGTCGATCGCCGGGTCGAGATGCATGTCTCCAGCATGTCGCGAGCCGGGCAGGATGCCGGCACCGACGCGGGAAACGGTGTCATTCGCCCGCGCTCCCGCTGGGCACACTCGTTCTGCAAGTCCCCCGGTCTTGGCTACCCTGCGGGTTGTGCAGCGTGCCGGGAGAACGCCTCCAGGCGGTCGGTCGGGCTGAGTGCCTCCATCCGGTCGAGGTAGGCCGGGTCGAAGCGGGTGACCACGTCGAAGGCGCCCAGGGGAACATTCGAGTGCACCACTTGGTCGGCGTAGACGTGCACAAGATTGATCGACTGGCCGCCGCCGACGCCGGTGAGCTGGCGTGGCGGGGCCGCCGCGTCGATCGTGTAGCAGGTGGCCGCGGCGACGGACACCGGGATCCCGGCGAACAGGCCCGTGGTGGCGTAGTGCAGGTGACCGCCGAGGATCGCGCGCACATCGCTGCCCCCGAGCACCTCGGCGAGCGCCGGCTGGTCGCGCAGTTCCAGAATGGTCATCAGGGGCAGGGCAGTGGGCACTGGTGGGTGATGCAGGGCAAGCAGGGAACCGTGCTCGGCCGGTTCGCTCAGCACGTCGCGCAGCCAGGCGAGTTGGCCGGCGGTGACCTCGCCGTGGTGGTAGCCGGGCACGCTGGTGTCCAGGGAGATCACCCGTAGCCCGTTGATGTCGACGACTCTGTCGACGGGGGCATCGTGGGCTTCAAGGCGCAGCAGTTCGGTGCGGAACGCCGAGCGTTCGTCGTGGTTGCCCATCACCCAGACCAGCGCGGCGCCCATCCGCTCGGCGGATGCCTCGACGATGTCGCGCACCCGGCGGTACGCGTCCGGCTCACCGCGGTCGGCGATGTCGCCGGTGAAGACGAGGGCGTCGATGGCCAGCCCGGAGGCCTCCAGCTGCGCCATCGCCCGATGCACGGTGCTGTCGGTGTCGACGGCGTCGTACAACAGCCGCCCGGAGCCGTCAGGGCCCGTGCCGAGGAAATGGGTGTCGCTGAGGTGAGCGATGAGGTGGGAGGCCCGCGGGTATTGGCCCATCTGCGCCGGAGGACCCGGCAGGGCCGCTTTCTGCCTGTCGGTCGGTGTTGTTCCCGTCATGGCTGACCCCTCACATTCGCGGACGCTTGTCGCGCCGTCACGAATCACCCTAAGCGCAATCACCGACCGGACCCGGCCTGACCGGCCCGGCATGCCCCGTGCAACTGTTGCCGTTGCGGACAATTGCGCCCGGTGTGCCGGCGCCATTTGTCCGGTGCGGCAACAGTTGCGCTGACCGACGACGCCGGCCCGCCGCTCAGGTGACCCGCACCCAGCCGGTCGCCCGCTCCCGCACCGAGCCCTCGAGGTCGAGGGTTCCCAGCGCCCCAAGCACAGCGACGGTCGACAGGCCGGAGCGCCGGGCGATGTCGGCAGCAACGCGAGGCGCCCGCACGCTGAGCGCATCGAACACCCGCACCTGGTCGCTCGTGCGTTCCCGTGGACCCGCCTCGCCCTCCCGGCCGTCCGCACCGGACAGGTCCAGTTCCAGGTCGACGCCCACGCCGATGAGTTCGGCCATCTCTGCGGCGTTGGTGACGCAGATGGCGTCGTAGTCCCTCAGGAGGCGGTGACAACCAGCCGAAGTGGGCGACGTGACCGGGCCGGGCACGGCGCCCAACGGGCGGCCGAGCGCTGCCGCGTGCCCGGCCGTGTTCAACGATCCGGAACGCCAGCCCGCTTCGAGCACCACCGTGGCCGCGCTCGAGGCCGCAATCAGCCGGTTGCGTTGCAGGAACCGCCACTTGGTGGGCGGCGCCCCACAGGGCAGCTCGGACAAAACAGCACCTGCCTCGACGATACGGGTGAGGAGGGCGTCGTGTCCGCTGGGGTAGAAACGGTCCACTCCCCCGGCCAGGAACGCGACGGTCGTTCCGTTGCTGGCCAGCGCCGATCGATGCGCCATACCGTCGATCCCATAGGCCGCCCCGGACACGATGGCCAGTCCCCGGTCGACCAGCCCTGCTGCAGCCTCCAGGGCCACATGTTCGCCGTACCCTGTCGCGGCGCGAGCACCGACCAGGGCGATCGAGTGGCGGAGCGCCACCAGGGCATCAGGTTGGCCCCGCCACCACAAGGCGAGCGGGGCATGCCGGCCCAGGTCGCCGACCCCGTCGGGCCAGAGCGGGTCGCCGGGCAGGAGCAGGGCAGTCCTCGTGCGCCGGGCCTGCTCGAGCGACCGGATCACCTCCGTCGACGACAGGCGGGGGCGCCACCGGGCGAGGGCCTGCTCCAGCTCGGGTCGCAGCCCGGCAGAGTCACCCGCCTCGTTCTCGTCGACGGTGGCCGTGAGCGTGCCGGCCAACCGGTCCGGCGGCCACGACTCGACCACGGATCGCAGCGCCGTGGCCGCGCCGAGGAGACCCACCACGGCGCCCGCCACACCGTCGCCGGGTTCGGCGATGGTGCTCCAGGCCGCCCGGGCAAACACCTCGCCGGCGTCCGCTGGCCGCGCGTCAGCCGCTGAGGCCGTGCCTGCCGGGCGAACGCCCGCGGTGAGCGAAGCCACCACCGCTTCGTCGAGACCGAACAGTGTCATGACGCCATTCCCTTCCGCAGGTACAGTGCCTGCCCCACTTCGTCTGGCCCGGGCCTGGCCACTCCGGCCAGATCAGCCACCGACCATGCCACCCGCAGTATCCGGTCATAGCCGCGCATGGTGATCCCGCCCCTCTCGAGGGCCCGGTCGAGCATCGCCGTCACCGGGGCGCCCAACCGCCTCTCGGTGCTGCGCAGCCAGGGCCCTGACACTTGCGAGTTCAACGTCCAAGGTGTGCCGGCCAGCCGCTCCGCCGCGGTTTCCCGCGCGGCCAGAACCCTGTGGCGGGCCACGGCGCTGGACAACCGGCCGGCGTCGGCTGAGATGCGCAACTGCGCGGCGGTCACCCGGGTGACAGTGAGCTGGATGTCGATGCGGTCCAACAGCGGGCCGGAGATTCGCGCGAGATAACGGCGCCGGGCGTTCGGCGGACAGGTGCATTCCTGGTCGCCGGCGCCGTACTGGCCGCACGGGCAGGGGTTCGCGGCCAGCACCAGCTGGAATCTGGCGGGGAAATGGGCGATCGCGTTCGCCCGGTGAATGCTGATCCGGCCGGATTCCAGGGGCTGCCGGAGGGCATCGAGCACCGCGCCGGCGAACTCCGGCGCCTCGTCCAGGAAGAGCACCCCGTGGGACGCCCGCGCCGCTGCACCCGGCCGGATCTGCCCGCTGCCGCCGCCGACCATCGCGGCTGCCGTGATGGTGTGGTGCGGCGACTCCAGCGGGGGCCTGGTGATCAACGAACGCCCCACCGGACGCCCGCTCAGCGACCGCAGAGAGCTCACCTCCAGCGACGCGGCCGGGCCCAGGTCGGGCAGCAGCCCCGGCAGCCGGGCCGCGAGCATGGTCTTGCCCGCGCCGGGCGGCCCGAGCATGAAGAGGTGGTGTCCGCCGGCCGCAGCCACCTGCAGGGCCAGGATGGCCTCGTCGTTGCCGACCACGTCGAGCAGGTCGAGGCTTTCGTCGGCCGGGTCGTCCTCGGCGGGAGCACACAGCACCTCCACCTCCTGGGGGTCCAACCTGGCGCCGTGCCAGATCAGCGCGTCCCGGAGCGAGGCCACCCCGACCACCCGGATCCCCGGAACCAGGGCCGCCTCGTCGGCGTTGCCGGCTGGAACCATCACCGTGCGGTGGCCGAGCCGGGCCGCGGCGATCACCGCTGGCAGCATGCCGGGCGTGGGCCGCAACCGCCCGTCCAGGGCGAGCTCACCGATGTGCACGACAGCACCCACCGACGCGGCCGGCACCACCCCGTCGGCGGCCAGGCAGGCCACCGCGATGGCGAGGTCGAAGCCGGACCCGTGCTTGCGCAGGGCGGCGGGCGAGAGGTTCACGGTGAGCCGGTGACCGTTCAGCGCACAGCCGGAATTCTTGGCCGCGGCACGCACCCGTTCGGCGGCCTCGGCCAGGGCGGCATCCGGCAGCCCGATCAGCCGCATCCCCGGCAATTGGCTGGAGATGTCGGCCTCGACCTCGACGAGCGACCCGGCGAGGCCGATGAGTGCGACGGAGTGGGTGCGGGCCAGGCCCATCAGAACACCCCCTCGAGGTGTTCGACGACCGGTGGCTGGCCCGGGCGGGCGATCACGGCGATGGCGTCGATACGGATGTGACGCGCCCGCGGTTCGAATTGCGCGCACCAGGCCCCCGCCAACCGGCGCAGCCGGGCCAGCTTGGCCACCGTGATGGCCTCGAACGGATGCCCGTAGCCGGTCCCGGAGCGGGTCTTCACCTCAACGAACACGATGTCGCCGTCCTTGGCGACGATCAGGTCGATCTCCCCCTGCCCGCACCGCCAATTGCGCTCCACCACCGTGTAACCCGCCCGCGCCAGGTACTCCGCGGCGCAGTCTTCGCCGCGCCGGCCCAAATCGTCTTTGCGTGCCACGAGCACCTCCGCGACCAGCATGCGCGGGCCTGCAGCGGACCCATCGAGGCGGTCTCGCACCTGTGCACACGAAGAGAGCCCGCTCCCTGTGGAGGAGCGGGCTCTCGGGGGCCGGCTGGCCCTGATCTAGACGGTGTCGGAGCGTTCCTCCGCCTGCATCTCCTTGGAGGCCTGCGCGAGCTCTTTGTCGAGCTCCTTCGCGTCGACCTTGAGTTCCTTCTGGAGGTGCTTCTGCGCCACAAGGCCCGCCTTGCGGAATTCCTCGTCGAGCCGGTCCTTGCCCACGACGATCAGCGCGGCCTCGCCGGAATCGAGCATCTCGCCGAGTTCTTTGATGTCACCACGGTCCAGGCTGCGCCAGAAGTGACCGACAACGCTGCCGGCCGCTCCGCCGACGATGGCGCTGCCGATGATCGCCGGCGGGAACAACAGGCCGACAATGGCGCCGGCGGCCACGCCGGTCCAGCCGGCGTGCTTGCTGGTCTTGCGGTGAACCTGCACCGACCCGTCGGCCTCCTTGGTGGCGACGGCGGCGTCGTAGGTTCCGATCACCTTGGTGGAGTGCAGCTCGCGCACAACCTCGAGGTCGGACTCGGCCGTTGCCGCGTTGGGGTACACACCGAGGTAGAGGAAAACGGATTCGTCGGACATGGAAACTCCTTACTTCACGTGGGATTGCGGGGATAGAGCACTGTCGCAGGGGACGGTACCCAGCCCCCGTCCGGGTGTCAACCGCGAGTGGATCCGGCGTGACCATAGGCTGATGCCATGATCTCCGACCGCCTGACCGACCTGTCGATGCGAGCCATGAACGCCGTGCACCGGTCGTTGCTGGCGCTCTCCCGCGGCCGGCTCGGCTGGCAGATCGGGCCGATGCCCGTGGTGGAACTGCACACACTCGGGCGGAAGACCGGGGAGCGACGCTCCACGATGCTCACCGCCCCGATCCACGAGCCCGACCGGGTGGTGCTGATCGCGTCGAAGGGCGGCGACGACCGCAACCCGTTGTGGTACCTCAACCTGGTCGCCCACCCCGACGTGGAACTCACCGAGAACGGGGTCACCCGCCCGATGCGGGCCCGCACAGCCACCGCGGCCGAGAAGGCGGCGCTCTGGCCCGCGATCGTGCGCGCCTATTCGGGCTACGCCGGCTACCAGCAGAAGACCAGCCGGGACATCCCCGTGGTCATCTGCGAGCCGCGCACCCGCTAGGCGGGAACCAGCCGCAGGCGCAGCGGGTCTGGCGCGAAACGGTCACCACCGATGTGCGACGTCGACCACGAGCCGGCTGGTGTCACCCGGGCCGTCGAGGATGAACGTACGGAACGGCAGCCGCGCCCGAACGCCGAGCCCGAAGGTGCTCTGCCCTTCGAAGCCGCCGGCGAAGGCGACCTGGCGGAAGGTCTCGTAGCCAGCGACGTTGAGCGCTTCGCTGGCCCCGCCCGGAGCGTATGTCACCACGCCATTGGCGTCGTACCGGTGAACGAACGCGATGACCCGCAGGTCGGCGGCGCCTCGGAGAGGCACGGGAATGCCCGATCCGTCCTGAACGACCTCCGGCACGTACTGAACATCGAACCCCCGGATGTCGCCGCGCACGTCGACCACAAAACGGTCGAAGCAGGGATGCTCCCCCGAGCGAACAGCTGTGACCGTCGCGTCGGCGGACATCGTGCTCTGGCTTTCGGGCAGCGAGCCCCAGGTGATGCCGCAGTAGGGGGCGGCCGTCGCGGCGGTGCTGCCGGACGTGAGAAATACCGCACCCATCAACGCGCTGAGGATGAGTGCGACGGAACGCTTCATTGCGATCCACTCCTTGAGTAGAAATCCTTGGACAAATGCTACGCCGGAGCGTCACAACCGTGGAGCGTCCAATGATCACGGATTGGATGCAATCCCCTGGGAGTGTCCCAGGCCGGTCAGCGGGTCAGCCGGGTGTGCTCCACGTCGTCACCGGCGAAGGCGGCATCCGTGGCCCGCAGCACCCGCAGCACGTTGGCGCCGGCAAGTGCGGCCAGCTCGGCGGCGCTCCAGCCGCGCCGGGCCAGTTCGAGCAGCAGGGCCGGGTAGCCGTCCACACCCTCGAGCTGTTCGGGGAACTCGTCGGTGCCGTCGAAGTCGCCGCCCAAGCCGATGTGGCGGATGCCGGCGACGTCACGCGCGTGTTCGACGTGATCGGCCACCTGCGCCACGGTGACCCGGGGTGCGGGGGCGCTCCGGTCGCCGCCGAACCACTCGGCGTACGCTGCCGAGACGAACTGCGGCACGAAGGTGACCATCAGCACGCCGTCGTTGTCGGCCAGGCGCTCGAGCACGTCGTCGGGCACGTTACGCGGGTCGGCCGTGACGGCGGAGCAGCAGCTGTGGCTGAAGATCACCGGGGCGCTGGTGACGTCGAGGGCCGCGTGCGCCGTCGCCGGAGAGACGTGCGAGAGGTCGACGAGCATGCCCAGCCGGTTGAGCTCCCGGATGTACTCGACGCCGCGCGGGCTGAGGCCGTTGTGCAAGGGTTCGTCGGTGCCGGAGTCGGCCCAGCTCGTATTGTGCACGTGGGTGAGGGTGAGGTAGCGCACGCCGAGCCTGGCCAGCATCCGCAGCACGGCGGGGGAATCGTTGAGCGAGTGGGCACCCTCGGCGCCCAGCAGCGAGGCGATGCGGCCGCTGGCACGGGCGGCCTCCACCTCGGCCGCACTCGTGGCGATCACGAAGGTCTGCGGATACCGGGCGGCGAGCCGGTACACCCAATCGACCTGTTCCAGGGTGCCCTGCACGGCGTCGGCTCCGCCGAGGGTGTCCTCGACGTACACCGACCAGAATTGACCGCCCACCCGGCCGGCGCGGAGCCGGTCGATGTCGGTGTCGGTGTCCAGGGCGCCGTCCAGGCCCTCGACCGAGTAGTCCCGGTTCTCGCGGCACTCCCAGGCCCAGTCGTTGTGGCCGTCGATGAGCGGGGCCAGGTCCAGGGCCGCGGCCACCCTGGCCAGGGCGTCGGCGCGAGACGGAACGGCGCGGGACGGGTCGGTGCGAGCTGTCATCCGCACACGCTAGCAGCCGGGCGGCGGGCCGGGCCGGCTACTCGTCGAGCGCGAGTTCCTTGGGCAGTTCGAACTCCTTCGACGCCAGCTCCTCCACGTTGACGTCCTTGAACGTCAGCACCCGCACCGACTTCACAAACCGGTCGGACCTGTAGACATCCCAGACCCAGACATCCTTCATGGTCAACTCGAAATAGAAGTCGTGTTCGGTGTCACGACGCACGAGTTCAACCTCGTTTGCGAGGTAAAAGCGGCGCTCGGTTTCGACGACGTACTGGAACTGCCCCACAACGTCTCGATACTCGCGGTATAGGGCCAACTCGACCTCGCGGTCGTAGTCCTCGAACTCATCTTCTTCCATGGTGAGACAATCTTACGCGCAGTTCTCAGGCCGGAATCTTGAGCCAGCTCAGCCGGTGCTGTTCGCTGGCTCCCAGGGCACCGATGGCGGTCATATGTTGGGCGCTGCCGTACCCCTTGTTGCCCGTCCAGCCGTAGCCGGGAGTGGCGAGGTCGGCCGCGATCATCAGCCTGTCGCGGTGCACCTTCGCGATCACGGATGCGGCGGAGACCGACGCGCAGTCCTGGTCGGCCTTGATGCGGGTCACGACGGACAGCGGGGTGCTGAGGGCTTTGTTGAGCCAGTCATCGTTGCCGTCAAGCAGCACCACGCCGCCGACGATGTCCACGCCGCCGGCATGCAGCTGGGCGAGCGCCCGCTTGCCGGCCAGGCCGAGCGCTGCGATGATGCCGACGGTGTCCACCTCCTGCGGAGACGCCAACCCGACCGCGCTGTGGCGCACCCAGGCCGCGGCGAGCGGGGCGAGCAGCTCCCGGCGCGGTTCGCTCAGGAGCTTGGAGTCGCGCAGTCCCACCGGGAAGGCACCGACGTCGGCCGTCACTACCGCGAGGCCCACGGCGACGGGGCCCGCCAGGGCGCCGCGGCCGACCTCGTCGCAGCCGATCACACAGCTGGCGCCGGCAGCGAGCATCGCCAGCTCCACGTCGAGGGTGGGCTCGACGACGGCCATCATCACTGGAGGGTCCTCGTCAGCTGCGGATGAGTCATTTGTCGGCGTCCTCGACGCCGCGGAACACCTCGGGGTAGTCGTCCAGCCAGCTCCAGCGTTCCAGCGGCCAGCTGATCACCAGGGCGCGGCCGACGACGTTGTCCATCGGCACGAATCCCTTGCCCGGAGTGTTGGGGTGGTAGCGGGAGTCGAGGGAGTCATAGCGGTTGTCGCCCATCACCCACAGCGAATCCGCCGGAACGACGACGTCGAACGCGTCCTTCGACACACTCGACTGGCCGGCGGGCAGCAGGGCGTACGGTTCGGTGAGCGGAATGTCGTTCACGCTCATCTGGCCCAGCGTGTTGCAGCAGACCACGTGATCACCGGGCAGGCCGATGATGCGTTTGATCAGGTGATCGTTGCTGTCCGGTGCGGACAGGCCCACCACCGACATCGTCCAGTCCAGGGCCGCGACGATCGGGTTCTGCTCGATGGGCGGCTGCTCCGGCAGCCATCCGCCCGGATCGCGGAAGACGATGACGTCACCGCGGGAGACGGGCACCAGGGCAGGTTCGAGCTGGTTGACGATGATGCGGTCATCGACCAGCAGGGTGCTCTCCATCGACCCCGACGGGATGTAGAACGAGCGCACGAGAAACGTCTTGATCAGGAACGAGATGAGCAATGCCACCACGAAGATGATGAGAAGGTCGCGAATGAATATCGCGACGCCGCGCTTCTTGCGCGGTGAATCTGGTTCCAGGCGATGCGATCGCGAGGGCAGAGTGTTGTCTGTCATTTAACCGCCTGAGCTCCTCGCCCAGTTTAGCGGGGAGGAGCTCAGGGGGAAATCCAGCGGCTGCGAATTCGCTCAGGCTATTGCCCTGGCGTTTCGCGGCAGGCGCTGTTTTAGTCGCGCTTTTCCTTGATCTTGGCCTTCTTGCCACGGAGACCGCGCAGGTAGTACAGCTTCGCGCGACGCACGTCACCGCGGACGACGACCTCAATGTGGTCGATCACCGGGGAGTGCACCGGGAAGGTACGCTCGACGCCGACCTGGAAGCTGACCTTACGGACGCAGAACGTCTCGCGGACGCCTTCGCCCGAACGGCCGATGACGACGCCCTGGTAGACCTGGACACGCGAGCGCGCGCCTTCAACGATGTTGACGTGTACCTTGACGGTGTCGCCGGCCCGGAACTCCGGGATGTCTGAACGCAGCGATGCCGCGTCCACCTGGTCGAGAATATGCATGTTATTCGCTCTCTGTACCCGCCACAGGTCGAGGACGTTTCAGTGGCGCCCCGCCCGCTCACCGAAGGTGAGTTGGTGGCGACCAATTGAGTGTGTGCGTGCCGATATGAGTGCAGCTCCCCTGTGGCAGAGACATGCCGCGGCACAAACGCTAATTCTGCCACTAAACCCGCCACGCGCCAAACCCTCGGCCGACGGCACCTTTTACAGGTCGGTCGGCTTCTCCCGGATGATGATCACCGATGGGTCGGTGGGCGTCGGATGCGCCGGATCCTGCCGGGCCCCGTCCGCGCGAACACCCGACCGGTCGGTCATCGGCGGGAACGGACTCGGCCCACCGGGGACCGTGCCGAACCTGGCGGTTTCGTCGATGTAGACCATGGCCTCGCGGACCCGCTTGCGGGCGGCGTCGAAGAGTTCCCAGAGCGCGAACCAGAAGGCGCCCAGGCCCACGAGGACCACCAGCACCGACAGCCACGGCGCCGTCACCGAGTACACGCCCATCAGCACGATCAGAACATGCCAGAGGGACAGCACGCCCACATCCGCCCAGGACAGCGCCTTGTCCGCGCGCACCTCTTTGCGGGCCAGGAAGAGCAGGCTCACCACGAGAAGGCCGACACCGATGGCGACGGCACCGAAGGCGGCGCCGAGAACCTCCCAGGCCGAGGAGCCGAAAATCGACGCGGCGACCATCAGCCAGAGCGGAAGCGCGCCGACGGCCACGAACTGCCAGTAGTAGAAGACCCTGCGGAGAATCACAGTCCCCAGATTACCCGCGAGCCGCCCGCCGAGCCTTGGAGTTCGCTGGAGGCTGAAGGTCGGCGTCGTCCTCGGCGGGCAGGAGGTCGGGGCGCACCAACCGGGTGCGCTCGATCTGCTGCTGCCGACGCCACGTGGCGATGGCGCCGTGGTTGCCGCTGAGCAGCACCGGCGGCACCTCCAGGCCCCGCCAACTGGCGGGCTTGGTGTAGCTGGGGTACTCCAGCAGGCCGTCCTCGTGCGATTCCTCGACCAGGCTCTCCGGGTTGCCCACCACCCCGGGGATGAGCCGGCCGATGGCCTCGATCATGGCCATCACGGCCACCTCTCCCCCGTTGAGCACGTAGTCGCCCAGACTCACCAGGCGGACCCGGCCCCGGGCGGCGAAGTGATCGACCACGCGCTGGTCGATGCCCTCGTAGCGTCCGCAGCCGAAGACCAGGTGCGGCTCGTTGGCGAGTTCGCGGGCCATCGCCTGGGTGAACTGCTCCCCGGCGGGCGAGGGGAAGATCAGCACCGGGCCGCCGGCGGGCTCCGGCGTGCCGGCATCCGCGTCACCGATCGCCGGCAGGATGCTGTCCAGCGCTTCACCCCAGGGTTCGGGCTTCATCACCATGCCGGCGCCGCCGCCGTAGGGGGTGTCGTCGACGGTGTTGTGCCGGTCGTGGGTGAAGTCGCGCAGGTTGTGCACGTCGAGGTCGATCAGGCCGGCCTGCCGGGCGCGGCCGAGGAGGGAGATGTCCAGCACACCGAAGAACTCCGGAAAAATACTGATGATGTCGATGCGCATAGGGGCAAGTCTACGAGTGGGTGGCGACGAGTTCCGGCGCGCTCGTGGTCTCGTCGTCGGCCGGGAGCGCCGCCGCGCGGTTGACCTTGGTGCGGTGCGAGAAGTACAGCGGCAGGGCGGTGAAGAGCACGGCGCCCAGGAAGTTGCCGATCAGGACCGGGCCGGTGTTCCAGCCCCACCAGTCGCCGAAGCTGATGTCGGCGCCGAGCAGCATGCCCGCCGGGATGACGAACATGTTCACGACGGCGTGCTCGAGGCCGAGGCCGAAGAAGGTGAGCACGGGCAGCCACATGCCCAGGATCTTGCCGGAGGCCGACGTGGACGTGTAGAACATCACGGTGCCCAACGCGACCATCCAGTTGCACAGCATGGCCTTGATGATGGCGACCAGGACGCCGCCGGCACCGATCGCCGCGTACGGCAGCACCTTGTGCTCGGCCATGTTGATGATGGCCTGGATCATCGGGTCGGTGGTGTTGGTGCCGAGGTAGGTGATGACGGCCACGTACAGCACGGCGTAGAGGCCGGCGCCGAAGATGTGCGCCGGGATCACGATGGCGAAGTTCTTCAGACCCTTGGCGATGGTGGTGCGGCCCTCGAGGATTGCCAGCGGGATGAGCGCGAAGCTGCCCGTCACCAGCTCGAGGCCGAGCATCAGGATCACGACGAAGCCGACGGGGAAGACGAGGGCGCCGACGATGGGCAGCCCGGTCTGGGCCGCCGCGGTCAGCGCCAGGGTCGTGGCGGCTCCGAGGATCGCTCCGGAGAGCGTGCCGCGCACGAACATCTGACGTGCGGTGAGGTTGGTCTTGACAACCCCGGAATGAATGAGCTGATCGACCAGGTGATCAGGTTTAACGTAAGACATGCGACGGTACTCCACTTCAACGGCCGCGATATCAACGAACGTGAAGTAGGTGTGGCGCGGCGCGCCTCTCCCCGTGAACTGGGTCAGGTCGCGTCTATGCGCCCTGACCGTCAGGAGTCGGCGTCGCTGCCGGTTCGTCTGAGTCGGGTTCCGCATCCGCATCCGTTGCCGGCGCCGCGTCGTCGGGCGTCGCGTCGTCGGTGTCGGGTTCATCAGGCAGCTCTTCGAGCAGGCCGGGGGGCGGAGTGATCGTGATGACGCCGGCCTTGACGTCGACCGAGGGCACGATCGCCTTGACGAACGGGATCATCACCTCGCCGGCGGCGGTCTTCACGATCAGGAGGTCTTGGGCCGGCAGGTGCTCGAGGCGCGTCAGCGTGCCGATCTGCACCCCGTCGCGCACGACGGCGAGTCCCACCAGCTGGTGGTCGTACCAGGCGTCTTCTTCGTCGGTCTGCTCGGCCGAGTCCTGGTCGATCCAGAGGATCGCCTTGGCCAGGGTCTCGGCGGCCTCACGGTCGGGGACACCCTTGAAGAATCCGACGGCGTGCTGGTTGTACCAGCGCAGCTCGACGAGTTCGATGGTCTTGCCGTGCCAGGGTGAGCTGGTCGGCACCTGGAGGGTGAACACGGCGCCCGGGACGAAACGTCGTCCCGGGTCGTCCGTGAACAGCTCCAGCTTGATGGCGCCTTTGAGGCCATGGGCCTTGGTCAGGCGCCCCACCCGCAATTGGGTGGCCGGGGTCATGCTGTCGTCACTCATGAGGGGCTAGTCACTACCCGCTCAGTTATCCGTGTCGACAACGTCGACCCGCACGCGCTTGCCGTCGGCCAGAGCGGCCACGAGAGTGCGCAACGCCTTCGCGGTGCGACCGGCGCGGCCGATCACCCGGCCGAGGTCCTCGGGGTTCACACGAACCTCGAGCACCTCGCCACGGGGTGAGTTCTGGGCTACAACGTGCACGTCGTCCGGGTGATCAACGATTCCCTTGACGAGGTGCTCAAGCGCGGGAGCGAGCAAAATTACGCCTTGTCCTCTTCGGTTGCCTCGGCGGCAACTTCTTCGGTTTCAACCTTGGCCGCGGGCTTCTCGGCCTTGGGCTTCAGAACCGGCTTCTTCTTCTCGTCAGCGACGAAGGCAGCCTTCGGCTCCTTGATCTTGACGGTGGAGACGGCGTTCTTGTCACCCTTGAAGATGCCCCAGTCGCCGGTCAGCTTGAGGAGTGCCGCAACCTGCTCGGTCGGCTGGGCGCCGACGGAGAGCCAGTACTGGGCACGCTCGGACTTGACCTCGATGACCGAAGGCTCCTGCGTGGGGTGGTAGATGCCGATCTCTTCGATGACGCGACCGTCGCGCTTGGTGCGCGAGTCGGCGACAACGATGCGGTAGTACGGTGCACGGATCTTGCCCATGCGCTTCAGACGGATTTTGACAGCCACAATTCTCCTGTGATTTAGATGTTTGGCGAACTGACAGCCGTGAGCGTGGGGGCACACTCGGCACAAGCTCAATAAGGTTCGTGTTGCACCGGATTAGAGGGTCGGGCACAACGGAACTCGACTAATCATTGTGTCAGACATCGAGCACTTTGTGATAATCGAGCGTCGAGTTGCTCCGAGCAATCCGGCCCGCTCCGTGACCCCGTGTAGCGCGGCGGACCGCGGCGGCGCCGTTTAGCTGTCAGGATTGTGCCACATCGCCTCGTATCGGGGCCTCGAGCGCGAAGGGCACCACCGTGACAATGGACAGAGTGGGAATCGACTTCGCTCGCTCCGAGCGGTCGACGGTCGGCATCGAGTGGGAACTCGCCCTGGTCGACCGGGCGACCGGAGACCTCGTGTCGATCGCCGACGAGGTCCTCGACGCCCTTCGCGGGCCGGATGGCTCCCCGCACCCGCACATCACCGGGGAACTGCTCCTGAATACCGTTGAGCTCGTCTCCGGGGTGCACCACACCGTGGCCGGCGCCGTCGCCGACGTCGCCGGGCAGGTTTCCGAGGTGCGTGCCATCACCGACCCGCTGGGCGTTGACCCGATCTGTTCGGGCTCGCATCCGTTCGGGCAGTGGTTCGACCAGGAGGTCACCGACAAGAAGCGGTACCACAAGCTCATCGACCGCACCCAGTGGTGGGGTCGCAACATGATGATCTGGGGCATCCACGTGCACGTGGGCATCGAGGACCGCGACAAGGTCATCCCGATCCTCAACGGCCTGCTCAGCTTCGTGCCGCACCTGCAGGCGCTGAGCGCGTCCAGCCCGTTCTGGGCCGGCGTCAACACGGGCTACGCCTCCAACCGCGCCCAGATGTTCCAGCAGCTTCCGACGGCCGGCCTGCCGTGGCGCCTCGACGACTGGGCGGGGTGGGAAGAGTACGTCAACGACCTCACCGTGACCGGGATCATCGAGGACGCCACCGAGGTGCGCTGGGACATCCGCCCCTCCCCGCGTTGGGGAACCATCGAGGTCCGGGCCTGCGACGGGGTGTCCACTGTCGAAGAACTCGGCGCGATCGCCGCGTTCATCCAGTGCCTCGTCGAGTGGATGTCGACGGAGATCGACGCCGGTCGCCCGGTGCCCACCATGCAGCCGTGGTTCGTGCGCGAGAACAAATGGCGAGCGGCCCGGTACGGGCTCGCTGCCGAGATCATCGTGGACTCCACGGGCACCGAGCGGATGGTGACCGACGAGGTGCGCCGCCTCGTCGACCTGCTCTCCCCCACCGCCACGCGCCTGGGCTGCCTGACGGAGCTACAGCAGCTGAACCTGATCCTCGACCACGGTGCCAGCTACCAGCGTCAGCTGGCCGTGGCGGCCACGCACAACGGCAACCTGCCCGCGGTGGTGGCCGCCCTCAGCCGCGAGCTCCGCGAGGGCCTGGCCCACTAGTCCCGCGAACTGTGAGTTAAGCACCTAAAAGTCTCGAGTTTTGGGGCTTTTCTCACGGTTCGCGGATGGGGGCTAGGCGTTTTTCGCGTCGCGCCAGGCGATCCAGTCTTCTGCCGGGGCGAGGTCGTAGGCGGGGCCGGAGATTCCGAGGGTGAACAGAGTGGTGCCGAGTGCATACAGCTCGTCGGCCTCCTCGGTGGTCTTTCCGCGCAGCTCCGTGGAGATCTCGATCTCGTTGATGTCCCGGCCCACGGTGTCGCACCAGGTGCCCAGAACGCCGAGCTTGTGGGTGAGGACATCCGGGGTGGAAAACGAGTGCCAGATGTCGGCGTGCTGCGCCACGATGCGCAGCGTCTTCTTCTCGCCGCCGCCGCCGATGAGCACCGGGATGTCGCGCACCGGCGCGGGGTTCAGCTTGGCCCAGCGGGCCTCGATGCGGGGCAGGTCAGCGGCGAGGGCGTCCAACCGGCTGCCGGCGGTCCCGAAGTCGTAGCCGTACTCGTCATAGTCCCGTTCGAACCAGCCGGAGCCGGTGCCGAAGATGAAGCGGCCGCCGCTGATGTGGTCGATGGTGCGGGCCATGTCGGCTTGCAGGTCGGCGTTCCGGTAGCTGTTGCAGTTCACCAGCGCGCCCATTTCGATCACGCTGGTCTGCTCGGCCCATGCCGCGAGGAGGGTCCAGGACTCGAAGTGCAGGCCCTCGGGGTCACCGGAGAGCGGGAAGAAGTGATCCCAGTTGAAGACGATGTCCACGCCGAGGGCTTCGACGGCTGAGACGGTGTTGCGAATCGACGTGTAGTCGGCGTGCTGAGGGGCGATCTGCACGCCGAGGCGCACCGGGCGGGGCTGGGGAGAGGTCATTGGAAAATCCTAATCCCCGGCCACGCCCGTTTCGGCTACACCGACCGGGCGCGATGAGGCGCTCTAGCGGCCGAGCATCTTCTGCAGCGCCGCCATTTCCTCTGCCGACGGCCCGTCGGCCCCGGCCTTGGCGCCGCCGCCCAGACCGAACCCTGAGCCGCCGACGGCTGGCGCCCCGCCGACCTTCTCACCGGAGGCGATGGCCGCGTTCTCCGCGGCGCGCTTGGCCGGGTTGCCCGACTTCGAGCCCTTCTTCTTCTGCTGCACCTGAGGCCGCTTGCCGCCCATGCCGCCGGGGATCGGACCCATGCCGGGGATGTTGGGCATGCCGCCCTTGGCGACGGTCTTCATCATCTTCGCGGCCTGTTCGAACCGCTGCACGAGCTGGTTGACCTCGGTCACGCTCGATCCGGAGCCGCGCGCGATGCGCAGGCGCCGTGACCCGTTGAGGAGCTTGGGCGTGACCCGCTCGGCCTTGGTCATCGACTGGATGATGGCCTCGGTGCGCACGATCTCGCGCTCGTCGAAGTTCTCCAGCTGCTGCTTCATGGCGCCGGCGCCGGGCAGCATGCCCATCATCTTCTTGATCGAACCCATGTTGCGCAGTTGCTGCATCTGGCCGAGGAAGTCGTCGAGGGTGAAGCTGTCGGTGGAGAACTTCTCCGCCATCTTGCGGGCTTCGTCCTCGTCGAACGCACCCTGCGCCTGCTCGATCAGGGTGAGGATGTCACCGAGGTCGAGGATGCGGCTGGCCATGCGGTCGGGGTGGAACGGTTCGAAGTCGTCCAGGCCCTCACCCGTTGACGCGAACATGATCGGTCGGCCGGTGATCGACGCCACCGACAGGGCCGCGCCACCGCGGGCGTCACCGTCGAGCTTGGACAGCACGACACCGGTGAAGTCGACGCCGTCCTGGAACGCACGGGCTGTCGCCACGGCGTCCTGGCCGATCATCGCGTCGATGACGAAGAGCACCTCGTCGGGGTCGATGGCCTTGCGGATGTCCGCGGCCTGCTTCATCATCTCGGCGTCGACGCCGAGACGTCCGGCGGTGTCGACGATGACCACGTCATGCAGCTTCTGCTGGGCGAACTTGACCCCGTCGCGGGCGACCTTGACCGGGTTGCCGACGCCGTTGCCGGGCTCGGGGGCATAGACGGGCACGCCCGCCTGGGCGCCGACGACCTCGAGCTGGGTGACGGCGTTGGGGCGCTGCAGGTCGGCGGCGACGAGGATCGGCGTGTGGCCATCCTTCGCCAGCCACTTGGCCAGCTTGCCGGCCAGGGTGGTCTTACCCGCGCCCTGGAGGCCGGCGAGCATGATGATGGTCGGCGGCTTCTTCGCGAACTCGAGGCGGCGCTGCTGGCCACCGAGAATCTGGATGAGCTCCTCGTTGACGATCTGCACGACCTGCTGGGCCGGATTCAGCGCCTTGCTGACCTCGTCGCCGAGGGCGCGTTCGCGCACCTTGCCGGTGAAGTCCTTGACCACTTCGAGCGCCACGTCGGCGTCGAGGAGGGCGCGCCGGATCTCGCGAACTGTGCCGTCGACATCCGCGGCGCTGAGCTTGCCCTTGGTGCGGAGATTTTTAAACGTCTCGGCGAGGCGATCTGAGAGGTTTCCAAAAGTAGCCATTGTGGTCTTAGTTTAACCGATCAATCGTTCGACGGCGCGCACCACACTGGCCCGCCGCGCGGCGATGGTGTCGGCATCCGGCGCCCGGTCGGCGGCCAGGGCGGCCGCGGGCTCGTGGATCCAGCACGAGACGATCCCGAAGACCAGGGCGTTGAGGTGGTCGGGGTCCCAGGAGGCGTCGACGCTTCCGTCCGCCTGCAGCGCGATGACTCCGCGGACCCGCTCGGCGTGGAAGTCCTCGATGAGGGCCAACGGCGGGTTGATCACGTCCCGGCCCTCCAGGTTGGCCCAGTCGATCATCCGCAGGTATTCCGGATGGGCGACCGAGTGGTCGTAGAGGGCGCCGGCGAACTCGGGCAGGGACGCCCCGGCGTCCTGCGCCACCGCACGCGCGAACTCGATCAGGTTCAGTTCCAGGACCGCGCTGAAGAGTTCCGCCTTGTGGCGGTAGTAGGCGTAGAGGCGTTCCTTGCTGGCCGAGGCGGTGCGGGCGATCCGGTCGATGCGGGCGCCGGCGAGCCCGTGGGCGGCGAATTCCGCCCTGGCGGCCTCGAGGATGCGTTGACGGGTGGGTTCCAGCTCCTTCGGCGGCAGCCCGGACGGGGAATCGAGGGTGTTCATGAGCACGTGTCCATAGGCCCAGTGTACCAAAACGAACTAGTTCGTTTGGTATAGTTCTCGGCATGTCACAATCGAGCGCGACCGGCGTTTCCCCGGTTTCCACCCCCTCCTCACCCGCCTCCTCCTCCCCCGAAGCCCAGGCTCACCACCCCCGCCGGTGGTGGCTGCTGGCCATCGTGGCCCTCGCCCAGCTGACCGTCGTGCTCGACGGCACCATCGTCAACATCGCCCTCCCCCACGCCCAGTCCGACCTCGGCATGAGCGACGGTGACCGCACCTGGGTCGTCACCCTCTACGCGCTGGTCTTCGGCGCACTGCTGCTGCTCGGCGGCCGGATCGCCGACTTCTGGGGACGCAAGCGCTCCTTCATCGTGGGCATGGCCGGCTTCGCCATCGCCTCCACGCTCGGTGGCATGGCGCAGAGCACCTGGGAGCTCCTCGCCGCCCGCGGCCTGCAGGGCCTGTTCGCCGCTCTGCTCGCCCCCGCCTCACTGGCGCTGCTGACCGTGAACTTCCCCGGCGGCAAGGACCGCATCAAGGCCTTCTCGGTCTACGGTGCCATCGCCGGCGGTGGCGCCGCGGTGGGCCTGGTGCTCGGCGGCGTGCTCACCGAGTACGCCAGCTGGCGCTGGTGCCTGCTCGTGAACGTGCCGATCGCGATCATCGCCATCATCGCCGCCATCCCGATCATCAAGGAGAGCAAGGCCCACGGCAACACCCGGTACGACGTACCCGGCGCGATTCTCGTGGCCCTCGGCCTCGGTTCGCTGGTCTTCGGCTTCGCACAGGCCGAAAACGGCTGGTCCTCCTGGCAGGTGCTCGTCTTCATCCCGCTGGGCGTCGTGCTCCTGGCCCTCTTTGTGCTCGTCGAGGGCCGCTCCAACCACCCGTTGCTGCCGATCCGGATCCTGGCCGACAAGGTTCGCGGTGGTGCATTCATCACCGGTCTGCTCACTGGAGCCGCGCTCCTGGGCGGGCTGCTCTTCCTCACCTTCCACCTGCAGATCGTGCTGGGCTTCTCACCGCTGGAGTCCGGCCTGGCCTCCCTGCCGATGACCGCGATGATCATCGTGGGCGCCGCGGTGCTGTCGAAGTTCCTGCCCCAGGTGGGCGTGCGCCTGCCGATGACCGTCGGACCTGTCGTCGTCGCCGCAGGCCTGCTCTACCTGTCGCGGATCACCGTCGGCGGCAGCTACGTCGTCGAGGTGCTGCCCGGCCTGATCCTGATGGGCCTGGGCCTGGCGATGATCTTCGTGCCGCTGCAGAACGTGGCGCTGGCCGGAATCGACGCCCACGACGCCGGAGCAGCCAGTGCCGCCGTCACCGCCGTGCAGCAGATCGGTGGATCTATCGGCTCCGCGGTGTTCACGGTGCTGTACACCTCGGCCGTCGCGGCCTCCCTGGCCGGCGGTGACGGCACCCCCGTCGCCCAGCTGCAGGCCTTCGTCGACGGTTATCAGGCAGCGTTCTTCTGGGCAGCCGTCGGGGTGTTCGTGGCCGCGCCGGTCGCGTTCTTCATGGTGCGCCCGAAGCCGGAGGACCTGCTGGGCACCGGGTCGGCCATGCACCTGGGCTGATCCGCACCAGAGAACTAACGAAGCCCCCGGATCACTCCGGGGGCTTCGTCGTCGTGGGGCGGAGATCAGCTGTCGGCGGCGATCACGATGGTGTCGCCGTGCACGTCGAGGGTGACGACGAGCAGAGCATCGGTTTCGTGCGGGCTGATCGAGTAGTCGAGCACCGCGAAGTGCTGGTCATTGCCGATGTGGTGCGGGTGGAAACCGATGCGCTGCAGCTGGATGGAGCGCAGGTAGTCGATCTGCTTGTCCCCTGAGTCCCAGATGAGGGCGTCTTCGAGAACCTCGGCGTCGAGCTCCTCGAACTGCGCGACGATGAACTGGCTGGTCACCGAGACCTCGGCGCTCAGGTCGGCCACGAGCGACTCCCGAGCCTGCGAATCGAGGTCCTCCAGGGCGTTGATCATGGCCGCGACGATGTCGAGGGCCTCGACCGACACCGAGTCTTCGTCGGGTGAGCTCACGTCGATTTCGACGTTCTGGTCGCCCAGCTCGGCGGTATCGGACCAGTACACCTCACCGCTGTCGTCGTCGCTGCCGAGGATTCCGAAGAAATCGTGTTCGATGGTCATGAGGGCGTCCTATCCGACGAGTTTTTGTGCGAAAACGTGCGGGGTGAAACCGGTGAGGTCGTTGATTCCCTCACCCTGCCCGACGAGTTTGATGGGGATTCCTGTTTTTTCCTGAACGGCCAGGACGAAACCGCCCTTGGCGGATCCGTCGAGTTTGGTGAGCACCAGGCCGGTCACCCCGGCGTGCTCGATGAAAGCCTCGGCCTGGGCGAGACCGTTCTGACCCGTCGTGGCGTCGAGCACGAGGAGCACCTCGGAAATCGGGGTCTGCTTCTCGATGACCCGGCGGATCTTGGTGAGCTCATCCATCAGCCCGCCCTTGGTCTGCAGCCGGCCGGCGGTGTCGATGATCACGATCTCGGTACCCGTGCTGACGGCACGTTCGACGGTCTGAAAGGCCACGGATGCCGGGTCCTGGCCCTGGGCCTGCGGCTTCACGATGTCCGCGCCGGCACGCTCCGCCCAGGTGGCGAGTTGCTCCACCGCGGCGGCACGGAAGGTGTCGGCGGCTCCGATCAGGACGCTGCGGTCGTGCACGCGCAGGAACTTGGCAAATTTGCCGATGGTGGTGGTCTTCCCCACCCCGTTGACACCGACCACGAGCACCACGGCAGGCCGGGCGCTGAGGTTCAGCGTGGAGTCGAGCTTCGCCAGGCGCTCCTCGATGCCCTCGCGGAGCATCCGGTGCAGGTCCTTGGGATCCGTGGTGTTGTACCTGGACACCTTGGTGCGGAGTTCGGCCACGATGGCATCGGTGATGTCGGGGCCGAAGTCGGCCTGGATCAACGAGTCCTCGAGGTCATCCCAGGTATCGGCGTCGATTGTCTTCTTCGCGAACACTCCGCGCAATGCGCCGGAGAGGGACCACGGGGTGCGTTCTGCCATGCCCCTAGCCTATGGCTCGGCTGCCGACCGCGCCGTCTACGCCGGGCACCAGTGCCCACCGCGACACCATATTCGCTCCGGGCGTCGGACGCTCCTTTCGTGACGCCCCGCTACGGAGCGTGACCGGCTGTGACGCCGAGCCATGACTTTGCGGCGCAGGCTCGATAGATTTCCCAGCACGCCGCGCAGCCTGCCCGAGCAGCGTTCGCGTTCAAGGAGGAGGACCTCACAGTGCCAGAGAGCCAGACAACACAGACCCCGTCCGTGACGATGCGCGCCGGTCGTCCTCCGCGTCCGGCGTCCCGGCCGAACGGACAGTGGAAGGTCGACGGCACCGAACCGCTCAACGGCAATGAAGCCTGGAAGCAGGTGGACAACGGGCTGAACGTGCGCGAGCGGATCGAGAAGATCTATTCCCGCGACGGGTTCGACTCCATCGAGGGCACCGACCTGCACGGCCGGTTCCGCTGGTGGGGCCTCTACACGCAACGCAAGCCCGGCATCGACGGCGGCAAAACCGCGACCCTCGAACCCCACGAACTCGAAGACTCCTACTTCATGTTGCGGGTGCGCATCGACGGCGGCCAGCTCACCACCGGCCAGCTGCGGGTCATCGGTGAGATCTCCGAGGAATTCGGCCGGGACACCGCCGACCTCACCGACCGGCAGAACATCCAGCTGCACTGGATCCGCGTGGAGGACGTTCCCGAGATCTGGCGCCGCCTCGAGGCCGTCGGCCTGCAGACCACCGAAGCTTGCGGCGATGTGCCGCGCGTCGTGCTCGGCTCCCCCGTCGCCGGCATCGCCGTCGACGAACTGCTCGACCCGACGGACGCCATCGCCGACATCACGGCCCGGTACATCGGGGTTCCCGAACTCGCGAACCTGCCCCGCAAGTTCAAGACCGCCCTGACCGGGCACCCGAGCCAGGATGTTGTGCACGAGATCAATGACGTCGGCTTCGTCGCCCTGCGGCATCCGGAGCTGGGCCTCGGTTACGACCTCTGGGTCGGCGGCGGCCTCTCGGCCAACCCCCGACTCGGCGAGCGCCTGGGCGCCTTCGTGTCTCCCGAGAAGGTCGCCGACGTCTGGCTCGGTGTCGCCTCCATCTTCCGCGACTACGGCTACCGGCGGCTGCGCAACAAGGCCAGGCTGAAGTTCCTGCTCGCGGACTGGGGGCCGGCCAAGTTCCGCCAGGTCCTCGAGGACGAGTACCTGTTCGAGGCGTTGCCCGACGGCCCACCCGCCCCGACGCCGACCCAGCAGGGCGACCACATCGGCGTGCACAAGCAGGTCGACGGCCGGTTCTACATCGGTGTCACCCCGTTCGTCGGCCGGGTCTCCGGCACGATGCTCACGAAACTCGCCGACCTGCTCGAGCAGCACGGCTCCGGGCGGCTGCGCACGACGCCGCACCAGAAGCTCGTGCTGTTGGACATCAGCGAGGAGGATGTCGAGCCGCTCATCACCGCGCTCGATGCGCTCGGCCTGGCCGCCCGCCCCAGCCTGTTCCGCCGCACGACCATCGCCTGCACCGGGATCGAGTTCTGCAAGCTCGCCATCGTCGAGACCAAACAGGCCGCGACCGACGCCGTGCTCGAACTCGAGAAGCGCCTGGCCGGCATCGATGTGCCGCAGCCGATCAGCCTGCACGTGAACGGCTGCCCCAACTCCTGCGCCCGCATCCAGACCGCCGACATCGGCCTCAAGGGCCAGCTCCTGGCCGACGGCAACGGCGGCCAGGTCCCGGGATTCCAGGTGCACCTCGGCGGGGGCTTGGCGTCCGTCGGCCGGGATGAGGCCGGCCTGGGTCGCACCGTGCGTGGCCTCAAGGTGACCGCCGACGACCTCGCGGACTATGTGGAGCGCATCGTGCTCCGCTTCCTCGCCGACAGGAGCGACACGGAGACCTTCGCCGTCTGGGCCCACCGCGCCGACGAGGAGGCACTGCAATGAGCACCATCGACACTCCCACGAGCACCCGCCGCTCCCCCGACGAGCTGCGCGCCCTGGCCGAGTCCGGCGCTGCCCTGCTGGGCGAAGCATCCGCCGACGAGGTCATCGCCTGGGTCGCCCGCAATTTCAGCACGGATGCTGCCGCGGTCGCCTGCTCGATGGCCGACGCGGTACTCCCCCACGCCGTGTCCCGGCAACTGCCCGGCGTGGACGTGCTCTTCCTCGACACCGGCTACCACTTCGCCGAGACCCATTCCACCCGTGACGACGTGGCCAGGCTGCTGCCGGTGCGCATCGTCGACGTGCTGCCCGAGCGCACGGTGGCCGAGCAGGACGCCGCCCACGGCGCCGAGCTGTTCGCCAGGGACCCGAACCTCTGCTGCGCGCTGCGCAAGGTCGAGCCCCTGCACCGGGTGCTCGATGGTTACGAGGTCTGGTTCACCGGCGTGCGCCGCGACGAGGCGCCCACCCGGGCGAACACGCCCCTGATCGTGTGGGACGAACGCAACGGCCTCGTCAAGGTCAACCCGCTCGCCGCCTGGAGCTTCGAGGACATCCTCGACTACGCCGGCACGCACAATGTGCCGGTCAATCCGCTGATGGCCCAGGGCTACCCCTCCATCGGCTGCGCGCCGTGCACCAAACCCGTCGCCGAGGGCGACGACCCCCGATCCGGACGCTGGGCCAGCCTGGCGAAGACAGAATGCGGACTCCACCTGTGAACGCTCTCCCCGCCCCCACCATCGCCCGATCCGACAGCGCCGGGTCCGGCAGTGCCTCGTTGAGCCAGCTCGACGTGCTCGAGAGCGAGGCGATCCACATCATCCGTGAGGTGGTCGCCGAGTTCGAACGCCCGGTGCTGCTGTTCTCCGGCGGCAAGGACTCCGTGGTGGTGCTGCACCTGGCCGCGAAGGCGTTCTGGCCGGGCAAGGTTCCGTTCCCGCTGCTGCACGTGGACACCGGGCACAACTTTCCCGAGGTCCTCGAATTCCGCGACGAGACCGTGGCCAGACTGGGCCTCCGCCTCGAGGTCGCCAGCGTGCAGGACTACATCGACGACGGCCGCCTGACCGAACGCGCCGACGGCACCCGCAACCCCCTGCAGACCCTGCCCCTGCTCGACGCGATCACCGCGGGCCGACACGACGCCGTCTTCGGCGGTGCCCGCCGCGACGAGGACAAGGCCCGCGCGAAGGAGCGCATCCTGTCCCTGCGCGACGAGTTCGGCCAGTGGGACCCGCGCAACCAGCGCCCGGAACTCTGGAACCTGTACAACGGCCGCCACACCGTGGGCCAGCACGTGCGCGCGTTCCCGATCAGCAACTGGACCGAGCTCAACGTCTGGCGCTACATCGAACGCGAGGGCATCGCCCTTCCCCCGCTGTACTACGCACACGAGCGCGAGGTCTACCGCCGCGACGGCATGTGGCGCGCCGTAGGACCGGTCAGCGCCCCGCTGGCCAGCGAGACCGTCGTCTCCCGCACGGTCCGGTACCGCACCGTTGGCGACATGAGCTGCACCGGCGCCGTCGACTCCGACGCCGCATCCGTGCAGGACGTCGTACGCGAAATCGCCGTGAGCACCATCACCGAACGAGGCGCGACCCGCGCCGACGATCGCATCTCCGAAGCAGCCATGGAAGATCGCAAGAAGGACGGGTATTTCTAATGACTCAGGCACAGCTCGTACAGGCACAGCCCTCACAGGCACAGCCGGCTGACCTCCTGCTGGAGCGCCCGGTCAGCGGGCACGCCGACCGCTCAGAGGGCACCCTCTTCAGGTTCGCGACCGCCGGGTCCGTCGACGACGGCAAGTCCACCCTGGTCGGCCGGCTGCTGCACGATTCGAAGGCGATCCTCGCCGACCAGCTCGACACCGTCACCCGCACCTCCACCGAGCGCGGCTTCGGCGGGGCGGCCGGCGGCATCGACTTCGCGCTGCTCACCGACGGCCTGCGAGCCGAACGCGAGCAGGGCATCACCATCGACGTCGCCTACCGCTACTTCGCCACCGACAAGCGCTCATTCATCCTGGCCGACTGCCCCGGACACGTTCAGTACACCCGCAACATGGTCACCGGCGCCACCACCGCGGATGCCGTCATCATGCTCATCGACGCGCGCAAGGGCGTGCTCGAACAGACCCGCAGGCACCTGTCCGTCGTGAAACTGCTGCGGGTTCCCCACATCGTCATCGCGGTGAACAAAATCGACCTGCAGGACTACAACGAGGCCGCGTTCGGCGCCGTCGCCGCCGACGTGCGCCGGGTCACCGATGAGCTGGGCCTGAACGCGGTGCACATCATCCCCGTCTCGGCCCTCGTCGGCGACAACGTCGTCGAGAGGTCCCCGAACACTCCCTGGTACGACGGGCCGAGCCTGCTCGAGCTCCTGGAGACCCTGCCCGCCGCGGACGCGGTCGCCACGAACGTGGAGTCGTTCAGACTGCCGGTGCAACTCGTACTGCGACCCCAGGGCGCCGTCGCCGTCGCGCCGGAGGACGCCGCGGCGTACCGCGACTACCGGGCATACGCCGGCCAGGTCGCCTCGGGCACCGTGCGGGTGGGCGACACCGTCACGGTGACCCCCGGCGGCGCCAGCACCGTCGTGACCGGCATCGACTTCGCCGGCGCCTCCCTCGACCAAGCCGTCGCACCTCAATCGGTCGCCCTGCGGCTGCGCGACGACCTCGACATCGCCCGCGGCGCCGTGATCGGTGCGGCCGGCACCATGCCGGAACCCGTGAAGGAGCTGGACGCCGCCCTGTTCTGGCTGGACCCCCGGGCCCTGCAGCCCGGCGCCCGGGTGCTGGTCAAGTTCGGCACCCACACCGTTCAGGCCATCATCGGAACCATCACCGGTCGCCTCAACCTCAATACCCTGGAGCTCGAAATGGCTGATGATCTGCAGATCAACGACATCGGACAGGTCACCGTCCGACTGGCAGCCGCACTGCCCGTCGAAACCTACGCCGCGAACCGTCGGGCCGGCGCGTTCTTGGTGATCCAGCCGCAGGATGGCGCGACCCTCGCCGCCGGCATCGTCACCGGGGCGGGTGGGATCTCATGAGCGGCCGTACCGGCCGTCGTACCCTCAGCCTGCTCGCGCTCATCATGATTCCCGGCCTGCTGACCGGCTGCGCCGCAGCCGGCACCGCCGCGGCACCGGGCGAACCGGCGACCGAACTGCGATTGGGGTATTTCGACAACGTCACGCACGCACCCGCCCTGGTCGGCCTCGACCAGGGTCTGTTCGAGGACGCCCTCGGCGACACCGCCCTGACCACCCAGGTCTTCAATGCGGGTCCCGCCGCCATCGAAGCCCTCAGCGCCGGAGCCATCGACGCCGCCTACCTGGGCCCGAACCCCGCGATCAACAGCTTCGTCAAGAGCGCCGGCCAATCGGTCCGGATCGTGGCCGGCGCCACCAGCGGCGGGGCCGCGCTCGTCGTGCGCCCCGGCATCACCGACGCAAGCGACCTGGCCGGAACCACGATCGCCACACCGCAGCTGGGCAACACGCAGGATGTCGCGCTGCGCTCCTGGCTCGGCGAGCAGGGCTACGCGACAAGCACCTCCGGCGGCGGCGACGTGAACATCGCCCCGACCGAGAACGCCCAGGCACTGGCCCTGTTCCAGAGCGGCAAGATCGATGGCGCCTGGCTCCCCGAACCCTGGGTCTCCCGGTTCGTACTCGAGGCCGACGCTACGGTCCTCGTCGACGAGGCATCACTCTGGACGGACGGTGCGTTCCCGACGACGGTGTTGCTGGTGAGCGCCGACTACCTGGCCGCTCACCCGGAGGCCGTTGAGGCACTCGTCGCCGGTCACACGGCATCGGTGGACTGGCTGACCGAAAACCCGGATCAGGCTGCCGCCGCGATCAACCGCGTCCTCACAGCAGACACCGGCAAGCCGCTGCCCGACGCGGTGCTCGCCCGCGCCCTCACCGCCGTGACGTTCACGACCGACCCGCTCGCGGAGACCTTCCCGGTGCTGCTGAAGGCCGGCGTTGACGCCGGAACCGCCAAGACCGGGAACCTGGACGGGCTCTTCGACCTGGCCCCGCTGAACAGGGTCCTCACGGAGGCCGGCGCACCATCGGTCTCCGATGCCGGACTGGGAACGGAGTAACCGTGCAGACCTCCACCGAGGCACCCCCCGCCCCCGAAACGCTGCCTCCCGGTGTGAAACCGGCAATCCGTATCGACTCTCTCGGCAAACGGTTCGGACCGACCGGCCCGGTCGTCCTGGACAACATCAACCTCACCGTGGCACCCGGAGAATTCCTCTGCCTACTCGGCGCCTCCGGCTGCGGCAAGTCCACCCTGCTCAACATCATCGCCGGGCTCGAACACCCCAGCGAGGGCACCGTCACCGTCACCAGCGGCAGCGCGGCCGTGATGTTCCAGGAGTCCGCACTCTTCCCGTGGCTGACCGCCGGACGCAACGTCGAACTCGCCCTCAAGCTCCGGGGAGTGCCGCGTTCCGGTCGTCGGGCCCAGGCCCTGGAGCTGCTCGACCTCGTCAATCTCGCCGATGCCGCGCACAAACGCCCGCACGAGCTCTCCGGCGGAATGCGCCAGCGAGTCGCACTGGCCAGGGCCCTCGCCCAGGACCGCAAGGTACTGCTGATGGACGAACCGTTCGCGGCCCTCGACGCCATCACCAGGGACCTGCTGCACGAGGAGCTGGAACGGGTCTGGCGGGAGACCGGCCGCACCATCATCTTCGTCACGCACAACGTGCGTGAGGCCGCCCGGCTCGGCCAGCGCGTGGTGCTCATGTCCTCCCGCCCCGGTCGCATCAGCAACGAATGGCGCATCGACGACACCGGGCCCCGGCGGATCGAATCCCCCGAGGTATCCCGCCTGGCCATCGAGATCACCGACCAGCTGCGAGAGGAGATCCGCCGCAATGCTGCCTGATACCGCACAACCCGCTTCCTCCGCCGTGCCCCGCAGCGGCGGCGCCCACGACGAGCTCCGCCGCCTCGAATCGGGTCTGGACGCCCTCCAGACCGTGCCCTTGACCGAGAAGGGGCCCTGGCGCCGGATTCTCGACGGCGTGCTGCCACCGGTCCTTCTGGTGGTGGCGCTGGTGGTGGCCTGGCAGTTCTACACCGTGATCGCCCAGCCCCGGCCCGACCTGGCGCCCGGCCCGTTGAACGTGGCCGGATCGCTCGCCGAGCTGTGGAACGCCGGCCGGCTGCAAGAGGCTGTGCTCACCAGCCTGGCGCGCGGCGGCGCCGGCTTCCTCATCGCCGTCGCGATCGGCACCCCGCTCGGGCTGCTGCTGGCCGAGTGGCGGCTGCTCCGCCGCGCCCTCGGGCCACTCCTGTCCGGCCTGCAGGTGCTCCCGTCTGTGGCCTGGGTGCCCGCCGCGATCATCTGGTTCGGCCTGACCGACGCCACGGTCTACTTCGTGGTGCTGATGGGCGCCGTCCCGTCGATCGCGAACGGGCTCGTCTCCGGCATCGACCAGGTTCCGCCGCAGTTACGCAGGGTCGGCACAGTGCTCGGCGCCTCCCGCATCGAACTCGCCACTCTGGTCGTGCTCCCAGCCGCGCTGCCCGGCTACCTGTCCGGCCTCAAGCAGGGCTGGGCCTTCTCCTGGCGATCCCTGATGGCGGCCGAGATCATCGCGATGGGCGGGTCGATCGGTTTCGGCCTCGGCTCGATGCTGCAGCAGAGCCGGGAACTCGCCGACCTTTCCGCGGTGCTCGCGACCATCCTGGTCATCCTCGCGGTCGGCATCCTGGTGGAACTGACCGCCTTCGCCCCGCTCGAACGCCGGCTCCTGCGACGCCGCGGGCTCACGCCCGGCGCGCGCCGGTAGGCACCACAGCGCCCCGGGGATTTACCCGTCAACACCGGTTCTTCACGCACCTTCGATTCCGCCCTTTTGAAAGGCCCACTCATGACCCGGACGTCCTCAGCGCCCCCGCTACAGCGCGAGCCCCAGCCACTGCGCGTCGCCATTATCGGCGCCGGCCCCGCCGGCATCTACGCCGGCAACATCCTCAGCACGGCCGTGCGGGCGACCGGCGGCAAGGTCGGCATCGACCTCTTCGACTCCCTGCCGGCCCCCTACGGCCTGATCCGCTACGGCGTGGCCCCCGACCACCCCCGCATCAAGGGCATCGTCAACTCCCTGCACGAGATGCTCGACGCCGGCAACATCCGGTTCCTGGGCAACGTGGGCTACGGCACCGACCTCAGCCTGGCCGACCTGCGCCGGCACTACCACGCGGTCATCTTCGCCACCGGAGCGATCCGCGATGCTGAGCTGCCGATTCCCGGCATCAGCCTGCCCGGCTCCTACGGAGCGGCCGACTTCGTCTCCTGGTTCGACGGGCATCCGGATGTGCCGCGCGACTGGCCCCTCGACGCCACCGACATCGCGGTGATCGGCAACGGCAACGTGGCCCTGGACGTGGCGCGGATGCTGGCCAAGCACCCCGCCGACCTGCTCAGCACCGACATCCCGGCCAACGTGCACGCCGGCCTGGCCGGCTCGCCGGTCACCGACGTACACGTCTTCGGCCGGCGCGGTCCCGGCCAGGTGAAATTCACCCCGATCGAGCTGCGCGAACTCGGCGACATCCCCGACGTGGACGTGATCGTCTACGACGAGGACTTCCCCAGGGACGCCGACTCCGAGGCCCGCCTGGCCGCGTCCACCAACCAGGTCAAGGTCATGAGCCGCACCCTCAACGGCTGGCTCACCCGCGAGCCCACCGGCGCGTCCCGGCGGCTGCACCTGCACTTCCAGCACAGCCCTGTGGAGGTCTACGGCACCGACAGGGTCGAGGGGATGCGCTTCGAACGCACCGCACCGACCGGCGACGGGGGCGTGCGCGGCACCGGGGAGATCATCGACTACCCGCTGCAGGCCGTCTACCGCGCGGTCGGTTACCGCGGCAGCGCGCTGCCCGATGTGCCCTTCGACGATGCGCGCGGCGTCATCAACAGCGACGAGGGCCGCGTCATCGACGAGCACGGCACGCCTCTGCCCGGGCTCTACGCCACGGGCTGGATCAAGCGCGGCCCGGTCGGGCTGATCGGCCACACCAAGGGCGACGCCCTGGAGACGATCACCCACCTGGTCGAGGACCTCGCCCTGCTGCCGGAACCGGCCGACCCTGCCGAGGACGCCGTCCTGCGCCTGCTCGGCGAGCGCGGCATCCGCTACACCACCTGGCCCGGCTGGCTGGCCCTGGACGCCCACGAACGGGCGCTGGGCGACGCCGACACGTCGGAGGTGACCCGGGGACGGGTCAAGGTCGTGCCCCGCGACGAGCAGGTTACGATCGCAGCCGAGCAGACACTGGTGCCCTCGTGACCTATGTCATCGCGCTGCCCTGCGTGGACGTGAAGGATCGCGCCTGCGTCGACGAGTGCCCCGTGGACTGCATCTACGAGGGCGAACGTTCCCTGTACATCCACCCGGACGAGTGCGTCGACTGCGGCGCCTGCGAACCCGTCTGCCCGGTGGAGGCCATCTACTACGAAGACGACCTGCCCGAGGCCTGGGCCGACTACTACCGGGCCAATGTGGACTTCTTCGTCGAGCTCGGCTCCCCCGGCGGCGCCGCGAAAACCGGTGTGCTCACCTTCGACCACCCGGTCATCTCCGCGCTGCCACGCCAGGGCGCATCCGGTGCCTGACGACCGGCAGCACTATGACTGCGTCGTGATCGGCGCGGGCCCGGCCGGACTGTCGGCGGCGCTGAACCTGAGCCGGGCCCGCCTCACCGTGCTCGTCATCGACAGCGACCGGCCCCGGAACGCGGCGACCATGATCTCGCACGGGTTCCTCACCAGGGACGGAGTCCCCCCGCACGAGCTGCGCCGCCTCGCCAGGGAAGAGGTCGAGGGCTACCCGGGTACCCGGATCCTGCGGCGCACCTCGGTGCGCTCGGTCCAGCGGGCCCGCGAGCTGAACGAGGAGGACGGTTCGCACCCGTTCACCGTCACGCTCGGGAGCCCGACCGCTGCCGGCCGAACCGTGCACAGCCGTGCGGTGCTCGTGGCCACCGGGCTGCGCGAGACCCTCCCCGATGTTCCCAACATCCGCGGGTTCTACGGCATGAGCCTGTTCAGCTGCGCCGCCTGCGACGGCTACGAGCTGAATGATCAACCCCTGGCCCTGATCGGCGAGACCGACGATCTGGCCGCCCGGGCGCTCCTGGTGTCCCAGTGGACCCACACGCTGACGGTGTTCACCAACGGCGCGGGCTTCACCGACGACTCCGGCGCCGTCTCCGCCGCCCAGGAGCGCACCCTGCGCGAGCGCGGCATCACCGTCGAACGGCGCCGGATCACCGAACTCGAGGGCGACCGCGGGTTGCTCGCCGCGGTGCGGGTGGATGGCGGCGACCGGATCCCGGTCACCGGCGGGTTCGTGCGGCCGCTCTGGCACCCCGCCGTGGAGTTCCTGGCCGGGCTGGATGTGGCCGGCGACGCGCACGCCCAGCTGCTCACCGACCGCAACGGGCGCACCAGCGTGCCGGGGCTCTACGCAGCCGGGGACGTCGCGGCGCCCGGACCGCAGCAGCTGATCGTGGCGGCCGGCGCCGGCGCCCGCACGGCCGCGATCATCAGCCAGGACCTGCTGGGGGTCAGCACCGCGCACTGACCCGCCCACCGGCCCCGACACCGCACCGGGGTGGCGGGTCGCCGCGGTGCTGGGTATCGTCACGGTAGTCGCCGCGCGGGTCGGCCTGCGCCCGTCGAAAGGACGCCCATGAGCACCACGCCACCGCCCCTGCAACCGCCGGAGCAGCCGCCGGCGCCTGGCACGCATCCGGCCCTCGTCGCCCTCAACCGAGTTCTCGAGGGCGCCCTGGTGCTGCCCGGCGATCCAGGCTGGGACGACGCCCGCACCCCGTGGAACCTCGCCGTCGACCAGCAGCCCAGCGCCGTCGTGCGGCCTCGCTCGGTGCGGGACCTCAGGCAGGTGATCATCGCCGCCAGGGAGGCCGGCCTGGGAGTGACTGTGCAGCCACGGGGGCACGGCGCCGCGGCCGACCTCGCCGGCCAGATCCTCGTGCGCACCAGCGGATTCGACGAGGTCACCGTGAATGTCGTCGCCCGGTTCGCGCGCGTCGGCGCCGGCGTGCCGTGGGGAACTCTGCTCAACCATCTCGACGGCACCGGCCTGATTGCCCTGGCCGGCACCAACCCCGACGTCAGTGTCACGGGGTACCTGCTCTCCGGCGGGCATTCCTGGTTCAGCCGGTGGAAGGGCCTGGCCGCGCACTCGATTCGCGCCGTCGAGCTGATCGACGCCACCGGGGTGCTGCGCCGCGTCACCAAGGACAGCGACCCCGATCTGCTCTGGGGCCTGCGGGGCGCCGGCGGACTCTTCGGCGTGGTGACCGCCCTGGAGATCGACCTGTACCCGGCGCCCGACCTCTTCGGTGGCAAGATCCTGTTTCCCGCCGAATCGGCCGAGGTGGTCTTCGGAGCCGCGGCGGACATCCTGCTGGACGCTCCGCCGGAGCTGAGCCTGTTCCTGGGCCTGATCAACCTGCCCGACGTGGAGCAGGTGCCCGAACTCCTCCGCGGCCGTAGTTTCACCCAGGTCGATGCGGTTTTCGTGGGGTCGCCAGAGGCCGGCAGCGCCCTGCTCGCACCGTTGCTGTCGATCGCCCCTGTCATCGCCAACCTGTGCCGGCCGTTCTCGATCGGCCAACTGGGCGAGGTGTCGGGCGAACCGCAGGAGCCCTCGGCGACGCTGGACTGGTCCAGGACCGTCGGTGACCTTGACACCGCCACCATCGCGAGCCTCGTCGAGGCCTTCCACACCGCGAGCTACGCCGGCCTGTCCCTGCTGCAGCTGCGGCCGCTGGGCGGGTTGATCGGCGACCCGATGGTCGGCGCCGACGGTGTCGTCGGCCACCTCGACGCCGGCTTCATGCTCTTCGCGGCGGCGATCCTGCCGCCGGGCGCACCCGGTCCGGACGCCGCCGACCGCCATCTGGTGTTCCAACCGCTGGAGGACACCGTGCATGCCGTGGGTGTTCCCCGCATCGTGCCGACGATGCTCGCGGCCGGCCAGGATCTGGGCCTGGCGTTCACGCCGGAGGACCTGCACCGCCTGGCCGGGATCAAGGCACGGGTCGATCCGGAAAACCTTTTCCGCAGCAACCGGCCGCTGCCGGCCTAGCCGTACCGAGCCGAGCTGGGCCGCGCAGCACCGTGCCGGCGGTCGCTCAGGAGGCCTGTTCCGCCTCGCGCACGATGCGCTGGCCGACCACCGCCGACACCCCGTCCTGCCGCATCGAGACGCCGTAGAGCGCATCCGCGATCTCCATGGTGCGCTTCTGGTGGGTGATGACGATGAGCTGGCTGGTGGCCCGCAGATCCTCGAAGATGGTCAGCAGCCGACCCAGGTTCGCGTCGTCCAGCGCGGCCTCGACCTCGTCCATGATGTAGAACGGGCTGGGCCGGGCCTTGAAGATCGCGATGAGCAGGGCCACAGCCGCCAGCGACCGTTCGCCGCCGGAGAGCAGCGAGAGCCGCTCGATCTTCTTACCGGCGGGCTTCACCGACACCTCGATCCCGGTGGTGAGCATGTCCGCGGGGTCGGTGAGCTGGATGCTGCCGCTTCCGCCGGGGAACAGCACCGGGAACACCTCGGCGAAGGCCGCCTGGGTGTCCTCGAAGGCGCTGGCGAATATGGTCCCCATCTTCACGTCGATGTCCTCGATGATGGTCATCAGATCGGCCCGGGTGGTGGTGAGGTCGGTGAGCTGCTCGGTGAGGAACAGGTGGCGTTGTTCCAGGGCCGCGAATTCCTCGAGCGCGAGGGGGTTGATCCGCCCCAGTCGGGCATACTTGCGCTCGGCGGCCGCCAGGCGCGCCCGCTGTTCCTCCCGGTCGTACGGCGTGGCCGATGAGGCGTCGCCGTCGCCGTCGGCGGGCACCGGCTGGTCCGGGCCGTATTCGTCGACGAGGACGTCTTCCACCAGGCCCAGTTCGCTGGCTGCGCGCTCGAGCAGCGCCGACAGCTGCAGTTTCTTCTCGTAGATGGCCAGTTCGAGCCCGTGCACGTTTTCCGTGATGGCCTGCAACCGGCTGCGCAGCTCGCTCTCGGTGCGGCGCAGTGTGCTGAGCTCGTCGTTCTGGCTGGTCCGTTCCGCCTCCGCGACGGCCAGCCGCTGACGCGCCTGGACCACGGCGCCGTCCACCGAGGCGAGCACCGGGGGCAGCGCGTCGGCGACGGCGGAGGCGGCATCCACCTGGCGGCGGCGGAGAACGGCCCGGCGGGCGGCGGCATCGGCCTCGGCCCGGTCTGATTCGAGTTGCCGGGTCAGGGAGAGAACCCGGGCCTGGCCGCCGCGCAGGCGCTCCCTGGCGGTGTCCACCTGCAGACGCGACTCGATCTCGGTTTCCCTGGCACGCTCGAGCTCGGCGTACAGCGTGTCGCGGGCGGTGACGTCGAGGATGGGCCGCGGCGCGGAACGTTTGGTGTCCAGGGCCGCGGCGGCCCTGGTGGCGGCGCTCTCGGCATCGGCGACACCGGCGGAGGCGAGATCGGCCGCGGCCGACAGCCTGTCGAAATCCGCGGTCGCGGCGTCGACCTGCACGGTGAGGCGGTTGCGCCGGTCGGCGCGGGCGGCCTCCCGGGTGCTGTGCTCGCTGAGCCTGGCCTGGGCCGACCTCGCCTGGTCCCTCGCGCCGGCCAGGAGGGTGCGCTGTTCGCCGAGGTCACCGGAGACGGTCGTGATCAGGCTCGTCACCTCGGCCAGTCGGTGTTCGGCCGCGTCACGTTCGGTGACGAGTTCCAGCTTGCTGGGGGCGGCGCCGGACCCGCCGCGCAGCGCGTGGGCGGTGAGCACATCCCCGGCGCGGGTGATGATGGTGACTTCCGAGTCCGGCCCGGATGCGGCCAGGGCATCGGATGCGGCGACGGCGGCGGTCAGATCGTCCACGATCAGGGTGCGCTCGAGAAGCCCGAGCACCCCGGGCGGCGCGTCGACGACGGTGTGCGCGGCGACGACGCCGGGCAGGCCGGAGAGGTCCACCGCCGCAACCGGCCCGTCGGGTCCGCCGTCCTCGGCCCCGGCGAGCACCAGTTCCACCCGGCCCAGGTGCAGCGCGTCCGCGTGCCCGACCGCGGCGACGGCGGCATCCCGGTCGTCGGCGGCCACGGCATCGGCGAGGGAGCCGAGCGCCGCCGCGATGGCGCGCTCGAAGCCGGGCTGCACGCTCATGGCCTCGGCGACCAGACCGCGGATGCCGGCCAGGTTCGCCTCGAGAAGGGCCGAGGAGCCGTCCTTCTGGCCGAGCGCCAGGGTGAGGGCGCCCGTGCGGGCCGCCAGCGCATCCCGCTCCCGTTCCTGGCCGTGCAGGAGCTCGCGGAGCCGTTCGATCTCGGTCTCGGCCTGCGACACCTCGGCCTGGGCGAGTTCCACGACCTCGTCGAGGTCGACATCAGTCGCTGCGTCGTCGGCGTCCTCGTCGAGGTCGGCCAGCTGCTGCCGGGATGCGGCGAGTCGGTCGCGGGCGGAGTCGAGGGCGCCCTGCTGGCGCAGCACCTCCCCGCGCACGGCGGCCAGTCGGGACGCCGCGGTGTCGAACTCGCCGGCGAGCTGGGACACCTGGAGGTCATGGCGCGAGACGAGGGCGGACTGCGCAGCGATCTCCTCGTCGACGGCGTCCAGGTCACGCCGCACCGAGGCCGCAGTGGTGCGCGCCCTGGCCCAGGCGTCCTCGGCCGTGGTGATGCCCGCCCGTAGGCGGTCCACCTCCGCCGCGGCATCCTCGACGCGCTGCGGGGTCACGCTCGACGCCCGTTCGGCGGGTTCGGCCTGAGCGCCCAGCAGGGCGAGCCGTTGGTTGGCGAGGGTGTACAGCCCGCGCAGTCGTTCCTGGGCGGATTCGAGAGCGAACGCGGTGCGCCGGGCGGTGTCGACGGCGTCGCCGACCTGTGCGTCCTCCAGCCGGCGAACCCGCACCTGGTTGTGGTCGAGCTGCTCCTGGATCACCAGGCGTTCGGAGTGCCGTTCGCTTTCGGTGCGGCCGTGGGCGTCCAGGGCGGTGCGCAGCACGATCACGTCGTCCGCGAGCAGCCGCGCCCGCGCGTCCCGCACGGTGGCGGCGATCTGCTGGGCCTGCCTGGCCACCTGGGCCTGCTGGCCGAGCGGCTTGAGTTGCCGGCGGACCTCCGCGGCGAGGTCGCTGAGCCTGGTGAGGTTGGTCTGCATCGCCTCGAGCTTGCGCACGGTCTTTTCCTTGCGGCGACGGTGTTTGAGGATTCCCGCGGCCTCCTCGATGAACCCGCGGCGTTCCTCCGGGCTGGCGCGCAGCACGGCATCCAGCTGGCCCTGACCGACGATGACGTGCATCTCCCGGCCGAGACCGGAGTCGCTGAGCAGTTCCTGCACGTCGAGCAGCCGGCAGGTGCGGCCGTTGATGGCGTACTCACTGCCTCCGTTGCGGAACAGGGTGCGCGCGATGGTCACCTCGGCGTACTCGATGGGCAACGCCCCGTCGCTGTTGTCGATCGACAGGATCACCTCGGCGCGGCCGAGCGGCCCCCTGGTGGAGGTGCCGGCGAAGATGACGTCCTCCATCTTGCCGCCGCGGAGCGTCTTCACGCCCTGCTCGCCCATTACCCAGGCGAGGGCGTCGACAACGTTGGACTTACCGGAGCCGTTGGGACCCACGACGCAGGTGACCCCGGGTTCGAACGCGAACGTCGTCGACTGCGCGAACGACTTGAAACCCTTGAGGGTGAGGCTCTTCAGGTACAACCCGGCCGTCCTTCCCGCATCAGTGTCTTGGCTCAGTCCACGGTACCGGACCACCGCTCGTTTACTGGGATCGGCCCGCCCCGAGATCCTCCGGGCGTCTGTCGCTTCCGCGGCGCCGGGTCTAGGCTCAGCGGACATGGAGAGTCGGTCGTTCGGCATCGATGAATTGAGCATTCCGGCGGCGCCCGGCGGGCCGGGCTGGCCGGAGTTCGTCGCCGCCGTCGACGTGCGCAACCGGGTGGAGGCGCACGCGTACGGCACCGGTGAGCTGGCCCAGTCGGCCGAGGAGCTGCTCCCGGGCTACCTCACCCCCGAGCATTCCCCTCGGCGGATGTTCGTGGCGCGCGTCGCTGGGGCGATCGTGGGCCGCGCCGCCTACGAAACGCAAGCGGACCCGTCGTCGGAGTTCGCCTGGTTCACGGTCGAGGTCCTGCCCGAATGGCGGGGCCGGGGCATCGGCACCGCGCTATCGGATGTCCTGGAGACCCTGGCCGCCACCGAGCACCGCAGCAGCAGGGTGGTCTATGCCGTCTCACCGCCCAGCCCCGGCGAACGCCTCGCCGCGCCCACGGGTTTCGGCTCGGTGCCCCTGGCCAACCCCGAGGTGCGTTTTCTGCTGCACAGGGGGTACCGGCTCGAGCAGGTGGAACGCGGTAGCCGACTGCAGCTGCCGGTGGATCCGGCCTCTCTCACCCGGCAGCTCGCCACCGCGGCGGCCCGGGCCGGCGAGGATTACACTGTGTTGTCCTGGACCGGGCGCACCCCGGACCGCTGGCTCGAGGACATCGCCCTGCTGTACACCCGTATGTCGACGGATGCCCCGACGGCGGGTCTGGAGGAGCCCGAGGACATCTGGAGCGTGGAACGGCTGCGCAGCGAACAGGACGCGTACGAGTCAGGCCCGGGCCGGGCGCTGGTGACCGCTGCCCTGCACCTGCCCAGCGGTCGCCTGGCCGGTTTCACGGAGCTGTCGGTGCCCAGCGACCCCAGCCGCGCCGTGACGCAGGAGGACACGCTGGTGCTTCGGGAGCACCGCGGACACCGGCTCGGCATGCTCATGAAGCTGGCCAATCTGCAGAGCCTGGCCAGCGAGTATCCCCGGCACCCGGCGGTGACCACCTTCAACGCCGAGGAGAACCGCTACATGCTCGACGTGAACGAGGCCCTCGGCTTCGTGCCGATGGGCTACGAGGGTGCCTGGCGGAAGGTCAGCGCAGCCGCTGACAGCGCGGACAGTAGTGCGACGAGCGGTTCATGAATTTGACGCGCACGAGGTCGGTGCCGCAGCGGGGGCAGGGCTTCCCGTGTTGACCGTAGGCATTGAGGCTGTGCGCGAAGTAGCCGGACTGGCCGTTGACGTTCACGTACTGGGCGTCGAAGCTGGTGCCGCCCTCGGCCAGCGCCCGCAACAGAATCGCACGAACGGCGGTGAGGAGGCGACGGGCGCTCGCCGCGGACAGCGACGCCGCCGGCTGGTCGAAGTGCACCCGGGCGTCGAAGAGGGCCTCGTCGGCATAGATGTTGCCGATCCCGCTGACCACCTGCTGGTCGAGCAGCACCCGTTTGATGCCCGACCTGGTGCGGGCCAGCGCGGTGTAGAAGGCCGGGGCGGAGAACGCCGGGTCGAGCGGGTCCCGGCCGATGTGCGCCACCTGGCTGGGGATGAGGCCAGACCAGTCCGGGAGCGCATCCGCCGTGCCCGCAGCCGGCCGGCCTGGGGCCATGCCGGGCCCGGCGTACCCGGCCGACCGGCCGTCGTCGGTGGCCTGCATCCTGTCGACGGCCATGCTGCCGAAGATGCGCTGGTCCACGAAGTGCAGGGCCAGTTCGCCGTGCTCGGGGTGCTGCAGGGTCAGGCGGATGCGCAGCAGCTTTTCCGGGGTCTCGCCCGGGGTGCGCAACAGCACCTGTCCGCTCATCCCGAGGTGAGCGACGATGGCCCGGCGCGCGCCCGAACCGGGTGCCTCCCCCGGTGCTACCGCCAGGGGGAACCAGAGGAACTTGCCCCGTCGCACGGCGGCCTCGATCCGGGTGCCGGTCACGAGCGCCTCGAAGTCACCGAGCGACCTGTCGTGGCGACGCAGGGACCGTTCGTCGAAGATCTCGACGCCCGTCACGAGGGCTCCGGACACCGCGGGTTCCAGACCCGCCCGAACGACCTCGACCTCGGGAAGCTCAGGCACGGTTCAGCGGCGCAGGGCCCGCAGGCGGGTCCACGCCTCGAGGGCCGCGGCCATCTCGGCGTGCTTCTTGCTGGTTCCCTCGCCAGTGGCCGTCACAGCGGTGCCGACGTTCACCGTGGCGATGAAGACCTTCGAGTGGTCCGGTCCGCTCTCGGCGACGGTGTACACCGGGACTCCGGCTCCCAGCCGGGCGGCGGCCTCCTGCAGGCTGGTCTTGGGGTCCATCGAGATACCGAAGTGGCCCGGGTCCGCCAGCATGGGCTGCAACAGCCGCATCACGAAACGCGTCGCGGCGTCCACGCCGGTGTCGAGGTAGACGGCGCCGATGAGGGCCTCGACGGTGTCCGCCAGGATCGACGACTTGTCGCGGCCACCGGTGAGGGTCTCCCCACGTCCGAGGCGCACAAAACGGCCCAGCCCGATACCGCGGGCGACTTCGGACAGGGCGGCCGTGGACACCAGGCTGGCCCGGCGCTTGGCGAGGTCACCCTCAGGCAGCAGCGGGTAGTCGCGGTACAGCATCACGGTCACCGCCTGGCCCAGAATCGAGTCGCCCAGAAATTCCAGGCGTTCGTTCGTGGGCAGGCCACCGTTCTCGTACGCGAACGAGCGGTGCGTCAACGCGAGTTCGAGAAGACCGGCGTCGACCTGCACGCCGAGGATCTCCTGCAGGGCCACCATCGGATTCTCCGGCGACCCCGCCTGTGCCCGGGCAGCAGAAACTCCTGCAGCAGAGACCGCTGCAGGAGTATCTGTTCCGGGATTTGCGTCAGAACCTGACACGGTTGCGCACCACCCCTTGGTTGAAGCTCTGACTAAACGTCAGCGACCTTACGGCCCTTGTACTCCATGAAGAGTGCGGTGCCGGCGGCGTCCGTGACGACCTTCGCGCGGTGCGGGAGGCTGTAGACGACCTTGCCGTTTTCCATGGTCTTCACCAGGGTGGGGGCTTCGGCCTTCCAGCAGGAACGGCGTGAGCGGGTGTTGGAGCGTGATTGCTTGCGCTTCGGGACTGCCATGACTACTTCTCTTCTCTATCCGGTACAGCCTGGATGTCGTCATCCATGCTGATGCTTTCGGAAGCTTGGAATTCCAATAGTGCGGACCAGCGGGGATCCTGCACGTCACTCGGTTCGAGTTCAGGGGAAGTGGCACGCCGTTCCCCGGTCTCTGGGTCGAGACCCGGGCAATCCCGCCGGCAAACCGGCTGGAACGGCAGTGACAACACCACTGCATCCCTGATTAGTGGTTCAAGATCCACGTGGTCATCTTGAACCGCACACTCATAAGCTTCGTCTAGATCGTACGCGAAAAGCTCCACAAAATGAACTCGGACAGGCAATTCGATGTCAATCAGGCATCTTCCGCACTCTCCGGCGGCTTTTCCGGTGACATCGGCGGTCACCAGGATGCCCTCGTGGATGCATTCCAGACGCAGATCGGCCTCGAGGGTGGAGCCGGCTTTCACGGCAACGAGCGCTTCACCGAGGTCGTCGGGTACGACGATGTCGATGTTGCGCTCGTACATCGTTCCCGGGCGGTTGATGACGTCGCGGACGTCAACCTTGTACGGGGTCTTCTTGAACTTGATCACAAGAGAAAATTCTACGCGCCCCCGGGAGTGCCGGCGGCCAGGCCCATCCGGCGCAGCGCCGTCGAGGTCAGCGATGCCGGGAAGACCAGCGCCCTGGCCCGTTGAACGGCCCGGGAACCGTGCCGCAGGGCGTGCATGACGACATCGAGATCGTTCAGGAGCCCGGCGCCCCGGTCCACCACCGCACCCTCCCGGCGTGCGTAGTGGGTCTGTTCCGTGGCAACCAGCAGCCGCTCGAGCGCCTCCCGCACCCGGGGAGTGTCGCCGACACCGGGCCTGTCCCGGATGCTGTCGGCCAGCTCCCGCGCGGTAAGGGTGTCATAGACCTCCAGCCCGTGATCCACCGCGGTGTCGGTCAGCTCGCGCCAGGCGAGCACCGCGCCGGCCCGATTCGCCGCCAGGAGCCGCCGCCGCCGCCGCCGCCGGGCCAGGCGAAAAGCGCCGGGGGCGAGCAGGAGAAGCAGAACGCCCAACGCCACCAGCCCGATCCTGGCGAGGGTTCCTGGCAGTTCATCCTCTTCGGCCGCCAGGCTGTCCGCGGGACCGCTCTGGAGTCCAGGGTTGTCGTTGGGCTGCGGCACAACCGACGGAGCCTCGCCCGCTTCCGGCGCACCGGACGCCGTGGAGCTCTCGGGCGCGGCGTAGTCAGGGACCGAACCCCGACCCGGTGTCGGTTCGAACGGCACCCAACCGACCCCGACGAAGTAGAGCTCGGGCCAGGTGTGCAGATCGTGCGAGTCCACGTTGTACTGGTTCAGGCCGTCGACGACTGTATTCGTGCGGGTGCCGGGGAGATACCCCAGTGCGAGCCGGGCCGGGATGCCCAGGCTGCGGGACATCAGGGCCATCGCCGAGGCGAAGTGCACACAATATCCGCTCTTGACCTCGAGGAACGTGGCGATGACATCCGCTCCCCCGCCGTCGTAGCCCTCCTCGACCGGCGCCTCGGTGTCGTACCTGAACTCGCTTCCGCGCAGGTAATCCTGGATGGCCACGGCGGCGTCGTAGTTCGACGGGGTGCCCTGGCTGACGATTCGCGCGGTTTCGCCGATGATCTCCGGCGTTCCCATCGGCAGGAACAGGCTCGGCTCGATCGCCACGGGGTACCGGCCGCCGGACTCTCGGAGCTGTTCCCTGGTGGGCTGCAGTTCGAGGGATGTCACCACGTAGTCCTGCCCGCTGGTCGTGCTGTCGGTGCTCGAGATGTCCCGGGTGTCTTCGGACCAGTACCAGTCCCCGGTGAGCCCGTCCACGCTCGTGGCCGGTACCGGGACCGGCAACATGTCGGTGCGGACCCCGTCGATCTCGATGAGCGTGCTGACCTCGGTCCTGGCCACCCGTTCGGAGAGCCCCGGCGGGCTCGCGATCGCGTCGACGGTCAGGTCTTCGTCGACCTCGATGGGTCTGGGCAGCCAGCTGGTGCCCTTGATGTCATCGTAGGTGCGCAGCGCGAGGTACGGCTGCTCGATGGCCGTCGTGCGGTAGTGCAGCGCGGGACCGGCCGTGGGTCTGCGCAGGTCCTGGCCGAGCTCGATCAGCTGGCTGACCCCGGAGCCGAACAGCGCGCTGCTGGACCCCGAGCCGAAGGCTCCGCCGGAGATCACCGGTGCCGACAGGCTGAAGACCAGGGAACCGACAATGCCGATGGCACCGATGACGATGGCGCCGCGCACGGCCCCCGTCGCACCCGTGATCCCCGTTCCCCGCCCGCCCGCCTGCCGGTTGACCCGCATTCCCCGCAGGTGCACATCGATGCGCAGGAGGAGCAGATAGGCGGCGGCTGTCGCAACGAGGGCGACCCAGTCCGCACCGGCGGACACCACAAAACCGGGTACCGCAACGGGCACCAGGGCCGGGATCCCGGCCAGCGCGGGCCGGCCCAGGCCGATCGCGAGAACGTCCATCAGGATGGCCAACAGGCCCACCCCCACGGCCAGCAGGAACAGGATGCCGTCCAGCACCTGGGCCGGAGTGCCCTGCGTCTGAATGGAGCGCACACCACTGGTGGCCAGGTCGGTGAATCGCGTGACTGTTTCCCCGGTGGGAACCAGCCAGAGCAGTCCGGTGCCGCCGCCGAAGAACAGCGTGAGCAGCACGATGAGCCCACCCATTGACAGCAGGGGCACGACCGCACGGTGCACCCCCGCCCGACGCAACCCCGCCGAACCGACGAGCACGACGCTCGCCACGATCAACAGCACCAACCACCACGACGACCCCGCCAGCACCACGCCCAGGGCTGCGCATCCGGTCATCAGCAGCACCAGCAGCGCCAGGGTGAGCGGCCAGCGCACGACGTCAGTCCTGGTCATCGTGTTGCCGCCTTGTCCTGGCCGGCCTGAGCCCACGCCGCCGCGACCGGTGTCGCGGCGTCCACCGGCACGCACTGCCAGCCGGCCTCGATCAGGCGTTCGATCGAGTCGGCGCTCATCGTGTCGAACACGAACGCGACGGCGGGCTGGCAGAGGCCGCGCATGGCCACCAGGTCTCTCGTGTCGGCGGGGCCGACATCGACGAGAACCGCGAAGGACGGAACCTGGCGGCCCAGAGCCGCAGCCGGCCGGCGGCCGGGGTGGAGCGCATCATCATCGTTCGCGGTGCGGGCAACCCGATCGCGTTGGACCACGATCGCCAGTGCGTCGACCAGTCCGAGCACCCCTTCCGGCCCCGTGAACGAGGCCGGGTCGTCCCCGCGCAGGCCACCTCGCCGCCCGTCGTCCGGATCGTGCGGAACCCGGGGGTCCCCCGCCAGGGGCCGCACGGGGATGAGTTGGCACGGGCCGAGCTCCACCACATCAAGCCTGAACCCGCCCTCGAGCAGATGCACGGCCACCGACGCGGCCAACTCCATGGCCAGCTCGAACTCGGCGTCGTGCCCGCGGTCGGCGCCCCGCCCGCCGCGGGTGGTGTCGAGGATGATGCGCGCTTCGGGATGGCTGCGTTGCTCCTCCTGCCGCACCATGATCTCGCCATGCCGGGCGGTCGCCGGCCAGTTGACCCTGCGCATCGGGTCTCCCGGCCGGTACTCCCGGGCGATCAACTCATCGGAGTCGTTGTTCAGGTGCCGGACGCGTTCGTGGCGGGAGCCCTCACCCGTGGTGATCGACACACCGTTGCCCGGCAGCGACGTGACCCTGGGCGTCACGGTCAGATCGTGCGGCGCGCCCACGGGCCATTCGCTGTAGGCGAGTCCGAAGGGGTCCGTCCGGCCGAGCATCAGCGGGCCGACCGGGTACACACCCCGCCGGGAGGGTCGCAGCTGATAGCTCACCACCACGGTGTCTGCGGCTCCTGAGCGCCCGGAGCGTGCCGGAGCGAGGGCCCGCAGCGGCTGGCTCGGTGGCACGGTGACGCCCCTGACAGCCGTGTCGCGCCAGCGCAGGCCGAGAAGGGGGGTGGGGACGAGATTGCGGATCTGGATCGTCACGGCGGCACTGGACCCCGCTGACACCGTGCCGGGTCTGAACGTGCGGGTGACGGACACGCGCAGCGGATGCACCAGGACGAAGCCGAGGGCCAGGGTCGGAACCAGGAGCAGCACTCCGGCCACGAACAGGAGGTCCCGTTCTTCGTAGGCCCAGGCGAGCGCGAAGAGCACCGCCCCGGCGCCCAGGAAGACGGCCCCGCGCACGGTGGGGCGCACCCGACGGCGGGCCCGGCCGCGTGCCCTGGACAGGTCGATCCGGGTCATGCTCATCTGCGTCACGTCCAACTGCGCTTGCATCCCATGATGACTACGATGTGTGCCGCCCGCTACAGGCGGCCCTGCGACCCCGTCGGCACGGGCGTGGCCGCAAGGATTCGCCTGACCGTCTCCTCGATGAGCAGGGCGCTGTCCTGGGATCGATGGCCCAGTGCCCGGGTGGTGGGCACCAAACGGTGGCCGAGCACGGCGACGGCGAGCGAGTCGATGTCGTCGGGAAGCACATACTCCCTGCCGTGCAGCGCCGCCTGCGCCTTCGCCGCCCTGATGAGTTGCAGCGTCGCCCGTGGGCTCGCGCCCAAACGCAGGTCGCGGTCGTCACGGGTAGCCCGCACCACGGCGACCGCGTATTCCTTGACCGCCCCCGAGGCGAACACGCTGCGTGCGGCCGACATCATGCCGCGCAGTTGAGCGCCGGTGACCACGGCGTCGATCCGGGCCAGCGGGCTGGTCAGGTCCCGGGAATCGAGCATCGACAGCTCGGACGCCGGGTCGGGGTATCCCATCGAGATGCGCGCCATGAACCTGTCGCGCTGGGCCTCGGGGAGGGCGTAGGTGCCCTCCATCTCGATCGGGTTCTGGGTGGCGACGACGGCGAACGGGCGGGCCAGCGGATAGCTGTGGCCGTCGACGGTGACCTGGCGTTCCTCCATGCACTCGAGCAGCGCCGATTGGGTCTTGGGACTCGCCCGGTTGATCTCGTCACCGATCACGATGTTCGCGAAGATGGCGCCGGGCTTGAACTCGAACCGCCGCTCGGCCTGGTTGTAGATCGAGACCCCGGTCACATCCGAGGGCAGCAGGTCGGGCGTGAACTGGATGCGGCTGACGCTGCAGTCCACGGACTTGGCCAGCGCCTTGGCGAGCATGGTCTTGCCCACCCCTGGCACGTCCTCGATGAGGAGATGCCCTTCGGCGAGCAAAACCGTGAGCGCGATCTGCACCGCGGAGTGCTTGCCGTCGATGACGGACTCGACGTTGCGCATGATCGCGAGGGCGGCTCCCTGCACGTCGGCTAGAGCCACGTCGGTTTCTCCGTCCACATCGATGGCGCTGCGGGAGGCCATGCCGACCGTCGACGTGCCGGCCACGGCCGACTCCGAGACCCAGCGTCCCGGAAACGCGTTCATGCGAGCGGTCGATTCAGGAAGGCCGCGACGGCGGGCGGCACGTACGGGGCGATGTCACCGCCGAGGGCGGCGACCTGACGCACCAGGGAGCTGGACACGTGGGCGTGCGCGGGGTCCGGCAGCATGAAGATGGTTTCCACTCCCGCGAGGTTGCGGTTCACGATGGCCATCGGGGTCTCGTAGGCCACGTCGATCTGAGAGCGGATGCCCTTGACCAGCACGCTGGCGCCCACGTCGACGCAGTAGTCGACGAGCAGGCCCATGCTCCAGGAGCTGACGATGATGTTGCCCGGCAGTTCGGCCTCGATGATCGCCCGCTCGATGAGGGACACCCGCTGGGTGATGGGCAGCAGCGCCGATTTGCCCGGGTTGTGCACCACGAGAACGTGCAGCTCGTCGTACAGTCCCGCCGCTCGGTGGATCACATCGAGATGCCCCAGTGTGACGGGGTCGAATGAACCAGGTACGACGGCGATCCTGCGCATACGGTTCACCCTAGCGCCAGCTTGCAGTGCCCGCTGCCCGGTCCGGACGGATTTCCCAGACGTTAAGACACCGGCGATGACACGTTCAGCCTTTCGAGAGCGCGGCGCGTTCCGAGTCGTCGAGACGTCGGCGCACGGCCGCCCGCAACGCCGGCATGGTGCGGATCTCCGGGTCGCCCCCGATGAGTTCGCGGGCCGCGGTCCTGGCGTCCGCGATGATGTCGCCGTCGGTCGCCACGCGGAGCAGGCGCAGCGACGACTGGCCGCCGGACTGGAATCGACCGAGCACATCGCCCTCCTGCCGTTGCTCGAGGTCGACCTGCGCCAGGACGAAACCGTCGAGGGTGTTCGCGACGGCCTCGATGCGGTCCCGCGCCGGAGACCCCGCCGGCGCCGCCGTCACCAGCAGGCACAGCCCGGGCACGCCGCCGCGGCCCACCCGGCCACGCAACTGGTGCAGCTGGGACACGCCGAAGCGGTGGGCATCCATCACGACCATCACAGAGGCGTTGGGCACGTCGACGCCGACCTCGATGACGGTGGTGGCCACGAGCACCTGGATGTCACCGGCCGCGAAGGCCTGCATGGTGGCGTCTTTCTCGTCGGCGCTCATGGCGCCGTGCAGCGGTTCGATCCGGGCGCTGCGCAGCAGCGGATGCCGGTGGAGTTCGGCGGTGAGCTCCTCGACGGTGGTCATCGGGGTGGCGTCGAAGTCGATCTCGTCGCCCTGCTCAAGCTTCTTCGGTGCGATCGCCGGGCACACCACGAAGCACTGGCGGCCGAGCGCGAGTTCCTCGGACACCCGCTGCCAGACCCGCACCACCCAGGCCGGTTTTTCGTCGAGGGGCACCACAAAACTCTCGATGCCCGGGCGCCCCGACGGGAGCATGGCGATGGTGCTCACGTCGAGGTCGCCGAACACCGTCATCGCGATGGTGCGCGGAATGGGCGTGGCCGTGAGCACCAGAACGTGCGGGGGCAGCTCCGCCTTCTGGCGCAGGGCCTCGCGCTGGTCGACGCCGAAGCGGTGCTGCTCGTCGATGACGACCAGGCCGAGGTCGAAGAATCCGACGGTGTCGCTGAGCAGGGCGTGGGTGCCGATCACGATGCGCGCCTGGCCGGACACCGTGCGCAGCAGGGCCTTGCGCCGCTCGGCGACGGGGAGCTGGCCGGTGAGCAGGGTGGGCATCATTTCGGCGGTGAGGTCCGGGCCCAGGATGCGGGCGATCGAGCGCAGGTGTTGCCCGGCCAACACCTCGGTGGGGGCCAACAGCGCCGCCTGGCCGCCGGAATCGGCCACCGCGAGCATGGCGCGCAGGGCGACCACGGTTTTGCCGGAGCCGACCTCGCCCTGCACGAGCCGGTTCATCGGGGCGGTCAGGGCGATGTCCCGCAGAATCTCGGCGCCGGTGATCTCCTGGTCGACGGTGAGGGCGAAGGGCAGCGTCGCGTCGAACCGTTCCAGGTAGCCGCCGGGGACCGGCTGCCGCGACCGGGTGCGCAGGGCCCGGTGCTCGGTGTGCTGCTGCACCAGCACGCACTGCAGCACGAAGGCCTCGGTGAAGCGCAGCGTGGTCCTGGCCGCGTTCCACTCCTCGTCGGTGACGGGGCGGTGGATGAGGGTGAGCGCGTCGCGGTGCCTGAGCAGGGACCGCTCCAGGCGCATCTGTTCCGGGATCGGGTCGTCGACGGGGCCGAGCTGCCCCAGCACGTCGACGATGATCTTCGCGATCTGCCAGCTGGTCATGGCCGCGGTGGCCGGATAGATGGGGATGGGCCGCTGCCCCCAGAGCCGGGCCTCCGCCGCATCAGCCGGCGAGATCGTGGCATCCATGGGTTCGTCACTGCCGGGCACGATCTGGTAATCGGGCTGAGCGAGCTGGCGGGCCTTGTTGAAGACCGTGACCTTGCCGGAGAACATCCCGCGCATACCCGGTCGCAGGGTCTTGATCAGCCACGGCTTGTTGAAGAAGGTGAGCGGGAGCATCCCGTGGCCGTCGGAGATCACCACCTTGGTGCGGTGCAAAGCCTTCTTGCCCGGCTGCGCGCGGCCGTAATCCTGAACAGTCACCGAGATCACCTCGGCCAGCACCGTGACGGCTTCGTCGAGGGGCAGTTCGGCCAGCGTCGTGAGCTCGCCGCGCCGGGCGTAGCGCCGCGGGTAGTGACTGAGCAGGTCGCCCACCGTGGCCATGCCGAAGGCCTTGGCCAGCACGGTGGCCGGGCCCGCGGCCAGCACGAGGCGCAGCGGGGAGTCCAGCCCCAGTGGGGCGGGGTCGTCGAAGGGGTCGCGCGGGGTGGCGTCGGCATCCGAACCGGTCATACTCCGATGCTAAACGTCCCCACCGACGCCGGGCGTCGACGACGCAGACTGTGGATGGCGCGTGGCGGCTAGGCTCGAAGGCAAATGACGCGAATTGTCGCCGGGTTCGCCGGCTCCCTCACCCTCACCGTGCCGGCCAAGGGCACCAGGCCCACCAGCGACCAAGTGCGTGAAGCGCTGTTCTCGGCACTCGACGCACGTGACGCCATCCGTGACTACAGGGTGCTCGACCTGTACGCCGGGTCGGGCGCGCTCGGCCTCGAGGCCGCCAGCCGCGGCGCCCGGGTGGTCACCCTCGTCGAGAACGGCTTCGCGGCCAGTCAGACCTGCCGCAGGAACGCCGCCGCCGTGCAGAAGGCCGCCCCGAAGGGCGCGAACCTCTCGATCTCCGTGTCCAGCCAGGCCGTGCAGTCCTTCCTGGCCGGCACCCCCGACGGCTTCGACCTGGTCTTCCTCGACCCGCCGTACGATCTCGCCGACGCCGAACTGGCGGCGAACCTCGCCGCCCTGACGCCGCTCCTCGACCCCGACGCCCTCGTGGTGGTGGAACGCTCGTCCCGGTCGCCGGAACCCACCTGGGGGCCGGGCCTTGTGCTGGAACGCCGCAAGAACTACGGCGACACCACCCTCTGGTACGCCGGGGTAGCCGGCCCGGACCTCTGAAGAGGGCTGGTCAGAACGGGTTTTTGCGCCTAACGTTAGGTGCGTGGGCAACGTCGTCCACCGCATCCGAAAGGTCGACCCCGTGCGTGTAGCGGTTGTTTGTGCCAGCCAGTACGGCGCCACGCTGGGCATCGCCGAACGAATCGGCGCCGAGCTCGGCCTCGCCGGCCTGGACGCACGCGTCTACGACGCCGCGCAGCCCCCGCACGCAGCGGAAGTGGCGGGTTTCGACGCCTTCGTGGTGGGCAGCGCCGTGTACATGGGCCGCTGGCTCAAGGATGCGACGACCTTCGTGCGCCGCCACCAGCCCACCCTCCTCGAACACCGGGTCTGGCTGTTCAGCAGCGGCCCGCTCGGACCGGCGACCGGGGCTGCCGACGGAAGCGACGGAAGCGACGTGAACGGTCGTGACGAGCCGGCGGAGATCGCCGACTTCACCAACACCGTGCGCCCGGTCGGCCACAGGGTGTTCTCCGGCGCCATCGATCCGGAGGCCCTGAGCCTGGGTCACCGGGTGATCCGCAAATTCCCCGGCGCGGCAGAGAAGATCCCGGCAGGCGACTTCCGGGACTGGCCGGAAATCGAGGCCTGGGCCCGAGAGATCGCCCGCACCCTGGTCAAGCCCGCCTGAGGCGGCCGACGCTTCGGGCGGCGACCTAGGTTGTGGCGCCGTCCCAGCCCCGGTACGGGTCCCAGCCACCCTGGGTGTGCGGCTCGCCGTCAACGAGCACGATCCCCGACTCGCCGGTGACGGTGCCGAGGCGCCGGAATCCGGCGGGGAGCGTCACGTCGGGCGGGAAGGTGGCCAACAGGCCGTGGTCCTCTCCCCCGCCCAGGGCCAGCTCCCGCTGATCACCGAGCTCCGCTGAATCGAAATCGACGCCGACGCCGCTGGCCCTGGCGAGCCGGCCCGCATCGATGGCCAGGCCGTCGGACACGTCGAGCATGGCCGTCGCTCCGGCGGCCGCCGCGACAGTGCCCAGCCGGATCGGCGGAACCGGCGCGAGCTGCGCTTCGACGAACCGGGGCTCGCGCAGCTTGAGGGCGTCGGCGGCCGCGCGACTGGGCACCCCGTCGGCGTCCACACCGAAACGGAACAGCAGCCCGAGGCCGATGCCGGCCTCGCCCAGACGTCCCGCGTGGGCAACGACATCCCCCGGCCTGGCACCCGAACGCAGCACGGGCGAGCGACCCTCGAGATCGCCGAAGGCCGTGATCGAGAGGGTGAGGGCATCGGACGCGGACAGGTCCCCGCCCACGACCCCGCAGCCCGGCGCCAGCGCCTCACAGCCGTCGCGCAACCCGTCGGCGATGCCGAGGATGACCGAGATCGGCGTTGACGGCGGAGCGGCGATGGCCACCACGAGGGCAGTGGGCCTGGCGCCCATCGCTGCGACATCGGACAGGTTCGTGGCGGCGGCCTTCCAGCCCAGGTCGTGCGGCGTCGACCAGGCCAGCCGAAAGTCCGGGCCCTGGATCATCATGTCGCAGGTGACGACGAACCGGCCGTCGGCCGCGGCGAGCACGGCGGCGTCGTCACCCGGTCCGAGCAGCTCGGTGTCGGCGTGCGGCAGGCGCGGGAAGATGCGGGCGAGCACTTCACCCTCGCTGAGGTCGGCCAGGGTCTGGTCGGAAGCATTCGTCATGCTTCAAACGGTAACCTGAATGTGATGACTCTCCAGTTCACCCTCCCGCGCCGGCTCCCCCACAGCACCGGCCGCCGCGCCGCGACAGCGCTTCTGCTCGCGGCCGCCGCCGTGGTGCTCACCGGCTGCGCCGCCGCGGTTCCGATGCAGCCGGCAGCGGATGCGGAGAACCCGGCCTGCGCCGACATCATCGTGCGCCTGCCGACCACCGTGGCCGATCAGCCCGAACGCGAGACGAACGCTCAGGGCACCGGCGCCTGGGGCGACCCCAGCGCGGTGTTGCTCACCTGCGGCGTCGAGGTGCCCGGCCCCACCACAATGCCCTGCGTGAGCATCAACGGCATCGACTGGATCGAGGACGACAGCGAGGCGCCCATGTACCGGTACACCACCTACGGGCGTGAGCCGGCCACAGAGGTCTACCTCGACTCCGGACTGGTCAGCGGATCGACCACGCTGGTCGACCTCGCCGCGGCCGTCGCGAACGTTCCCGCCTCCAAGCAGTGCCTCGGCGCCGACGACGTGACCCTCCCCGCCGAGACCCCCGCGCCCTGAGAGCTGACGCCCCCTCCTCACCGAGTTGCCGCAAAATCCCCCTTCGCCACCGCGAAAGCGGAATCCTGCGGCAAGTCGCGGAGGGCGCACCCGTCGACTTACGGCAAACGCCCCCTTCAGAGCGACCCAGGGGGCACTTTGCGGCACGTCGCGGAGGACGCATCCATCGACTTACGGCAAATGCCCCTTCAGAGCACCTGAAGGGGCATTGCACGGCACGTGATGCCGGCGCCTGCGCTACTCGGTGACGACGGCGGAGGTGCGGCGGCGTCGGTGCGCAGCGCGGGCCAGGGCCACCTCGATGAGCTCGTCGATCAGCTGCGGGTAGGTGTACCCGCTGGCCAGCCAGCAGCTGGGGAACATCGAGATAGGGGTGAAGCCGGGCATGGTGTTGATCTCGTTGATCACCCAGCCGTCGGCGGTGAGGAAGAAGTCCACCCGGGCCAGGCCGCCGGCGTCGATGGCCTCGAACGCGCGCACCGCGATGCGCTGCATCTCGGCCAGGTCCGCCGGAGCGAGGTCCGCGGGGCAGAGCAGTTCGATGCCCGCGGCGTCGAGATATTTGGCCGCGAAGTCGTAGAAGTCGCGACCGGTGACCACGACCTCCCCGGCAACCGAGGCGTGCGCCGGTTCGCCGGGGCGCCCCTGCAGCACGGCGACCTCGAGTTCGCGGCCCACCAGGCCCGCCTCGATGAGCACCTTGTCGTCTTCGGCCAGCGCCACGGCCATCGCCTCGGCCAGCTGGTCGGAGCTCGCGACCCGGCTCACACCGACGCTGGAGCCGGCCCTGGCCGGCTTGACGAAGGCGGGCAGGCCCAGTTCTTCCAGGGCGGCGTACGCCATCCCCGGCGCGTCGGCCCAGTCGTCTGCGGTGATGGTGCGCCAGGGGGCCACGGCCAGCGAGGCCTGCTGCAGGACGGTCTTGGTGAAGTGCTTGTCCATTCCCAGCGCGGACGCGAGCACGCCCGAGCCGACGAACGGCAGGTCCACGAGTTCGAGCATCCCCTGCACGGTGCCGTCTTCGCCGTATGGTCCGTGCAGGATCGGGAACACCAGGTCGATCGAGCCGAGGCTCCGGCGGCCGGAGTCGTCGACGACGATGAGTTCGCTGCTTCGCGCGCTGTCGGGCCAGAGCACCCGGGTTCCGTTGTCGGTGACCTCGGGCAGGGCGGCTGCGGTCAGCGCGAACTTGGTCGGGTCGTCATCTTCGAGAACGAAGGTGCCGTCGCGGGTGATGCCAACCGGGATAACGGTGTAGCGGTCCCGGTCAATTGCGGCCAGTACCCCGCCCGCTGTGGCGCAGCTGATCGAATGTTCGCTTGAACGCCCCCCAAACAGCAGCGCTACCGTGAGCTTGTCCGTCATCAATGGTCCTTTCACCCTGCGGTGCGCCGGAGTCAGTCGTGAGGTGCGGCGCAATATCCCGCGGCTTCAGCGTACCCGCCAGCACCTGGCGTACCTGTTCGACGATGGGCATGTCGACACCCTTGGCACGCGCCAACTCGAGGATGGGGCTCACGGATGCGAGCCCCTCGGTAGTCTGCTGCATCTGCGCGATGACGTCGTTGTAGCTGTAGCCCTGGCCGAGCAGCCGGCCGGCGGTGTTGTTGCGGGAGAGCGGCGACTGGCAGGTCGCGATGAGGTCGCCGAGGCCCGCGAGGCCCGCGAGGGTCTCCGGCTGGGCGCCGTAGGCCACGGCGAAGTCGGTCATCTCCACGAGGCCGCGAGTGATGATCGACGCCTTGGTGTTCTCGCCGTAGCCGACACCGTCGACGATGCCGATCGCCACGGCGATGAGGTTCTTCAGCACGCCGCCGAACTCGGTGCCGATGACATCGGTGTTCACGTACGACCTGAAGTACTTCGTGGTGGCCAGCAGGGCCACGGCATGCGCGGTCTCCAGGCTCGACGAGGAGACCACGGCGGCGGTGGGCTGCTCCTTGGCGATCTCCAGGGCCAGGTTGGGCCCGGAGATCGCGGCGATGCGGGCCGGGTCGATCGGCAGGACCTGCTCGATGATCTCGCTCATCCGCAGCCCGGAAGAGCGTTCGACGCCCTTCATCAGCGACACGATGATGGCGTTGGGCGCCAGGAACGGCTCGGCCTGGATGAGGTTCTCACGCAGGGACTGGCTGGGCACCGAGACGAAGACCTGCTCGGCGCCGGCGAGGGCCAGATCGAGCCTGGACGTGGCTCGGAGGCCGACGGGCAGGTTGATGCCGGGCAGGTAGTCGCTGTTGCGCCGGCCCTCGGTGATCTCCCTCGCCAGTTCGGGGCGGCGGGCCCAGAGCATCACATCCGCTCCGCCGTCGGTGAGGATTTTCGCGAACGTGGTGCCCCAGCTCCCGGCGCCGAGAACGGCGACGCGGGTGCCTGGCTGAACTCTAGGCTTCAAAACGGCCGGTCTCTTTCTGATCGTGCTCAGAGGGGTTCCAGCGCGTGGCCGGTGCGGTCTCGTTGCGAAGGTCCTCGAGCAGGGCGGTGATGGCGTCCATCACCACGGCAGTCGCCTCGTTCAGCGTCGCCGAGTTGAGAGGGCGGTCGCGGAACTCGGCCAGATCGATCGGGTCGCCGATCTTGACCAGGATGGTCTTGCGCGGGAACAGGTGCAGCTTCTTGGAGTACCGCTCCATGAGCTGCTGGGTGCCCCAGTGCGCCGCTGGCACGATCGGGATGCCCTGCTCCAGGGCAATCCGCACGGCGCCACTCTTGCCCCGCATGGGCCACATACCCGGGTCACGGGTGAGGGACCCTTCCGGGTACACGACCACCATCTGGCCGCGCTCGACGAGCAAACGGGCAGCCTTGACGGGCTCGCTGCCGCGCACCGAGCCGCCGCGCTGCACCGGAATCTGGCCGGACTTCTTCAACAGCCAGCCGGCCACGGGCAGCTTGAACAGCGACGCCTTGGCCAGGAACCGCGGCAGCCGGCCGAGCTTCCAGCTGACCATGCCCATCACGATCGGGTCGATCTCGCTGTAGTGGTTGGGCGAGAAAACGAACGCGCCCTCACGGGGGAACTTGTGGCCGTCGGTGATCTTGTAGCGGGCGGCCAGGTTCATCGCGGGTACGACAAGCACCGCAAGCAGCCAGAAGATCGAGGGCTTGCTCTTCTCGGAGCGCACCCTGCCGGTTCTCGTCACCGGTGACGACGGAGAAGGGGAATCTGGCGCGGTGGAATCTGGCACGTCTGTATCTGGCACAGTGCCATTATCCTTCGAGATCGAAGTCAGCCCCCAACAGACGCAGCTTGGTGATGAAGTTCTCGTACCCACGGCTGATGATTCCAACGTTGCTCACGGTGGAGGTTCCCTCGGCCGTGAGGGCCGCGATGAGGTGGCTGAAGCCACCGCGCAGGTCGGGAACCTCGATGTCGGCGCCGACCAGCTTGGTGGGGCCGGCGATGACGGCGGAGTGGTTGAAGTTGCGCTGACCGAAGCGGCACGGGTGCCCGCCGAGGCATTCACGGTGGATCTGGATGGTGGCGCCCATCTCGACCAGGGCGTCGACGAAGCCGAAGCGCTGCTCGTAGACGGTTTCGTGCACGATCGACACGCCGTGGGCGTGGGTGAGCGCGATCACGAGCGGCTGCTGCCAGTCCGTCATGAAGCCGGGGTGGACATCCGTCTCGATGATGACGGGCTTGAGGTCGCCGCCCGGGTGGTAGAAGCGAATACCGTCGTCGTGGATGTCGAACGCGCCGCCGACCTTGCGGAAGACGTTGAGGAAGGTGAGCATCTCGGCCTGCTTGGCTCCGCCGACGAAGATATCGCCATCGGTGGCCAGCGCTGCGGCGGCCCAGCTGGCGGCCTCGTTGCGGTCGAACAGGGCACGGTGCTGGTAGCCCTGCAGGCTGTCGACACCCTCGATGCGGATGACCCGGTCGGTGTCGACCGTGATGATGGCACCCATCTTCTGCAGGATGTTGATGAGATCCATGATCTCGGGCTCGATGGCCGCGTTCTTGAGCTCGGTGATGCCCTCGGCACGCACGGCGGTCAGCAGCACCTGCTCGGTGGCGCCCACGCTCGGGTACGGCAGCTCCACCTTGGTGCCCTTGAGGCCGTTCGGCGCCGACATGCGGATGCCGCTCTCCTGCTTCTCGACGACCGCGCCGAACTTGCGCAGCACCTCCAGGTGGTAGTCGATGGGGCGGTCGCCGATGCGGCAGCCGCCGAGGTCGGGAATGAAGGCTTCACCGAGGCGGTGCAGCAGCGGGCCGCAGAACAGGATCGGGATGCGGGAGGAACCGGCGTGGGCGTCGATGTCGGCGTAGTGCGCGCTCTCCACGTCCACCGGGTCGAGCATCAGGCTGCCGGGTTCGTCGCCCTCGGTCACCTTGACACCGTGGGCCTCGAGAAGGCCGCGGACGATGCGCACGTCGCTGATGTTCGGCACGTCACGCAGGATGCTCGGGGTTTCGCCGAGCAGCGCGGCGACCATGGCCTTGGTGACCAGGTTCTTGGCACCCTTGACCTCGATGCGGCCGACCAGGGGACGGCCACCGCGGATGGTGATCTTGTCGCCGACCAGGCCCACATTGGCTCCGTGACTCTGCGCGTTTCCGCGCTCTGCTGTGTCCTGAATGTTTTCGCGAACCTGCGCGTTGTCGCCGACGATGATCACAAATTTACCTGCCTTGCGGGGAGAGTGCGGGGGCGCCAGGGCTCCCTGTGGGATTCGAATTCTGCGATTCGCGCTTCGTCGCGCAGGGTCAGGCCGATGTCGTCAAGGCCTTCCAGCAGTCGCCATCTAGTGTATTCGTCGACCTCGAATGAGACTGTGAGGTCGCCGACACTGGCAGTGTATGCAACCAGATCCACTGTCAGTTCTATTCCGGGCTCGGCCTCGAGAACGCGCCAGAGGGTCTCGGCGTCCTCCTCGCTGATCTGGCCTGCGAGCAGGCCTTGCTTGCCCGAGTTGCCCCGGAAGATGTCGCCGAACCGGGGACTCAGCACGACATCGAATCCGAAATCGCGGAGGGCCCAGACGGCGTGTTCCCGGGATGATCCGGTGCCGAAATCGGCGCCGACGACCAGGACCTTGGGGTTCTTGTACGGTTCCTGGTTGAGAATGAACTCAGGATCCTGGCGCCAGCCGTAGAAGAGGGCGTCCTCGAATCCGGTCTTGGTGACCCGCTTGAGGAACACGGCAGGGATGATCTGGTCGGTGTCGACGTTCGAGCGGCGCATGGGAACGGCGACACCGGTGACGGTGGTGAATTTCTGCATGACGACTGCTCCTAGAGGCTGGCGGGGACGAAAACGGCGGGAACGGCGTCATGGCCGAGCGTGCCGTCCTGGACGAGGTCCCATGGGCTCGAGAGGGTGCCGCGGATGGCGGTGGCCGCGGCCACCAGCGGGGAGACCAGGTGGGTGCGTCCGCCCTTGCCCTGCCGTCCCTCGAAGTTGCGGTTGCTGGTGGAGGCGCAACGCTCCCCCGGGGCCAGCTGGTCCGGGTTCATGCCCAGGCACATCGAGCAGCCGGCGAAACGCCATTCGGCGCCGAAGGCGAGGAAGATCTGGTCCAGGCCCTCGGCCTCGGCTTCGATCCGCACGCGGGCGGACCCGGGCACCACGAGCATCCGCACGCCGTCGGCGATGGACTTGCCCTTGATGATCTCGGCGGCGGCCCGCAGGTCTTCGACCCGGCTGTTGGTGCAGGAGCCGAGGAACACGGTGTCGACGCGGATGTCTTTCATGGCGGTGCCGGCGGCCAGGTCCATGTACTCGAGGGCGCGTTCGGCGGCGCTGCGCTCGTTGGCGTCGTCGATCTCGGCGGGGTTGGGCACGGTGTCGCTGAGCGAGACGCCCTGGCCGGGGTTGGTGCCCCAGGTCACGAACGGTTCGAGGGTGTCGGCGTCGAGGATGACCTCGGCATCGAAGGTGGCGCCCTCGTCGGTGGCCAGGGTGTCCCAGTACGCAACGGCGTCGTCCCAGTCGGCGCCGTCTGGCGCGTGGGCGCGGCCCTTGAGGTAGGCGTAGGTCGTGGCGTCCGGCGCGACCATGCCGGCACGGGCGCCGGCCTCGATCGACATGTTGCAGATCGTCATGCGTCCCTCCATGGAGAGAGCACGGATGGCGCTGCCACGGTATTCGAGCACGTAGCCCTGGCCGCCGCCGGTGCCGATCCTGGCGATCACGGCGAGGATGATGTCCTTGGCGGTGACGCCGGGGCGCAGGGTGCCGTCGACGGTGATGGCCATGGTCTTGAACGGCTTGAGCGGCAGCGTCTGGGTGGCCATGACGTGCTCCACCTCGCTGGTGCCGATGCCCAGCGCCATGGCGCCGAAGGCCCCGTGCGTGGAGGTGTGCGAGTCGCCGCAGACGACGGTGATGCCCGGCTGGGTCAGGCCCAGCTGCGGGCCGACGACGTGCACGATGCCCTGTTCGATGTCGCCCAGCGAGTGCAGGCGGATGCCGAACTCGGCGCAGTTCTTGCGCAGGGTCTCGATCTGGGTGCGGCTGGTGAGATCGGCGATGGGCCGGTCGATCGCCAGGGTCGGCGTGTTGTGGTCCTCGGTCGCGATCGTCAGATCGGGCCGGCGAACCGGGCGCCCGGCCAGGCGCAGGCCGTCGAAGGCCTGCGGGCTGGTGACCTCGTGCACGAGGTGCAGGTCGATGTAAATGAGGTCAGGGGTGCCGTTCTCGCCCTTGGCAACCAGGTGTTTGTCCCAGACCTTCTCGGCCAGGGTGCGGGGGCGGATGTCCGGCATGGGTGAATCGGGGTTCACTGCGTTAGTCATGTTCGTGCGTCTTCCTCGGGAACGGTGGTCAGCCAACGACAAACTCCGCGACGAGTGGGCCTTGTTAGATACGAGACTCGTCGCGGCACAGAAGAAGAAGTCCACGTTGCAGCACACCTCAGGCTAACACTGCGGCCGGGATCCGTCTTCTCGGGTACGCGAACTGTGAGCTTTGGCCCAAAAATCCGCGCATCCTGGTGCTTTTCTCACGGTTCACGGATGTCTCCGGTCGCGACCCGCGCGACGCCCCCGCCCCGTCGTCGGTCGAGCTTGCCGAGACCCGGCCAGCACACACAACTCACCCAACTCACACACCTCACCAGGTCTCGACAGGCTCGACCAGCGAGGGTGGGCCAGGTAGAGCCCGCGAACTGTGAGCTTTGCCCCAAAAAACCGCGCATCCTGGTGCTTTCTCACGGTTCGCGGATGGATGCGGGGCACGAGAGTCGGCCGGGGCGGGCGCTGGCTGTGGGAGGGCTGTCGCCGTATGGTGTGCGCATGACGACCGTGACCACACAGAAAACCACAGGCAGGGTGCTGGTCGTGATCCTGCTGGCCCAGTTCATCATCGTCGTCGACTCCACGTTCATGAACGTGTCGCTGTCTACCCTCGTGGCCGATTTCGATACGACGGTCACCGGCATCCAGAACGCCATCACGCTCTACACCCTGGTGATGGCTGCATTCATGATCGCCGGCGCCAAGGTGGGCGACATCATCGGCCGCAAACGCGCCTTCGTGATCGGCCTCACCGTGTACTCCGTCGGCACAACAGTCACCGCGATCTCCCCCACCCTGGGTGTCTTCATCCTGGGCTGGTCGATCCTCGAGGGCCTGGGCGCGGCCATGATGCTCCCGGCCATGATGTCGCTGATCGTCTCGAACTTCCCCGCCGGCCCCGCCCGGGCCAAGGCCTACGCCGGCTTCGCGGCCATCGCGGGCATCGCCGCGGGGATCGGGCCGATCATCGGGGGCCTGTTCACGTCGTACCTGTCCTGGCGGCTGGCGTTCGCCAGCGAACTCCTCGTGGCGCTGTACATTTTCACCCAGCTCAAGATCATCAAGGATGCGCCCTTCCTGGGCCGGAAGCCCCGCTTCGACTGGCCGGGTTTCCTCCTCAGTTCCGCCGGACTCATCACCGTGGTTCTGGGCATCGTGATGGCCTCGGCGTACGGCCTGTTCATCAGCCGCGTCGACGTTGAGATGTTCGGGCGGGTCGTGCTCACCGCCGGCCAGGTCTCCCCGACGGTGATCCTCGTGTTGATCGGCCTGGTATTTCTCATCGCGTTCATCCTGGTGGAGCGAAACCGGGACCGGCATCACCACGACACTCTCCTGGACCTGAATCTCTTCGGCATCCGGGCCGTCTCGTCGGGGTCGGCCGTGCAGCTGCTGCAGTACCTCGTGCTGACCGGCTCGATCTTCGCGCTCTCCCTCTACGTACAGATGGAGCTGGACTACTCGGCGATCCAGAGCGGGCTCACCCTGCTGCCGCTGTCCCTGGCCGTGCTGTTGTCTGCGGCGGTGAGCGGGCGGGTGTTCAGCCGCCGCTTCGCACCGCGCTCGGTGATCCTCGCCGGCTTCGCCATCATCGTGGTCGGCGCGGCGGCCATGGGGGTGCTGGCCAGGGACGCCACGAGCGGAACCGAGTTCATCCTGGGGCTGGCGCTGGTCGGGTTCGGTGCGGGCACCATCGCCTCCCAGAATCAGAACCTCATCATGTCGTCGGTGAAACCGCAGCGCTCCAACGAAACCTCCGGCGTGATCAACACCGCCCAGAACATCGGGGCGTCCCTGGGCACCTCGTTGGCCGGGGCGCTGATCCTGTCGGTGTTCGTCCTGACCGCCACGACCCTCATCGACGACAGCCCGGTCTTCTCGGAGTCCGAACAGTCCCAACTGGACACCGCGGTCACCGAGAAGGCCCAGATCATCAGCGACGCGCAGCTCGGCGAGGCCATCGCGGAGCTCCCCGACGACCAGCGGGCCGAGATCATCGAGATCAACGCCGAGGCCCGTCAGACATCGCTCACCGTGGTCTACGCCGGACTGGCTCTCGCCGGACTACTCGGCCTCGCTGTGGCCCTGCGGCTGCCCAAGACGCCGCCGCTGTCGAGCACGGGCTCGGGCACCAGCACAACCCGCACAGCCGACAAATCCTAGGCGTCAGGCCCGTGACACCTGCACGGCGAATTCGCCGAGGGAGAGGCTGACACCGGCGGCCAGGGCGGTGCGCACGCCCGGATCCAGGGGCGTGCGCTGGCCGTTGGCGTCGCCAAAACTGACGCCGTTGGTGGAGTGAAGGTCGGTGACCCAGAGCTCCCCCTCCACCAGCTCCACGAGGGCGTGGGACTTGGACACCGACCTGGCCGGGTCGATGACACTGACCATCGTCGCGGCCCGCCGGGTGACGGGGGCCGGGTCGCGGCCCAGCACGAGCGAGCCCGTCACCGGGATGGCCTGGCCGTCGGCGAGGGTGAGCTGCCAGACCGGCACGGCCGGAACGGCCGGCGGGCGTGCAGTGCCCGTCGGCGGGGTACGCGACGGCGAACCCAGGAGCGTGGGAACGAACGCGGGTATGGACACTGCCGGCGCAGCGACCGGCGGCGACACCACCGGGGCAACCCCCTCGGGGGCCACCACCACGGTGGGCATGGCCGGCCCGGTGGGCGCGGCGTCGTCGGTGACCGTCGGCGCGGCACCCCCGGGTGCGGGCGGGATGGCGCCGATCAGGTTTCTGTGCGGCACCCGCGCCGTCGATTCCTCGTCGGCGTCAGCGTCAGCGTCAGTCGGGCGAAACATCCCCGGCGGGGGAACAATGAAGTCCGGATTTTCCACGGTGCAACTCTACCCGCGGCCCGCGCCGGGGCCCCGGCTGCCGCGCAGGTTCACCTGGCTCCAGTCCCGCTTGGCGCGGAGCCTGAACCTGGCGAGAATCCGGCGCAGGCGCCCGGCGGACTCCCCGGCGGTGGCCAGGGAGGCCAGCGCCGCCGTCCAATTGCTCTCCACGTCTTCGTCGCTGACCTGCCGGCCACCGAACACGGCGCTGTCCACGGAGTCGGCCACCGGCACCAGCCGGTGCGGCGCCACGAACTCCGCGGCCTCAACGACCTCTCCGGAGCCGTCGGGGATGAGCACCTGAGCGGCCAATTGCGATTCCAGGCTGACGGCTACCTGACGACGGCTCGACGCGCGCGGCACCTCGAACCCGAGCTCGGCGAAGCCGTCGGTCAACTCGGACCAGGCGCCGGCCGCGCGTTCGTCGCCGGTTCCCCTGGTGCGTCGATTACGGCGGCGGCGGGACTTGAGCGCGGCGATGACGAGGAGCGGAACCCCCAGCAGCACCAGCGGGATGCCCACCGAACCGATCACGACCCAGGCCCAGCCGGGCAGCTCGAAGTCCTTGTCCTTGTCCTCGTCCTTGGTGTCATCGATTTCGACGGCGGTGAGCAGGTCGTCGGCTTCGTTGTCCATGCGCGGGGGCTGACGTACCTGCGGCTGAGGTTCGGTCTTGGGCTTGGGGGTCTGGTCCTGGGGCACGTCGGTCTGGTCCGGGGTGGGGTAGAACGCCACCCAGCCGACGCCTTCGAAGGCCACTTCCACCCAGGCCGTCACATCGGTTCCGGTGATTTCGACGGTGCCGGCGTCCTCGGGCACGTCGGGCGCGAAGCCCATCACCACCCGGGCCGGGTAGTCCAGGCTCCGGGCCATCAGGGCCATAGCGGCGGCGTACTGTTCCTCATCGCCCACCATCTGGGTGCGGGTGAACAGTTCGTTGATGCGGTCGGCACCGTGGCCGGCCCGCGACGGGATGCCGTCGGAGGCGAGGCCGTGGCTGAGGAAACCCTTGGTCTTGAGGGCCTGTTCGATCGCCCGGAGGCTGTCGATGGGGGTGTCGGCGGTGCCGGCGTACTCGATGGCCTTGGCCACGACGACATCGGGGATGTTCCCGACGGCGGGCTGGGTGACGTCGGCGACGGGAACCTCCTGGAGGTCCTCGTCCCGGTAGGTCTGCTGCAGCATGGCGTTGACCGTGTACTCGTAGCCGGGTTCGACGCCGGTGGTGAGCACGGCGGTGCCGCTGTCGGCGTTGTAGCGCAGGGTCTCGGCCTCCTCCTGGCTGCCCGCGTCGTCGAAGTCCACGGTGGCGGGGTAGCCGATCACCGGCAGCCAGACGTCTTCATAACCGACGACGTCGACGGTGACGGTGCTGTCCGCACTGCTGGTGACCAGGGCAGGTTCGGGGATGGTACGGCCCACGAGCCGGAAGCTGCCGGAACCGTTCACCAGGGTGTCGGCGGCGGCCACGTTCCAGAGTTTGCCGTCGTAGGCATCCATGCTCGCCAGCCGCAGCGTCTCACCGGGCTGCATCCCGGTCACGGAGAACAGCGGTGTGTCGGCGAGGGTCTTGGTGAACTGCCGGAACCCGGCCAGTGGGCTGGGGAATTCCAGCGGATCGAACGGCGGCTGAATCTCTTCACGCAGCACAAAACGGTCCTTGGTCTCCGGCGCCAGGACGCCGCCGACGAGAGCGCCGATCAGCACGGCGCCCACGATCAGGGTGGCGGTGCCCAGCAGCTTGCGGCGCAGCAGCCGGGCTGCGCCCGCGGCGTCAGCGCGTTCCACCTTGGTGCGGCGCCAGCCGATCCAGACGATGGCGACAACGGCGAAGGCCACACCGCGGAGGCCCGCGAAGAAGGTCTTGTCGGTGCCCATCAGGATGCCGGTCAGGTACAGCAGGACCGGCCCGATCAGGAGGATGCCGGTACGCCAGACCGTGCGCTGGCGTCCGGGCAGCCACCGGCTGGCCAGCATGGTGCCCACCAGGGCGACCAGCCAGGCCGCGAAGTACGGCAGCACCGGCATATAGTACGGCGCTTCCACCGGCGTGCCGAGGGTGACGATGTCTTTCCAGCCGAAGACCGCGCCCAGTGCCAGTCCGGCGGTGGAGGAGATGCTGGGGAACACGCCGAGCAGGGCCTCACCGGGCATGGTGAACGGCGTGCCGAGCAGGAAGTAGGCCAGGATGGCGGCGAGCACGCTGGTGACGACACCGAGCCGCAGCGCGTAGCCGAGCACGGCGATACCGGTTCCCACGATCAGGCCGCCGAGGCCGGCGACCAGGAAGTTGTAGTCGCCGAAGGAGGTCTCCAGACCAAGCACGCCCAGCACCGAGAGCAGGCTCAGCACCGCGACATCGGTCCAGGCGGTGCGCGGGAAGGGCCGCCAGGCCGCGCGCAATCCCGCCGGCCGCTCGGGGCGTGGCCTCGGTGCCGGCGCGGTCCTGGGTCGCGGTGCCCGCACGGGTGCGCCCGAGGGGTCCCTCTCATCCGGATTCGAACGGGGGCGGCTGAAACGGCTCATCGGTGTACCCGTCGGAGGAGTTTGGGCAGGTCGGCCAGATCGCCGATGGTGAGGACCGTGAGGCCGGACACCGTGGACAGTCGGGACTGCGCCCCGGGGTGGATGCGGAACGCGAGGGTGGTGGCGTCTTTACCGAACAGGGTCTGCGCGGCCCGGAATTCGGTGAGGTCCATCAGCGAACCGGCGATGATCATGACCACGCTGGGCGGTGGCAGGCGCCGGGTGGCGGCCCGCGCGAATTCACGCAGGCTCGGGAAGAGGCCGGACACGGCGTCGATCCTGGAGGTGTCGTCGAGCAGGGACACCGGGGTTGCGGTGCGCAGGGCGAACTTCTCGGTGACCACGCTGAGTCCGGTGCCGTCGCGGATGATCTGGAGGGCCAGCGATGCGCTCACCGACACAGCCAGTTCGAATTCCTCGTCCGAGGCGTAGTAGGCGCTCTCCGCGCTGTGCACGATGGTGAGCTGGGTGCGCCTGGTCTCTTCGAATTGACGCACCATCAGCTGCCCGGTGCGGGCCGACGTGCGCCAGTGCACGTTGCGCAGCGGATCGCCGGGTTCGTACGCGCGCAGTGCGTGGAACGAGATGTCGTCGCTGGTGATCTTCTTGGTGATCTCACCCTCGAGGTCGCGCATGAGGCCGGCGGCCGAGGAGGCGATTCTGGTGGTCACCGGGTGCACGAACAGCTCCACGGCTTCGGTCCAGCGCACGGTGCGCCGCATCAGGCCCAGCTGGTCTCCGCGCACCGAAATGGCGGGGCCGGCGACGATCACGGCCCGGCGCTGGGTGGGCACGGCGAACAGTTCGTCGTGCACGGCGGCAGGCGCCAGCCCGGGGATGACGAACTCCGCCAGCCCCATGCCGACGGGCAGTTCCATGCGGGCGGGCAGCAGGGCACGCTCCCCCGAGTTCGTGACGGTCATCTGCCCCAGGGCGCGTTCGCCGGCGACGACGCGGTGCGGGTTCAGCTGCAACTCGACGGCGTAGGTGGCCCGGCCGACGATGAACGGTACGGCAACGAGCACGGCGGCCAGCAGGGTGGTCGCCAGGTAGGTGAATTCAACCCAGCCGAACACGGCGCTCACGATAAACGCGACGACGGCACAGAGCAGCACGAGCCGTCCGGCCGGGCCGATCACATCGACGACGGGGCGGATGCGCCCCAGCACGATGGCGAGCACCTGGCGGAGCAACCGCCAGGCGTGGGAGGCACCGGCCCCGAGCGCGCGACCGACCGATCTCAGGGCGTGTCTGGCCGGTGAGACCCTGACGGGCCCGCGCTCGGAGGCCCGCTTCATGCTGCGCGGAAGGCGGGAGGAGCCACCTCGACCAGGATCCGGCTGACGATGTCTTCGGCGGTGACGCCGGCGAAGTCGGCTTCGGGGTCGACCATGATGCGGTGCGCGAGCACCGGGATGGCCAGGTCGCGGATATCGTCGGGGCTGACGAAGGTGCGCCCCTGCGACAGGGCCCAGGTCTTAGCTGCACGGGCCAGGGCGAGGGCGCCTCGCATGCTCACACCGAGGGTCGAGGACACGTCGGTGCGGGTGGCGGTGACGATCTCGTTGAGGTAACCGAGTACTGCGGCGTCCACGAACACCTCTGAGGCCAGCTGGGCCATAGTAGTGACCGAGCTGGACGCGATGATGGGCGTGATCCCGGCGTCCCTGGACCGGTTCGACGAGTCCAGCAGCAGGGTGACGGCGGTGTCGTGGTCCGGGTAGCCGAGCGAGGTCTTGAAGAGGAAGCGGTCGAGCTGGGCCTCGGGCAGGGTGTACGTTCCGGCCTGCTCGACGGGGTTCTGGGTGGCGATGACCATGAACGGGCTGCCGACCTCGTGGCTGATGCCGTCGACGGTGACCCGGCCCTCTTCCATCACCTCGAGCAGCGCGGACTGGGTCTTCGGGCTCGCCCGGTTGATCTCGTCGGCTAGCACGATCGACGCGAAGATCGGTCCCTTGTGGAACTCGAAGAGGCCCTTGCCCTGGTCGTAGATGGTGACACCGGTGACGTCGGACGGCAGTAGGTCGGGGGTGAACTGGATGCGCGAGTTGGTGCCGTCGAGAGTCTTGGCCAAGGCCTTGGCCAGCACGGTCTTACCCGTGCCTGGGAAGTCCTCCAACAGCACGTGTCCGTTGGTGAGCATCGCGGCGACAACGAGCCGGATCACGTGGTCCTTGCCGAGGATTGCCTGTTCGACGTTGCCGACGAGCTTGCCGAACGCTTCGGCGAACCAGTCTGCCTGTTCCTGTGTTACTGCCATTTTTTCGTCATCCTTATCTTGACCAGTCTTGAACGTCGCTCTTCTTGCCGTCGACGGTTACGTACGTATTGGAGTATCCGCAGTAGCCCGTGTTGCCTCGGTAACTGCCCGTGCCGTCAGCGCCGACCGTGATGTTCGGGGCGGTGATGAGCGGGCCACCGTTGCAGTACAGCATCGTGGCGTAGCTGCCGGCGGGCCAGTCGCGCAGGTCGATGTTGTAGAAATAGGTCTGCCGGATTTCTCCCGGATTTCCCTTGGAAAGATCGATGATTTTCTTGGGCGCCGGCGGCGGCGGGGTCGGTTGCGGGGTCGCGGTGTCCGAGGACGTCCACGCACCGCAGCCGGCCGGGTTGCACGCCTGCACCCGGTACTGGGACGGCTGGTCGATGGCTCCGGTGGCAGATGCCGACCTGGCTCCGTTGGTCGACCCGTTCGCGGCGCTGCCCTTGATCCACTCGTAGTTGTAACTGCTTACTGCGCGGCCGCCATTGCTGCCGGGGGCCGCCCAGGTGAGGCTGAGTTCCCCGGTGCCGGTGCCTGGCGCCTTGAGGGTGGCACTGGCCGGCGCTCCCGGCTTGCCGTACGGAGTCACGGTGGTGCTCGCGGCCGACGGGCTGGACACACCGAGGGCGTTTCGCGCCGTGACGGTGAAGGCGTAGTTCGAGCCGTTGCTCAGGCCGGTGATCGAGTGGGTTCCCGCGCTGGTTACATCCAGTGAGCCGCCGCCGGCCCAGTTGATCGTGTATCCGGTGATCGGTGAGTTGTTCGACGACGGGGCGGTGAAGCTCACCGTCGCGCTGGCGTCGCCCTCGACCGCGGTCGGCTTGTTGGGGGCATCCGGGTTGTTGCGGATCACAAAGGTGATCCTGGCTTTTGTCTGGCGGGCAGGGTCGCCGGTGGCGTCCTTGATCGTGTAGACCACCGTGAGAGTGCCGGTGGCGCCCGAGCCAGTCTTGACGGTGACGTCGTTGCCGGTGAACGCCACGGATGCGGAGCCGACCTGCTGTTCGATGACCGCACCGATCACCACGAGCGGCTTGCCGTCCTTGGCGAAGGGGTTGTAGTCGTTGTCGAGCACGGGCACCGTCACCGAGGTGCTCGGCCGAGTCTCGATACCTGCGCCGTTGGGGCCGGCGTCGTCGACGGCCTGGGGAACGGGGCGGGTTGACGAGACCACCGTCACCTCGATCGAGCCGGGGATGGTGAATTCCTTGTAGGTCACCGAGAACGTGAGCTTCACCTTGGCGCCCGGCTGGGTGCCCAGCGGCGACGAGATGGTGAGGTCGGCGCCGGCGAGGGTCGCGGCGACGGAGCCGTTGGTGCCGCCGAGCGATCCGTAACTCACCCTTTGGATGATGTCGGGGTTGGGGTGACCTGTGGAGTTGCGCAGGTTCACGACCTGCGCGCCCTCTCCGGCCTCCACGGTGACCTTGGAGGGAGTGAAGGTGGGAGCGACGTCCTCGAAGTTCGGGTCGCCGACGGTGATCGGGATGGTGAGGGTGGCTTGGTTGCCCTTGGGGTCACCGGCGCCGGCACCGTCAGTGACCACGAAGGTCAGGGCGGCGGGTCCTCGGTAGTCGGCCGCGGCCGTGAAGCTCAGTGACGTGGAACCGCCCATGGGGTTCGAGCCGTCGCTGTTGGTGGCGGTGGCGCTGAGTAGCACGGCGGGGCGGCCGGAGGGGACCTCGACGATATCCGCGAGGGACCAGCTCTTCGAGCCGTTCATCTTGATGACCTGCTGGCCGATGTCTTTCAGGAACGGCGGCGGGAAGACCTCTTCTTCCGGCGTCGGCTGGGTGCTCGGTTCGGCGTTCGCGGGATCAGACGGCTTCGGGGTGTTGGGCTCGGCCTTCGGCTTGGCCGGCACGATGATGAACGCCGTGGCGCTGAGCTTGTCGACCTCGTTGGTGAGCCGGTAGGCGATCGCCTGACGCTCGAAGGTGGGCTCGACCCGCACGATGCCGTTCGACTGGATGGCGCCTGAGGCGGCGTTGGGTCCCTCCAGGCTGATGACAAGTTCGTCGATCAGGCCGCTCGGGTTCTCGGCGCCCTCGAGTGCGTCGATGTCGACGGCCTGGCCGGATGCGACCTCTTCGGGCTCGACGAGGTGGTCGATCGCCACGGGGTACTGGGCCTTGGCGTCCTCGGTGACCTTCACCTGGATGAAGGCGGTGTCGGCGCCGCCGTGTCCGTTGGTGATCTCGTAGCGCAGCGTGTAAGTGCCCTCCTCGGCGGGCGTTTCAACGATGACACGGCTGCCGTCGACGGTGGCGGTGATGCCCGGGTCCACCTCGGGCAGCTTCTCAGAAAGCGTGAGCTTGTAGCCGTTGGGGTCGGAGTCGTTGAGTACGACCGGGATCGAACCGGTGCGGCCCGGCTTGATCTCGATGGCGTCGTCCAGGGCGCTCGGCGCCAGAAGTTCCACCGGGCGCGGGATCACGCCGATGCGCACGGAGCCTTCGGCGGTGGCGCCGAGGGTGTCCTCGACCTGGTAGCTGAAGACATCCGTGCCTGCCGTGCCCGGGTACGCCTCGTAGACGAAGAAGTCGCTGCCCGACTCGATGATCTGGCCGAGCTCCGGTGCGCTGGTGACGTCTTTCAGGTACACCGAGTCGCCGTCGGGGTCGATGCCGTCCAGCGGAACCTGCACCTTGATGGTGGATTCGGCGAAGGTGCGCATGGTCAGCGGCAGCGGGGTGGGCGGCCGGTTGTTCTTGTCGTCCTTGGCGGTGACGGTGAACCGCACCGTCGCCGTCGCTGTCTCGGCGAAGGCGTCGCTGATGCTGTAAACGACGCTGTAGGAACCGGCTTCCTGGGGAGCCTGGAAGCGCACCTGGTTGCCTGTGACGAAGGCCAGGCCGCCGACGTCGGTGGTGTCGGCCAGGTCGGGGGCGACCGTCATGGTCGCGGAGTCGGGGTGGTAGTCGTTGTCCAGCACCGGCACCGAGACGATGTCGCCGGCGCGCACGCTCACGGAATCGTCCACGGCCACGGGAGGCTGATGCTTCACCAGCGGCGGCACCGGAACGACGGTGACGCCGGCGGTTGAGGTTCCGTCGCCGTCGCTGATCGTGTAGGTGAACTGCACCTGCTCGGTGAGCGCGGCGGCCGCGGTGACCCGCAGCACGGTGTTGGTGAGGATCTCGACAGTCACCAGGTCCTGTGTTGCGGTCAGGTCGACGGACTGCACGGCGAGGACGCGGCCGCTGGGTGAGACGTCGTTGTCGAGGACCGGGATCATCACCGGTTCGCCGGCGCGCAGGTAGGCGGTGTCCTTGACCGCGATCGGCGGTTGCACGTCGTCGGGGTTCTCCAGCACGTCCACCCGGATCAGGCCGACACTCGAGGTGGCCCCGGCGCCGAGGCTGTAGGTGAAGACATAGCTGCCGGCCTTGTTCGCCGAGACGGCCACGGTGCCGCGCTCGAGGTTCGGCACGGCGGAGAGGTCGTTGGGCACCTCGTTCACGCCGATCAGGGCCAGCGGCGCGCCCGAAGGGGTGACGTCGTTCTTGAGCGGTTCGATCAGGGCGGTCTCGCCCAGGAACACGGTGGCGAAGTCCGGCGTGCCGATGGGGTTGAGGCTGCCGGGCGCCTTCACGTCCACGGTCAGCACGCCAGTGGCGGTGAGCAGGCCGTCGGAGATGACGAACTGCACCTCCTTGACACCGAGCTCGGCGGTCTTGGATTCGAAGGTGACGAAACCCTCCGGCCCGAACCGCACCCCGTCGCCGGTGGTCGGCGACGCCGACACCAGGTAGATGTCATCACCATCGGGGTCGATCCAGTCCGAGAGCACGTTGTAACTGACCAGCTGGCCCTGCTCCACGCTGATCGCGCCGGCCCGGTTCGAGACCGGGGCCAGGTTTTCCTCCATCGGCCGCATGGTCACATTGACCTGGGCCTCGGCGACGGCGCCGCGGCCATCGGCGACCGTGTACCGGAACGACACGGTTCCGGCCGCATCCTTGGCCGGGGTGAACTGCACGGCCCGGCCACCGTCGATGTAATCCAGGCTGCCCTGCGACTCCGAGAACCCGCTCAGGTTCGACACCGTGAGCACGTCACCGTCGGGGTCGGTGTCGTTCTCCAGCACCGGCAACACCGTGGTCTTGCCCGGCCGCACACCATACGCGTCGTCACGGGCAAGAGGCGCCCGGTTTACATTGGTGCGCTCCGCAAGAGTGTCTTCGAAGGACTGCTGGGCGGCCTTCTCGGTGCCGTCCTCGGCGTCGGACTCTTCGGGCGGGGTGACCTCTTCCCAGTTCTCCACCAGGCGCATGTTCGAATCGACCAGCCACACGTTGCCGTTGGAGAGGTTGTTCAACGCGATCACATCACGGTTGACCCTGAACTCCAGCACCGATCCGTTGGTGGGCTGCTCGATGGTCTCCCGCAGCACCTCGGTGCCCTCGCAGTCGGCGAGGTAGCGCTGCGCACCCGACCAGGCCGCGTGCGCGCACCCGTTCAACCACACCGGTGCCGACACCGACTTCGGGTCGGTCACGGCAGCATCCAACTTCGCATCGACAGACACGATGTCGCCGCCGTTCAGCGGAACCCTCAGCAACGCCTTCGAGGTCGCGACGAGCGCCACGTCGTTCTCAGCCCCGGTCTGCTGCAGCTTCAGGGCGTTCTTGGGAACCTCTATGCTCTCACCGTCGACAACGAGGCGATGATTCTCGGTGTCCAGCAGCACCGGCTTGTCCCCCACCGCGGCGAGCTGGAACTCGCCCAGCTTGGGCAGTTCGGCGGTGACAGCCTCGGGCTCCTCGGCCGCCGGGTCGACGGTGAAGAGGGTCTCCTCGGTCTTCGAGGCGCCGAAGACCACGCCGTCCTGCGAAACGGCGATGTGGCCGCCCTTGCCCAGTTTCATCACCGGGTCGGTGGCCTTGGGGTCGAAGCTCAGTTCGCCGGCGGCGTTGATCACCCAGACCTCACCGGTGGACTGGTTCATCACGGCGATGGAGTCGCCGCCGTAGACGATCTCGGACCCCTGGGCCACGTCGACCCGTTCGCCGAGGGTGGTGAAGGCCGGGTCGATGCGTTCGATGGTGCCCGAGCTGCCGTCGATCAGGAAGACGTCTTCGCCGTCCTGCACGACGTCAAAGGTGCTCGATGAGGCGTTGACTGACGCGTTGAGCTCCTCGATCTGCCGGTTCAACCGGCCGGCGAGCAGTTCCTTGCCGTTGGTGACCCACACGTCGCGGGCGGAGAGGTCGACATCCGTCACCGGGAAACCCTCGTGCAGCACCGCGAACGACAGCGGCACACCCGCCAAGACCGACAGTGCCACCACGGATGCCGATACCCGCCGACCACGCAAAAACGACCTGAGGGTCCCCACCCGATTTCCCCCAAATGTGATGTTGATGCGTTACGTCGAAACAATGTCAGGTCTGGTGCACCGTGACCTTTGGCACTGTCCCCTGACCGGCTCTTACGCTAACACGCGAACGGGGGCCACCCGGATGGGTAGAGGTCCCCATTCGCGTCTTTTCATCAGCAATTTGGAATGATCGTGCCGTTGGTGTCCGAGATCCGGATGAACCAACCGTCATAGCTGCGGTCTTCGATCTGGAAGTAGTACCAGTTCTTGCCGTTACGCACGGACAGGCAGATCGCGTCGATCACGGTTCCGGGCTGCAGATAGCCGCGGGCGTTCATGGTGCAACCCGAGTTGCCGTTGGTCACGGTCTCGCCATAGGTGGAGTCCGGTTCCGGGCAGGCCTGCTGGGTCACCGAGTAGCCGTAGTGGGTCGGTGCCCAGGCTGGCGGGGTCGTGGGCGTCGCAGCGTTGGAGGTGGTCCAGTCGCCGCAGCCGCGCGCGTTGCAGGCCTGCACCCGGTACTGGTACTGGGTGTTGGCGGTTCCGGTGGCCGAGGCGGTTTTGGCTCCGCTGGTCGAGCCGTTAGCGCCGCCGCCGGTGACCCACTCGTATTTGTAGGCGCTGACCCCGCGCCCGCCGGAGCTGCCCGGTGCGGCCCAGCTGAGCCCGAGCGCACCGTTGCCGGTGGCCGATGCCGTGAGATTGGCGCTGGCGGGAGCGCCGGGCACACCGTAGGGGGTCACCGTGTTGCTGGACGCCGAGACGTTCGAGGTGCCCTTGGCGTTCTGGGCCGTCACCTGGAACGCATAGCTCTGCCCGTTGGTGAGTCCCGTGATGTTGTAGGTCCCGGCGCTGGTCACGTTCTTGGAGCCACCGTTGGCCCAACTGATGGTGTAGCCGGTGATGGCCGAGTTGTTCGAGGAGGGCGCTGCGAAGCTGATGGTGGCTCCGGCATCGTCTTCGGCCGCCGTCGGCGCGTTGGGGGCGTCCGGGCGGTCGCGGATGACCAGGGTGATGCGTCCCTGGGTGGCCCTGGCCTGATCCTTGGTCGCATCGAGGATGCGGTACACGGCGGTAAGGGTGCCGGTGGCGCCGGGTCCCGTCGTGATGGTCACCCCGCTCGCGGTGTACGAGACCGAGGCCTTGCCCCCGCTGACGTCCTGTTCGATCGTCGCGGACACCACGGTGAGTGGTTTGCCGTCCTGCGCGAACGGGTTGTAGTCGTTGTCGAGCACGGGCACCTGCACGACCGAACTCGGAGTGGTTTCGATGCCGGCGCCATTGGGCCCGGCGTCGTCCACGGCCTGCGGCACGGCGCGGGTCGAGGACACGACAGTGACGTCCACCGAGCCGGGGATGGTGAACTCCCTGTAGGTGACGCTGAAGGTGAGGCGCACCCTGGTGCCGGGTTGGGTGCCCAGTGGGGAGGAGACCGTAAGGTTGGCTCCCTGTATGGCCGCGGCGACATCCGCTGTGGCGCCGGCCAGGGCGCCGTAGCTGAGGTTTTCGATGATTGCCGGGTTCGGATGCCCGCTCGATGAACGCAGGTTCACCACCGTTGCGGACTCGCCGGCCTCGAGGGTGACCTTGGGCGGCGTGAAGGTGGGGGCGACGTCTTCGAAGTCAGGGTCGCCGACGGTGATCGGGATGGTGAGGGTCGCCTGGTTGCCCGCTGGGTCGTCGGCGCCGCTGCCGTCGGTGACCACGAAGGTCACCGACGCGGGGCCGCGGTAGTCCCTGGCGGCGACGAAACTCAGCGAGGAGCCACCGGCCACCTTCGAGCCGTCGCTGTTGGTGGCGGTGGCGCTGAGCAGTAGCGCGGGGCGGCCGGAGGGCACCTCGACGATGTCGCCGAGGGTCCAGGACTTGGACCCGTTCATCTTGACGACCTGCGGGCCGATGTCTTTCAGGAACGGCGGCGGGAACTGCTCCTCGTCGGGTGTCGGCTCGGTGGACGGCTGGTTCACCGGTTCCACGGGTTTGGGTTGCGGCGGCACGATGATGAACGCCGTGGCGCTGAGCTGATCGAGCTCATTGGTGAGCCTGTACGCGATCGCCTGCCGGTCGGTGGACGGTTCGACCCGGACCGTGCCGTTGGCCTGCAGCGTGCCGTTGCCGGCGTTCGGTCCCTCGAGGGTGATCACCAGGTCCTCGATCAGACCGCTGGGGTTCTCCGCGCCGTCGAGTACCGCAACGTCGATCGGCGTGCCGGCCAGGACCTGGTCGGGCTCGACGAAGTGGTCGATCGCGACCGGGTACTGTGCCTTGGCGTCAGCGGTCACCTTCACCTGCACAAACGCCGTATCGGCACCGCCGTGCCCATTGGTGATCTCGTACCGCAGCGTGTAGGTGCCCTCCTCGGCGGGTGCCTCCACGATCACCCGGCTGCCGTCGACCGTGGCCGTGATGCCGGGGTCCACCTCGGGCAGCTTCTTCGACAGCGTCAGCTTGTACCCGTTGGGATCGGAGTCGTTCAACACAACAGGGATCGATCCGTCGCGGCCGGGCTTGATCTCGATGGCGTCATCGACCGCATTCGGGGGCAGCAACTCCACCGGGCGCGGGATCACGCCGATCCGCACCGTACCCTCGGCCGTCGCACCGACGGTATCGGCGACCTGATAGGTGAACGAGTCCGTGCCGGCCGTGCCGGGGTGGGCCTCGTAGATGAAGAAATCGCTGCCCTGGTCCACGATACGACCCAGCGTCGGAGGCGAGGTGACGGCGGTGAGATACACCGAATCGCCGTCGGGGTCGATGCCGTCCAACGGCACCTGCACCTTGATGGTCGACTCCGCAAACGTGCGCATCGTCAGGGGCAGCGGGGTGGGCGCCTGATTGTCCGCCGCGTTCACGGCGATCACGGTGAAACGCACGGTGGCTGTCGCGGTCTCCTGGAAGGCATCCGAGATCGTGTAGGCGACGCTGTAGGAGCCGGGTTCGGCGGGCGCCTGGTAACGCACCTGGCTGCCCGTGACGAACGCCAGGCCTCCGGCGTCGGTCGTGTCGGTCAGCTCCGGGAGCACACTCATGGTGGCTGAGTCCGGATGGAAGTCATTGTCGAGCACCGACACGCTCACGATGTCGCCGGCGCGCACGCTCACCGAATCGTCGACCGCAACCGGCGGCTGATGCTTGATCAGCGGCGGCACCGGAACAACGGTGACACCGGCGGTGGAGGTGCCCTCGCCATCGCTGATCGTGTAGGTGAACTGCACCTGCTGGGTGAGAGCCGCGGATGCGGTGACCCGCAACACGGTGTTGGTGAGAATCTCGACAGTGACGAGGTCGTCGGTGCTGCTCAGGTCCACGGACTGCACCGCGAGCACCCGGCCGCTGGGTGAGACGTCGTTGTCCAGCACCGGGATCGTGACGGGCTCGGCTGCGCGGAGGTAGGCGGTGTCTTTGACGGCGATCGGAGGCAGGATCTCAGCGGGGTTTTCAACCACGTCGACGCGGATCAGGCCGACGCTCGAGGTGGCGCCGGCGCCAAGGCTGTAGGTGAAGACGTAGCTGCCGGCCTTGCCTGACGACACGGCGATCGTGCCACGCTCCAGGTTCGCCACGGCGGTGAGGTCCTTGGGGACCTCGTTCACCCCGATCAACGCCAACGGCGCTCCCGACGGAGTCACGTCGTTCTTGAGCGGCTCGATCAACGCCGTCTCCCCCACGAACACCGTGCTGAAGTCCGGTGTCCCCACCGGGTTCAGCGTGCCCGCCGCCTTCACATCCACGGTGAGCACACCGGTGGCGGTGAGCAGGCCGTCGGAGATGACGAACTGCACCTCCTTGACACCGAGCTCGGCGGTCTTGGATTCGAAGGTGACGAAACCCTCCGGCCCGAACCGCACCCCGTCACCGGTGGTCGGCGACGCCGACACCAGGTAGATGTCATCACCATCGGGGTCGATCCAGTCCGAGAGCACGTTGTAACTGACCAGCTGGCCCTGCTCCACGCTGATCGCGCCGGCCCGGTTCGAGACCGGGGCCAGGTTCTCCTCCAACGGCCGCATGGTCACATTCACCTGAGCCTCGGCGACGGCGCCGCGGCCATCGGCCACCGTGTACCGGAACGACACGGTTCCGGCCACAGTCTCGGCGGGAGTGAACTGCAGCGCCCGGCCGCCGTCGATGTAATCCAGGCTGCCCTGCGACTGGGAGAAGCCGCTGACGTTTGTGACCGTGAGCACGTCACCGTCCGGGTCGGTGTCGTTCTCCAGCACCGGCAACACCGTGGTCTTGCCCGGCCGCACCCCGTAGGCGTCGTCGCGCGCGAGCGGCGCCCGGTTCACGTCGGTGCGCTCAGCGATGGTGTCTTCGAAGGACTGCTGGGCGGCCTTCTCGGTGCCGTCCTCGGCGTCGGACTCTTCCGGCGGAGTGACCTCTTCCCAGTTCTCCACCAGGCGCATGTTCGAATCGACCAGCCACACGTTGCCGTTGGAAAGGTTGTTCAGCGCGATCACATCACGGTTGACCCGAAACTCCAGCACCGACCCCTGGGTGGGCTGCTGAATCGTCTCCCGCAACACGTCGGAACCCTCGCAGTCGGCGAGGTAACGCTGCGCACCCGACCAGGCCGCGTGCGCGCACCCGTTCAACCACACCGGAGCCGACACCGACTTCGGGTCGGTCACGGCAGCATCCAACTTCGCATCGACGGACACGATGTCGCCGCCGTTCAGCGGAACCCTCAGCAACGCCTTCGAGGTCGCGACGAGCGCCACGTCGTTCTCGGCCCCGGTCTGCTGCAGCTTCAGGGCGTTCTTGGGAACCTCTATGCTCTCGCCGTCGACGACGAGGCGATGATTCTCCGTGTCAAGCAGCACGGGCTTATCCCCCACCGCGGCGAGCTGGAACTCACCCAGCTTCGGCAGGGCGCTCTCAACCGGTTTCGCCGCGTCTTCGGAGGACGGGTCGTAGCTGAAGAGGGTCTTCTCGGTCGACGACGCTCCGAAAACCAGGCCGTCGGCGGAAACGGCGATGTGACCGCCTGTGCCCAGCTTCATCACCGGGTCGGTGGTCTTGGGGTCGAAGCTCAGTTCGCCGGCGGCGTTGATCACCCACACGTCGCCGGAGGCCGCCATCACGGCGATCGAGTCGCCGCCGTGGAGCACTTCGGAGCCGGGCGTCACGTCGACACGTTCACCGAGGGTGGTGAAGGCCGGGTCGATGCGTTCGATCGAGCCCACACTGCTGTCGATGAGGAAGACATCATCGCCGTCCTGCAGCACGTCGAAGGCGATGGACGAGGCGTTGACCGACGCGTTGAGCTCCTCGATCTGCCGGTTCAACCGGCCGGCGAGCAGTTCCTTGCCGTTGGTGACCCACACGTCGCGGGCGGAGAGGTCGACATCCGTCACCGGGAAACCCTCGTGCAGCACCGCGAACGACAGCGGCACGCCGGCCATGACCGACAGGGCCACGACGGAGGCCGACATTTTGCGGCCGCGCAACCACGAACTCAGGGTCCCCACCCGTTTCCCCCTCGCGAGTTTCGGCAGGAGTGTGAGACGGCGTCCGCGACCGCGACACGCCCGGCATAGGCTCCTGACCGGCTCTTACGCTAACACGTCAATGGGCGGCACCCACACGGGGACCACTCCCCCGCCGGGCCGGGCTAGGACTCGAGAATTCCTACGGTTGTGTCTTCGTCGTTCTCCGCGGCCGACAGCCTGGAATCCTCGGCCGCCCGGTCCAGCAGAACCACGTCGTCCAGGCTCACCAGCCGGGTGGCGACGGCGTATTCCACGAGCCGCCCCCGGCGGTTGGTCGCCAGGTTGCCGGTGCCCCCGCGGAGCCCGGCCACGCCGAGTTTGTCGAGCTTGCTGCAGACGTTGTCCAGCTTGCGGTTGAACGTCGTCATGCTCCAGCCCAGCCGGGCCGCGGCCTCGGCCGAGCTGGGGATGGCGCCCCGGCCGGGCACCGCCTGGGTGAGGATGCTCTCGGACAGTGCCACAATCAGCAGGCGCTGGCTTGTCGTGAGGGTCACCGGCAGGATGGTGGTGGTGCCGCCCTCGTGCGAGGCCGACAGCGACGTGTTGTAGAAGTCGGACTCGGCGTGGATGCTGAAGTCGTAGGTGGACGACCCGGCACTGAACATCACGTGCAAGGTCTGGAAAACGATGGGCAGTTTCGCGCCGGGCGCCAGCCAGGCCTGTACGGTGCCGGTGGTGTCCGACACCGTCGCTGACAACAGGTTGCCCACGTTCGCGATCCACCACATGCCGTAGTCCTCGTAGAGCCGCAGGAAGGTGCGGTGCAGGTACGGGTTGTCGTCGATGGTGAGGTCGGACTCACGCCCGATCGAGAAGTCGGCTCCGGGTTCCACGTCGTACCACTCGCCGCAGAACTCCACCCGCAGCGGCTTCACCGGCATGATTTCAGCGGTTGCAGGCACGGTTGGCCTCCGAAATCTTGCCGTCGGTGCGTTGCAGGTAGATATCCACGCAGACCGTACTGCCGGGCACGACCCCGTCAACGGTGATGTCTGCGACAGTGCTGAGCTTGGGCTGGTTGGGGGTTTCGGCGCGGGCCCACCTGTAGACGTCGCCGTCCAACGGGGCCGGGTTACTGACCGTGAAGGTGACCTGGCTGCCGTCCTCGGAGGTGGCGGTGCCCTCGAGGACCGGCACCGGCACTCCGGCGGCGGAATTCACGCTGCCAGGTTTGGCCGGCACCGGGGAGGCTGTGGGGGTCAGGGCGGACTTGTCGGTGCCGGTGAGAGTGACGGCGGCGACCACGGCGCCGATCAGGAGCACGGCCGCGGCTATGGACCCGATCAGCACCAGGCGGCGACGGCCTGATGCGCCTTCGACCGGGCTGTCGTCGGGAGTGTCGGCGACGGATGCCGCGACCGGTTCCTGAGCCCGCACCGAGCCGCGGGGGCGGACGATGGTGGCTTCCTTGACCGGGCTCGGCTTGCCAGGGCCGGCCTTGCCGGTGGGAGTGCCGCCGGCGGGGGCGCTGCCGGGTTCGATCACCCGGGCGCCGCGCACGCGGGTCGCGTCGGCCTGGTCCGGTTCGGCGGGCGGCGCTGCGGGCGTCGCCGGGCGTGGCCGGGCCGGTGCCGGGGCTGCCGGGGCCTGCGCGGCGATCGACACCACCGAACGTGCCCGGGTCTCGTCGTCGCCGGCCGGCGCATCCGGTTTGCCGTGCTGGGTGCCTGCGATGGTGGGGATGTCGATGCCCGTGGGGGCGTAGCCGAGTTCCAGCTCCACCCGCTGCAGGGCCCGAGCGAAGTCGACGGCGGTGGCGAACCTGTCGTCGCGCCGGGTGGCCATGGCCTTGGCCAGCACGGCCACGAGCGAACGGGGCACGTCGTCACGGCCGATGGGGGTGATGGCACCGCGTTCGATGCGACCGATCAGATCGAGGGTGCCGTTGGAGCGCCCGCGGATCTCGAACGGCGTCTGCCCGGCCAGCAGGGTGTGGATGGTGGCCGCCAGCGAGAATACGTCGCTGCGCACGTCGGGCCGGGGGTCGTCCTCGAACATCTCCGGCGGCGACCAGGGCACGCTCATGCCGACCGACTGGCTTTCCCCGGTGCCGGTGGACTCCGACGCGGCCGGCAGGTGGCTTCCGCTGATGGTCTGCACGGGCAGCTCCTCGTCGAGACTCGACGAGATGCCGAAGTCGGTGAGGGCAGGCCAGCCGAAGTCGTTGGTGAGAACGTTGGCCGGCTTGATATCGCGGTGCAGGATGCCCGCCGAATGGGCGGTCGCGATTGCGCCGGCGAGGCGCACGCCGGTGCGCAGGGCATCCTCGACACCGAAGTTCTGGCGCTTGTAACGTTCGGCCAGGCTCGGGCCCGAGCAGTGCTCCATCACGAAGTACGGCCGGCCGTCGCCGGCGACGTCGGCGTGGTAGATCGTGACGATATAGGGGTGGGTCGACAGTTGCGCCATCAGGTTGGCTTCGTCGACGAACTGCGCCTGGGTCGAGGGGTTCAGCTGTTCGGTGAGGAGGACCTTCACCGCGACCCGGCGGCGGGGCAGTCGCTGCTGGTAGAGGAACACGTCGGAGAAGCCGCCGGAGCCGAGGATGGAGACGAATTCGTAGCCGGGCAGTTCCGGGGCGATGGAGGGTGCGCGGCGCATCACTCCTGCCCGACCGTGAGGGTGATGCCGCTACCGAGGTCGACGACGGTTCCCACGATGACCGCGGTGGGTTCGCCCTGACGCAGCTTCTGCGCCGGCTTGCCCGGTAAGACCACGAGGGTGCCGTTGCGCGAGTGCAGATCGGTGACGACCACGGTGTCTCCCTCGACGGTGAAGTGCACATGGTTGCGCGACACGTCCTGGTCGGCGCCGCCCAGGCTCACCAGCTTGGGCACGAGGCCGCCGGACACCTTGCTGACACTCGGTGCCCGACCCACCCGGATCGGCTGGCTCAGCGGTTCCCGCACCCCGCTGGGCAGCAGCAGGTAGAGCCGGGGCGCGGCGGCCGGCGCAGGTTCGGCGGCGACCCGACGACGCGAATCACGCATCTTCTGGATGTCGCCGCTCATCACGGTGTGCCCGTCGTGGTCCCCGGGCACATCGCTGTCCGACTCGGTGTCGACCGGATCGGCGTCGGCCGTGTCGCGCGCGGCACCCGCCGGTGCGGCGGACTCGTCGTCCTCGGCCTCGGCATCAGGCCGCACGGCTGCCTGCTCGACACCGCGCATCACGGTGGCGCCGAACAGGTGGTCATAGCCGCCGGCGGGGTCGGCGTCGGGCTCCGGGGCGGATTCGGCGGCCGGTTCGGCGGCGGGCTCAGCCACAGCGATGTCGGAGATGGTCTGTTCGCTGGCCGGTTCGGCGATCGTGTGGAGCGGCAGCGGTGCCGGCGCGGTCTTCGGCGCCGCGGGCGGCGGCGGCACGATCAGCGCGGCCGGCTCGGCACGAGCGGGCTCGGAGCGAGTTTGTTCTGCCGCGCGGGCGCCGTCGACGACCAGGCGCAGGCGCCGGGTGCGCACCATGCCCGACTGCAGGGGAAGGCCGGCTCCGAGCGGCAGCGCGGCGAGGTCATCCGCGCCGATCGGGTCGGCGTCCACAGAAACGGGCACAGCGGTCACCGACACGGCGGTCACGTCCGCGACGGAGCGCTCCACCCACGTGGAGATGCCCAGGCCGCCGATCGACACGTCGCCGGCAGCCGTGGCCAGAACGACCACGACGTCTCCGCGCACGAAGACGCGCACCGTTGCCGGAACAACCTCGTCCCAGGTGAGGAGCGCGAACGGCGGAGTCTTGGACAGTCCGCCGGCGGTGAGCTCGTCGAGCACGGCGCGGGCACCCTGCTCGCTGGACCCCGCATCGGTGAGGCTCGCCCAGACTCGCGCGCCGGCAGCGGAATCGGCGGCGGGCAGCAACACCAGTCGGTCCCCCGTCGCTGCCGCAAGCCATCCGCCCCGGTTGTCGTCGTCGTACGAAAGCACAGATCCCCCTATTGCCGTCTTTTAGTCCGGATTCGTGTTGCGTGGCCGAGTGTCTTCAAGATTCTGGTGCAGCCCCGTCGGGCGTTCGCGGGTCACATCGGTGTCCTGGCCAGGGTCACCCCAGGTCGACTCGACGATGACGACAGTGACATTATCCCGGCCGCCCTTGGCCAGGGCTGCGGCGACAAGAACGTCGGCGAGCGATCCGAGGTCTTCCGGAACGGCGTGTGAGGCGAGCAACTCCGCGATCTCGACGACCGAGAGTTCCTTGGTGAGGCCGTCGGAGCAGATCAGGAAGGTGTGGCGTCCGGTCGCGGGCAACAGCCAGACATCCGCGTCGACGGATTCGTCGGCCCCGATGGCGCGGGTGATGACGTTGCGGTCGGGGTGCTTTTCGGCATCCATTGCCTTGATCAGGCCGGCATCCACCATCTCCTGAACCGCGGAGTGGTCGACGCTGAGCTGTTCGAGGGTGCGACCATCCCAGGTGTAGATGCGGGAGTCACCGATGTTGAACGCCATCCAGTGAAAGCCAACGTCGTCGCCGGCATCGACGAATGCGACGCCGGTGAGGGTGGTGCCGGACACGGCGGTGCCGAAGTCGTCCGCAGCGCTGAGGTCGCGCACCGCGTCGTTCGACGAGTGGATGGCGTCGAGGATCCGCTCGGGGGTCGAGGGTAAGCCCTGTTCGATGTGGTCGTTGAAGACCCGGATGACGGTCTGGCTTGCGGCGTCACCGTGGGCGTGTCCGCCCATGCCGTCCGCGACGAAGAACACCGGAGACTGGGCCAGATAGCTGTCCTCGTTGACCTTCCGCACGCGTCCGACATCGCTGCCGGCACTGAAGGTGAAGTGCACGCTCGAGTCGCCGAGGGTGATCGCACTCTCACCGTTGACCGCCATGTGCACTCCGCAAAATCCGTTCGGCTCCGGTTCGGAGCGCTTCCGCCCCGTTCGGGGGAAGTCGAGGTACCACCGTACCAATACCCCGGGCCCGTTCAGACGCACTCTGACCGGGTAATACGAGGCTAGGGCTCCCGCCGGGGCGGCCTCGGCCGGTTAGGGGATGGTCGCGGCCCCGCACCGGCGATAGCCTCGCGGTATGAACAACGAAGAACTCCGCAAACTCGCGACGAAGCGGCTCAAGGCACGCCGGGACTTCTGGAACTATTGCGGCGTCTGGCTCGGGGTTTCTCTCATCGTCATCGCCGTGTGGCTGTTGACCGATCCGGGTGGCTACTTCTGGCCGATCTGGCCGATCGGCGGCATGGGCATCGCCGCCTTCTTCATCGGCCTCGACGCCTTCGGACCCAACCGGGGCATCATCACCGAAGACGCCATCGACGACGAAGTGGCCCGGATCACTCGCGGCAACCAGCGCGGCGGCGCCAAGTAGCCAGTGGCCGGCAGCAGCGGCCGGCAGACAGAACCGGCCGCCCCGAAGGGCGGCCGGTCAGGTAGTGCTGTTGCCAGATGCTTATTCCGACTGGCTAGATAAGCCAGGGGTACTTCTGCACGATCGGCAGGGCCTTCCAGGTCTTGCCGGGTCCCCAGGTGTCACCGGCCGCGAAGACGGCCACGACGATCAGGGCGAGCGCGTAGATGATGTGGTAATCCACCAGCGGGTTGGTCGAGGCCGCCCCGGCGGTGAAGGGCCACTCGGCCAGGTACATGAAGACCATGATCAGGCTGCCGGCGACCGCGCTGATGCGCAGGCCAACGCCGAGCATGACGGCCAGTCCCACGGCGATCATTCCGAGCATGAAGAGGAAGTCCACCAGAGGGCTGGCGATGCCGACGAAGAACGGCTGCAGCGGTCCGGTGACGCCGGGGCTGTTCAGGAAGCCCTGCGCCGGGGTGCCGCCGTTGAGCCAGGCGCGCTCGGCGGGTGTGGAGAAGCCCAGGCCGAAGGTCTTGTCAAGGAACGCCCACAGGAAGATGAATCCGGTCGCCAGTCGCAGCACCGCGAGGGTACGACGCTGGAGCAGGGTGGTGCCGGACGTCGCGGCGGGGGCGGTGACCGCTGCCCCGCGGGTGGTGCTGGTGGCCATGGGAGGGTTCCTTCGTGTCGGATGCGATGCCCATGTCGACTGACATTGGGCCGTGAGTCCCATACTCACAGCGAGCTTTCAGCAACGACAGGGTCGAACGTCCTACAACAACAAAAAAACCCGGCCTCCTTCGCGAGAAGGAAGCCGGGTGGTGGTGACCCCAACCGGATTCGAACCGGTGTTACCGCCGTGAGAGGGCGGTGTCCTAGGCCGCTAAACGATGGGGCCGTTTTTGCAACTTCACGAGTATGCCACAGCCTGGTTACCGAGTTCAAATCGAGTACGTCGTCCGCGCGTCGTGTGGGGCTGCGGGTGCTCATAGGTGCGCGTGTCGCGCGTTGCCCATGCTTGGGTTTGGGTATTAGCTCGAGACATGAAGTTGACCAAACTCGAACACGCCGCACTCGTCCTCGAAGCCTCAGGGCAGAAGCTGTTCATCGATCCCGGGTCGTTTACCACCGCGCTGACCGAGACCGCCAATGCGGCCGCGATCGTGATCACCCACGAGCACCCCGACCACTGGACGCCAGAGCAGTTGAACCGCGTGATCGCCATGAACCCCGGCGTGCCCATCTACGGGCCGGCCGGTGTTGCCGCTGCGGCCGGCGAGATCGCTGTGACCGTGGTCGCCGAGGGTGACACCATTGAAGCGGGCCCGTTCACCCTGCGGTTCTTCGGTGAGAAGCACGCCGTCATCCACTCGTCGATCCCGGTGATCGACAACGTGGGCGTGCTTGTCAACGACGAGCTGTTCTACCCGGGTGACGCGTTCACGATCCCCGAGGGCGTCACCGTGAAGACCCTGGCCGTGCCGGCCGGTGCACCGTGGCTGAAGATCAGCGAGGTCATCGACTATGTGCTCGCGGTCAAGCCCGTACGCAGTTTTCCCACCCACGAGATGGGACTGTCACGGAGCGGCAAGGACCTCGCTAATTCCCGCATCAAGTCCGCCACGGAGCAGAACGGCGGCACTTTCTTCCCGCTCGAACCCCACGCATCGCTCGACCTGTAGCCGCATATCGAAGGAGATCCCATGCGCTTCTCGTTGCTCATCATCAAGGCTGAGACCAGGGAGGGCGACATCTCCGAGGAGGAGCTGCCGCCGTTCCGGGAGCTGTTCGACGCGTACGCGGCGTCGTTGCAGGAGTCGGGCGCGCTGGTGGCTGCGGATATCTTTCGGCCCGCCGCGGAGTCCACCACCGTGACGCTCCGGGGCGGCAGCCGGGAGGTGCGCGACGGCCCGTTCATCGACGCCGTCGAGTCCCTGTCGGGCTGCTTCGTGATCGACGTGCCGAACCGGGCCGTCGCGTTGGAGTGGGCGGAGAAATGCCCCGCCGCGCTCTACGGTGTCGTCGAGGTGCGCCCGGCGGCGCTGTCCTTCCACGACGGTCGGTGGCGCGGCGAGAGCTGAGCCTAGGGACTGTCGACGAGCTCAGGGGCCTTCGCCGGGGTGTCTGCCGATTCGCGCCGGTTCGCGAGCACCGACGAGAAGAACGCTGCGCAGATCAGGAACACTCCGATGAGTCCGGTGACGATCTCCGGGATCTCGAAACCGATGCTCAGAAGCAGGATGCCCGCGAGCGCGCCGATGGCCCAGTGGGCGCCATGGTCGAGGTAGATGTAGTCGTTGAGGGTGCCCTGGCGCACCAGGAAAATGGTGAGCGAGCGGACGAACATCGCACCGATCAGACCGAGACCCAGCAGGATGATGATCGGGTCCGCGGTGATCGCGAACGCGCCGATGACGCCGTCGAAGGAGAAGGACGCGTCGAGGACCTCGAGGTAGAGGAACGAGAAGAACGCTGCCCGGCCGGTGAGCACGGCCAGCGACGACGCCCCGCCGCGTGCGGCGTCTGAATCTTCCTCGGCGTCGTCCCCGCCCTCGAACAGTGACCCGAGTCCGTTCACCAGAATGTAGGTGATGAGGCCGAGCACGCCCGCGATGAGCACCACCGTGGGGTCTTCGGCAATGGCAGCTCCACCGAGCAGTGCCGCGAGTGCGACAACGTACGACAACGAATCGAGCTGTCCGACCTTTGCCAGGGGCTTCTCCAGCCAGCTGAGCCATTTGATGTCCCGGTCTTCGAAAATGAAGTCCAGAAACAGCATGAGCAGGAACATTCCGCCGAAGGCCGCGATCTGCGGGTGTGCATCGTGCAGATAGTGACCATAGGTGCCGACGGTGGCCGGGTCGCCCTTCTCCAGGGCCAGGGTGATGACCTCTCCGAAGGACAGGCCCGTGGTTGCGGACACCAGAACGAGCGGCATGATCAGGCGCATCCCGACGACGGCGATGAGGATGCCGATGGTGAGGAAGATCTTCTGCCAGAATTCCGACATCTTCTCGAGCACCCTCGCGTTGACAACCGCGTTGTCGAATGACAGCGAAATCTCCATCAGCCCGAGGATCACGCAGAGCGCAACCGCCGCCCAGCCTCCGTAGAGCAGCGCGATCGCGAGCGCAATCATGGACACGACGAGCGACCACGAGAAGTGGTGGAAGAACGTTTTCATACGGGCGTGGTTGGGATCACCCGTTTGGTCGGGCTCTCCGCATCCTTTCTGAGGAATAATTCGCGGCAGTGCAGTTTTTTGACCTGTCTCACCGGGTCTCGACAGGCTCGACCAGCGCCGCAGGCTCGACCAACGGTACAGGCTCGACCAGCCTGCGCGTGTTGACGGCCAGGGCCGCTGCGTCGGCGTCGCCCGAGATCCGGGCCCGGGCGGCAAGTTCGTGGGCGGCGTCCAGGACGGCACAAGTGAGCTCCTCCCGCAGCGCCTCGGCCCAGGCGAAGTGGTTGGTCGGAAGGCCGCTCAGCGGCGCCCCGGTGACCAGGCGCAGGGCGCTGACCAGCGTGGCTGTCGTCGTGAGGGTGACGTCGTGTCCGAGCAGCTGCCGCCAGAGGTCCCAGTCGCTCCGCACATCGGCGTGCAGGCGCAGGCCGTCCGCGCCGACAACCGGCAGGTACGGCTCGTCGTCGGTGCTGTCGCCGAGCCACGCCCTGGTCTCGTTCATCAGGGCGTTGCGGTTCTGCTGGGCGGCCAGGCCGGTGGGCAGGTCGGCCGGCCAGAGTGCCGTCTGCACGTCGACCGCGCTGGCGGTGCGGTGCACTGTGAAGAAGGCCACCAGCTCGGTCGCCCACGGCAGCCGGGAGCGTTCCTCTCCGCCGGCAGTACCGCGAGGTTCGACACCGCGGGCGCCGATCACCTCCACCGGCCCCAGCAGGCGAATCCACGGCGCACCGGATGCACCGACGCTGGCTGGTTCCGCCCCGCCGGCCGAGCCGGCCTCACGGGTGCCCCCGACCTCCATCCGGCGTGCCCACTCGGGCCCGGCCACGCTCTGGCCCGCGGTGCTGCGGAACAGATCGATCAGGCGGGTGCACTCAGCGGCTCCCAACAGCTGCGGGGCGAGGCCGATGCCCAACGGCAGCAGCCGGGCGGCGCCGATGTCGTCGACGTTGAGCGCCCAGTGGGCCTGATCGTGAGCCGGTGCCGCCGCGCGGGCCGCAGACCCTGCCTGGACGATGCCCAGTCGAGCAGACCGGCCCGCCAGTGCTGCCCGTTGCCGGTCGGACAGTGGTGGCGTCGAGGCGAGGATCACAATTTCCGGGGTGTCCGCGGCGAGGGTGTCTTCGGCCGGGTGCGCCAGCAGTGTGGCCACGTCCGGCACGTGCCGCAGCCGGGGCGAGGCCAGCGCCGCGGCCAGCTCGTCGGCGGCGCCGACGACGGTGACGCGGATCTCAGAGCGACGGCTGGTCGCCAGCTCAGCGGCGATCGCGGTGAGCACGCCCAGCCGCAACTCGGGCGGCCCGGTCACGCCGAGCGTGCCGAGTCTCTCGAGGTCCACCAGGATGTGCGCTCCGGCCTGGTCGTGGCCGAGCGTCACGAACGCCGGGTACGGCGGCTGCGGCAGGCGCTCCACGCCCGGTAGCGCCGCCCGGCCGATCGTCCAGGCCGTGCCGTTCCCGGTCGCCGCGCCGTCAGGTGCCGCCTCGGTGCGGAACGGTCGCGGCAGCGGGTCGGTGCCGGACAGATACAGGGTGATGTCATCATCGGCGAGACGGATGGCCTCAATCGACGGCAGGGTCCTCCCGGTGTCCTCGGCCCACACGGCCAGGTACCGCAAGGCGTGATCGATGTCGTCCAGGCCCACCCGGTTCTCCACGGCGCGCAGTTCGAGTTCCAGGGTGCTGGCTTCCGCGGTGGGCAGGGCGATCCGGCGCCCGAACTCCCGTCGTCCACGCTGACCGGTCCGGCGCAGTGCGAGCAGCCCGAGCAGGCCCACGGCGAGCACCGCCCCGATGCCACCCGTTGTGCGTGCAGGGGCCGTGTGCGAAAACGCGGCGGCCCCGGCAGCGCCGGCTTCGGCTGAGGCGTCAACGGGAGCGGCCACGGCCGGGGTGACGGTCGGCGATGCTGCCTCCACGACGGGACTGGCAACGGCAGCTGTCTCGGCGACCGCGGCGGCCGCATCCGTCGACGGTGCGCCCATCCCGGGCAGGTTCACCCTCTCGCCGGGCTGGATCAGGTTGGGGTCAGTGATCGTGGCACCATCAGGCTGCACCACCGCAGCGCTGGCCGCGAAGATCTCCGGGTAGCGGGTGCCGTCGCCGTACGCGTCGGCGGCCAGGTCCCAGAGCGTGTCGCCTTCGACGACAACGTGCCCGGCCGGGGTGGCGGCATCGGGAGAAGCCGGGACCGCGGCATCCGCGGGCAGGGTCAGCACCCAGCCGGCGTTGAGCCAGTTCTCGGCGGTGAGCGCATGGCCATCGCCCTGAGCCACGCCCAGGTTCAGGGCCGCGATCTCGGCGAACCGCTCCCCCGAGCCCAGCTGCTGCTCGGCGATGCGCCACAGTGAGTCGCCGGGTTGCACCATGTAGGTGGGTGCGGCGGCGACGGGTGCGGCGGGTGCGGCCTCCGCCGCCGTGTCGATGCTCACCGCGGCGCTGTCCGTCGATCCTGCGCCGGTGTCGCCATCCGCCTGCGTCAGGCCGAATGTTGAATCGGCGCTGCTTTGGGTCACGCTGACGGATGCGGGGGCCGCTGTCGGCGATCCCGCGGTAGACCCGGCGAGGGCTCCGACGCCGGTGAGCATCACGACGATGGCACCGATCAGGGCCGCGGCCCAGAGCTGTTGCAGGCCGAGGCCGGGCAGGTGCGGGCTGGGGATGCCGCGAATGTGACCCGGCAGCTCCACCAGGAAACCGAGGGCGAAGGTGGCCCAGGCGACCCAGGCGATCAACGGCAGCAGGGTGCCCACCAGGAACTCACCGCCGTAGTCCGGCGTGCTCAACGCCCGGGACAGCTCATCTCCGCTGGGGAACGGGTTGCCGGCCAGGAACAGCAGGGCGGCCGGGATGCCCACCAGCAGGGCGAGCACGAGCACCAACGAACCGAGTCCGAGAGCGAGTCTTTTCATGGTGGTCTCCTGCATCGTGACTATTGGGTGATCAGCCGGGCCGAGGCTTCGCCTGTGCCGGGGAGCTCGACGATGCCGATAAGGCTGAGAAAGCGGGTGCTGTAGATGGTGCTGACGGTGACGGTGACGACCTCACCGTTGACCGTGACGGTGCCGGGCATGCCGGCTGCCGCAAGGTAGGCCTCGCCGGCCGCGGTCGCCTTCGCGGCGTCGAGGGTGAGCGAGCCCACCCGCACGGTGTCGCCGCCGATCGAGTTAGTGGCGGTGCGGGCAGCAGATGCCGCCACCAGGTCCGCACGCTCGTTCGCCTGAATTTTCCCGGCCCCGTCGACAACCAGCCCGATCACCACGATCAGGGTGACGGACACGAGCAGGAACGAAACCGACGCAGACCCGCGGTCCCCGCGAAGCGCGCCGAGCCGGGCCCGGAGAAACGCTTGAGGCCCGATCACCGCCCGGCTCCCACATTGACCGATTGGATCTCGTTGATCCGCACCGCACTGGTCGCCGTTGTCGTCACTGGGATGACTCCGGAGGCCCCGCCACCCTCCCAGCTGACCTGCCACTGGCTGGTCGCGGTGATCGGAAAAGTCCCGCCCGGCTGCGTCACCGAGGTGCGGGCGTACCGGTGACCGCAAGTGGGCGAGTCCACGGCGCCGTAGGCCACCACGAACGGGGTGCCCGCGTTAGCGCAGGCGACGCTGGTGCCATCGCCCATGTTCCAGATGATGGAGCTCACCTGCGCCGTCGCCGTGATGGTCACACCACCCAGGGTCGTCGATTGCACGTAGGGGCCGAAGCTGAGCGGGGTCGGGTTCTCCACCCACATCCAAATAGGAACTCCTACGTAACTCTTCGAGCCGGCTACGGTCGGGTCCGGTGCAAAACCCACCGTGATGCCCTCGAGCCGGAACGACTGGATGAGGCTTAGTGCGGCTTGGCCGGGGGTGAGGGTATTCACCCCAGGCGGAGGGTTAAGCAGCCATCGCGTGTAAGAGTAGGGGCCCAAGCAATGAACTCCGGGGTTGCAGAAGGTTTCCATCGTCGAGCTGCAGTCGTACCAGGCACCCGCAGGGTCCCAGCCCTGCGGCGCCGGATTCTGTCGAGCGCTCAATCGCTGGTAACACTGTGACTTGTTGCTCCACCAGCCCAGATCCCCTTGGCAGGGTATCTCGAAGTACTCACTGTTGGATCGGCGATCCAGGCAGACAGGCGGCGACGGAGTGAAGCCGCTCACGGGATCAACGCCCGGATCACCCGGGCTCGCAGCCTCGGTTTGGGTGACGTGGCAATTCGTCGCCTCTAATCTGTCTTCACAGGTCACATAGTCTGCAGATGCCGCCTGGGGTGCCCACTGAACGCCTACGACGACGAATAGCGCCAGCAACACGGTGCAGCTGAGACCGCGGGCGAAGCGTGCGAATGAGTTGTGGATCAGCACATTACATTTTCCGCTGGCGCTTGGACATCCTGCACGAGCCATGCCTTTTCTGACGCGTAGTACAGAACCGTTAGGTTTAGGATTCCTCGCCGAGTTGCGCTCATCGCTCCAGGCGAGCCATCAGCATTAGTGGCCGTTATCCCCGAACTGTCGAAACATCCAACCAGCTGGGCTAGACCAAACGGGTACACCGTTCCGTCGGAGCCTTCTGAAGCTCCGGCGTATGAGCTCTCGGTCACGTCATACGCGTAGGCCCCTTTGTTGGTGGTACCGTTCTCCACTAGGTTGAGCGCGAAAGTACGCACGTGTTCAGCCGCGGCTCCGGTCGCGACGGTGTCGATCACGCTCGGGTCGGTCGGGTGCTCCACCTCGATCTCAGTACGGAGAGCGAAATACGCCTCAGCGGCAAGGGTTGCTCCGGCGATCGCGTGTTCCTCGCTCAGCGGTTCCTCGACCCCGCCGACGACAGCCGTCGGTGTGGGCGTGGCGCTTGCGGCGGGAGTGGTCGCCTCCTTCGTAGCCTCGGGTTGTGGGCTGGAGCAGCCTCCCACAAGCAGGGCCACGACCAGCGACGCCCCCAAAAGGCCGACCGTGCGGTTCTGACGGAATGACGTCGGTGTGTTCTGCGTGGTCATGGTGCTCCTTTGAAAGGCTGGAAGTGCATCTGATGCGATGAGCCGGCGAGAAGTCATGGTCGTTCCCGGAAGGCATCCACCGGCGAGCTCGCCGTGGTGGTGATGGTTTTCGTTCCCGGTAGGCCGGGCAGGGCGATGTCGGTCAGGTCCAACGTGCAGTTCAGCGTGGCGCTGACCGTGCCCACCTCTCCGAGGGGAACGTTGAGCCCACTGTCGTCGACGACCACGCTGAAGTCAGCGCAGGCGAGGCCGGACTGCGCCACCGAGGTCTGCGCGGCCAGTTGTGCGCTGGCCTGGGCGCCGGCGGTCGTGCGGGACAGGGAGGCGTCCCGGGCCGCGGCCACCGCGGCGGATTCGACGGCGTTGCCGGCCAGGGCCACCCGGGCGCCGGCCACCAGCAGCAGGATGACCAGCGCCAACGCCGGCGCGATCAGCACGAGTTCCACCGACATCGAGCCGCGCTCGCCGGAGCCGTGCAGCCGCCTGCGCACCCATCGCCGAAACATCATGGTGCGATCCACCGTTCTACCGGACCGGACACGGTGCGTTCCACGTGGGTGTCCCAGCCGGGAATCAAGGTGGGCGCGTTGCCGGTGACGGTGACCGTGACCGTGGTCATCGTTCGATCCACCACCACAACGGCGGCGTCCAGCACGGTGCCGGTCTGCTGGGCAGACACGGTGCCGGCGGCCACACCATCCGCGGCCACGGCGTCGTAGAGCCGAGCCGAGTTGTAGGCGCTGGACGCCGCGGCCTGGGCGATGTTACCGGCGTGCAACCACACCGCACCCTGCACGATGACGAAGAACACGCCGAACAGTATCGGCAGCACGATGAGGGCTTCCACCGTCTGCGAACCGCGCTCTGACGCCCCCTCACGGCGAAGTGCCGTGAGAGTGGTGCGAAAACGCGGTCGTCTGGCCATGGTCGGCTTAGCCCGGCAGCTTGCCGACCTGGGCCTGCACGAACGCCGTCACCGCGGCGATGACGATGCCGGCGATCACAAGGATGCCGACGACGAGGAAGATCCACTCAACGGTCTGCAGACCGGCGTCTCCGGTGGAGCGCACCAGTCGGGCGCGGCGGCGAACTTCGGTGAAGAGGGATTGGGCGAGAGTGAACATGTGGCGCTCCTGGTGATATGCGGGTTGACAACGGTTGGGTCGGGCGAGGAATCAGGCGATGAGAAGGTTCATGACCAGCGGGGTGAGGATGATGCCGACGAAGACCATGGCGAGCATGGTCATCGGGATGGTCATGCGCTCGCTCGCCTCGTTGGCGTGGGTGTGCTCGTTGTTGAGCAGTTGCACCCGCAGGGACTTGCCGCGAGCCCGGAGGGTCTCGTACACGGAGGCTCCTTCTTCGCCCGACAGCCGCACGATCTTGGCGACGTCGGCGAGTTCGGGCACGCCGATCTCCTCCGAGAACGTGGTCAGGGCGTCCCAGGGCGGGGTGCCGGCGTACTGCGCCCGGGTGAGTTCCTGGCGGATGCGCACGAACACCCACGACCGCCCGACCTGCGCTGCGGAGAGCAGCGCATGGCCGGCAGGGGCGCCGCGGCGCCTTTCGGCGGCGACGAGCTCGAGGTAGACGGCCACGGCCCGGGAGAATTCCTCCCTGGCGGTGGCGGCCTTGGCCTTGAGATCCTGGTCGGGACCGAACCAGAGCGCGACACCGAGCGGGATGCCCAGCAGGGCCGGCAGGTAGAACGGCACAACACCGAGCACCTGCAGGAACAGGCCGAACAGGCTGGGCGCGATCAGGCCGAATGCCGCCAGCAGGGCTTTGTCGGAGAGGTACTTGTTCACCGACACGCCGACGAGGGCAAGGTTGCGGGTGGGCAGGGTGAAACCCGGCAGGTCGGGCAGCCGGGCGCGCACCCAGCTGCCTACCCGCACCTCGAAGGAGGCATCCGTTTTCGCGTCGACGGCGGCGGTATTGCCCAGGCGGGTGATCGCGGCGGCCAGCTGCGGCTGCTTGGGCAGCAGTTGGGAGAGCACGAGCGCGACGCCGAGCCCGGCGATCACGCCGGGGATCAGGGCAAGCTGCCACATCTCAGGCCACCTTGCTGTGCGTGGAGTCGAGCGGGTTCTCCAGGATGCGGGGCGTGGGCTTGCCCACCGTGATGCGCCCCAACCAGCCGAGCAGCACCACGTAGAGGGTGAGCCATACGAACAGGGCCACCTGGCCGAAGAAGGTCTGGTAGGGCTTCATGAACTCCCCGACGAACGGGATGACCGCCAGCAGCGCGAGTGTCACGATGGTGATGATGCGCACACTGACGCGGGGCTTGGCGCGGTCGGTTTCGATCTGCCGGCGCACCCGGACCTCGTCGAAGACGATTTGGGCGAGGTCGTCGAGGGCGTTCACCAGGCCGGGGCCGCGCTGCTTCTCGGCAAGCAGCAGGTGCGCCACGACAAGGTCGGCGGTGGGGTCGTTGAGATCGTCGGCGAAGCCCTGCAGCGCCGCGGAGGTCGCCCACCGGGCGTTGATCCGGGCGATGAGCATGCTCACCTGTTCCTTGATCGCGCCGGGCGAGCTGCTCAGCGACGCGGCGATGGCCTGTTCCATTCCGGCGCCGGAGACGATCAGGCCGGACAGGCTCCTGGTCCAGGTTTCGAGGGCTTCCAGCCGTTCGATGGTCTCGTTCTCAGTACCCTTGACGAGCAGAACCGGCAGGCCGATCGCGGCGATGGGCACGGCGATCACGGCGACGAACCACCCGGTGACCAGCCAGGCAAGCACACCCAGGACCAGGCCGCCGAGCGCCAACAACTGACGTTTCCGGCTGAATTGGCTGCGGTAGGCGCGCACCCGCAACCGCAGCACGCCCGGCGGCCTGGCCTGGGTGGGCGGTGGCGCCGGCAGCACGCCGAGCACCACGACGAGTAGACCGAGCAGGCCCACGACGGTGCAGAGCATCAGCAGGGTGGTATTCACGAGGGCGCACCGCCCTGCGTGGGGATCAGCAGGGCCGGGTCGAACCCGGCGTGCACCAGCTGGGCCAGGGTCTCATCGCGCGGACGGTTGGCGGTCTCCTGTTCGTGCGTGTACGGGTCGGCGCGGAAGATCGGGGTGGCGATGGGCCGCGAGCCCTCCCCCGGACCGACCTCGGAGATCTCGGTGACGATGCGGCGCACCCGTCCGGTGGCGAGGTCGCGCACCTTGCTCACCTGCACGATGAAGTTGATGTGCTGGGCGATCTGCCGGTAGGCGTAGGCATCCGAGGTGTTCAGGCTCTTCTGGGTGAGGGTGGCCATGCGCTCGATGGCGTTGGACGGCGATTCGGCGTGCAGGGTGCTCAGCGAGCCGACACCGGCTTGCATCGCCTGGAACATGGCGTCGATCTCGCCGCCACGCACCTCGCCGACGACGATTCGCTGGGCGTTCAGCCGCAGCGCCTCCTCGAGCAGCTCCACCAGGGTGATCTCGCCCGGCCGGCTGCCGTCGCTGGTGCGCTCACCCTGACCGGGCCGGTACTGCAGGGCCGTCACGATGTGGTGGCGGTCGCCCATGCGGTCCAGGTGCAGCTCCCGCTCCTTCTCGATGGTCACGATCTCCTCCATCGGGTCCATGCTGTTGCACAGGGCCCGCACGAGGGTGGTCTTGCCGGCGTTGGGATGCCCGGCGACGACGATGGACTTGCCGGCACGCACGGCGGCGTCGAGGAACGCGCTCATCGGGTGGGTGAGGGTGCCGTGGTTGACCACGAGGTCGTCGAGGGTGATGTCGACGAACCGGTGGATGCGGATGACGATCTTGGGCCGCGGCGAGATCGGCGGGGCAACGGCGGCGAGCCGGGCGCCGCCGGGCAGGTCCATGTCGAGGATCGGGTTGGTGGCCGTGAACGCCCGCCCGCTCTCGCCGCCCCGGGCCGCGAGGAACGCGATCTCGGCCATCAGGTCGGCGTCGGAGGAGGCCACGGGTTCGTGCCTCTTCCTCTCACCGGATGCGTAGGTGAGCCAGACGTTGTCGTACCCGTAGATGTCGATGTTCTCCACCTCGGGCTGCTCCACCAGCGGTTGCAGCCGGCCGAGCTTGAACAGCGAGTCGAAGATGGCCTTGGCCATGGCCGTCTGGGTGCGCGGGTCCCAGGCGCTGGTGCCGCCGGCCAGGCGCACCATGTCGTCGACCTGGGATCGGATGACGTCAACGATGTGCGCCTGCGCCAGGGCCTGCCGGGAGGCGTCGGTGAGGCTGGGCGAGGCCAGTTCGGACTGTGCGAGCAGGTTCGCGACCTGCTCGCGGAGCCCGGCCACGATATCCCAGGGCAGCGAAACGGGCGCGCCACCGGTCAGCCCGCCGGCCCACAGCGGATCGACGGCCGGAGGAGCCGTGACGGCGGTTGGTCCGTCGCTGTGACGGCGATGCACCTGCGGGGCGTCGGACGGCACCTCATCCGGAATGCTGATCGGCGAGCCGCCGGAGAAGAACGGCAGGTCGGCAAGGTCCAGGGTGCGGTCGACCTCTTCGATCGATTCCATGCGGTCGGTCACGAGGGATCTCCGGTCTGGCTGGCATCGGCGAGCACTGTGTTGGTCCGCGCGTCGGTCGGTGCGCTCGGGCGGCGGCCGAGTCGGATCGCCCGCTCGGCCAGGCCCTGGCTCAGGGCCTCGGTGGCGGTGGTGAGTGAACGGGCCAGGGGTGCCCGGTCGAATCGGAGCTGCCGGGCGGCGCCCAGCGAATACACCGCTGCGGAGCGCACATCCCAGTCGAGCCGGGCGGCCACCGGCAGCCCCAGGGCCCGGCTGATCTCGGCGGAGGAGTAACCCTCGTGGGCCGAATCCACCAGGAGCAGCGAGAGGGCACCGTCGCGGCCGGCCAGGCCGAGCGCCGTGCCAAGATCCGCCACCCGAGGGGCGAGCGCGGCCACATCCGGCAGCACCGGGCGCGCGACCAGCAGCACGCCGTCGGCCTGCTGCAGCAGCGGCATCCGCGAGTCGTTCTGGCTGAGCCGGCCCAGGTCGACCAGAACGTCGACGCCGGCCGCTTCGAGCCCGGCGAGCGCCGCGCCCAGCGCCACCCACAGCGTGGTCGTGCCGCGCGCGGCCTGCAGGCTCGAGAAGCCGGGGATGAGGTAGCGCTCCGGGGCGAGTTCGATGGTCTGGGCCCACAGGTTCGCCAGGGTGATCTCACCGCGCTGGTGGTCGACCGAGAGCGGGGTGAGTCCGAGGGCGTGGTCTACCTGGCCGCGGAGGAAGCCGGGCAGGATGCTGCTGGACTTGGAGATGTCGGCCTCGACGAGGATCACCGGTCGCGGCCAGTTCAGCGCCGCGCCGACGGCCACGGTGGTGACGCCGGGCGAGCCGGCGAGGCTGGTCAGGGCAAGGATCGCCATCGGCTACTCTCCCTTGGGTGCATCGAGGATCAGGGCGACCCGGCCGGTGGCGCTGCGCGCGGCGATGTCGGCCGCCTCCTGTGACGGCACGACGAGGTCGACGACCCAGGTGCCGGTGCCTTCGTCGAACCGGCTGGTGAACACCGTGGCGACGAAGGACTTGGGCGAGGTTGCCGGCGGGTCACCCTGCGCGATCGGGGTGTCCACAACGCGCACCCGGTCCCCCGCGGCGAGCGGATAGTTCGGCAGCTGCGCCACGGTGAGGGCCACGCCCACGATGGATTCGCCCGCGGTGATGCTGATTCCCGCCCCCACATTCGCCGTGGTGACCAGCGTGCCGGCCGGCAGGTCGACCGTGGCCGTCTGACCGATCACGTCGGTGGCCTGCGCGGCGGTGAAGGCGGGGGTGTCCTGCCCACCGGCGATCTGCAGTGTGGTGAGGTCGGCACTGGTGATGGTGGCGCCGCGGGCGACATCCGTTTGCGTCGACAGAACCGTGACGGTATTGCCCACGGTGGAGGCGTAGTACCAGCTGCCGAGGCCGCCGACGATGGCGAGGGCAACGCCGGCAGCGATCACGGCCGGCCGCCGGCGGGACTTCGTCGGCGGGCGCACGGCTCCCCGGGGCGTTCCGGTAGCCTTCGCCGCCGCCGGCTTGCCCGGGCGGGACAGGCGGGGTGTGCGGCGCCTGGTCCCCGTGCTGGTCTTGTCGGGGCTGATCTGTTCGGTCATGACCGCGCTGCTCTCTCACTAGCTGTGACGCACGGGCCGTCCGCACTGATGGTGGTGGCCCTGTGGCCGTTGTCGTACGGGCCGAGGACGAGGGTGACGCCTCGATCCCCCCGGCTCATCGTCAGTTCCACGACTCTCCCTCGGCAACCTCGAAGCACGGGCTCACAGCGCTGATATTCAGGGAGGTCAGGCCGCCAACCTCGTTGCCGCCCGCGATATTGATGCCGTAGACGCCCTCTTCGTTCCCGCCCGCTTCGGGCGAGAAGAGCTGCACGCGGCGGACCTTGCCGTCATCTTCCAGGGTGTCTCTCGCTAGTGTCCAGCCGTCGCCGACCCGCGCCTTGACGAGCTCATCGAGGGCTTCCAGCCCGTTGAGCGGCCGCACGCTGTCAACAAACCAGATTGAACGTCGGTTCTCCCACTGGCGCACTCGCTGCTCAGGATCGACGTCGGGCCCGTTGCAGCTCGTCGACTCATTCGTACGATCATCGATACGCTCGATGAGGGCCGGATCGATGATTGCGATCAGCGCTTCCACGTCTGACGTGGTGATCTCTTCCGCCTCGTCCAATGTCATGTTCGTGCTCGCTCCCGTTTCTTGGCTGCAGCCGGTCATCGCGAGCGCGGCGACCAGCAGTAATGAGGTCAACGATCGTCTAGCATCGCGGCCGGAGCTGATTCGCATCACTTGTCGCCACTCTGCACATCGACCATTTTCGGCTTATAGCCGGGTTCCATGACCGGGTTGGTGTAGACACTCTGCCCGGTGTCCGGGTCGGTCGAGATCAGTTCGGGCTTCGCATAAAGCTCCACTTGTTCACCTGCAATCACGTTGTACATCTGGAGAATCGTGGTGCCTTCTTTGTCCCAGATAGCGGAGTGGCCCTTTATCTGCCCGGAGGACACGTCCCCGGCCTCGAGATATCCGGTTTCGAGCCGAACGAATCCATCGGTGGTCAAGGGGCTACCACCGTGGCCCCAGTCGCCGGCTTCGAGGCCCTGGGGATAGGCCAGTAAATCGCCCGGAGCCATGAGAGAGTAATGCGGCACGTCGGCGGTGGCAGGGTATTCCTCCAAGTCACGCACGCCGAAACCCATCCCCGCACTGGAAATCTGGAGCGACCGGTCCAGCGCTAGACCCGCCCGTTCAGCCGAGCCAAGAATCGCTCCTCCTGCGCTGTATCCCAACCCGACCACGGTGGCGGTGTTCGCAAGTTCTATTCCTTGACCGAACTGAGCCAGCCGTTGCCCGAGCTTTTCAGTCATTCCTCCGGAGATGGCCTCACCTCCTTGCGGAAACGCCCCACCCTTCCAAGTGATCATGGCGATGCTGCCGTCATTCGCTGCGTGTCCGACGAACCATTCGCTCCGTTGGACCTGACCATCGAAGTTCCCGAGCGTCGTATTGGTGCCGGGCACGTAGATTCCGAGACTGCGCACTGCAGCGGGCACATTGCCGGTGACCGGGTCGAGCAAGCCCGAATACTCGGCGATCGCATCCTGGGCATGGTCGAAGACGAGGATGTTGTGGCCGGTCACGGTCACCGGCAGCCCCGTCGCGGGGTCCGGGAATGTGGTCTTTTCGTCGCGGAGCTTGCTGTAGTAGCTGATCTGGTCCCGCAGGGCATCGATCTTCTCCTGCGCTTCCCGTCGGGCGGCGCCGCTCCCCCCGCCCCGGGTGCCGCTGCCGTCCTTGTTGGCCTCGACGATTTTCTTCAGATCGACGATCTCCTTCTCCAGAGTCGCGATTCCCGCGCTGATGTTGTGCTTGTTCGCCTGCACCCGGCTGGCGTACGGCACCCCCTCGAGGTTGCCGATCACGATGGGCAACGCCGCGATCAGCGCCGCCTGGGAGACTCCGCCGAGGCCGAACCACCAGGCCTCAACCCCAGCGGCATCCGGCGGGCTGGTCCGGAACTTTTCGGCCAGACCTGGATTGTTCTGCAGCAGAATGGTGATCTCCGTGGCGCTGAGACCATCGAGTTTCTGGAGCAGCCCTATCGTGCTCAAGTAGCTCAGCTGTTGGGTCCCGAGCCCGGCCAGGTTTCCCCGCGAACCTACCGAGGCCAGCGTCGCTACACAGGCGTCGTCCGCGGCCCGGCGCTGGAGCGCGAGTTCGTCCCAGCGCACCTCCACCTGGGTGAGCGTCGAGCGGGTTACCCTCAGGGCCTCCAGCACCCGTGCTCGCTCCAGGGCGTTGGGGTCCGGTTCCGACCAGGGGCTCGTCGTCTCGGCGGTGTCACCGAAGGACGTGAACAGCAGTCGGGCCAGGTCGCGTTGGGCGTCGTCTTGCTGACGTTGGACCGCGCGGGCCTGGTCTTGGATTTGCTCGACCATGGCCGCGTACTGATTGAGGGCGCCGGCATCCGTCTCGAGCCCGGTGATGATCACCTGCACGTCGGGAATCAGGCCTTCCGCGCTGGCGGCGAAGGCCGTCGCCGCTTGCGCGGTCCACGTTGCCGATGCGGCGTCGGTGACGGCGGTCTGCAGGTTGGTGAGCGTTGTCGTGCGTATGTTGTCGGCACCGGTCTGGCGAATGCTGGCCTGGCTTCGGATGCCCCATGGGTCACCGGCACCCGGATTGGTTCTGGTCCAGCTCACAGTGGCCTCCGACCGTTCTCCAGTTGAGTGACGAGCTTGGTATCCGCGGCGAGGATCTCGTTGACGTAGTCGGTGGCCCGGCGGCCCAGGTCCGCGATCGTCTCGCCGGCCAGCACAGCGCGGGATGCGCGCTGGGTCGTCGACTCGTCGAGCGTGCTTGCCACGGGCCCAGACCCCAGCGCGGCGCTGCCCGCGCCACGGGTGAGGTCGCCGCCGAGCTTCAATGGCGCGCTGGCGCGATCCATCGATGAGGCGATGCCCTTCACAAAGGCGGCATCGACGTTCAGGTCAACCACGCGTCACCGCAGCGCAGCGTCGCATCGCCGCCGCGCTGCAGAACGCGTGCTGTTAGCGGGAGAGACGGGCAGCTAGCTGCGCGTCGACCTCGCCGAGGGTTTGCGCCGTGGTGCGCAGGAACAGCGACAGGTCGTCGAGTCCGCCGATGGTGTTCTGAGCTCCGGTGGTGAAGCGGTTGTAGGCATCCGAGAACGCGCCGGAGGACTTGTCCGTTGAGAAGCCGGAGCTGATCAGTGCGGCGATCTGCGACTGGAGCTTGCCCAGCGTCGCGTTGATCTCGTCGCGGCCGGCCACAAGGCGGTCGGCATTGGAATTGATTTCCTGGTACGAAACATTGATATTCGCCATGGCGAACTCCCCCAAAAGATAAACATGCAATGATGCGGCGAGATGCCGCACCCCCCGTGCAAGCCGCCAGCTTAGGCTGATTTCAGGCAAAATGTCCTGTTTACCTGGATATATGGTCGAAATCAGGCCGAATGCCACCCGAGTGGGGGTCGTTTGGCGGTGTGAAACGCGCTCGCGAGGAAAGTCCACGACATGCGGTGCTCATACGCGGGTCACGGCGTGGGCTCCGGCGTCGGGCCGACGATGAGTCCATCCGGCAACGCAGGCACCTCGCCGGGCCAGTCCCCAAAGCGGTCCTTAACTTCGTCAGCGCTGACCGACGCCTGCCTCGCGCGCTGCGGGTTGCCTGACTTTCTCGTCCATTCTCCCGCGTCTAGGGCGTCGAGGACGGAGATCTGCGGGTGACCACTCACTATCACCACAATGCTCGAATTTGCCTCCTTCGTCTCGGTCGACCACGCAGCCGCCACCAGGTAGTTCACAAGCACGTCCGGGCGTGGCACTTCGAACCCGGTTTGGAGGCTGATCTTCACGGTCGTAGTGGTCTCCATCTGAAAGCCACTTCGGATGCTCCTCGTGTTGACGGACGCCTCGCTCACACCAGGAATGGCCGACAAAGCAGCATCTACCGATTCCTTCGACTGCCCATCCGAGCCGATGAGCGCACATCCCATCAACGTCGTCAACAGGGCCGCAACACCTATCGATACACCAACTAGCCGGCCCGGCCATGGCTTGGCGCTGGGGCAGGTAGCACATTGAGTCATCAGATGGTCACTTTCGCGTTGCGTAGTAGTCGGTCGCGGTCACTTCACCGGAGAAGAAACGGGCGATCTGTGGATCCGTATTGATCTCGGCGTGTTCGGCTGCCATTACGGCATACCGGTTCGCGTCGTGAACGTTTCCTGGGTAAATGATTGTTGAGTCGGATTCTCCCGCAAGAAGGGATCCAGGTCCGCCCACAGTCGTCCAACTCTCTGGATTTCTCCCGCCCGCCGCGACCGGGACAAGGTCCTCATCGGCCTCGAGGGCAGTAACACGCACATCGTCCGGGATCGCCATGCCCGAGATGGAAGACCCTGCTGTGACAACCTGCTCGATGTTGTAACCGCGGGGGTCGGCAGCCATCGCCGCCGCTGTGATTCCTCCCAAGCTGAAGCCGGTGGTCATCACGGGCGGGGCATTGGGACCGGTGGGGATCCCATACTCTTCCATGGCGTCGAAGACCGCGTTCATCAACGCCGTTTGATCGCCGTGCACCGCAAGAAGATCGGCCGTCAAGTCGTTCGGGACCGCCCCCGCGTACGGATTCCACACCAGCGTGCTCGGAATCTGCACCGTATAAGCATGCTGTTCGACCAGTTCGTGCTGTGCATCTTCTACCATCGTCACGCTCTCGAAAATGCGAATCTCAGCGAAGTCCTGCCCACCGGTGGCGTCAATTTGTTTGGCACTGGCTAAGAGGGATGAAACGTCACCTGGGATTATGCGACCAGACAGATCCTCTTCGAACGAACCCTCAGTCCCGGCTATCTCAGTCCAACTCCTATCGGCAGCTGCCCCTGCCCTCTCCTCGAGCGCTTCGGCGCTCAGCCCGGAAATCCCGAGTTCGGCCTCTCCATCGTTGGCCATCCCGAGGGTCTGCGCGTCATGGATGAGCATGCCCAGAATGTCATCGAAGTACGGACCGGTTGCGTCCAGAAGACTTCCGATGCTCGAGACGCCGTTGGCCGAAACGTCGCTCAAGGAGAAGTTCTCGAAGACCGATTGGCCCACACCGACGGCGAGCGGGAATACACGAGTCCAACCGGCGTCGGAAGAGTTCTCCTGATATTCGTCCGCAGCGGCCATCAGGGCGACGGCCAACGTTTCACCGGTCTCCTGGAGAATGCCCATTTTGATCGATGCGGCCACCGCACTGGCCAGGCCCACCACCACTCCAGTAGCTGTCACCATCGTCACGGCGAGGTCGGCCTGGGCGGCGGCAACTCCCCCGACACCGGAGGCCGCGGCGCCGGCGAGATTTCCCGCGCCGGCAACGGCCACGCCGGCAATACTTCCTGCACCTGAGACGGCCGCACCGGCAAAGCCTCCGACGCCGGTGACGGCGGCGCCAGCCACATCCCAGGCACCGGTTACGGTCGCGCCGACCACGTCACCGGCGCCGTGGATGCTCGTTCCAGCCAGGGTGACCGCACCGCCGACGACGGACCCGCCGACGGACACTCCGCCGCCCAGCGCCGCCGCCGAGACCTGCAGCGCGCTGTCGGCGAGCTGGTAGGTCGTGACCACGGAGGCTGTGACCAGGGCAAGACTCTCGGTCACCACGAGCTGCGTGGTCAGGCGTGTGGCCGCCCGCAGGGCAGCCGCCTCGGCGTTGGCACCGGTCAGCGGGGAGAGCACGAGAGATTCCAGCAGGTCGGGGTCCACGGCCAGGGCCGCGACTGTGCCGATCATGGGTGCCACCAGCCGGTTCAACGACTGGATGGATGTCGTCATCGCCTCGACATCGGCGAAGGTGACCGCGACAGCGGCCCCGCCCGATGTCACGGCCCGGCTCGTTGAGGCCGCGGCGCGGCCCACTGAGCCGAGTACAGCGGCGGTGGCGGCGGTCTGCGCATCCTGTGTGTTGTGCGCGGCGACAGCCTGGGTATCCTGCACGTCGTGCACAGCGGTGGACTGCGCATCCTGCAGATCATGCGCGGCAGCAGCCTGCGCATCCTGCACGTCGCCCGCGGCGGTCGCCTGCGCATCCTGCAGATTGTGTGTGGCGGTGGCGCCGGCAGCGGCGGTATCTCCGATTCCATCACGGTACGCGTCGACGATGGTCGGGGCCGGTGGGGCCTTGTCTTCAGCGGGCATCGGTTGCTCCGGTCAGGTCGTTGGATGACAGGAGGGTTTCGGCAACCAGCCCGAGCAGGTCCTGGCGGATACCGGCCAAGGCGGTGCGCCGGATCGTCACCCGCCCCTGGTCGGTGATGGCCTGCGCGGCGTCAGCACCCGCGGCGGGCCGGGGCAGGGCCACAGACATCTTCAGCCAGCCCCGCGGTCCCCTGAACCAGTCCCGGGCGAACAGAGCCCCACCTGCCGTGTCTCCAACCACACCGAAGGCTTTGATCCGGTACCCCGTGCCCATCGCCCCGCTGAGATCCTGCAGCACCTCACGGGCGTCTGCGGCGTGGAGTTCGGCGGTGAGGTTCGCCACAACCCTGTGGTCGTCGCCGCGGATCGCGGCGATCAACGCACGCGACTCCACGATCCCCAGCGACACGGCCCTGCCCGACCCATCGCTGACCGGCGGGCCGGCCACGAGTGAATCGGCTGGCAGCAGCCGGGCCAGCGACGGGTACAACCCCGCCAAGGGCGCCATGGTGACCTCCACCTGCGGCTCATCCTCGGTTTTCGCGGTGGAGCGCACGGTCAAGCCCGCGCAGACGGTCCCGGTCACGGTTGTGGAGTGCACAGTGGTCGAGCGCCCGGCCCCTTCGGCGGCGCTCCAGGCCACGACCTGGACGACCAGTCGACCCGACATCTGCAGGGTCAGCGCCAGCAGCAGGGTCGACGGGATCTGTGTCGACCAGTCGGGATCGTCCAGGCCGACTTCGTTGCTGACGAGCTGCCGCGCCTTCAGTCCTGTCAGCACGCCGGCCGACTGGGTTGTCTCATCGGCAGCGCCTGTCGACTCGGCAGCGGGGATAAACGCCGGCAGGATCAGGCCAGGCAGGTGGTCCCGGAGCAGGCGCACCTCCGGCAGGGTCAACGAGAACAGGGTCTCCGAGGCGCGGGCCGTGGCGCCGGTCGCGCCGCTCACTTCCAGCCCTGCGTGGAGAAGGTGCCGTCCAGGTCAAGCCAATCCCGGGAGCCCGCCGGTGGCAAGGCCGGCACGGCGCGCACCACACTCCGGGCCAGCTCGACCGTTGACTCTGGCACGAGTTCGTCCGCCATGGTGAACATCGTCACGCGCACCTCGTCCGCGGCGCCGCTCAGGGCGCTGCCGATGGTGTTCATGGCGCTGCTGACCGAAGCCACCGCGATGTCTGTGGTCGTTTCGATGACGTTGCCGACCACGTTCACGGACCTGTCCCAGGCCACCTGCACTGCTGCCTGGGCTGCTGCGATGGCCGCTTTCGCTTCATCGACGGCGCGGGCGTGGGCCTCCAGTTGCAAGGCTGCGTCGTCGAGCAACTGGGCTTCGCTACCCAGACCCAGGGCTACAGTGCGAATACGCGCGCGCAGCGTGTCCCCCGCGCTCGACGACCAGGCCATTCCTTCAACCTGGGTCAGCAGCCCACTGGCGCGGCTGCGTAGCTGGGTGGCGTTGTCGCGCGTGGTCGACGCCTGCGTGCGCATCCGGCTGGTGTCTCCGTACATGTCAGCTCCGGGTCTCTATGGGGATCGGGCGCGGGAAGGCCACCTGCACCTGGATGGCCCGGCCGGCGTCGACGAGCAGGCCACGGCCGGGTGGGAAGTCGCTGCGGGTGACCCGCGGGAAGGGGGTGCGGAACAGGCTGAGGCCATCCGTCTCTTCGGGTTGCAGCACGATGCCGGCCCTGGCGGTCTTCAGCTCGCTGTAGATCTGCCAGGCGCTGGCGGCGGTGACGGTGTCGGTTTCGGCGATCACCGGCACACCGGCGCGGCGGGCCGCCTTGATCAGCCGGGCCACGGCGCCCTCGGCGGGCAGCCCCTCGAAGTCGCCCACGTTTTCGACCACGATCAGGAGGTCGGTGCCGCCGGCCGTGGCCGGTTGCTCCAGCACGGTCGCGAGGCGCACCGCCAACGCTTCGGCTTCGTCCGCGTCGGTCGAGAGTTCCGCCCAGTCGGTGACGTCGGCGAGGGCGCTGCGCCGGCCCACGAGCAGGCACGGCCGCAGCTCGGGCCGGGTCGCGCGCACAGATTGCAGGATGGTGGTCATCGTCGTCGTACGGCCAGAGCCGAACGGCCCGGTGACCACGAAGAGGCCGTCCAGGGGCACGCCCACCGGCTCGAGGCTTTCGTCGCTGACGCCGAGGGTGGGCCGGCCGGCCACCTGCGCGGGCAGGTCGGCGAGCGGGATGTGCACGGCCAGACGCTCGACCCCGGTCGCGGCGTCGACGCCGGCGGCGCGCAGCCGAGCGGCGAGCGTCTCCACCCAGGTGGACTGCACGGTGAGGTCGGCCGTGCCGCCCGGCACCGCCAGCTGAACCTCGTGGCCGTCGACCAGGCCGCGGCCGGGCACGGCGTCGGTGAGCACGTCGGGGCGCACCCCGGCGGCCGAGTACTCGCTCTCACCGGCCAGGCGCAGCACGAGTCGCTGCCCCACGTTGGCCAGCAGCTGTGTCGGCAGCGCCCCCGAGCGGTCGGCGGTGAGCACAAAGTGCACGCCCACCTGCCGGCCGGTGGCGGCGAGCTTGAGGAACCTGTCGAACAGTTCGCCGGCGCCGCGGAATTCGTAGTCGGCGCGGAACGCCGCCATCCCGTCCATGAGAACGAGCACGCGCGGTTCCGCGACGGCGGTGATGCGCCGGTAGTCGCCGAGCGAGCCGGCCCTGGCCAGCGCGAACCGGGCGGCCCGGTCGTCCACCAGCTGGGCGAGGTCCTTGAACAGGCGGGCGGCCCGTTCGGTGTCGTCGCCGGCGATCACCGCGCCCACGGTGGGTAGCGACTCGAGCATGCTCAGGCCGCCGCCGGCGAAGTCGAGTCCGTAGACGGCGACCGGATGCGTCTCGGCCGCCGCCGAGGCGGCCACCGCGATCGTGCGGAGCGCCGCGGTTTTGCCCGCCCCGCCGGTGCCGAGGATGACCAGGTTGCCGATGGTGTCGAGGTCCAGGACGAACGGGGACTGGCGTTGTTCCTCGGGTTCGTCGAGCATCCCCACCGGCAGCAGCCCCTCGCCGGCGACGGGCAGCCCGGCCAAGTCGAACAGGGCCGGCAGCTGGTCGAGCCAGGGCTTGCGGGGCAGGGCCAGGTCGCGGCTGTCCGCGGCGCCGGCGATGGTGCGGGCCAGGCGTTCGATGTCGCGGGCTCCGCCGGCACTGCGGGGGCGGGCGACGTTGCTGGCCCAGGTGGCCCCGGGGCCGAAGGACAGGTCGGCGACCTCCACATCCGGTGCCGGCACCGAGGCCGACGCGGGCGGGGTCAGGCCGCCGAGGTAGGCGGTTTGGAAGTCGAGCACCCGGCCGGGGCCGAGCTTGGCCGCGGCCCGACCGGGGGTTCCCGGGTCGAAGCCCGCGGCATCTGCCACGCCGAGCACGTCCTGGCTGTCGGCCTCGTCGGCCACCCGCAGCGCCACCCGCAGGTTGGTGTTGGCGCGCAGGCTGTCTTTGATCACGCCGGCGGGCCGCTGGGTGGCCATCACCAGGTGCAGGCCGAGCGACCGGCCGCGCTGGGCCACGTCGATGACGCCGTCGACGAACTCCGGCACCTCGGAGGCGAGGGCGGCGAATTCGTCGATCATCAGGATCAGCGCCGGCGGGGCATCCGGGTCGGAACGCTTCTCCAGCGTCTCGAGGTCTTTGGCGCCCTTACTGTTCAGCAGGTGCTCACGGAACCTCAGCTCGGCGCGCAGCGACGTGAGCGCCCGGCGCACGAGGTGCGGGTTAAGGTCGGTGACCAGGCCCACGGTGTGCGGCAGGTCGACGCACTCGGCGAATGCGGCGCCGCCCTTGTAGTCCACGAGCAGGAAGGTCACCCGGTCCGGCGCGTATTCCGCGGCGATGCCCATGATCCAGGTCTGCAGGAATTCGCTCTTGCCCGACCCGGTCGTGCCGCCGACGAGGGCGTGCGGGCCGTGCGTGCGCAGGTCGAGGTAGAACGGTTCACTGGCGCCCTGCCCGACGAGGGCACGGATGCCGCCGGCCTCACGCGAGGTGCCGGGCACCCAGCTCGAACTGAGGCTGTCGTTCTTCACCCAACGCTGCAGGACCGCCGCGGTGTCGTCGGCCACGTCACCGTCGTAGAGGTCGAGGAAGTTGACGCTGTGCGGCAGGTCGGTTTCGTCGAGCACCCGGGCGCCGATGTCTTCGACCGGAGCCAGCGCCCTGGCGGCGGTCGCGGCACCGGCCGGGTCCACGGTTTCCAGGGTCGCCAGGGCCACCGTGCGCCCGACACGCACGAACCCGACGTTCGTGCCGGCGGGCTGCACGTCGAGGTAGGTGCGGCAGACCACGGGCAGCGCCGCCACGGAGGGTGCCAGCCAGACCAGGAAAACGCCGTGGTCGGCGCCCTCTTCGCTGAGCGCGACCAGGCGGGACCGGTCGGCGGGCGCTTCGTTGGTGACCAGCACGATGATCGCCGGTCGGGCCGGGAGCCGGTCCACCGCGGCGGCCAGGTCGTCGGTGGCCGTGCGCGATTCGGTCAACCGCGACCGCACCTGCTCGGCGCCGGATCCGGCCGTGCGACGGGCCGCGATCAGGCCCTCCAGGGCGGCCAACAGGGCCGTCGCGGCAGGGAAGTCCGCGGCGAGGCCGTTGACCCGCAGCGGACTGTGCGGGGAGTTCACGTGCGGCAGCCATTTCAGCCAGGCCCAGTCTGCGGTGGCGTCGCCGCCGGCGAACGCCATGACGACGAGGTCGGCCGGGGAATGCAGGCCGACCAATTGGGTGATCACGGCGCGGGCCGCATCCGCCGCCTGGGTCGACGAGCCGGCGATGCCGAGAGCACCGCAGCGGGCGAGGTTTTCCGAGACGGGCACGCCGTCCACCTGGGCGTATTCGTCGATGATGGCGTTCACCCGGTGCCACTCGTCCACGGTGCCGGTGTGCTTGGACGGCAGGGCGATGGTGCTGCGGCTGCGCTGTGCGCCCAGGCCCAGGCGCACCTCGAGAAAGCTGGCGTGTTCGGGTTTGCGGGTCCACAGCAACGCGGAGTGCTCCTGCATTGCGGTGGCGATGGCGGCGGCGGACGGCGATTCGGCCAGCCGGGCGTCGATCTGGCTTTCGCGTTCCTCCGCCAGGCTGTCTTCGAGGTCGACGACGGCGGCGTCGAAGCGTGCGTTCTCGGCGCGACCCTTACGGCGACCCTGGATGCGGTTGTCGATCCAGGTGCCGAGCAGGATGATCGGGGCCATGGCGATGAACAGGAGCGTGTACACCTGCCGGGTGGCCAGGAACAGCACCGCGCCCATGACCACTGGGGCGATCAGGGCCAGGGTCGGGAAGCGCTGCTTCTCCGGCGGGTTGGGCAGCTCGGGTGCGGTGAAGGTGCGGCCGAGATAGACCGGCTCAACGCGCGGTGAGCGGGAGAAGTCCGCGGCGGCCGGTTCCGCCGACGCCCCGGCGGGCACCGGCAGCGGGATGACCATGAGCACGGATGCGCCCAGCTGCAGCCGGGACGAGGCCGAGAGCAGCGAGCGGTGGCAGAGGGCGCCGTCGACGGTGAGGCCGTTGGCCGAGTTCAGGTCGGTGACGCTGATGGTGTCGCCCACCGTGATGGAGGCGTGGCGGCGCGACACATTCGGGTCGGTCAGCGGCACCTGCGAGTCGGGGGCGCCGCCGACGTAGTTGACGCCGGTGGCGATGGTGAACTCGTTCCCGGCATCCGGGCCTTCGAGCACCCGCACGATCGCGGCGGCGGTGCCGAAGAGGTCGTCGCCGTCTCGGCGCTCCAGGCTGGAGACCACTTCGACGGTGCAGCCGGAGCGCAGATTCGACTCGTGGATGGTGGCCGACGGGTTGAGCAGCCGGGCCTGGACCCGGCCGGGGTATTCCGCTCGCAGGGTGAGGTCCGGGGCCGGCCCTGCGCCTGCCGTCTCTGGCGAAAGCACCGGCGTTCCCCGAACCGTTCGGCTCGAGAGGTGTCTGGCGATATCACTGACCGTCGCGGTGACATCCGCCGTCACGACGACATCGCCCACCAACCCGGACGAATCTTTTACGGCAAGTCGAAGCTTCATCGTTGTTCCCCCAGGGGCGACCATACGGCATCGGGCCCCCTGGGCGGTGCTTTTTGCCTCTGATCGGGCAACTTCGAGCAGCTAGGCGGGCGCCCCGGTGCTCGCCGGCAACAGGTGGCGGGCGAACCAGTCGGCGGCCAGCTCGGCAACGGCGCCCAGGGCACCCGGTTCCTCGAACAGGTGGGTGGCCCCGGGCACCACGGCCAGACTGTTTTCGCAGCGCAGGTGTTTCTGCGCCTCGCGGTTGACCTCCAGCACGGTGATATCGGCACCGCCGACGATGAGCAGGGTGGGGGCGGTCACCAGCGGCAGTCTGGTGCCGGCCAGATCCGGTCGGCCGCCACGGGAGACGACGGCGGCGATGTGTGTGCCCGGCTCGCCGGCCGCCCAGAGCGCCGCGGCGGCTCCGGTGCTGGCGCCGAAGTAGCCGATGCGGCATCCGGCGGTCTCGGGCCTCTCGGTCAGCCAGTGCGTGACGGCGGCCAATCGCCGGCCCAGCAGCTCGATGTCGAAGACGTTGCCACGGTCCAGCTCCTCCTCCGGCGTGAGCAGGTCGAACAAAAGGATGCCCAGCCCTGCCTCGAACAGCACATCGGCCACGTACTGGTTGCGGGGGCTGTGCCGGCTGCTGCCGCTGCCGTGGGCGAAGAGCACCACTCCGGTCGGCGACACGGGCAGGTGCAGGTGCCCGTTCAGGGTCACGACGTCGACGGGAATCTCGACCTCGTCGTCGACGCCCGCCTCGGGGCTCGGAGTCGTGGTGCCCGACGGTCCGGTGAGCCGGCGGGCCGCCTCGTCGAGCAGCCGGGCGACCTCGTCGTCGGTGGTGGCCGAGAAGTCGGTGTAAAACTGGCCCACCGCCCAGAAGGTCTCCGGTGCCGCCAGGTAGACGATGTCGTCGGCGCCGGTCATCTCCGCCAGGGTCGAGGCGGCAATTACGGGCACCGCGAGGATCACGTTCTCGGCGCCGAACCGGCGGGCCACGTCGCAGGCCACCCGTGCGGTCGCCCCGGTGGCCACCCCATCATCGACGATCACGACGGTACGGCCATCGAGCGGGATCCGGCTGCGTCCCGGCCGAAGCCGCGCCACCCGCGCGTCAAGGTTCACCCGCTCGCGGGCTTCGACCGCGCTCACCTCGGCGTCGGTCACCCCGGTCAAGGCCACGGTCGATTCGTCGATGAGTTGCTCCCCGCCCTCGCCGATGGCGCCCATCGCGAATTCGGGCTGGAAGGGCACACCGAGCTTGCGCACGACGATGACGTCGAGCGGCACGTCGAGCGCTGCGGCGACCTCGAACGCCACCGGCACTCCCCCACGGGGTATACCGAGCACAACGATGTCCTGCCCACGCAGGTAGTCGAGCTGCAGGGCCAGCCGGCGGCCGGCCTCGACGCGATCAGTGAAGAGCACCATCGGCCCATGATCGTCCCCGAGTCAGCCGGGCGCTAGTCACCGGGGCTGCGTCGGTCTCAGCTGTTTGAGACCCTCACGCCGCCGACGCTGTCGAACGAAGGCTGTGCCTGCTCAGCAGGGCCACGGATCGCACGGCGATGCTCCCGATCAGCACCGTGGCGAGCCCAATGGCCAGCCACGCCCACACCGCGTGACCAGGGCCGCCCCAGAGCGCCAGCCAATGTGCCGCATACGTTCCGCTGGAGGCGGCGGTGAAGGTGAAGGCCCAGAACCCCAGCGTGAAGGGCAGCCGCCAGTAGGCGCCCAGCATCATCAGCTGCACCAGGATCAGCACGACGAACGTGCCGAGCAACATGGTCTCGATCAGGTCGATGCGGCCGCCGTTGACGGCGAACCAGGCGTTTCCCGCCACGGCCGGGGGCGCGGACCAGATCGCGAAGGTCGGTAGGAGAGCGGCGGGCGGGGTGGGGCGGAACGCCATCCGCGCCAGGATGATCGTGCCCAGAATCAGCCAGAAGAGGATCCCGACGGCGATGGCCGCTTCGCCCAGCAGCGTCCAGCCGAAGGTGCCTGCGCCCTGCCCGACGATGAACGCGGCGGCGACCGTGGGCAACAGGTAGCCGGCGTGGACGGTGTCGATGCTGCGCTCCCGGAGCGCGAGCTGAGCGAGAAACCAAGCGCCGAAAAGCAGGCCGATGATCATGAAGACTCCCGTGGCGATGCGGCCGGCGAGCGGGAGATACTGCGCGTAGTGCGTGCAGACGAGCATCGCCGACGTCGGTGCGAGCGAGGCGAAGGCGCCCTGCACAGGGTCGCGCAGGTCTTCGCGGATGCTTCCGCCTCGATTACGGGATCGCCACAGGTAGTTCGTGACGACGACGATCCAGGCGGCTGCGGCGAGCATCCACAGCCCCTCGGCGATGATGGGCGGCGCGAGGGAAGTGTGGGCGGCCATGGTCCAGGTGCCGGCAAGGCCGGAGAGCCCGAACGGGATGCCGAGGCTGCTGAGCGGGGCCCGGCCGGTGCGGGCGCGCGACAACGGGGCGGTTCTCATGCGATGGTCTCCTCGCGGACGGACGTGAACGGTGAGCGGTGAGCGGTGAGCGGTGAGCGGTGAGCGTCGTGCCCATCACATCGTCCAGCATCCCGATCCCGCCCGGTCCACGCTACGCGGGGTCGGGCGGGACCTTCGTCACAGTGAGTCCCCATGTATGGGTCCAGGAATCCTGTTTGCAGCCGGCTCGGAGAGCGCTCGCGCCCGCAGGACGCTGATACCGAACAGGACCCAGCAGATGCCCGCCCCGAGATGCGCGACAACGCCGTAGATTCGGTAGCCGCCGATCGGGTCCGTCAGCGTACTCGGCAGCAAGGCCCAGGCGAAGGCACTCGCGAGGAGTACTCCAATCAGCAGCAACAGAAGGCGGCTCGGCCTGCTGACTCGTGGGTTGCGCCGCGTACCCACAGCGAGCAGGGCCAGGCCGATTGCGGCGACAGGTAGCAAGAAGGGTGCCCCCAAGGCCTGGATGCTCAGATCGACGAGCGCCGGAACGATGAGCCCGATCAGTAGCAGCACGTAGCCGACCCGTGCAACGCGGCCCGGAGTCGGCACCAGACGCGACGCGAGAAGGACCAGCCCCGTTGCAATCAGCAGATTCGGAATACCACCGAGCAACATGCCCCAGAACAGCATCGAGCCGCCCAGAACAGCGCGGTCTTCGTTGAACGACGTCGGGCCATGCACCGTGGTGAAGACGAGCCAGAGCGCGGCCGAAAGCAGTCCGCCCAACACCATCATGGCGCTCGCCCATCCAACTCGAGCGGGTGTATCGTCCGGGCTCATGCCGCCAACCATAGACCCGACGGTTCGCTGTGACGCCGGTCGTCGCGCGCCTACCGGCCGTCAATGATGGACATCAGCCCCGCAAAGGCGAAGATCCCGGGCACCACGTAGAGCAAGGTGAGAAAAACGAACCAGCCAAGCCCGCCGAGCATCGACCAGAAGCCGTTGGTGCGGTCCCGGAAGTTGAGGCGGCGTCCGTCTGGCCCGATACGGGGGCGCGGCGCAACCCACACCACGTCGGGATTCTTGAGCGCGGCGTTGATTGCCGAGATCACGAGTGGGATCTCTTGCCCGGGTACGCGTTCATCGCGATATCGTCGGGCGCTGGCTGCGATTCGTGAAGCGACGTCGGCGAGGATTGCGTGGACGGCCTGCCAAGGCTCTGGCGTGCCGAAGTCGACAGCTGACGAGGTGAAGAAGACCAGGGTGTCGTCGACGATTTCTATGTTGTAGTCGCTTGCGGTGTCGATGAGCGCCGCCATCACGTCGGGCGTGAGCAGATACAGCGCGTCCGACCGGTATGTCATCGGCGCGTACAGGTGGAACCATCGGTCGAAGTTTCCCTCGAGAGACAATCGCTGGGCGCGGTCGATTCCTCCGGGCAGGTCGCTGCCGAGCCGGTTGTTCGAGGTCGCGTCAAGGATCAGGTGCGGCAGCGGCGCGGGCAGCCTGACGGCGAGATAGTGCCAGGTACCCGACCGGCCGGCCCGGCGCACCAGATTGCCGAACTCGACACCGGGCGCGACGAAACGTGGATGCTCACTCACTCCGCGGCTGGGAGTGGTGATCAGCGACGAAAACGTCGCGACCGAACTCGGCCGGTATTCGAAACCGTTCGCTAGGGCGGTCAGGGTCTGCCGCCATTCTTTCAGCCGGGTGCGCGGCGACGGCGGCCTGGCCGCCCAGCGATGTAGCCAGTAAGTCCCGAAGAGCCAGCCGGCGAGAATCGTCATGGTCACCGTGAGACCGCCGATGTCGGACGCGTCTGCCTGGCCGTCGTGATACACGTCGACGCGCACACCGAATGTCATGAAGACGATGAAGAGGTACCACAGGATCAGGCAGTTGTTCACATGCACGAGCACCTGCCGCCGCGTCGGCACCCACTTCGGCCGGGAGTCACGGCGCACGGACGCCATCGCCGCAGCGACCTCGTCAGCCGGCGCGGTCAACCAGCGTAGTTCCATGGTCATCGATCCCCCGACACTCACGTTAGTGCGCGCGCGAACGCGATCGCGCCCAACCGTTTCGTCGCACGCCTCTTTCGCCCGGCCGGGGGGCCGGTGATACTGACCGCACGCGGACTGCCTCGGAGGAGGACACCATGAATTCCGTCATCGGCGAGATCCTCCCGCTCGCGCTCGGCATCGCCATCAGTCCCATCCCCATCATCGCCGCCATCCTGATGCTCCTCTCGCCGAAGGCCCGCGGCACGAGCGTGGGCTTCCTGATCGGCTGGGTGCTCGGGGTGGTGGTGGTCGTCACGGCATTCACGCTCCTCTCATCGCTCCTCCCCGAGCCCGGCGACGACGGCTCGCAGCCGGTCGCCGGCGTCGTCAAGCTGGTGCTCGGAGCGGCACTGCTGTTCCTGGCCGCGAGACAGTGGCGGTCGCGACCCGCGGGCGACGCAGACCCGCCGCTGCCGAAGTGGATGGCCGCCATCGATTCCATGACCGCCGGACGCGGCCTCGTGCTCGGCATCGCGCTCTCGGGACTCAACCCGAAGAACCTGCTCCTCGGCGCCGCCGCCGGGGTATCGATCGGCTCCGCCGGGCTCAGCGTGGGCTCCACAACCGTCGCAATCGTCGTGTTCACCGTGATCGCCGCGTCGACGGTTGCCCTGCCCGTCATCGCCTACCTCGCAGCATCGAACCGGATGGCCGGCCCCCTTGAGGCGCTCCGCGGGTGGTTGGTGCACAACAACGCCACGGTGATGGCCGTGCTGCTGCTCGTGATCGGCGTCGTCCTCATCGGCAAGGGCATCGGATCGTTCTGACCGGAAGAACTTCTGGTCCCCTTTTGCGCCGACTGCGGTCAACGACCTTCCACTGGTACCTTGACGCATCGACAGTCGGTCCCCGGGAGAGGAATCGCATCCGTTCATGACGGCTGCCGTCTCTCTCGGCGGGTTTGCGTCGACAAGGCAGGGAATCGGTAGGTCCATGAAGAGAGTCTCGTATTGCGGAGAATCGTTCCTGACCACAGATGGGGCCGCGGATGCGCTTCTGGAGTTGGTCGTCGCGTTTCCGGGGGGCCACGACTCCGAGTTGTTCCAACTACCCGCGGTCAACAGCGACGGCGATGAGATGGTCGTGCAGGTGGTCGTCGGGCCAGGCAGCGAGCTCATCAGCGTTCCGGAAAAATCCACGGCGGGAGAACCGGACACCCTCGAGACGGTTGCCTACCTTCGCGATCGGATGCGCACACTCACGTTCCCCATCGAGCTGACCTACTCAGAGGCGTTGTTCTTCGCCGAGTACGGATGGGACACGCGTTACGTGCTCTAGGCACCTGAGCTGCCCGTGACAATCGGCGACCACCAAAGCCCCGACCGGCGAATCTAGCCACCGGCGTTCATGAGCTGCGTCGGGCACTCTCCGTCTGGGCTTGTCGCGAGTTCGAAGTGCCACATCTCGTTGGCGTAGATCTGGCAGAGCCCATAGTCGGCTCCATGCTGGCTGAGCCAGCTGTCCGCATCGGTTCGCCCGATGTCCACGGCCTCGCCGGTGACGTGTTTGGACTGCTCCGGCGAGAGCACGAACTCCCCCGCAACCTCCGCGCTGCCGTACTCGATCACCGCGGCGTCGAGCAGCGACTGCTGGTAAGCGGCACTTCGCCATCCGCTCGTCACGACGAAGTCGATGCCGTCGGCAATGGCGTCGCGCGCGGCGTCCTGCATGGCCGAGCGCAGCCCGGGCTCGAGCTTCGCGATGGCCGGCAGGTCGTCAGCGAAGGGAGAGACCGCCTCGCCTTCCTCGATCGCGCCGTCCTCAACGCCCACAGCGGGGCCGGCGGGCCAGAGCCCGCCAGCGACGGCAGCGTCGTCGCGGGACGGTCCGGTCAGGGCGATCAGGCCGACAGCCAACCCGCCGAGCAGCAACAGGCCGAGCATGGCGGCGGCGCTTCTCTTCTTCAACACTGGTGCGTCTCCTTAATTCGTGGAGACTTCAGTCCATCAGGGGCGCCGTTGCGGGAGCGTTTCGGAATTTGGATATGTTTCCGATACGCCCCAGGTCACCGCCGGGAGGTGGCGGAACCCGGGCCGGGGAACCGCACCGTCACGTCGAGCCCGCCGGCCGAGCGCGCTGTGATGTCAAGCACCGCGTCGTGCACGTCGACCACTCGGGCCACAAGAGCGAGACCCAGTCCGCTGCCCACCGGCCCCGTGCCCGGGCCTGCTGATCGGCTGCCGACGCGGCCGGCTCCGCGGATGAAGGGCTCCGTCAGCGTGCCCAGCACGGCGGGGGCCACGACCGGCCCCGAGTTGCTGACGGTGAGCTCCACGCCACCGTCGGCCACGGTCTCGGTGCGCACCGTGACCCAGCCGTCCGATGTCGTGTTGTGGCGGATGCCGTTGAGGATGAGGTTGGCGGCGACCTGCCGCACCAGCGTGCTGCTGCCATCGATGTCGCCCTCACCAAGCACGCTGGAGATGGTGACCCCGGCCTCGTCGGCGAGCGGGCGGAGTTCACGGATGACGTCGCCGACGGTTTCGGCCACGTCGATCGGGGCGTGTTCGATGGGGTGACCGGCGTCAATGGTCGCCAGGGCGAGGAGTGCCTCGACCACCTCGATGCCACGCCGGTTCGTCTCGTCCAGCCGACTGAGCAACCTCCCCAGATCCTGTGCGGCGGGATCGGCCAGCGCGACATCCAGCATCGATCGTTCGATGGCGTACGGGGTCCGCAATTCGTGCGCGGCGTTCGCGGCGAACCGGCGTTGTTCCTCAAACGAACCCTGCAGCCGGTCGAGCATCGAATCGAAGGTCTCGGCAAGCTCGCGGAACTCGTCGTGCGGGCCGCGGAGGTGCACGCGATGATCGAGCGACCCGGCGGCGACGCGGCGGGCGACCCCGTTGATCTGCTCCAACGGGCGCAGCATCCGGCCCGCCAGGAACCAGCCGCCGCCGAACCCGATCGCCAGGAGCACGAGGAGCACCTGCCAGGTGCGGGGCCAGAGCACGGCGAGCAGGTCGCTGCGATTCGGCATGAACGGGCCGCCGTTGTCCAAGTTCCCGTCGGGCACGAATCGGAGGATGTAGAACACGAGGGCCATGAGCGCGATGCCGGCCACGAGGAGGAAGCCCGCGTAGCTGAGGGTCAGCCGGAGTCGGGCGCTCATGAGCGGCCCGTGACGCTGGTCTCCGCGACATCCAACCGGTAGCCGACGCCGGCGACGGTGTGGATGAGCCAGGGGTCGCCGAGCCGTTTGCGTAGCGACGAGATGGTGATGCGCACGGCGTTGGTGAACGGGTCCGCGTTCTCGTCCCAGGCCCGCTCCAGCAAGGTTTCGGCGCTGACCACGCCGCCGCGGGCCGCGAGCAGCACCTCGAGCACGGCGAATTGCTTGCGGGTGAGCGCGACATAGCGCCCGTCGCGGTATACCTCCCGCCGAAAGGTGTCGAGCTTCAGGCCGGCGTGCTCCTGCACCGGCGGAGCGCCCTCGGCCGGGCGGCGACCAAGGGCACGCAGCCGCATCACGAGCTCGCGCAGTTCGAAGGGTTTGGTGACATAGTCGTCAGCGCCGATCTCGAAGCCGCGCACCTTCTCGTCAAGCAGGTCGGCAGCGGTCAGCATCAGAATCCGGCACGGCAAGCCGGCCGCGACAATCCACCGGGCGACGTCGTCACCGTGAGTACCCGGAATGTCACGATCGAGGATGACCGCGTCATACTCGTTCACCGCGAGGATCTCGAGCGCGGTGTCGCCATCGCCGACGATGTCCGAAGCGATGGCGGCGAGCCGGAGACCGTCGCGGATCGCTTCGGCAAGGTAGAGCTCGTCTTCGACGATAAGTACGCGCATTCCACCATCGTATGCAGGGGTGCATATCGCCAGCGTATGAGGACCCGGCGCCCAGCTAGCCTTCCGGCGCGCTCGGCTCTGCTGCCCGCAGATACTCGTAGACAACGACGTGGTCACTCTTGAGCACGAAGCGGGTGAGGCTGCCGGTCGTTTGCATGAGGTCAGCGATGGTATCGAGGTCATCGGCGGAACACGCTTCGGCGCCGATTCCCTCGTTGAGCCCTTGAACGGGGTGGGCCACGAGCAGGCAGGTTGTGCCGTAGCGAGACTCCCCGCTCCAGACGCTGAGGTAGCCGTAGTCTTCGTAACGCCGCATCTCATCGGCATCGAGACCCAGCCGGTCGAGAGTGCCGTGCGGGTCTTTCGGTTCGTCGGCGTCGACACTGTCCGACTTCAGTGCGAGCACGAAGTCCGGTGGAAACGCGTAGTCCGGTGTGAGCACGTATTCCGGTGCGCGTGGCGACATCCACGCGACAAGGGCCGCGATCACGGCAAGGGCCGCGATGGCGCCGCCGAGGATCGCGAACCAGCGGCGGCCGCGCCACCACGGAGCCGCGGGGGCTCCGTCGATGGTTTTCGAACCGGCAGACTCATGCTCGGCGGACGCCCCGTCCTCAGGTTGAGGGCTCGATGCCGAATCAGAGCGCGACCCATGGCCGGACCCAAGGACCGGGACGCGTTCTGGGATCGGATCGGGAGCCGATGCAGCCGCTTCGCCAATGGGAGCCGGCTGCCTGCGTTGGGCGGCCTCCAGTTCGGCGAGCCGAGCCTGAGCCGCCGCATCCCCCGCGATGTCGGCGCCCGGTCCGTACGCACGTCGTCGCAGGCGGTCCAACTCGTTGGATTCGTCGAACTCGCCCGAACCCGGCGGCACGTCCATGTCCTCATTATCCGCGCGGGCACGACACGAGGAAAGGGGGCACGCGCCGAGCCGTCCGTCAGGTCTTCTTCAGTTCCTCGGCGAGCATGACGATGATGCCGCTGGGGCCGCGAAGGTACGTGAGTTTGTAGATGTCCTCGTAGGTCGCCACGCCGCGTAGCGGCCGGCAGCCGTGCCTCGCGGCGATCTCAAGGGCCTTGTCGATATCGTCGACGGAGAAGGCCACACGATGCATGCCGATTTCGTTGGGCCGAGTGGGGTTCGACTCGATTGCATCCGGATGGATGTACTCGAAGAGCTCAAGGCGACCGTGACCGTCTGGTGTTTGGAGCATTGCAATTTTGGCGTGGTTGCCGTCGAGGCCGACGGCAGTGTCGGTCCACTCGCCACTGACAGTGTCACGCCCGACGACTGTGAGACCGAGGTCAGTGAAAAAAGCAATCGTCGCTTCGAGGTCCCGAACGGCAATGCCGACGTTCTCCAGTTTGATGGCCATGTAATGCACGATACCGAGAAGGGCCGAGTGGCTCCACCTGAAAGCCGGGACTCAATGGAGCGCTGATCCTCGTCAGTTGATGATTTCGCCCCGCTTTTCCGCGCGGAGTGCTGCCAGGCGCACTTTCCACGCCTGTAGCGCCTCGGGCGTCTGCCGTTCCCAATCGGTCACTTCGCCGATGACCCGCAGCGGAGCACTGCTGCGATACGACCGGGTGGGGTTGCCGGGAAACTTCTTGTCGGTCACATTCGGGTCGTCCTCGAATGCCCCGGTCGGCTCGACGGCGTATACCCGCGGGGCGCCGTCACCCGCCGCGAGTTCCGCAGCGAGTCCAGCTCCGTTCGGAAGAGCGGTGAAGTAGATGTGATTCATCACGACCTCGGGACGGTAGTTCGACCGGAAGCCCGCCCTGAGAAGATCACCATCCCGGAGATCGGCTTTCGTGCCGTGAAAGAACGGACCCTCGTCTCGTGGTTGGCTCACTGCAACAGCCCACGTTGATCGCGCTGCGGACCCACCGATGGTGCCACCATCCCGGGTGCGGCGAATTCCGTGAGGACACGAAATCCCTGTCTGTCGACAGGCCCATGACCAGCCGCGAGCACCACAGCTCCGACTCCAGCCTCCCGGTCGAGGCCGATCCAGCTGCTGAACCCCCCGGTACGGCCGTTGTGCCAGGTGATCGTGCGGCCCCGGAACTTGAGTGTGATCCACCCCGCGCCGATACCAACCCGGGGAGTGAATTGTGAGACCGGCTCGAGTGCGGACAGACCCTGAGCTGTGCCGTCGAGGACCGAGCGGAGGAAGCCGCGCATTGTGCCTATGGTCGCTCGCACGCCTCCTGCGGGGGCAAGCCCTTCACCCACCCAAGCGGCCAGAGGGCGTCCGAATCGGCTGAATCCGGTCAGATCATCCGGGCCAAGTTCCTCCGCCCGCGCGGGAGTTGAGAACCCGGCTCCCAGGACGTCGTGCAGGAGTCGTCCGTAGCCACTCCCGGCCGCCCTCGCCACGGCGTGCCCGAGGAGTTGAAAACCCAGATTCGAGTACCTGGGTCGAGGGGCGCCAATCCGCACATTACGGGTCTGGTTGAGGAGGTCGGCGAGCGAATCACCGTAAGGGTTCTCACCTCGGATCCAGAAATCAAAGTTACGGCGCAGTGGATGCATCCCTGGCGGCAGGCCTGGAAGACCAGAGCGGTGAATGGCCAGGGAACCCAGGCTCACAGAACCAACCTCTCCGTGGCCCTCGAGCGGGAGTAATTCGCGAAGGACGGTTGCCTGCGAGACGAGACCGCGCTCCATCGCGTCCCGATACAACATGCCCGTGAGCACCTTCGAAATCGACCCGATCTCGAAGGTGGAGTCGCGATCAGTGCCCATCGTCGCGGTCAATTCGCCCTGAGGGGTGATCACCGCCACCGCTGCCGCCCCAGTTGACCGGAACGCGTGGTCCACCGCGCGAACGAGCTCAGTGTCCCCGGTCCATTCAGTCTTCACAAGAAAACTTCCTCTCCTGGAGTTCTCGCGACGATCAGCAACGCCGACGCGTCAACCATCATTGACGAATCGATTGATCAAACCATAGTCGACCCAGTCGTCGAAAGTCAACAATGGTTGACGCTAGCGCTTGCCGTACTTCCGGTGGACTGCCTGCTTGCTCACACCGAGGCACTGGGCAATGGCTTCCCACGACAGCCCGGCCTGACGGGCATTGCGAACGAGGCCTGCCTCACTACGCGCTATCTCCCGATGAAGCTCAGCAACGATCTGCAACGCTTCCGCTGGCCCCTTGCTGCCCATCGATTCGACGAGGGTCTTCAGCTTGTTCGACTCCATTCGTCAATTCTAGTTGACGAAGGAACAGACAACCCGCACAATCCATGACACCCGAATGGGGATCCGCACCGATGTCACTCCCAATCGGTGCGCTCAGCTGAGTCGCAATACCTGTCACGGAGCGGCGAAGAACCCGATCTACTTCTTTTTCAGGGTTTTGGCATGATCGATGACGTAGTTCGTTCGTTCTCGAGGGGGCCGGTCGTAATCGTTCGCGTCTGGACGTGCGGGTATTGCCACTTTTTCGGGTTCCCGGTGCTCATACGGAATTTGTGTCAGAAGATGATTGATCGAGTTGATCCGGGACGCGCGCTTGTCATCGCTCTCGATGGTCCACCACGGGGCGTAGGAAAGGTCCGTCGCCGCGAACATGGCGTCCTTGGCACGGGAATAGTCCTCCCAACGAGTGATCGAGAAGAGGTCCGTGTCGGAGAGCTTCCACCGGCGCATCGGATCTTCCAGCCGGGAGCGAAACCGTTCTTCCTGGACTTCGTCGGAAACGGAGAACCAGAACTTGACCAGGATAATCCCGTCATCAACCAGCATCCGTTCTACCAGGGGCACTTGCTCGAGAAACAGGTGGTACTGCTCATCAGTGCAATACCCCATCACTCGTTCGACGCCACCACGGTTGTACCAGGACCGGTCCATCAGGACGATCTCCCCAGCGGTGGGTAACCGTTCGATATATCGCTGAAAATACCACTGCCCTTGCTCCCGCTCGCTCGGAGCGGGAAGTGCGACGACTCGAGCGGAACGCGGATTGAGGTACTGGACGATCCGCTTGATTGCCCCGCCCTTACCGGCAGCGTCCCGGCCTTCAAAGATGACCAGCACCTTTGCCCCGGTTTCGATGACCCATTGCTGCATACCAACGAGCTCGGCTTGCAACCGTTCCAACTCTTGCTCGTACTTCTGCTTGGGAACACGTTTGGCGGCGCCAGACTTTTTCGACTTCGACACGGTGAACCCTTCAGCGATCGGCGGCGGTGGCCCAAGATCTGGCCGGGATGATCATAGATGCCGCGTGGCGGAAAGTAGAGGGGCAGCGCGTAATTTTTCCGTTCGATGGACTGGGAAACAGCCTCCGACGTGATTTACACCGTCTGCATGGATCTAGGCAGACCACACACGCTCGTTGTGACTATTCCGGGGTGATCTAGCGTTGAATGCGCCCGTTCGAAGTCCTAAAATTGACGCATACGGTGTCGCCCGTGATCTGGATGCCGTTCGAGCGATTAATGACCTTGGCACGCTGATATGAGTGAAGTCTCGCAAATTATCGGAAGCAAATTGACTTCCCCGTTCTTGGAGCTTCTGCCGATCACCGGTGTGGCCATTTCGGTATTCGACCAAAATCGACGGCCCGCGATGCTTCATTCCACTGACCTCACCGCCGCGCACCTGGAAGAGCTGCATTTCGACCTGGGCGAAGGTCCTCTATTCGACGCCTTCGCCAGCGGCTCCCTGGTTTCCATTCCTGATCTTGCCACGACCGAACGGTGGCCGGTGTTTCTTCACAATGCAGCCGAGCTCGAGGTCGGCGCCATCTTCGTTTTCCCCCTCATGTTGGGTGCAGTGTGTTCAGGGGCTGTGCTCTGTTACCGAAAGGCAACCGGACCGCTCGCCGACAGCGCCGCCGCAATCGGTACATCACTCAGCCGCGCGATTGCCGGACCGGCCTTCCGTGAAGCCATCCAACTCGCGGTCGACGAACCACCCGATGAGCTAGCCCCGATTGAGTGGCGAAGACAGGTTCACCAGGCCACCGGGATGGTGATTGCTCAACTGAATATCACCGCGACGGATGCATTCTCCCGGATACGGGCATACGCTTTTTCTAGCGGACACACAGTTCAGGAGGTTGCTACCGAGGTAGTCACCCGGCGCCTCAATCTCGCAGAATTCCCCGAGTAGGCCGAAATGGACATCAACGAACCGGCGCACGACATCACCAGGGAGGCGAGAATCAACGACGCGTTTGTGCGGGTGGCCGGCACTCTGATCGAGAGCTACGACGTAGTGGAGCTCCTGTCTACGCTGTTGGACACCTGCACCGACCTGCTGGATGTGCAGGCGGGCGGTATCTTGCTGGCCGACATCACTGGCGCGCTCGAACTAGTCGCCTCGACCAGCGAAGAAGCCGAAATCGTCGAGATCATGACCGTCGCCGCGGGAGCAGGGCCGTGCATCGAGTCCTACGACACCGGCACTGTGGTCAGCGTGCCCGACATCGATGCGAACGCCCCGACGTGGCCGCGTTTTCGCAAGACAGCGCTGGAACAGGGTTTCCGGTCTGCCCACGCCACGCCGCTGCGATTGCACGGCCATGTCATCGGGGTAATGAACCTTTTAGGAACAAAGCCGGGAGCGCTGAGCGAACGAGACGCCCAACTCGCCCAGGCCTTGACGGATGTCGCCACCATCGGCATTCTGCACGAACGCACGTTCCGTCAACCAGAAGTTGTCGCCGCGCAGCTCCACCTTGCGTTGGACACGAGGATCCTGGTGGAACAGGCAAAAGGCGTTCTTGCCCAATCGCATACCCTCACCATGACCGAGGCCTTCACCGCTCTCCGTGAACACGCCCACAAGCAAGGGGTCACCTTGCGAGCCGCAGCCGAAGGGGTCATAGGCCGCACCACCTCCATCGAATCGATGGCGACGCCAACCACGTAACGCAACACGTGCCGGCGCTGGTCCCCCTCGATCGAACTATGCGCTGTGCAGCGCTTTCGCCTTGAGTGCGTCGTATTCGGATTGGGTGACTGCTCCGGAATCGAGGAGCCGCTTGGCTGATTCGATCTGAGCCGCCGGCGAGTCTGTAGCTGCGACCGAGCGAATGTAGTCGTCGGTTTGGGATGTAGCGGCGCGCGATGCGGCAGCGCTTCGCTCAGCCATGCTGCGGCCTCGTGCGATCAGGTAGATGAAGACCGCAAGGAACGGGAGGAAAACGAGGAAAAGGGTCCATAGTGCCTTGGCCCAGCCGTTCAGCGTCGGGTCTCGGAACACATCGATGATGACCGTGATGAATATCCACAGGCACGAGATTGCGATGTAGAACCAAAAGAACCAGACGAAGAAATCCCAGATGCTCATGACTGTTCCGTTTCCCTCGCGAACGTGCCAATCACGCTCGAATGCTCAGATGATAGGAGGGCCGCGGTGCGGGCGCAACACTATGGTCAACCGGCCGCCCAGCCCGCCGGCCGCAATGACTATCCCACGCGCCGTGACGGGTCAGTCCGAGCTCGAATTCAGGACGCGCGCCCGCGCCGAATCCTGGGCGGCCACTCGGGAGCTGACGATGGCATCCGCCGTTCGCTCGGCGTCGGCGATGCAGCTGGCCAGCCCCACTCCCCGATAGGAGGATCCGGTCAGATACAGGTCGGGCAGCTCGGTCAGCGCCGCGGCCATGTCGTCGAGCCTGGCCTGGTGACCCACCAGGTACTGGGGCATCCCCTGCGGCCAACGCTGCACGAACTGCTCGAGCGGCTCGCTGGCCAACCCCATCGCCTCGCCCAGTTCGGCGCGCACCCGCAACACGAGGGTTGCCTCGTCCACGCTGAGCCAGCGATCATCATCGTGCCGGCCGACCATGCAGCGCACCAGCACCACGTCGCCATCGGCCAGGTGTGGCCACTTCAGGCTGGACCAGGTGCAGCCGACGATCAGCCGGCCTTCCTCAGGTGGCACCAGAAACCCGGTCCCGGTGAGGCCTACCGGGAATGCCGCCCGCGGGTAGGCCAGGCAGATCGTGGCCACGTTGGCGTATTCGATTGCGCCGAGCAGAGCGGCGAGCTGTGGTGCGGCCGCAGCGACGATCCCGGCCGACTCGAAGGCCGGCGTGGCCAGCACCACCACGTCCGCGCCGATGACGCTCCCGTCGTCGAGGTCGACCCTGTAGGCGTTGACCGGCGGCTCCCCCGTGGGCATGAGTTCGGGCGGAAGCTGGGGGGTGACCGTGGCGACCGAGCTCCCTCGCCGGATCGTGGTATCCGTCAACGTGGCGCTGAGGGCGTTGATGAGTCCCTCGAGCCCGGTGCTCAGGGTCACGAGTGAGGGTCCGGTGCCACCACCGCCGGGGGCAGGCGCGGGCCGCCGCCGCATACCGAGGTAGAGGCTGCGGTGGGTACCGGCGAGGGCGGCGATGCCGGGAGCGGTGCTCTGGGCGCTGAGCGTGTCGGCGCGGCCGGCGTGGATGCCGCCAAGCAGCGGGTCCACCATGCGGTTGAAAACCTGGGCGCCCATCCGGGCGCGAACGAGTTCCCCGACCGACGGATCGGCCGAGGCCGGCCGGCGGCGCGGCAGCACCAGGTCACCGGCGGCACGGGCCAGTCCAAGCGGCGAGAGCAGCCGAGATCGTAGGAGCGGCAGCAGTCCCCCTGGCACGCCGAACATGGTGCCTGCCGGCAGCGAACGCAGGCGATTGCGGCTCCAGATGCGCGCGCCGCCGCCGTTCGGGGTGACCACAAGGTCGGCCAGGCCGAGGTCTTCGATCAGGTGCGCCGCTACGGGCGCGCGCACCATGAGGGCGTCGGGACCGGTATCAAGCGGATGCCCCGCCACGGTTCGCGTGGCAATCTTGCCGCCCAGCCGATCAGTTCCCTCGACCATCGTGATCTGCAGCTCTTCACCGAGCCGTCGGTGCAGAAAGTAGGCGGTCGTGAGGCCGCTGATGCCGGCGCCGACGATGGTGACGCGGGTCGGTGCGGGCCGGGGGTGTTCTGACACTGTTCTTCTTCCGTGATCGGACTTTGGTTTGAGCCAGCGGGTGAGCGGTTACTGGAGCGCCGGTTCGTAGACGCAGCTGGGGTCGGCGGCGAGCGGATCACCGGTGACCGCGTAGGCGTGCGAACGCGATCCGCCGCAGACCGCGCGGAACTCGCAGCGGCCACAGCGGCCACCGAAGTTGTCGGGGGAACGCAGATCCTGCAGCAGGTCGGCGTCCCGGTAGATCTCCGGGAACGGCTGGTCGCGCACGCAGCCGACCGCGACCGGGAGGAACCCGCTCGGGTAGACCATGCCGACGTGGTCGACGAAGGCGAAACCACGGCCTGAGTTGACATCGATCGGCGGTCGGGCCGCGCGCCGTTTCGGTTCGTCACCGGTAAGCAGCTCGGCGGTGTTCCGGCGCAGCTCGGCCCGCAGGGGGCCGACCGGAAACGCCGTATCAAGGTCTGTCACGCCGGCGCGCTGGATGGCGATGCGACGGTAGTGCGGCGCCTCGGTCGCCTTGATGGCCACCAGCTCCGAAACGTCGTGCATCCAGTGCAGCACCTCTTCCTCCTGCTCGGCGGAGAGGGCCTGGAGCAGTTTGCCGCGCCCGGTTGGGATGAGGAAGAACACACTCCAGAGCGTGGTGCCCAGCTCGAGCACGGTTTTCAGGATGGCCGGCAGCTCGTGCACGTTGTCGGCGGTGACCGTCGTGTTGATCTGCAGGCGGTAGCCGACCTCGCGCACCAGGCGGGCCGCGGTCATGGTGTTGTCAAAGACGTCGTCCACGCCGCGGAAGGCGTCGTGGGTGGCGGCGGATGCCCCGTCCAGAGATAACGAGATGGCTTTCGCTCCCGCGTCGTGCAATTCCACGAGTACCTCGCGGGTGAGTTTCGGGGTCACCGAGGGCGAGAGGGCCATGCTCAGGCCGAGCGCGGTGCCGTGGGCGACCAGTTCGGGCAGGTCCGGCCGTTCGAAGGGGTCGCCGCCGGTGAGCACGACGAGCGGTCGGGGCGTGCCGAATGCGGCCAGGTCATCGAGCAGGGTTTTGCCCTGCGCGGTGTTGAGTTCCAACGGGTTGCGGGTGCGGATGGCGTCGGCCCGACAATGGGTGCAGACCAGTTGGCAGGCCCGGGTCACCTCCCAGATAACGATGAAGGGCCGCTCGGCGGCGTCATGGTGCAGCAGGCGCACCGGGCGTTTGGGCGGAGTTTCGGTCATGCGGTGGTCCTCACCCAGGCGGATGCGCCCGGGTAGTCGACCGGCACGGCAGCGCCCTCAGTTTCGAGCTGCTCCGGGGTTTCCGCGGAACCTCTGCTCGAGGCCTTTTCCGGCCTGCCTAATTGTTAGCACGATCATCATTTTTATCCCGGGCGAAGTTCCGGTTTTAATGCGCCCTCCCGAATCCGCACGTCATGGTGAAGGTTCACGAGAGCATCAGAGGAAGCTCGCCATTCACCTCATGTCGCGCCATCATGAGCTTGGAGGATCAATGACCGCTTCAGAAGCAGCGCAGCCGGTCTCCGCCCACCCCCCAACGTGGAAGTTCGACTACCCGATCATTCACGCCGAGACCCGGGAACAGTGGCGGGCCTGGCTGACGCACAACCTCACGTCGGCCCGAGGTGTGTGGTTGTGCTCCTGGCGCAACACCACCGGGCGACCACGCTGCCCGTATCCCGAGGCGGTCGAGGAAGCCATCTGCTTTGGTTGGATCGACTCCACCAACACAATCCTCGACGACGAGCGCAGCTTGCAGCTCTTCACGCCGCGCAGACCCAAAAGCTCCTGGACCCGGCTCAACCGCGAACGTGCAGCGGATATGGAGGCGCGAGGCCTCATGACCGACGCTGGGCGCCGCGCCATTGCTGCCGCGCAAGCCAACGGCTGGTGGACCATTGCCGACCAAGTGGAAGACCTCGCGGAACCGCCGGATTTGAAAGCGGCGCTGGACCGCGACCCGCAGGCTCGAAGCAACTGGAACGGATTTCCGCCCAGTGCCCGGAAACAGATGCTGTGGTGGATCGTGAGCGCAGCTCGGGACTCAACCCGGGCAGGTCGAATCGCCCAGATAGTCTCAGAAGCGGTCAACGGACGACGCGCCCAAGGCTGAGTGTCATTCCGAGCGCCACGGGACGTCGCCCTGCTGCAACCGCACTCGGAGAAGTTCTAGCTGCGCCGCACGGCGATCGAGTTCGCAATGCCCCACACGATGCACAGCACAAACACTTGTGCACAGGCCAGCGCAACCAGCTGGTTGAAGACTATGGCCAGCACAACCTCGATGATGGAGAGGATCAGGGCTGCGGCGCCGACAGCTGCGAAGCCTTCCTTGGCCAGGACGCGGTCTCGTTCGTCTCGGTACTCGATGGCGTTGAGGCGGGTGATGTCGCGAGAGTCTGGGCGACGCGCATACAGCGCAGCACCGAGGCCGGCAGCACCGCCGGCGACGAAGAGGAACGCGCCGAACCAGTTTTGTGTGAGCGCGGTCACGATCGCTCCCGCGAAGAGCGTGCCGGCCAAGGCGATATTGACGGTCGAGATGGGCGAGCGCTTAGTTGTCTTCAAAGTGAAACACTTCCTCAACGGTGGACTCGAAGAATCGAGCTAGGCGAACGGCAAGAATTAGCGACGGATCGTAACGCCCTGTCTCGATGGCGTTGATGGTCTGGCGAGAAACGCCTAAGGCCTCGCCAAGAGCGGCCTGGGAGAGGCCCGCGGCTTGACGCCTCACTCTTACCTGGGATTCCATATGACAAGCATGCTTGTCTATGACGGTCGTGTCAAGCTGGCTTGTCACTCGGCTTGGTGCCGGCTCGGGAGGGTGGATCCTTTTGGGGCGCTGAAAGGCACTGTCACGCGGTACTGGCGCCGCGCTGCGGGGCCTTTTATCTTGCTCTCTACATGTTCTTTGTGACCTCGTACGCGTTCCAAACGGCTTACATGATGCTCGACACCTGTTCGGCGTCGCCGATGAGGTGCAGTTCGGGCACCGAGAACTGGATCTCCTCGCCGAGGGACGGTGTTGTACTTGCCGGCGCGGATCTTGTTGGGGATGTCGGGGTCGGCCAAAAGCGGCTGAGCCAGCCAAGGGGCGTCATATCGGAAAGCGCTGAGAGGACCATGGGCGAAGCATGCGCGGCTTGGCGGAATATGCACGCGACCAGAACCTCACGCTCACCACCATGGCCACCGCAGTTATCAACCGCAACATCGATTTGTAAAAGCCGCGGCGGGGCACAAGGCGAAGCCGTAAGGCCGAAATGGATACGTCACTGATGACGGCAGAATTGACCCACAGCCAGCTCCGCCGTAGGGTCTGAGTGTTGCCCCAGACCCCGGCAGCGGATTTATCCGCAACGATCGGGGGAGCCTAAATGCTTGACAGTCGGCTTTGGCCAGGCGCCGGTGGCGCATCCAGGAACACGACTTCTGTAGGTACAACCGAAGACGCGACTAGTTCTGTGACTGATGCCGCTAACTTCGCTTCCAAGCTCTCCTCAGAATTGGAATCGGTGGTGCTAGCCGTTCCTGGGGTGGACACCCTGTATCCGACCAAGCCCGTCGTCGCGACGATTGTCGGTGCCATTGTCGATGCGCTTTCGCAGAGAGACAGGACGTCCAACCTAGTGACCGTCACCATGGGGGAAGCCGGGATAAACGTGTCCGTGGCTTTTCGCGTCCTCAACCCAGAGCCCGCCGCCGAAGTGTGCCGGCTCGTATTTGACTCGATAGCCACGGTCCTCGATGCCCGTTCGATCACGCCAATCGATGGCATCCACGTGACGGTCGCCAGCATCGGCTAATTTGCTGCCATATTCTGGCCGCGCGTCAGGATCCGGTCAGCAGCGAATAAGGCGATGAAACGGCTTGTCGCATCACCGGTCGAACGTGCTGCTCACCACAAGTCCGAATTGGTATCTGGCGTCACGATAGTGAAATTCAGTGACTGAGCCTGATAGTTGATTCGGCCTTTTCGTCCACCCGCAAGCGAGGCATAATTCCGCGGATTTCCGCGGTTTTCATGGGTCAAGTGTACGCGCTGGCACGGAGCAGTGCGCTTGCGGAACTATCGGGGCTGAGCTTGCGAACCATGACGAGCTCGCGCTGGCCGCCTGGCGCCGCATCGCGGAGTTCCTCGGACACAGTGAAACCGTTTGTTTCGTAGGTGCGTCGGGCTGCGACATTGTCCGGCATCACGGACAGGGCGAGGGAAGCCGCTCCGGTACTCTCCGCCCAGCTCGCGATTGCAGTGATGAGCGCGGTTGCGACACCACGACCGCGAACGGCGGGGTCGACCCACATAGAGATGAGCTCGGCGCGGCCTTCCCGTTCCTGGGGTGGGGTGCCAGTGGCCATGCCGACAGGGGCGTTCCCGTCGGCGTCGACGGCCAGCAGATCGATCGCTCCGGCGATCGACAGGCGGTCACGCCAGCGGCCATCCGGTGCGTCCGCCCAGTCGCGCAAACGTGAGCCGAAGGCACCAGGCGAGTCGGTCAGCGCCGCGAGCCACACCGACCGCCAGGCCCGCCAGTCGTCGGCGGATACGGCGCGCAGCTCGATAGACATGCCACGACCATACCGAGTGTCTAGCAATCCCACGGATACGCGACGTCTCGCGTGCATGGCTGTTATGACAATCGCCGAGTGCTCCGACGAACGAGGTTATCTTTCCCCTCGGTTACGAGGCCATCGACACGAGAATTACGAATCCGAGACCCGCGAAAGCCACTCCGGTCACGAGTGCGACAACCGCCCGTACTCCACGCTTGGGCGACCAGGGCACGAGGAAAATGGGGAGTCCGATGAGAAACGGAATTGGTGCAAGGTTGCCGATCGTGCCGCCGATATCCCGACTGATTCCGAATCCGCCACCTGTACATCCGTTGATACCGCAGAAATCCCAAAGCGCGCTGATCAGCAGGACCCAACTCACGACCACTGGAATCGGAAGAGCCCAGAGCAGGTGGAGCCAGGTGCGCTCTTTAGTTACAGTTTCGGACACCTGGATCCGTTCCCTTTCATCAGCGCATTCATAGCGATGCCACCAGCCCTAGTGTGACTACGGCAGCTGGCCACACGCTACGGTCCTGCTGTACGTACCGTCAGCCCCCAGAGTGGGGCGAGGGACAATCGGACATGGCCCGCTCGGTCGATTTGGGGCGCGGCTGTGGGTCGTGATGGTGATGCGGATCTGCGATGAAAGCTTCTTCGTAGATGTCGTATACCGCGGCCGCTTTCAAGTCGTTGTACCGCGCGGCACCGACAGCTTCGGAAGCCGCGGCCTTGGCGGCGTTGTATCGTCGCCGGTCACGTCGACTCGTGATGAGCCAGTCTGTGAACACTGCGTGCCGCTGCGGTTCTACAGCGCCCGGACTCCAGACGTGAAGGTTGGTGTTGGGGCCCGCCAGCGTCAGCTGGCGATGTGGATCGCCGCCCATAACGTCGCGGAAGATGAGGCGGAACCCGACGGCCTCCAATCGAGGCAGGTAGCTGAGTTCATCCTCAACATCCGGCACGGTCAGATCTACGTCGATGATTGGCTTGGCCGCGACGCCTGGTATGGATGTTGAGCCGACATGGCGAACCGATAGGGCAAGCTCGCCGATCCCTTCAGTGACGACACGCTCCACCTCCGCGAACTGGCTTTCCCAGCTGGAGTCGTGCTCCTGCACTGCCCCGGGTTCCGTCTGTCGAAATGCGACCCGCTCTCCCTGGCGGGCAGCGTTCGCGAGAGGGTTGAAGGGCCGCCAGAGGGGGTGAGTGGTCATACGCCAACCATTGCAGAGGAAGTGCGCGTCGTAGGCGGATGGGACGCCTGTCCCGCTGACATTCCCTCGCGGACCCAATCCCAGAACAGATCCGTGAGCCTCACGGTCACGCCGGTCAGAGTGCAACGCAATGCACGAAAAGTGCATCTGATAGCCTTTCGGCATGAGTCGAGTCTTTAGCCAGGTTGATGTGTTCGGCGACGGTGTCTGTACGGGAAACCCGGTTGCGGTGATCCTTGATGCAGAGGGCCTCGACGATGAGGTCTTGCGAGCATTTTCGAGGTGGTCAAACCTCTCCGAATGCACGTTCGTTCTACCTGCCACCGTGCCCGGAGCGGACTATCGAGTTCGTATTTTCAGTCTCAGTACCGAGATACCGTTCGCTGGGCATCCGACGCTGGGTACGGCACGTGCGTGGCTGGAAGCCGGTGGCGTACCGTCGACTCCGGGCATAGTGGTGCAGGAATGCGGTGCTGGGCTGGTGCCCATCCGCATTGAAGAGAATCAACTCGCTTTCGCGGCGCCGCCGCTCCGGCGCTCGGGTCACGTCGACCCTGAGATGGTCGCTGAAGTAGTCGACATTCTCGGCATCGACCCCGAACACGTCCTCGATGCTGCGTGGCTGGACAATGGCCCCGGGTGGATGGGATTGTTCCTCGACAGCGCCCGCACCGTACTGTCACTTCGTCCTGATGCCTCAGCATATGCAGGCCGATGGGACATCGGTGTGATCGGTGCCCACGACCCTGGTTCTGAGACGGCGTTCGAACTGCGTGCATTCTTCACCGACGGGCACGAGCCGTTGCGTGAAGATCCCGTCACGGGAAGCCTGAATGCCGCCGCCGCCGAATGGCTCATTGCCACCGGTCGCGCCCAGGCCCCGTTTCGGGCTTCCCAAGGCACGGCGATGGGGCGGCATGGCCGTATCCACATCACCAGCGATGAAGGCAAGCTGTGGGTGGGCGGACGGGCCGAAGTGGTCCTGTCCGGGACTGCTGCACTATGAGCGGGCGGTCGGACGCACCCGGGGACGGGGGTACCGGGACGCTCGCGGCAACGATAGGCGTGCGCATCCGTCGAGAAAGGCTGGCGCGAGAGTGGACACTAGATCGCCTCTCCGAGGCAGCCAGCGTCAGTCGTCGCCAATTGGTCAATCTCGAGCAAGGCGCCGCCAACCCGAGCATCGGGACGTTGTTGAGCCTGAGCGACGCTCTCGGGATCACCCTGTCGGCACTCGTGGAGCCATCATCATCCCGCCTGGTAAAAGTCACTCGTGCAGGCGAGGGCGCAGAATTATGGTCGGGCGAATTCGGGGGGCGCGGCGTGCTTCTCGTCAGCACGCAGCCGCCCGACGTCGTGGAGCTGTGGGACTGGCAGATGAACCCCAGCGACCGTCACGAAAGCAACCCGCACCTTCAGGGCACCAGAGAGCTGCTGCGTGTTCACGCAGGCGTTGTGACACTCGATGTCGGAGACGACCGTCACGAGCTCGCTGCCGGCGACGCGATCATGTTCTACGGTGACGTGAGCCACGCCTACAGCAACCACGGCGCCGAGCCGGCGCATTTCACATTGACCGTCTACGAGCCGCAGAAAGGCTCGACCGGCGAACGGAAGGGCACCAATGCCTGATCAGCAGGGCTTGCAAGCCTTCGTCGACAGCGCCGTCGCTGAGGAGGCCGTGTTCGCGCTGCGGCCCGATTATCGCGCGGTACTACTCGTCGTCGACGGGTTGGCCGGCGGCCCCTCGGACGAGGCCAGCGAGGCACTCTTGGTGACAGCTGAAACGTCGGCTCGCGCCGCTCTCCACGACCACCCCGTAGAGGAACTGCCCCACGTCGCCGCCTGGCGGGACGCCTATCGTGCATTCGGCGCGAAGCCGCAGCGCACCCGCAACAGCTTGGAAGCCTTGATGCGCCGCGCTGAGGGCGGTCTGCCCCGAGTGAACCGACTGACTGACACCTACAACGCAATCTCAGTGCTGCACCAGGTGCCGCTCGGCGGCGAGGACTTGACACGCTACGTGGGCGTTCCCAGGCTTGTCCGTGCGACCGGAGAAGAACGGTTCGACACCGCAACCGGCGGGGCCGCCGTGATAGAACACCCCGAGCCCGGCGAGGTGGTGTGGCGCGATGACGAGGGCGTGACCTGTCGCCGCTGGAACTGGCGTCAAGCACGGCGTACGCAGCTCACGAACTCGACCACCGCGGCGTTCTTCATCCTCGATGCCCTCTCCCCGCTCGATGACGCCGCACTTGGAACTGCCACCGAGGAGCTGGAAGAGCACCTCCGTCGGCTCGGGCCGAATGTCACGATCGCGCGCCGACACATCGCAGCAGCCGCGGCTCCTACTTCTAAACCACTCTCGAACCGATGATTGGAGAGTCGATGTTCACCGGCCTCAGTGCTTTCCCACACACGCCGCTCAGGGACGACGCCTTCGACGAGGCAGCCTATGCGCGCCTGCTCGAACGGCTGGTCACAGCCGGAGTCGACTCCATCACCGCTCTCGGGTCAACAGGCTCCTGCATGTACCTGGACCGTGACGAGCGGCGCCGCGTCGCCGACGCCGCAGTGCAGCACGCCGGCCCAGTGCCGGTCATCGTAGGCATCAGCGCGCTACGCACCTCTCAGGTGCAGATGTTTGCGGACGACGCGCAAGGGGCCGGCGCGAGTGCGGTCCTACTCGCCCCGGTCACCTATCAGGCGCTCGGCCACGACGAAGTGTTCAACCTGTTCGAAGATGTCGCCCGCGGCCTTTCCGTGCCGCTCGTGGTTTACGACAACCCGGGCACCACTCACTTCAACTTCACCGATGACCTCTACGCGCGGATCGCGACTCTTCCGAACGTGGCATCAATCAAGATTCCCGGCGTCCCCGCCAATCCCGCCGAGGCGGCCGCGCGCGTGCAGACGATCCGTGACCACATTCCCCGCGGCGTAACCGTGGGCGTGTCTGGCGACACCTCCGCAGCGACCGGCCTCAACGCCGGTTGTGATGCCTGGTACTCCGTGATCGGCGGCACGCTCCCCCTCCCCGCGCTGACGATCACCCGTGCCGCGCTGGCCGGCGACCACGCCACGGCCTCGGCTGAATCCGCCAGGCTGCAACCGCTGTGGGCGCTCTTCGAAGCACACGGCAGCTACCGGGTCACGGCGGCAATAGCAGAGCATCTGGGACTCGTCGCAGTCGACTGCCTGCCGCGGCCGATCCAGGGCCTCGGGACGGCCGCCCGAGAGCGCGTTGCACAGGTCGTCGAAGAACTGCACCTCGCCAACTAGAACTGTCAGTACCGCGATCACGGCTGTTTGCATTGGGCGCGTCGTCGCTGGTGCCCGGGTGAGCGAACCCAACCCGCACAAGCTCACCGATGACGACAAGCTCGAAACTACTCATCGACCGCAGCTCGAACGAACGGACTAACAAATGACCCTTCCCACATCCGACACGATTGTCACCTACCCGGACGGCGCAACGACCTCCACCGGATCAGTTCTCCACATAGAACCGCTCCAAGACGGACGATCAGCGATCATCCTTGACACAACGGCATTCCACCCAGTCGACGCCGCATGGCCCGACCAACCCGCCGACCGCGGCGTCATCACCACCAATCACGGCTCACAGCCGATCCTGGGCGCCGTCACCGGCGGCATTCACGACGGAGAGCTTCGCCTCGGTGAGGACCTGCCCGTCCGCACCGGAACTGACGGGTGGATCTTTGTTGTCGCTCACATCGTTGAGGGCGCCCCACCAGCGATCGGTGAGTCCGTACAGATCGACGTCGACAAGGAATACCGTGCCGCTCTCTCCGCAGCACACACTGCCTGCCACCTCGCCGCTCTCGCACTCGATGCGACACTGTCAGCGGCGTGGAGCAAGCCCGTGCCAACGGATGCGCTGGGTAACCCAGCTTTTGACGCGCTAGCCATCCAGCACTCACGCATTCACCCACATCGTTCAACGGACATCTACCGCATTGGCAAGTCCCTGCGCCGCAAAGGTTTCGCGCCCACTGCCCTCGCTGATCCCTCAGCGGTCGCAGGCCGCATCAACACTCAACTCGCGCAATGGATCGCAGCGGGAGGCGCAGCGCGAATCGAACGCAACGATGACACGCTCTCTGCCCGTCGCACCTGGGTCTGCGAACTCCCAGCCGGACGCACCGACATTCCCTGTGGCGGCACCCACATCCACAACCTCACCGAGCTCTCAGCTGTCACCGCGTCGCTCACTATTCGCGAAATTGAGGGCGGACTCGAATTGACCATGGAAACGAGTTCGACCGCGACCTAGGAGGCGAGGGGGCGCTACTTATGTCGCCGTTGGCGATGGAAGAGTGGAGACGCCTCAGCTTCTGGAAGGTCAGCGGCGGCGAGCAGAGGTGGGGCCAAGAGCACCGACCAGACGCATCGGGGTAGCCTCGGCGCACTCGGGTTGGGCTCGGCAAGCGCCAGCCGTCGGCGCACCGCCGCCGCTGCCATCGATGGCAACGCGATGCTGCGGCGCTGTCGGGAGTGCGTGGGCGAGTCCTTCCGGTGGATCCCTTATGCCTTGGTGCTCACAATCGTGCCGTTGACGACGAGGGCCGGTGGCAGGGTCGTCATGTCCACGTCACAGCGGCGCAGGGCGAGGCATTCCAGTGCTCCATGGTGCGCTCAGGCAGGCGCAATAGGTCGGCCAGTTCTTGCTGAGTGAGAAACGTCGAATCTGAACCATGGCGTCCATAGCCAGTAGGTGCGCGCACGAAGCCAGTAGCAGCCCGTCTGGCTCGGGACGGATCCGTATCAGCCGGGCAGCACAACACCAAAGCAACCCCACAGGGGGTTTTTGGGCCGTTTCTGGTCACAGAGGCTGTAATAGGCCTGGAAGGGAGGAGGGGCGATGGGTGATTTCGCCTCGCGAATCCTGCGCCTGTTACTGCTGGGGTACCTGGACTCGAACCAAGAACAAATGATAGCCATCTGGGCTACGCCACTCCCCTGCAGCTGGGGCGGAATCCCGCGGACTTCTGCGGTTTTCATGGGTCTAGTGTACGCGCTGACACGGACGAGTACGGGCTCATTCTGGTCACACAGCGAGGTACCTGGTTCGTTTCTGGTCACGGCATTGAGCTCATCCGGTGCACCAACTCCGCCCCTCCATCGTGGCTGTCGCCTTCGCATTTCATCATGAGGCGGGCTGCACCCGCCGCAGGCTGGCACGGTTCTACGCCTGGGTTGTCCGCCTCCTCGCTAGCGTCGACGAGTGACGCAGTGACGCAGTGACGCAGTGACGGGCACCGAACATTGACACGGATCAGATATTGATCGGACCGGGCGAATCCGGCGGTGCCGTGGGTTCACCGTCGAGAATGGCGTTCACGATTTTCTCCGCACGTGGCGTGAGGATATCGCCGGGGTAGAACTGCTCGTAGAGTTGGCCCGCGTCCTCTAGCGTGTGGACGTCACACAGAGCAAGGAGGAGTCTGATATCGCGGGTGTCACGCCCCGGTCGGTTTGCTCGGAGTTTCATCACCAGCATCGCCTCTTTGGACGCCACTTCGATGACAATGCCAGCCTCGTCGTGGATGGTCTCCCACTCAACGGCGCGGCCGAGAGTGGGGATGGCGTCGGCCTTCGTGACCTCGAAGTTCAGCCACTTCGCGTCCCACCCACGCCTATAGGCGACCCTCTCGGCAGCGGCAGCGACGGACTCGTCTGAGCCGGGATTGACGTGAAGGACATCTAGGTCTTGCGTCGTCCCCCGGTCGAAGTAGCGCAGGGCGAGTGCCGCGCCGCCCACGAGCCGGATGCCAGCAACCTCGCCCGCATCGCGAAGCTCGGCGACTAGATCTCGCAGGCCGATGGTGATCGCGCCACGATCGAGCGCAGTCGCTGACATCAAACGCTCGCGAAGGTATCTGCCCAAGCGAGGACGCCGCGTTCGGCGAACTCGTCCGGCACGTCTTCACGCTCGGGCGCCGGGTCGGCCGGGTCGACCCGGAAGACGACAGGTACCGTCAGTGCGCGATCGAGGTTGTTGACCCATCCAGGGAGCGGGATGTCTTCCTGATTGAGTCTCCATGCCACAAGAGCCGCAATCGCCGCATCCCACAAACGATCCCCGGTGCGTTCCGGCTCCGTCAGCCCCAGGATTCCTCGGACGAGTCCGTGTTCGGCTGTGAGGTTGTCATTCAACTGGAGGAGCGCCCTGAGGGCTCGGTCTGTGTCATGAGCGCGTAGATGTTCACGAATCGCCTCTGCGGAGCTGGCAGCGTCGTCCCGTCGTGTGGGAGCGGCGTACAGTCGATGTCCGGTGCCAGCGAGCAGCCGATCAACTGTGCTGTAGGCGGCGTCTCTGCCCCGTTCATGATGAGAGACGCTGGCCTGATCGATACCGGTCAACTCTGAAAGTTTCGCCTGGGTGATATTTTGGCTCCGGCGGGCGGCCCGAACCAGGGTCGATGACGCTGCCATGAGAATCACCTCACCTTCATAAATATGACTCCTAAACCATATTGTAGATGCCCTTCGCGTATTTAAGAAGGTTGGTCGGCCTCGGAAACCCGCTTCGTGCGCTGTGAAGCACCAGCGTCATCGGCTAGACCCAGGGCTGCGCAGGCACGGCATGCTTTCGAGATCGGCTCAATCACCCAGAGCTCTTGAAGGATGCGAGCACAGCGTCCGACGGTGAGCCGGGCAAGCCGCACTCCCCCACACTGCGGCCATTTTCACCAGGCGTGCGGTCGTCTCATATGGTTCGTAGTTCGCGGATGTGAGGCTACCGGTCTCGGCGCGACGTAGTTGCACGACGCCCGAGGATCTGCGATTGGAGAGGGTGCTTCTAAAAACCCAGATCGCGCCGATGAGCCATCTCCTATTCCTAGGGATACGTCTCGGAGCAGCTTCTACGCGCATTTCTCGCGCATGTGCGGGGCATCGCCCGCGGAATACCGGTCGCTGCACCGCTGACGCCAGCGCCGGGTCGGGCCGTCGACGCGTTTCAGTCGCGGTTGATCTCCAGCCCTGGCCGGCGGGTGTACTTGTCCCGCAGGAAGGTGCCGTGGGCTTCGACCGACCGCAGGTCGGTCGAATACAGGGTCTTCTGGATGCGCAGGGCCTCCGCGTCGAGGATGCGCACCTGTTCGCCGAGTGCGTCCCAGGCCCGTACCTGCTCTGGCAACCAGGTCTTACGGAATTTGTGGCCCGGGAGGTTTCGATAGGCCTCCAGAAGGCCGGGAATGTAGTCGGTGATCATCGCCTCGACGGTGAACCTGTCGTCGATCGTCGTCATCAGCTGTGCCCATTTGGAGAGGATGTCATCGATCTTGGCGACGACCTCGGCCATCTCGGTCGAAACGCGGCGACCGAGGTGCCGCCGTAGGGAGGCGACCTGACGTCGGTCCTTCGCCAGCTCTTTGTGCACGGCGACGCGATACTTCTCGGTGCGCGGATCGCCCTCGATCGCGCGCACGGTGCGCCGCGACGACATGATCTCGAATCGGCTGGTGCGCGCCGTGCGACCGCCGACGATGTAGCCGCCGACCAGCAGGATCGACCACCCGCCCCAGGGCCCAAACAGGGCGTCCCCCGCGACGGCCACGGCCCCAACGGCCGCGAGTCCGAGGGCCGAGAGGATCGTGCGGGTGCGAGACATGTCGGTGCGCCAATCCTTGTGGGTGCGTGGCTGCGTCTGGTTTCCCTCATTCTCTTATCGCAGCCGTGGAACGGCGACGCAGGCCGCCCGACACAGGCCGACAGGGCGTTCAGACCGTGATCGGTCCTGGAGCGCGGCGAAGGTCTTGTCGCCGATTCCGGTGACATTGCGGAGATCCTCGGATTTCCGCGGTTTTCATGGGGTCCAGTGTACGCGCTGGCACGGACGAATACGGGCTCATTCTGGTCACGCAGCGAGGTATCTGGTTCGTTTCTGGTCACACCGCCGATTGGTTCTGGGACTGCCGGTCCACTAAAGTTCGAGCCGGTGATCGCTAAGCGCACGCGCTGCCCTCGGCAAAGCGCGACCTGGGGTCAGAGTGAGGTGGTGTCCGTTGCCGGCGGATTCTCGTTGGGAGTATCGCTGTCGGTGTACTCGCCCTCTGCCTGCGTCTCGTTGGCGTCAATTTCCGGCGCGCCGGCCGCTCCCTCGGAATCGGTGTATTCACCATCAGTGTCATCGTTGATTTTCATGGTTCTCCCTCTCGAACGGACGATCAGTCTATGTCGCTGGACTGGCCAAGGACAGGCGTACCTGATGTGCCGTGTCCCCTGTCCGCCTGCGGACGACCCAACGGGATCCGGGAACGCTGCCCTTCGACACCCCGGCAACAGTCGAAAGTAGTCCCTTAGACGAAGTGCAGCTTCTACTTCAAAACGACGCACTGTCTCTGGCGTTGGCTAACCTCCCCCTGGATCAAAAGCGGGCCTGGCTCATGCGTGAGTTCTCCGGCTGCAGCTACGCAGTTATCGCGACCCAACTCGTCGTTCCAGAGTCGACCGTGCGCGGATTACTCGCCCGATCGCGTCACACCCTCGCCCACGATCTGGCCGCCTGGCACTAGCCAATCGCCCACGCCCGGCCGATGGACTCCCGCTTTATTGACCGCGGAGAAAATGCGGCGGTCAGTGCGCGCAGCTCCGTCCTCGACGCCCTCCGGCAGGAAGCGCGTTAGCCGTCTGTGTCCGTGGCCCGAGCCGAATAGGTGCTAGTCCTGCTAAAGCACTCGTCGTTAGAATCATCGACGCCTATAACGGGACCGCGCCAAAGGAGTTCGTTTGCTCGCGCATGCACCCGGGCGCTATCAAAGCCGAGCCCACCAGCTGGATGACCTACGACCGTCAATTCGATCTGGTCTGCCGATTCGAGTTTGCCGGAGAACGCGTGCGCCAACTGCTGCGCCAAAGCCTCTTCGGCCTGCTCAGTTGAGGCCTTTAGAAGATCGTCTCCGAGTTCGCCCAAGTTTGAAAAACTTGAATTCGGCACAGATCACTTCCCGTCATCCGAACGATCGTGGTTGGTCGCTAGATCCCACTGTACGCGCGCCTCCCCCATCTCTATCTATGCGCCGCGACCGTCCGATTATGGCTGAGTCGGGCGTCGTCTCGTTCATGACGACGCAGGCGTCACTGATTCGTGGTGACAGGTGTCTTGTCTTTCACAAAAAGGATCGTGAAAACCAGGGCGATCAGAGCGGTGCCGGCTAGGAGGAGCAGTCCGATCGCGTAGCTGTTTTCCGCGGCGTTGTAGGTGGCCCCCATCACCAATGGTGGGAAGTAGCCGCCCAGCCCGCCGGCCGCGCTGACGATGCCACTCACGGCGCCCACGTTGGCGGGTGGGGCGTTTCGTCCGATCCAGGCGAACACTCCCCCGGCACCGAGTCCCAGTGCCGATGCCATCGCGACGAAGGTGAGGCCGGCTGGGATCTCACCGTCGGGACGGAGGTTCACCACCCAGGCGAGAACTGTGACAGCCGCGAGCGAGCCGATCACCACCGGTTTCGGGCCGATGCGGTCGGCGAGTATCCCTCCAACGGGGCGGAGAATCACGGCGGCAACCGCAAACCCTGCCGTTCGGGTTCCGGCGGCGGTGAGGTCGAAGTCGTAGATTTGCCGAAGGTAGGTGGGCAGGTAGGTGGAAAAGGCGACGAATCCGCCGAAGACCAGCGCGTAGAGAAAGCTCATCTGCCAGGTCACGCTGAGCCGCGCCGCAGCGGCGAGCTTGGGAAGGAAGGGATCGGTGCTGGCCGTGAACCCAGGGGCCTCGGCCATGAAGAGCCACACCACGACCGCAACGACGATGAGGAGCCCCGCGAGGATGAGGTGCGTTGGAACGTAACCGAACCATTCCACCAGGCGAGGCGTGAAGAATGCCGACAACGCGGTACCACCCATCCCAGCCCCGAACACCCCGGTAGCGAAGCCCCGACGGCTCGGCGGATACCAGTGACTCACGAACGGGATCCCCACGGCAAAAACCGTTCCGGCTACGCCGAGCAGCAGCGCTGCGGCCACCAGGAAGACGTATGCGTTAAGGGTTCCTGCAATCGCCACGAGCGCGAGAGCAGGGACGGATGCAAGTAGCACCAGGGTGAACAGGATGCGGCCGCCGAAGCGGTCGGTGAGCACGCCCACGGGGATTCGACCGATCGATCCGACGAGTACTGGCATCGCCACGAGCACTGATGTCTGGGCTGGCGAGAGTCCCATCGACTCGGTGTAGCGAATGCCCAGCGGCGAAACACTGGTCCATGCCCAGAAGCACACGACGGATGCGAGTGTCGCGAGGGTGAGGTTCATCCCTTTGCTGTGGTGCGCTCGCTGCCGTGCAGTGTTACTCGAGCCCATCGCTGTGTCCATCGCCGCTGCTCCGATCAGCGCTTGTCAGGGGTGCGATCCTTGGTACCGATGGGCGCCCACCCGCGCCGCGCCGGCCGCACCTGCCCGGGTTCTTGATCCCTGGACCGGTAGACGATATAGGGCCGGAACAAGTAGTGCAGAGGCGCGGTGAACGCGTGCACCAGTCGGGTGAAGGGCCAGATGGTGAACAACAACATGCCAACGAGGGTGTGGATATGGAAGGAGAACGGAGCGGCGGCCATTGCCGCGACATCGGGTTGCAGGATGAACAGTGATCGGAACCAGGGCGACACTGTTTCACGGTAGTTGTGGCCGTGTTCGCCGCTGAAAACGCTGGCGAGAGTGGTCCAGAGACCCAGGACAATCGCGGCGGTCAACACGACGTACATGATTTTGTCGTTGCTGGTCGTGGCCATGAAAACCGGCCCGGTTTTGCGTCGTCGATAGATGAGGATCACGATGCCCCCGAGGGTGCAGACCCCTGCGACGCCGCCGACCAGTAGGGCATTGAGATGATAGAAATCCTGGCTCATCCCGAAAAAGAGTGTCCAGGACATGGGTATCACCAGGCCGAAGAAGTGGCCGGCGATGACCGCGAGAAGCCCGAAGTGAAATATTGGTGATCCGATGCGCAGGAGGCGGGATTCGTAGAGTTGGGATGAACGGGTGGTCCATCCGAATTGGTCGTACCGGTAGCGCCAGATGGTCCCACCGATCAGGACCGCAAGCATCACGTAGGGAAGAATGCCCCAGAGTAGTACGTCCCACATCATGAGCCGGCGTTCAGGGGAAGCAGGCGCGGGTCGAAGGGTTCAAGGCCGACGCTCTCGGCGGGCGGGCCGACGCCGGCCATGGATTGCACGGCCTGTCTGTCTGCGGGTGATGGGCCGGGAAGTGTGGCGCAGATGCCTTCAATCACCGTGGAATACGGTGACCCGTGCTCGGTGAGCGCGAGCCGGAGCATTTCGATGCTGGGCCGGTACTGGATGAGCAGGTCGCGTCCCGCGACCGGGCCGGCCACGGCTGCGAACTCGAGAACCAGCGGCAAGAAGTCGGGCAACTCACCGTGGGTGTTGGTCAGGTAGTCACTCCCCCGATACACCTTCTTGAACTCAGCCAGCACGTCACCCCGGCGACGGGTGTCGCCGTCGGTCCAATACGAGAGATAGAGCGGATGATGCTTGCTGAGGTCGAACGTCTCCACATAGGAGCGCTCCAGGGTTCCCAACGCGGTGTTCTCGAGGTACCCGAGGAACGCGGTGAGATCCGGCGCAGCCGGGCCGTGTTCGGCCAGTGCGGACCGCATCAACGTGCACCGTTCCAGGAGTTGGGCATCCGGGTAGGACAAACACCAGGACGCGGCCTGATAGAACACGCGCTGGGCCAGGCTGTGAGCGGCCGCTCGATTGCGCCTCATGACGAGCCGCCCTCCGTGGGCGGGCGCAGGTCGGCCGGCGACGGGGCCGCAGCGCTTGGTCGGTCACGTTTCTCGGGAAAGAGGCCGGTGGGGCTGCCGTTGCCGTCCCAGTTGAGCAGGTTGACGCGGCCTCGAAGGGCCTGCTCGCCGGCAGGAGTGTCGGACGTCTGCCGGTCTTTCAGCGCATAGAAGTTCTCCACGGCGACGGGTGTGGGCCGGCCGCTCGCCTCCCCGAACGGCGAGTCTTCATACATGCCCGGACCGCCCTCGAAATCGACCGAGCAGCCCATCTCCTCCAGGTCGTGCGCCTGCTCGACGTGTGCCTTGGGAATAACGTAGCGCTCGTCGTACTTCGCGATCGCCATCAGCCTGTACATCTCGTACATAGAGCCCGGCGACATCCCCACGGCTGCCGGAATCGACGGGTCGGGTTCCTGTTCCATTGTGATCGCCCGCATGTAGGCACGCATCGCCGCAAGCTTGCGCAACACCTCGGTGATTTTGTCGGTGTCGCCGGCGGTGAACAGCTCGGCGAGGTACTCGACGGGGATGCGGAGCGCGTCGATGGCTCCGAAGAGATTGCCGCTGTCTTCGGCATCGTGGCCCTGCTCGCTCAGCAGGTCGACGATGGGAGACAGCGGCGGCACGTACCAGACCATCGGCATGGTGCGATACTCCGGGTGCAACGGCAGCGCGACTTTGTACACCTTCGCGAGCGCATACACCGGCGACTTCCGTGCCGCGTCCAGCCAGTCGGCCGGGATTCCCTGGTCGAGGGCGGCTGCGGCCACCTCGGGGTCGTTGGGATCCAGGAGCACGTCCATCTGCGATTCGTACAGGTCAGTCACGTCCGTCACCGCGGCGGCGTCGGTCACCCGGTCGGCGTCGTAGAGGAACAGACCGAGGTAGCGGAGGCGGCCGACACAGGTTTCGGAGCACACGGTGGGAAGACCGACTTCCACCCGCGGATAGCAGAAGGTGCACTTCTCGGCCTTACCGGTCTTGTGGTTGAAGTAGATCTTCTTGTACGGGCAGCCGGTGATGCACTGGCGCCAGCCTCGGCACTTGTCCTGGTCCACGAGCACGATGCCGTCTTCGACGCGCTTGTAGATGGCACCGGACGGGCACGACGCCATGCAGGAGGGGTTGAGGCAGTGCTCACAGATTCGCGGAAGGTAGAACATGAAGGTCTGTTCGAAGGCGAACTTGATTTTGTCTTCCGACTCCCGCCGCACTTTTTCGACGATGGGGTCGAGGTGTCCCATCTCCGGGGCCCCGCCGAGGTCGTCGTCCCAGTTGGCCGACCAACTGATTTTGGTGTCCTTGCCCGTGATCAACGACTTCGGGCGGGCCACCGGGAAGTCGTCTCCGAGCGGCGCGTCGATCAGGGTCTTGTAGTCGTAGGTCCAGGGCTCGTAGTAGTCCTTTAGCTCGGGCTGCACGGGGCTCGCGAACAGTCCGAAAAGCTTCTTCAGCCGTCCACCGCCCTTGAGTACGAGTCGGCCCTTCTTGTTGAGCTGCCAGCCGCCCTTCCACTGTTCCTGGTCTTCGTAGCGGCGCGGATACCCTTGTCCCGGCCGGGTTTCGACGTTGTTGAACCAGACGTATTCGGTGCCGGCGCGGTTGGTCCACGCCTGTTTGCAGGTCACCGAGCAGGTGTGGCAGCCAATGCACTTATCGAGATTCATCACCATGCCCATTTGAGCCATCACGCGCATCAGTACCGCACCTCCTGGGAACGCTTTCGGATTGTGGTGACCATGTCACGCTGGTTGCCGGTGGGTCCTAGGTAGTTGAACGCGTACGACAGCTGCGCATACCCGCCGATGAGGTGGGTGGGTTTGACGAGCAGCCGGGTGGCCGAGTTGTGGATACCACCCCGGCGGCCCGTCGCCTCGGACTTCGGCACATCGATCGTGCGCTCCTGCGCGTGGTAGACGTAAACCACACCCGCTGGCATCCGATGGCTGACAATGGCTCGGCACACGTACACCCCGTTGGTGTTGACGCACTCGATCCAGTCGTTGTCGGAAACCGAGATCGCCGCCGCATCCGTGGGGCTGATCCACGCTGTCGGCCCTCCCCTGGACAGCGACAGCATGAAGAGGTTGTCCTGATACTCCGAGTGGATGGACCACTTCGAGTGCGGGGTGAGGTAGCGCACGGTGATCTCGGTTGTTCCGTTCGGCCCGAATCGCGGTTCACCGAACAGGCGCTGCATATCCAGCGGTGGTCGGTAGATCGGTAGGGCCTCGCCGAGGTCGCGCATCCAGTCGTGGTCGAGGAAGAAGTGCATCCGTCCGGTGAGGGTGTGCCAGGGTTTTAGCCGCTCCACGTTGATGGTGAATGGCGAGTACCGACGCCCGCCGGTCTCCGACCCTGACCACTCGGGCGAGGTGATCACCGGGACCGGCGCCGCCTGCGTCTGCGCAAAGGTCACCCGTTTTTCTTCGGAACCTTCAGCGAGGTCGGCGAGCTTCATGCCGGTCTGCTCTTCCAGTTCTCGAAACCCCTGCACGGCCAGTTCTCCGTTGGTGGTGCCTGAGAAGCTCAGGATGGCCTGGGCAAATTTCGCGTCGGTATCGATAGCCGGGCGGCCGTTACCCGCCCCGCCGAGCATCAACCCATTGCTGCGGGCGAGCCGCTCGATTTCGTGCCCCATCCGGTAGGTGATGTTCTTGACGGTGAAGCCGCGTTCCTCCGCGAGCGGTCCGACTGTGGCAAGCTTCTCCGCGATCGCGGTGTAGTCGCGTTCAACGATCGAGAAAACCGGCATGTTCTGTCCGGGCACCGCCGGGATATCGGTGTCCCGCCAGTCCCGCACAACTCCACCAGGCTGGGCGATTTCCCCCGGCGTATCGTGTTGCAGCGGCACACTGACCAGGTCCCGCCGGGTGCCGAGATGCGTTTTGGCCTGGCGGGAGAATTCCTCTGCGAGTAGACGGAAGGTGTCGAAGTCGGTCTTGGCCTCCCACGGCGGGTCGATGGCGGGACTGAAGGCGTGCACAAAGGGGTGCATGTCGGTGGAGGAGAGGTCGTGTTTTTCATACCATGTGGCGGCAGGGAACACGATGTCTGACAACAGCGTGGTCGACGTCATCCGGAAATCAGCGGAGACGAGGAGGTCGAGTTTTCCCTCCGGCGCCTCGTCACGCCACTTCACATCCCGGGGTCGGGCGGCGTTCACGTGGTCGGCGCCCATCACGTTGTTGTGGGTGCCGAGGAGGTTGCGCAGAAAGTACTCGTTGCCCTTGGCCGACGAGCCGAACAGGTTCGAACGCCAGAGCACCAGTGTGCGCGGCCAATTCTCGGGAGCGTCGACATCGTCGATGGCCGGGTTCAGCCGCCGGTTCTTGAGAGCGTCTGCGATCCAGGACGGGGCATCAGGCGCCTCCCCCGCATCCACTGCGGCTTGCGCCTCATCGGCGAGATCAAGCGGGTTGCGGTCGAACTGCGGGTAGAACGGCATCCAGCCGAGCCGGTTCGACTGAGCGAGGGTGTCCACGGTGTGCATTCCATCAAAATGTCCCTCGGCGAGGGGGGACTTCAGGGAGTCGGCCGAGTACCCGTCCGAGCGCCATTGATCGGTGTGCATGTACCAATACCCGGTACCGATCATGGTGCGCGGGGGCCGGCTCCAGTCCAGAGCGTTTGCGAGGGAGATCCATCCGGTGATCGGGCGGGTTTTCTCCTGGCCCACGTAGTGGGCCCAACCGCCACCGTTTCGCCCCATGCAGCCGGTGAGCATCACCAGCGAGAGCACCGCACGGTAGGTGGCGTCACCGTGAAACCACTGGCAGATTCCGGCACCCATGATGATCATGGACCGCCCCTTAGATTCCTCGGCATTGCGGGCGAACTCGCGAGCGACCCGGATGCAGGCGGCCGCCGGCACGCTCGTGATCTCCTCCTGCCAGGCGGGCGTATACGGGGTCGACGCATCGTCGTAGTCGGTGGCCCAATCGCCGGGCAGACCCGGACGGCCCACCCCGTACTGGGCGAGCATCAGGTCGAAGACTGTGGTGACCAGGTGCCCGGCCACGCGCCTGACCGGCACACCCCGGGTCACCACCGACCCCTCGCCGGAGGGCGCCTCGAAGCAGGGCATCCGAATCTCGGCGGTTTCGGCGGATGCGCCGGCGCCGGCCTCGTCGAGAAGGCTCAGGACCGGGTCGACACCCTCCAGGTCAAGGTTCCACTTGCCCTTGCCCGCCTCCCCGTACCGGTAACCGATGGACCCGTTGGGCACCACGGGAGCGCCGGTGGCCGAGTCGAGCAGAACCGTCTTGAAGGCTGCATCCGGAGTGTTCGCCTGGTCGGGCAAGTCGGCCGCCATCAGGAATTTCGTCGGCACGAGGCCGCCGTCCGCGTGCTCCTCAATGCGAACAAGGAAGGGCAGATCGGTGTAGCGGCGTACATAGCCGCTGAAATACGGCACCTGTCGGTCGACGAAGAATTCTTTGAGCATCACGTGCCCCATCGCCATCGCGAGGGCAGCGTCGGTGCCAGCCTGTGCGGGCAACCACTCATCGGCGAACTTCGTATTGTCGGCATAGTCAGGGCTGATCGCGACCACCTTCGTGCCGCGGTATCGCACCTCGGTCATGAAGTGTGCGTCGGGGGTGCGCGTCACCGGAACGTTCGAGCCCCACATCATCAGGTAGGTGGAATCCCACCAGTCCCCGGATTCGGGCACGTCGGTCTGGTCGCCAAATACCTGCGGTGAGGCCACGGGGAGGTCGGCGTACCAGTCGTAGAAAGAGGTCATCACCCCACCGATGAGCTGGATGAACCGGTTCCCCGCGGCATGCGACACCATCGACATGGCCGGAATCGGGGAGAAACCGGCACACCGGTCCGGGCCGTACTTCTTGATCGTGTGCACGTGGGCGGCGGCGGCGATCTCAACGGCCTCCTGCCACGGGATCCGGATGAGCCCGCCTTTGCCTCGCGCCTGCTGGTAACGGCGCCGGCGTTCAGGGTCGTCGACAACGTCGGCCCAGGCGAGCACGGGATCCTTCAGCCGGGCTTTGGCCTCCCGGTACATCTCGACGAGGACGCCGCGGGCGTACGGGTAGCGCACTCGTGTCGGCGAGTAGGTGTACCAACTGAACGCGGCTCCGCGGGGGCACCCGCGCGGCTCGTATTCCGGACTGTCGGGGCCGACCGACGGGTAATCGGTCTGTTGCGACTCCCAGGTGATGATGCCATCCCGAACGTAGACCTTCCACGAACACGACCCCGTGCAGTTCACCCCATGGGTGGAACGGACCACCTTGTCATGGCTCCACCGGTCGCGGTAGAACACATCGCCCTTGCGCCCGCCCTCACGGAACACTGCGCGTCCATCATCTGTTTGGTCCCACCGCGTAAAAAAACGGCCTAGCGCCAACATGGTGTCCGACGCTTTTCCGTCCAAACCGGCAGGCACTGAAGCAGCTGCCATGGGCACACACTACAGTTGGCTCCCCCGCGACGCCAGTGAAACTGAGTTCTTTTCATCCTGTCAATTTTGGACGTTTTATCGTCGAGCTGGTGAGTCTCTTCTTGGCACCGCGGGAACTGTTGAATCCGTCCGTAGCAAGGTTTAGTCTTATGTCACTCGTGGTGTTCAATTGGTCGAATTGGGTGCTGCCTAGGCGATACAGAAAATATCTGGTGGCGCTGAAATGAACGATGTCTCGCGAACCGTCGGAAGAAGGCTTACGTCGCCGTTTCTGGAGCTGCTACCGATAGAGGGTGTGGCGATTTCGGTTTTCGATCAAAATCGTCGCTCGGCGATGCTCTATTCCACGGATATCACCGCGGCGCGACTGGAGGAGCTGCACTTCGATTTGGGCGAAGGGCCCCTATTCGATGCGTTCACCAGCGGGTCTTTGGTATCGGTGCCGGACCTGGCCAGGACCGAACGGTGGCCCGCATTTCTTCGCAGCGCCTCCGACCTCGCCGCGCGCGCCATCTTCGTGTTCCCGCTGATGCTGGGTGCAGTGTCCATAGGGGCTGTGATCTGCTACCGAAAGACACCAGGGCCCCTTTCGGACGGGGCCGCTGAAACTGGCACATCGCTCAGCCGCGCCATTGCAGGACCGGCCTTCCGCGAAGCCATTCAGATTGCCCTCGAGGAGCCCCTCGATCGGCGGGCTCCGATCGAGGGGCGCAGACAGGTCCACCAGGCTACGGGGATGGTGCTCGCCCAGCTGGATGTCAGCGCAACCGATGCGTTCTCCAGGATACGGGGATACGCTTTTTCTAGCGAAAATACCGTCCAAGAGGTCGCAAACGCCGTCGTCAACCGGCGCCTCAATTTCGCAGAAATCCGTGAGTAGGTTCCGACATGGAGAATAACGCACAGGCGGATGACATCACCCGCGAAGCAGCAATCAACGACGCCTTTGTGCGGGTGGCCGGCACGCTTGTTGAGAGCTATGACGTCGTCGAACTGCTCTCCACGCTCGTGAATACCTGCACCCAGCTGTTAGACGTGCAGTCGGGCGGCATCGTCTTGGCCGACATCACAGGTTCGCTCGAATTGGTCGCCTCGACTAGCGAAGAAGTAGAAGTCGTTGAAATTATGACCATCGCCGCGGGGGCCGGTCCCTGCATCGAGTCCTATGAAACCGGGACGGTCACAAGCGTTCCCGACATCGAGGTGAACGCCCGAGCGTGGCCGCGATTTCGCGAAACTGCACTGGAGCAGGGCTTCCGGGCCGCCCATGCTACGCCGCTCCGACTTCACGGAAGCACCATCGGCGCCATGAACCTCCTCCGCACAACGCCGGGAGCGCTGAGCGAACGGGACGCCCGACTAGCTCAAGCTCTGACGGACGTAGCCACCGTCGGGATTATTCACGAGCACGCCTTCCGCCAGCCTGAGATTGTGGCGGCGCAACTTCACCTCGCACTGGATACGCGAATCCTGGTGGAACAGGCAAAGGGCGTGCTCGCCCAGGTGCGCAACTTCACGATGACCGAAGCGTTCACCGCACTTCGCGGGTACGCGCGCGACGAAGGAATTACCTTGCGAGCCGCGGCCCAGGACGTGATCAATCGCACGTCCAACATCGAATCAGTATCGCCGCAGACTGCCCGGTAAACCCGAAGGACGCTCAGGTCAGGAATTGGATGACGTCGAGCAAACGACGACAGTGTCACGTTCAATTGGCCGACGACGCAACGGTAAACCCCACTCGCGTCGGCTGCGACAGCTGCCGCATCCTCGCACTCGTCCAGCTAAACCGCCACGTACCTCAAGGTCGCCGCCCGCATGCTTGAGGTTCAGCCGTTGCCAGACCGGAATCACCGAACTGGAGATCGAAAAGGCTCCCTCGAGGATACCGATGAGCGGCTTCGCGCCGACCAGGACCAGCCGCGACCCGTTCCAATCGGAGGCGAGGAGGCTAGGAGTTTGCGCCTTTCGAACCGGCCACAGTCGCTACATAATGTTGACGATTCACCAAAGTTCACGTCAAAGGGCGCTGCGGTTTGTGGCTTAGTGAAGCCATCCGTTGCGTCTGCCCGACGCGGGAGGCTGCGTGGTTCAGCGAGAAGTCGGCCATTTGCTGCTAGAAAACGAGACGGACAGTGTGCTCGTTGGCTTGGCTGCTGCCGGAGACCAGGCCGCATTTGCTGTGTTGGTCAACCGCTACCGAGCAGTCATGGGCGCGTACGCGCAAAGCACGCTGGGCTCTGGCGCTGAAGCCGACGATGTGGTGCAAGACGTCTTCATCAACGCCTGGGCGAAGCTCTCAACGGTATACGACGGAGAGCACGTGAAGGCCTGGCTGATGCGGGCCGTACGGAACAGAAGCATCGACCGCCTGCGGACGACCCAACGGGATCCGGGAACGCTGCCCTTCGACACCCCGGCAACAGTCGAAAGTAGTCCCTTAGACGTAGTGCAGCTTCTACTTCAAAACGACGCACTGTCTCTGGCGTTGGCTAACCTCCCCCTGGATCAAAAGCGGGCCTGGCTCATGCGTGAGTTCTCCGGCTGCAGCTACGCAGTTATCGCGACCCAACTCGTCGTTCCAGAGTCGACCGTGCGCGGATTACTCGCCCGATCGCGTCACACCCTCGCCCACGATCTGGCCGCCTGGCGCTAGCCAATGGCCCACGCCCGGCCGATGGACAGCCACTTCCACAACGAGCATTGTGAACACGATTCGGACCGAAATATAGTGCCGCTGAGAGCCCAACAGGGAGGGAGAGAGCATGACAAGCTCCACGGCGCACGACCGGACCCTCGACCAACCGCGGAACGGCAATTCGGCTCAGTCAGACGATGACAAACCCGACAACCCACCAATCGAACGGCCAGACCTTGAGGATCCACCGGCAGGCCCCGCCGACGGACTGGACGATGACTTCGATCCTACGGCGGCCTCGGCCAATCCTGACCTCGTCGGTCAGGCGCCTGACGAACTGCCTTATCCGTGACGACTCTGAAGGGCGCGACATGCCTGGCACCAGAAATAACAGTCTGAAGAATCTATACGAAGAACTCCGCAAAGACGGCAACTCGAAGCAGAAGGCAGCACGATCTCCAATGCTGCCGCCCAACAGGGAGCCACAGAAGTCGCAAAGAAGGGCGGCGAGTCCGGCTCGTACGATGACTGGACCGTTTCCGAGCTCAAGAAGCGCGCCAAGGAGTTAGGACTCACGGGCTATTCGGCAAGAACCAAACCCCAACTCATCTCCCCATTCCGAAGTCACGCGCCACCTGCGCTGTCGGTTCTCCACCTTCGATGAGTCGGTTCGCGCTGCGGATCTAACTGTTGGTGAATCCTCCGTGGTCGGCCGCCAAAGTTCTTGCCGGTCTTTCGCCGTTTGTCGATCGAGTCAAGAACCCACTCTCGCTTGATGTCGTGTTCCATCTGCCCGAGCGCCGCCGTGACAATGAACAGCATGGAGCCCGTCGGCGTCAGCGTGTGGACGTCGTCCCCGCCCAGATCGAGGACCCGGAGAGCCACACCCCGGCCCCTGAGGTTTTCGGCGAACACGAGCACGTTCTGCGTCGATTGGCCCAGCCGGTCCAAGGTTGTGATCACGAATGTGTCGCCAGGCTCGAGCGCTTTGAGTGCGACATCAAGCTGAGGCCGAGCTTCTCGAACTCCGGCACTCCCCTGATCGACATACAAGACATCCCGCCGAACGCCTGCCGCCAGGATCTCGACCTGCTGAGCATCCGTAGACTGCTGCCGAGTCGATACCCGCGCGTATCCAATGAGCTTTATCACCGCACTCCTTCGCTGTCTCATAACTAGCGATGCGTACTCAATTTTCGCCAAAAGGTTACGCGACGTAGTTACAAGATCCATCAGGCCTGCGATTGTGGGAAGACAAGGGAAACTGCAGATCACGCCCGTAGGGCGTCTTGTATCCGTAGGGTTACGAGACACCCGCTATGCCCGTGAGTCATTTTGATCGATTGACGGCGGCAAACCAGGCGGATAGTGGTCGAGCCGTGATGAGTATCAGGATGCCGAACAGCGTCTGACAGAGTACGCCAAAGAGTGAAGGCCTCCGATCGTGGCGTAAACCGTGGCATTCACGCCAACGTCGACGACGATGACGACAACACCGAGGACGACGCCAACCTGTTTCTGGAGCAATATGAGAACGACGACAAGCGGATCTAAAACCGTCAGCAAGACCCAGAACAGGCGAAGAGGATCGGGGAAGGACGAATAGGCGTTTGTGCCACCCAGCAAGAGATCGACGGTGTGCGTGCTGGTGCCAATCAGGTAGCCAACAATCCAGAGCGCCTGAAAGATGCGGGCCGAACTAGTACATCGGGAAGATTCAGTGTCGTTCACCCGCGCCTGCTCCTCACGACGATGCCTCCACGCGCGCTCATGTCCTCAACTTACCTGCTCCATTGCGCCAGGATCGCTCGGATTTTGCCTAGGCTGCAGGGTCGAATGCGCCCAGGTCTGGTCAGAGTCTTCCTGCGTCATCGGAGGGCTCTTGAGAGCCCGACGTCGCCTAACCTCCGTGTATCGAAACACATGGGATACGAGACACTCCAGATCGCTCCTGTGCACTCCAAGCAGCAGGCGACCTGTCTCGTATCCGGACCTGTCTCGCATCCGTAGGGTTACGAGACAGCGCTAGGGATGAGGACGCCGGGCGGGAAAATTCGGCTGCGTCAGCCGATGAGTGTCGACCATGCGACATCGATCACGCAGAGACCATCGTCGGTTTCGCGGTAAAAGACGTCGCCGGGATGCTTGTCACCCGGAGTCGCCCCCTCGGGAAGACCCTCCAGGTTGATGTTCCACTGCGGATCGAGTGGTACTTGTTCATCCCAGTAGTCGGCAAAGAACCGTTCCGGCTCGCCTGCGGAGCGGCCTTCCCAATATTTTGCCGTGCCGAGGTCGGCTTCGGCGTCTTCGCAGACGAGATCGGATGTTCCGCCAGAAGCGAGGTCTTTGATGAGGTTCTCGGTAGCTTGGATAACCTGAGCACCGTCGTTCCCCCAAATTAGCGTGTCTACGGAGCACCCGCTCAAGACCACTGCGCACATAGCTGCGAATCCGGCAAGAGCGAGGGCGCGGCGAGGCTTCATGCCTTGAGGCTACAAGATGGCACGTAGTCGCCTCACTTGGAGCGGAGTTTCCCAGAGCCCGCGTGATCCCTTATATGTGCCCGCTCCGCGTTCCCTTCACGGCATTCGCGGTGTTCCCAACCCGCCATATATAACTGGGATAGACCGATGCCCAAGCGAACCGCCATGACCGTCCAGCGGGTCTCGTAACCCACGTGTGTCGAAACCCATGGGATTTGAAACATCGAAATCACTCAGTAACCGCTCCCGCGTGTCATTTGCTATCGAGAGCCGCGGGAAGTCGCGAGGAGTCGAGCGAGGCCAAGTACTCGGCGTTGCCGTGCATAGCGGGCTTGTACCGCTCGATCTCTTCGGTGTGCACATGGTCGGCAAGCAGCGCGAGGAGGCTGCCGAGAGCTGCATTGACGTTCCCGGCTGCGTGCAAGGTCAGGGATTCGAATGCGCCGAGAGCGACAGAGTCCGGGAACTCCCTCCGCGCCTGGGCGAAGATTGTCGTTGACTCATCGAGACGGCCGAGGTTGCGGAGGGTGCTGCCGAATTGCAGGTAGCACCGGCGACGCATGTCCCCTTCCAGCCCTTCGGCCATAGCCCGCTCATAGAACCCCAGCGCAGTGGCTTCCTCGCCGGCGGTGTCATAGGCTCCCCCTACCTCGTAGAGGACCCGAGGGTCGCGAGGGTGCTGCTCGTAGAGAGGGAGAAGGGCTGCAATGGTCGGGGCCATGTTGTTCCGGTCGCGAGTTGCGAAAATGCGATCGAGCTCGGCGTGCAGTTCGATACCCATAGTGTGTGACTCCTAGAAACGATCGGGGCTGCGCAGACGCGCGCAGATCAGGTTAGCGTCCGGCACTCGTTCGGCGGTCCGTCTGGAGCAGAGCCACAGCCCACACCTATCGTCGAGCGTCGCGCGCTTCCGGTGCGGTGGTCATGGCGAATGTCTCGCAACTTCGACTGTCTCAGAACCCATGGGATACAAGACATGCGCGCGACAATTCCCTTGTTGCGATCAGCACGTGCTCGCCGGCTACATCAATTGGGCGTCGCGCGGTGTCTCTTCGCCCTGATAACCATTAGTGCAAATGCACACGTGAATACCACCGCAAGCCAAGGAAGTGCTGCCTGGAATCGCCAGTCGCGGTTTGGTTAGTCACCATCAGGCCCCGATCGGCGGATAAGTGTCCCATAACCCAAGTGTCTCACCGCCCATAAGTTTTTCGAGACCTCAGGGACGACGTCGGCGCTCGACTAGCGCACGTGGCGACATATCGTTGTGGGGCGCTTGGCAACGCTTGGAAAGGCCTGCACTGCGGTGTCATTCGAGCGGTCTTGTGACCTGCGGAATTAGCTACCGTCTCGAAAATCTGCCGGCACAGTGATGCTGTAAGTGATGTTCTTGAACTCGGCGACGCACTGGTCTCCCATGGGGGCCTGCGCGAGAAAGCCCACACGCACAGGGCCGTCGTAGGCGAGGCGGAAGACGCGCACGAAATCCCAATTGTGGCCGTCGGCGGACGAGTGAAAGGCCCAACCCGACCCGAAGCGAACAACCCGGAGGTAGACCGAATCCTCGGAGACAACCGTTGAATTGCAGTCATCCGAGTATTCGTTTGTCACCACAGACACGACCATGGCTTGGCCCTGGGGTGAGTATTCGAAGCACAGCTTGGCCCAATGGTCGGTGTCGCCCCAAATCGCCAGGACGGCAGCGTCGAAAGTTGTTCGTTCGCTCAGGACCCGAGCGCGAACTGAGAAGGAAAAGTCTCCTGATGGGACGAATCCGAGCAAGGACGCTGCATGTTGTTGGCGACCGCCGAAGGCATCGTTGGTCCAGTCAGCACCTGCGGCAGCGGTGACGACGAGGACGCCGGTTGCAGGCGTTTCGGCAAGTGCCTGGCCGTTGACCCATTCGAGAGGAGGAACCCCCGGCACAGCAACGTTCATCGAATTCCTTCTCCCCATCATGGGCGCCGTACACAGCGCCGTCGATAGCGTAAAGGAAGGCCGGTGCTCATCGTGGGTCTGACGACGTGTTATCGGTAACGGGTTTCTCGAGGTGCGGCACCGGGGGAAGCGGTCGAGGCGCGGCTAACGACCTGGACGTGCAGGTAGTGGGATGGATCGGGCTCAGGAGTGCCCTCGATCGCCGAGATCAGGATTCGCGCAGCGAGTTGCCCTACCGCGGCCATACCGTGACGGATGGAGCTCAGCTGCGGATCTAAATGTCAGGCTTCGGGCGCATCATCCACTCCCAGCACAGCAAGCTGGTTAGGCACACTGATCGATCGGCCGCGTAGGCCGTGCATCAAACCGATAGCCATCGCGTCATTAGCGACGAAGACCGCGCTTTACGCGTCCGGGCGAATGGTGCGGGCAAGGCTGTACCCGGACCCTGACGTCCAGTCTCCCGCTTGGCCGATCTCGACAGCCATGCCCAGTTCACTGGCTCGCGCGACAAACGCGTCTTGTCGATGTATCGCGGAGAGAGCTCCGGGTGGTCCTGGCAGATGCAGCACTCGTTGATGGCCAAGCTCGCACAGGTGCTCGGCCGCGACTCTCCCTATCAGTTCCTCCGCGCCCGGCTGACTCGGCGTACCCCGGTCGAGAAACCGATCGATATACATGGGCACCGGTGAACGGTAGCCGAGAAGCGACTCCCGCATCTCTGCCGACTGCGCAAGCGCCAGAATTCCGGTGGTCGATCCTTCGAAGTCACGAAGCGCCTGGGACACGCATGCCGCCACGTCGCCGCCTTGCACGGTGGCGAGGTCGAAACGATAGCCGGCAGCTGCAACTCGGCTAGAGCAGCAACCGTATTGCCGCCTGGCCATCATCTGCCTTGGGCACACTCCACGGTTCGTCCACCGGCGACGCCAGTGAAACTGAGTCCGGTCGGTTTTGAACCGCGGGAATGTGTTGCGCTCAGCAGTCGAACGTTACTAAAATCTGAGGAAGTTTCGTTTTAGCTGTGAATCAGCCCAGTAATGCTGGATCGAAGAACGTGCCGATCACTCCAGTGTCATGGACTCCAGCGTCACCGGAGGGGGCCTCGTGGTCCAGATATCACCTAAGAACAGCACGGGCAAGAGCCCCCGTTCCGAACTTCTCGTCTCTAAAGTCTGGGTTCAGGGCGTTGCGCTGGTGCTGATCTTCGGATTCTGCGTGATGGGCATCCTGGCGCTCCGCACATACACGGACTCAATGCCGCAACCGTCACAGACGGTTACCGAAAACGGCGAAGTGATTTTCACAGCGGCTGATATCACGGCCGGTCAGCAAATATTCCTGCGCCGCGGATTGCAGCAGTACGGATCCATTGTGGGCCACGGCGGCTACCTCGGTCCGGACTACACCGCGGACTATCTTCGACGCTCCTCAACCATCGTCCTCGACGACCTTCAGGCCACCGATGTACAGGATCCACGCGGCGAGCTGGTCGAAATGATGCGCACCAACAGGTACGACCCGAGCAGTAAGACCCTCACCTACACCGACCTGCAGGCGGGCGCATTCACCGATCTGAAGGCGCACTACGCCGAGTACTTCGGGGAACCCACGACGAAGTATGGGCTCATTCCCAACATGATCACCGATCCGCAGGAGATCCACCAGCTCACGGCATTTTTCGCCTGGACAGCCTGGGCCGCCGCCGCCGAACGGCCTGGACACAACTACTCGTACACAAACAATTGGCCGGCCGAACCCCTCGTCGCCAACGGGCCGACCGCCGACATCATCGTCTGGAGCGGTCTCTCGCTGGTGGCTCTCCTGGTAGGAATCGGGGTCCTGTTCGGGCTGTACAGTCGCTGGAGTCAGAGGATGGGCTGGCATGCCTCTGAGGCCCCCGCCCTCGCGTTCCGTCAGCCCGGTGAGGTCGCCGTCACCCCCGGGCAGCGAGCCACGGCGTGGTTCTTCTTCGTTGTCGCCCTCCTGTTCCTCGGCCAGGCCCTACTGGGGGCTGCGCTGGAGCACTATCGTGCCGATCTCTCCAGCTTCTTCGGGATCGACCTGGCGCAATTGCTCCCCTTCAACCTCGCACGCACCTGGCACGTGCAATTGGCACTGCTGTGGACCGCCGCATCGTTCCTCGCCGCCGGCATCTTCCTTGCCCCGTATATTTCCGGCCGGGAGCCCAAGCGCCAGCATTGGCTTGCCTACGGGTTGCTGGGGGCCGTCGCGCTGGTGATCGCGGGCTCATTCACAGGCGAGGCATTGAGTGTGTTCGGGGTGAAATGGGCCAAGGGTTCGCTGCTCTGGGACCAGCAATGGGAGTACCTCGACCTTCCGAAGGTCTGGCAAGGGCTCTTGGTCGTCGGCCTGTTCCTCTGGATCGCGATCATCTTTCGCGGCATCCGGGCCCGCCTGAAGACTGAATCACGGTTCAATATGCCGTGGCTGTTCTTCTACGCCGGACTTGCGATCCCCGGCTTCTACGCCGTGGGTCTGCTCGCGGGCACGGAAACCGTCCTCACTGTCGCTGACTATTGGCGATTCTGGGTCGTTCACCTGTGGGTCGAGGACTTCCTCGAGTTGTTCACCACCGTGATGGTCGCCTACATCTTCGTGATGCTGGGTGTTGTGCGACGGAAGATCGCGATGCAGCTGATCTTCCTCGACGTGATCCTCTACTCGGTCGGCGGCGTCATCGGCACGATGCACCACCTGTACTTCTCCGGCACCCCGGTGGAGCACATGGCCCTGGGCGCTTTCTTCTCCGCACTGGAGATCATCCCGCTGACGTTCCTGACCATCGAGGCTTGGAGCTTCCTCCAATTGGGATCCCGTCAGGAGTCGCGGAGTTCTGCCCCCTTCCCTCACCGCTGGGCGGTGATGTTCCTCGTCGCGGTCGGGTTCTGGAACTTCCTCGGTGCCGGCGTGTTCGGGTTCCTCATCAATCTGCCGATCGTCTCGTACTACGAGATCGGCACGGCCCTAACCGCTAACCACGCTCACGCATCGATGATGGGCGTGTACGGGATGTTGGGGGTGGGGCTTGGCCTGTTCGTGCTCCGCTACCTCATCCCCGCGGAGCGATGGCCCGACCGGCTCGCCAAACTATCGTTCTGGTCACTGAACATCGGGCTGGCCTGGATGACGTTTGCGACGCTGCTCCCCCTCGGTGTCATCCAGCTATGGCACTCCATCAATGACGGCTATTTCGAAGCCCGCGAGCTGGGCTACATTACGCAACCCGGAAACGCGATCCTCGAGTGGATCCGGATGCCGGGAGACATCATCTTCATAGTCGGCGGCGTTGTCCCCTTCCTGTGGATCACGTGGCTCGGCGTCCGGTACCGGATCAAGGCCACCACCCACGAGGTTCCCATCGAGACCCTCTTCGTCGAGGAGACCCCGGCCGACGACGGCTCACCCGCCGGTGCCGCCACGCTGCCGTCATCGCGGTACGGCTCGGACCGTCGCGGCACCAGTGGTGGCGCAGGCACAGGCGGGAGCGGCTGATGGGCTCGGTGGACCCGGCCGTCTGGCTCGGGGCCGGATACGCGGTGTTCCTGCTGGTGGCGGCGCACCTACTCGACCTGACCGCCCGGCGCATCGCCGTGCAGTCGAGCCGGTGGCACACCGGAGGATTCACCTACCACCCGAGCCACGACGCGTGGGTGTGCCCGGAGGACCAGTGGTTGTGGCCGACTTCGTTTGACCCCGACAACCGGGTGATGCGGTACCGCGGCACGCCGAGTATCTGCAACGCCTGTCCGCTCAAGTCGGTCTGCACGACATCCGACAGCGGCCGCCAGATCAGCCGCAACATCGACCCCTGGCCGAGCTCGGAAGCCGAAAGATTTCATCGCGGTATCGCCTGCTCCGTGGTCGTCCTGGCCGTGCTCTGGCCCCTCGTCACTATGATCGGCCCCCGCACACCGCTGGAGTTGGTCATCCTCGGTGCGACTGTGCTTCTGGTCGCCCTGGCCAGCTGGCCCCTGTGGTCACACTTCCGGCGGACCCCCACCGGCTTCCCACTGCACGTCCCCGTTGAGGGCCTCGACGAATCCCTCGCCGGCGCGCAAGCCGGCGGACTGCGGGAAAGCCGCCGGAAGGCCGTTTACGGCAGTACCCGGCGCGCCGACCCTGTACGCGTCACCATTGGCAAGCCCCCGCCGGAGGTTCGCAAGACTGGCCCTGTCGAGCACGGAGCACCATGACAGCCGCGCTGATAGCCGTCGCCGTCATCGTGGTGCTGGCACTGATCTATGCGTTCGCGTCGGTCAAGGTCCTCCGCGAATACGAACGTGGCATAGTGTTCCGGCTCGGTCGCATCGGTGATCTGCGCCAGCCCGGGCCCCGACTCGTTCTTTTCGGAATCGACACACTCGTGAGAGTCGAACTGCGCATCGTCACACTCACGATCCCGCCTCAGGATGTAATTACTAAAGACAACGTGCCGGCCCGGGTGAATGCTGTGGTGTTGTTTCAGGTCACCGATCCGGTGCGCTCGGTCATGGCCGTGGCAAATCATGCGGTCGCCACGTCGCAGATGGCCCAGACAACCCTCCGGTCCGTGGTCGGCCGCGCGGACCTCGACACTCTCCTGGCGCACCGGGCTGACCTGAATGAGGATCTCGCCCACAGCATCGACGCCCAAACCGAGCCTTGGGGAGTGCATGTAACGGTGGTCGAGATCAAGGACGTCGAGATCCCCGAGGCCATGCAGCGCGCCATGGCCCGCGAAGCGGAAGCCGAACGCGAGCGTCGGGCGAAAGTGATCAACGCCCACGGCGAACTCCAGGCATCCGAAGAACTGCGCTTGGCCGGAGAAACCCTCAGCCGCAATCCGGCCTCGCTGCAACTGAGGTACTTGCAGACCCTCCTCGAGCTTGGTGCGGACCAGAACTCCACAGTCGTGTTCCCCTTGCCCATCGACATCATCGGGCCCTTCCTGCAGAAGGTCCCCGACCTCATCGACCGGTTCAGCAGTGCTACCCGGGACCAATCCCCCGCCGCCGAGAGTCATACCGGTGCATCGCCGGAGGGCAGCCCTCTGGATGAGAGCGCGCGCTTCGCTGAACACTCCCGCCCACCGTCCGACAAAATCGAGAGGTACGACCGTGAGTGACCCGCATCTCAATGTTGAACCCTCCGCGACTTCCCAGTCCGACGCAGATGGAGAGACCGTCCAGACCACTCAGCCACTCAGCACGCGCGGCATCCGTTCTGTCGTCGCCGGAACCCTCGTTGCTGCCTTCGCGCCGTTGGCTGGTTTCCTCGGTGGCACGATTGTCGGCTCGACCGGATCGACAACCGAACTCGACCCGTTGTTCGTCTGGTTGTTTCTAGGGCTCATTGTCGGTGGCGCCGGCGCGATTCTAGCCATCACGGGCGCCCTGAGGTGGGTCAGGGCGAACCACGCACCACAACGGGTCGGTCCGATCTCGAAGCACTAGGGACGTGCCCAAAGAATCCGGCGCTGCCAGAGGCAGCGCCGGATCAGAAGTGTGCGCTGCGCGGGCTTAGTTGAACACCATCCCGCCGTCGACCACTATCGACTGGCCGGTGATGTAGTTGGAGTCGGGGCCGGCCAGGAACGACACGACTCCGGCGACCTCGGCCGTTTCAGACAGGCGGTCGAGGGCGATGCCCTTGGTGAACTGTTCCCAGCCCCACGCTTCGGGCTTGTCGTTGTCGGTCGCCAGCTTCTTGGCCAGGTTCTCCATGAGCGGCGTCTTCACGATGCCGGGGGCGAAGGTGTTCACGGTGATGCCGAACGGGGCGAGGTCCCGAGCGGCCGTCTGGGACAGACCGCGAATGGCGAACTTGGTCGACGAGTACAACGCGAGGCCGGGGTTGCCGATGTGGCCGGCCTGGGATGCGGCACTGATGATCTTTCCGCCGTGGCCGAGCTCCTTGAACGCCTTGGTGGCCGCCTGGATGCCCCACACCGTGCCGTTGAAGTTGATGGAGAAGATCGTGGCGATGCTCTCTTCGGTGATCTCCTCGATGGGAGAGGTCGGGGCGATGCCGGCGTTGTTGACGATCACGTCGAAGCCGCCGAGTTCGGTTACGGCCTGGTCGACCGCGGCGAACACGCTATCCCGGTCGGCGACGTTGACGTGCACCGCGATCGCTCCGCCGGCCTTGCCGCCCAGCGATTCAGCGACCATGGCGGCGGTCTCGAGGTTCAGGTCGGCAATGGCCACCTTGAAGCCGTCAGCGTGCAGCCGCTCCGCGACCGTCCGCCCGATTCCCTGTCCGCCACCGGTGATGAGGGCGACTTTCCTATTTTCTGTGCGTGCCATGGCTGTGTTTCCGATCTTCTTGTTCGTTGGTGTGGTTGGCGCCGAGCAGGGTGAGTCCCTGAAATCAGGCCAGGATGGTCCACGGATTCTCGATCAGGCGGGTAAGCGTCTGCAGGAACTGTGCGGCCAGCGCCCCGTCGATGATCCGGTGGTCCGCGGAGAGGGTGTACCGCATCCGGTGCCGGGGCAGGATCTCGTCCCCCACGACAACAGCCTCGCGGGCCATGCCGCCCACGGCCAGGATCGCCCCTTCGGGCGGGTTGATGATGGCGGTGAACTGGTCGACGCCGAACATGCCGAGGTTGCTGATCGTGAAGGTGCCACCCGACATCTGCGCCGGCGTGAGCTTCTTGGCGTTGGCCAGCGCGACCAGCGCCTTGGCCTCGGTGCCGAGCTGGCTGACCGTCTTCTGGTCCGCATCCTCGATCACCGGAACCACCAGGCCTGCGGACCCGGCGACGGCCACACCCACGTTGACGCGGTGGTGCACGAGCATCTCGCCGCTCGCGTCGTCGATGTATGAGGCGTTCACCAGTGGATGCTCCCGCAGCGCCAGCGCGCTCGCCCGGATCAGCAGGTCGTTGATGCTGACCTTCGGCCGCCCGGCCGCGACCAGTTGGGCGTTGAGATCGGTGCGCAGCAGTACAAGGTTCTCGGCGTCCGCGGTCGCGGTGACATAGAAGTGCGGGATGGTGCGGGCACTCTCCCCGAGCCGGCGGGCGATGATCCGACGCATGCTGCTCAGCGGCACCGTCTCCGAGCCACGTTTGTCGTCGCCGGTGGCGGCGGGGGCGGCGGCCTCTCGCACCGCTGCGGCGACGGTGGGGACGGTGTCGGGCTCGAGGGCGAGCAGGCCGTCAGTGTCTGCACGGATGATCCGACCGCCCGGGCCGGTGCCGCGCACTTGGCTCAGGTCGAGGTGGTGCTCGCGGGCGAGCTTGCGCACGAGCGGGGAGGCGAAAAGTCGAGCGCCGTCCTCGGTGGCCGGAGCCGCGGCATCCGTCGCCGGCACGGCCGCGACAGTCGAAGCCGAGTCAGCAGGCAGCGCGTCAGCAGGCAGCGCGGCTGCGGGAGCAACCGCGGGCTCAGGCGCGACGGTCGGCTTACCATCGTCGAGAAGCGCGATAGGGGCGCCGATCGCGACCTGCTCCCCCTCGGGCACAAGCTGCTTGGACAACGTGCCGGCGTCGTAGGCCTCGTACTCCATGGTGGCCTTGTCGGTCTCGATCTCCACGAGTACGTCGCCCACCTCGACCCGGTCGCCGGGCTTCTTGTGCCACACCGCGATCGCGCCTTCGGTCATGGTGTCGGAGAGACGCGGCATTGTGATTTCGATCATGACTTGTTCCCTATCGGGTAGCGGCGGCGGCCGACGGCGTCGAGGGTCTGCCGGATGGCGCCGATGACGTCGTCCGCAGACGGCAACGCGGCAGTCTCCAGTGGTTTTGAGTACGGCATCGGCACCTCGGCCATGGCGACCCGGCGAACCGGGGCGTCCAGATAGTCGAAGGCGCCGTCGGAGATGGTCGCGGCGATTTCGGCGCCGATCCCGTAGGTGAGCCAGTCGTCCTCAAGGATGACGGCGGCGTGGGTCTTCTTCACGGACTCCACCACGGTGTCGCGGTCCAGCGGGCGCAGGCTCCGCAGGTCGATGACCTCGATGTCGAGCCCGTCGGACTCGGCGAGTTGTTCGGCGACCTGGGCGGCCACGTACGCCATCCGCGAGTAGCCGATCAGGGTGATGTCGCTGCCGCGCCGGGTGACGGCGGCCTTGCCCATCTCGGCCGGGATGTCTTCGTCGGGCACCTCGCCCTTGGTGTTGTAGAGCGACAGGTTCTCCAGGAAGAGCACCGGGTCGTCGTCGCGGATGGCCGCGAGCATCATCGCCTTGGCGTCGGCGGGGGTGCTGGGGGCGACGACCTTCATTCCGGGCACGAAGGCGTAAAAGAGTTCGATGTTCTGCGAGTGCGTGGCACCGAGTTGTTGGCCACCGCCGCCGGGGGTGCGGATGACGAGGGGCACGCGCGCCTGCCCGCCGAACATCCCATAGATCTTGGCGGCATGGTTCACGATCTGGTCGAGCGCGAGCAGGCTGAAGTTGATCGTCATGATCTCCACGACCGGGCGGAGGCCCAGCATCGCAGCACCGATCGCGGCACCGGTGAAGCCCTCCTCGGCGATCGCGGTGTCGCGCACCCGCTTCTCGCCGAACTCATCAAGCAGCCCGGCGGTGATTTTGTAGGCGCCGTCGAAGAGGCCGATCTCCTCGCCCATCAGGAACACGTCGGCGTCGCGGTGCATCTCGGATCGCAACGTGTCGTGCAGTGCCTGCCGATAGGTCATGATGCTCATCGGGTGACCTCCTGTTCCGGGAATGGTGCCGGCTCGAAGAGGGGCTGCCCGGGCAACCTGTGGGAGTCGTTGGCGACGGGTGTGGCGTACGTGTAGTCGAACAGGGTCGACACGTCGGGGAACGGGCTCGCCTCGGCGAAGACCGCGGCCGCGGTGGCTTGCTCGATGGCGTCGTCGTTGATGGCGGTGATCTCCTGCTCGGTCAGCAGGCCGTCATCGACCATTTGGGCGGCAAAGGTGACGAGCGGGTCGCGCTCCTTGGTGAGCGCGATCTCCTCGGCGCCCCGGTACTTGCCGGGGTCGACCACAGAGTGCCCGCGCAGCCGTTCGGTCATGACCTCGAGCAGGAACGGCTCACCGCCCCGCGCCGTCGCCGCGGCTCTCTGCGCCGCCTCAAATACGAGCACCGGGTCGAGCCCGTCTACACGCTCGGACGCCATCCGGTACGACGATGCTCGCTTGTAGAGTTCGGGCTCTGCCGAGGACTTGTCAACCGTCGTCGCCATCCCCAGCCGATTGTTGATCACGACGTAGACGATGGGGAGGTTCCAGAGCGCTGCGATGTTGAGCCATTCGTGGAAGGCGCCGATGTTCGTGGTGCCATCGCCCATGGTGCACATGACGATTTCGTCCAGGCCTCGGTAGTCGATGGCGAGGGCTGCTCCGGTGGCCAGTGGAATCTGGCCGCCGACGATTCCGTACCCACCGAGCATTCGCTTTTCGAGGTCGAACATGTGCATCGAGCCGCCCCAGCCCTTGGAGACGCCGTCGGAGCGGCCGAAGAGCTCGGCCATCACGCGGTTGGGGTCGATGCCTCGTGTCAACGCGTAGCCGTGTTCGCGGTAGTTGGTAAAGAGGTAATCGGTGGGGCGCAGGGCCGCCATCAGGCCGACGACGGCGGCCTCTTCGCCGAGGTTGAGGTGGCAGTAGCCGCCGATCAATGCCTGGGTGTATGCCCGGGCCGCTCGCTCTTCGAAGCGACGGATGAACACCATCTGCCGGTAGAAGTCGACGGCACGCTCCCCGGCGGCGCAGTTGGTCGGACCGGGGTGGTCCGCCACCGCGGTGGGGGTGGCGCCTTGGTTGGCACCGGGCTTCGGGGGTGCCACGGTAGTTCGCTGTCGAGTAGACATAGCGGAACTCCCTTCTCGGCCTTCGTGAGGTCGCGGTTGAGGAGTCGGATTAAATTAATGATACGACGCCGTATCATTCTATAACGACGAGTACCTTGGATGTATAGCGTCATCGACAACCGAAAGGCGAACAGTGGAATCCGCGCACTCAGAACCGCTCGAACGAAAGCGTGGTCGCCCCACCGAGGCCGGGCGCATCGAACGGCAAGAGCAGATCCTCGACGCCGCGCTGTCGAATTTTCTCGAGTACGGCTTCGGCAATGCCACTGTGGACCGGATCGCTGCCGATGCCCGGGTGACCAAGCGAACCATCTACAGTTACTTCGGCAACAAGGACGGTGTCTTCACCGAGATGCAGCGCCGCCTCGCCGACACCGTCAGTGGCGACACTCAAAACCCGGACACTTTGGAATCCCTGGCCGCCCGAATCGTTTTCGGCCTGCACTCCGCCCAGATGATCGGGCTGCACAGGCTCGTGATCGCCGAGTCGCTGCGATTTCCCGATCTGGCCCGCACGCTGCACGACAACGGCGATATGCGGCACGTCGCCCGGCTCGCCGAGCACATCGACGCCGAACGCGGATGGGGCGCCACCGACCGCGCCGAGACGCTCTACGCGCTGCTGCTGGGCGAGGATTACCGCCGGCGGCTTCTTGGGCTGATCGAGCCGATCACGGCGGATGCCGCCGCGGGCCACGCCTACTCTGCCCTGAAGCACCTCGGCCTCACCGACGTACAAGTTAGGTAGACCATGAGTATTCGAATCAAGCGCATCTACGACGACGCGGCCGACGACGACGGTTTCCGCGTACTAGTCGATAGGCTCTGGCCGCGCGGCGTAACGAAGGAGCGTGCCCGGCTGGATGCCTGGCTCAAGGAGGTCGCCCCCTCCCCAGAACTGCGCACCTGGTGGAACCACGATCCGGAGCGAATCGGCGAATTCGCCGTTCGCTATCGTGCCGAACTCGACGATGACCCGGAGACGATGCGGGCCGTGACCGCGCTGCGCGAGCTAGCCGCGCATGCCACCGGACCCACGACCCTGCTCTATGGCGCCAAGGACCCCGTGGTTAATCACGCTCGAGTTTTGGCCGACTACCTCGGGGATAAATAGCCATTCTCTTTCCACCTAATGTGTGAACCCCAGGCGTGGGAGCGGATGCCGGTCATAGGGTGGCGCCATAACGCACAGCCTTCCGCAACGCCGTAAGCTCCTCACCGCACCACCGGGACGTCGGTCTCTCGCCCTGCAGAACCCCCGGGTGCAGAGTGTCTCGGCTGGCGCCGGCAGGCTGGCCGATATCTCGGCGCCGAGCTCGTCATTCGCCCAGCCGCGCGAGGGGTTGCCAATGGATCCGGCCGAGCACCCGGCTCAGTTCAGTCGAAACCCTCCGACATGTTGCATTCAGCCGCAACTTGGCTATGTGGGTTTTGAGCAGTCTCGATAGGGCCTGCCTCCTAGTCCAGTCCTTTGGGAAAGCTAGGTCAGTTGCCGACGACACCGAGCTCGTAGGCGCGGATGACCGCGTCGACTCGGTTTCGGAGGTCGAGTTTGGCGAGTACTCGGCCGACGTTCGCCTTGACCGTCGACTCACTCAAGTACAGCTTCGCAGCGATCTCGCTGTTGGTCTCGCCGCCTGCGATGAGCATGAAGATCTCGCGTTCGCGAGCGGTCAGTTCGGATAGTACCTCGTCGGCGTTGATGGCGTGCCGGGTGAGGAAGTGGGGGGCGGCGACCTGGATGAGCTTCGCGGTGATGCGGGGTGATACGACGGCATCGCCGGTGTGGACGGCGCGGACCGCGGTGACGAGCTCGTCTGGGCGGGTGTCTTTCAAAAGGAAGCCGGCTGCGCCAGCGTCGAGGGCGCCGAAAGCGTACTCGTCGAGATCGTAGGTGGTGATGGCAAGTACACGAGTATGGGGATGGAGCCCTGTGATGCGTCTGGTCGCCTCGATGCCGCCGACTCCTGGCATTCGGATGTCCATCAGCACGACGTCGGGACGCAGCCGGTCGGCTGCGCCGACTGCCTGCAGGCCGTCGGATGCTTCGCCGACGACGGTTATCCCTTGGCGGGCTTCGAGCATCAGTCTGAAGCCGTATCGCACGAGTTCCTGGTCGTCGACAAGTAAGACGCGTATGGAATTCACGGTTGAGGGTCCCCTCGTCGTAGTCGCGCGAAAACTCGCCAGCCGCCGTCTTCGTGAGGTCCGGCCTCGATGGTTCCAGCGTAAAGGGTGGCCCTCTCCCGCATTCCGAGGATGCCACGTCCGTCGTGCGCGTGTGCGGGCGGATGGAGGAGTGGTCCTGTGTCGCGGACGAGGATGGTCACCTCCGTCACCGTCCAGGCGACCGTCACTGTTGCGGATCTAGTCTGCTGGGCGTGGCGGAGCACGTTGGTCAGCGACTCCTGCACGATCCGGTACACGGCGAGGCCGAGGCCGGGGTCGTGGGAATGGGCTCCTGTGACTGTAAGACGCACGGGGAGGCCGGTTGCCAGAAACTCGGCCGCCAGTGAGGGGAGGTTGGATGCGTCCGGTTGTGGCGCATGTTCCCGTGCGGTGCCGCGGCTGTCGCCTCGGACGCCGCCCAGTAGTCGGCGTACTTCCCCGAGGGTGCGGCGGCCGGTCTCGGCGACACGCGCCATGGCGACCTTTGCCTCGGCGGGACGCTCGTCAGCTGCTGCATGGGCGCCGGCGGATACGGCGATCATGACGGAGAGGCTGTGCGCGATCACGTCGTGCATTTCTCGCGCGATCCGTTCGCGTTCGAGGGCTCCTGCGATCTTCACCCGCTGGTCCCGTTCACGCGCCAGCCTGTCCGCTCGGTCGATGAGCTCGCCAATATGGCGTCGCCGGTATCCCACGTTTGTTCCCAGCAGCGCCGCGATCAGCAGGACTGCGGCGAGGACGACGTAGGCGTTCGCCCAGTTCAGTAGCGCGTCGCTGGCGAGGGTGCGCGGTGCCAGTCCGAGGATCGGGGGCCCGATGGTTCCGCGGACCGAAAGGGCCAGGGCGCCGAGGGCGCCACTAGCCATCGAGATGCCGAAACGAGTCCAGGCGACCCTTCCTCTGCTGTCAACACCCGCGGTGTACACCGCGATCACAGCAAGCATCGATTCGGCCCCCGACCCGACTGCCAAAGAAAGCAAGGACAGCACTGTTGCAGCGGCGAAGAACAGTGGCGGATACCGATGGCGCGCCTCTAGTGCCCCGAGGCCGCCGATCGCCAGCGCGACCATCGGCCACAGAGGTGTGGAGTGCGGGGGCTCGAGGGAGAGAGCCGCGAGACCGACAGCAACACCCGCAAACATCGCCATGATCAGGGCGTCCACGATCCGGGGCCAACGGGGGCGAACCGGCTTCTGCGTGCTGCGATCGCGCGGCGCCTGGGTTAGCGAGCCGCGCGATCCGGACTGAGCGCGGATCAGGCGTCCTTACGACGCAACTGGATGGCTCCCATGACAACGAAGATACCGGCCCATGTGGCCGCAACCATCCACCCCGCGCCCGAGCTGACATATCCGTCCGCGAGGTCCAGGAATACTCCTCCGGCATCGGGCGGTCCAGACATGGCATCGCCTGCCTTCGACATAGAAAGGAGATGGAGGTTCCTGACCAGCGGTGATGCAGGCAGGACCGACAAGACGATCGGCAGCAACAGGATTATCGAGATCACGGTTGCGACTGAGGCAGCGACTGAGCGCAGTACGGTGCCGATCCCCAATCCGAGGACACCGGCGAGTCCGACGTAGACGGATCCGCCCACAAGTGCCGACAACACACCGGGAGCGGTCACGCCGATCTCGATCCCGAAAGCTGCGAACATCGGATACGTCACTGCCCACGAGCCGAACATTGCCACGAGGGCCGCGGCGGTCGCCGTGACAAACAGCACGATCGCTTTTGCGGCAAGGATAGTGACTCTGGCGGGAACAGCGATGAGCGTCGATTGGATTGTCCCGCTCGAGTACTCCCCGCTGATGACTAGCACCCCGAGCACCCCGGCGATTAGTTGCCCGAACAGCACGGTCCCGACGGTGACCTGGTCCAGCATGAATGCCACTGAGGGTTCGTCCGGCAATCCGGCGCCTTCTGCGGTGACTCCCAGCACGACGCTGATTGCGAGCCCGCACGCGATGATCGCTAGCAGGAGGCCGACGGTCGAGCGCAGACTGGTGAGCTTGATGAATTCTGATCGGAGGACTCCGGCGAAACGAAGTCGGTCGTGGGCCGGGATCCCGGTCGTACGCCGGTTTTCAAGTACGTTCATTCGTGTGCTCCTGTGTTGGCGGTGTCGGATGATCGGTATTCGACTTCCCCAGCGGTGAGAGCTATGTACGCATCCTCCAGCGAACCCGACACCGATGCCACCTCGTAGAGGACGAGCCCGGAGGCAGCTGCGGCGATGGCGACCTGTTCGGCGGTCAGTCCGATGATCTCAATTGCCCCGTCGGCCAGCATCGTCGCGATAATGTCGGGTCCAGTAATGGCCGCCACCAGTCGTTCCGACTCCGGAGTGCGCACGCGGGTTACGGAACGGGTGGCACTGGAGATGACGTTGCCGATGGTGTCGTCTGCCAGGATCCTGCCTCGCCCAATCACGATGAGCCGGTCGGCGGTCTGGGCCATTTCGCTCATCAGGTGCGACGAGAGCAGCACTGTGCGGCCCTCAGCGGCGAGTTTGCGCATCAGGGTCCTCACCCATCGGACGCCCTCCGGGTCCAGGCCGTTCACCGGTTCGTCGAGGATGATCGTAGCTGGATCGCCGAGGAGGGCGGTGGCGATTCCTAGCCGTTGGCCCATCCCGAGCGAGAACCCCCCGACTCGTCTGCCGGCCACAGAGTCCAGTCCCGCGAGCCCGATGACCTCGCGCACTCGGGATACGCCGATTCCGTGTGTCGCTGCGATTGACAGGAGATGCTTGTAGGCAGATCGCCCGCCGTTGGCGGCCTTCGCATCCAGCAGCACGCCGACCTCTCGCAGCGGGGCCTGGTGCTCTCGGTAGAGGCGCCCGTTTACTTCGACCCTGCCGGCGGTCGGCCGATCGAGGCCGACGATCATCCTCATGGTCGTGGACTTGCCTGCCCCGTTCGGCCCTAGGAATCCCGTCACCTGGCCCGGTTGTACGGTGAAGTCGATTGCGTCGACTGCGACCTTGTTCCCGTAGCGCTTGACGAGCGCCTCTGCTCTGATCATGTTCGTTTCTTTCGCATAGGGACGACGCTAGGCGCGGTCGGCTACCTGCACTGAGGACTTTGGGCCAGCCATCGCGCAGTACCCGGTACCTAGGTACTGGATGAATGCCGCGGGATGGGTTCGCCTTGGCATTGCGGTGATACTCGGCGGCCCACCTCAACCGAGTAATGCTCGGAGCTGGAAACATCGCCGCAACGTTGAAGCAGTCTCATTCGCACGGGCACGGAGGTCTGCATAGAACTCCCGAAGTAGGCACTTATTCAGAGGAAACGTCGGTGGGACTACGCCGAAACAGAACGGCCGGGAAAGTGGACATCAAAAACACTCACTAGATCGCTAGACACTGAGCCGTCGCCGAACAAGGAAACGCCGTGACTAACCTGGCGGCCACTGTGTCTGATCGGTGTAAGTCTCAGCCGCGCGATGTGGTCTTGGAAGGCCAGAACGTGCAGATAGCCGGCGGCCGCCTCATCGACCGGCGTGCTGGCACCGCGACTGACCGCAGAAAACGTTACCTCCAGGCGGCGCGGCAGCGTACCCGAGACGACTACGACCTTGCGACCGGTGGTTGCAAGTACTTGGGCGGCAATGCGGACGAGGCTGAACTTTCTGGGGAGTGAGAGAACGGCACGAGCAAGAACAATTTGTTCACTTCTACTCCTGCCACCGGTCTCGGGGACCGCGCTCCATGACATCGGAAGCGTATCAATGTTCATACCGCCCAATGCATGGCTGAACGCATGCGCGATAGCTGGAGTATCGCTCGCCAGCTCAGTGAAGGCTTGAACCTTACCTTCTGAGTTTTCTGGAACCTTGACGTCGATGACGACGCCTATCCAGTGCAGTTCTTCGGCTCGAGTTCTATGAGCGGTATATTCCGTGGCATCGAATTTCGCGACCTTTTCGGCGACTTGAAGATAGAAGTCTTCTAGCTGCCGATTGAACGCCACGTTCTCACGCCACCGATCGAACGAGAACGCAGACGTAGTAGGAAGTTCCGAGACTGGAACGCGCGCGCGCCTCAGCAGGTCGACGAGTGATCCGTGTTGAAGCTGCATCGGGGCGTAGTACCGGTACCCGGACCGTTTATCGATGAAGGCTGGAGTCACGATTTTGCGTTCTGAGTAGAGTCGGAGCGCTTTCGCGGATAAGCCCGTCATCGCTTGAAACTCACTTGCGGTTAGCGAATTGTCCATAGTGGTCCTGTCAGTCATCCCTTGCGGCCAATAACCACCTTGGGCGTCGCCCTTGGGGCAAGGTCAAGCGGCGCGCCGCAGCCCTACGCATAATCGGACTGGCCGGTGGGTACAAAAATCTACAGCTTTCCGCGGGGCGGTTGGTCTGCGGCCTGGCTGCTGGCGAGAAATCGTCGAAGAGAGTGGGAGTATCGATACGCGCGAACCGACTCTGCTTGGCCTCCTCGGTGATCTGGGGTCCACCAGACGGCGGCCCGGCTGCTGTCCTGGGCAACGAGAGAACACCGCGCGGCCGCCATCCTGGATGGGTGCCTTCGCTGTTGTGCAGAATCAACGGCCGCTTGCGAGCGCATAGGCGCAATCAGGGTTGTCTCGCCTGGTTCACGATCCCTTCGGCAACATCGCGTAGCTGTTTGTCGGTCATTCGCGCCCGGGCCCGCAGAAGGCTGAAAGCTTCTTCCATTGCCACACCATGACGTTGAGCAAGGACACCCTTGGCCTGCTCGATCAGAACCCGCCCCTCCAGGATTCCCTGCAATTGTTCTCGCAATGTTCCATGATCTTGGAGCCTTCGGTACTGCTCGATGCTGTTGGTCGCGAAGCTGGCCAAGGCCTCCGCCAAGGCCTCGTCTCGGTGACTCAACGCACCAGGCAGCGTCGAAAACAGATTGAGCCCGCCGATGATGTCCCCTCCGGCTCGCAGTGGGACGGCGTGAGCGGCGCGGAATCCGCGTGCCGCAGCGATGGTTGAGAATGCCGGCCACTTTCCGCTCGTTCTTTCAATATCTGGCGCCTCAACTGTGCGACCCGTTCGAACCGCCTCAACACTCGGACCCTCCTCGAAGCCCAGCTGCGCCTCTTCAATCGCACTGGACCGCTCGCTAGTGGAAGCGGCCACGTGAAACTTACCCGTCCGATCAGCCAGCAGGATTCCGGCCTCACTCGCGGACGTGAACGTAGTACTCCCCTGAACAAGGAGATCCAACGAGTCGAGAACGTCGTGACCAGAATTCAACGTGTCCGCAAGTGCCACGAAGAACTGCACGAAGCCTTTCTCGTCAACTGGGGCGTGCATCTCTCCACGGTACTCGCATGCCGTCACGCTGAGCTGAAGGTGAAGGTATTTCCCACAAGTAGCGACTTCTGAAACCTAACGACCTCGCCAAGAACGAGTCACACACGACATGAAACCAGACCTTGAGCAAGGGGCACTCCATGCACCAAAGGGTCTTCCGGATGCGGCGGGCCCTACAATCCGAGGCACGTCGCGTGCACATCAAGCTGAGGCCGAGCTGCTCGAGCTCCGGCGCTCCCCTCATCGACATACAAGTCACATCCCGCCGAACGCCTGCCGCCAGGATCTCGACGTCACAATTTGGGAGCGTCGGAAGCGCCAGACTCCGCGCGAGTACCCGTTGGAGGTCCCGCTTGCGGGACGGCCTCGTGGGAGCATTGTGAAATGTCTATGTTCGACCTTCGTCCGCTACCGGCCGGACAAGTGGAACTACACGACGCGCGACGCCAGCGCCGTTGGGTTGTCCAATTGGATCCATTCGAGATTGGGGACCTTGGGCTGCGTTTGGCGCGGGGTGCCTTCGGCAATGCGCTGTCAGCTCAAGGCTGGTCTGCAGAGGTCGATTCTGAACGGGGAAAGACCACTGGCATGCTGCCATCGGGGTGGACGCCTCGGCGGCACTAACGCTGACCAGCACAGACCGGTTAGTGGATACTGCCGTGAGAGTTCGCAGGACGTTCCTCCTTCGGGCAACCCTGAGACCTAGTCGCCGCACAGCTCGCCGTTGCATCCGAGTCATATTGAGGTGTCTCGTAACCTCAGTGTGTCAAAACACATGGGATACGCGACAGAGTCGCGAGGAATGACCGTTGGCAGGTGTCCCTTGGCAGTTGCTTCTAGCCATCAGAGCGGGCCGCGTCCTATCGTCAACGAGTGAGCGATGATTCGCGGGTCATTGATCCAGTTACGCAGGTTGAACTACTGGTGCCCGCCTACGGCACTCCAGAAAGAGCAATTTGACGGGCCGCTCTAAAAAGAGACGGACTTCTGCGGGCGATTCGGTTCTATCCCCATTGGCCGCATCCATGTCCGTTATGGGACGAAAGCGGTGACGTTTCCGCGGATGATCTCGGGCTAAGCGATGCACTTCGGGAAGACTTACGCCGCTGGGTCGACGAGTGGGATATGACGTACCGGTATGACACCGGCTGGCCGAGTGTCGCTGCGCGGGATGTGTGGATGCGCGGGGCGATCACCCGGATCGTGCGCAACTAGGCGTCTGTTTTTCAGACGAGCGCGCCCTTTCATCTTGGTCGACCATTCAGCGGCACTATGACAAGCTGTCCCCGAGACCGACGATACGAAACCAATCGGACGATCCTCGCATGCAGCATCGACCGAGGCAGGCTACGCCGTCGTCGGCGAGCCACGGGGTGCGCGCTGCGCCCCACTGGAGCCCCCGCGGGTGAAGTCTTCGGCTGTTTTCTCTCTAAATCACGAGGATGACGTGTTTGCCGAAAACGGTCACTACTGGGACGGAGCAGTGCACGATGTACGTCTCAAGTGCGGCACTGATAAATGGGGCTACAAGCACATTCGCGCAGGCAAAGAAGCTCTCTGGCAGTAGACCCTAAACGAAGCGAGAGCCACCGGACGGGTCTTTCAATCTCAGGGGATCGAATCGTGGGATGATCTCATGGCCGCTACCGCTGGCGTCGCGATTACTTGGCCCGAAATAACGTTCAATAACGCTATCAGCAACAAGAAATGCGGCGTCGCGGACGCTTACTTCATAGACAGCCAAACTGGCGCGACACTCTACGTTTTTCAAGTTATGGCCTCGTGGGCAACGGACAGTGACAAGTTGATAAATTCGTTCCCGTCCACGTCCCTAACCTGCTGAGGGTCCCTGAGAGGCGTCCTCCAAGGCGCCTCTCAGAGGTCGCAGGGAGAAAGCTCCCACCCTGCCGATTCGTAAAGCTATGTCTGGAACCCTCGATGTTCGGCTCGAACATCGGCGAAATCCCAGACCTCTTGCTGCACACGATAAACGAGGTCGTCACCGACGCTCATCCAAGCTTCGCCTGTAGCGGCGGTCGGCCAACCCGTGTCATAGCGAAACGTCGCATTCCATTTTTCGAACCAGCGTCGTAGGTCTTCTTGAAGGCTCTCACTCAAACCAAGGTCCTCAGCCGAGACCTCACCTTTCTCACCCCAAAACGGCCAAAGATGTGGCCAGTCAGGATAAAACCGAATTGTCCTGATGAGGCCTTCCCTCGCCAATGCGGCTCGGCGAATCGCTCGTTCCGGCGTGCCATAGACAGGGACCACCAGTTCGACCTGGGTAACCGGATCAACGACCCTCAAATCATCGCTCACCCGCCCAGCCTATGACGCCACCACAAGCACCTAGCCGCCGAGTCGAAACACGAACCGCATTTTCATGTGCCGGGTATGACACCAACCGAATGGCGCCCTGAACAGGGTTACGACAAGTAGGAGGAATTCTCCGCACGGTCTTAGCAGGTCGAGTGGACAGCGTGGCCTGCGCGCGAAGCCTGGTGATTGTGACCGGGTTGGGACGGTGACCGTGACTACCCACGTACGCCTCGATCAACCGGTCGGTCTCGGCATCTATGTGTCGCGACCTCGCTGAGAACTCGGAGACGAGCACCTCGGGAACGGAGCTGATTGCCCACGCTGGGTGTCGGTCTCTGCCTCGATCGCGCGTTTCCCACCTCACACCAATCGAGCGCGTAAGGGCGTCCGCGAACAGGGTCTCGTGCAATTCGGATAGGGACACGACAGCCGCATGCATTGGTCGACCGTCGAGGGAACGCCACCGCCCATCCAGTGCGGCCTGCACCTTGTTGCTGATGACGACGTGCGTGTGTAGGTGCGGATCGCCAGCCCTGCTGTCGAAGTGATCGAAGGCCGTCGCGATCAAGCCGCTCACATCCACCTGAGCGACAGCGCTATCGCGGACCGCGACACCAGTCCGCGTGGCGGCAACCTCGCGCTCCATGTACGCGACAACCTCGGCAACCGCCGCATGATGCGCATCCACGATCTTCGCTTGGGTGGTTGCGTCTGCGATACCCCAGAGGATGCTCGCCGACTTGGGGATGGAGAACGTGAAGTCATAGCCGGCGACCGCGCGCCGCCGACGAGCTGCCCGATCACTACCCGCCGACAGCTCGTCAGAGTCGACCGAGGACCGATAGACGGGATACGCGCGCCCCAAGGGCGCACCATTGACCGGATCCCGCCCCATCCCGATCAATAGCTGTAGTTGCGTCTCTGTGACCTCAGAGCCATTGACTATGCGTCCTATGCCGAGGCTCGGGACACCGCTGCCCATCCACCGCCCTGGCGGGGTGCCCTTCGCGCTGTAGTACCTGGTCAGTGACGTTGACAACGACCGATCCCCGTCGCCAGCAGCGACGGTGCGCAACAAGTACTTGTAGCCATCGCCGGCGCTCATAACCCGCATCGACACCGTCACCGCGCACTCCTCCGCTATTGCGTAGGAGGTGTGCCGCCTCGATCTGCAAGAGGCGTGGCAATTCGAATCTAGGGTTGGAGGCAGGCTTCGAGGCAGTCACGAGGATGACGTTTCGTAGGCAGGCTGACGTCGCGAGGCTGACGTCGCGCGACGGCGCGACCACACACGTTGACGCGCGTTCGCCAACGGTGCCAGCAGTTCTGTGTCACTCATGATCCGCTGTGCTTGGTCATCACTCGTGTGAAGCGGATTGGTGGATGTTCCACGTGGTAATGGCGGTGCTGTGTGCAATTCGGTCGATTGTGGCGCTCCATCCGTCTCGGGTGCCACCTTCGATGAGGTTGCGCACCTCCTCATCCGCCAATTGGTCGGAGAAGGTGACTGTGAGTTCGAGGTGTGCGCCTTCCACGTCGTCGCGCAGGGTGACGGTCACGATGGGTGCTTCGTGTTCGTGATCTCCTGCGAGCTCTGGCCAACCGCCGGTCGCTCCCCACCGAAAAACCAGTCGTTCGTCCGGAACCACTTCGAGGTAGACCCCGCCGGTGGGGTATTGGAGATCGTCATTGACCACCATTTGTTGTCGCCATATACCGCCGACTTTGAGGTCGACTTGGATGGGTGTCGTGGGAGTGGGCATAGAGGGGTTATAGAACCAGTCGAGGTGTTCCGGTTTCGTCCATGCATCGAAGATGACACTGCGCGGTGCCGGAAGTGTGCGACTCAGGGTGAAGCTCCGTTCAGCGGGTGCGTGGGTCATCGTCATCCTTTTTCCTTGTCGAAGTGTCAGTTTCTGGCAGAGCCAGCTTCGCCGTGACGCTGTGTCGCATTGCTGCGGCCGCCTCGCGGAGCAACTGCTGCCGATCGAGGTCTGATGTTGCACGTTGGGCGGCGAACCCGAATGCGGTAGCGGCCTCGACATGGCGCCCCGCCCGAACGAGCATGTCGGCGCGGGCCGCCGGCAGGAGATGCGAGGTGGAGAGCCGCGGATCAGCGTCAAGGTCTTCGAGAATCGCAAGGGCCGCTTCGGGGCCGGTCGCCATCCCGACTGCAATGGCACGGCTCACGGCGACGACCGGCGAGGGCGACATCGTGACGAGCACGTCGTAGAGGTGCACGATCTGCCGCCAATCGGTCGCGCCGGGGGACGGCGCTCGCGCATGACAGGCCGCTATTTCGGCCTGGATCCGATAGAACCCTCGCTTGTTTACCGGCGTCAGCGGCGCGAGAAGCTTCAGGGCTTCGTCGATCGACTGCCGGTCCCAGCGCGATCGATCCTGATTCTCCAGCGTGAGTTGCTGGCCGTCCTTGTCACGGCGCGCGGCACGGCGCGATGACTGGAGCAGCATGAGCGAGAGAAGGCAGCGTGCCTCGTCGGTGGAGGGCGCGAAACGCACCACGTTGCGTGTCATCCGGATCGCGGCATCCGCAAGGTCGGTTCGGCTCGCATCGCTGTAGCCCTGGTTGAAGAGCAGGTAGAGCACCGCGAGTACTCCCTCGAGGCGTTCCGGGAGCAGATCAGCCGTCGGAATCCGGTAGGGGATGCCCGCGTTGGTGATCTTCTGGCGCGCTCGCACGAGACGTCTGGCCATGGTGGATTCCTGAACAAAGAAGGCGGATGCGATCTCGCCGGTCGTGAGTCCGGCGACTGCCCGCAGGGTCAATGCGACCCGGTTCGGCAGTGCGAGGGCCGGGTGGCAGCAGGTGAACAACAGCCGCAGCTGCTCGTCAGGCAGCGTTGTTTCATCGATCTCGGGAAACTCATCGACCTGCACTGCGAGATCGGCAATGTCACGGAGCTTTTCGCGCTCGACGATGATGCGTCGAAGGCGGTCACGTGCCTTGTTGCGGGCAACGGTATACAGCCAGGCGGCCGGGCGGTCCGGCACGCCGTCGGACCGCCAGGCCACCAGCGCGGAGGCGAACGCGTCCTGCACACAGTCTTCAGCCACAGCCCAGTCGCCGGTCATGCTGACAAGACCGCCGACCAGCCCGCCCCACTCTGCACGGTGCAGGTCATCGAGGACCGCACCCAGCGGAGTTGACGTCAATCGAACGGCCAGACTGGGCGCAGCTCAAGTCGACCGAATCGAGCCATCGGATGCTTCGACGCCACTTCGATCGCCTCGTCGAGATCCGCGCATTCGAGCACGTCGTATCCGGCGATCCACTCCTTCGACTCGGTGAACGGCCCGTCGGTCACCAGTAGTTCGCCGTTACGCACGCGAACCGTTGTGGCATCCTCGACCGGCCGAAGCCGGTTGCCGTCGACCCACACGCCGCGCTCTCCGACCTCCTTGCCCCAGTCTTCAATCCGGTCGTCCTCAGCGGAATACGGGTCGCCCTCGGGGTCCGTTGCCACAAACATCACGTATCGCATCTGTTCTCCTTTTGTTTGACGGTACAGAGAGATGACGTTCGAGTTCGAGTGAATTCGACACACAGGGCAAAGTTTTTTGTTCGAGTGCGAGCGCCGCCTCACTCCGGGGCGTTCTCGATAGTTCCGGATAGGGTGGCTCCGCGGCATGACGTGATGTCGCGTGCAGTGCGTGGCCACAGCGTCGATCCCCGCTCCCCCGAGCACGTGACGCAATTGCAGGCGCACGTTCGCCGTTGTCAGCGGGGTACCGTCCCGGGACTGGAACAGCAATTCGTCCAGGCCCAGACTCCCGACCTCGGCTAGCCGCCGGCGAAGTGCGTCAGCGGTGAAGGTGTGCAGCGCAACGACACGACGGGACTTGGCGGTCTCGAGTGATCTTGGCCATTCGAATGCGAGATCGACCTTGTCGCTGGGGCAAGCATTTCTGGTCAAGCTGATGTTGGCGATCAGCTTGACGGTGATCGGGTCGAAACGGCATCGGTCTAGTCATCCCCTTGTTGGCTACCCAATGCAGGGTCAACGCTTACACGCGCTACAGGCAGGTCCACCTACATGTACTGAGAATTTCAAGATCTAGCAGCACGAGATCCCTATGCTGTGTCCGCCCACAGGAGCAGCCTGGACTTGAGTGCCGCTCGCCAGCGCAGGGAATTCGAGTTCCAGCTCATCGTGTGATCTGCACTAAATGCCTCAAGCTCGACGATGTCGGGTCGCCGTTTGCTGAGCCGACTCGCGACTTCAAACGGCGATGAAGTGTCGAGCGTGCCGAAGCAGTCGCTCATAGTTGCTGACGCTGAGTGCACGGCCGGTCTTGGTGGGGAAGGCGTCCGGGTCGGGTTCAGCCAGAGCCATTCGGCGGCGCACCGCCGCTGCTGCCATCGATGGCAGAGCGATGCTGCGCCGCTGTCTGGAGCGCTTTGGAGAGTCTTTCCGGTGGATCCCTTGCGCCTTGGTGCTGACGATGGTGCCGTTGACGACGAGGGTCGGCGGCAGGGTTGTCATGTCGACGTCGCAGCGAGCGTTGAACGTCGCGCACCGGGTTGCTACGCATCGCGTCGTCGCGTACGGCGTACCCGCAGACGAGGCTCAACACCGCGCGGGCGTGGCGTGCTTTCGGGATGGATTCTTCCTCCAAGATTTTTTGCAGGATGCGATCGCAACGACCGACGGCGAGCCGGTCAAGCCGCACTCCCCCACATCGCGGCAAGATCACCAAGCGTGCGGTGGTCTCATATGACTCGTAGGTCGAGTACGTGAGGCTGCCGGTCTTGGCGCGGGTGAGAATCTGGGGCAACCACGCCTGAACTGCCTGGGCGACAGTGCTTGACGGTGCGAGACCGCCAGAGCTCCCAGTTGAGAGGGCCATGGCCTGTCGGCGGACCTCGGCGCGAGCGAGTTCCTCGGTTTCTTCCGTTGCGGCGAGGCGATGGAACGCGCCGCCGTCATCACGGGTCGATGCGCCAGCCCGATAACGGCCACTGGCGAGGCGCTTGACGTCGATCTTGCCCAGTTCACCGGCGGGGAGCTGCGGCTTACCCATGTCGGTGTTCCTGCACCCAAGCGAGCACGTCTTGTACGTCGTAGCGCACGTGCCGGCCTAGCTTGAGGTACGGCGGGCCTGTGTGGGTCAGGCGCCAGTCTTCCAGCGTGCGCTCCGGCAACCTGAGGAGCTCGGCGACCTCGTGCTGGGTAAGGAACGTCGCGGTGATCTGCTTTGTCGCGTCCATACCCAGAAGGTGTGTGGGCGCTACCGTGATCTGCCCGCGTGGGCCCGGACAGACCCGTACTTGTCCGGACCGTGCGACGTTCCAGTACTCGTAAATGGAGTATCTGGTGTCGTATCTGGTGATTCGACCCGTTTCGGGCCTGGTCGGGAGGAGGGGCGATGGGCTGTTTCGCCGCGGAATCCTGCGCCTGTTACTGCTGGGGTACCTGGACTCGAACCAAGAACAAATGAACCAGAATCATCCGTGTTGCCAATTACACCATACCCCAATGGCGATGTCCGAGGACCGCGCCGAAAAGTAACTCTATCCCACTCCGGGGCGACCAGCCAAATTGAGCGGAGGGTGTGTCGCGAGCGGGCCGAGAAGCTCGCGGTTAATGGCCACCGCGGCGCGGGCTCCCTCGCCGGCCGAGACGAGCAGCTGCTCGGGGCCGGGCGGGGTGGTGTCGCCAGCGGCGTACAGTCCGGGCACCGAGGTGCGCCCCTGGGGGTCGACGACGAGCAGGCCGGCGGCATCCGTGGCCGGGTTCAATGTACCCGCGAAGGTGGCGGCGGCCTCATACCTGGGGCGCACAAAACCGCCCTCCCTGGCCACGAACTCCCCGTCGGCGACCTGGACGCCGGTCATGGCCCCGCGCTCCCCCACCACGTCGGTGAGCGGTCGCCGGTCGACGCGGACGCCGCGGGCGGCAAGCCCGGCCTCGTCGGCCTCGGTGACCTGGCCGACACCGTTGGTGAAGACGATCAGATCGTGGGTCCACTGCGAGATGAGCAGGGCGTGTTCGGCGAGGTCGCCGGTCTCGCCGATCAGGGCGAGGGCACGGTCAGCTTCCTCGTAGCCGTCGCAGGCGATGCAGCTGTGCAGATTGGTGCCGTACCAGGCGCGGATGCTCGGCAGCGCCGGCAGCGTCTCGGCCAGGCCGGTGGCGATGAGCACGGTGCGGGCGGTGACCACGCGGTTCTTCTCACCGCGCATGCCCTTGGTGGACACGGTGAACCGGGCGGCGCCGGCGCCAGGCCGTTGCTCGACAGAGCGCACCAGGCCCATGTGGAACTCGGCGGCCGGGTAGGCCTCATACTCCTCGCGGCCGATGCGGCGCAGCTCCAGCGGCGGCACACCGTCGCGGGTGATGAAGCCGTGGGAGCGCAGGGTGGCGGAGTGCCGCGGCCGGTTGCTGTCGATCATCAGGGTGCGCCGGCGGGCGCGCACGAGGCTGAGGCCCGCGGCCAGCCCGGCCGGGCCGGCACCGATGATGACGACGTCATAGGGCGCCTCAGTGGTGCCGGCAGCGGAATCGCTGCCGGCACCGACGCTCAGTGAAGCATCCGGGCTCATGACACCAGGGTCGCCGAGAGCCGATCCAGGCGAGCCAGCGAGTCGGCGCGGCCGAGGATCTCCATCGACTCGAACAGCGGCGGCGAGATCTTGCGGCCCGAGACGGCGACGCGCAGGGGGCCGAACGCCACCCGCGGCTTGAGGCCGAGGCCCTCGATCAGCGTGGCGGTGAGGGTGCTGTGCACAAGCTCGTGGGTCCAGTCCGCTTCAGGAATGTCGCGGAGCGCTGCCGTGGAGGCGGCGAGGATCTCGCCGGCGTTCTGCGGAAGCGACTTGAGCGCATCCGGCTGGTGCTCGAGCTTGTCGGCGCTCTCGAAGAGGAAACCGAGCATGTCCGGCGTTTCTCCGAGCAGGGCGATGCGCTCCTGCACGAGCGGGGCGGCGGCGGTGAGGATGGCCTGCTCGGTGTCGCTGAGCGGCTCCGTCAGCACGCCGGCGTTCACCAGGTAGGGCACCACGCGCGCGGCGAAGTCGGCCGGCTCAAGCAGGCGGATGTGGTCACCGTTGAGCGATTCGGCCTTCTTGAGGTCGAAGCGGGCGGGGTTGGGGTTCACGTCGACGACGTCGAACGCGGCGATCATCTCCTCGATGGAGAACACGTCGCGGTCGTGGGTGAGCGACCAGCCCAGCAGGGACAGGTAGTTCACCAGGCCCTCGGGGATGAAGCCGCGTTCGCGGTGCAGGAACAGGTTCGATTCCGGGTCGCGCTTGGAGAGCTTCTTGTTCTTGTCGCCCATCACGTACGGGAGGTGGCCGAAGCGCGGCACGAAGGTGGTGAGGCCGATGTCGATCAGCGCGTGGTACAGCGCGATCTGGCGGGGCGTGGAGGAGAGCAGGTCTTCGCCGCGCAGCACGTGGGTGACGCCCATCAGCGCGTCGTCGACGGGGTTCACGAACGGATAGAGCGGGTGACCGTTGGGCCGCACCACGACGAAGTCGCTGAACGAGCCGGCCGGGAAGGTGATCTCGCCGCGCACCAGGTCGTCGAAGGAGAGCTCGGTGTCGGGCACCTTGAGGCGGAGCGCGGGCTCGCGGCCCTCGGCGCGGAAGGCGGCCTTCTGCTCCTCGGTGAGGTCGCGCTCGTAGTTGTCGTAGCCGAGCTTGGCGTCGCGGCCCAGCTTGATGTTGCGCTCGGCGATCTCCTCGCCGGTGGCGAAGCTCTCGTAGATGTGGCCGGACTCGATCAGCTTGTTGATCACGTCGCGGTAGATGTCATAGCGCTGGGACTGGCGGTACGGCTCGTGCGGTCCGCCGGCCTCCACACCCTCGTCCCAGTCCAGGCGCAGCCAGCGCATGGCGTCAAGGAGTTGGGTGAAGCTCTCCTCGCTGTCGCGGGCGGCGTCGGTGTCCTCCACGCGGAAGATGAACTTACCCCCGTTGTGCCGGGCATAGGCCCAGTTGAACAGGGCCGTGCGGATCAGGCCGACGTGCGGCGTTCCGGTGGGCGAGGGGCAGAACCGCACGCGCACATCAGTGCCGGTTGCGGTCGAGAACGGGTGCGCTGTTGTAGTAGACATACGGGAGTCATCTTACCGAGCGAGCACCGCGACCGGGGTGTGTTGCGAGCGAACTCGGGTGGCCTCCGCGAGCGACCAGGGCGCCGCGTCGATCTCGCCGATGGCCCGGATTGTGGCCGCCACCGCCGGAATCGACTCCGCGCCCTCGGTGCCCACCAGGTGGATCGTGCGGAAGTCGCCGCCCAGGGTCGGCCGGGCGACGATGCCGGCCGGCAGCGGCGACGCGGCGACGGCCAGGGCGGGCACCAGCGCCACGCCCAGGCCCGCCGCGACCATGCCGAACACCGCCACGACGTTGTCGGTCTCGTAGGAGACGTTCGGACTGAATGCGCTGCGGGTGGCGAGGTCGAGCAGGTGCGCCCGGCAGCGCAGGCAGCCGCCGATCCACTGCTCCGCGGCCAGCAGGGCCAGGTCGATGCGGTCGCGACCGGCCAGGGGGTGCTCGCGGGGTACGACCACGAGCATCTCGTCGCGCCAGAGCGGCACGACGGTGAGTCCCTGGGCGCTCTGCCGGTGCGGGTCGGCCTGGTCGCCCGTGTAGCTGAAGGTGATGGCGAGGTCGGCGACCTGGTCACGCACGGCCCGAACGGCTTCCGGCGGTTCGGCCTCGAGATAGTTCAGCTGCACGCCGGGGTGCCGCTGGGAGAGGCCGTGCAGCAGGGTGGGGATCACCGTGGCCGAGGCGGAGGGGAACGCGGCGAGGGTCACCCGGCCGCTGCGGAGGCCGACCAGGTCGCTGAGTTCGCCCGCCGCCGCATCCAGCGCCTGGGTCACGGTGGCGGCGTGCCGGGCCAGAATGCGACCGGCCTCGGTGAGCCGCACGCCACGACCCGCCTTGGCCACCAGCGGCATGCCCAGCCGGGCCTCGAGCCGTTTGAGGTGCTGGCTCACGGCCGGCTGACTGTAGCCCAGCGACCGGGCCGCGGCCGTAATCGAGCCCAGCTCGTTGATGCGGTGCACGATGCGCAGCGCGTGGGAATCTACGTCCAGTGCACGGTGAAGGTTTTCGGGCATGCACAAATCATAACGAGCGGTTATCGGATTGATCGAGGACTGGGCATTGCCGAATGGATCGAGGGAGGCAACGCTGGAGGGATGCGATCCACCGTTCCGTCCTCAGTTCAGCCTTCAGCTCCGACTTCAGTTCCGGCGCCTGCACTGACCATGGCCCAGGCGCGGGCCGCCTACTCCCCCACGACCACGCGCTACCTGGCCGTGTGCACCTCGGGACTTCCCACGCTGGACACCGTGCGAGCCCTCCGTGAGGACGCCGACACCTGGGGCAGCGGCATGGCCTCCCCCGCGCACTATCAGGCCGAGGTCGACCGGGCCCGGGCCCTCTACGCCGGGCTGGTCGGGGTGGATACCGACCGGGTTGCCATCGGCTCGCAGGCGTCGGTCATGGCGGCCGTGCTGGCCGCATCCGTGCCCGCGGGCCGTGAGGTCGTGTGCGTCGACGGGGATTTCACGTCGATGGTCTTCCCGTTCCTGCAGCAGGAGCACCGCGGGATCACGGTGCGCCACGTACCGGTGGCCCGGCTCGCGGACTCCCTCACCGAGCGCACCTGGCTGGTCGCCTTCTCGCTGGTGCAGTCCAGCACCGGTGAGATCGCGGATGCGCCGGCCATCCGGGCGGCCGCCGCCGCGGTGGGTGCATTCACCCTCTGCGACACGACGCAGGCCACCGGCTGGCTGCCCGTGCAGGCCGGCGACTTCGACGCCACCATTTGTCACGCCTACAAGTGGCTGGGTGCGCCGCGGGGCGCGGCGTTCCTCACCGTGCTCCCCGCACTGGCCGAGGTGCTGCGGCCGGTGCAGGCCGGTTGGTTCGCGGGCGACGATCCGTGGGCATCCTGCTACGGCCCCAGCATGACCCTGGCAACGGATGCCCGACGCTTCGACGTGTCGCCGGCCTGGCCCGCCTGGGTCGGCACGCGGGTGGCTCTCGAGTTCTTCAGCTCACTCGATCCGGCCACCGTGTACGCGCACGACACAGGCCTGGGAAATGCGCTCTGCGCCGGACTGGGACTGCCCGAGAACAACCAGGCCATCGTCACCTGGGCCGACCCCGCCGGCACCGACCTGGCCCGCCTCACTGCCGCCGGCATCACCGCCTCCGGCCGCGCCGGCCGCGCCCGAGTGGCCTTCCACCTCTGGAACACCCCCGCCGACGTGTCCGCCGTCTTGGCCGCCCTCACCCGCTAGCCATTCGCGGCCTCGCGCACGCACGAAAGCGGCCCTGTGGTCGCCTCGGGATGGTGAGGCGACCAGAGGACCGCTTTCGCGAGACTGCGTGGTGCGTGGTGCGTGGCGTGCGCTACTTCTGGGCGGCCACCGCGTCGATGATCGCGCTGGCGAGCTTCACCGAGGAGGCGGGGTTCTGGCCCGTGTAGAGGTTGCGGTCGATCTCGACGTGCTCGGCGAAGGAGGCACCCTCGACGAAATCGGCGCCGAGCTCGACCAGGCGAGCCTGCACGAGCCACTTGGCCTTCGGGGCCAGTCCGCCCAGTGCCTCTTCGGCGTCGGTGAACCCGGTCATGCGATAGGCCAGGAACGGCCAGGTGCCATCGGCGGCCGTCGCGGCCAGAAGTGCGGCCGGGGCGTGGCAGAGCACACCGAGAATCCGACCGGATGCGATGGTGTCGGTCATGATCTGGCCGCTGGTCGCGTCGACCGCGAGGTCCTCCATGGGACCGTGGCCACCCGGGTAGAAGACCACGTCGTAGTCGGTCGCGGTGACGTCGTCGAGCGACGCCGGGCTCTTCAGTGCGGGGATCGAGTCGAGGTAGCGGCGGAGCTCGGTGGATCGGTCCTCGCCTCCGGTGGCCCCGGCGGCCAGGCTGCCCTCGTCCACGGTGGGCGCAACCCCTTTCGGGGTGGCAATGGTGATCGACCAGCCGGCCTCGGTGAAGAGGCGGTGCGGCTCGGCGAGCTCCTCGGCCCAGTACCCGGTGGGGTGCAGGGTGCCGTCGTTGAGGGTCCAGTGGTCAGCGGCGCTGACGACGAAGAGTACGGAAGTCATTGTTTCTCCAGTTGCGAATTCAGTAACTGTACGGAAGTGGCGGCGAGCTTCAGCTGGCGGCCGAGGTCGACTCGAGGACGGACGTCTTGACAACCATCTTGCCGGTGTTCTCACCGCGAAGCATGCCCAGGAACGCATCGACCGAGTTCTCGATGCCGTCAACGACGGTCTCGTCGAAGACGATGTCGCCGGCCGCGAACCAGGCGCCCATCTGCTCGGTGAAGGCGGGGAAGTGCGCGAGGTAGTTGCCCACGGTGAATCCGGTGAGGGTGAGGCCGCGGGTGACGATGTTGACCATGTTCTGCACGCCGGTGGTGCCATCCGTGCGGTTCATCTGCGAAATGGCACCGCAGAGCGCGGCGCGGCCGCCATCGTTGAAGGCACCGAGTGCGGCGCTCAAGTGGTCTCCGCCGACGTTGTCGAAGTACACGTCGATGCCCTCGGGTGCGGCCTCGGCCAGCTGCGTGGCAAGGTCGCCGGTCTTGTAGTTGAAAGCGGCGTCGAAGCCGTACTTTTCGGTGAGCAGGGCCACCTTCTCGTCGGTGCCGGCCGAGCCGATCACGCGAGCGGCGCCCTTGAGACGAGCGATCTGGCCGACCATGCTGCCCACGGCGCCGGCGGCACCGGAGACGAAGACGGTGTCGCCTTCCTTGAACTTGGCCACCTCGAGCAGGCCCACATAGGCGGTGAGCGCGGTCATGCCCAGCACGCCGAGGTAAGCGGATGACGGCACGTTGGGGATCTCGGGAACGACGCGGAAGCCGGCGGCGTCCTCCTGCACAACGTCGCGCCAGCCGTACTGGTGCACGACGAGGCTGCCGACGGGCACGGAGTCGGCGGCCGACTCGACGACACGGCCCACGGCCCCGCCGCCCATGGTCTCGCCGAGCACGAACGGTGCGATGTAGGACTTGACGTCGTTCATGCGGCCGCGCATGTAGGGGTCGACGGAGATGAAGTCGTTGACGACGCGCACCTGGCCGGCTGCCAGGTCGGGCAGGTCGATAACGGCGGTGCTGAAGTTCGCTGCGGTGGGCCAGCCGGTGGGCCGGGCGGCGAGCTGGATCTGGGTGCTGGTGGCTGTCGTCATGAAAAAATCCTTACTGTTCGCGGTCGGTGCCGGGGCGTTCGTGGCGTCCCTCGTTTTCTGCACCGATCGTTTTACTATAGCTGGGCTATCGGTTATAGTGAAACGAGCGGTACAGAACATTCACAGCAACGCCGCTCGCAACACCCACGAACCAGACGTTCGCGGGACGGAAGGCAGGCAGCTCATGGGACGGCTCCAGACGTTCGACAGCACCACGGTCGTGCAATCCGCCCGCGACGTCTTCTGGGACCTCGGCTACGACGGGGCATCCCTGGCCGACCTCGAGGCGGCGACAGGTGTCAACCGGTCGAGCCTGTACCACGCGTTCGGCAGCAAACGCGGCCTCTTCGACGCCGCCGTCGCCGACTACCGCGACACCGTCATCAGCCCGCGCCTGCGCGGCCTGCAAGCGGATGGCGCCGGCCGCCGTGAACTGTTGGCCTACTTCGATGAGCTCCGCGAGGCCGTGGCCGCGCTGCCCCTGGACTCGCCCCGGCGAGGCTGCCTTCTGGTCAACTGCGCCACGGGTCTGGCCACCCACGATGAGCCCGCCCGTGAGGTGGTCGAGGCGTACCGCACCGAGCTCGCCGCCGCTCTGCGCAACGCCCTCGCCGGCGGACCCGCCGAAAACACCGACGAACGGGTGCGAACCCTCGCGTCCCTCTCGATGAGCGCGATGCTGCTCGCGAGGGTCAACGCCGCCGAATCGGCCGCTTTGCTCTCCACGGCCGCCGACCAGGTTCGCGCCTGGTTCCCCGCTCCCTGACCGCACCCGCCGCCCACCAACTGTTCCCGTTTCGGACAATTGGTCCCGGTGCGCCGGGCACAATTGTCCGTTTGGGGAACAGTTGCGGCTTAGGCCGGGTCGATTCCCCACTCCGCAGCGAACACCTCGGGAGTGAACTCGTTGAGCTCACGGCGCACCGTCTCCAGCATCGAGTCCGCCAGCTGCGAGTCGTTCTGCCCGGAGCGGTAGACCTCGCGCCCATCGACCCTGACCCGGATGACGAGGTCGGCGACCGCCGGTCCGATGGGGGTGTCTCCCATGCCGAGCAGGCTTACCGCCAGCGACGCCACGGTGCCGGCGAGCATCCCCGCACGGCGCACCATGGTGACCTCGCGCGGTTCAAGATCCGCCGTGTACAGCTCGGCTGCGTTCCTGGGGGCCGCGTTCATCGGGCTGCGTTCACCGGCCGGTTAGGCCTGGCGCCGAACCGGGTTGGTGAGCACGCCGAGGCCGGGGATCTCGATGCTCGCCGTCTCGCCGTCCGACACCCGCCGCGCGGCACTGGAAGAGCCGGTGAGGATCACATCGCCGGGCAGCAGGGTGAACGAGTGCGAGAGGAACGAGACGATCTCCGCCATCGAGAACGCCAGCAGCGACACCTCTCCGCTCTGGAACTCGGTGTCATTGACCCGGCCGAGGACCCGGCCATCCGTGGGGTCGAACTCGGTGTCGATGACGGGACCGAGCGGGCAGAAGGAGTCGAAGCTCTTGGCCCGGGCTCCGTGGCTGTCGGCCTCCCCCAGGTCGACGGCGGTGACGTCGTTGGCGATCGTGTAGCCGAAGATGGCCCCTGGCGCATCGGCGACGCTGACGTTCTTGGCGACCCGGCCGATCACGATGGCCAGCTCACCCTCGACGCGCACGTCGTCAGATGCCGCGGGCAGCACGATGGGATCGTTCGGTCCCACGACGGTGGTGTTGGGCTTGAGGAAGAAGCGCGGCTCGGCGGGCTCCCCCGGCGCGGCCAGCGCCGCGGCCTTCTCCGCGGCATCCGCGAAGTAGGCGCCGGCCAGGCCCACGACCTTGGAGCGGGGAATCACGGGCGCCAGCAGCGCCACATCCACCAGCGGCAGGCGTGCGCCGGTGGGGTTGTAGCCGGAGAACATCGGGTCGCCGGTGAGGACGACGAGTTCATCGTCGTCGATGATGCCGAAAGCGATGGTTCCGGCGTGGCTGAACCGGGCGATCTTCACGCGGTCACCTCGGCGTCCAGGCGCATCAACCAGCCGTGCCGGTCGGGCAGCCGGCCGTATTGGATGTCGGTGAGTTCCTGGCGGAGCGCCAGGGTGATCTGCCCCGCGGGAGCGTCGGCGTCGCCGATGGTGAAACCGGCGCCCTTGAGCTGGGCGATCGGGGTGACCACAGCGGCGGTGCCGCAGGCGAACACCTCGGTGATCTCACCGGATGCCACGCCGTCACGCCACTCGTCCACCGTCACGTCGCGCTCGATCACGGTCATGCCGCGGTCGCGGGCGAGCTGGATGATGCTGTCGCGGGTGACGCCCTCGAGGATGGTGCCGGTCAGGCGGGGGGTGACGAGGGTGTCGGTGCCGTGCACGAAGAACACGTTCATGCCGCCGAGTTCGTCGATGTGGGTGCCGGTCTCCCCGTCGAGGAAGAGCACCTGGGCGCAGCCGTTGTCGTAGGCCTCCTGCTGCGGCAGCAGGGAGGCCGCGTAGTTGCCACCGCACTTGGCGGCTCCGGTGCCGCCGCGACCGGCGCGGGAGTACTCGGTGGACAACCAGATCTTCACCGGGGCGACGCCGTCGGTGAAGTAGGCGCCGGCGGGGCTGGCGATCACGTAGTAGCCCACCTTGTGCGCGGCCCGCACGCCGAGGAAGCTCTCGTTGGCGATCATGAACGGGCGCAGGTACAGGCTGGTCTCGGGGGCGTCGGGAACCCAGGAGCCGTCGACGGCGATCATCTGCTTGACCGATTCGATGAAGTCGGCCACCGAGAGTTCGGGCAGCGCCAACCGGCGGGCCGAGCTCTGCAGGCGTTCGGCGTTCTTCTCCGGCCGGAACGTCCAGATGGAGCCGTCGGCGTGGCGGTACGCCTTCATGCCCTCAAAGATCTCCTGGCCGTAGTGCAGCACCGAGGAGGCGGGGTCGAGCAGCAGCGGCCCGTAGGGCGTGACCCTGGCGTCGTGCCAGCCCTTCTCGATCGTCCAGTCGATGGTGACCATGTGGTCGGTGAAGTGCTTGCCGAAGCCGGGGTCGGCGAGGATCGTCTCGCGCTCAGCGATGCTGCGGGCCGTCTGGGACGGCGTGAGCTCGAACTCGAGCGGGAAGGTGGTGGTCTGCTGGCTCATGGGAGTCCCTTGTCTTAGACGGGAGTGCGGTTAGGCGGGAGTGTCGGTCAGGCGGGTCACGATGGCATCGCCGACGGCGCTGGTGGATCGTGGCTGGGCACCGACGCTGCGGGCGATGATGTCGGCCGTGACGGCCGCGCTCACCCTGGCCGACGCATCCGTGAGACCGAGGTGGTTCAAGAGGAGCGCGACAGAGAGGATCGCCGCCGTGGGATCGGCCAGCTGCCGGCCCGCGATGTCGGGTGCCGAACCGTGAACGGGTTCGAACATGCTGGGGAAGCGACCTTCCGGATTGATATTTCCGGATGCCGCCAGGCCGATGCCGCCGCTGATTGCCGCTGCCAGGTCAGTGAGAATGTCGCCGAAGAGGTTGTCCGTGACGATGACGTCAAATCTACCCGGATTCGTGACGAGAAAAATCGTCGCCGCGTCCACGTGCAGGTAATCCACGGCCACGTCAGGGTATTCGGCGGCGACCTCGGTGACGAGGCGCTGCCACAGGCTGCCCGAGAAGACGAGAACGTTGGTTTTGTGCACCAGAGTCAGACGCTTGCGCGGGCGGTTCCGCGCCGCTTCGAATGCGAAGCGCACGACCCGCTCCACACCGAACGCCGTGTTGACCGAAACCTCATTGGCCACCTCGTGCGGCGTGCCCTGGCGGATGGTTCCGCCGTTGCCGACGTAGGGGCCTTCGGTGCCCTCGCGCACCACCACGAAGTCGACCTCGCCGGGGGCGCCGAGCGGGCTGGGCACGCCGGGATAGAGAACGCTGGGGCGCAGGTTCACGTAGTGGTCCAGGGAGAAACGCAGTTTGAGCAGCAGCCCGCGCTCGATGTTGGCGTTCTTCAGGCGCGGGTCGCCCGGCACACCGCCGACGGCGCCGAGCAGAATGGCGTCGTGGGCGCTGATGGCGGCGAGGTCGTCGTCGGTGAGGACATCGCCGGTCTCCAGGAACCGGGTGGCACCGAGCGAAAAGTGGGTGAGCTCGAAGTCGACGGGCTCGGCTGCGGTCACGGCGTCGAGCACCTTCAGCGCTTCGGCGACGACCTCCGGGCCGATGCCGTCTCCGGCGATGACTGCGAGCTTGACTGAGCGTGACATGCGGCTCCGATTACGGTGAGGCAGCCGGTGGGCTGGCGATATTGGCGCGAGATTGGCTTGGAGATACCCTGCAAATCAACCCTACTGTGCGCATTCCGCTGTCTATGCTTGGGAACCCTGACCGTGCGCGTCGCCGACGCGCATGTGCCGCTCCCGAAGAAAGCAGTCACTATGAGTATCGGATTGGGAATCTTCCTCTTCGTCGTCGGCGCCATCCTGGTGTGGGCCCTGAACATCCAGGTCGATTGGATCGATCTCGACCTCGTCGGATACATCCTGATGGGGGCCGGCGCCCTCATCTTCGTGCTCGGCCTGGTCTTGCTCACCCGCCGCCGCAGCAGCATCAGCACCACCCGCAGTGCCGTGGACCCGGTCAGCGGAGAGCGCACAGTTCAGCAGGAGCGCTCGATCGACGACGTGTGATCTCGCTCCCCCACCAAAAAAGCCCCGGATTCGCATCCGGGGCTTTTTTGTTCGTACTGCTGGTTACTCGGTGATGTCGATGGCGACGAGCACGTCGGCCTCGATCGCCACGCGGAGCGAGGCGAGCAGCGCTGCCGGCACGGGCGAGTCGACGGTCAGCACGCTGAGCGCCCGGCCGCCGGCCTCGTGCCGCGCGATCTGCATGCCGGCGATGTTGATCTCGGCGTCGCCGAACTCGCGGCCGTAAACCGCGACGATGCCGGGGCGGTCGGTGTACAGCATGACGATGAGGTGCTCTGCGAACGGCACCTCGACGTCGTAGCCGTTCACTTCGACGATCTTCTCGATCTGCTTGGTGCCCACCAGGGTGCCAGATACCGAGACCTGCGAACCATCGGCCAGGGCGCCACGCAGGGTGATCAGGTTGCGGTACTCGGGCGATTCGGACTCGGTGATCAGGCGCACCGCGACACCGCGCTGCTCGGCGAGCAGGGGCGCGTTGACGTACGAGACGGTTTCGCTGACCACGTTGGTGAAGATGCCCTTGAGCGCGGCGAGCTTGAGCACCGCGACGTCGAACTCGACGATCTCGCCGCGCACCTCGATGTCGACGCTGGTGAGCGGGCTGTGCGCGGCGAGTCCGGAGAACACCTGGCCGAGCTTCTCCACGAGCGGGATGCCGGGGCGGACCGTCGGGTCGATGATGCCGCCGGCCACGTTGACGGCGTCGGGCACGAGTTCGCCCGACAGCGCCAGGCGCACCGATTTGGCGACCGAGACGCCGGCCTTCTCCTGGGCCTCGTCGGTGGACGCGCCGAGGTGCGGGGTGCTGATCAGGTTGTCCAGGCCGAGCAACGGCGACCCTGTCGGCGGCTCGTTGACGAAGACGTCAAGGCCGGCGCCGGCGATGGTGCCGTCGACGAGGGCCGTGTACAGATCGGCTTCGTCAATGAGTCCGCCGCGGGCGACGTTGACGACGTACGCGGTGGGCTTCATCAGCTTGAACTGCGGGGCGCTGATCATGCCGGTGGTCTCGGGGGTCTTCGGCATGTGGATGGTGACGAAGTCGGACTGCGCGAGCAGTTCGTCCAGGCTCACCGGGTGCACACCGAGCTGCTGAGCGCGGGCCGAGGTGATGTACGGGTCGAACGCGATGATGTTCACACCGAACGCCTGCAGGCGGGCGGCCACCAGGGCTCCGATGCGGCCGAGGCCGATGATGCCGACGGTCTTTTCGTACAGCTCGATGCCGGTGTACTTGGAGCGCTTCCACTGGCCCTGCGCGAGCGCGCCGTGCGCCGGCGGGATGTGGCGGGCCAGGCTGAGGATGTGGCCGACGGTGAGTTCGGCGGCGGAGATGATGTTGGAGGTGGGGGCGTTGACGACCATGACACCGGCCGCGGTCGCGGCCTTGATGTCGACGTTGTCGAGGCCGACACCGGCGCGGGCGATGACCTTCAGGTTCGGTGCGGCGGCGAGGGCCTCGGCGTCGACCTTGGTCGCGGAGCGAACCAGGATGGCGTTGGCGGAAGCCAGCGCAGAGAGCAGTGCGGCACGGTCAGTGCCGTCGACGTTGACTACGTCGAAGTCGGGCCCGAGGGCATCGACTGTGGCGGGCGAGAGTTCTTCGGCGATTAATACGACGGGCTTCGACACGAAAACAGATCCTTAGAAAGCGTCGGGCGAGGGAAGCTCGCGCCTCGACGGTGGGGCGCCAGATACCACAACACCTTACTGGCACCAGAATGGAGCGATGAGCCCCGAGTCAGTGACCAACGTCCTAACCGTGCTGAGAATCGTCCTGGCTGTGGTGTTCGTCGCCGCCGGGATCAGCCATTTCGCGCCCGCGGTTCAGCGCACGATGTCGGCCATGATCCCGCCACGACTGCGCGTGCGGGGCGTGTTGGCACCGCGGAACCTCGTGATCTTCACGGGTCTCTGCGAGATCGCGGGCGGCATCGGGCTGCTTCTCGAATCCACCCGTGTTACGTCCGGTGTCGCCCTGGCCGTGTTTCTCGTGGCCGTGTTTCCCGCCAACGCCTACGCGGCCCGGCACAAGGACCGGTTCGGCGCGGTCGCGATTCCGGTGGTTCCGCGACTGCTCGGCCAGCTGGTGCTGATCGGTCTGGTGCTCGTGGCGGGCCTGGCCGGCTGAGCCAGGGTTCGCTAGACGATCAGGCTGCCGAAAGAGAATCCCAAGACGTAAACGTCGAGAGCCAGCGCGGAAACGAGAGCCAGGCCGGCAAGCAGGATCAGGGCCTGGGGACCAGCTTCGCGGCGACGGCCGAGCCAGAAGGCAAGACCGAAAACGACGACCGGCGCCAAGACGCCGACCAGCAGAACACCCCAGCCAAAGCCGCTGAGCGATGTGTCCAATCCCTGGGCGGCACTGTTGAGCCCGATCAGGTTGCCCAGGCCGGACCACGCGCTGTACGCGTAGAACAGCCCGAACAGGATGGCGATGGTCGCGGAGAGCCACGCCGGGGTGCGGCGGGTGCGCTTCGGTGCGGTGGTGTCAGTGCTCATTAGAGTCCCCCGGTTCCGGCGATGAAGGGCAGCGGGGCCAGCAGCACGACGCCCAGGATGAGCCAGGTCCAGCGCAGGCGCGGCGTGCCGCGGGTGAGCCAGTACGAGGCGGCGAACCACACGAGCGGTGCGGCCACGGCCAACCAGGTGCCCAGCGAGAACATGAACTGGGCCAGCGGGTCGGTCAGCGGGTTGTCGATGCGCCCGACCCCGATGAACCAGCCGATCGTGTAGAGCAGGTAGACGCCGGCGAGGATGCCCAGGCCGACGAGGGCCGGCGACGACAGCGGCGCCTTGCCCTCGGGAGCGTCGACGTAGCCGCCCGGCGACCCGGTGACGGCCCAGCCCTCGGGAAGGTCTGCGCCGGGCTCGGGCGTGGTCGAGCTTCCCGGCTCGGGCGTGCTGGGGCTGCCGGACACAAGCGTGGGGTCGTCGTCGCCGGCCCAGCCGAGCGCGTCGTCATCCCGAGAAGAAGTCATGCGTTCAGCCTATTCGACCGCCCCCGACCCGCGTGTTCGACGAACCGCGCCGGTCAGTGGCTGATCAGCACCTTGAGAGCGTGGGTTTCGGCGGCCCTGGAGAACGTGTCGTAGGCGTCCTCCACGTGGTCGAAGTCGAAGGTGTGGGTGACCAGCCGGTCCGCGGGGATCTTGTGCTGGGCCACCAGCTTCAGCAGCATCGGAGTGGTGTTGGTGTTCACCAGGCCCATGCTGATGCTGATGTTCTGGATCCACAGGTTCTCGACGTGCAGCGGCACGGGTTTGCCGTGCACGCCCACGTTGGCCAGGTGCCCGCCGGGCCGCACGATCTCGGTGGCCATGGTGAAGGTCTCCGGGATCCCTACGGCCTCGATGGCCACGTCGACGCCGGCACCGTCGGTGACGGCGAGCACCTCGTCCCGCCACTCGGGTCGGCCGGAGCGCACGGTGTGGGTGGCCCCGAAGGTCTTGGCCTGTTCAAGCCGGTTCTCGTCGATGTCGACGGCCACGATCGCCCCGGCGCCGTAGAGCCCCGCCGTGGCAATGGCGGCCAGGCCCACCGGACCGGCGCCGATCACGGCCACCACGTCGCCGGGTGCCACCTGTCCGTACTGCACGCCGATCTCGAACCCGGTGGGCAGGATGTCCGAGAGCATCACGGCCTCCGCGTTTGTGACGGAGTCCGGCAGCGGGTAGAGCGAGTTGTCGGCGTACGGCACCCGCACCAGCTCGGCCTGGGTTCCGTCGATGAGGTGACCGAAGACCCAGCCGATGCCCGAGCGGCCCTCGTCGCCGAGGCAGTGCGAGTACAGGCCGGTCTTGCAGTTCGCGCAGTGCCCGCAGGACTTGATGCAGGAGATCAGCACCCGCTGGCCCACGGCGATGGATTCCACCGACTCCCCCACCGCGACGACGGTACCGACGCCCTCGTGGCCCAGGATGCGCCCGGGCGTCACGGCGGGCACGTCGCCCTTGAGAATGTGCAGGTCGGTTCCGCAGATGGTGGTGGTGTCGATGCGCACGATCGCATCGGTCGGGCGCACGATCTGCGGGTCCGGCACGTCGGTCCAGGACTTCACGCCCGGGCCGCCGTAAACGAGTGCTTTCACGATGGACGCTCCTTCGAGATGGGATGTTGGTGGCGCCGCCCCCGCTGATGCGCGCCATGGTACTCGCGGGGTAGTCTGGTGGGCTCGTTCGACCCCGAGCGGAACTGGTTGACCATGCAGCACCATCTCGACACCAACCGCGCGAACTGGGACGACCGGGCCGTGGCCCACGCGGTGCGCACCGGACTCGGCTACGGCGTGCAACGGTACGTGGTCGATCCCGCGCTGGTCTCGGATGTCGTGCGCTTCGATCGCGAGCGGCTGGGCGACATCGCCGGGCTGGCGACCGTGCACCTGCAGTGCCACATCGGAACCGACACGCTCTCGCTGGCCCGGCTCGGCGCCAGGGTCACCGGGCTGGACTTCTCTCCGGTGGCCCTCGCGGAGGCCCGCGCCCTGGTCGCCGAAACCGGGGACGCCGTCGAGTTCGTCGAATCCGATGTGTACTCGGCGCTCAGTGTTCTTCCGCCGGCCGGCTTCGACCTGGTCTACACGGGCATCGGCGCGCTGTGCTGGCTGCCCAGCATCGACCGGTGGGCGGCCGTCGTCGCCGGGCTGTTGGTTCCGGGCGGGCGCCTCTTCCTCCGTGAAGGCCACCCGATCCTGTGGTCCATGGACGACAGGCTCGCCGATGACCTGCACCTGCGCTTCCCCTACTTCGAGCAGCAGGAACCGGTGGAATGGGACGACGATTCCAGCTACGTCGTAACGGACCGGCCGATCACCAACACGAAGACCTACGAGTGGAACCACGGGATCGGCGAGATCGTGACGGCACTGCTGGAGGCGGGCCTGACCCTGACGATGCTCGTCGAACACGACAGCGTGCCGTGGGAGGCCCTGCCCGGCCAGATGGTCGAACGCCCAGACGGGGAGTTCGCGCTCGGTGAGCGGGCCGGGGTCGCGCCACTGAGCTACACGCTCCAAGCGGTGAAGCCGCTCGCCTGAGGAGGGCGGGCTGCGAATCAGCGGCGCCGCCCGGCCCTGCGCACGGCCAGGGTCACGGCGATGACCCAGCCCTGCACCCCGGCCAGGCAGACCCGCTCGGCGAGACCGTGCAGCCCGGGCGCGACGGCGGCGGCGAGGCCCAGCGAGACCAGGCCGACGGCGGCGACACCGGTGAGCACGGCGGCGGCCGGATAGGCGCCGGGCAGGTCGCTGCCACGCAGCCAGGCCGTCAACAGGGCGAAGGCCACCAGAGCGGTGACGAAGCCCGCGGCGGCGACGAAAAGATGCGCGGTGCCGAGCGCGGTGGTCGGGCCGAGCCCGGGCGCGTCGGCGGGCGGGATGTCGGTGGGCAGGAACGCCAGCGCCGCAGAGCACGCCCCGGCGAACAGCATCAGGGCCAGACCGGTCTGCCGCAGCCGCGACCGCGGACCGAACGAGGAGAGTGCGGCGACCGCGCAGACGGTTACCACTCCCCTGGCCAGGAAGTTCAGGTTCATGATCCAGCCGTACGGCCCCACCGCGAGGTTGCTCTCGGCCTCCGAGATCACGCTGTAGTGCGGTGGCAGCAGCTGCAGCACGATGTCGACCAGCACGTAGAGCACGGCGCCGGCCAGTGCGACGGTAGCCAACAGGCGAGGAGTCGGACGGACGGTCGACCGGGCGGGGCGGCCGGCGTTCATAGCGTTCACCTGCGGAAGCCTATCGGGACGTCGGTCCTGCTCCTAGGCTGCAGCCATGGCTCACGACGAGTCCCACGACATTCCTTTCGCCGTTCCCGGCGCGCCCGCTCCGACCGTGGGCAGGTACGACGTGAACGGATGCCGGCTGTACGCCGAGGTGCGCGGCACCGGCCCGTCACTGCTCATCATCGGCGCCGCCAGCGACGACGCCGAAATGTTCCGGCCGATCGCCGAGCGGCTGGCCGGGTTCACCGTGGTGACCTGGGATCCCCGCGGCACCGGGCGGAGCAGCCGGGAGGGCTGGCCGTGCGATTCGCACGCCCACGCCGACGATGCCGCCGCACTGCTGAATGGCCTCGGGCTCGCTCCGGCCGCGATCTTCGGCGCCAGCGCCGGCGGGATCGTGGCGGTGCGGCTCGCCGTGCGGCACCCCGACCTGGTTCGCCGGGTTCTCGTCTACGAGCCGGGCTTCTTTCGCACCACGGACGCCGGTACCGCTCTGCTCGCCAGCGTCACCCTCGCCGTGCGGGAGCACCTTCGGGACCACCCCGACGACTGGCTGGGCGCCTTGGCCGTGGTGGCCCGCGCCGCAGCACGGGACCAGGCCGCCGACCGGGACGGTTCCAACGATGACGGGGGCCGGGGGCCGCTCGACGCCCCGCCCGGGCTCGAGTGGTACATCGAACGCGGGGCGGCCCTGGCCGAGAACTTCATCCGCGACGACCTGCCGCGCACCGAGGAGTCCGTAGACGGCGCGGCCCTCAGGGCGACTCAGGCCGACCTCCACTTCGCCTCCGGCTCTGACTCGCCTCAGGTCTTCCGCGAGATCGCGAAGGCGTTGACGGCTCTGCGTCGGAGGCCGGGAACGGCCGATCCGCGCGAACCGGACCGGGTCGCCGGCGCCTCCCATCTCGCGTATCTCACCCCGGACCCGATCGCGCACTACATCCGCGCACGGTGTCTGCCCGTGCGTCCGGTCGACTAGCTCGCGAGTCGCCGCAAACGAACCCTTTGCGGCGCTTTGAGGGGGCACGCTGCCGCAAGTCGGTGCGGGGCCCCTCCGCGAGTCGCCGCAAACCCCCCCTTGCGGCGCGCTGAAGGGGCACTTTGCGGCAAGTCGATGCGGGCGGGCCGCGCCGAGAGGCCAGTTGGTGCCCACTAATGGCGGCGGAACGGGCCTCAAGTGGCTGCTCAGGGCATCCGCCATCATCGGCAGCCGGAGCGGGCTGGGCACGCCGAAGGGGCCAGTCGGATGACTGGCCCCTTCGGGAAAACGGGTACGGGTTAGCGGGCTGCTTCGCCGTCGACGTAGTCGTCGTCGTTCGAGGCGTTCCAGGCGAACAGCTTGCGCAGCTCGCGGCCGGTGGCCTCGATCGGGTGCTCTTCGCCCTTCTTGCGCAGGGCGAGGAACTCGGGTGCTCCGGCGTCCTGGTCGTTGATGAAACGCTCGGCGAATGCACCGTTCTGGATGTCGGCGAGAACGGCCTTCATGTTCTCCTTGACGCTCGGGTCGATGACGCGCGGGCCGGAGACGTAGTCGCCGTACTCGGCGGTGTCGGAGACGCTCCAACGCTGCTTGGCGATGCCGCCCTCCCACATCAGGTCTACGATGAGCTTGAGCTCGTGCAGCACCTCGAAGTAGGCGACCTGCGGCTGGTAGCCGGCCTCGGTGAGAACCTCGAAGCCGTACTGGATCAGCTGCGACGCGCCACCGCAGAGAACGGCCTGCTCGCCGAACAGGTCGGTCTCGGTCTCTTCGGTGAAGGTGGTCTTGATGCCGGCGGCGCGCAGGCCACCGATCGCCTTGGCGTAGCTGAGGGTCAGCGGCCAGGCATTGCCGGAGGCGTCCTTCTCGACGGCGACGATGACGGGAACGCCACGGCCGGCCTCGAATTCGCGACGCACGGTGTGACCCGGGCCCTTGGGGGCGACCATGACCACGTCGACGCCCGCGGGCGCCTCGATGTAACCGAAGCGGATGTTGAAGCCGTGGCCGAAGACCAGGGCCTTGCCGTCAGCGAGGTTGGGGAGGATGTCGTTCTTGTACAGGTGACGCTGCACCTGGTCGGGTGCGAGGACCACGATGACGTCGGCCCAGGCGGATGCCTCGGCGGCGCTCTTCACGGTGAAGCCGACCTCTTCGGCCTTGGCACGAGACTTCGAGCCCTCCTTGAGTCCGATGACGACCTCGACGCCGGAGTCGCGCAGGTTCTGCGCGTGGGCGTGGCCCTGCGAGCCGTAGCCGATGACGGCGACCTTCTTGCCCTGGATCAGGGACAGGTCGGCGTCTTTGTCGTAGAAGATTTCAGACAATGTGGTGTTCTCCTTGGTTGTTGTATTTGTCGAGAAAAGTTTCGTTGGTCGAGGGTCGAGCTTGTCGAGGCCTAGAGAATTAGTTTTTGAAGACGCGTTCGGTGATCGACTTGGATCCCCGACCGATGGCGAGGAGGCCCGACTGGGCGATCTCCTTGATGCCGTAGGGCTCGAGCACCCGCAGGAAAGCCTGGGTCTTGCCGGAGTCGCCGGTCACCTCGATGACGACGGCATCCGTGGACACGTCGACGACGCGGGCACGGAACAGGGTGACCGCCTCGAGGACCTGGGACCGGGTGGTGTTGTCCGCCCGCACCTTGACGAGCAGGTGCTCGCGCTGGACCGACTGGCTCGGGTCGAGCTCGACGATCTTGATGACGTTGATCAGCTTGTTGAGCTGCTTGGTCACCTGCTCCAGCGGGGCGTCCTCGACGTCGACGAGGATCGTGATGCGCGACAGGCCGGGGATCTCGCTGTGGCCGACGGCGAGGCTCTCGATGTTGAAGCCGCGCCGGGCGAACAGGCCCGCAACGCGGGTCAGGAGGCCGGGCTTGTCCTCGACGAGGAGGCTGAGAACGTGGGTACTCATGTATTACTCCTCTTCCCAGGTGGGGGCGTGGTCCTTGGCGTACTGCACAAAGCTGTTGCTGACGCCCTGCGGCACCATCGGCCACACCATGGCGTCGCGGCTGACGATGAAGTCGATCACCACGGGCCGGTCGTTGGTGGCCAGCGCGAGCTTGATCGCGTCGTCGACCTGGTCGGCGCTGGTGACCCGGATGCCCAGGGCGCCATACGCGTCGGCCATCTTCACGAAGTCGGGCACCATCGCGGTGCCGTGACCGGTGTTGAGGTCGGTGAAGGAGTGCCGGCCGTCGTAGAACAGTGACTGCCACTGGCGCACCATGCCGAGCGACGAGTTGTTGATGATCGCCACCTTGATCGGGATGTTGTTGATCGTGCAGGTGGCGAGCTCCTGGTTGGTCATCTGGAAGCAGCCGTCACCGTCGATCGACCAGACGACCCGGTCGGGTTCGGCGACCTTGGCGCCCATGGCCGCGGGCACGGAGTAGCCCATGGTGCCGGCTCCGCCGGAGTTGAGCCAGGAGTTCGGCCGCTCGTACTTGATGAACTGCGCGGCCCACATCTGGTGCTGGCCGACGCCGGCGGCGTAGACGCCCTCGGGGCCGGTGAGCTCGCCGATGCGCTTGATCACGTACTGCGGGGCGAGCAGGCCGTCGGCCGGTTCGCTGTAGCCCAGCGGGAACTTCTCGCGCAGGCCGTTGAGGTAGGTCCACCACTCGGTGATGTCGGGGGTCGTCGTGGTGATCGCCTCGCGGTAGGCCACGGCGAGGTCGGCGATCACGTCCTTGGCGTCACCCACGATGGGAACGTCGGCGGCCCGGATCTTGCCGATCTCGGCCGGGTCCACGTCCACGTGCACGATGGTGGCGTTCGGCGCGAACTCGCTCGCCTTGCCGGTGACCCTGTCGTCGAAGCGGGCGCCGAGGGCGATGATGAGGTCGGCCTCCTGCAGAGCCAGCACGGCCGAGACGGTACCGTGCATGCCGGGCATGCCCAGGTGCTGCTTGTGCGAGTCCGGGAACGCGCCGCGGGCCATCAGCGTGGTGACGATCGGCGTGCCGGTCAGCTCGGCCAGCTCGAGCAGTTCGGGTGAGGCCTGGGCGCGGATGACACCGCCGCCCACGTAGAAGACAGGCTTGCTGGCGCCGGCCAGCAGCGCTGCCGCGGCCTGCACCTGCTTGCCGTGCGCCTTGGTGATCGGCCGGTAGCCGGGCAGGTCGAGCTTGGGCGGCCAGATGAACGGCGCCTTCATCTGCTGGGCGTCCTTGGTGATGTCCACCAGCACCGGGCCGGGGCGGCCGGTGTTGCAGATCAGGAACGCCGAGGCGATGGCGGCGGGGATGTCTTCGGGCCGCTTCACCAGGAAGGAGTGCTTGGTGATCGGCATGGTGATGCCGACGATGTCGGCCTCCTGGAAGGCATCCGTGCCCATCAGGGTGGAGAACACCTGACCGGTGATCGCCAGCAGCGGCACCGAGTCCATGTAGGCGTCGGCGATGGCCGTGACCAGGTTGGTCGCGCCGGGACCGGAGGTGGCGATGGCGACCCCGACCCGGTTGCTCGAGGACGCGTAGCCCTCGGCGGCGTGGCCGGCGCCCTGTTCGTGGCGCACCAGGATGTGGCGGATGTCGTCCTGGTTCATCAGCTCGTCGTAGAGCGGGATGACGGCGCCGCCGGGCAGCCCGAAGACGTCGGTGACGCCGAGCAGCTTGAGCGTGCGCAGGATCGCGCCGGAGCCGGTGAGGATCTCAGGCGTTCCTGACGCAGCGTCGGCCGCCGGAGCGGACGGCGCGCCGGGAGTCGGGGCGGATGGCACGGGCAAAGGTTCCGTGGTCATGAGAGCAAATCCCTAAGTCGGTGACGGATGGTGTCGATTATCCCGTGGTCGCACCCAGGGCCGCGGACTGCACGAGCTTGGAGTACTTGGCGAGGACGCCACGGGTGTATCGGGGAGGAAGTGGAGCCCAGCCTTCTCGGCGGGCGGCCAGCTCGGCTGGGTCGACCAGTAGGTCAAGCGTGCGAGCTGCGATATCGACCCGTATCAGATCACCATCGCGCACGAAGGCGATCGGACCTGCGTCCACCGCTTCGGGTGCTATATGGCCGATACACAGTCCGGTTGTGCCGCCTGAGAATCGACCATCAGTCAATAGTAGTACATCGGCTCCGAGGCCTGCGCCCTTGATGGCCGCGGTGATCGAGAGCATCTCGCGCATGCCGGGGCCGCCCTTGGGGCCTTCGTAGCGGATGACGACGACGTCGCCCTTGAGGATCTCCCCCGCGGTGAGGGCGTCCATGGCCGCGCGCTCACGCTCGAAGACCCGGGCGGGGCCCTCGAAGATGTCGCTGTCGAAGCCGGCGGTCTTGACGACGGCGCCCTCCGGGGCGATGGAGCCCTTGAGGATGGTGATGCCGCCGGAGGCGTGGATCGGGTTGTCCAGGGTGCGCAGCACCTTGCCGTCGAGCTCGGGCGGGTCGATCTCGGCGAGGTTCTCGGCTACGGTCTTGCCGGTGACGGTGAGGGCGTCACCGTGGATGAGGCCGGCCTCGAGCAGGGCGCGCATCACGGCGGGCACTCCGCCGTGACGGTCCACGTCGTTCATGACGTACTTGCCGAACGGCTTGAGGTCGCCGATGTGCGGAACGGTGTCACCGATGCGGTTGAAGTCGTCGAGGGTGAGCTCGACCTCGGCCTCCTGGGCGATGGCGAGCAGGTGCAGCACCACGTTGGTGGAGCCGCCGAAGGCCATGGCCACGGCGATGGCGTTCTCGAATGCCTTCTTGGTGAGGATGTCGCGGGCGGTGATGCCCAGGCGCAGGAGGTTGACGACGGCCTCGCCGGAGCGGTGCGCGTAGTAGTCGCGGCGGCGGTCGGCGGAGGCGGGCGAGGCGGAGCCGGGCAGGCTCATGCCCAGGGCCTCGGCGACGCTGGCCATGGTGTTGGCGGTGTACATGCCGCCGCAGGCACCCTCGCCGGGGGCGAAGGCGCACTCGATGCGCTTGGCGTCTTCGACGCTCATGCGGCCGGCCTTGACCGCGCCGACGGCTTCGAACGAGTCGATGATGGTGATGTCTTTTTCGGTGCCGTCGCTCAGCTTGACCCAACCCGGTGCGATGGAACCGGCGTAGAGGAAGACACTGGCGAGGTCCAGGCGCGCGGCGGCCATGAGCATCCCGGGCAGCGACTTGTCGCAGCCGGCCAGCAGCACCGAACCGTCGAGGCGTTCGGCCTGCATGACGACCTCGACGGAGTCGGCGATGACCTCACGGGAGACGAGGGAGAAGTGCATGCCCTCGTGGCCCATGGAGATGCCGTCGGAGACCGAGATGGTGCCGAACTGCAGCGGGTAGCCGCCACCGGAGTGCACACCCTCCTTCGACGCCTGCGCGAGGCGGTCCAGGGACAGGTTGCACGGGGTGATCTCGTTCCAGGAGCTGGCGATGCCGATCTGGGGCTTCTCCCAGTCAGCGTCGCCCATTCCCACCGCGCGGAGCATGCCGCGGGAGGTGGTGGCCTCGATGCCATCGGTGACGTCGCGGCTACGGGGCTTCATATCGAACTCAGGCATGCACAGAGTCTAGAACGTCGCGGGCGGCCGGGTGGCACGCCCGCGACGCGCGGGGACCTGCTGGTTACGCCTGGCTTGCGCCGCGGAAGTCGGCCAGGAGCGCCAGCACCTGGGTGACCTCCTTCGGGCCCCGCACCCTGTAGCCGGCGAGCGTGGCGCCCGGTCCGATCTTGAGTCCGAGGTCGCCCTCGCCCAGCACCGTGAAGGCGTCTTCATCGGTGACGTCGTCGCCGGCGTAGAGCACCCTGTCGGCACCGGTGTGCGCCCGCAGGCGTTCGAGGGCGTCGCCCTTGGTGCTGGAGCGCACCGAGAACTCGAGAACGTTCTTGCCCTCGCGCACGGTGAGCGCCGGCAGCAGCTCGGCCAGCTGGTTGCGGGCCTCGCGCTGCACGGCCTGGCCATCCTGGGCGGTGGCCAGGCGGGTGTGCAGGGCCAGGCCGGCCGGCTTCTGCTCGAGCCAGGTGCCGAACACCGGCCCGGAGATGCGCTCGAGCACCCGGGTGAGGGTGTCGAGATGCTCGAGTTCGGCGGGCACCAGGCCCAGTTCGATGCCGTTGTCGTCCAGCTGCACCTCGATGCCGTGCGACCCGGTGAGCAACACCTCGGTCTGCGGTTCGGCCACGTGCTTGAGGCTCACCAGCGCCCGGCCGGACACGAACGCGACACGCACGCCCGGCAGGTCGAGCAGCCGCTGCACCACGTCGTGGGTGCCGTCGACGGCCCGGGCCTCTTCGGGCTCGTCGACGTGCGGCGCCAGGGTGCCGTCGAAGTCGAGGGCCACCAGGATGGTCTCGGCCGAGCTGATGTCCTTCAGTGCCGACACGAGGTTCTCCGGCACGCCGCTGGGCACGGCGGCCCCGCCGGTGAGGGTCTGCAGGAACGAGGCTGACCAGGTGGCCACGTCGTTGTCGAAGACCTTGCGGCGAAGCGCGCGCATCCGCCGGGTGCGTTCACGCTTGGGCATGGTCATGGCCTTCATGATCGACGCCTTCATGCCGTCGATGTCGTGCGGGTTGATCAGCACGGCCTGCTTGAGCTCGTCGGCGGCGCCGGCGAATTCGCTGAGCACGAGCACGCCGTCGCCGTCGTAGCGCACCGCCACGTACTCCTTGGCGACGAGGTTCATGCCGTCGCGCAGCGCCGTGACGAGCATCACGTCGGCAGCCAGGTAGAGCGCCACCATCTCTTCCCGCGGGTAACCGTGGTGGTGGTAGCTGATGGCGGTGTGGCTGATGGTGGAGTAGTCGCCGTTGACGCGGCCGACGGCGAGTTCGATCTCGTCGCGCAGCTGCATGTAGGTGGCGACGCGCTCGCGGGACGGGCTGGCGACCTGCACGAGGGTGACGTCCTCGACGTTCAGCGTGCCGTCGGCGAGCAGCTCACCGAAGGCCTTGATGCGGTGGCCGATGCCCTTGGTGTAGTCCAGGCGGTCCACGCCGAGCATGATCGTCTTGGGGTTGCCGAGGTCCTCGCGGATCTGGCGAGCGCGTTCCTGGATCTCCGGTCGCTTGGCCATTTCCTCGTAGGCTTCGGCGTCGATCGAGATCGGGAAGTGCTTGGCGATGACGCGGCGGTGCTGGCCGTTCTGGCTGGGCACGTCCACGGCGACACCGCGGGTGGCGTAGCCGAACAGGCGGCGCACGGCGCGGGAGAAGTTGCCGGCATCCGCCAGTCGCTGGAACCCGATGAGGTCGGCGCCGAGCAGGCCGTCGAGGATCTGCTTGCGCCACGGCAGCTGGGCGAAGATGCCGTAGGGCGGGAACGGGATGTGGTTGAAGAAGCCGATCACGAGGTCGGGCCGGGCGTCGCGGAGCATCCGCGGCACCAGCTGCAGCTGGTAGTCGTGTACCCAGACCGTGGCGCCGGGCGCTGCGGATGCGGCGGCCGCTGTGGCGAACCGGCGGTTGACCTGCACGTAGGCCTCCCACCATTCACGGTGGTAGCTGGGCGAGGCGATCACGTCGTGGTAGAGCGGCCACAGGGTGTCGTTGGAGAAGCCCTCGTAGTAGAGCTCGAGGTCTTCGGTGCTCAGCCGAACGGGCACGATCGAGATGCCGTCGTTTTCGAAGGGCTCGAATTCGCGGTCGGCCACGCCGGGCCAGCCCACCCACGCGCCGTCGGAGGCGCGCATCATCGGCTCGAGCGCGGTGACCAGGCCACCGGGCGAGGTGCGCCAGCTTTCGGTGCCGTCCTCGGCGAGTTCGTAGTCGACCGGAAGCCGGTTGGAGACCACGACCAGGTCGAAGTGACCGGGCGCGACAGAATCGGGACCGGGCTCTGCGTTGGTTTCCGGTGCGGTGTCTGGTGCGGTGGTGTCTGCTGCGATTTCGATGACTCATCCATTCCGGTGCCCGCCTTTGCGGTGCACCTGGCTGCCCCTCGAGGTTACCAGCGAAGGCTATGCTGACGCCGTGATTCGCATCGGCATGAGCTCCACCTGCGTCTACCCGCTTCCGTTGGAAGACGCGTTCCGGTTGGCGAAGCTGGCCGGTTTCGACGGCGTCGAGATCATGGTCACCCGCGACGAGGCCACCCAGGATGCGGCGGCGTTGATGGCGCTGTCGGAGCGGTACGGCCTGCCGATCTTCTCGATTCACGCCCCGGTGTTGCTGCTCACCCACTTCGTCTGGGGCCGGGACCCCAAGGTGAAGCTGGAGAAGTCAGCCGAGCTCGCCGGGCTGGTCGGCGCATCGACGGTGGTGGTGCATCCGCCGTTTCGGTGGCAGGCCGGCTATGCGGAGGACTTTCTCGACATCGTGCGCGAGTTGGGCGCCGTCACGGGGCAACAGATCGCCGTCGAGAACATGTTCCCGTGGAAGATCGGCGGGCGGGGCGTCAAGGCATACTCCCCCGGCTGGGACACCACGGTGATGGACTGCGCCGCGGTGACCCTGGACTTCTCGCACTGTGCGCTGAGCGGCCAGGACAGCCTCGCCATGGCCACAGCCCTGGGCGAGCGACTGCGCCACGTGCACCTCTGCGACGGTTCCGGCTCCCTCGATGAGGGCCGGGTCTTCGACGAACACCTGCTGCCCGGACACGGCACCGAGCCGGTGGCCGAGGTGCTGCAGAACCTCGCCGCGGTGAGCTGGGACGGCACCATCGTGGCCGAGGTGAACACCCGGACCGCCCGCACCGAGCCGGAGCGCCTGGCCATGCTCGCCGAGACCCTCGCCTTCGCCCGCCACCACACCCGCGAACTGTGACTTAAGCACCTAGAACTCGAGTTTTTTGGGGCTTTGCTCGCAGTTCGCGGGGTTGGGCTACCGTGTAGCCATGCGAAAGTTCTTGTTCAACACCGCAATGATCAGCGTCGTCGTCGGCGGCTGGCACATTCTGCAGGCCACTAAGAACGGTCCGCGGGACTGGCGCCTCGTGCTCACCTGGATCGGCTGGGGGCTGAGTGTCGCGGTCGCCGTCGGCAACGTCGTGAAGGACGCCGACGAGAAATCAGTGCCGGGCGCCACGGCAGCGAGAGTGAATTAGCGGGCATCCTTCCGCGAGTCCCCGTTCTGCGGCGTGTCCCCCCTGTTTTCGGGGTAGAGAAGGCGAAACTGGTCTTCTCGCGTTGTTAGCAGAAAGGGGCTCACGATGTTCGGTCGTAGACGTCGCACCGCACCCGTCATCCAGGCCCCGGTTGCACCCGCTCCGGCAGAGCTCAGCCGCGCCGAGGTCTTCGAACACCTCCACGCCGCGCTGGCAGATCTCGTCGGCGCCGACGGAGCCTGGACCCTGGTCCCCCGCCGGGCCGACGACACCGATGTGATCTTCCACGGGCTCAAGGCCCACCAGATCGCCGAGACCCTCACCGAACTCCTGGCCGCCGAGACGATGCGCCTGCGCACCGACACCCCGGCAGCGCCCCGCAACATCGCCGAGCCCCGCACCGACACTCCGGTGGACGGCATCACCGCCGTCAGCACCGGCGCCCTCCTCGTGTCCTCCGGTGCGGCGCCGACCGCCCTGCCCTGGAACCCGGCTCCGATCTCGGTGTGGGCCGAACCGACGTCCGGCGCCCGCGCCGAACCGGCCACGGTCAGTCGCCTCGTCGCCTAGAGTCCGGAGCTGGGCCTCCAGCTGCCGCACGCGTCGCTGTGTGAGGATGACTGCATGGCGCTGCACATCGAGGACTATGCACTGATCAGCGACTGCCATTCGGCCGCGTTGGTGGGCCGTGACGGCAGCATCGATTGGCTGTGTCTGCCCCGCTACGACTCCGCGTCAATGTTCGGCGCCCTCCTGGGCTCCGAAGAGCAGGGCCGCTGGTTGCTGGCCCCCGCCGACCCGGCGGCCACCTGCACCCGGTCCTACCTGGGTGAGAGCTTCGTCCTCTCCACAGTCTGGACGACGACGACCGGGACCGTGGAAGTGGTCGATTTCATGCCACACGGCGACGGCCGCGCCGACGTCGTGCGCACCGTGCGCGGGCTCACCGGACACGTCGAGCTGATCCAGGACCTGCGCTTGCGGTTCGGCTACGGAGCCACAGTGCCCTGGGTGCGGCAGCTTCGCCACGAGCACTCCCCCGGACTCATCGCCGTCGCCGGCCCCGACGCAGTCGTGCTGCGCGGGCCCGCCCTGCACGCCTCCGACCACCGGCACGAGGCCCGCTTCACGGTCACGGCGGCCGAGACTGTCACCATCCAACTCACCTGGTACCCCTCGCACCTGCCGCTTCCGCAGGCCCTGAACATTCCGCAGGTCTACAGCGAAACCTTGGCCTGGTGGGCGGGCTGGGCGGACAGCTGCACCCACGACGGGCCGTTCCGCGCCGCCGTCGTGCGCTCGCTGCTGGTGCTGCGCGCCCTCACCCACGAGACGACTGGCGGCATCGTCGCGGCGGCCACCACCTCGCTTCCTGAACTCATCGGCGGCACCCGCAACTGGGACTACCGATACGTGTGGCTCCGCGATGCGTCGCTCACCCTCGAGGTGCTGCTCTCCCACGGCTACGAGGCCGAAGCCGAATCCTGGCGGGGCTGGCTGCTGCGGGCGATCGCCGGGGACCCCAACGACCTGCAGATCATGTACGGCCTGGCCGGCGAACGCTACCTGCCCGAGCGGGAACTGACCAGCCTGCCCGGCCATCGCGGATCTGGGCCCGTGCGGGTGGGCAACGGCGCCGTCAGCCAGTTCCAGTCCGACGCGGTCGGCGGGGTGATGATCGCCCTGCACGAAGCCCGCGGCGCCGGAGTGGAGGAAACCGAGTTTTCCTGGCCGCTGCAGCTGTCACTGATGACCTACCTCGAAGCGAACTGGCATCGGCCCGATCAGGGTATCTGGGAGGTGCGCGGGCCCGCTCGGGAATTCACCCACTCCCGGGTGATGGTGTGGGCTGCCTTCGACCGGGCGGTCCGGGGCGTGACCGAGTACGGCCTGCCCGGACCGGTCGACCGGTGGCGACGCATCCGTGACGAGGTGCGGAGCGACATCGAGGAGCGCGGCTACAACGCGGCCCGCGGCTGCTACACACAGTATTTCGGCGGCGAAGAGGTCGACGCGTCACTGCTCGTGCTCTCCCAGGTGGGCTTCTGCGAGGCCACGGATGCGCGCATGCTCGGCACCGTGCGCGCCATCGAGGCCGATCTGCTGCGAGACGGCCTCGTGCTGCGCTACACGACCCATCCGGCTCTCGACGGCCTCGACGCCGGTGAGCATCCCTTCCTGGCGTGCTCGTTCTGGCTGGTCGAACAGTACGCGGCGTCCGGCCGCGTCGACGATGCGCAGGCGCTGATGACCCGGCTTGTCGGCCTCTCCAACGACGTCGGACTGCTCTCCGAGGAATACGACGTGACAACGGGGCATCACGCCGGGAACACCCCTCAGGCCCTCACCCACCTGGCTCTGGTGCGCGCGGCCGACGCCATCGTCGTGGCCGAGGACCGACGGGCCGGATCAGGTCGAGCTGCTGCTACCGCGGTTTCGGGTGGCCGCGCCGTAGATGAGCAGCACGATGATCGACCCGAGAATGGCGATCACCCAGGTGCGCAGGTCGAAGAACGACCCCATGTCGACCCCGAAGATCAGGCCGGCCAGCCAGCCGCCCAGCAACGCGCCGACCACACCTAGCAGCAGGGTCACGAACCAGCCGCCACCCTGCGTGCCGGGCAGGATCAGCTTGGCCAGGGCGCCGGCCAGTAGGCCGAGCAGGAGAAATCCGAAGAAACCCATGAGAACTGCCTTCCGTGACCCGGCGTCGGTGAACTCTCCGGCCGGCTGCGACGATCATAAAGCCGCACAGGTGCGACGGATAGTCGTGCCGATGACAGCGGAGATCCGGACCGGGCGCCGCGGCCCCGACCCGCGACCAGCGTTCGGCCGGATTCTTTGTAGGTATTCCACTGCGGCGCCCCTTCGCGGAATCCTAGATTGAAGATCATGACCGCCCCCACCGTTGCAGCCCGTAAAGCCACCGCCCGCAGAGTCACAGCCCGCCTCAGCGTGCGCGACCTCGCTCAGATCGCCATTTTCGCCGCCCTCATCGCCGCCCTCGGCTTCCCGGGCGCGCTCTCCCTGGGTGCCAGCACCGTGCCGATCACGTTCCAGACCCTCGGCGTGATGCTGGCCGGCGCGATCCTCGGCGCGCGCAAGGGCTTCCTGGCCGTGCTGCTGTTGCTGGTCCTCACGGCGGCCGGGCTGCCGCTGCTCTCCGGCGGGCGCGGCGGCCTGGTCTGGTTCACCACCTCCCCCTCTGCCGGCTACCCCTACGGATGGCTGCTGGGCGTCGTCGTGATCGGCGCCCTCACCGCCTGGCTGTTGCCGCGCTACCCGTTCTGGCCCGCCCTGGCCGCCACCGCGCTCGGCGGCATCGTGGTCGTCTACCTGATCGGGGTGCCCGTCACCGCCATCAACCTGGGCCTGCCGCTGTGGGCCGCCGCCGCCGACAGCGCCAAGTTCCTGCCCGGCGACCTGGTGAAGGTGGTCGTGACGGTGCTCGTCGCCAAGCAGGTGCACCGGGCGTACCCGGGCCTGATCACCCCGCGCCGCGCGGCCCCGGTTTCCGTACCCGTCGACACCCGGGCGTGAGTGTGAGCGCCGCCGGCATCCGGTTCGAGGGCGTCTCGCACGGCTTCGACGATCAGCCCGTGCTGCGCGGCATCGACCTGCATCTCACCGAACGCCGGATCGGTATCGTCGGAGCGAACGGCAGCGGCAAGTCGACGTTGGCGCGCATGATCAACGGCCTGGTCACCCCGACCCACGGCACGGTCACGGTGAACGGCCTGGACGTGCGCCGGCAGGCCAAGCTCGTGCGGCGCGAGGTGGGTTTCATCTTCACCAACCCCGACAACCAGATCGTGATGCCCACGGTGCAGGAGGATGTGGCCTTCACCCTGCGGCGGCGCGGCCTGGACGCCGGTGAGATCGCCGCCCGCACGGCGGAGGCGCTCGATCGGTTCGGTCTCACCGCCCTCGCCGATCGCCCCGCCCACCGCCTGTCCGGAGGTCAGAAGCAGCTGCTGGCCCTGGCGGCGGTGCTGGTGGCCGGGCCCAGCATCGTGGTGGCCGACGAACCGACCACCCTGCTGGATGCCCGCAACACCCGCCTGATCACCGGACTGCTGGTGTCGCTGACCCAGCAGGTGATCGTGGTGACCCACGACCTGGAGGTGCTGGACGGCTTCGACAGGGTGCTCGTGATCGACGAGGGCCGGGTCGTCGCCGACGACGTTCCCGCGGCCGCGCTGACCGCGTACCTGAGCCTGCTGGCATGATCGGGCTGTACCGGCCGGGGACCTCACTGCTGCACCGCGCGCCGGCGGTGCTCAAGCTGGCCCTGCTCGCCGTCGCCATGGTGCTCGTCGGCCTGGTGGCCGATCCGCTGGTGCTCGCGGGCGAACTCGTGGTCGTGGTCGCCCTGTACGCGCTGGCCGGTATCCCGCCCACCGCGGCCTGGCCGCAGATCGGTCCGATCCTGTGGATCCTGGTCTTCGCCGTGCCGGTGCAGGTGCTCGTCGCCGGCGGCTCGGCCGAGGGCTGGACCACGGCCGGTCTGATGGCCGGCCGGCTGGTGGTGGCGGTGGCCCTCGCCGCCCTGTTCACCCTCACCACCACGGTCACCGCGGTGCTCGAAGCGTTCCAGCTGCTCCTGCGGCCGTTCCGGCGCTGGGTGGACGCCGACAGGGTGGGGCTGCTCGTGGCCCTGACCATCCGGTGCATTCCGCTGGTGGCGGAGATCGTGGGAGAGGTGCTCGACGCCCGGCGGGCCCGTGGCGCGCAGGGCTCCGTCATCGCCCTGGCCGTTCCTGTCGTCGTACGCTCGTTGTACGCCGCCGATGCGATCGGAGAGGCCCTCGCCGCACGCGGATTGGACGACTGAGCACAGTGACAACCGAGCACCTTGACGACGCAGTACCGGGGACGACCGACAGGAAAACCCGCACCCGGTCCCGCACTCGCGCCCGCATCGCGTTCGCCGGCTGGACCGCGCTCACGGCCCTGGCGCTCGGGATCGTCGCCTTTCTCATCTGGACCCAGCTGGTCATGCCTGCCGACCGGGCCGCGGCCCAGGCGGTGTTCGACAATCCAGCCGTCACCGTGACCGACACGGCCGTCTCCGTGGTGATCACCCCGGCGGAGAAGCCCTCCACCGCGGGCCTGATCTTCATCCCCGGCGCCAAGGTCGACCCGTACGCCTACCTCGCCACGTTGTCCGGCACCGTTGAGGCGACCGGGATGACCGTGGTCATCACCAAACCGGTGCTGAACCTGGCCTTCTTCGACCAGCGCCCTCTGGGCACCTTCACGGACACCGCCCCCGGCGTGACGGCCTGGTTCGTCGGCGGCCACTCGCTCGGCGGGGTGCGGGCCTGCATGTACGCGGCGGACGCGCAGGTGGCCGGGCTGGTGCTGTTCGGCAGCTACTGCGCCGCGGCGGTCGACGACGAACTCCCCGTGCTGAGCATCAGCGGCAGCGAGGACGGCCTCAGCACCCCGGCCAAGATCGAGGAGACCGCGGACCTGCTGCCCGCCGGCACCACCTTCGTCGAGATCGAGGGGGCCAACCACGCCTCGTTCGGCGCCTACGGCGCCCAGCCCGGCGACGGCGAGGCCACGATCAGCCCGGCGGAGTCGGAGCAGGCCATCACCGAAGCGCTCTCGACCTTTGCCGCGCTGCGCTTCATGCAATCGGAGTGACCGGCCGGGTCTGACCCGGCGGAACCCGGCGCACTTGTCGGCCCAGAGGCCCGGGGCCACTATGACTCGTGTCGGCCAACGTCGCCACGACCCAGGAGGACTCATGCACGCACTCGTCGTCTACGACACGAACTACGGCAGCACCCGCACCATCGCCGAGGTGATCGCCACCGAATTGGGCCGGGGAACCACCACCCTCAGCGTCATCGACATCACCGAGACCAGCCTCGACGGCGTGGATGTTCTCGTGGTGGGGTGTCCGATCAACGGCTGGAAACCGACCGATCGGATGCGCCGGTTCCTGGGCACCCTTGCACCGGGTTCCCTCGCCGGCGTGCGGGCCGCCGCGTTCGACACCCGCATCAAGCTGTTCATCCACGGGGATGCCGCGGCCAAGATCTCGCACGCCCTGCACTCTGCCGGCGCCACCATCGTGGCCAAGCCGCACGGCTTCGTTGTCGACGGCACCGAGGGGCCGCTGGCCGCTGGCGAGACCGGCAAGGCCGGCGCCTGGGCAGCGTTCATCGGCGCCGAACTGCGGGCAAGCGCCTGACCCAGCCCGGACACGAACGAAAACGGCCCGTGCAAAGCACGGGCCGTTCTCTGGTGGGGCAGTCGACTACTCGGTGAGCGTGTCCACGTACTCCTGGTTCTCTTCGATCCACTTCGCGACGACGGGGCCGTAGTCCGTGCCCTCATAGTCGACGAGCATGGCGGTTTCCAGCGAGTACAGCTGGTCCAGGTCCATCTTGAATCCGGACATCCACTCGGTGACCTGCGGGTAGTCGGTCGAGAAGTCCTTCTTGCCGTAGGCGTGAAGGGACTCGGCCTCGCCGAGTGTGCCCTCGGGGTCTTCGAGGTTCTTCAGGTCGAAGGACCCGTAGGCCCAGTGCGGCTCCCAGAGCGTGACGGCGATGTTCTCGTCGGCCTTGGTGGCCGCCGTGAGCTCGGCGAGCATGGCTGCCGTCGACGAGGTCTTGAAGTCCATTCCTTCCAGACCGTAGGTCGGGATGGAGTTGTTCTCGACCGCGGCCGTCAGGCCGGCGCCGGGCTCGATGCCCACAATGGTGTTGTTGAACGAGTCAGCGTTGTCGGCCAGCTCGGTGAGACTGTCGATCGGCGCGTCGGCGTTCACGGCAACGGTGAGCTTCGCTTCTTCGTTCCACGCTCCGAGGTCGGTGATGTCGTCACCGTACTCCTCGACGTATTCGGCATGCGTGTTCGGCAGCCAGACGTCGAGATTGAGGTCGTAGTCACCGGTGGACAGTCCGGCGTAGACCGGCGCGACGTCGGCGTACTCGAGCTCGACGTTGTAGCCCTTCTCTTCGAGGATGGCCTTCCACAGCTCGGAGGCCGCGATGCCCTCGTCCCAGCCGTTGAACACGGCAATGGTGAGGTCCTTGTTGTCGGAGTTGCCGCCGCCGACGGTTTCTGCTTCGGCTGCTGCGCAACCGCTGAAGGCGAGGAGCCCGACGGCTCCGAGTGCGATGACGCTGAGTGAACGGTTCTTCATGTGATCCTTTCGTGCCACCAATGTGGGGCGGCAGGGTGGTGCAGGGTCGTGCAGGTTGGTAGGGCCGAGTGCGCTCGCGTTAGGAGGGCTGGAGCACGCCGGGCCGCTTGGAGGCCTCGATCTCGGCCTCGGCCGATGACTCCTGGGCCGGTGTAGGCGCCGCAGGGGTGCTGCGGTGCTTGCGCGCCTTCAGCAGCCGGCCGAGCGGCGTTTTTCCGGTTCCGAGCGCCGCCGTGAAGCGGTCGAGGAACATGGCCAGGATCACGACGGCCACACCGGCTTCGAAGCCGAGCGCCACGTCGATGCGGTTCAGGCTGGCGACGACGTCGCCACCCAGACCGCCGGCCCCGACCATGCCCGCGATGACGACCATCGAGAGAGACAACATGATGACCTGGTTGATACCGGCCATGATGGTGGGCATCGCCAGCGGCAGCTGGATCTGGCGCAGGATGCGACCCGGCGACGCGCCGAAGGCCTGACCGGCCTCAACCACTTCCTTGTCGACGCTGCGGATACCGAGGTCGGTGAGCCGCACGCCGGGAGCCATCGCGAAGATGATCGTGGCGACGATTCCGGGCACGACGCCGATCCGGAACAGGAGCAGGGCCGGAATCAGGTAGACGAACGCCGGCATGGTCTGCATGAAGTCGAGGATCGGCTTGATGATGGTGCTGGCCAGCTGGGATCGTGCCGAGAGGATGCCGAGCGGGACGCTGAACAGGATCGCCAGGAGGCTGGCGACGAGCACCAGGGCCAGCGAGTCCATCGCGTTCTCCCACTGGTTCACGCCCACAATCAGGCCGAGGCCGATGACGGTGCCCACGGCGAATTTCCACCCGCGGACCATGAGGGCCAGAACTCCGAAAACGATGATGATGAGCCAGAACGGCGGGGTGCTCAGGATGAGATCGACGACATCGTAGGCGCCGCCGAAGATGGCGCGGATGAAGTCGAAGACGAAGCCGAACCATTCGGTGACGAAGTCGACGAAGCCCTCGGCCCAATCTCCGAGCGGTAGACGGAATTCGCTGACGTCGGTCCCAATCAGTGCTGTACGGATCACGGCTGTACTCCTTCCGACGCGGTTTCGCGCAGGGTCTCGGTGATGATGCTCATCGAGATCGTCGACGGCGGTTCCATCACCGGCAACTCCCCCGTCGTGGTGCTGACATTGCCGAGCGCGGCAAGCAGCGTCACCCGGGGGATGACGCCGAGCAGGCGATTGCGCTCGTCGACGACGGCGATGGGCAGGTCGCTCTCCACGGCCAGCTCCACCAGGTCGACCAGTGCGGTGTCGGCGGACACGGCCGTGGCCTTCTGGATGATGGGGCGGAGGTCGGTGTGACCCGATTTCACCTGTTTGAGCACGTCGCGGTCGCGGACGACCCCGACGAAGTTGCGGCCGCGCTCCAGAACGAAGGTGGCCGAGGTCTGCAGGTCCCGCATGGTGCGGAGGGCCGCACGCGGGCCGGCGGACGCGGCGACAACGGAGCGGGCCGGCTCCATGACGCTGCCGGCGGTGAGCACCCGGGCCCGGTCGACATCCTGCACGAACTGGGCGACGTAGTCGTTGGCCGGGTCGGTGAGGATCTCTTCCGGGGTGCCGATCTGCACGATGCGGCCGTCACGCATGACGGCGATGCGGTCGCCGAGGAACATGGCCTCGTTGAGGTCGTGGGTGATGAAGATGATGGTCTTGCCGAGTTCGGCCTGCAGCTCGATGAGCTGTTCCTGCATCTCGCGGCGGATCAGCGGGTCGAGGGCGCTGAACGCCTCGTCCATCAGGAGCACGTCGGTGTCTGCGGCCAGGGCGCGGCCGAGGCCGACCCGCTGCTGCATGCCACCGGACAGCTCGGCGGGCAGGTTGTCTGCCCAGCCGTCCAGTCCCACGAGGCGGATGATGGTGCGCGCCTTGGCGAGGCGTTCCTCGCGGGGCATACCCTGCACTTCAAGGCCGTAGGCGACGTTGTCGATCACGGTGCGGTGCGGCAGCAGGGCGAAGTGCTGGAAAACCATGGAGACGCTCTGGCGGCGTACCTCACGAAGCTTCTTCGCAGGAACGCCGGTGATGTTCGTTCCCCCGACGGTGACGGTTCCCGAGGTGGCTTCGAGTAGTCCATTGAGCATGCGGATGAGCGTGGACTTTCCCGAGCCGGACAGGCCCATGACCACGAAGATCTCACCGCTCTTGACCTCGAAGGAGGCATCGATGACGGCGGCCGTTCCCAGGTGCGCGAGCTTGTCACGGCTGGTGCCGCCCTGGAGCTTCTTGACGATGTCGTGGGGTTTGCGGCCGAAGGCCTTGTAGAGCCGGTCGGCCTTGACGGCGATTCCGGGTTCCACTGCTGTTGTTGCTGCTGTTGTCTGCTCCGCCTCATTGGCGGATTCTTCTGCCTTGACGGCGGTGATTTCGGTCACGGATTCTCCGGAGCACGCCGAATAGACCGCCTGAGCGGTCGACTACACGGGGCTCGCTGTGTCGGACGGGTAGGCCGAGACCGGCCTCGACACCGTTGCGGTGTGGGCTGGAGCGACCATGGGATCGCGTCCGTCTGGGCCTCACCGTACGTACGCCGCGGCCCACGTCTGGCTGGGGGCTGCGCGTTCGCGTCCTGGTGAGGGGTCGGAAGACCGTCACCGAGCTTAGCACCTCGACACGCCCGAATCCCCGGTCAGGGTCGTTTTCGCCCGTCGTTCGGGGGGCCTATTGGCAGGTCAGCGCGGGTATCCACCCTGACTTGGGTAATCGAAGGGCAGGCTCCGACTGCGGCGCGGCGACCGGTGCGACGGCCGGTTGGGTCAGCGCAGGCGCCGCGCCCGTACGACGACGTCTTCGGTGTGGTGGGCGCCGGCCCCGGTGGCCACGTGTCGGGGCCGGGTTTCGTTGACGTCGATCCGCCAGTCGTCGTCCAGAAGGGCCGCGACGTGGGCCGGGCTCACGTACAGGTCGGGATCGAAGCCGTGCGCGGTGGCCTCCTCGGCGGTGGGCGTGGGGTGGTGCACGATGAGCAGCACGCCCCCGGGCGCGACGGCAGCCAGCAGGGCGCGCTCCGCGATGTTCTCGTCGGTGCGCAGCAGGGCGGGGTATTGCGCGGAGACCAGGTCGAAACTCGCCGCCGGCAGGGCCGCCTCGACGAGTCCGGCGTGCAGCCAGCGCACCGCGCCGCCGACGATGGCGGCCCCGGCGAGTTCGGCCTGGCGAGCGGCGCGCTCGAGTGCCACTCGCGAGACATCCAGCGCCGTGACGTGCCAGCCCTGTGCCACCAGCCACAGGGCATCGGCGCCCTCGCCGCAGCCGACGTCGAGGGCCCGTCCCGGCCGCAGCTCTCGCGTCTCGCTGACCAGCGTGGCATTGGGCTGTCCACTCCACAGGGTCTCATTGCCGGCGTAGCGCTGATCCCAGAAGTCTCCGATCGCGTCGGGCTCCTGGGGTTCGCGGGCAGTGTTGTTGGTGTGCATGTCTGCATCCTCCCTCGTCGGCGAGGCGGCGACAAACTCGCTTGCCGAACCGGCAACCGGCGTGCGCCCTGGGGAGACGTCGAAACGATAGCCTCATCGCATGACAGCTGAGCGTGGTGCGGCACCCACCAAGGCCGACGTCCCCGCCGCCCGCCACACCCTGCAGATTCTCACGCACCTGGCCGCCCAGCGCGGTCCGGTGCCGGCGTCGACCATCGCGCAGACACTCGGGCTCCCCCGGTCCACCGTCTACAGGCTGCTGGGCGTGCTCACCGAGCTCGGCTTCGTGCTGCACTTCCCCGAGGCCCGCAGGTACGGCATCGGCCTGGCCGCCTTCGAGCTGAGCAGTGGCTTTGCCCGCCAGGAGCCCCTGGCCCGGCTGGGCCGGCCGATCCTGGCCTCCCTCGTCGACAAGATCGGCGAGAGCGCGCACCTGGCCGTGCTGCACGGTCGCGATGTGATCTACCTCGTGGAGGAGCGCGCACCCCGACGCCCCTCCCTGGTGACGGATGTCGGCGTGCGCCTGCCCAGCCACCTCACGGCCAGCGGCCGGGCGCTGCTGGCGACGCTGCCGGTCGCGCAGGTCCGGGCGCTGTTCCCCGACCCGTCCGCCTTCGTGCGGCGCGACGCCGGCGGTACCCCGGTGCACGGCAGCGTGAGCAGCTACCGCGAGCTGAGCCGGCTCCTGACCGAGGTGCGCGCGCAGGGCTACGCGGCGGAGGACGGCGATGTCACTGAGGGCATCGCATCCGTGGCCGTGGCCGTGCGTGACCACAGCGGCTGGCCCGCCGCCGGTATCGCCGTGACCTTCGCCCGCTCCAGTGTGCCGCCGGAGCGCTGGCCGGAGCTCGCCGCCGCCGTGGAGCACGCCGCGGCCGAGTTGGGCCGGCGCATCAGCGGTCGAACCGGCTAGGTCCCCGAGAAAATTTTCGGCTTTGACTGAACCTTTTGCGCCGCGGTCTCGTTGTTCAGAGTGGATGACCACCATCCGCCGCGCCAACCAAACGTAATGACCATGAGGGTGACATGCAGAAGAAGACGAAGATCGGGCTGTGGATTGCGGGCGGAGTTCTCGTCATCGGCGGGGCCGCCCTGGCGTTCGGACCGGCGGTCTATGCCGACTACGCCAACAGCACTGTCGAGGCGGCCCCCACCATCGCCGCCGGAGCCCCGAGCGCAACGGATGCGGCTACCGAGGTGAACGCCGACGATCTCTCGGGCACCTGGAGCGTTGGAGCGGACTCGTTCGCGGGCTACCGCGTCGACGAGGTGCTGCAGGGCAACGACGTGACCGTGACCGGTCGCACGACCGACGTCACCGGTGAGCTCACCGTGGACACACTCTCCCTCACCGCCGCGACGATCACCGTGGACGTGGCGAGCATCGCCACCGACGAAGGCGCCAGGGACGCCTACTTCCGCGACACCGCCATGGAGGCCGGCGACTTCCCGACCGCCACGTTCACGCTCACCGAACCGGTCACCCTCGAGGCTCCGGTGGCCGGCGTCGCGCAGACCCTGAGCGCCACCGGCGAACTCACCCTGCACGGCGTCACCCAGCCGGTCACCGTCGAGCTGCAGGCCGCACTCACCGACACCGGCGGCCAGGTCGTCGGCAGCATCCCGATCACGTTCAGCGACTACGGCGTCGACGCACCCGACCTCGGCTTCGTGTCGGTCGAAGACGCCGGCTCCGTCGAGTTCGAGCTCTTCGTCGCGCAGAATTAGTCCAGCACGTGTTCATCGTGGGCATCGGGCAGACCGGGAGGTGACCGTGACAGAACCACACGCGGAGCTTCTGCGGGCTCTGCACGATGCCCACGGGCCGGCACTGTTTCGGTATGTGGTGCGCCTGACCGGGGACTACGGGTTCGCGCAGGACGTCGTGCAGGAGACCCTGTTGCGTGCCTGGAAGCGTCCGGCGCTGCTGGACCGGGATGACGACGCCGCCCGCGCCTGGCTGTTCACGGTGGCCCGCAACCTCGTCATCGACGACCGGCGGAGCGCACGCTACGCCCGCGAGATCTCGACCGACGACCTGCCCGAGACGGCGTCGACCGACGCCACCGAGGCCATCCTGGATCGCTGGCTGCTCACCGATGCCCTCACCGCGCTCACCCCCGAGCACCGCACGGTGCTGGTGAGTGCCTACTACCTCGGGCAGTCGATCGCGGAAATCGCCGAGCGCCAACAGGTGCCGGAGGGCACCGTGAAGTCCCGCCTGCACTACGCCCTGCGAGCAATGCGGCTCGCCCTACAGGAAAGAGGGGTCACCGAATGACCTCCGACCGCTTCCGCGAGTGGGACGCCGCCTACGTGCTCGGCGCGCTCAGCCCCGAGGACCGGCACGCCTTCGAACGCCACCTGCCGACCTGCCCCGCCTGCGCCGGCGCCGTCGCCGAACTCGCCGGGCTGCCCGGCATCCTGGCCGCCCTGCCCGCGGCGGAAGCCGTGGCCCTCACCGACGAAGCTCCCTCCGCCGCGCATCCCTCCGCCGCGCATCCCAGCGACGCGCATCTGCGCGACGCACTGCACCAGCCAGGAGCGGTGCAGCGGCTGGCCGGCGCGGCCGTCAGGCGCACGCGGCGCAACCGGATACGCCTGGCTGTGGCCGGCACCGCTGTCGCTGCCGTTCTCGCGCTCGGCGGCGGGGTCCTCGGCGCTGCCCTGGCGACCTCCCCCACGCCGCAGGCCGGGCTGGCCGAACCGTCTGCACCGGCACCGCCCGCATCGGCCGGAACGACCTCGACGACGGTCGTGGCCATGGAACCCGTGGAGGCCGACGCCCTCACCGCGGCCCTGACCATCACCGACACCGACTGGGGCACCCGGTTCGACTGGTCGTGCGTGTACCTCAACCAGCTCTGGAAGGACAACGGCCCCCAGGACTACGACATGGTGATGACCGATCAGGACGGCACCGCCACGGTGCTCGCGACCTGGACGGCGACCAGCCCGAGCACCGAAAACCTCGCCGCATCGACCGACCTGAGCGTCGATCAGATCCGTAGCGTCGAGATCCGGGCGAGCGTGAGCGGAACGCCGCTGGCGCACACCGACCTGTAGGCCGGGTCCCGCTAGGTCATTCCCTGAGCGGCCGCAGGGTTCGCTCGGCCTGTGCGCGCACCGCTGCCGACACGGCGTCCAGGAGCGGCGACGACAGGTTCCAGCGCTGCCAGTAGAGCGGCACGTCCACCGGATGCGCCGCCGCCAGCTCAACCAAACGGCCGTCGGCGATCTCCGCCAGGCACTGCTGCTCGGGCAACACACCCCAGCCCAGGCCCAGCGCCACGGCGCGCGCGAAGTCGTGGGAGGTGGGGATGAAGTGCCGCGGTGGGTCCCCCGGCCCGCCCGCGTGGGCCCGCAGGAAGGCATCCTGCAGGTCGTCTTTGCGGTCGAAGGTGACCACGGGCGCCTCAGACAGCGTGGCGAGCCCGGTGGCGAGCCAGCGGGTCACGAAGTCCGGCGTGGCGACCGCGCGATAGCGCATCCGGCCCAGCGGCTCGGTGACGCAGCCCTGGATGGATTCCCGGTCGGAGGTGACCGCGGCCATCACGGCGCCGGAGCGCAGCAACGAGATCGTGTGCTCCTGATCCTCCCGGTGCAGGTCGAAGGTGATGTCGAACTCGTCGGCCACCCCGGCGAGCGCGCCGAGGAACCAGGTGGCCAGACTGTCGGCGTTCACGGCGAGGGAGACCAGAACGGGCCGCTCGGCGGACCCGTTCTCCCGCAGGGCTCGCTCGGTGTCGGCCTCCAGCAGCTCGACCTGGCGCGCGTACCGCAGCACCACGGCACCGGCGGCCGTGAGTTCGACCGGGGTGGTGCGCTGAACGAGCACCCGGCCGCAGGACTGCTCCATGGCCTTGACCCGCTGCGAGACCGCCGACGCCGTGACGTGCAACCGGCGGGCGGCCTTTTCGAAGGTGCCGTCCTCGACCAGGGCGCGCAGGGTCTCCAACTGGTCGAGTGTGAAGCGCTGCATAAGCTCAGCTTACGCATCATCAGAAAGCGTAGCTGGACTGAATTGCTGCGGCTGCGTACCGTGGAAGCATGACCGCTGCGACAACCCTCCTGCCCGCTGTGCTGGGCCTGGTCACCGGGCTATCCCTCATCATTGCCATCGGTGCCCAGAACGCGTTTGTGCTGCGGCTGGGCATCGAGGGCCGCACCCGGGTGATCCTGCCGGTGGTCGCGATCTGCGCACTGTCCGATGCGGTGCTGATCCTGGCCGGAGTACTGGGCATGGGTGCCCTGGTCAACGCAGCGCCGGTGGCCATGGTGGTCGTGCGCATCGTCGGAGCCGCGTTTCTCATCGGCTACGGACTCTGGGCGGCGCGGCGCGCCATCCGCCCCGGCGCGCTCCTGGTGACCGGCTCCAACGGCGCCACCGGAATGGGCGTCGCGGTCGGCACGGTTCTGGCCCTCACCTGGCTCAATCCGCACGTGTACCTGGACACCGTGGTGCTGCTCGGTTCCGTCGCCTCACAGCAGGAGGCCGCCGAGCGCTGGTGGTGGGCCGGCGGCGCCATGGCCGGCAGCCTGCTGTGGTTCGCCGGCCTCGGCTTCGGGGCGCGCCTACTGCGCCCGATCTTCGCCCGCCCCCAGGCCTGGCGCGTCCTGGACGGCATCATCGCCGTGGTGATGATCGCACTCGGCGCCCGGTTGGCCTTCGACCTCTAGCCCGCTCAACTCGCCGGCGGAGCGGCGGTACGCTTGCCCCGTGCTTTCCAAGGACCTGATCCGCCTCTATCCCGAGCTGTACCACGTGGCAGCGGATGGAGCGTGGCCGTCGATCGAGCGGCATGGGCTGCTCAGCACAGCCGCGCTCGTCACCCGCTGGGGCGTGCGGCAGGGGGCGCCGCAGGCCGCGATCCTCACCAAGCGGCGCGGCGAGTCGCTGGAGTTGGAGCATCCGGACTACGGCACCGCCGTCATCCGGCACCAGAAGGCGATGCACGAGTCGTCGCTGGCCGCCGCGCTGGAGGACCTGTCCCCCAGCGAGTGGTACACGATGCTGAACGATCGGGTGTTCTTCTTCCTGCAGAAGACGCGGCTGAACGAGCTGCTCACTGCCCGCTCGTACCGGGACGACGCCCACACCGTGATCACGGTAGACACCCGCAGCCTGGTCACCGCGCACGAGGCCGACATCGAGCTCACTCGCGTGAACACCGGCTTCGCGCAGCGGTTCAGCGCCGAGCCGCGCGGGCGCGACAGCTTCCAGTCCATCGAGGAGTTCGCGCATCCGACCCGGGCGCACGCCTCGACCAAGGTCGTGGATGTGGCCGAGCTCGCGGTGTACCGCGGGGTGCGCGACATCACCACGCACGTCAAGCGGGTCGAACGGGTGCGCGACGGAACGGTGCTCGAGCGCTTCGTCTAGACCACGGGGCGAGCGTGTGTGCCGCACCCCTCGCTGGTCGAGCTTGTCGAGACTCGCCAGGTTTCGACAAGCTCAACCAACGGGCGGGGCAGATTAGGCCGCGGGGGCGACCGACGGCTCCAGGCCGTTGCGGCGGGCGACCTCGCCGAGCCAGCTGGCGCTGGGCTTGGGGGTGCGGGCGAAGGTCTGCGTGTCCCAGCCGATCAGGCCGAAGGTGGGCTTGAAGCCCGACGCCCACTCGTAGTTGTCCAGCGCGGACCAGTGCAGGTAGCCGAGCAGGTCGATGCCGTCGTCAATGCAGGAGTGCAGCCCCTCGAGGGCGCCCTGGGTGTAGGCGATCCGGCGGCTGTCGTCCTGCGTGGCGATGCCGTTCTCGGTGACCATCACGGGCACGTGGTCGGTCAGCTCCCAGGCGGCGCGCACGCCGATGCCCGCGGCCGGCGGGAAGAACTCCCAGCCGGTGAGGGTGGTCTCCACGCCCTCGGCGACGGGCCGGGGGCCCTCGGGTCCGATGAAGGTGCGGGTGTACGCCTGCACACCCACGAAGTCGTCCCCCTTCACGGTCTCCAGGTACCAGTCCTCGCGCGGGTAGGCGTACTCGGCGAGCTTCTCGTCCGCGCCCTCCTCGTCAACGGCCACGAAGGCCTGCGTGGCGACGGTCCAGCCGGTCTTCAGCTGGCTCACCTGGCTCAGTACCTCGCGGGAGCGCTGGTGCGAAAGCAGCAGGGCATCCGCCACCTGCAGGTCGGGGTCCGGGAGGCCGTGCGCCACCAGGTTGGCGGCGTCTTCTCCGCCGGCGAGCATCGCGGCGATGTTGGGCTCGTTGATGGTGCACACGTAGTTCACACCCTCGGCCACGACGGGCAGGGCGAGCTCGGTGTAGCGGGCGAACAGGTCGGCGGCATCCGGCGCACGCCAGAATCCGTCGTTCTCGAACCAGCGCGGCACGGTGAAGTGCATCAGGGTCACGATCGGCTCGATGCCGAACTCGTGGCAGGTGTCGACCATACGGCGGTAGTGATCGATCGCCGAGCGGGAGGTGAAACCGCGCTCCGGCTCGATGCGGGCCCACTCGATGCTGAACCGGTAGGTGTCCAGGCCCAGGTCGGCGAGCAGCTTGATGTCCTCGCGGTAGCGGTGGAAGCTGTCTGCGGCGTCTCCGGAGGGTTCGACCATGGTGGTGCCGTTGGCGTGTTCCTTGGGCCACCAGTTGCTGTTGACGTTGTTGCCTTCGATCTGGTGGGCGGCGGTCGCGGCGCCCCACAGGAAGCCTTGGGGGAAAGTGAGCATGGAAGGATCTCCTTGGGTAGCGGTGGTGCGGTGTTCAGACGAAAATCAGCTGGTGGATGCCCAGAAATCGTTGAGCACGTCGGCGGTGAAGCCGGGGTTGTCGAGGTTGGGCAGGTGCCCGGCCTGTGGGATCACCCGGTACTGAGAGCCGAGCCGCTCCGCCATCAACCGCTGCGACGGGATGGGCCAGGCGTCGTCGGTGTCGCCGTGTGCGACCAGGGTGGGCACCCGGGTGGCCCGCACGGCGTCGGAGGAGTCCGGGGTGCTCTGCAGGATGCGGGCGCAGCCGAGGTAGTTGTCGACCGAGGAGGCGATCAGGCGGTCGCGCACGAATTCGTCGTCGGCGGTGAGAGCGCTGCCGGCCGGGTGATCGAGCGCCCAGATGGCCAGCGTGCCCTGCGAGGCCACCAGCTCGGCGTCGGCCTCGTGCACCCCGGCCCGGCCGCCGGGGCCGGAGCAGAGCATGGTGAGGTCACTGAACAAGGCGGGGCTACGCAGCAGCGCCGCCCGGGCGACGAGGCCGCCCAGGCTGTGGCCCACCAGGTGCACGGGGCCGCCCGCGCCGATCTCGTGCGCGACCGTGACGGCATCCGCCGCGAAGTCATCGAGCCGGTAGTTCTCGAGCCCCACCGGGGCGGCGGAATCGGCCTGGCCGCGCTGGCTGTAGCCCACGACCTCCCAGCCGTGCGCCGCGATCAGCGGAAGCAGCAGCCGGAAGTCCTCCTTCGAGCCGGTGAAGCCGGGCACCAGCAGGGCCACGCCGCGGCGCTCGCCCGCCGGCATCGCCCGGAACGCGGTGAGCGGCCCGGCAGCGGTGTCGACGGTGAAGTGCACCAACCCGGGCGCCAGCGCCAGGGCGCCGAACGGAGCGGTCACGCGACGACCGTGCGAGGTTTGGGGATCGCGTCCAGCAGCCGGATCGCGGAGAGGCCCTGATCGGGCCGAGATCGAGTGGGTTGCATCATTACTACCGGGTTTCCTCAGTCGACGTTGAGATTGTCTTCAATTGTAAGCGCATACATTAAGAGACTGCAAGCACGGGCTTCTCACCGCAGCACCAGGTGCTCGCTCAGACGCGTGGGCAGCTCTCCCGCAGCACGACCTCGACGGGCAGGGTGAACGACTGCGGTTCGAGATTCGGGTCGTCGAGCCGGGCCGTGATGGCATGCACGGCGGCACGGCCCAGCTCCACCATCGGCTGGTGCACCGTGGTGAGCCGCGGCCGGGAGTGCCGGCCCGCGCTGATGCCGTCGAAGCCCGTCACGAGAACGTCATCGGGCACCCGGATGCCGCGCTGTTCGAGCACGTCGAGCACGCCCAGCGCGGTCTCGTCGTTGGAGCAGAGGATGGCGCGGGGCCGGTCCGTGGCCAGGATCCGTGCCGCCGTGGCCCGGCCGCCGTCGCGGGTGAAGTCGCTGCGCAGGATGCGCACGCTGCTTTCGGCCAGACCGGAGTCGGCGAGGGCGTCGCGGAAGCCGGACAGCCGCTCGGCGTCGTCGGGAGAATCAGTGGGTCCGGCGATGTACACGACGTCGCGCACCCCGTGGTCCTGCAGCACGTAGTTGGCCAGGGTGCGCATGCCGGGGCCGTTGCTCGCACTGACGTGGTCGAAGTCGTCGGCGCGCTGGGCCCCGGCCAGGATCACTACGGGGATGCGGCGGGCCACGTAGGTCAGCAGCTCGTCGGGCACGGTGCGGGCGAGCACGGCGAGGCCGTCCACCCGGCCGGCGATGTCGGTGACCAGGGCTTCCCGGCTCGAACCGCGCCCGGCGGCCACCATCAGGGCGAAACCGCGGCGCCAGGCCTCGATCTCGGCGCCGCGGAGCACCTCGTCGAAGTAGAGGTTCTCGGTGTCGGAGGAGGCGTCGGAGTCGTCGTCGACGATGGGCACGGTGTCACCGCGCGCCGAGTCGACGGGCTGGTCCGGCACGGTTTCGTCGTGGCCGGGAAAGAACAGTCCGATCACATTGGTGCGCCGGGCGGCGAGGCCCCTGGCCGCGGCGCTGGGTACGTAGCCGAGCTCGGTCACGGCGGCGAGCACACGCTCCCTGGTGTGCTCCCGCACCGCAGCCGGCGAGCGCAGCACGCGCGAGACGGTGGCGATCGAGACGCCGGAGCGTTCGGCGACGTCGTAGACCGTGGGTGCTTTCGCCACGTCGCCGTCTCCTCGCCTGGGTGCTGCCGCCATGCCGCCGTTCCTGCGCGGTGTCCTGCCATCGTACGGCGGCTTCTGTTCCCGTTCCGGACAATTGCGCCCGGCGCACCGGGCCCATTTGTCCGCTTCGGCAACAGTTGCGGGCGTGCTGGCGGCTCAGACGCCTTCCCGGGCCTCCAGCCAGCCGGTGTGTACGGCCTCGAGGAAGGCCTCGTAGTCCTTCTCGTTCTGGTCGGCGTACCGGTTGGAGAAGTCGGTGATCGCACGGTCGAACTTGTCGCTCTTCCCCAGGTACGCCGCGATCGCGACGGGATCGCCCGACCTGGCGTGGGCGCGGGCCAGGGTCCAGCCGCAGGCGTGAGCGTAGAGGTTCATCCCCATCGGCACCATCGCCTCCACGATCGCCGAGCCCTTCATGTCACGCAGCTGACGCCAGTACAGGTACCGGTCGGCTTGCACTCCCTTGGTCCAGCCCAGGAAGATGTCGCTGGCGGCCTGCATCATCCGCTGCCCCTGCACCACCCGCTCCCCCGGCTGCTCGTAGATGCTCTTGGGCAGGTGGTCCTCGAGCACGGATGCCGTGGCCTCCTTCACCTGCAGGAACAGCGGGTCCTGCTCGTCGCGCCCCTGCAGCAGGGCGATGAACGCCCGGTTACCGACGCTGCCGACACCCACCACCTTGTGGGCCACATCCACCACCTCGAAGCGTTCGAGCAGCCGCCGCCGGTCATCCTGCAGGGTTTCCCGGTAGGACCGCAACTGTTCCAGGACCGCCGCCTGGATCTCGTCCGGCGACAACCCCAGGGATTGCGCGACATCGCGGACCGGCATCACGATCGGCGGCTGGCTGATGATCCGGTACTGGCCGTCGACGAGTTCGGCGAGCTTGGACAGGGCCTGCATGCTGTCGCGGGAGCGCGCCTTCGCGGCGTTCTTCAGCACATTCTTCTCGAGTGCCTTGGACGTCTTGCGCGCCAGCTTGCCCTTCTGGGTGGCCCTGGCCATATCCATGGCCGCCAGCATCTCCTCCTCCGTCATCTTGGCGTACCAGATGTCCATGGTGCGCATCGAGGCGAACTGGGCCATCCCCTCCCGATAGGAGCGAACGGCTTCCAGGGTCACCTTCCGGATGTCCGCGGCGCTGAATCCGTTGTTGCGGGCCGCGATCGTGAAACTCGCCGTCATGCGCAGCACGTCGTACTCGAATGGACCGGGCAGGGTCTCGTCGAAGTCGTTGAGGTCGAAGAGGAGGTTGCGCTCCGGGGATGCGAACACCCCGAAGTTGGACAGGTGCGCGTCACCGCAGAGCTGGACGATGAGGCCGGCGCGCGGGGTGTCCTTGAGGTCGGTCGCCATGATCTTGGCGGCGCCCCGGTAGAAGGTGAACGGCGAAGCCATCATGCGCCCGTGCCGCACCGGCACCAGGTCGGGCACCCGAGTGCGGTTCTGCTCCTCGATCAGGGCGACGGGGTCGGGGCGGTCGGCAGCCGGCTCCCAGCCGCGGTGGCTGGCGCGGGGGGTCTGGAGGCGCGCCGCCTTGCCTCGTGCGGCGCGCTCGGCGACGTAGGGGTGCTCCGCCTTCCGGGGCGCGGTGGCCTGATGCTCTGCGCTCGAAGGCGTCCTGGTCGGGCGTGGGGTGGTCGGTTTCTTGGCGGGCGCCTTCTTCGCAGCCGAACGCTTGGCGGTCGGGGCCTGAGTTGTCGATCGCTTCGCGGCCGAACGTTTGGCGGTGGAGTTCTTGGTCGTCGGCTTTTTAGCGGTCGGGTTCTTCGCAGTCGAGGTCTTCGCAGTCGAGGTCTTCGCGGTCGAGGTCTTTGTCTGGTTCTTCGTGGTCGGCCGCTTAGCGGTCGTATTCTTAGCGGTCGAGTTCTTGGCCATGGTGACGGCTCCTCTGTGGACGACGCTGGAGCCCTCGCGCGCGGCGATATCCACCGGTGGGCGGAATGACCCTCTGAATGGTCCACGATTGCCCGGGGTCCCACAGCTGTCAATGGCCCGAGCATTCAGTACCTGAAGAACGCGTTCGCACGGCTGGAGTAAAGGATGCTGATCACAAGCAGGGCGAACAGGATGTTCACCACTCCCACCGCCACCTCCCCGTGTACGAGGCTGAAGACACCGTTGATCGCGGAGAGGATCTGGAGGCCGGCGACGATGCCCCTGGACAGGTTTGAACCGCGGAACAGGCCCCGGGCCACGAGGAGGGTGATGACGCCGAGCACGATGGCGATGACGCCGGTGCCGAATGCCAGTCCGGCGCCGCCCACTGCGGTGTCTACCTCCGCCGAGTTACCGGCGATGAGGAGGATGACCCCGCCGATGATGGTGAGCACAGCGTTGATATAGACGATCACCGCGATGAATGTGACCAGGCCGGGTCGAGTTGACATGGGCTACACAGTAGAGCGATCCGGCCGCGGCGCGAAGGGTGCTCAGTCGGCAGGTTCCCAGGACACCACGCGTTGCGTTTGGGCGCCGAGTCCGTCGATGCCCATCTCGATGGTGTCGCCGGCGGCCAGGTACGGGAAGCGGCCCGACATGGCGACGCCCTCGGGGGTGCCCGTGTTCAGCAGGTCACCGGGCTCGAGCACGGAGAACTGCGAGAGGTGCCAGACCAGGTAGGCCACGGAGAAGACCATGTCAGCGGTGCTGGAGTCCTGACGCTTCTCACCGTTGACCGCCGACCAGATCCGCAGCGCCTGAGGGTCGACCTCGTCGGTCGGCACCAGTCCGGGGCCCAGCGGGTTGAATCCGGCGGCGATCTTGCCCTTGGACCACTGCCCACCGGAGAGGTCCTTCTGCCAGGTGCGCTCGGAGACATCGTGACTGACCGTGAAGCCTGCGACGTAGTCGAGGGCATCCTCCACGGAATCGAGGTAGCTCGCCCGCTTGCCGATGACCACGCCCAGCTCGACCTCCCAGTCGACCGTCGCGGACCCCTTGGGCAGCACCAGGTCGTCGAAGCCTCCGACGACGGTATTCGGATGCTTGAAGAACAGGATCGGTGTGGTCGGTGCCGCGTTCCCGGACTCGGCAGCGTGGGCCGCGTAGTTCTGTCCGATACAGAGCACGGCCATGGGCCGGGCGATCGGCGCGCCGACGCGCAACGCGGCGGCACCGGGCAGGACGGGAAGCGAGTTGCGGGCCGCTTCGCGCGCCCGAGCGATGCCATCCGCCGCCAGGAAGGCACCGTCGATGTCCGCCGTCAGCGGGCTGAGGTCGTACACAACCCCATCGACCTCAATCGCCGGCGTCTCGTGTCCGATCGGTCCGAGCCGAAGAAGCGTGGTCATGGGTCTCCCGACGAAGGTGCTGGTGTGAGGGTCAGTACGACCGTACACAACGCTGCGGCCGCAATCGTGGTCACCCCCGCTACGCCAGGGCTTCGACGATGGCCCCCTCGCCGGGGATGCCGATCTCCCGGTGCTCGGGATGCGTCGCGCCGGCCGGCCACTCCCGGTAGCGCCGGAAGGCCACCGGCAGCCCCCGGGCGATGGACAGGTCCGGGCTGTCCATGATCTGCACGTGCACATGCGGCTGGGTGGAGTTGCCGGAGTTGCCACAGTCAGCCAGCGGGTGCCCGATCTGAACGGTGTCGCCCGCACGGACACGAAGGGAACCGGCACGCAGGTGCACGAGGGCGACGTACCCGGCGCTCTCGGCGAGCGCGATGATGACGTAGTTGCCCGCGATGGCTCCGACTCCCCTGCGGAGCCGAGACGCCTGCCCCAGCAGGTACGGCAGCAGGCTCAGCTGTGACCGCCGGGCCACGTGGTCGATCTCGCCGTCGTGCACGTCGACAACGACGCCGGCGGCCGGCGCCAGGATGGGCCGGCCGAAGGCGAAGAACCGCTCCGGTGGTTCGGTGCCGAAGTAGCTGCCCCAGTCGCGGTGGGCGGCTGTGCGCCCGCGATCATCCACCCCGGTGAAGTCGATCGCGTAGCGCTCGCCGAGCAGATCGGTGCCATGGCTCGGCACCCGGCGGGCCGGGCTGTTGCCCGCCCGCCACCGGCCCGCGAACGGCAGCGCGAGCAGGACCGGGCTCCGCGCTGGGGTCTGGTTAGCTCGCGGCCTGCTCACGGCGCGGCAGAACCCAGCCCGGCCGCACGAAGTGGCAGGTGTAGCCGTTGGGGTAGTTCTGCAGGTAGTCCTGGTGCTCGGGCTCGGCCAACCAGAAGTCGCCGACCGGCTCCACCTCGGTCACCACGGGGCCGGGCCAGATGCCGGATGCGTCGACGTCCGCGATGGTGTCGCGGGCGACCCGCTCCTGCTCGGCATCCGCGAAGAAGATCGCCGACCGGTAGCTGCGGCCGCGGTCGTTGCCCTGGCGGTCCCTGGTGGACGGGTCGTGGATCTGGAAGAAGAACTCCAGCAGCTCACGGAAGTTGGTGCGCTCGGGGTCGAAGGTGATCTCGATCGCCTCGGCGTGGTCGCCGTGGTTGCGGTAGGTCGCGTTCGGAGTGTCGCCGCCGGTGTAACCCACCCGGGTGGAGAGAACGCCGTCGCGCTTGCGCACGAGTTCCTCGACGCCCCAGAAACAGCCGCCGGCCAGGGTCGCCTTCTGCGTGGTTGTGCTCATAGTGTCTCTCTCCTCCGTGGTGGACGTTCGTTACGCGGACATTCCCTGGGCACAACGTGCCGACGTGCCAGCCTGTTCCGGGGCCCGCGTCACACTCAGCCTGCTCACAGTTTAAGTGGTCGTTCCGGGTACGAAAAAGCCCGGCCGCATACTCGCGGCCGGGCTTTTCCTTCGTGTGGTGCACCCCCCCGGACTTGAACCGGGAACCCGCTGATTAAGAGTCAGCTGCTCTGCCAATTGAGCTAGAGGTGCGTATTTCGCGGCGGGACTTCCCTGCCGACATGAGACATTACCATCTGTTTCTTCGCTCGCGCCAATCGAGCGCTGGCATCGGCGTGTCGCGCACCAGTCACTATTCTGGGGAGCGTGACCGAGACCCTGCCGCCCACCCTCGCCGATGATCTTACGCTGGCCCTCGAGCTGGCCGATACGGCCGATGCGATCTCGATGGCCCGCTTCGAGGCCCTCGACCTTGTCGTCACCACCAAGCCAGACCGTACCCCGGTGACGGATGCCGACCAGGCCGTCGAGCGCGCTATCCGCGCCCTCCTGGCCGAGCGGCGCCCCCGCGACGGGATCCTCGGTGAGGAGTTCGGCACGGCCGGGTCGACGACCCGGCAGTGGATCATCGACCCCATCGACGGCACCGCCGGTTTCCTCCGGGGCATCAGCATCTGGGGCACCCTGATCGCCCTGGCGATCGACGGGGTGCCGGTGCTCGGCGTCGTCAGCTCCCCCGCCCTGGGCAAGCGCTGGTGGGCCGCGACCGGCGGCGGCGCGTGGTCGAGCGATGCCCGCCTTCCCGAGGCCGTGCCCACGCGTCTGCATGTCTCCGGCGTCGAGACGCTCGCCGACGCGTCCCTCAGCTACGGCAGCATCCAGCAGTGGGATCAGGCCGGCCGGCTCGACGGACTCGTGTCACTCACCCGGCAGGTGTGGCGCACCCGGGCCTACGGCGACATGTGGTCGTACATGCTGCTCGCCGAGGGGCACCTTGACATCGCCGGTGAATTCGACCTGCAGCCCTACGACATGGCCGCCCTGGTGCCCATCGTGCAGGAGGCCGGTGGCGTGTTCACCTCGGCCGACGGCGCGGCCGGCCCCTGGCACGGCAGCGCCCTGGCCACCAACGGCCTGCTGCACCAGCAGGCCCTGGAGGCCATCGCCTCGCCGGTTCCCTGAGGAAACGGCGCCGTTCCTACGGCGTCGGAATGGCGGCGCCGGCCCACTGCCAGAGTTCGTTCTGCAGCAGCAACGCCAACTCGCGCAGCAGAACCACGTCAACTCCCTCCTGAGAGCGAGGGTTCTCGTCGTACACGCACAGGGCGCCGATGCGTTCGCCCGAGGGGGATTCAATCGGGAATCCGGCGTAGAAGCGCATCCTGGGGCCGGAGACGACCAGGGGGTTGTCCCGGAATCTGTCGTCCAGCAGCGCGTCGGGCACGACCAGGGCGGCCGGTTCGAGCACGGTGACGGTGCAGAACGACGCGCTGCGAGGAATCTCGGAGACCGCGAGGCCGACCGTCGACTTGTGCCACTGCCTGTCACCGTCGAGAACGGTGAAGGCGGCCGCGCTGGTGCCCAGTGACGAGCTGGCCAGCGCCACGATGCGGTCGAATCGCTCCTCCGGCGCGGTGTCGAGCAGGTTCAGCGCCATCAGCGCCCGGTGCCGCGCGGCCTCGATCTCCTCGGGCGTGCGGCCCTGATCCTCGCGTTCCGCTACCCCGTCGGCGCGTCGCAGGGGCTCCAGCGAGCCGGCCATCCGATCGGCCAGCACCTCCGCCCAAAAGTCATAGTCGCTCGCCGACCGAAATCGGCCGGAGGTGGCGACCGGCGTGCCCGGCAGTCCCACGAAGGTCAGCCGGTCGACGCCGGCACACACGTCCTCGCTCACGGCGTTGAGCCGCAGCGCCTGACGTCCGGCCAGCCGGCCCAACGGGCCGCTGAAGGCCGGCATCGACGCCAGCGGTGCGATCCCGGCGAGGAAGACCTCGGTGCCGAGGGAACTCGAGCGCTGGATCTGATTGACCAGGCTGCCGAGGTCCGTGCGCCAGGACCGCGTGGACGTGAGCCGGCCCGCATCGGCAATGCCGAGGGTGAGCACCACGGCGTCATAACGCCACAGGTTGGCGAAATCGATGTGTTCGGGCGCGGAGCGCGGCGTCATGCTCGACCGGCCGATCACATCGACATCCGCACCACGACCGGTGCGGGCCGTGAGCGCTCTGGCCAGTGCCCCCGGCAGGGCCAGGTTGTGGCTGAGTACGCCCCAGCCGATGGCCGGGCCACCGCCCACGATGAGGATGCGGTCGCTGTCGATGCCCGGCGAATGGGCCTGTGGGGCGTCGGCCGGCACCGGGATACCGCGGAACCTGCGCTCGAGAGTGGTCAGCCAGGCGAGCATCACGGGGACCATCGCGCACCGCAGAACTTCGCGCACGTGACCCTCCAACTCGATTCCGTTGGTACCGGACGGCCGCACGCAGACATTGCATACAACTGGCTCTCATCTTACGCATCCGCCGGTGTCATAAGATTCTGTAGTGTCCCCTGCTACAGATCCCCTGCGTATCGCCCTGGTTTCCCTGCACACCTCCCCCGGTGCCGAGCCCGGTTCGGGGGACGCCGGCGGTATGAATGTGGTGGTGCGGCACCAGGCCGAGGCCATGGCCGCCCTGGGTCATCACGTGGAGATCCTCACCCGTCGCTCCTCCCCCGAGATGCCCGCCGCCCGGCGTTTGGGCGCCGGTGTCACCCTGCGCTACCTCGACGCCGGACCGCTCCGCTCGGTGCCCAAGGGCGACCACGAGGGGTTCATCGACGAATTCCGCGCGCAGGCCGCCGAGCTCGGCCCGTGGGACGTCATCCACTCGCATCACTGGTTCTCCGGCATGGCGATGCTGCCCCTGGCCCGCGAGCTGGGCGTGCCGCACGTGCAGAGCTTCCACTCCATCGCCGCCGACGAGGCCACCCCGTTGTCGGCGGGCGAGCGCCCCGAGTCCGGCGGACGGATGGCCGGAGAAGCCTGGCTGGCCCGGGAATCCGACCTGATCGTAGCCGTGAGCGCCGCCGAGGCCGACACCGTCGTGCGGCGGCTCGGCGGGTCGATGGACCGCATCGCAATCGTGCCGCCCGGCGTGGACGGCTCTCTCTTCCACCCACTCACCGCCGTCGCAGCCGGAGCGCCCCGCCGGGCCACCGCTGACCGGGGCTACGCGGTGGTCGCCGGGCGCCTGCAGCCGCTCAAGGGCCTCGACCTGGCCATCGAGGCCATCGCCGCCGTGCCGGCTCACCTCAGGCCCGAGCTCGTGATCGCGGGTGACGCCTCGGCCGACTACGACGGCTACATCGACGAACTCACCAGGCTCGCCGCCCAGCATGGCATCAAGGACGGGGTGCGCTTCGTCGGGCCACGGTCCCGCGTCGACCTGGCGGCCCTGCTCCGCGGCGCCCGGGTGGTGCTGGTTCCCTCACACTCCGAGACCTTCGGTCTCGTGGCGCTGGAGGCCGCCGCCAGCGGTGTTCCCGTCGTCGCCCAGGGCACCGGCGGACTGCGCGAAGCCGTGCTCGACGGCGACACCGGGCTGCTCATCGAGTCGCGCGATCCGCAGGTCTGGGCGGATGCGCTCACCGACGTGCTCTCGGACCCCGCCTTGGCCCGGCGCCTGTCGCTGGCGGCCCGCGCGCGCGCCGAGACCTTCGACTGGCCGCGCTCGGCCGCGTCCCTGCTCGACGTCTACTGCGCCCTGCTGCCGGTACCGGTCTGCGCGTGAGCCTGCTCGACGGCCGGCGGTCGGTGCTGTTCGTGCACGCCCACCCCGACGACGAGACCATCTCCACCGGCGCGCTCATCGCCGAGTTCGTCGCCAGGGGCAGCCGGGTGTTCCTGCTCACCTGTTCACGTGGTGAACGCGGCGAGGTCGTCGACGGGCCGCTCACGGCACTGGCCGGCACCGAGGAACTGGCTCTGGAACGGGACCGGGAGCTCGAACGGGCCGCGGGCATTCTGGGGATCACCGAACGGTTCTGGCTCGGTGAGCCACCCGCCAGGGTCGACGGCCTCGAGCCCCGCCGTTACCGCGACTCCGGCATGGTGTGGATTCGCCCCGGCCTGGCCGGGCCGGCGGACGACGCCGCCGACGACGCCCTCTCGGTGGCCCCGCTGGCGGAAGTCACCGCCGATGTCGCGGCCCTGATCATGGGGCTGCGGCCGGCCCTCGTGGTCAGCTACGACGACGGCGGTGGTTACGGTCATCCAGACCACGTGCGTGCCCACGATGCCGCCCGCGCAGCGTGCGCCGTCACCGGCACCGCCTTCGCCGAGGTGCTGGAGGCTCCCACCCCCGGCGGCGAATGGTTCGACCTGCCTCAGCACCTCACCGTTGTGACGGATGCGCTGCGCGCGCACGCGAGCCAGCTCACCGTGCACGGCACCGAAATCGTGCACTCCGGCGGCCAGCGCGAGGCGATCGGCACCTCGGTCGGGCTGCGGCTGTGGCCCGGCAGCGCCTCCGACGCGTAATGCCGGCCCCCTTCCACTCCTCGGCCAACGCGCTCTTCGACACCGAGGTGCGGCAGGTCCGCCGGCTCTCCCCCGGCTTCCTGCGCATCACGCTGACGGGCGCCCACCTCAATCGGTTCGCGGCGCACGGCCTCGACCAGCGCATCAAGATCCTGGTGCCGGCCGGCCCGTACCCGGCCGCCTTCGCCGACGAGCAGCTGCACGAATCGGAGTGGCGCCGGCGCTGGCGGGACCTCCCGGCCGCTGACCGGCCGGCGCTCCGCAGCTACACGACCAGCGCGGTGCGACCGGATCAGCGCGAGGTCGACCTCGACTTCTACGTGCACGCCAGGCCCGGCCCGGCAAGCGCCTGGGCCGTGTCCGCCAGGGCGGGCCAGCGGCTGCTCGTCTCCGGGCCCAGCAGCAGGCTGAGCGAGAATCGGCACGGAATCCAATGGTCGCCCGGAGTGGCCACCCGGGTGCTGCTGGCCGGCGACGAGACCGCGTTTCCCGCCATCCGCGGCATCGTCTCCGCCATGCACCCCTTGGTCAGGGCCACGATATTTCTGGAAGCCGGTGATCCGATGGACGCCGCCTGGCTCACCCGCGACCTCCAGAGTCACGCCGTGACCGTGCACCGGCGCGGCTCGACCGACGAGGGGTCTGCGCTCCTGCGGCCCGTCGAGGTGTGGAGCCGTGGCGCGGGAGCCGGCGCATCCGCAATGGGTGACGACTTCTATGCCTGGCTGGCCACGGAAAGCAGCCAGGTCGCCCAGCTGCGCGACCTGCTCCATCGGACCGGGATCACCCCGGAGCGGGTACACGCCCAGGGCTACTGGAACGACCGTGCGCGGGACGCCCCGACCGGGTCGGGAACTTAGGACAGGCTAAGCTAACCATTCGCGATAGTCATCGCCATCTCCCCTGTCGAAAGGACGCCCTCGTGCGCCTGCCCCTTTCCCCGCACCGGTCACGACGATTCCTCGCCGCGCTCGCCCTGCCCGTTGTCGTGGCGTTCGCCGTGACCGGATGCACCGCGACGACATCACCCTCGGCGGGTGCTTCGGACACCCCGTCGACGGCGGACGCCGGCACCCATCTCGTCGAGCACGCGCGCGGCGAGACCGAGGTTCCCAACACCGTGCAGCGGGTCGTGGTGCTGGAGCCTGTGCAGCTGGACACCACCGTGGCGCTCGGCGTCATCCCGGTCGGCGCGGCCGTGTTGAACGAAGCGGCGGGTGTGCCGGCCTACCTCGGCGACGCCGCGGCGGGGATCGCCACGGTGGGAACCGTGCCGGAACCGTCGATCGAGAAGATCGCGGCGCTGAAGCCGGACCTTATCCTCGGCACGGAGTCGCGCCACTCCGCGCTCTACGACCAGCTCTCGTCCATCGCGCCGACGGTGTTCATGGCCAGCCAGACCGACCCGTGGACCGACAACGTCGCCCTGGTTGCCCGCGCGCTCGGCGACGAAGCGGGCGCCGACAGGCTCCTCGCCGAGTACGACGACCGCTGCGCCGAAATCGCCGAGACCTATGACACGTCGGGCATGACCGCCCAGTTCGTGCGCCCGCGTGACGGCATCCTCACCCTGTACGGACCCACCTCATTCGCCGGGAGCACTCTCGAGTGCGCCGGGTTGACCATCCCTGACCGCGACTGGGAGGAGTCGATCTCGGTTGACATCTCCCCCGAACGCGTGCTCGAGGCCCAGGCCGACCTGGTTCTCGTATCGGCGACCGACGTGACCGACGACACCCTCGTGCCCGACTCGATCCGAACCAACACGGCATCCTTCCCCGGGCTGAACGTCGTTGACCAGTCATTCTGGATCACCGGCGTCGGACCGCTCGGCGGCATGACGGTGCTCGACGACATCGACCGCATCCTGGCCGGTTCGAAATAGCCGTGGGGACCATTGTCGCGCCGGCGGTTCGGGTGGGCCGAGGGACCACCCGGGCGGCCTGGATCGGCGCGGCAGTGGTCGGGCTCCTCGTCGCCGTGGCGCTCTCGGTGGTCGTCGGCGCCAATCCGATGGCCCCGGGCACGGTGCTCGACACCGTCCTCGGGGGCGGCACCGCCGAGTCCCGATTTGTGGTCTGGGACCAGCGGATACCGCGCACGGCGGCCGGACTCGTGGTGGGCGCAGCGCTCGGCGTCGCCGGCGCGCTCATGCAGGCCTTCACCCGCAACCCGCTCGCCGACCCCGGAATCCTGGGCGTCAACGCGGGCGCCGCGTTTGTCGTGGCCGTCGGCATCACCTTCTTCGGGGTGACCAGCCCGCTCGGTCACGTCTGGCTCGCCTGCGCCGGGGCGCTCGTTCTCACGGTCGCGGCCTACGCGATCGGTTCGGCCGGCGGCCAGGCGGCCGGTCCCGTGCGGTTGACGGTGACCGGCGTGGCGATCGGCGCCGTCTTCGCCGGGCTCACCACGGGGCTCACCCTCACCCACCCCGACGCCTTCGACCGGATGCGCGGCTGGAGCGCCGGGAGCCTGCTGGAACGCGGATTCGACGTGGTGCTGCCGGTGCTTCCGCTCGTGCTGGTGGGCCTGGCCCTGGCGCTGGGCGCCGCGTCCGGGCTCAACTCGATAGCGCTCGGGTCCGACGTGGCCCGGTCCCAGGGCGTCAGCGTGCGGCGCATCCAGCTGGTCGTGCTCGCGGCGGTCACGCTGCTGGCCGGCAGCGCCACCGCCGTGGCCGGGCCCCTCGTGTTCGTCGGCCTGGTCGTGCCGCACCTGGTGCGGTGGACCCTCGGCACCGACCAGCGGCACATCGTGCTCGGCTCGATGCTGCTGGGCCCGGTGCTCGTGCTGCTCTCCGACGTGCTCGGCCGCATTGCGGTGCTCCCGAGCGAGATGCCCGTCGGCGTCGTGACGGCTTTCGCGGGCGCCCCGGTGCTGATCGCGCTGGTGCGCCGCCGAACGGTGACCGCGCTGTGAGCGCCCTCGACGTCGGGCGACGGCGTGTGGTGGTGGGTATCCGGGGCCTCAGTATCGTCATCGGGCTGCGCTCCGCCCTGGTCGGTGCGGTGGTTGCCCTGGCCACGGTGTTCCTCGCGCTGCTCGCCCTGGCCTTGGGCGACTTCCCGATGACGCTGGCCGAGGTCGTCGGAGTCTTCACCGGCCAGGTCGACGCTCTGCCGCGCATAGTGGTGCTGGAGTGGCGGCTGCCGCGCGCAATCGCCGCCGTGCTGTTCGGTGCCGCCCTGGCTGTGGCCGGCGCCATTTTTCAGACCGTCACCCGCAACCCACTGGCGAGCCCCGACATCATCGGACTGGCGAACGGATCCTTCACCGGAATGCTCGTCGCCCTCCTCATGCTCGGCGGCAGCTGGCCGTTGCTCACCGCCGGATCCTTGATCGGCGGCCTGGTGGCGGCCGTCGTCATCTACCTGCTCGCCTACCGCGGCGGACTGCACGGCTTCCGTTTCATCGTGGTGGGCATCGGCATCTCGGCCATGCTCGCCTCGGTCAACACCTGGATGCTGCTGCGGGTGGAACTGGAGACCGCCCTCTTCGCGTCGGCCTGGGGTGCCGGCACCCTGAACAGCGTCACCGCCGCGACAGCGGTGCCGGCGGGAATCTGCATCGTGGTGCTGCTGGCGCTGCTGCCCCTGGTCACGCCCGCCGTACGGCAACTCGACCTCGGCGACGACGCCGCATCCGCCACCGGGGTGGCCGTGGGACGGGCCCGGCTCGCCGCAATCGCCCTCGCCGTGTGCCTGGTGAGCGTGGTCACTGCCGTCGCCGGGCCGATCGCCTTCGTGGCACTCGCCGCACCCCAGATCACCCGCCGCCTCACCAGGTCCCCCGGCATCCCCTTCGTCACGACCGGGGTCGTCGGCGGGGCGTTGCTGCTCGGCTCCGACCTGATCGCCCAGCATGTGGTGCCCCTGACCGTGCCCGTGGGGGTGGTGACCGTCGTTCTCGGCGGCGGCTACCTCGTCTGGCTCCTCATCCACGAATCCAGGAGAAGAGCATGAGCTCACCAACCGGCCCTCCCGACTCGCCCCTACAGGCCGTCGGCCTCGGCGTGCGGTACGACCGCCGCAGCGTCATCGACGACCTGAGCGTCGCGGTGCCGCCCGGATCATTCACCGTGATCATCGGGCCCAACGCCTGCGGCAAGTCCACGCTGCTGCGCGCCGCGGCCGGGCTGCTGCCCGCGTCGGCGGGAACCGTGTTGCTCGACGGCCGGGACATCGCGTTGTACTCGGCAAAGGACACGGCCCGCCGCCTCGGCCTGTTGCCGCAGGGCGCCGTGTCGCCGGAGGGCATCACCGTGGCCGAGCTGGTCGCCCGCGGTCGCTACGCCCACCAGCGCCTGTTGCGCCAGTGGTCCGCAGCCGACGAGTCGGCCGTGACGGATGCGCTTCGGGTCACCAATGTCGCCGACCTGGCGACCCGGCCCGTGGACGAGCTCTCCGGCGGACAGCGGCAACGCGTGTGGATTGCCATGGTCCTCGCCCAGCAGACGCCGCTGATCCTGCTCGACGAGCCCACCACGTACCTCGACATCGCGCACCAGATCGAGGTGCTCAACCTGCTCCACGACCTCAACGGCCAAGGCCGCACCATCGTGGCCGTGCTCCACGACCTCAACCATGCCGCGCGGTACGCCTCCAACATCATCGCCATGCAGGACGGCCGAATCGTTGCCCAAGGCCCTCCCCGCACGACCATCACCGCCGAGCTGGTCGCCGAGGTCTTCGGGTTGGCCAATGTCGTCATCAGCGACCCGCTCACCGGCACACCCCTCGTGGTGCCCGCTGACACCCGGCTGCCGCATCCGGTCGCCACCGGGGCCAGCTCGTCGTCAGGTTCGCGCGCAGGTTCGCGGGCAGAACAGACGATCTAGGGTCAGCCGAGGACCGCTCCCGCGGCCACCGTGACCCACTCGTCGCCCCGAACCGGGCTCATTGTTCTGGTGAGCAGTCGCCGCAGTTCCGGCCGTCCGCCCCGCTGGAAGGCGGCACGCTGCTGCGCCGCACCGGTGCCCTCGACCCGCAGGCGCGCCTTCGCCTCTCGCGCCAACTCGGCGTCGCCCAACTCGACGAGCTCGGGCTCGAGCATCCGCACGAATCGGCGGAGGCACGCGTGCGCCGGGGCCAGCCCGCCGCGCAGCGGATCAAAGACCTGCTGGCCCATCCCGTGATGGGCCGAGTGCAGCAAGGCAGCGGAGAGAAGTTCGGACGGCATCTGGGCGGACGCGGTCGCGGCGGCGGCCTGCGCGTCCGGCGCCCCGAGCGAATGCGCCACGAACGCGCGGCAGAGTGCGGTGATGAACAGCGTGGTCTGCGCGCTCAGCTGCGCGTCGGCCACCCGGAACTCGATCGTGGGCAGGTGCTCCGACAGCCGCACATCCCACATGATCACACCCAGGTCGACGGTGCCGCCGATGCCCAGCAGCCGCGCTATCCGCCGGTCGTAGTCCGCGGCGTCGAGGAACGCCGGCGGGCAGCCCGAGGTCGTCCACCGGCGCAGCAAAACCGTGCGCCAGCTGTCATGCCCGGTGTCCTGCCCTCGCCACATCGGCGAGTTCGAGGCTATGGCCGTGAAGAGCGGCAACCAGGGCCGCACCGCATTCAGGACGATCACCCCCGCCTCCCGGCTCGGGATGCCGACGTGCACGTGCAGTCCGCTCACCTGGTGGTCGGCGATCACGGCGTCCATGGTACGCACGATGCGTTGGTAGCGCTCCGTGTCGGTGATCGAGGGGAACGGCGTCGTGTCGGGCGGGGTGCCGATACTCGCCACCATCACACCGAGTTCGGCCGCTTGCTCAGCGACCGCGCGTCGGAAGCCCGTCACGGCAGTGTGGGCGTCGTCCATCTGCTCGAACACCGCCGAGGCATGCTCGATCTGCGAGGCCAGGAACTCCCGGTGCGTCACATCGCGCCACTGGGGCATCGCGGACAGGCGCGCGAATACCTGGGCGCCCACGTCCACTGGGAACAGGGTGTCAGGATCGAGGAATTGGAACTCTTCTTCGATGCCGAAGGTAGCCACGATGACCTCTCCCGTCGCCGTCGGATCACGACAGTGTGAACCGTCTGCGACGAGTGTGGCCTCTCCCCGCATGGGGGTCAAGGGCCTTCCATGGGGGTCTGCGGCACCGTGTTGCGGGTTCCGGGCCGTCCGCCGCGGACAGGTGCACAATGGTCGCGTGCGCGCCACCGCGGCCGTGCCGGATGGGAGAAGGACGAATGTGCAGATGGCTGGCGTACCTCGGGGAACCACTGCGTCCCTCGACGATCGTGCTTGACGCCAAGCACTCGATCGTCGCGCAATCACTGAACTCTCCCCTCGGGGCCGAGACCGTGAACGGTGACGGCTTCGGCTTCGGCTGGTATCCAACGGGCGCCCCGCAGGGCACCGAACCGGCGCTCTTCCACAGCATCGAACCCGCCTGGAACGACGCGAACCTGCGAGAACTCACCCGGTCGATCACCAGCCCGCTCTTCTTCACCCACGTTCGCGCGGCAACCGCACCGCCGATCCAGCAGACGAACTGTCACCCGTATCGCTATGAGAACTGGATGTTCATGCACAACGGTGCCATCGCGGGGTGGCGCGAGCTCAGGCGCGACCTGACGATGGCGATCGACCCGTCGCTGTACCCGAACGTGCTCGGCACAACTGACTCCGAGGTGCTCTTTCATCTGGCGCTGACCTATGGTCTCCGCGACGACCCGATCGACGCCATCGGGCGCGCCATCCGCACCGTCGAGTCTGTCGGCCACGACCACGATGTGCGTCTTCCCTGGCAGGGCACCATCGCCGTCTCGGACGGAGCCACCCTGTGGGCCTTCCGCTACTCGTCCCAGGGACGCACGCGGTCGCTGTTTCATTCGGCGGACATCCCCGCACTGCGCCAGATGTACCCCGACCAGGAGCGACTGGCCACGTTCGGCGACAATGCGAAGGTCGTGGTCTCGGAACCGCTCAACGATCTGCCCGGCGCCTTCGTGGAGGTGCCGGAGTCGTCCGCACTCATCCTCGACCTGGACGGGTACCGGCATCAGCCCTTCCTGGCCGACTGAGCGCATCCTGCTACACAAAACGCCACCTCGAGGGGTGGCGTTTGTGTTGGAGATGGCAGTCAACAGCGTGTGGCAACAACCAATGGTGGAGATGCGGGGAATTGAACCCCGGTCCATTGCTGTGGTCATGTTTCTTCTACGGGTGTATCCAGTGAAGACGTTCTACTCGGCTCCGGAACTTGCCACTGGCAGCTGATCCGACGAGCCCAGCCCTCGTTTAAGTCCCCCTATACCCCGAGGCTCAGGATAGGAGCAATCTCTCTAAATGACGTCAGGATCCGGGTAGAGAGCATTCCCGGTCTGACGGTCTCAATGTGGTTCTACTTAGGCCGCGAGGGCGAAAGCGGAACGCGAGACAGTGCGGTTTGAATTGGCACTTATTGTTTTGCAGAGATCGTTAACGAGTTAACCCTGCATCCTCGACCCGCTTCTCACAGTTACGCAGGCAATGTCGAAACCGATCATCCCCATGTTCACGTGCTGCTGACTCGCAATGAGCGGCGCAGAACGCGGTTGTTGTCACACGCTGTTGAGTTACCAATCCTGTTTCCAGAACCGCAGTGGCGAACATTGCAGCTCACCACTACGGCCTTTCAGGATACAACACTTTCGGCCCGGCCCGTTAGCGACGGATGCCGGACGCACCCACCTCCGCTGGTCGAGCCTGTCGAGACCCCGCACGCCGTCCTAAGGAACGCGCCCATTCCGCTGGTCGAGCTTGTCGAGACCCGCGAGCAATCCTCTTTGTGGCGAAAAGACTTTCTATAGTCGTTCCAGGAATTGCTGACATTTCCTCGCATAAAGTTCCGATTCGTGAGAGAATGAGGCTATGGACGACGAGCTGGTTGGCTCCACCGCACCGACGGGAACTCCTCCCACCGGTTCGACTCTCCACGATTGGAACACCGGCCTGGCCGGCCCAGCGCCGGATATCGCCGGCCCGCAGGCCGCCAGCCCAAGAGGCAGCACCGACACCGAACCCGACCCTGAAACCGGCGCCGCCGGAGGTGCTCAGGGCCGCGCTCGGCGCCGTGGTTCACGCGGCACCCACCCCGGTCAGCCGCGTAGCGGCCCGAGCGAGGGGCAGCCCGAGTGGCGGGATCCGGCCGAGCTGCCCGGGGTCCAACGCGCCCACACCGGCGCCTTCGGCGACAAGCTCCGGGTCCTCGAGGACGCCGCGGGCATGGTGCAGACCGTGCTGGAGTCGATCGACCTCGACGCGCTCAGCGACGCCGAGGTGGTGGCCTTCACCCAGATGGTCGAACACGCCGGCCGCCCGGTGGATGCGGCCCGGGTCGGCGCGGCGACCGTTGTGGGCTACCGGTCGCGACCCGGGTTGGGCCGGGACTCGATGGCCTGGCGGTTGGGTGCGTCGCACCAGAGCGACCTGCTCGTCCGGCTGACCCTGGCGTCGCGGCAGGAGATGAAACGGCGGCTGGCGTTGGGTGAGAAGGTGGCGCCGAGGGTGCTGGGTGGCCAGGTGCTCGAGCCGGAATTCCCCGCGGTTGCCGCCGCGCTGAAAGCCGGCGAGCTTGGGGTGGATGCGGCTGAGGCCATCGTGAAAGGGCTCACCGACTACAAGGTGCACGGCCATTTTGACGCCGACCAGGCCGACGTCGAATCGGCCGAGGTCAACCTCGTCGAGCGGGCGACAGGGTCGGTCTTCGACCGCATCCCCGGACCCGGCGACACCGGCACCGGGATCGCGGGCGGTGGGAGCCGGTCCGGGTGCACCGGTCCGATCCGTCGGCTCCGCGACTCGGACGGGTTCACCTACCCGGCCGATGACCTCCGTCCCATGGCCGTGCGGATGCAGGCATTGCTCAACCCCGACGGTCTCGCCCCGAACGCGACCAAACTGGAAGCCAAATCCACCATCTCCTTCGGCGAGCTCAGCAGGGGCCTCTACCCGCTGCGGGGTGGCGTGACACCGGACCTCAAGGGTGTGATCCAGAACCTGTTCAACACCTTCCAGTCCGCCCGCTCCGCACCCCGGTTCCCGTCCGCGGAGGTACAGCAACGCATCGAGGCCGGTGAACTCGTGCCCGGCGAACTGATCGACGAACGCACCGGCGGCGAGAAGCGCGCCGACATCCTCCGCGGCATCCTGGTGCAGGTGGCGCAGGATCCCCGCACTCCGACCCTGGGCGGCACACCCCCGGCGGTGATGGTGCACGTGAACGCGGCCGACCTCCTCCGGCAGTCCGGTGTCGGCTGGATCGACGGGGTCGACGGGCCGATCTCGATGAAGACAATCAACCAGATGATCGACAACGGCGGCTTCCAACCCATCTTCTTCGGCGGAAACGGCGCCGTCCTCGGGCTGGGCTCCAAGGCCCGCTGTTTCACCCCGATGCAACGCAAAATGATCACAGCCCGCGACGGCGGCTGCATCATCCCCGGCTGCGACTGCCCACCGCAATGGACCGAGGTGCACCATGTCATTCCCTGGCAGACCGGCGGCAAGACCAACGTGAGCAACGGGGTACTGCTGTGCTGGTACCACCACCACACCATCGACAGCGGCGGGTGGAAGATCCGGATGGTGGCCGGGATGCCACAGGTGCAGGCCCCGCACTGGGTCGACCCCACCGGGAGGTGGCGCACCCCCGAAAAGCACCGGACGCACGATCCCCAGACCCGAAGACAAGACGAGTAGCCGCAGTGTGCGCTGTCGACTCGGCTCGGTTCGGTTCAGCTAGTCGCCGAGGTTACGGCGGGCGGAGATGGCGCGGTCCGACTCGCGCTTGTCCTGGCGCTCGCGCAGGGTCTGACGCTTGTCGAATTCCTTCTTGCCCTTGGCCACCGCGATCTCGACCTTGGCCTTGCCGTCGCTGAAATAGATCTTCAGCGGGATGAGGGTGTAGCCACCCTCTTTGGTCTTGTGGCTGATCTTGATGATCTCCGCCTTGTGCAGCAGCAGCTTGCGCTTGCGACGGGGCGGGTGATTCGTCCAGGTGCCGGCGGTGTACTCCGGGATGTGCACGGCGTCCAGCCACGCCTCACCGGACTCGATGAACGCGTAGCCGTCGACGAGGGACGCCCGCCCGGCCCGCAGGGACTTCACCTCGGTGCCGCTGAGCACCATTCCGGCCTCGTACGTATCCTCGATGAGGTAGTCGTGGCGCGCCTTGCGATTGGTCGCGACGACCTTCTCGCCTTTTTCCCTGGGCACGGCATTCTCCTCGATCGGTTCAGTGAATCGGCCCGGCAACCGCCGGGCAGCCCATCAGTCTAGTGGATCTGATCAGACCTTCAGATAGCGGGTGATCGCGAAGTTGGCCGACGCCGCGGCCAGCGCCGCGCCGAGCACCAGCAGGATCGGCACCACGGTGAACGCATCGTCGAGGCCGACCAGGGCGAATCCGGTGAGACTGACACCCAGATAGCCCTGCACGAAGTAGTGCACGATCGCCACGATCGCACCACCGGCCAGCAGCGAGCCCAGCAGCGCCGCGAACACACCCTCGAGGATGAACGGCGTTTGAATGAACCGGTTCGACGCACCCACCAGCCGCATGATGCCCAGCTCCTTGCGTCTGGAGAACGCCGAGAGCCGAATGGTCGTGGCGATCAGCAGGGCCGCCGCCACGAGCATCAACGACGCGATGCCGATGGCGGTGTAGCTGGCCACATTCAGCACCGAGAAGATCTGATCGAGGTACTTGCGTTGATCGGCGACATTCTCCACCCCGGCGACGCCGGACAGGCTCTCGACCAGCACCTCGGAGTCCTCGGGGTTGTTGAGGTTGACCCAGAAGGTCTGGTTGAGCTGCTCGGCCGTCACATAGTCGGCCACGGGGTTGCCCGCGAACTGCGTCTTGAAGTTCTCGAACGCCTGCTCGTGCGTCTCGAAGTAGTACTTGTCGATGAAGGTCGCCAGAGTCGGGGACTCCAGCTGCGCCTCCACCGAGTCGATCTGCTCCTGGGACGCCTCCCCCGCCGTGCAGGTCTCCCCCGGCGAGATGGCGGTGCACATGTAAATGCCCACCTGTGCACGGTCGTACCAGAAGTTCTTCATCTGGCCGATCTGCATCTGCATCAGGATCGCCGCACCGACGAAGGTGAGCGAGATGAACGTGACCAGCACGACCGATACGACCATGGAGGCGTTGCGGCGCAGGCCGTTGGATGCTTCGGAAAGCACAAGTCCGAGTCTCATCGGGTGGGTCCTACGTTCTGCTCACTGGTGGGGTCGGCCTTCTCGCCCGGAGCCCGCAGGCCGAGCTTCTCGGCCAGGGTGAGCTGTTCTGGTTCGTCGTGCTGGGTGACCGGAAGCACCGGCCTGGACATTGTGGAGGTCGGCGGCTCAACCGGCGCCTGTTCGGGCTCGGACCGGTCAGCATCCGGCTGGCGGTCAACCGCCGCGGGCTGCTCGGCAACGACCGGGACCGGGACCGGCGGGGTGGGAACCACGACCGCAACGGGCTCGGCCAGTTCGATGACCGGGGCCGGTTCGGGCGTCGGCTCCACCGACGGGGCGGTGTTCACTGCAACGGCTGCGGCCTCGACCTCGGCCGATGCCACCTCCTGAGGCAGCACGTCCGGCGCGGGATGGGTCAGCGGCTCGGCCGGAGCCGCACCCGTGGTCGGCATCCGCGACGACCGCGACGCGGCCCGCTCGCCGGGTGGCAGCACCATGGGGATGGCCGCCGTGGCGTAGCCGCCCTGACGCTCGTCACGAACGATCTGCCCCGCGGCGAGTTCGATCACGCGGCGCTTCATCTTGTCGACGATGCCGGCCTCGTGGGTGGCCATGATCACGGTGGTGCCGCCGGCGTTGATCCGGGCCAGCAGCGACATGATCTCGGCGCTGGTGGTGGGGTCGAGGTTTCCGGTCGGCTCGTCGGCGAGAACGATCTGCGGTTTGTTCACGATCGCGCGGGCGATCGCCACGCGCTGCTGCTCACCACCGGAGAGTTCGTGCGGCAGACGCTGCGCCTTTTCGGCCAGGCCCACCATCTGCAGGGTGTCAGGCACGGCCTCCTGGATGTACCCACGGGACTTACCGATGACCTGCAGGCTGAACGCGACGTTGTCGTAGACGGTCTTGTTCGGCAGCAGACGGAAGTCCTGGAAGACCACCCCGAGGTTGCGACGGAAGTAGGGCACCTTGCGGTTGGAGATGGAGCGCAGGTCCTGGCCGAGCACGTGAATGCTTCCGCTGGACGGCTTCTCCTCCTTCAACATCAGGCGAAGGCAGCTCGACTTTCCCGAGCCCGAAGCTCCGACCAGGAAGACAAACTCGCCGCGAAGAATTTCGACGTCGATTGAGTTCAGGGCCGGTCGGTTCGTACCGGGATATTTCTTGGTGATGTGATCAAATCGGATCATGGCGTTTCGAGCCTAGGCAGCCATCCGGGATTTACCTACTTGCGACATGCCTCAAGCAGCAAGTCCAAAGGTTCGCGGCCCTAGTCGGTGGGGGTCTTGCGCCAGCGGATGCCCGCGGCGATGAATCCGTCGAGGTCACCGTCGAAGACGTTGGACGGGTTGTTGACCTCGTACTCGGTGCGCAGGTCCTTGACCATCTGGTACGGCGCGAGCACATAGCTGCGCATCTGGTCGCCCCAGCTGGCGGTGATGATGCCGGCGAATTCCTTCTTGGTGGCCGCCTCCTGCTCACGCTGCAGCAGCAGCAGCCGCGACGCCAGCACCCGCATCGCCGCCGCACGGTTCTGGATCTGGCTCTTCTCGTTCTGGCAGCTCACCACCAGGCCGGTGGGCAGGTGGGTGATGCGCACGGCGGAGTCGGTGGTGTTCACCGACTGGCCGCCGGGGCCGCTGGAGCGGAACACGTCCACGCGGATGTCGTTGTCGGGGATCTCCACGGCCTCGGCCTGGGCGATCAGCGGAACCACCTCGACGGCGGCGAAGGAGGTCTGGCGCTTGCCGGCGGAGTTGAACGGGCTCATCCGAACCAGGCGGTGCGTGCCGGCCTCGACGCTGAGGGTGCCGAACGCGTACGGCGCGTTCACCTCGAACGTGGCGGACTTGATGCCGGCCTCTTCGGCGTAGCTCACGTCGAGCACGTTGGTGGTGTAGTCGTGCTGCTCGGCCCAGCGCAGGTACATGCGCAGGAGCATCTCGGCGAAGTCGGCGGCGTCCACGCCACCGGCCCCGGCCCGGATGGTGATCACGGCCGGGTTCGGGTCGAACTCGCCGTTGAGCAGGGTGTGCACCTCGAGGTCGCCGAGCACCTTCTGCACGCTGCGCAGTTCGGCCGTGGCTTCATCGGCCGATTCCTGGTCGCCCTCGGCGTTGGCCAGCTCCACCAGCACCTCGAGGTCGTCGAGACGCGACTCGATGCTGTCGATGCGTTTGAGCTCCGACTGGCGGTGGCTGAGCTCGCTGGTCACCTTCTGGGCGTGCTCGGAGTCATTCCACAGGTCGGGGGCACCCGCCTGGTCGCTCAGCTCGGCAATGTCCAGCTTCAGCCTGTCGATGTCGATCACCGACCGGATGTCGTCAAACGTGGCCCGCAGCGCGGCGATCTGCTCAGAGAAATCCAGCTCAATCATTGTGGAATCCAGCCTACCGGGCGAGAGGTAACATCGAACGGATGAGCACCGAGCGCCCCTTCAGCCTCCGGGGAGTGGCTCTGGCCGCGTTCCTGCCCACGCTGCTCTTCTCGATCGGCGAGGGTGCGATGATCCCGCTGATCCCCCTGGTGGCCGACGGTCTCGGCGCGTCGCTGGCCTTCGCCGGCTTCATCGCGGCCATGGTCATGGTCGGTGAACTCGTCGGCGACATCCCCAGCGGCGCGGTGGTGTCCCGCATCGGCGAACGCAACTCGATGATCGGGGCGTCGCTGCTGGCGATCATCGCCGTGCTGGTCTGCATCATCGCCCCCAACCCGATCGTCCTGCTGGTGGGCATCTTCCTGATCGGCCTGGCCACGGCCGTGTTCGCGCTGGCCCGGCACGCCTTCATGACCAGCTACGTGCCCGTGGCCTACCGGGCCAGGGCACTGTCGACCCTCGGCGGCGTCTTCCGGGCCGGCTGGTTCGTCGGCCCGTTCCTCGCGGCCGGGGTCATCCACCTCACCGGCAGCACCACCGCCGTCTTCTGGGTGTTCATCGTCTGCTGTGTGGCCGCCGCCCTCGTGCTCATGCTGCTGCCGGATCCGACGATCACCTTCGCGAAGACCACTCCCACCACCGCCGCCGTGGAGACCGCGGGCCTGTTCAGCACCATCTGGCGTTACCGGGGTGTGCTGCTGCGGCTGGGCACCGGCGCGGGACTGGTCGGTGCGATGCGGGCCACCCGCACGGTGCTTCTGCCGCTCTGGGCGGTCAGCATCGGCATCAACGAACCCGACACCGCACTCATCATCGGCATCGCCGGTGGTATCGACTTCGCGCTGTTCTACGCCAGCGGCCAGATCATGGACCGGTTCGGGCGCATGTGGACCGCGATCCCGTCGATGATCGGGCTGGGGGTGGGCCTGCTCGCCCTCGCTTTCACCCACGACCTGCCGGAGAATGTGGCGTGGTTCATCGCCGTGGCCATGTTCCTGTCCCTGGCCAACGGGATCGGCAGCGGCCTGCTGATGACCCTGGGCGCCGACCTGGCACCGGCCGGCGGCCCGGCCCCGTTCCTGGGCGCGTGGCGGTTCACGGCCGACTTCGGCAGCGCCGCCGCTCCCCTGGCCGTCGCCGGCATCACCGCGGTGATCTCGCTGTCAGTGGCCAGCGGTGTGATGGGGGTCGTGGGCCTGGTCGGTGCCGGCGTCCTCTGGCGTTACATTCCGCGATACGCACCGCGCCACCCCCGATTCACCCCAAGAGAGAGATAGCTGCCATGCCCCTGCACGGAGAGTACGAGCCCAGCCCCGAGAAGTGGGTCCGCGACCAGGTCGAGCTGTACGAGACCTCCGGCGGCACCACGGGCACCACCATGCGCGGGATGCCCGTGATCGTGCTGAGCACCCTCGGCGCCAAGTCCGGCAAGATCCGCAAGGCTCCGCTCATGCGCGTCGAACACGACGGCCGGTACGCCGCGGTCGCCTCACTCGGCGGCAGCCCGAAGAACCCGGTCTGGTACGCCAACGTGCTCGCGCATCCGCTGGTCGAGGTGCAGGACGGCCCGGTCCGACGCGACATGATCGCCCGGGAGATCACCGGCGACGAGAAGGCCCTCTGGTGGGAGCGCGCCGTGCTGGCGTACCCCGACTATGCCGACTACCAGGTCAAGACCGACAGGGTCATCCCGGTGTTCCTGCTCGAGCCCGTCGCCGAGCCTGCCTCCTGATGGCCAGGACACCGGCCCGGTCCAAGCGCCGCGGACCCCAGCTCGACCGGATCCTCCTCGACAACCTGCAGGACAACGACGGAGCCCTGGTGGGCCGCGGTGACGACCGGGAAGCCGAACGCTACAGCCGGGTGGACTTCTCCGGCCGGGACTTCACCGGCACCCGGTTCGCGGAGTGCGAGTTCCACGGCGTCGACCTGAACACCACCGTGCTGCGTGGCAGCACCTGGAACGAGTGCATCGCCACCGAACTGCACGCGGCGGTCTTCAGCGCACCACGATCGAGCTGGCGCGACGTGCGCGTCGAGCATTCCAGGCTCGGCTCGGTCGAGCTGTACGACTCCAACCTGCGCAGCGTGCAGCTGGACGGCTCGAAGCTGGACTTCGTCAACCTGCGCAACGCCACCCTGACCGATGTGCTCATCTCCAACTGCATCATCGACGAACTCGACCTCTCCAGCGCCACGGTGCAACGGCTCGAACTGCGCGACTGCCGCATCGGCACCCTCGACGTGGCCGGCGCACGGCTCAACGACGTGGACCTCCGCTCCAGCGACTTCTCGGCCATCCACAGCCTGGAGGGGCTCAAGGGCGCCACCATCGACGACGCCCAGCTCGCGCTGCTCGCTCCGTTGCTCGCGGCGCAGCTGGGCATCATCGTGGAGTAGTAGTACCGGGCAGGGCGCCTAGAGCCACTTCTCCGCGAGGTGCTCCGCCACGACCCGGCGGATGGTGCCGGTGCTGCCGCGCAGCACGATCGACTCGGTGCGGATCTTCGGACCCATCTTGCGCACGCCGCCGACCAGCTGGCCGTCGGTGACGCCGGTGGCGACGAAATAGGTGTTGTCGCTGGTGACGAGGTCGTTCACGCCCAGGATGCGGTCGAGGTCGTGGCCGGCGTCGATGGCCCGCTGGGCCTCCTCGTCGTCCTTGGGGTGCAGCTTGGCCTGGATGAAGCCGCCCAGCGCCTTCAGCGCGCAAGCGGTGATGATGCCCTCCGGGGTGCCGCCGATGCCGACGCACATGTCGATCCGGGTCTCGGTGATGGCCGCGTTGATGCCGCCGGCCACGTCGCCGTCGAGCATCAACCGGGTACCGGCGCCCGCGGCGCGCACCTCGTCGATGAGGCCGGCGTGCCGGGGCCGGTCGAGGATGGCGATGGTCATGTCGGACACGTCCTTGCCCTTGGCCTTCGCCAGGGCGCGGATGTTCTCGCCGATCGGCTGGCGCAGGTCCACAACACCGTGGCCCTCCCAACCGGTGACGATCTTGTCCATGTAGAACACGGCGCTGGGGTCGTACATGCTGCCCCGGTCGGCGACGGCGATCATGCTCAGAGCGTTCTGGCGCCCATTGGCGGTAAGCGAGGTGCCGTCGATGGGGTCCACCGCGATGTCGCAGGAGGGGCCGCGGCCGCTGCCGACGTGCTCGCCGTTGAAAAGCATCGGCGCGTCGTCCTTCTCACCCTCACCGATGACCACGACGCCGTCGAAATCGACAGTGCCGAGGAATTTGCGCATGGCGTCGACGGCGGCGCCGTCAGCGGCGTTCTTGTCGCCGCGGCCGATGAACGGCACGGCGCGGATGGCGGCGGCCTCGGTGGCCCGCACCAGCTCCATGCCGAGGCTGCGGTCGGGGTGGAGGTAGAGGGAATCGTGTTCAGTAGTCACTGTGTATTGGTGTCCTTCGAGATCGTATGTGGGTTGCTGAGGGACTGAGCCGGAACTTCGCCGGTACCCGGCCAGCATACCCAGCGCGCCTAGAGCGGGACCTTGGACCCCGAGCGCTCACACAGCAGCCCTCGCTACACTTGACGGACACCCCCGCTCGATTTCGAGGAGAAGCAATGCCCATCGCAACCCCAGACCAATACGCCGAAATGCTGAACAAGGCCAAGTCGAAGGGGTTCGCGTACCCCGCATTCAACGTCTCCTCCTCGCAGTCCATCAACGCCGTTCTCCAGGGCCTGACCGAAGCCGGCTCCGACGGCATCATCCAGGTCACCACCGGTGGCGCCGACTACTTCGCCGGTCACACCGTCAAGAACCGTGCCGCCGGCGCCCTGGCGTTCGCCAAGTTCGCGCACGCCGTTGCTGACAACTACCCCGTCACCGTGGCCCTGCACACCGACCACTGCCCCAAGGGCGCGCTGGACGACTTCGTCCTGCCCCTCATCTCGGCCTCCGAGACCGCCGTCGCCGATGGCTTCAACCCGATCTTCCAGTCGCACATGTGGGACGGCTCGGCCATCGCGCTCGATGAGAACCTCGAGATCGCCAAGGGCATCATCAAGCGCACCCAGGCGATCAACGCCATCCTCGAGGTCGAGATCGGCGCCGTCGGCGGCGAAGAAGACGGCGTTGAGGGCGACATCAACGACAACCTGTACACGACCTTCGACGACACCGTCAAGATGATCGAGGCCCTCGGCCTCGGCGACCAGGGCCGCTACATGGCTGCCCTCACCTTCGGCAACGTGCACGGCGTCTACAAGCCCGGCAACGTCAAGCTGCGTCCGGAGCTCCTGAAGGAGATCCAGGCCAGCGTCGCCGCCAAGTACGGCACCAGCGCGCTGCCCCTCGACCTCGTCTTCCACGGTGGCTCGGGCTCGACCGACGCCGAGATCGCCGAAGCCGTCGCCAACGGTGTCGTGAAGATGAACGTCGACACCGACACCCAGTACGCGTTCACCCGCGCCATCGCCGACTACATGCTGAAGAACTACGACGGCGTGCTCAAGGTCGACGGTGAGGTCGGAAACAAGAAGCTGTACGACCCGCGCGCCTGGGGCAAGGTTGCCGAGACGGCCATGGCCGCTCGCGTCGCCCAGGCCACCCGCCAGCTCGGTTCCGCCGGGCACTCGAACAGCTAGAAGAAACAACCGGATGACGATGGCAGAGAACGCTCCAGACCAGACCCCGGCGGTAACCCCGCCGGTGGACTACCGCCCCCAGCCCCGCTACGGCGAGCTGGCTCCGGAGGGCTGGACCTGGACCCCGCCGCAGGACGAACCCGTTCCTGCGGCCTCTGCCGTCGTTTCCACCACGGCGACACCCGCCCGGGCTGCGTGGGGATCGGCCGAACGGCCGGTCTCCGCGAAGCCGGGAACGGCTCCGGCCTGGGACCGGCCCCTCACCATCAGCCTGCTGGTCTTCGGGCTGATCGGCGCCTACTTCACCATCTCGATGCTCGGCAGCCTGCCGCAGGCCTGGGCCATGCTCTATGCACAGGCCGAACTGGGCGAGTACGCCGTGACGGACTCCGTCACCGCGATCATCAGCGCCGGCAGCATCGGCCAGGCCGTGGTCTGGGTGGCCGCGGCCGTCTCATCGATCCTGCTGCTGCTGCGCGGCCGCCGCGCGTTCTACGTTCCGATCATCGGCGGCGTCGTCGCGTTCGTGCTGCTCGTCGCGGCCGTGGGTGTCGTGCTCGCCGGCGACCCGGCGTTGCTCGAGTACCTCAGCCAGCCGTAACGCCTTCTACTCCGGCCGGCTGACCCTGCCGCCGAGCGCACGCGCGTCGGTCTTGCCCTGCAGGTCCTTGCGCAGTTCCTTGGGCAGCGAGAAGAGCAGGTCTTCCTCGGCGGTCTTGACCTGTTCAACGTCGCCGTAACCGGCGCCGGCCAGGTCGCGCAGCAGCTCCTCCACGAGCTCCTCCGGCACGGATGCCCCGCTCGTGACGCCCACGGTGTTCACGCCGTCGAGCCACTCCTGCTTCACCTCGTTGGCGTAGTCCACCCGGTAGGCGGCCTTGGCGCCGTATTCCAGCGCCACCTCGACCAGGCGCACCGAGTTGGACGAGTTCGCCGACCCCACCACGATGACCAGATCGGAGTCGCGGGCGACCTTCTTGATGGCCACCTGACGGTTCTGGGTGGCGTAGCAGATGTCGTCGCTGGGCGGATCCTGCAGGTTGGGGAACCGGGCGCGCAGCCGGCGCACGGTTTCCATGGTCTCGTCGACGCTCAGCGTGGTCTGCGACAGCCAGACCACCTTGTTCGGGTCGCGCACGACGATCGTGTCGGCCTCGTCGGGGCTGCCGACCAGCGTCGTGTGCTCCGGCGCCTCGCCGGCGGTGCCCTCGACCTCTTCATGGCCCTCGTGGCCGATCAGCAAGATCTCGAAGTCGTCGCGAGCGAAGCGCACCGCCTCGCGGTGCACTTTGGTGACGAGCGGGCAGGTGGCATCGATGGCCGACAGGCCACGAGCGGCGGCGGCGTTGACCACGGCCGGCGACACGCCATGCGCGCTGAAGACGATGTGCGAACCGGTGGGGACCTCATCCACTTCTTCGACGAAGATGGCGCCCTTCTTCTCGAGTTCGCTCACCACGTGGGTGTTGTGCACGATCTGCTTGCGCACGTAGACGGGGGCCCCGTACAGTTCGAGGGCCTTCTCCACGGCGATGACGGCCCGGTCCACGCCGGCGCAGTAGCCGCGCGGGGCCGCGAGCAGCACCTTTTTCGGCCCCTCCACCGGGGTATCCTTGAGCCTGTTGTGCAGGCTTGGAATTCTGGGCATGCCAAGGCCGATCACGGGCGCATTAGTACTGGTACTCACCCGAACAGTCTAAGCGGGCGCGTCTGAGCAGAGCGTCTGAACGAGATCCCGGCATCCGCACACGCAGACTCAGACCCAGATTCAGGAGCCCCATGAACGCAGTCACGATGCCCGCCGCGGGCAACGAGCCGCCCACCGTCGACGCCCCCTGGCCCGTCGCAGTGCTTTCCAACAAGATCCGCGGTTACATCGAACGGCTCGGCACCGCCTGGGTGGAGGGCGAGATCGTGCAGTGGGGCGCCAGCGGCGGCAACGTCTACGGCAAGCTCAAGGACCTCTCGGTGGATGCGACGGTGAGCTTCACGGTCTGGTCGTCGGTGAAGGCCAGGCTGACCGGTGACTTCAAGCAGGGCGACCGGGTGATCGCGCTGGTCAAGCCCAATTACTGGGTCAAGGGCGGCACCCTCACGATGCAGGTCTTCGAGCTGCGCCACGTAGGTCTCGGCGACCTGCTCGAACGACTCGAACGCCTGCGCGCGCAGCTCAAGGCCGAAGGTCTCTTCGACGTGTCCCACAAACGATCGCTGCCGTTCCTGCCGCACCGCATCGGCCTGGTCACCGGCAAGGACTCCGACGCCGAGAAAGACGTGCTCCGCAACGCCCAGCTGCGCTGGCCGGCCGTGGACTTCAGGGTTGTGCACGCCGCCGTGCAGGGCGACCGGATGGTCGGTGAGGTCACCGCGGCCATCCGGCAGCTGGATGCCGACCCCGAGGTGGACGTCATCATCGTCGCCCGCGGCGGTGGCGACTTCCAGAACCTGCTCGGCTTCAGCGACGAGTCACTCGTGCGCGCCGTCGCGGCCTGCACCACCCCGGTGGTCAGCGCGATCGGCCACGAGGCCGACCGGCCGCTGCTCGACGACGTCGCCGACCTCCGCGCCTCCACCCCCACCGACGCGGCGAAGCGGGTCGTGCCCGACGTCTCCGACGAGCTCAACCGGGTGCAGCAGGCGCGGGCGCGCCTGAGCAGCCGCCTCACCAGCCTCCTCGCCACCGAGGTCGACAGGCTCGGCCAGTTGCGCAGCCGGCCGGTGCTCGCCGGCGCCGACTGGATCATCGACACCCGGTCCCAGGACCTCACCCGGTACGTCGCACGCGGCACCGAGCTGATGCACCGCACCCTCGAACGTGCCGGCTCCAGCGTGGTCGAGCTGCGCTCCCAGCTGCGCGCCCTCTCCCCCCAGGGCACCCTGGACCGCGGCTACGCCATCGTGCAGCTGCCGGGCGGCTCCGTGCTGCGCTCCAGCGACCAGGCGCCGGCCGGCACCGAGCTCCTCATCACCGTGGGCGTCGGCACCGTGCCCGCGGTCTCGAAATAGATGGAAAGAAATAGGATGGATGACATGACTTCGCCCGCAGCCACGACTCCGAACACCCCCGGCACCGTTCCGGCGGTCGACTCGCTCAGCTACGAGCAGGCCAGGGACGAACTGATCCGTGTCGTCTCGGTGCTCGAGCAGGGCGCGTCCACGCTCGAGGAATCCCTGGCTCTCTGGGAGCGGGGCGAAGCCCTCGCGACCCGCTGTGAGGAATGGCTGATCGGCGCCAAGGCGCGCCTGGACGCCGCCCGCGGCGCGGCCAGCGCGGAATGAGCCGCAGCCCCCGGCCGCCGCGGGTCGTCGCGGAGCTCGGCCGCCCGGAGACCCCGGAGGAACGCGCCACCCGGCTGGCCACCAATTCCAAGAACTACCGGGCCCGCAAGACCATCAACAACCTCGTCTACGCGCTGCTGGCGACCCTCGGCGCGGTCATCGTGCTGGTGCTGATCGTGCCGCGCAGCGACACCCCCCTCGACCGTGAGATCGACTACGCCACCGTCGCCGCCCAGGTGCAGCCCGGCGTCGACGAGCCCCTCGTGGTGCCCGCGCTGCCGGTCGGTTGGCGTGCCAACGCCGCCCAGTGGCGTCCGGGCGGCAACGACGGGGTCTCGAGCTGGTATCTCGGCCTGCTCACCCCCAAGAACGAGTTCATCGGCCTCACCCAGGCCGTCGACGCGAACCCCACCTGGCTGGCCGAACAGCTCGACAAGGTCGACCCGACCGACACCATCAGCATCAACGGCGTGGACTGGGACGTGTACCGCAATCCCGCGCCGGCCGCCGACCGGGGCAACTTCGAGTCCGCCCTGGTCACCGAGGCCGGCGACAGCAGCTACCTCCTGATCGGCACGGCCACCGACGAAGAACTGACCGTGTTGGCCGACGCCGTCGCCGAGCACATCAACACCGAACAGACCGGCACCGAACAGAACGGCTCCAACGAATGACTGACACTCCCACACCAGCCCAGGTCTGGAACGACCTCGCCGCGGGCAACGAGCGCTTCGTGGCCGGCACGCCGCAACACCCCCGCCAGGACGTCGACCGTCGCGCCGAGACCGCGTTCGTGCAGAACCCCATGGCCGCCCTGTTCGGCTGCAGTGACTCCAGGCTGGCCGCCGAGATCATCTTCGACAAGGGCCTGGGCGATCTGTTCGTCGTGCGGAACGCCGGCCAGGTCATTTCCGATTCGGTGCTCGGCTCGCTCGAGTATGCCGTCGCCGTGCTCAAGGTGCCGCTGATCCTGGTGCTCGGCCACGACAGGTGCGGCGCGGTGCGAGCCGCCATCGACTCGCAAGCCGAAGACGCCGTGGCGCTGCCCCCGCACATCCAGTCCATCATCGAGAAGATCGTGCCGGCCGTGCGCCGCGTCAATGGACCGAAAACCGGCCCGCTCGACCCTGACGACGTCGACGCCTCCGCCGTGGGCCGGGAACACCTGCGCGACACCGTGGCGGAGCTCGTGCAGCGCTCGGAGATGATCAGCGCCGCCATCGCAGAAGGTACATTGGCTATCGTCGGTGCGAACTACAGGCTCCTCGAGGGCCGCGCAGATCCAGACCTCGTCGTCGGCGTCGTCTAAGAACTCTCGACACCGACCGGCAACCCGCATGAATCGAAAGGTATGACACACCGTGGTGGACATTTCAGCTGAAACAGAATTCCGGATCGAACACGACACCATGGGCGAGGTCCGGGTTCCCGCCGCCGCGCTCTACGGCGCGCAGACACAGCGGGCGGTCGAGAACTTCCCGATCTCCGGCTCCGTGCTCGAGTCCGCCCAGATCGCGGCCCTGGCCCGCATCAAGAAGTCCGCGGCCCTCGCCAATGCCCGTCTCGGCGTGCTCGACGCAGGCATCGCCGACGCCATCGCGGCCGCCGCCGACGAGGTCATCACCGGCCGGCACGACGCCGAGTTCCCCATCGACGTGTACCAGACCGGCAGCGGAACCTCCTCGAACATGAACATGAACGAGGTGCTCGCCACCCTCGCCACCCGGCGTCTGGGCAGCCCGGTGCACCCCAACGACCACGTCAACGCGTCACAGTCCTCCAACGACGTCTTCCCCACCTCGGTGCACATCGCCGTGACCAGCGCGCTCATCGACGATCTCATCCCGGCCCTGGACCACCTCGCGGTGGCGTTCGAGGCCAAGGCAGAACTGTGGGCGACCGCCGTCAAGGCCGGCCGCACCCACCTGATGGACGCCACCCCCGTCACCCTCGGCCAGGAATTCGGCGGCTACGCCCGCCAGATGCGCCTGGGCATCGAACGGGTGCGCACCGCGCTCCCCCGCGTCGCCGAGGTGCCGCTGGGCGGCACAGCCGTCGGCACCGGCATCAACACGCCGGCCGGTTTCCCGCAGCTGGTCATCGAGCTGCTCTGCGACGAGACCGAACTGCCGATCACCGAGGCCATCGACCACTTCGAGGCCCAGGCCAACCGTGACGGCCTGGTCGACGCCTCCGGGGCTCTGCGCACCATCGCCGTCGGCCTCACCAAGATCTGCAACGACCTGCGCTGGATGGGCTCAGGCCCCAACACCGGCATCGGCGAGCTGAGCATCCCCGACCTGCAGCCGGGTTCGTCGATCATGCCCGGCAAGGTCAACCCGGTCATCCCGGAGGCCGTGCTCATGGTCTGCTCCCGCGTGATCGGCAACGACGCCACCATCGCCTGGTCCGGCGCTTCCGGCGCGTTCGAACTCAACGTGGCCATCCCCGTGATGGGCACCGCTCTGCTGGAGTCGATCCGGTTGCTCACCAACGGCGCCCGGGTGCTCGCCGACAAGACCGTCGACGGCCTTGAGGCCAACCTCGACCGCGCCCGCGCGCTGGCCGAGTCGTCGCCGTCGATCGTCACGCCGCTCAACCGGGTGATCGGCTACGAGGCCGCCGCCAAGGTGGCCAAGCACTCCGTGGCCCAGGGCCTCACCGTGCGCGAGTCGGTCATCGACCTCGGCTTCGTCGAGCGCGGCGAGGTCACCCTCGAGCAGCTGGACACGGCCCTCGACGTGCTGAGCATGACCCGGCCGCCGCAGGCGCGTTAGCCCGTACCGCGAAAGCGGCGAAACGGTTGCTTCAGCTTCGCTGAGGCAACCGTTTCACCGCTTTCGTGCGCTTAGGCCAGCTCGTTACCTTCCAACATTTCCGTGACGAGGGCGGCGATGGCGCTGCGCTCGGACCGGGTCAGCGTCATATGGGCAAACAGCGGATGCCCCTTCAGGGTCTCGATCACGCTCGCGACACCGTCGAAGCGACCCACCCGCAGGTTGTCGCGCTGGGCCACATCGTGGGTGAGCACCACCCGGGAGTTCTGCCCGATGCGGCTGAGCACCGTCAGCAGCACGTTCCGCTCCAGCGACTGCGCCTCGTCGACGATCACGAAGGCGTCGTGCAGGCTCCGGCCGCGGATGTGGGTGAGCGGCAACACCTCGAGGATGCCACGCTCGACGACCTCCTCGAGCACGTTCTCGCTGACCAGCGCGCCGAGGGTGTCGAACACGGCCTGACCCCAGGGACCCATCTTCTCCTGCGCGTCACCGGGCAGGTAGCCCAGCTCCTGGCCGCCCACCGCGTACAGCGGCCGGAACACCATGATCTTGCGGTGCTGCTGACGCTCCAGCACGGCCTCCAGGCCCGCGCAGAGGGCGAGCGCCGACTTCCCCGTCCCCGCTCGACCTCCCAACGACAGGATGCCGATCTCCGGGTCCAGCAGCAGGTCGATCGCCAGGCGCTGTTCGGCCGACCGGCCGTGCAGGCCGAACAGGTCGCGGTCCCCGCGCACCAGGCGCAGCTCGCCCCGGCCGGTGACCCGGCCGAGGGCCGAGCCGCGGTCGGAGTGGATCACCAGGCCCGTGTTGACCGGCATGTCCTGCACCAGGCGGGTCTGCAGGGATTCCTTGTCGTAGAGGTCGTTGACCTGCTCGGCGCTCAGGGTGATCTCGTCCATGCCCGTCCAGCCGGAGTCCACCGCCAGCTCGTGCCGGTACTCGTCGGCGGTCAGCCCGATCGAGGCGGCCTTCACCCGCAGCGGCAGGTCCTTGGAGACCACGGTGACGGCGAGCCCGTCGTTGGCCAGGTTCATGGCCACCGCCAGGATGCGCGAGTCGTTGTCACCCAGCTGCAGCCCGGAGGGCAGCACCGACATGTTCGAGTGGTTCAGCTCCACCCGCAGGCTGCCGCCCTCCCCTACCGGGATGGCGAAGTCGAGTCGTTCGTGCTTGACCCGCAGTTCGTCGAGGTACCGCAACGCCTGCCGGGCGAAGTAACCGATCTCGGGGTCGTTGCGCTTGGACTCGAGTTCGGTGATCACCACCACCGGCAGCACGACGGAATGCTCGGCGAACCGGAAGATCGCCTTCGGGTCGGACAGGAGAACCGAGGTGTCCAGCACGAAGGTGCGCTCGGTTTGGTCGACCCCTGACGGTGTGTGTTCTTCGTTCAGGTAGTCGGTTCGATTAGCGGTCACAACCACTCCCACCCCGCACCCGAGGATGCGGATTCTTTGCGAGCGACCACAAGCTTTTTTCTCGAGCCGTACTTATGTGGCCGTCTCGATCAGGTGCCATACCTGATGTGATGAACGTACGTCGATTGGCTGGGAATTGGAAAAACGACACGCCCAACGTCACGAGGTGTTAACTTTCGTCGCGCGGGTGGCGGCGGAGTCAGTACCCGCCGGTGGCGGAGTACGCCGTGAAGGCGCCGCGCAGCATGTCGACGGTCTCGTCGGCGAGGTGGGCGTGCACGCTGAGCCGCACCGTGCCGCCGCGGGTCGTGACGGCCACGCCGTGGTTGTGCAGGGCGGCCCCGAGCGCCGTGAGGCGTTCGGCGGGCGGGGCGAGCACCAGCAGGCCGGCCCGTTCCCTGGCATCCCTGGCGGAGAGCACCGGAATGCCGAACTGGTCGGCCAGGTCGATCAGTCGTTCGACGTTGGCGCACACCAGGGCCTCGATGGCGGGCAGACCCGCGGCCTGGATCTCCTCGAGCGCCGTGGCGAACCTGGCCTGGGCGATGCCGTCGCCGTTGGTGACCCGGAACGCCGACGCCGCGTGCGCCGGCGGCGGTATCTCGTCCCACGGTTCGGCACGCTCGGTGCCGGTGAAGCCCGACACCACCGGGGTGAGCCGTTCCACGGCGCGGTCGCTCAGGGCGAGGAAACCGGTGCCCCAACCGGCCCTGACCCACTTCTGGCCGCCGGAGGCGACGACATCGGCCATCTCGTAGGCGGCATCCACCACCCCGAAGCCCTGGATGGCGTCGACGATGAGCAGCCTGTCACCGATGACCTGCCGGATGCCCTCCAGGTCGGCCCTGAAGCCCGTGCGGGAATCAACGAGGCTGACGGCGACCGCGACGGTGGTCGGGGTGAGCTGGTCGCGCACCTGGCCGGGCGTGACCTGCCCCGCGCTGTTCTCACCGCCGGAAGCCGTGAGCCACAGCGGTGTCGCCACGTGCAGGGCCTCCGCGGCGCGGCTGGCCGCGAACGGCAGGCTCGGGAAGTCCGCCGGCGAGAGCAGCACGTCGCCGGTCAGACCGAACATGGCGTGCATGAGGCCCATGCTGGTGTTCGGCTGGGACACGATCTGGTCGGCCCTGAACCCCAGACCCGCGGCCACGGCGTTGCGCATCCGCAGGTCCTGCTCACCGAAGTGCCCGAGGCTGCCGTACCGGGCCCTGGCCAGGATCTCGGTCTGGCCGCGTGTTTCGGCCACGACGGCACCAGACATGGGTCCGATGCGGCCGTAGTCCAGGTAGCCGGGGTCTTCGGTGAAGCCGTTCAGGTAGGCGGCGAGGGGCGCGTGGACCGCGCTCACCCGCCGAACCTGCGGTGCCGTTTGGCGAAGTCGCGCAGGGCCCGCAGGAAGTCGACCTGGCGGAGGTCGGGGCCGAGGGCCTCGACGAAATAGAACTCGCTGTGCGCGCTCTGCCAGAGCATGAAGTCACTCAGGCGCTGCTCGCCCGAGGTGCGGATGACGAGGTCGGGGTCCGGCTGGCCGCCCGTGTACAGGTGCTGGCCGATGAGTTCGGGGGTGAGGGTCTCCGCGAGGTCCTCGAGGGTGCCGCCGTGGGCGTGGTGGGTGGCGACGATGCTGCGCATCGCGTCGGTGATCTCGGTGCGGCCGCCGTAGCCGACGGCGAGGTTCACGTGCAGGCCGGTGTTGGCGTGCGTGCGGGCCTCCGCGGCGGTCAGGGCGCCCTCGAGAGGGCCGGGCAGGCATTTCTTCGACCCGACCTGCTGCACCTTCCAGTCGCGGTAATGCGAGAGGTCCTCGGCGAGGTCCGCGATGATCTCGAAGAGGGCGTCGAGTTCCTCGGTCGGACGCTGGGTGAGATTGTCGGCGGAGAGCAGGTACAGCGTGACGACGGAGATGCCGAGATCGTCGCACCATTCCAGGAATTCGCGCATCTTCGCGGCCCCGGCCCGGTGACCGTGGGCGGCGGAGTCGTAACCGAGCTGCTTGGCCCACCGGCGGTTGCCGTCGATGATCATGGCCACGTGCCGCGGCAGGACCGCGGCGGTCAGCCCGCGACGCAGCCGACGCTGGTAGACCCTGTAGAGGAGTCCGCGTCCGAGGGAGAATTGCCGCATCTGCACACAGTTACGCTAGCCCAATCCGGCCCCCGTTCGCGCCGCGGAGCCTTCGGCGCTGCCGTATCCTGACTGCATGGCCTCTACGGACGACATCCCGAATCTCCCCCTCCTCGAAGACGAGATCGAGCATCCGGTTCCCGAAAAGCCCACCTGGCGGGGCTGGATCCATGCCGGCACGTTCCCGGTGACCATCGTCGCCGGCATCATCCTCCTGGCCGCCGCCGACGGCCCGGCTGCCAAGTGGAGTTCGGCCGTTTTCGTGGCCAGCTCGATGCTCCTGTTCGGCAATTCGGCGCTCTACCACCGGTTCAACTGGCAGCCGCGCACCCGAATGGTGCTCAAGCGCATCGACCATGCCAACATCTTCCTGCTGATCGCCGGGTCGTACACGCCCATCACGGTGCTGGCGCTGCCGCCGGACAAGGCCGTGCTGCTTCTGTCGCTGGTCTGGGGCGGCGCCATCCTCGGCATCGCGTTCCGGGTGTTCTGGATCAACGCCCCACGGTGGCTGTACGTGCCGCTCTACCTGGCGCTGGGCTGGGGCGCGTTGATGTTCATCGTCGACTTCTTCCAGGCCGACGCCCTGATGATGACCCTGATCATGGTCGGCGGGCTCTGCTACTCGGTCGGCGCCGTCGTCTACGGTCTCAAGAAGCCCAACCCGATTCCCGGGGTGTTCGGCTTCCACGAGATCTTCCACTCACTGACCGTGGTGGCGTTCCTCTGCCACTGGTTCGCGATCCTGATCATCGCCACGCATCCGCTGTACCCGTAGGCGCGTACCCCTGAATCAGGCCTCCGGCGTGTCCTTCTTCTGCGCGGCCAGCGCGTCGCGTTCGGCGACCTCGGCCTGCAACCGTTCCTGCATCTCGGCACGGTAGGTGGTGCGGCGGATGCGCCGGGCCAGGTCCATGCCCAGCAGCAGGGTCACGGCCGCGACGAAGAAGATCGCGAAGAAGCCCCAGGGGCCCGGTGTGACCGTGTCGGGGTTGAACTCGGGCGGCGGGGTGTTGGACAGGATGAAGCCGGCCACGGGCGAGAAGAGGCCGCTCATGCGTCGTCCCTCACACCACTGAAGAGATCGGATTCGGGCATGTCGGTGTCAACTTTCGATTCGACGAGTTGGAAGTCCTCGTAGGGCCAGGCCTTGCGCACCATGTCGTTGGGCCAGAAGAAGAAACTGCTCGTGGGTGACACCTGGCTGGCATGCGACCGCAGGGCCTCATCGCGCACCTCCAGGAAGTCACCGATCGGCACGTGCGTCGTGGCCAGGTTCGGGTACTCGCTCATCCGTTCCCTGGCGCTGGCCAAGGGTTCGAGCAGGTCGGAGTCCGGTTCGGTGATGCTGAGCTCGAGGTACATGGCGTCCATGCGCTCGAGGTTGAAGATGCGGTCGTAGTACAGCTTGTCGATCTGCCACGGCGCGCCGGCATCCGGGTACCGTGTCGGGTCGGCCGCGGCACGGAACGCTTCGACGGAGACCTGGTGGCAGCGGATGTGGTCGGGGTGCGGGTAGCCGCCGTTCTCGTCGTAGGTGATGAGCACCTGGGGACGGAAGTCGCGGATGATGCGCACCAGGGGTTCGGCCGAGTACTCCAGCGGCACATCGGCGAAGGAGTTCTTCGGCACCCCGCCGTCGTCGGCCATGCCGGAATCCTGGTAGCCCAGCCAGCGGTGCTGGATACCCATCGCCTGCTGGGCGGCCGCCATTTCCCGGCGGCGGAGGCCGGCGAGGTCACGCTCGGCCATGGCCACGTTGGCCAGTTCATCGTTGAGGATGCTGCCGCGTTCACCACCCGTGCAGCTCACAATGAGCACCTCGGCGCCGAGGCTTCGGTAGTACGCGTACGTCGCGGCGCCCTTGCTCGACTCGTCGTCGGGATGGGCGTGCACTGCCAAGAGCCGCAGGGTCATGAAACTCCTCAGAAATGCCAGCTAACCTAAGGTACAAGCCTAATCGTTGAACCGTGAGTGTGGAGTCTGTGTGGCCGTGAGCAGCAACCTCGACGAACGCTATGGGCGAACCCCCGGCAGCACCCGCCGCGACCGCCGGGTGCTGTGGGTCGTCGCGGGACTCTTCGCGTTGATCCTCACCGGCTGGGTCGTCTGGGCGGGCCTGGACGGCGCGGGCCCCGCGATCGAAGCCAGGGACACCAGGCACCAGATCATCGACGAGAACAGCATCAGCGTGACCTTCGAGGTGTCGCTGCCGCCGGAGAACGCCGCCAGCTGCGCCGTGCAGGCGCTCAACGAGTCGTTCACCGTGGTGGGTTGGAAGATCATCGACCTGGCGCCGTCCGCCGACTACACCCGCTCGTTCACCGAGATCGTGAAGACGACGGAGTTGAGCAACACCGGATTGATTTACCGCTGCTGGTTGACCTAGACTGATGTATTCGCCCTGACAGAAGTCGGGGCGTCCGCTGTATGTCGTGACGTACTAGGCCGTGACGCACTAGGCCGTGACGGGCCCAGCGACGAACGGCCGCTCCGCGGCACCATCGGCGCACTATCTGCCGGCGCACCACCGATCAGCACGAGAAGGAGAGAACCATGACTACCGAAACCTCGGTCACCTGGCTAACCCAGGAGGCCTATGACCGCCTCGCTGCGGAGCTGGACACTCTCAGCACTGTTGCTCGGGTGGACATCGCCAACAAGATCGAGTCCGCGCGCTCCGAGGGAGACCTCAAGGAGAACGCCGGCTACCACGCGGCCAAGGAGGAGCAGGGCAAGATGGAGGCCCGCATCCGCACCCTCACTCTGCTGCTGCGCACCGCCGAGGTGGGCCACGCCCCCGAAAGCAAGGGTGTCGTCGAGCCCGGCACCATCATCACCGCCACCATCGCCGGTGACGAGACCCGCTTCCTCATCGGCAGCCGGGAGATCGCCGGCGACAGCGACCTTGACGTGTACAGCGAGAAGAGCCCCCTGGGCGAGGCCATCATCGGGCTCAAGGTCGGCGCGAAGACGAGCTACGAAACCCCCAACGGCAAGCAGATCGCCGTGGAGATCCACCTCGTGGAGACCTTCACGGGCTAATCGCCCCTGGTGACACGAACGGCCGGCTGCTCACGCAGCCGGCCGTTCTCGTGTGCCTGGGCTAGTCGGTGCGGGGATCGTACCCGGCGGCTCGCAGGGTGTCGACGACGTGCTGGCGGTGCTCGGGGCCGCGGGTCTCGACGCTGATGTCCAACTCGACCTCGCTGATCTGCAGGCCGGCGCCGTGGCGGGTGTGCAACACCTCGATGACGTTGGCGTGCGCCTCGGCGAGCAGCTCGGAGATGCGGGCGAGCTGGCCGGGACGGTCGGGCAGCATGATCCGCAGCTTGAGGTACCGGCCGGATGCCGCCAGGCCGTGGCTGATCACGCGCTGCATGAGCAACGGGTCGATGTTGCCGCCGGAGAGCACCGCCACGGTGCGGCCGGTGTTGGTGATTTTGCCGGCCAGGATGGCGGCGACCGAGACGGCACCGGCCGGCTCGACGACGAGCTTGGCGCGCTCGAGGAGCACCAGGATCGCCCTGGCCATGTCGTCCTCGCTGACGGTGACGATCTCGTCGACGGCGTCGCGGATGATGGCGAAGTTCAGCAGGCCCGGCTTGGCCACGGCGATGCCGTCGGCCATGGTCGGGGAGATGTCGATCGCGAGGGCCTCCCCCGCGGCGAGGGACGGCGGGTACGCCGCCGCGTTCTCCGACTGCACCCCGATGACCCGGATCCGACGATTGTGCCGCGCGGAGTACTGCTTGAGCACACTGGCCATGCCGGAGGTGAGCCCGCCGCCGCCGATCGGCACGATCACGGTCTCGAGGTCGGGCATCTGGTCGAGCACCTCGAGGCCGAGGGTGCCGGCTCCGGCCACGACATCCGGGTGGTCGAACGGCGGAATCAGGACCGCGCCGGTCTCGCGGGCGTACTCCGCGGCGGCCAGGAGCGGCTCCGCGACGGTGTGCCCGCGCAGGATCACCTGGGCGCCGTAGTCACGGGTGGCCTGGAGTTTGGGCAGCGCCACACCGACGGGCATGAAGATGGTCGCCTCAATGCCGAGCTCCCGGGCGGCGAACGCCACCCCCTGGGCGTGGTTGCCGGCGGAGGCCGCGACGACGCCGCGGGCCTTCTCCTCGTCGGTGAGCTTGGACAGCCGGTGGTACGCGCCGCGGATCTTGTACGACCCGGTGCGCTGCAGGTTTTCGCACTTGAGGAAGACCGGCGCTCCGAGGATCGTCGAGAGGTAGCGGGAGCTTTCCATCGGCGTGACGTCGGCCACCCGCGACACCACGGTGCGGGCGGTCTCGAAGTCTTCCAGAGTGGGGCCGGCCAGGGGTGTGCCGGCAAGAACTGCGGGGGTGTCTGTCATGGACGGGTCTCTCTTACTCTGCTCTCGGTGACGGCCACGCTGCGCTGCGGCCGGAAACCCGGCCGCTGCGGAATCGTCTGCCACAGAATGGAGCCGGGCGCCGGGCCGGCCGGCGGCACTCCCCCGCGCCAGGCGCCGCTATGGATGTAGCTGATCATAACGTTCAGCACGGCAGCGACGGGAACCGCGAACAGGGCGCCGGGGATGCCGGCCAGCAGCGCACCGGCCGCGACGACGAGCACCACGCCGAGCGGATGCACCTTGACGGCGGTGCCCATGATCAGCGGCTGCAGCACGTGGCCCTCGATCTGCTGCACGAGCAGCACCACCCCGAGCATCAGCAACGCCACGAACCAGTCGTTGAAGATCAGCGCTATCAACACGGCCACGGCGCCCGTGGCCACGGCGCCGACGATCGGGACGAACGAGCCCAGGAACACCAGCACGCCGATCGGGATGGCCATCGGAACGCCCAGGATCGCGGCTCCGGCGCCGATGCCGATGGCGTCGATCGTGGCGACCAGGATCTGCACCCTGGCGAAGTTGCCCAGGGTTCGCCAGCCGGCGGCGCCGGCCCCGGCGACGGCCGGCCGGGCCCGACGGGGGAAGATTCTGACGATCCAGTTCCAGATCCCCGCACCGTCGATGAGGATGAACAGCAGGCTGAACAGGGTGAGCAGCGCACCGGTGGCCAGGTGCCCCAGCGACGACCCCAGCGAGAGCGCTCCGGTGATGAAGATCTGGCTGTCGGCCTGGAGGGCGTCGACGGCCTGGCTGAGATAGCCGTTGATCTCGGCGTTGCTCAGCTGCAGCGGCGACGCCGCCAGAAGCTCCTTGAGGTTCGCGTACGACGCGGCGAACCTGGCGCTCAGGCCCACCGACCCGGCCGCGATCTGGGTGACGGCCAGGGTGACGAGGCCGGCGATGACCGCCAGGGTGCCGACCAGCGCCGTCGCGACGGCGAGCCCCTTGGGCCAGCGGTGCCGGGTGAGGAAACCGACCAGGGGCACGAGCAGGGCGGACACCAGCACGGCCACGAGCAGCGGGATCACGATGAAGCGCAGCTGCACGATCAGGTACAGCAGCACGGCGATCGCGGCGGCGATCACGAGGAGGCGCCACGCCCAGGCGCCGGCCAGGCGGATGCCCGCCGGGATGTTCTCGTCCACGCCGTTGGCCTCCGACTGCACGGGCGTGAGGACCGCCGTGATCGGCGCGGCCGAGGGACTCGATCGGACTGTGCGCCGGCGGCCGAACCAGCCGGGTCTTCCCGTGGGTGTGCTCACTGGACCAGTCTAGATCGCTGCTTCTACCGGCACGGGGGCACCGGCAAAGCGCACCAGCACGGCCGCGCCCACCATCGGCCGGTCCCGCACGTCGTGCTGCACCACGACGGTGCCGCCCTGATCGAGCTGCACGCTGGTGCGCCGCAACGAGCCGAGGAAGCTGGAGAGCAGCACGGTACCGGCCAGGCTCGTGCCGGCCGGGCTCGTGCCCGCGGTGGCCAGCGTCAGGTCCTCCGGGCGCACGAAGACCCGCACCGGGCCATCCGCGTGGGACGGGTCGAGCAGCGGCAGGACCACCCCGTGCACCTCGGCGAAGCCGTGCCGCACCACCCCGGGCAGCCGGTTGCTCAGCCCCACGAAGTCCGCGATGAACGGCGTCGCGGGCCGGGTGTAGAGCTCCTCCGGCGTGCCCACCTGCTCGATCCGGCCGTCCCGCATCACCGCGACCCTGTCGGCGACAGCGAGGGCCTCGTCCTGGTCGTGGGTCACGAACAGGGTGGTGATGCCCAGTTCGGTTTGGATGCGCCGGATCTGATCGCGCAGTTGCACCCGCACCTTGGCGTCCAGCGCCGAGAGCGGTTCGTCCAGCAGCAGCACCCTGGGCCGGGTGACCAGCGCCCTGGCCAGGGCCACCCGCTGCTGCTGGCCGCCGGAGAGCTCGTGTGCGAAGCGGCCGTAGTGGGCGTCCAGGCCCACCAGGGCCAGGGCCGCCGCGGCCCGCTCGCGGCGCTCGATGGACGGCACCCGGCGCATCCGCAGCCCGAATTCGACGTTCTCGCCCGCGCTGAGGTGCGGGAACAGCGAGTAGGACTGGAACACCATGCCCATGTCGCGGCGGCTGGTCGGCAGGCCGGAGACATCGTCGCCATTGATCAGGATGCGGCCGTCGTCGCAGCTCTCCAGGCCCGCCAGCACCCGCAGCGCCGTGGTCTTGCCGCTGCCGCTGGGGCCGAGCAGGGCCACGAGTTCACCGGCCTGCAGGGTGAGGTCGAACTCGGTCAGCGCGAGGTGGCTGCCGTAGCGCTTGGCCACCCCGGAGAATTCGACGACAGTCTTCTGCTGCACGGCCTTCTGCTGCAGTGCGGGCGTTTCGGTGTGACTCATGACTGGACTCCGCCGGAGGTTGGGGTGGTCGGGGTGGTGGGGTCTGCGCGGGCCGGCCGGCGACGTTCGGTGCCGAGCCGGCCGATGGCCAGCAGGAGCAGGAATGCCACGAACAGCGCCAGCAGGGAGAGGATCACGGCGCTGTACGGGTCGTTCTTGCTCACCACCACGAGCGCGGTCTGCAGGTTGACCCGGCTCAGCAGCGACGCGATGGTGAATTCGCCCAGCACCACCGCCACGGCGATGAACGCGCCGGCCAGGATGCCGCGGCGCAGGTTGGGCACGAGCACCCGCAGCAGCACGCTGAGCCAGCCGGCGCCGAGGCTGCGCGCCGCCTCGCTGAGCGTGCGCACGTCCACCCCGTCGAGGTTGGACTGGATCGCCCGGTAGGCGAACGGCAGCACCGTGATGCCGTAGGCGAACGCCAGCGTCCACACGCCGCTGCCCACGAACCGGGCCAGCCCGCTGAACACCGGGGCCAAGCCCACCACCAGCACGATCGCGGGGATGGAGATCGGCAGGATGCAGAGGATCTCCAGGGTGCGGCGGAGGCGCGGGAACCGGATGTGCACGAGCAGCATCGTCGGCACCAGAAGCACGAGCACGATCACGACGGTGCCAACGGCCAGTCCCACCGAGTTAGCCAGGGCCACCAGAACCGGCGCGTACTCGCCGGTCAGACCGTTCTGGAACAGCTCGATCCAGCGCTGGAAGTCGTAACCGCCGACGAGGCCGCGCCGCAGGGTGAACTCGATCATCGCCAGGATCGGCACCGCGAAGACCAGGCCGACCGCACCGAGGATGAGCAGCCGGGTGGCCCGGCCGGGCGCGTGCGCCACGCCGCGCACCGAGCGGATGCCCGCCGTCATCGCTGCCACCTCGCGGCGCGGGACTGGAGACGGGAGTAGCCGATCATCACGACGGTCATCACGAGGATCATGCCCAGGGACAGCGCCCCGGCGAGGTTCTCCCGGCCGAGCATGGTTTCGCTGGTCAGCGCCGACCGGATCTGCAGCGGCACGATCTGCGCGCCCTGGCTGGTGAGGGTGGCGGCCGTGGCGTAGGAGGAGAACGCGTTGGCGAACAGCAGCAACAGGCTGCCCAGGAACGACGGTGCCAGCACCGGCAGGCCGATGCGCAGCCAGTAGGTGCGCGCGGTGCCGCCGAGGGTGGCGTTGGCCTCGGCCCAGGTCGTCTTGAGCGACGCGAGCGCCGGCATGAAGGTGATGATCATCAGGGGCACCTGGAAGTAGATGTACGGCAGCACCAGGCCGGGCAGCTCGTAGAGCCAGACGCCGTCGGCGAAGATGTCGATGCCCAGGCGCTCCTGCAGCAGCAGGGTGACCATGCCCTGGATGCCGATGGTCGCGGTGAACGCGAAGGCGAGCATGGCGCCGCCGAACTGGGCGATCACGCTGCTGAGCGAATCGACGGTGGAGCGCAGCGCCCCGCCGGTTCGGGCGCCGAGCAGGGCGTAACAGACCAGGGCGCCCACGACGGCGCCGATGATCGCGGTCAGCGCCGACAACCAGATCGAGCTGCCGAAGGCGGCCAGGACCACGGGGTCGCCGAGCGCGGCAACGGTGTCGAGGGTGAAGCCGCCGTCGTTGCCGACGAAGCCGGTGCCGACCGCGATCAGGGTCGGCAGGGCCAGGAAGAGCAGCACGTACACCGCGAACGGCAGCAGCCCGAAGGCTGCTGCCGGCACACGGACCCTACTGGACAGCCGCGGCCCACTTCTCGCCGAGCAGCGTGGCCGCGGCTTCGCTCTGCGCGGCCGTCGGAACCACTGTGGTGTCCGGCACGGCGGGCAGGGCGTCGAAGAGGTCGGCGTCGATGGTGCCTTCCGCGGCCATGGCGTCGGCGCGCGCCGGGCGGGCGCCTCCTTCGAGCCACAGGTTCTGGGCGTCGTCGCTGTAGAGGAATTCCTGCCAGAGGCGCGCGGCGGCCGGGTGCGGCGCATCCACGTTGATCGCCTGGTTGTAGTAGCCCGCGTAACCGGTGCCGGGGAAGACCACGACCTCCCAGTTGCGCTCGCCCTCCAGCTGGGTGCCGTAGCCCACGTTGAGGTAGTCCCAGTCGAAGACCACCGGGGTCTCGCCCGAGGCGATGGTGGCGGGGGTCGGGTCGATCTTCACGAAGTTGCCTGCGGCGTTGAGGTCGCCGAAGAAATCGATGCCGGCCTGGAAGTCGTCCACGGAGCCGTCGTTCTGCACGGCGGCCAGGCCGACCGCGGCGAACGCCGCACCAGCCTGGGTCGGGTCGCCGTTGATGGCGACCTTGCCCTTATAGTCGGCGCCGAGCAGGTCGGCCAGGGACTCCGGTGCGGGCACGGCGTCGGGGTCGTAGCCCACGGCCATGTATCCGCCGTAGTCGCCCACGAACAGGCCGCTTTCTTCCTTGAGCGCGTCGGGGATGTCGGACCAGGTGGCCACCTGGTACGGGGCGAACTGGTCGGTGTTGGCCAGGGCAACGGCCAGGCCCAGGTCGAAGACGTCGGGGGCGGTGTCCTGGCCGGCCAGGTTCTCGGCGGCCTGGATCTCCTCGGCGCTGGACCCGTCGGGGGCGGCCTCGGTGATGGTGATCTCGGGGTACTTCTCGGCGAAGAGGTCCAGCACCGCGCCGTAGTTGGCCCAGTCCCGCGGGAGGGCGATGACGTTCAGGGCGCCCTCCTCGATGGCGGCGGCCTCGAGGCCGGCCAGGTCGCCGAAGGCGGAGATGCTGGTGGCGGCGGCCGCGTCGACGGAACCGTCGGTGCCGGTCGCCTCGGCGGCGCCGCCCGCGCAGCCCGTGAGGGTGAGGGCGACGATGGCGGTCGCGGCGAGGGAAGCGGCCAGGGTGCGGGTGGTAGGCAAGGGTCCTCCGTTGTATGAGCGTGTGACGTTCGGCTGCTGGTTACCGGTCGCTGCGAGACTAGAAGCGGCGGGTGGCGCACGTCTGCCGCGGGGTTGAACGCGGCGTGAACGTCGTATGTCACCCGCCGCCGGTAGGGTCGAGGCGTGCTCCAGACGATCTCCCCCGCCCTCGCCCGCCGCATCGCCCTTGCCGCCCAGGGCTTCGGCCGTCCGCCCGCGCCCACTCCCGGCATCCGGCAGCTCGGCGCCCTGGTGGAGCGGCTCGGCCTGTTGCAGATCGACTCGGTGAACGTCTTCGAGCGCAGCCATTACGTGCCGGCGTTCAGCCGGCTCGGCCCCTACGACAAGGCCCAGCTCGACAGATTGAGCACCGGCGCCAAGCCGCGCCTCACCGAGTACTGGGTGCACGAGGCATCGCTGATCCCGGTCGACGACTGGCCGCTGTTCCGCTGGCGGATGCAGGCCTACCGCGACAAGGCAGCCGCCGACGACGCCCACTGGTCGCAGGAGAACGCCCCCATGCTGGCCTGGCTGCGGGCCGAGCTGGCCGCCAACGGCCCGATGCGCGCCAGCGCCATCGAGCACGACGCCAACAAGCGCAGCGGCCCCTGGTGGGGCTGGTCAGACGTGAAGATCGGCCTGGAGACCCTGTTCCGTTGGGGCGACGTGGTCAGCGGCGGACGCCAACGGTTCGAGAGGGTCTACGCGTTGCCGGAGCAGGTCTTCCCGACCGCGTTGCTCGACCGGGAGGTGCCGGCCGCCGAAGCGCACCGTGCGCTCATCAGTCAGGCGGCCCGGGCACACGGCATCGGCACGGTGAAGGACCTGGCCGACTACTTCCGGTTGCGCACCGAACCCACCCGCACCGCTATCGCGGAGCTCGAGGACGCCGGGGAGCTGATTCCGGTTGAGGTTCCCGGTTGGGGCCGCGGCGGCACCGCCGGCGCCGCCTGGCTGCACAGGGACGCCCGGCTGCCCCGCCGGATGGATGCCGCGGCCGTGCTCAGCCCGTTCGACCCGGTGGTCTGGGAACGGGCGCGGGCGCTGCGATTGTTCGACTTCCACTACCGCATCGAGATCTACACGCCGCAGGTGAAGCGGCAGTTCGGCTACTACGTGCTGCCGGTGCTGCTCGGCGACACCATCGTGGGCCGTGTCGACCTCAAGAACGACAGGCAGGCCGGGGTGCTGCGGGTGCAGGCCAGCTGGGCCGAGCCCACCGCGCCCGCCGACACCGCCGCACGGCTGGCCGAGGTGCTCCGCAGCACCGCGGCGTGGCAGGGGCTGTCCGGCATCGAGGTGGTCCCCCGCGGCACCCTCGCCGACGGTCTGGCCGCCGAGCTGGACTAGTTCCTTAGAACGTGCTGCCCATCGCGTGCAGGCGCTCGATGCGCTCGGTCAGCGGCGGGTGGGTGGCGAAGAGCTTGTCCATCACGCCGGGCTTGAGCGGGTCGGCGATCCACAAGTGCGCCATCGAGGTGTTCTGCTTGCGCATCGGGCGGCCGTACTCGCCCAGCTTGGCGAGGGCGCTGGCCAGCGCATCCGGCTGCCGGGTGGTCAGCGCACCGGTGGCATCCGCCAGATACTCACGCTGACGCGACACGGCCAGCTGCACGACCGAAGCGATCAGCGGCGCCACGATCATGGCGACCAGGCCGAACACCAGCACGATGGGGTTGCCGTTGTTGTTGTTGCCGCGGCCGAAGAACGCCATCCGCAGGAAGATGTCCGAAATGAAGCCGACGGCCACGACCAGGCCGAACACGATCATCGAAACGCGGATGTCGTAGTTGCGCACGTGCCCGATCTCGTGGGCCATGACGCCCTCCAGTTCGGCGTCGTCCATGATGTCGAGCAGGCCGGTGGTGGCGGCCACGATGGCGTGCTTGGGGTCACGGCCGGTGGCGAAGGCGTTGGGAGCCGGGTCGTTGATGATGTACACCTCGGGCATCGGTGTGCCCGTGGTGATCGACAGGTTCTCCACGATGCGCCACAGCCTGGGGTGATCGGTGACGCTGTTCACCCGGATGCCGCCGCTCATGGCGATCGACTGGCGACCGGCCGCGAAGTACTGGATCAGCGCGTAGCCGCCGGCGATCACCAGGGTGAGGATCAGCACGCCGGGGCCCTGCACTCCGTAGGCGACACCGGCGAGCCAGCCGAGGCCGGAGATGATCAACACGAACAACACGATGATGAAGACAGTGTTGCGCTTGTTACGCGCGATCGCGCTGTACATGGGTCCTCTTCTAGAACTGCACGCGGGGCGGTTCGGCGATGGCCGCGGCGTCGCTGACCTCGAAGAACTCGCGCTGGGTGAAGCCGAGGTTCTTCGCGAACAGGTGGTTCGGGAAGACCTGGATCTTGGTGTTCAGTTCGCGCACGCCACCGTTGTAGAACCGGCGGGAGGCCTGGATCTTGTCTTCGGTGTCGACCAGCTCACCCTGCAACTGCAGGTAGTTCTGGCTGGCCTGCAGTTGCGGGTACGCCTCGGCGACGGCGAAGATGCTCTTCAGGGCCGTCTGCATGTGGTTCTCGGCCGCGGCGGCATCCACCGGGCCCTGCGCGGAGAGAGTCTCGGCGCGCGCCTTGGTCACGTTCTCGAAAACCGACTTCTCGTGTGCCGCATAGCCCTTGACCGTTTCGATCAGGTTGGGAATCAGGTCGGCACGACGCTTGAGCTGAACCGTGATGTCGCTCCACGCTTCATCCACTCGCACCTTGAGGGTGATGAGCGAGTTGTAGGTCGCCCACAGATAGATACCCGCGATCGCCACAATCACGACAACGATGAGGACCGGGATGAGCCATTCCATGGCAACGTCTCCTTGCGATTGAACCTGTGGTGCTGAGAGCCCCCATCATAACGAAGCACGCTGGGGCTCCCATGTGCTTCCCATGACACTCCAAGGAATCATGCCGCCAGGGGCGTGACTTTGGCCGCTGACCGGCGAATAATGCAGACATGGAACACGTCGTCAAGCCCCCTGCGGAGCCGGCCGTCTCGGTGTCCGACCTGCACGCCCGGCGCGGCTCCCGGCAGGTGCTGAACGCCCTGTCGCTCACCATCCCCGCCGGGCTCGTCGTGGGGCTGATCGGCCCGAGCGGATCGGGCAAGACCACCCTGATGCGCGCCATCGTCGGGGTGCAGATCGTGCAGTCCGGATCGGTGTCGGTGTTCGGCCAGCCGGCCGGCAGCGCATCCCTGCGCCGGCGGGTGGGCTACGTCACCCAGGAGGCCAGCGTCTACGACGACCTGACCGTGCGGCAGAACCTGGACTACTTCCGGGCCGTGCTGGGCGCCGGCCGTGCCGATGTGGGCCGGGTTCTCGAGGCGACCGACCTGGGCGCAAGTGCGGGGCAGCTGACCGGGTCGCTCTCCGGCGGGCAGCGCAGCCGGGTGTCGCTGGCCGTTGCCCTGCTCGGCTCCCCCGAGCTGCTGGTGCTCGACGAACCCACCGTGGGCCTGGATCCGGTGCTGCGGCGCGACCTGTGGGCGCTGTTCCACCGCCTGGCGGCCGAGGGAACGAGCCTGCTGGTCTCCAGCCACGTCATGGACGAGGCGGCCCGTTGCGACAGGCTGCTGCTCATGCGCGACGGCGAGGTCCTCGCCGACGACACCCCGGCCGGGCTGCTCGCGGCCACCGGAACCGCCGACATCGAGGCCGCCTTCCTCACCCTCATCGAGGAGCGCGAATGAACCTGTCCCGCACCCTCGCCACCGCCGGCCGGGTCCTCACCCAGATCCGGCACGACCCCCGCACCGTCGTGCTGCTGTTGCTTGTGCCGAGTCTTCTGATCGGGCTGGTGGCCTGGATCTTCTCCGACACGACGGTGTTCGAGACCGTGGGACCGGCGATGATCGCCCTGTTCCCGTTCATCGTGATGTTCCTGGTCACCAGCATCACCACCCTGCGGGAACGCCGCACCGGCACCCTCGAGCGGCTGCTGTCGATGCCGCTGGGCCGGGGCGACCTGATCCTGGGGTACACGCTGGCGTTCGGGCTGCTGGCGGTGCTGCAGTCCAGCATCGCGGTGCTGTTCGCCGTCACGGTCTGCGGGCTGAACATCGCCGGGTCGATCGGGCTGCTGGTGGCCGTCGCGGTCGCCGACGCCGTGCTCGGCACCACCCTCGGCCTGCTCGCGAGCGCCTTCGCCCGCACCGAGTTCCAGGTGGTGCAGTTCATGCCGCTGCTGGTGTTCCCGCAGATCCTGCTCGGCGGCATCTTCCTGCCTCGCGACCAGCTGCCGGAGGTGCTGCAGGCGATCGGTGACGCGCTGCCGCTCTCACACGCCATCGACGCCCTCACCGCCGTGGCCTCGGGCAGCGAGGACGACGCCTACGTGGTCGGCAAGCTCCTCGCCATCGTGGCCTGGATCGTGGCCGCGGTGGTCCTGGCGTCCCTCACGTTGCGCCGCAAAACCCCCTAGCCCCTCCGCGAACTGTGAGAAAAGCACGCATCCGGGCTCGTTTTAGGTGCTTAACTCACAGTTCGCGGACCTAGCGGGCGCTTAAGACTTGCTGGAGCCAACGGTAGGAGAGCTTTTTGGTGCGGGGGCGGGTGGGGTCGGTGAAGTCCACGTGCACCAGGCCGAAGCGTTGGGTGTAGCCGGCCGACCATTCGAAGCCGTCCAGCAGCGACCAAACGAAGTATCCACGGAGGTCCACGCCCTCGGCGGGCCCGCCGGGCGCGACGGCGTCCACGGCCGCCATCAGGTGCTCGGCCAGGTAGTCGATGCGGGCCAGGTCGGTCACCGCGCCGCGGACATCCGTTCGGTCGGGATAGCTCGCGCCGCCCGCGGTGAGGTAGACCGGCGGCAGGGCCTCGGCGTAACGGTCCCGCAGCTCGGCCAGCAGCACCGGCAGGTACTCGGGGGCGTTGGGCCAGCCGTACCCGGTGACCGGATGCTCGCGGAACTCGGTGAGGTGGAACGGCAGCCGGCTGATCATCGGGCGTTCCTCTGCGGGACGGTCGTCGGTTGCGCGCACCGGCTTGGCCGGTCCGGCCGCCACCCGGCTGGGCTGGAAGTAATCCACGCCGTAGAAGTCCAGCGGCTGGTGGATGGTGCGCAGGTCGTCGGGTTCGATCTCGTGCAGGTAGCGCAGCTCGTTCTCGAACACCCCGACGGGGTCCGGGTAGCGGCCCAGCAGCACCGGATCGGCGAAGAGCCGGTTGTGCAGCAGGTCGTAGAGGGCCGCGGCGTCGCGGTCGGCCTCCCGGTCGGTGGCGCTCTGCACCGGCGAGTGCGCGTTGGCGATGCCGATCCCGCCGCGCACATCCGCGGCGCGGAGGCCCTGCACGGCGAGACCGTGACCGAGCAGCTGATGGTGGCCGGCCGGCAACGCGTCGAACAACAGGGCCTGGCCCGGAGCGTGCACGCCGATCGCGTAGCCGTTGAACATCACCGTCGCCGGGTCGGCGAGAGTGACCCACCGGTCGATGCGGTCGCCGAAGACCTCACCCATCTGGTGGGCGTAGTCGCCGAATCTCATCGCGGTGTCGCGGTTCAGCCAGCCGCCGCGCAGCATTGCTGGAGTGTCCCAGTGCGACAGGGTGGCCATCGGGCTGATGCCGTTGCCGAGCAGCTGGTCGAGCAGCCGGTCGTAGAACGCCAGGCCGGACCGGTTCAGCGCCCCCCGGCCGTCGGGCTGCAGGCGCGGCCAGGCGAAGGAGAACCGGTAGCTGTCTGCGCCCAGTTCCCGCAGCAGGGTGACGTCTTCGGTCAGCTTGCCGATGTGGTCGGCGGCGACCGACGCGTTCTGGCCGTCCAGGATGCGCCCGGGCTCGCGGGTGAAGGCGTCCCAGTTGGATTCGCCGCGGCCGCCGTCACGGGCGCCGCCCTCGATCTGGAAGGCCGAGGTGGCCGTTCCGATCTGGAAACCGGTGGGGAGCCGATCGCCCAGTTCGGCGGCCCGGTGCTGCCAGGCGCGGGACGCCGGGGTGTTGCTGCTCATGGCCCAAGGACTCTTTCCAGATAGCGGTTGGTGAATCGACGCTCCGGGTCGAGCCGGTCCCGCACGGCGAGGAAGTCGTCGAAGCGCGGGTAGACCTGGCGGAGCATGTCCGCATCCAGGTTGTGCATCTTCCCCCAGTGTGGGCGTCCGTCGTGCGCGCGCATAATCGCCTCGACGTCGGCGAAGTAGTTCTGCGGGTTCTCCCGGAAGTACCTGTGCACGGCGATGTAGCCGGTGTCCCGACCGTAGCCGGTGGAGAGCCAGACGTCGTCGGCCGCGGCCGAACGCACCTCGAGGGGGAAGGAGATGCGCCAGCCGCGCTTCTGGATGAGGGCGCGCACCTCGCGCAGCGCCTCCGGCACCGCCTCCCGCGGCAGCGCGTACTCCATCTCGTGGAACCGGACCGTGCGGTTCGTGACGAAGACCCTGTGCGCATGGTCGGTGAAGTCCCGGCGGCCGGTGAACCGTTCGGCGAGGCGGTTGATCCTGGGCACCAGCGGCGGCACGACGAGGCCTGCCGTGCAGGTGGCGCGGAAGACCCCGTTGCCGAGCAGCTCATCGTCGACCCAGCGGTTCAGCCGGCCGAGTGGAACCCGGCCGGTGCGTGGCGGCAGCCGGGAGTTGGTCTTGGTGAGGGCGGTCTCGGTGTGCGGGAACCAGTAGAACTCGAAGTGGTCCGCCGAGGCGCTGCGCTCGAGGTAGCCGTCCAGGACGGCCTCGAACGGCTCCGCTGCGTCGACGGCGTGCAACAGATAGGCCGGCACGCACTGGATGGTGAGGTCAACCAGGATGCCCAGGGCGCCGAGCCCCACTCGCACCGCGGGTAGCAGCTCGGGATTCTCGGTCTCGCTGACACGCAGCACCGACCCGTCGCCGGTGACCAGGGTGACCGCGACGATCTGGGCGGCGAGGCCGGCGAAGCCGCCGCCGGTGCCGTGCGTGCCCGTCGAGGTGGCGCCGGCGATGGTCTGCCTGTCGATGTCGCCCATGTTCTGCAGGGCGAGTCCATACGGGGCCAGGAGCGCGGGCAGCTGGTGCAATCGGGTGCCGGCGGCGAGGGTCACCCTGGCCGTGGCCTCGTCGACGTCGATCAGCCCGCCCCAGGCCAGGTCGAGCTGCACACCGGGGGAAACCGCGATGCCCGAGAAACTGTGTCCGGCACCGACGGCCTTGATGCGCACGCCCGTTGTCACGGCGGCGACCACGGCGCGGTGCACGGCGGCCGCGCTGGTCGGCCGCTCCACCCGGGCCGGCACGACAGATTCGCTGCGTGCCCAGTTGTGCCAGCGGGCGCCGCTGGCCGTCACAGGAAGGCCTTGCCTTCGCCTCGGTAGGTCGGCAGCATGTCGACCACGATACCGTCCTCGACCAGCGCGAATTCGTTGAGGTGTTCGCTGAGCTCGCCGGACTTGGTGTGCCGCAGCCAGACGCGCTCGCCCACCCGCAGGGTGCCGGCGGCGGCACCGGTGACCGGGGACTGCACCTCCCCGGCCATCTCGCGGGGCACCAGGCTCAGCCCCTCCGGCCAGACCAGGCGCGGTGAACGGTCCGCCCCCGGCGGCCCGGAGGCGATCCAGCCGCCGCCGAGCATGGCCGCGGTCTGCGCGGTGGGCTTCCGCACCACGGAGAGGGCGAACGCGGCGGCCGGGGCCGGCCGGAAGCCCGAGTAGCTGTCGAAGAGGTGACCGCCGAAGAAACCGCTCCCGGCCGCGATGTCGGTCACCGAGGTGTCGGCGTGGGTGCTCTCCAGCGAACCGGTGCCGCCGCCGTTGACGAATTCCAGGTTGGCGACCTGCCGCACCGCGGCCACCGCGGCGGCGCGCCGGGCCGTGATGTCGACGATCGACCGGTTGCGCACCCACCGGTTCATTCCGCCCTGCACCGGGCGGCCAGGGGGCCGGTCGCCGAGACCGGCGATCTGCGCCTCGTACGCCATCAGCCCGACCAGCTCGAAGCCGGGCCTGGAGACGATGGCCACGGCCAGCGCCCTGGCGTCCTCCGGGGTGTGCACGGGTGAGCGCCACACGCCCAGGTGGCCGAGCACCGGTGCGTTCCAGGAGGCGTCCAGTTCCAGGCAGACCCGGATGCGTTCACGCTGCGACGGTGCGATCACGGAGTCGACGAGGTCGAGGTGGTCGATCGAGTCCACCATCAGGGTCACCCGGGCGGCCAGGCCGGCCGAGCGGGCCAGCCTCTGGATCGCCGCCCTGTCGACGCTGGGATACCCGACCACGATGTCGTCGTGGGTCTCGGCGAGCCACAGGGCCTCGGCCAGGGTGAAGGCGAGCACACCGCGGTAGCCGGGCAGCGCGAGCACGGCGTCGAGCACGCCGCGCACCCGCAGGGACTTGCTGGCCACCCGGATCGGGGTGCCCTGGGCGCGGCCGAGCATGTCGTGGGTGTTGTGCCGCAGGGCCCCGAGGTGCAGCGCGCCCACGGGGGTGTCCAGGCCCCGGGTGGCCTCGGTCAGGCCCGGCCAGTATTCCTCTGGTCTGAGCCACGGCGTCGCATCCGCAGTGCCGGCCGGCCGCACGGAGAGGTCGAGGCTCATGCGGGGCGGCCCAGCGCAGCGACGGAGTCCGCGGTGACGTCGAGCAGCTTCGCGGTGGCGCTGTCGTCGCGATCCACCAGCCAGGCGATGGTGAGTCCGTCGGTGAGGGAGACGAGCAGACGGGCTACCTCGCCGACGGGATGCAGCCAGACCGAGCCGCTCTGCCGGGCCGCGGTGTCCAACGCCTCGGCCGCCAGGGAATGGTAGCGCTCGTACTGGGCCACGGCGAGGTGGTGCAGCTCTGGGGACCTGAGGGCGTACTGGGTGAGTTCGAGCATGGCCTTCTCTCTCAGGGGATCGCCGCTCACGTGGTCGGCGTAGCGCTGCAACCCGGCGCGCAGGATCTGTCGCAGCGACTCCCGCTCGCCCCGGCCGTCGGCGTCCTCGATGGGCGCCTCGGGCAGCACGGCGGTGGCTTCCTCGTCCACAACATGCCGGATGAGTTCGACCATCAGCTCATCCCGGCTCTGGAAGGCGTAGTGGAAGCTCGCCAACGACATCCCGGCCTCGGCGACGATCGCTCGAGTCGTGGCCTGGGCCACACCCCGATCGGCGACGACCCTCAACGCGGCGCGCACCAGGGCACTGCGCCGGTCCGCGGCGGGGATGCGTGTCACCTGGTCACCTCGTCCTGCGTTCTCAACGTTTCAATAGTGGGGCAGTTGACCCAGTGCACAGTATGGCGCACAGGGACCCCCGGATACCAGAGGCACGGATGATCACCGGGGAGGTGACAAATCCATCGGGATCTCCTCGGCCGGGCGCGCCACATTGACATTCCGGGCCATCGCCCATGGAATGGTCTGAGGGAGTACATTGCTCAGTTCACGCCGTTTCAGCGCGCACGGGTCGAACACACGAACCGGTCGGGGTCTTCGGCGACCCACACGCACGCGCGTGGCGTCGTACGGGGTCCTGCTCGCTGCTCTCGTCGGCGCCGTGGTCGTCGGCCCGCTCGCCGGCGCGGTCACGCCGGCTTCGGCGCTCACAACCGAGACGGCGCCTGCCCCCACGGCCGAACCGGCGCCCACCGAAAGCGCCACTCCCGGCGCCTCTTCGTCGCCATGGGAGTCGCTGGCACCGTCGGAGCCGGAGACGCCGGAGCCGGCTCCGACCGAGCCGCCCGCCCCCGCCGCGCCCACCATCGACAGCCCCGGCGCCAACGCCTTCGTGACCGGGAGCCTCACCGTCGCCGGCACCGGTGACCCCGGGCAGCAGATTGACGTGCTCTCCACCGGCGGCGCTCCGCTCTGCACCGTCACCGTCGACGGGTCGTCCGCCTGGCAGTGCCCCGGAGTGGTCTTGCCCAGCGGACCCGCCGTCGAGCTGCGAGCGGTCGTGACCGAGAACCCCGGCCTCGCGGCGGCCCACACCGTGCGGGTACTCCAGGCCCCAACGGTCACGGGCGGCTCGACCGGCCATTCCTCCTCGAGCGGGATGGTACGCGGCACCGGCTACCCCGGCGCCACCGTCACCGCCACTCTCGCCTCCGGAGCGAGCTGCTCGTTCCCCGTCGACGCATCCGGGGTATGGGCCTGCCTGCTGGAGGGCACCGTGCCGAGCGGGGCGCAGCAGATCACAGCCTCGCAGCAGACCTCGTTCAGCGCCCCGGAGTCGTCGCGGGCGAGCGATCCGATCAGCCTGACCTTCGACGTCGACCCCCCGGCCGCTCCCGTCGTGACGGATCCCGTCGCCGACGCCACGCTGACCTCCGCCGCCGGGACGTTCTCCGGCCGGGGCGAGAACGGGGCCACCGTCACGGTCTTCGCCGGCGCCTACTCGGTCTGCAGCGCCGTGGTGTCCGGCGGCCTGTGGTCGTGCACGGGGTCCGGCGTCGCGAACGGCTCGTACGACGTGCGCGCCGTGCAGCAGGATGCCGCCGGCAATGTGAGTGCCGGCAGCCCGGCGTTCCGGGTGACCTTCGGTACCGCAACCGCGGCGCCCGCACCGGCGCCGACACCGACCGCCGCCCCGCCCGTCGTGCCCGCCCCGACAGCGACCGCACAACCGACCCCCACGTCAACACCGGGCAGCGCCTCCCCCAGCCCCCGTCCGGGCGTCCCCGAGGACGGCGACGACCAGGCCGGGGCCGTCCCGCCGGAACTGACCGTGCCGGGCGGCTGGAACGACCCCACCCAGTTCAGCACCGCGGTGATCCCGCCCTGGACCGTGGCGCAGTTCCCCTGGCTGCAAGCGGCGCTGCTCACCCTGGGCGCCCTGCTGCTGCTCGTGGTGCCCGCCCGGTTGCTGGCCGGCACCATCACCCGGGCGCGAGACGGCCGGCCGGTCTTTCGCGGCCACCGGCTCGCGGGCCGTAACCGCGCCGGGGAGGAATTCGAGGTCGCCCCGACCCTGCGGGTCAACCGGTGGGTGGCCTACGGCGGCACCGTAGTCGCCGCGGCCGTGTTCGTCCTGTTGTCGGGCCCGGTGTCCGCCACACCGGCGTACCTCAGGCTGCTGCTGGCCGTGGCTCTCGCCCTCGTGATCGTGAACACCGTGGCCACCCTGGTGCCGCAGTGGTGGGGGTCCAGGGCGCTGCACATCGAGGTGACCACGACGATCCTGCCGCGTTATCTCGCGGTCGTCGCCGTCACCGCGCTCGCCTCCAGGCTGTTCGAGCTGCAGCCCGCCCTGCTCTTCGGCCTGCTGGGCAGTGTCGTCGTCGGCGCGGGGCCCGGCGCGGCCCAACGCGGCCAGCTGGCCGCCATCCGGGCCGGCAGCCTGTTCGCCCTGGGTCTGGCCGCGCTGCTGATCGTCGGCACCCTGCCGACGGCCGACGGCTTCCTGAGCACCCTGGCCGCTGAGGTCGCCAACACCGTCGTGCTGGCGTCAATCGGCTCAGCCGTGCTCGTGCTCATCCCGATCGGCAACACCAGCGGACGCAGCATCCTCGCCTGGTCACCGCCGATCTGGGCCGCCCTCACGGTGCCGGCCTTCCTCACCCTGTTCACGCTGCTCTCCCCCATGCTCCCGCGTTGGACGGGCACCGGCTCGGCGGTTCTGCTGTGGGTGGCGGCGGCAGGCTTCGCCGTCGTGAGCGTGGCCGCCTGGGCGTGGCAGCGCTTCGTGCTACCGGGCCGGCGCTAAAGGCGCATCGCGCCGGGTGATTCTTGGTGCCCCCGCTGGGATTCGAACCCAGACTGTGACGATTTTAAGTCGCCTGCCTCTGCCGGTTGGGCTACGGGGGCACGCCCGGTCTAGCCGGGCAGCACGAGCGGATGCCGCACCGGGGTGCGGCATCCGTCCGTGGTGTTACGGTGCTGCGATGGTCTCCGTGCCGGATTCGGCGGCGGCGACCTCGACGACGGGCTTCTTCACCGGAGCCTTGCGCGGTGCACGCGGGGCCTTGACCACGGCCGGGGCGACGGCGGCGGGTGCGGCTGCCGGCGGCTTCGGACGGGACGCGAACTCCTCGAACACGGCGCGGGGCGTCTGCACGGCCTCGAGCGACACGATGTCGCGGCCGAGGAAGAAGTTCAGCACCCAGCCGCCGACGACGCGGATCTTGCGCTCCCAGCTCGGCATCGCCATGCCGTGGTAGCCGCGGTGGGCGATCCAGGCCGGGAAGCCCTTGAGGGCGAAGTTGCCGGACTGGAACGCACCGACGCCGACACCGAGACCGGCGACGGCCCCGAGGTTCTTGTGGTTGTACTCCGCCGGGCCCTCGCCGCGGAGGACCGCGACGATGTTCTTGGCCATGAGCTTGCCCTGGCGAACGGCGTGCTGGGCGTTCGGCACGCAGAAGCCGCCGACACCGCCGCCGGAGAGGTCGGGAACCGCGGTGATGTCACCGGCGGCCCAGGCGTCGACGACGATCTCGTCTTCGGTGCCGACACGCAGGTCGGCGCGAACGCGCAGCCGGCCGCGCTCTTCGACCGGGAGGTCGGTGTTGCGCACGACGCCGGGGTTCGCCATGACGCCGGCGGTCCAGACGATCAGGTCGGTCTCGAAGGACTCCCCGGTGGAGAGCTCGATCTTGCCATCCACGGCGGAGGTGAGCTGGGTGTTCAGGTGCACCTCTGCGCCACGCTCGGCGAGGTTTTTGATGACCCACAGCGCGGTGGTCTCGCTCACCTCGGGCATGATGCGACCCATCGCCTCGATGAGGTGGAAGTGGGTGTCCTCGAAGGCGATCTGCGGGTACTTGGTCAGCAGCGAGCTGGCGAAGGAGCGCAGCTCGGCGAAGACCTCGATGCCGGCGAAGCCGCCACCGATGACCACGAAGGTCAGCAGGCGGTCGCGCTCGGGGCCGGCGGGCAGCTGGGCTGCCTTGTCGAAGTTGGTGAGCACGGTGTCGCGAATCGCGACGGCTTCCTCGATGGTCTTGAGGCCGATGGCCTGGTCCGCGACCCCGGGGATCGGGAAGGTGCGCGACACGGCGCCGGCGGTGACCACGACGATGTCGTAGTCGAAGACCCACGGCTCGCCGACCGGCGGCGTGATGGTGGCCTTCTTTTCCGCGTGGTTCACGTTGGTGACCTTGGCGGTGAGCACATTGGTCTTCTTGAGGTGGCGGCGGTGGGCCACGACCGAGTGACGCGGATCGATGGATCCGGCGGCTACCTCGGGGAGGAACGGCTGGTACGTCATGTACGGCAGCGGATCGACCATGGTGACCTCGGCCTCGCCGGGTCGCAACCACTTCTCAAGCTTCCAGGCGGTATAAAAACCCGCGTAGCCGCCACCGACGATGAGAATTTTGGGCACGATTAGAAGGCCTCCTACAGGGATTGGATGCGCGAAATTTTAGAGCTTGGAACGAATTCGCTTGAAATGCCGCGTGGCCCCAATGCCGAACAGCGTTACTAGGATAGCAAAACCCACCAGCACGGCGAGCGGCACGCTGACATACGTGAGGGTGAGCGGGCTCGGCAGCCAGCCGGCGGCGCTGTTCTGCTCCGGCAGGGGCGGGTCGGCGTCCGGAACAACGGGCACCGGAGTGCCCGGTGTGGTGGGCGTCATGGGCGCGGCGTCGGCGCGGCGGTGCAGGGTGATCCACTCCTGCAGGAGTTCGGCGGGCGTGGCGGAGGTGGCCTTCGGCACGTACGCGGAGACCGCGGCGGCGGCGTCGATCAGGCCGTTGCCGTAGATCGGGCTCGGCACGGTGTGACCGTTCGGGTTCGCGGTCTCGATGACCCGGTTCATCACCTCCGCGGCATCCAGCTTCGGGTAGGCCGAGCGCACCAGGGCGACCAGCCCCGAGACTATCGGCGCGGCCGCGCTGGTGCCGTTCCACTCCATGTAGCCGCCGCCGGGCGCGACACCGACGAGCTTCTCGCTGGGCGCGGCAACGGCGATGGTGATGCCCTGGGAGGAGGCGTCGAAGCTGGCCTCCTTGGACTGGTCGACACCGGCGACGGTGAGCACACCGGGAATGGTGGCGGGGGCGCCGACCTCCGTGGTTCCGCTGCCCCGGTTGCCGGCTGCCGCGACGACCACGACGTCGTTCTCGAACGCGTACATGAACGCGTCATCCCAGCTGGTCGGCCAGTCGAGGGTGTTGCGGGTGAGCGACATGTTGATCACGTCGGCGCCGTTGTCGACGGCCCAGCGGATGCCCGCGGCGATCTGGTCGTCGTTGCTGAGCTGCGCGTCGCTGGTGCCGAAGGCCACGGAGACGGCGAGGATGGACGCCTCCGGCGCCACACCGATCAGGCCGCCGCCGGTGGGTGTGCCGCGGCCGGCCAGCAGCGACGCCACCAGGGTGCCGTGTTCGTTCTCGTCGCCGACCGGGGTCTGGCCGTTCGACGAGCCGACGCCGGAGACGTCGGTGCCGCCGACGACGGCGCCGCTGAGCTCGGTGATGCTGCCGTCGACACCGGTGTCGATGACGGCGACGGTGACGCCGGCTCCCTTGGTGGTGTTCCAGGCCTGGCTGAAGCCGTAGTCGTTCAACCAGTATTCGAGGTCGCGCACCTGGTCGGCGCGGGCGGCGGGGGCGTCACCGACGACACCCACGACCGCGACGGCTGCCGCGAGGGTTATCGCGACGCCGGTGAGGATGCGGCGCGCGGCGCCAGTCACGCGCCGGCCGGCGGGACCGCCGGCGGAGCGTAGTCCAGGCACTCGCACACCTGGGGCGACCAGGCGGCCCGCAGCAGGGCCAGGTCGCCGATGGGGTTCACACCGGGACCCGCCGCCAGGGCGTGTGCGGCCAGGGCGTGCAGGCACTTGACCCGCACCGGCATACCGCCGGACGACACTCCGGCGAGCTCGGGGACCACGCCGATCATCTCGCGATCGGCCAGGAAACTCTCGTGCGCGGCCCGGTAGTGCGCGCGCAGGTCCTCGTCGTCGGCGAGCATCTGGTTGTACTCGTTCATCACCTGGGTGGCTTCCAGGAACGACAGCGCGGCCGTGGCGGCGGGGTGCGACAGATAGTACAGGGTGGGGAACGGGGTGCCGTCCTCCAACCGCGGCGCCGTGGCCACGACGGTGGGCGCGCCGCAGACGCAGCGGGCGGCGATGCCGATCACGTTGCGCGCGGGGCGGCCGAGCTGCGCGGAGACTGTCGAGATGTCAGCCTCTGAGGCGGGGTCGAACGGCGGTCGGGTCATTGTGCTGCCTCCTGGGGGGCCAGTGCGGATGTCATCACCGAACGGAAGACGGAGTCGACCCAGTCGACGTCGGTGTCCTGAATGTCGGTACTGATCGGTGCGGTGTCAGCTGCGCCATCGACGCTGGCTCCGCTGTCGTTGATCACGAGGAAACTGATGTCACCCGGCATCACATAGGAAAGCCGGTCCCGCGCCTGGGTGGTCACGAAGGTGCGATCGTTCCACCGCTCCCGCTCCGCCTTGAGGTCGTCGACCGAGTCCTGCTGCGCCGCGACGGTGTCGCTCAGCTGGTCGATCTGTTTGCGCTGTTCGGCGTAGGTACGCACGCTGGGCGCGAGCACGACGACGGCGAGCACCAGCAGGCCCATCATCACGAAGGAGAAACCCGACAGCCGCAGGCCGCGGAGCCAGCTGCGCACCGCGGTCTCGTCGGTGGCGAGCGTGACGGTCCGCCGTTCCGTCGGGCGCGGCTCGGTGGCCCGGGGCTTCGCCCGGCGCGGCTTGGGCGGGCGGGGCGGGGTCATCCCAGAACCGGTGAAGGTCACGGTGGCTCCCGTCTGACTCGGCTGCTCGGCTGCTCGGTTGATGCTCGCCGGGGCGCACAAAATGCCCCGGTTCTAGAGTGCCAGATCTTTCGGCCCGCACCGTTCGCCACGGCCCGCCGACACGGATCCTGAGCAAACCCGCAGCCAAGGGCCCTCGACAGGCCCACAAAAAGGGCTCCCCGCCCCGGACGGTGTCCGGAGGCGGGGAGCCCGAGCTGCTCAGGGGTGATTAGCCCTTGAAACGCGGGAACGCGGCACGGCCGGCGTAGACCGCGGCCTCGCCGAGCTCTTCTTCGATGCGCAGGAGCTGGTTGTACTTGGCAACGCGCTCGCTGCGGGCCGGGGCACCGGTCTTGATCTGGCCGGCATCCGTGGCGACGGCGAGGTCGGCGATGAAGGTGTCTTCGGTCTCACCGGAGCGGTGCGAGATGACTGTCGTGTAGCCGGCGCGCTGGGCGAGGGACACGGCGTCCATCGTCTCGGTCAGGGTGCCGATCTGGTTGACCTTGATGAGGATCGAGTTGGCAGCCTTGATCTCGAGGCCCTTGGCCAGGCGGATCGGGTTGGTGACGAACAGGTCGTCTCCGACGATCTGAACCTTGTCGCCGAGCTGGGCGGTGAGGTGGACGTAGCCTTCCCAGTCCTCTTCCTCGAGCGGGTCTTCGATGGAAACCAGCGGGTAGGCCTCGAGGAGCTCGGCGTAGTACGCGACGATCTCGGTGGAAGAAAGTTCCTTGCCCTCGAAGTGGTAGACGCCGTCCTTGAAGAACTCGGTGGCTGCACAGTCGAGTGCCAGGCCGATGTCGGTGCCGGGCGTGTAGCCGGCCAGCTTGATGGCTTCGACGATGAGGTCGAGCGCCGCACGGTTGCTGGGCAGGTTGGGGGCGAAGCCACCCTCGTCGCCGAGGCCGGTCGCGAGGCCCTTGCTCTTCAGCAGGCCCTTGAGGGCGTGGTAGACCTCAACGCCCCAGCGCAGGCCCTCGCTGAAGGTGGGGGCGCCGAGCGGGACAACCATGAATTCCTGGATGTCGACGTCGTTGTCGGCGTGCGAGCCACCGTTGATGATGTTCATCATGGGAACGGGCAGGGTGTGCGCGTTCGGGCCGCCGAGGTAGCGGAAGAGGGGCAGGTCGGCCGAGCTGGCGGCGGCCTTGGCCACGGCCAGGCTCACGCCGAGGATGGCGTTGGCGCCGACGCGCTCCTTGTTGACGGTGCCGTCGGTCTCGTTGAGGACCATGTCGATGATGCGCTGGTCGGCGGCGTCGAGGTCTTCGACGGCCGGGCCGAGCTCGTCGGTGACGGAGCCGACGGCCTTGAGGACGCCCTTGCCGAGGTAACGCTTCTTGTCACCGTCGTGCAGCTCGTAGGCCTCGAAGGCGCCGGTCGAGGCGCCTGAGGGAACGGCGGCACGGCTCAGCGTGCCGTCCTCGAGCAAAACCTCGACCTCGACGGTCGGGTTGCCCCGAGAGTCGAGGATTTCGCGTGCAACAACTGCGTCAATAAGAGCCACAACTATCTCCTGTGTCTGTCTGTGTATCGATTTTTGGATTCTAAGTCCGTGTGGATTTTGAGGAAGACGCCGCTGTGTTCCAGTCCGAAGAACAGTCTAGTGACCGGTGCGGCGGCGCGCTCAGGACTGAAGTCCCGTTCACCGCCGGAACATCGACCGTTCAGCCGGTGCCCAGGTCAACCGGCCAGCGGCTTGAAGACCAGGTCGCCCGGCTCGACGGAGTCGTCGGTCACGAACGCGAACCGGCCGTAGCCCGCGGCGCCGGCCCGTTCGAGCAGCGCCTTGAGGTTCTTGGTGCGCTTTTCCAGCCGCACCCGAAGGCCCCCGGCCACGAGGGCGGTCTTGAGCGCGACGAGGGCGGCCGGGTCGGCATCCTTGTCATGCACGAGCAGCACGGCGGACTCGGTGTCGTCGGCCGAACCGGCGAGCAGGTCGACGATGCGTTCGAAGCCGATGGAGAAGCCGCAGGCGGGCACATCGGTGCCGAGGAACCGGCCGATCATGCCGTCGTAACGCCCGCCGCCGCCCAGCGAGTAGCCCAGGTCGGGGTGCTTGATCTCGAAGATGGTGCCCGTGTAGTAGCCCATCCCCCGCACCAGGGTGGGGTCGAACTCGAGCGCCACCCCGGGCAGCGCGGACCGCAGCGCGGAGAGGTCGGCATAGGCGGCGGCGTCCAGCCAGGCCGGCGCATCCTGGGGGTCGGGCCAGCCGGCGTCGCTGAAGCCCGCGAGGGTGTCGGCCAGGCCGGTGGTGTTGATGCCGAGGCCGCCGAGCTCGGTGACGACGCCGTCCACGCCGATCTTGTCGAGCTTGTCGAGGGTGATCAGGGCGCGTTCGGTGAGGTGGTCCGCCACCCCCCAGGTGGCGAGCATGGCGGTGAGGATGCGGCGGTCGTTGATGCGGATCGAGCAGCCGGTCAGGCCCAGGTTGTCCAGGGCGGCGACGGTGGCGGTGATCAGTTCGATCTCGGCAAGCGGGCCGGCCTCGCCGATGATGTCGATGTCGCACTGCACGAACTGGCGGTAGCGGCCCTTCTGCGGGCGTTCGGCGCGCCAGACCGGTGCAATCTGGATGGAGCGGAAGACCGTGGGCAGCTCGGCGCGGTGGCTGGCGTAGAACCGGGCCAGCGGCACCGTGAGGTCGAAGCGCAGGCCTAGGTCGGCCAGGGAGAGCAGGTCGTCGGCCTCGGCGGCCGCCTGGAGGTCGGCCGGGCCGATTCCGCGCTTGAGGACCGCGAAGCCGAGCTTCTCGTTGTCGCCGCCCAGGCCGGAGTGCAGCCTGGCCGTGTCCTCCATGACCGGCGTTTCGATCTCGTCGAAACCGTGCGCGGCGAAGCTGGAGCGGATGATGCCCAGTGCCCGTTCGCGGGTGGCCTTGTCGGCCGGGAGGAAGTCGCGCATGCCGCGGGGAGGGGTCACTGCTGTTGCCATGCCCCAATTCTGTCAGGTCGCCCGGCCCGCCCCCGCCGCGCCGCTAGATCGCCCCGCCGGCAGCTCCGGGAGCGTCGGTGTCGCCGCCGGCGTCGCCGACCTGCTCGCGGGCGATGAAGTTCTCGATGTCGAAGAGGTTGTTCTTGGCGCGCTTGGCGATGGTCAGCAGCGTCGACATCGAGGCGACCTCCTCGACCTGCTCCTTGAGGAACCAGAGCATGGCCTGCTCGCCGAGAGCGTCGCCGTCGGTGCGGGCGGCCTTGAAGAGCGCCTCGATCTGGCCGGTGACCTGCTGCTCCTGGGCAAGGGCCAGGGCGATCGGCTCGACGATGTCCGCGAAGCCGTTGATCACGGCGGGGATGCCGGGGATCACGACCTCCAGGCCCCGGTCGAGGCGGTACTGCACGAGCATCATCGCGTGGTTGCGCTCTTCGACCGACTGCCGGTAGAAATGCGCAGCCAGCTGGGGCAGGTCCTGGCTGTCGAACCAGGTGGCGATGGAGATGTACTGCTGGGAGGCAGCGAACTCGTTGCCGATTTGCTGGGTGAGAAGCGCGTTGAAGGTAGTTTCGGTCATGCTGGAACGTTAGCGGGCCGCGTGGCCCGCCGCTATGCGGTGGGGAAGGCGATGACGCCGGCGTCGGCCGGGTCGCCGGTGTTCTCCTGCTCGGCGGCGCGGATCTCGTCCTGCAGATCGCGGAGGGCGGTGCGCAGCGCCCGCTCGGAGTCGAGCCCCTGGGCCTTGGCCGCGGACACGATGGCGAGCAGGATCGGGCCGAGCTCGGCCTCGCTGTCGATGGGCAGCAGTGCGGGCGGGTCGGTCTCGAGCAGGCCGATCTTCTGGGCCTTCCCGATCACCTTGTCGGCCAGCGCCAGCGCCGGCATACCCTGCGGGATGCCGTCGAGCACGCTGGTGCGGTGCGGCTTCTCCGCCGCCTTCACGTCGTCCCAGCCGGCGATCACCTCGTCGGTGGTCTTCTCGGAGCTCGCGTCGCCGAACACGTGCGGATGCCGGCCGACCATCTTGCGGGTCATCCTGGCGGCAACGTCCTGGATGTCGAAGTCCTCCCCCGGTGTCTCGGCGGCGATGCTCGCGTGGAAGACCACCTGGTAGAGCACGTCACCGAGTTCCTCGAGCAGGTCGTCGCGGCTGCCACTCTCGATCGCCTCGATGAGCTCGTGGGTCTCCTCGGTGAGGTACTGCACGAGCGACGTGTGGGTCTGCTCGGCATCCCACGGGCAGCCGCCGGCGGCGCGCAGCCGGTCGACCGTGGCGACGAGCTCGTCGAAGGCGGATGGGCTGGGCTGGGCGTTTTCGGTCACACTCCATCGTAGATGGCCGGGCTAAACTGGTTCCTGGTGTGCCGGGAAGTCTGGTCGGCGGGCGAGGTGTTTCGCTCTGACTCACGACCGACCCGTTTCGACGGGTGGACAGGACCATGCATGACATTCATCCGCTCCGAGCGTTACGCCGCCGGATTCCTCCTCCTGGCCGGCGTGCTCGGGTTGATCGCCGCGAACCTCTCGTTCGGCCCCGCTCTGATCGAGGCCGCCAACGAGCACCTGCACACCGGATTGTTCGGCCTGGACCTGTCGGCCAAGCACTGGATCAGCGACGGCCTGCTCGCGGTGTTCTTCTTCCTCATCGCCATCGAGCTCAAGCGGGAACTGGTGATCGGCGACCTGAACAGCTTCGGCAAGGCGGCGCTGCCGGCCCTCGCCGCGCTCGGCGGCGTCGTCGTTCCGGCCGGCATCTACCTGCTGCTCACCCAGGGCTCGGGCCTCGCGGCCGGCTGGCCGGTGCCCACGGCCACCGACATCGCCTTCGCCCTGGGCGTGCTCGCGGTGTTCGGCCGGGGCATCCCCACCCGGGTGCGGGTGTTCCTGCTGGCCCTGGCGGTGCTCGACGACCTCGTGGCGATCCTGATCATCGCGTTCTTCTTCACCCAGGACCCCCAGCTGCAGTACATCGGCTTCGCCGCCATCGCCGCCACCCTCTTCGGGGTGACCAGCCGGATGCTCAAGCCGCGCGCGGCGTGGGTTCTGGGGCGCAAGCCCACCTGGCCTATCGTGCTGGCCCTGACCGTTCTGGGCGTAACGACCTGGTACTTCACCTACCTCTCCGGCGTGCACGCCACCATCGCCGGGGTGATCCTCGGCCTGGTGATGGCCCGGGTGCCCGGCGGCCGCACCCACCACGTCCTGGAGCCGTACTCCAACGCGGTGATCCTGCCGCTGTTCGCGTTCTCGGCGGCGCTGGTCGCGATCCCGCAGGTGAGCCTGGCCGAACTGAGCCCGGCGTTCTGGGGAATCCTGGTGGCCCTGCCGGTGGGAAAGCTGATCGGCATCACCCTGGCCGGCAGCCTGGGCAGCCTGATCTCCAAGCGGCCCAACGGGTCCAGGTCCGGGCTCAAGTTCGCCGACATCGTCATGGTCGCCTGCCTGGGCGGCATCGGCTTCACGGTGTCCCTGCTGATGGGCGCGCTCGCCTTCGCCGGCAGAGTCGAGGTGGTCGACGAGGCCACCCTCGCCGTGCTGCTGGGCTCGGGCTTCGCGATCCTGGTCTCGGCCGTCGTGGTCAGTGGGCGGGCACGGCAGTATCGACGGGCCGCGGAAACACTGCATCCAGCAGCGAGCCCGTCCACGCGATAAGCGCGGCATCGTTCGGCGCCTCGCCGTTGGGGCGGGGCAGCGGCACGATCATCGACCCGGCCGCGGCCGAGTACTTGGCGCCGGGGTACATCCGCTGCACCCGCACCTGCATCGAATCGGCCAGGTCGACCGGGGCCACACGCAGGTTGGAGCCCATCGCCACGACCTCGCCGAGCCCGGCCTGCTGGGCGTGCCTGCGCAGCCTGGACACGGCGATGAGGTTCGTAACCGCCTCCGGCGGTTCGCCGTACCGGTCGGTGAGTTCCTCGAGCACGAGACCGATCTGGTCGGCGGCGGCCGCGAGCCCGCTGGCGCCGGAGAGCTTTTGGTAGGCCTCCAGCCGCAACCGCTCGCTGTCGACGTACTCCTCGGGGATGTGCGCGTCGACGGGCAGCTCGAGCCGCAGCTCGGTCTGGCCCTCGGCGACGTCGCCGCGGAAGGTGGACACGGCCTCACCGATCATCCGCAGGTACAGGTCGAAGCCGACCCCGGCGATGTGGCCGGCCTGCTCGCCGCCGAGCAGGTTGCCGGCACCACGGATCTCGAGGTCCTTCAGGGCCACCTGCATCCCGGCGCCGAGTTCGTTGTTGGCCGCGATGGTGGCGAGCCGGTCGTGCGCGATCTCGCTCAGCGGCTTGTTCTCGTCGTAGAGGAAGTAGGCGTAGGCCCGCTCCCGGCCACGGCCCACCCGGCCGCGCAGCTGGTGCAGCTGGCTGAGGCCGTACTTGTCGGCCCGGTCGATGATGATGGTGTTCGCGTTGGCGATGTCCAGGCCGGTCTCGATGATGGTCGTGGAGACCAGGATGTCGAACTTGTTCTCCCAGAAGTCCACCACCACCTGCTCCAGCTGCGCCTCGGGCAGCTGCCCGTGCGCCACGGCGATGCGTGCCTCCGGCACCAGCTCGGCCAGCTGCGCCGCCACCCGGTTGATGCTGGAGACCCGGTTGTGCACGAAGAAGATCTGGCCCTCGCGCAGCAGTTCGCGGCGGATGGCGGCGGCAACCTGGCGGTCGGAGTACGGCCCGACGAAGGTGAGGATCGGGTGCCGGTCCTCCGGCGGGGTGGCCAGGGTCGACATCTCGCGGATGCCGGTGACAGCCATCTCCAGGGTGCGCGGGATGGGCGTGGCGCTCATCGCGAGAATGTCGACGTTGGTCTTGAGCTTCTTGAGCGCGTCCTTGTGCTCCACGCCGAAACGCTGTTCCTCGTCGATGATGACCAGGCCGAGGTCCTTGAAGACGGTGCTCTCCGAGAGCAGCCGGTGGGTGCCGATGACCATGTCGACGGTTCCGTCGAGCATCCCGGCCACGGTCTCGCGGGACTCCTTGTCGGTCTGGAACCGGCTCAGGGCCCGCAGGTGGATCGGGAAGCCGGCGAAGCGTTCCTGGAAGGTCTCCATGTGCTGGCGCACGAGCAGGGTGGTGGGCACGAGCATGGCCACCTGCTTGCCGTCCTGGATGGCCTTGAACGCGGCGCGCACGGCGACCTCGGTCTTGCCGAAGCCGACGTCGCCGGAGAGCAGCCGGTCCATCGGGATGGGCCGTTCCATGTCGGCCTTGACCTCGTCGATGGTGGTGAGCTGGTCGGGCGTCTCCGCGAACGGGAACGCCTCCTCGAGCTCGCGCTGCCAGGGAGTGTCGGGGCCGAACGCGTGCCCCTTGCTGGCCATCCGTGCGGAGTACAGCTTGACGAGCTCGACGGCGATGTCGCGCACCGCCCGGCGGGCCTTGGTCTTCGCGGCCGACCAGTCGCTGCCGCCCATCTTCGACAGGGCGGGCGCCTCACCGCCGACGTAGCGGCTGACCAGGTCGAGCTGGTCGGTGGGCACGTAGAGCTTGTCGCCGCCGTGGCCGCGCTTGGACGGCGCATACTCCAGGACCAGGTATTCGCGGGTGGTCTTGACCGGGTTGCGGCCGCCGCTGGAGACCTCACGCTGGGTCAGCTCGAGGAACCGGCCGATACCGTGGGTCTGGTGCACGACGTGGTCGCCGGTCTTCAGCTGCAACGGGTCGACGACGTTCTTCCGCCGGCTGGCGAGCTTCTTGATCTGGCGGGCGTCGTAGCCGACGGTGCGGCCGTAGAACTCGCTCTCGCTGACCAGGGTCAGCTTGGTTTCGGGGATCTCGAAGCCGTGGGCGATGGAGGCCTTGAGCAGGTAGGCGATGCCCGGTTCCGGGTCCGCCGGGAATTCCTCGACGATACGGGCGGGCAGTTCCGCACCGGCGAGCACGTCGGCGGCGCGTTCGACCAGGCCGGCGCCCTGCGCGACGACGGCGACGGTCCAACCGTCCTTGAGCCGGCCGCCCAGGTGCCCGACGGCGCCCTCGACGCTGCCGGCGAAACTGGGCACGGCGTCGCCCTCGATGCGGATGGTGAGCAGTTCGTCGATCTCGCGGTGCTCCGGCAGCACCGCGATGTCGGTGGGGGCGGCCTGGAAGGAGCTCAGCGTCCACCAGACCCGCTCGGTGGCGGGGGCGCCCGGGGCGGAGTACCGCACGGCGTCGCGCAGGGTGCCCAGGGTGAGGAAGTCGCCGGAGGCCAGGTCGATCGGCGCCTCGGCGCCGGCGGTGGCGGCGTTCCAGGCGGCGGAGAGGAACTCCCGGTTGGTCTCGGCGAGGCTGATGGCGCGGGAGGCGACCCGCTCCGGCGAGATCACGGCGACGGCGGCCTGGCGGGGCAGGTAGTGGGTGACGGGCACGAGCCTGTCGACGAGCGCCGGCGCGAGGCTTTCCATGCCCTCGACGGGGATGCCCTCGGCCACCTTGGCGAGCAGGCCCGCCAGGCTCGGGAACTCGTGCTGCATCTCCCGGGCACGCTGCCGCACGGCGGGGCTGAGCAGCAGTTCGCGGCTGGGCGGCAGGGTCACCGATGTGATGGGTTCGGGCATCGAACGCTGGTCGGCCACCGCGAAGGAGCGAATCTGCTCGACCTCGTCGCCGAAGAACTCGATGCGGTACGGGTGCGCGGCCATCGGCGGGAACACGTCGAGGATGCCGCCGCGCACGGCGAACTCACCGCGCCTGGTGACCATGTCCACCCGGGCGTATGCCACGTTGACGAGGTCGACGGCGATGGCGGAGAGGTCGTGGCCGCGGCCGCCGGCGGTGAGCTCGAGCGGGTCGTAGTCGGTGAGGTTGTCGGCCACGGGCTGCAGGGCCGCGCGCACCGAGGCCACCACGATGAGGGGACGACGGGTGGCCGCATCCTCTGCCTCCCAGTCGCGCATCCGCCGCAGGGCGTACAGCCGGCGGCCCACGATCTCGGCGCTGGGGCTGAGCCGCTCGTGCGGCAGGGTCTCCCAGGCGGGGAACTCGACGATCTCGGCGTCGTCGGAGAAGCAGCCCAGGTTCTCCCGCAGCGCCTCAGACTCGCGGCCGGTGGCGGTGATGACCAGCAGCGCCCTGCCCTTGTCCAGCCTGTCGCGCTGCTCGAGCAGCGCGGCCAGCAGCGGCGCGCGGAGGCCCTCGGTGAGCGAGAAATCGGCGTCACGGGCCGCGCAGGCGAGGGCCGCATCAAACGTGGAGGCACGCGAAAGCGCCGGAATCAAGCCCTGAAGAATCACCGCACAAGTCTACGGGTAGTTTTCTAGGCGGGCGGGGCGTGGAACTTCTGCTGCGCGGCGGTGACACCCTCGGCGGCGATCATCTCGATCGCATCCGCCGCGTCCTCGAGCATGATCCCCAGGGTGCTGCGCTCGGTGCTGGAGAAGTCGTGCAACACGAAGTCGGCGGCGTTCTGGCGGCCGGGCGGGCGGCCGATGCCCATCCGGATGCGGGTGAACTCGTTGCTGCCGGTGGCGGCGATGATGTCGCGCACCCCGTTGTGGCCGCCGTGGCCGCCGCCCACCTTGATCTTGAGGGTGTCGAACGGCAGGTCGAGTTCGTCGTGCACGACGATGAGGCGGGAGACGTCGAGGGAGTAGAACCGCAGCAGGGCCGCGACGGGGCCGCCGGAGAGATTCATGAAGCTGTTCGGCTTGGCCAGAATCAGCTTGGGGCCGCCGGGGAAGCTGCGTCCCTCGGCGACGGCGGAGTTCGCCTTGTGGTTCTTGAAGTTCGCGCGCAGCCGGTCGGCGAGCACGGCCGTGACCATGTGGCCGACGTTGTGGCGGTTACCGGCGTAGCCGGGCCCGGGGTTACCGAGCCCGACTACGAGCCAGAGATTCTCGTCCAGGGGGTTCCTTTACACAAGTTTCTGTCCGGCGGGTGGAGGGGGAAGGCTACTCGGCGGCAGCGTCCTCGGCGGGAGCTTCTTCGCCCTCGACGGTCTCCTCTTCCTCTTCTTCCTCGGCCGGCAGGTGCACGCCGATGACGACCATCTCGGGGTCGGAGATGAGCGACGCGCCGGCGGGCAGCTTGATCTCGCTGGCGTGGATGAGGGTGCCGTCTTCGAGGCCCTCAACGTCCACGGTCACGCTCTGCGGGATGCTCGTGGCCTCAACCTCGAGCAGCAGGGTCTTGGCGTCGAGGTCGGCGGTGGTGCCGGGGGCGGTCTCACCGGTGATGTGCACGGCAACCTCAACCTGGACCTTCTCGCCCTTGCGGATGACGATGAGGTCGAGGTGCTCGATGATCTGGCGAACCGGGTCCTTCTGCACGTCCTTGACCAGGGTCAGGTGGGTGGTGCCTTCGACGTCGAGCTCGAGCACGGCGTTCGCGCGACGCAGCAGCAGGCCGATCTCGTGAGCCGGCAGCGCGACGTGCACGGGCTCGGTGCCGTGGCCGTAAATGACGGCGGGGATCTTGCCCAGCACGCGCAGCTTGCGGGCCGCGCCCTTGCCGAAGCTGTTACGCGCGTCAGCGGAAATCTTGTTGTTGGTGTTCTTGGCCTCAGCCATGGTGTCTCCTTGCGGGCGACGTGCGCCCGGTATTGATTCGCGGGCTGATAGCCCGACGTGGATAGTGATTCAACTCGAACGCATGTCAGCGTGAGGAAAGACCGGGAAGGACTTTTCGCCGCGTCGATTACGGATTTCGCTGGCGCCGGTTTCCCGGCTGGCGCGAATCCCTCGCCGAAGTTCAACTCACCACTCTAGCGGACGGGCGCCGGCGGCGCGCGACGATAGTGTGACGGGCATGCCGTCGAGCCTGCACACCCGAGTGACCGAACACGTCGGACGGTCCATCGTCGACGGCGTCGTCCCTGCGGGCAGCGTCTTGCACTCCGACGAGATCGAGCGCAGCCAGGGGGTGAGCCGGTCCGTCATCCGCGAGTCGGTTCGGGTGCTCGCGTCGATCGGGCTTGTGGAGTCCGTCAAACGCGTGGGCATCCGGGTGCTGCCGCAGTCGGCCTGGAACGCGTACGATCCCACCCTCATCCGCTGGCGCCTGCTCGGGCCGGGCAAGGGCGAGCAGCTGCGCTCTCTCACCGAACTGCGCGCGGCGGTCGAGCCGATGGCGGCCGAACTGGCCGCCAGGCACGCTCCGCAGCCGATGTCGGCCGAGATCCTGAACCTGGCCGCGCAGATGCGCACCGTGGGTCGCTCGGGCGACCTGGAGCTGTTCTTGGAACTGGACATCAAGTTCCACAGCCTGGTGCTGCACGGCTCGGGGAACGAGATGTTCGCCACCCTGGACGAGCCGATCGCGGCGGTCCTGTCCGGCCGCACCGACCTGGGCCTGATGCCGACGCACCCGCACGAGACCGCGTTGCAGTGGCACGTGGATGTGGCGGACGCGATCCAGGGCGGCCACCCGCAGAAGGCACGCGAGTCGATGGAGCTCATCATGCGCCGCACCATCGCCGAGGTGGAGCCGACCTGGGCCGACACCCCCCGGCTGTGGTTCTAAACCGGCTCAGCGCTCACTGGGCTCGGCGAACCTGAGCAGCACTTTCCCGGACACGGCAGAGTCCCTGGCCACACCGAACGCCTCAATGGCGTCCGCCGCGGCGAACTCGTGGGTCACCACCGGGTCGACCGAGAGCGACCCGTCGGCCAGGGCCGCGAGCACCTCGTCGATCTCGTCGTTGAACCTGAACGAGCCGACCAGCTCGAGCTCGCGGGAAATGGCCAGCGAGATGAGCGCCGGCTGTTCGCCGGCGGGCAACAGCCCCACCATGACCACCCGGCCGCCGCGGGCGGCGCCGCGGAACGCCGAGGCCAGGCCACGCGGGCTGCCGGAGGATTCGAAGACCACGTCGGCCTGCACCGCCTGGATGGCCTCCGCGTCGGTGGCGGCCAGGGTGCCGGTCGCTCCGAGGCGTTCTGCCCGCTCCCGGGGCTGGTCGTGCATGTCCGTCGCGATGATCTCGGCCGCGCCGGCGCGCTTGGCCACGGCGATGATGAGCGAGCCGATCGGGCCCGCGCCGATCACGAGCACCCGTTTGCCGGTCACGGAACCGGCCCGCGACACCGCGTGCCAGGCGACCGCGGCAGGTTCGGCCAGGGCGGCCTCGCGCAGGCCGAGTCCGGCGGGCAGTGGGCGGAGCATCCGGCCGGGCAGGGCCACGAACCGAGCGAAGGCCCCCTCGGTGTGCGGGTACCTGGCCGCACTGCCGAGGTAGCTGCAGCCCGGCGAGAGGTTGGGTCGCTCGGTCGGGTACCGGGAGCCGTCGCCGGGGCCCGGGGTGGCCGGGTGCACGGCCACGAGGGTGCCCGCGGCCGGGCCGCTGCCGTCGGCCGCCTGGCGCACGACGGTGCCGACGACCTCGTGGCCGAGCAGCATGGGCGCCTTGAGGATGGACTCCCCCGCGGCGCCGTGCTGCCAGTAGTGCAGGTCTGACCCGCAGATGCCGCCGTAGGCGACCTCGACGAGAGCCTCATCGGCGGCCGGTTGCGGCACCGGTACGGTGTCGACGCGCAGGTCGCCGGCGGCGTGGGCGACCACGGCCAGGGTTTCTGTGGGTGTCATGAGCACAATCTCCTTGGGTGTCAGACGACGACGGTCATGCCGCCGTCGATGAAGATGACCTGGCCGTTGACGAACGCCGAGGCGTCCCCGGCCAGCCACAGGGCCGGCCCGACGAGGTCCGCGGTCGTTCCCCAGCGGTGCGCGGGGGTGCGGCCGAGGATCCACTGGTTGAAGGTGTCGTCGTCGACGAGCTTCTGGGTCATCTCGGTGTGGATGTAACCGGGTGCGATGGCGTTGATGGTGAGGCCGTGCCCGGCCCACTCGGCGGTCATCGCGCGGGTGAGGTTGCGGATGCCGCCCTTGGACGCCGTGTAGGCGCCGATGGTGGGCCGGGCCAGGTCGGCCTGCACCGAGGCCACGTTGATGATGGTGCCCTCGCCGCGTTCGATCATGTGGCGCGCGGCGGCGCGGCCGACCAGGAACGCGCTGGTGAGATTGGTCGTCAGCACCCGCTCCCAGTCAGCCAGGGCGAGGTCGAGCAGCGGCACGCGGTGCTGGATACCCGCGTTGTTGACCAGGATGCGCAGCGGCCCGACCTCGTTCTCGATCCAGGCGATCCCCGCAACCACAGCCGCCTCATCCGTCACATCGAAGGCGCGGGCGTAGACCCGGTCGGCCCCGAACCGCGCGGTGAACTCGGCCTGGGTGGCCGCCAGCCGCTCGGGGTCGACGCCGTTGAGGACCACGACGGCGCCGGCTTCGGCGAAACCCTCCGCGATGGAGCGGCCGATCCCGCGGCTGGAGCCGGTGACCAGGGCGACCCGGCCGGTGATGTCGAACGGTGAGTGTGTCTGAGTTGCCATGAGGTGCCTCTCCCTAGAAGGTGCTGGCGACGAGGTAGATCGCCACGGCCATCACGAAGCCGACGACGGCGATGAGCGCCTGGCCGACGGTCCAGGTCTTCAGGGTGGTCTTGGTGTCCATCTCGAAGAACCGGCTGACCAGCCAGAAGCCGGAGTCGTTGACGTGCCCGGCGAACACGGATCCCGCCGCGAGGCTGAGCACGATCGCGGTCAGCTGCACCGGGTTGAAGTCGGGGTTGTTGAACACGACGGGCTGCACGAGGGCCGCGGCCGTCGTGAGGGCGACGGTGGCCGAACCCTGGGCGACCCGCACGATGGCGGCGATGACGAAGCCGGCCACGATGACCGGCAGGCCGATGGCGTCGAGGGACTCGGCGATGGCGTTGCCGATGCCGCTGGCGCGGAGCACGCCACCGAACATGCCACCGGCGCCGGTGATCAGGATGACGGAGGACACCGGGCCGAGGGCGCTGTCGACAACGGTCTCGATCAGGCTGGACGACTTCCGCTTCTTCCAGCCGAGCAGGATCATGCCCAGGAACACCGTGATGAGCAGCGCGACGGGGGTTTCGCCCAGCGTGCGCAGGATCTGCACCCAGGTGTCTTCCAGCGAGACCAGTCCGGCGGTCGCGGCCATGTTGAGGCCGGTGTTGAGGAAGATCAGGACGAGCGGAAGCAGCAGCAGGGTGAGGATGGTGCCGAGCTTGGGTGAGGAGGCGAATTCGGAGAGCTCGCCGGTGCTGCCGCGCAGGATGCTGGGCACGGGGATGTCGTACTTACGGCCGACGTAGCCGCCGAAGAGGTGACCGACGAAGTACCAGGCCGGCAGCGCGACGAGCAGGCCGAAGATCAGGACCAGGCCGACGTCGGCGCCGAGCAGGCCGGTGGCGGCGACGGGGCCGGGGTGCGGCGGCACGAAGATGTGCATGACCGAGAACGCCACGGCGGAGGGGAAGGCGTACAGCAGGAAGGAGCCGCCGAGCCGGCGGGCCACGGCGAAGATGATCGGCAGCATGACGACCAGGCCGGCGTCGAAGAAGATCGGGAAGCCGAACATCAGCGAGGCGACAGCCAGGGCCAGGGGCGCGCGCCGCTGACCGAACTTGAAGATCAGGGCATCCGTGAGCACCTTCGCGCCGCCGCTGGTCTCGAGCATGCGGCCGAGCATGGCGCCGAGTCCCACCAGCAGGGCCACGCTGGCGAGGGTGCCGCCGAAGCCGGTGAGCAGGGTGGGCATCAGCGCGGCGGTGGGGATGCCGGTGGCGATAGCGGTGAGCAGGCTCACCAGGATGAGCGCCAGGAAGGCGTGCACCTTGAACTTCATGATCAAGACGAGCAGGAGCAGGATGGCGCCGACGGCGACCCCCAGCAGGGCGGGGGTGGAGAGCACCCAGTTCAGTTCAAGGTCGGTCATCGTTGTCCGTTGCTTTCTGTGATTGCTCCGACGATCTCGTCGGGGGTTTTGGTGAGGGAAACGCGGAGGCCAGCCTCATCGGCGGCCAGGGGTTCGAGGGTCGCGAACTGCGAGTCCAGGAGGTGGGTGGGCATGTACTCGTGGTTGCGGTGTGAGAGGCGGTCGGCCACGAGGGACTGGTCGCCGTACAGCTCGGCGAAGACCAGGCCGGGCACGATGGCGCGCATCAGGTCCCGGTAGCTGCGCTTGAGCGCCGAGCAGGCCACCACGGTGCTCTCCCCCGCGCCCAGGGCCGCGGCCATGGCGTCGGCGATGCGGGTCAGCCAGGGCAGGCGGTCGGCGTCGGTGAGCGGATGGCCCGAGGCCATTTTCGCCTTGGCTTCGGCGCTGTGCAGGTCGTCGCCGTCGATGAAGCGCAGGCCCCGGCTCTCGGCGAGTAACCGGCCGACGGTGGATTTCCCGGAGCCCTGCACGCCCATGACCACCATCGGCGGCACGGGGAGGGCGGGGGAAACTGGCGAGTCATCGGTCATTGATGGTCCACTTCTTGTTCGACGCGTCATTACATCGGATCACTTCGTGGGAACCACTCAATAAATCTGATTTCAAGTCGAGACACTATCAGTTATGTCTGCTTTGTCAAAGAACTCTTCCGGGACGGCCATTTCCCGCCGCCAGACGGGCGATGTTACGCCCCGAGCGCCCCCGCGGGCCCACCGGGCGGAGCCGCCCCGGCGATTCGACTACCCTAGAAAGTGGTCAAAGCTCACAGACCCGAAGGAGAACACGTGTCAGAATCCGGTTCAGCACAGGCAAACATCGGCGTCGTCGGACTGGCGGTGATGGGCTCCAACCTCGCCCGCAACCTCGCCAGCCGCGACGGCAACACCGTGGCCGTCTACAACCGTTCGCCCGAACGCACCCGCCTGCTCACGACCGAGCACCCCGAGGCCGGCTTCGTGGCATCCGAAACCATCGAGGAGTTCGTCGCCTCACTCAAGACCCCCCGCACCGCGATCATCATGGTGCAGGCCGGCAAGGGCACCGACGCCGTCATCAGCCAGCTCACCGAGCTGTTCGAGCCCGGCGACATCATCGTCGACGGCGGCAACGCCCTGTTCACCGACACCCTCCGTCGCGAGAAGGCCGTGCGCGAGACCGGCATCAACTTCGTCGGCGCCGGCATCTCCGGTGGCGAGGAAGGCGCGCTCAAGGGCCCGAGCATCATGCCCGGCGGCTCCGCCGAGGCCTACGTCACCCTCGGCCCGATCCTCGAGTCCATCGCCGCGGTCGTCGACGGCGTGCCCTGCGTCACCCACGTGGGCACCGACGGCGCCGGCCACTTCGTCAAGATGATCCACAACGGCATCGAGTACGCCGACATGCAGCTCATCGCCGAGGCCTACGACCTGCTCCGCTCCGCGGCCGGCTACACGCCGGCCGAGATCGCCGAGATCTTCTCCCAGTGGAACGCCGGCGAGCTCGAGAGCTACCTCATCGAGATCACCGCCGAGGTGCTCAAGCAGATCGACGCCGCCACCGGGCAGCCGCTGGTCGACGTGATCCTGGACGAGGCCGGCTCCAAGGGCACCGGCGTCTGGACCGTTCAGACGGCCCTGGACCTGGGCATCCCCGTCTCGGGCATCGCCGAGGCCGTGTTCGCCCGCAGCCTCTCCTCCAAGCCCGCCCAGCGCCAGGCCGCCACCGGCCTGCCCGGCCCGAGCACCGCCTGGAGCGTCACCGACAAGGCCGCGTTCGTCGAAGACGTGCGCCTGGCGCTCTACGCGTCGAAGATCATCGCGTACTCGCAGGGCTTCGACGCCATCGTCGCCGGTGCCGAGCAGTACAACTGGAACATCAACAAGGGTGACATCGCGAAGATCTGGCGCGGCGGCTGCATCATCCGCGCCCAGTTCCTCAACCGCATCACCGAGGCGTACGCCGAGAACCCGGGCCTGGTGGCCCTGGTCACCGCGCCGTACTTCACGGATGCCGTTGCCACCGCGCAGGACAGCTGGCGCCGCGTCGTCTCCGGAGCCGCCCTCGCGGGCATCCCCACCCCGGCGTTCTCGTCGTCGCTGGCCTACTACGACGGGCTGCGCGCCGAGCGCCTGCCCGCCGCTCTCGTGCAGGGCCAGCGCGACTTCTTCGGCGCGCACACGTACAAGCGCACCGACAAGGACGGCACCTTCCACACCCTGTGGTCCGGCGACCGCACCGAGATCGCCACCGAGGGCTCCTCGCACTAGAGGTCCCACGCCTGCACCACCCGCCCGGCAACTGTTGCCCGTGCGGACAATTGCGCCCGGTACGCCGGGACCGGTTGTCCGCACGGGCAACAGTTGTCTGGTGGGTCGGGCGGATGGCCGGACGGGTCGGCTCTCAACGGGTGACGGGCAACCCGGCAGCGACCAGCAAGCGACTCAGCGCGCCCCGGTTGGCGAGCTCACCAGGGCCCCACCGCACCACCCGGAATCCCTCGGCGCGCAGGTGGTCCTCGCGCACCTTCTCGGCGTAGACGACGTCACCCGGTGCGCGCCCGCGCAGGTATTCGTCTTTGAGGTACTTGCCCCGTCCATCGAACTCACCGATCAGCCGGAATTGCGGCCACTCGAAGTCGGTGAAGTACCACCCGCCTCGCGGATTCGGGTGCCGGCACTGCAACTCGGGATCGGGGAAGCCCAGCTGGAAGATCGCGACCCGGCTGAGCGACTCCCCCGGATTGTCGGCGTTGGGACGCGCGAAGGCGATGGCCCGCTGCGCTTTGGTGCTGCCGCGCAACGACGCACTCCGGGCGAGCATGTCGGACAGTTCGTCCGGATAAACCAGCACGTCCGGGCTGGCCCGTCGAGGATTCAGGCCGTGGTCGAGCGCAACGACGGCGTCCTCGAAGGTTGCCGTTCTGGCCAGGTCGAGCAGGGTGCGGGCCGGGCTGGTCACGAGCATGCCGTCGAGTTCGACGACCTCGGTCCAGTCGAACGCGGTGCGATGCACGAACACGCCGTTCTTGCTGCGCACCCGCGCCGCCGGCACCGCGAGGACATGCACGGCCTCCGGCGAGGCGCCACCTACCGGGATACCCCACAGCGCTGCGGCGGACTGGTGGCTGACGACGGGGTCGTGCCGCCTGGTCGCCACGACAGCACGGATGTGGTCGAGGTATCGGTCCTGGGAGGCCAGGCCGTCCCAGCGGTCCGCCGTCGTGAAAACCCCACGGCGCAGGCGGGTGCCCTGCCCCCGACCGACAGATCTTCGGAACTGCCGGGCATCGGCGTCGGTCACACCGACGTTTTTCACGAGGAATAGGCCCGTACGTGGGTCCAGCCGGTCATCAGCCATGCGGCGAGACTCGCATCCACCGTCTCAGCCGCACGCGGCCCGTACCCACCCGTACAGACCCGCCCGTCTCCCCGGCTGTGGAGGAGCCGCAACGTCGGCCGCTATCTGTTACCGCTGCGGACACGTGCACCCGGTGTGCCGGGACCACTTGTCCGCACCGGGACCAGTTGCGGCGGGAGGGCCGCGGGTCAGCGACGGGCGGACCAGGCCTGGCGCAGGGCACGGCCGAGCAGGCCCAGGGCCAGCCAGCCGAACGCGGCGACGACCCCCGGCCAGGGCAGCGTGAGGGCCAGGAGCAGGCAGCCGGCCACGCCCGTGTACTGCACCGCGCGAGGCAGCCAGCGCTGCTCGCGCGGCTGCCGGAGGGCGGCCAGGTGCGCGATCGCGTAGTAGACCAGCACCGCGCAGGCCGAGAAGCCCACCAGCCGGGCCGGATCCAGCAGCAGCACACCGAGCACCGCGACGAGGCCGACGGCCACCTCCGCCGCCACCGGCGTGTTCCGGGTCGGCGAGATGCGGCCGAGCGCGCCCGGCAGGTCGCCTTCCCTCGCCATCGCCAGCCCGGTGCGGCTGAGACCGGCCAGGATGCCCGCCAACGAGCCCAGGCAGGCGATGGTCGCCAGCATCCGCACGATGCCGGTCCACGGCTCCGCGCCGCCGACGAGGTCGGCCAGCGGCGACACAGAGGCCGCCAGGCCCGCCGGTCCGAGCACGAGCACGCAGAGCAGACCGATCACCCCGTAGACCACCAGGGTGAGGCCCAGCGCGGTCACGATCGCACGCGGCAGGGTGCGGCGGGGATCCCGCACCTCCTCCCCCAGCGTGGTCATACGGGCGTACCCGGCGAACGCGAAGAAGAGCAGGCCGGCCGACTGCAGGATGCCCGCCCCGCCACCGGCCAGCAGCGACCCGGTGTCGAACGAGGCCGTGAGCGACCCGCCGGCGAGCCCGGCACCCACCACGGCCACCAGCACGAGCAGCCCGCCGAGCACCAGGAACACCACCACGGCGCTGAGCCTGGCGGTGCTGCGGAGACCGGCCAGGTTGACGGCGCCGAGCACCAGGATCGCCAGCACGGCCACCGGCCGGGCCTGCTCAGGCCACAGGTAGCCGCCCAGGATAGAGGCGATCGCACCGGCCGAGGCGGTCTTGCCGGCCAGGAACAGCCAGCCGGCGGCGAACCCCCACCACGGGCCGAGGGTCGCCCGCCCGAACGCGTAGGCTCCCCCGGACACCGGATGACTCATCGACAGTTGCGCCGAGCTCAGGGCGTTGAGTGACGCGACCAGCCCCGCCAGAACCAGCCCGATCAGCAGGCCGGAGCCGGCGGCGGCGGCCGCGGGCGCCCACACGTAGAACACCCCGGCGCCGACCATCGCGGCCAGCCCCAGCACGATCGCCCCGCCGGTGCCGAGGTGCCGCTGGAGGGCGCCCTGGCCCTGCCGCCGATCCGTGGAGTTCATGAGGCCAGGGTACGGCGACGAGGTGAACCGCAGACATCCGCAAACGGGTACCCCCGATCCGGCGCGATCTGATTTACTGGAGGGCACTCATGAGCGATTTTCACCCCGAACTCTCCGGCTACGAGCCGACGGATTCCTCCCGGCCCCTCCGCGGCCGGCGGATGGTGCTGCTCATGCGCATCACGGTGATCCTCGGCCTCGTCGCCCTGCTCGTGCCCGGGGTGCTCACCACCCTGAGCATCGCCTCGGCCACGGCTGCCCGGGCGTGCGCCGCGGCGGTGGCGCGCTACTACCCGCTCTCCGAGGGCATCGACGCCAGGTTCGAGCTGATCGGGGCGGGCGGCTTCGGCTGGCAGTGTTACGCGATCGACCAGAACGAACGCCAGACCTTCGTCATGCCGCTGGGCATCATCCCGGGCCCGTTCCACACGCCCGCCGGCAGCGTCGCGAGCCAAGCCAGCTAGCCCGCGCAGTCCGACTGCCCACGAAAGGCATCCGATGGGACCCAGGTTCACGTTCACGACGGCACTGTGGAACACCGAGAGCATGAACGCCTGGGTGTTCGTCTCGATGCCCGCCGACCAGTCCGAGGACATCCGGGAGCTCACCGACGGCCTGCGCGTCGGGTTCGGCTCCCAACGGGTGCGGGTGGCCATCAACGACTCCCGATGGGCCACCTCGATCTTCCCCGAGAGCGCCACCGGCAGGTTCGTGCTGCCGGTGAAGAAGGCCATCCGCCAGGCCGAGGGAATCGACGTGGGCGACACGGCGACGGTCACCGTCGAACTCGTGCTCTGAAAACGCCGACGGCCGGCCCCGAAAACGGGACCGGCCACCGGCGTACTGAGAGCGGATGCCCTACGCGGCGCCCTCGAACATCGACGTGACGGATCCCTCGTCGAAGACCTCGTGGATGGCGCGCGCCAGCAGCGGCGCGATCGGCAGCACGGTCAGCGTCGGGAAACGCTTGTCCTCGGGGATCGGCAGGGTGTCGGTGACGACGACTTCCTGGATGGCGTCGTTCTGCAGCAGCTCGAGCGCGGGCGGGCTGAACACGGCGTGCGTGGCGGCGACGACGACACCGATGGCGCCGGCGGCCATGAGGGCCTCGGCGGCCTGCACGATGGTGCGGCCGGTGTCGATCAGGTCGTCGACGATCAGGCAGACCCGGCCCTTGACCTCTCCGACGATCTCGTGAACGGTGATCTGGTTGGGCACCAGCGGGTCGCGGCGCTTGTGGATGATGGCCAGCGGGGCGCCGAGCTTGTCGCTCCAGATGTCGGCGACGCGCACGCGGCCCATGTCCGGCGACACGATGGTGAGGGTGGACGGGTCCAGCTTGGCCCGGAAGTGCTCGAGCAGCACCGGCATGGCGAAGAGGTGGTCGACGGGGCCGTCGAAGAAGCCCTGGATCTGGGCGGCGTGCAGGTCGACCGACATGATGCGGTCGGCGCCGGCCACCTTGAACAGGTCGGCGACGAGGCGGGCGGAGATCGGCTCGCGGCCGCGGCCCTTCTTGTCCTGACGGGCGTACGGGTAGAACGGGGCGACCACGGTGATCCGCTTGGCCGACGCACGCTTGAGCGCGTCCACCATGATGAGCTGTTCCATCAGCCACTCGTTGATGGGGTTGGTGTGCGACTGGATGACGAACGCGTCGGCGCCGCGCACGCTCTCGTCGAACCTGGCGTAGATCTCGCCGTTCGCGAAGGTGCGTGCGTCGGTGGGGATCAGCTCCGAACCAAGTTCTGCGGCGATGTCGATCGCGAGTTGTGGGTGTGCTCGCCCCGAGATGAGCACCAATTTCTTCTCGCCGCTGCTCTTGATTCCAGGCACCTAGTCTCCGCTCTGTGACGCGGCTGTCGCCGCATCTGTTCCCGGCCTGTTGGTCTCTACCCAACCGACCATATTGCGTTGCGGAGCCACGTTGATCGCGAGCGCCCCGGCCTGCACGTCCTTGCGGACCACAGTGCCGGCGCCCGTGTAGGCTCCGTCTCCGATTCTAATCGGCGCGACGAACACGTTGTGCGATCCGGTGCGCACATGGGACCCGATCACCGAGGGGTTCTTGTTCACGCCGTCGTAGTTCGCGAAGATCGTGCCTGCCCCGATGTTGGAGTGCACCCCGACCGTGGCATCGCCGACGTAGCTGAGGTGCGGCACCTTGCTGCCCTCACCGATGACGGCGTTCTTGGTCTCCACGAAGGTGCCGATCTTACCGTCGGCGCCCAGCCAGGTGCCCGGACGCAGGTAGGCGAACGGGCCCACGGTGGCGCCGGCGCCGATGACCGCGAGGGTGCCGTCGGTGCGCTTGACCGTGGCCCCCTCACCGATCTCGCAGTCGAGCAGGGTGGTGTCCGGGCCGATGATCGCACCGGTGGCCACCGTGGTGGAGCCGAGGATCTGGGTGCCGGGCAGCAGGGTCACGTCGTTCGCGAGCGTGGCCTTGAGGTCGATCCAGGTGGTGGCCGGGTCCTGCACGGTCACGCCGGCCAGCTGCCAGCCCCGCACGATGACGGCGTTGAGCTTGGCGGCGGTGTCGCTGAGCTGCGCCCTGTCGTTGATGCCGGCGACGAGCCAGGCATCCGCCACCGGAACGGCGCGCACCTCTGACCCGGCGGCGCGGAGCAGACCGACCACGTCGGTGAGGTACTTCTCGCCCTGCACGTTGTCGGTGGTGAGCCGAGCCAACTGGTCGCGCAGTTCGGACAGGCCGAAGACGTAGACGCCGGCGTTGATCTCGTCGACGGCGCGCTCGTCGTCGCTGGCGTCCTTGTGCTCCACGATCCGGTCGAAGGCGCCGTCGTCGCCGCGGATGATGCGGCCGTAGCCGGTGACATCGGTCGGGAACGCGGACAGCACGGTGGCGGACACCTCGGCGCGTTCGCGGTGCGCCTCGATGAAGTTGGTCAGGGTGGCGGCGTTCAGCAGCGGGACGTCACCGCTGATCACGAGCACGTCCCCGTCGAAGTCGGCGGGCAGCGCCGCGACGGCCTGCTCCACGGCGCGGCCGGTGCCGGGGATCTCGTCCTGGTCGACAAGCAGGCTCTCCGGCAGGTCGAGGGCAACAAGCTCGGCCAGACGCTCACGCTCGTGCCGCAGCACCGTGATCACGTGCGCGGCATCCAGTGCCCTCGCCGTGGCCAGCACGTGGCTGATGATCGGCAGCCCGGCGAGCGGATGCATGAGCTTCGGCAGGCTGGACTTCATGCGGGTGCCCTGGCCGGCGGCCAGCACGATGACGGCGAGGCGGGAATCTGTCACTGGGGTCCTCTCAACGGGTTCTCACACGAGCTCCGCCGCCAGGACTCGAACCTAGACCTAACAGCTCCAAAGGCTGTCGTGCTGCCATTACACCACGGCGGATTGCGTCGGCTCGGGCCGGGCAACGGAGTCAAGTCTGCCAGAAGAGCGGACACCCTGCGTCATCCGCGGTTTCCGGCGTCTGCGAAAACCGGATAATGGACGAATGCCTGCCAATGACGAAGTCGACCGGATCGTTGATGCCTGGTTGCGGGAGCGCCCCGACCTCGACTTCGCTCCCCTCCAGGTCTTCTCCCGCGTCGCCCGGCTGAGCAAGCATCTGGACCGCGCCCGCCGCACCGCGTTCTCGCGATCCGAGCTGGACTCCTGGGAATTCGACGTGCTGTCGGCGCTCCGCCGGGCCGGCGCACCGTTCGAGCTGAGCCCGAAGCTGCTGCTGCAGCAGACCCTGGTGTCCAGCGGCACCATGACCAACCGCATCGACAGGCTGGTCGAACGCGGCCTGGTCACCCGGCGCACCGACCCCAACGACGGCCGCGGGATCTTCGTGGGCATGACCGCGGGCGGTCTGACCCGGGTGGATGCCGCCATCACCCGTCTGGTCGACGCCGAGGCCGCCCTCCTGGCCGGCCTGCCCCCGGCCGACCAGGAGCGCCTGGCCGCCCTCCTCCGCCGCCTCAGCCTGGACTTCGACTAGCGGCGGAGGGCCTTGCGGGCCAGCCGGTTGCCGAGGAACTGCACAACCTGCACGAAGATGATGATCAGCAGCACGGCGGCCCAGGTGACGACGGGATCGAACTGGCGCCACCCGTAGAGCAGCGCGAACGCGCCCAGTCCGCCACCGCCGACGTAACCGGCGACCGCTGACATGTCCACGAGGGCCACGAAGATGAACGTGTAGCCCAGGATCAGCGGGCCCAGCGCCTCAGGCAGCAGCACCGTGAAGATGATGCGCACGGGCCCGGCACCGACGCTGCGGGCCGCTTCGATCACGCCGGGCGTCACGGTGAGCAGGTTCTGCTCCACGATGCGCGCCATCGCGAACATCGCCGCGAGGGCGATCGTGAAGATCATCGCGTTGTTGCCGATACCGGTGCCCACCACGGCGCGGGTGAGCGGTTGCACGGCGGCCAGGAAGATGATGAACGGGATCGGCCTGATGGTGTTCACCAGAACGTTGAGCACGCCGAACACCGGCCGGTTGGCCAGGATGCTGCCCGCCCGGGTGAGATAGAGGCCCAGGCCCACGACCAGGCCGCCGAACCCGCCGAGGAGCAGGGTGAGCCCCACGATGTACAGGGTCTCGCCGGTGGCCTTCCAGAATTCGGGCAGCAGGTTGATCAGGGAGTCCATGGTCAGCGCACCTCGGTGACTGTCGTGAGCGCGCGCACCCTGTCGAGCGCGGCGTCGATGGTCACGTCGTCGCCGGTCAGCGCGAGGGTGAGGTGCCCGAACGGGCGCCCCTGGATTTCGTTGATGCCGCCGTAGACGACCTGGAACGCGATGCCGTCGCGGGACAGTTCGCCGAACACCTGGGTCTGGTCGACGGTGTCGCTGCGGAACGCGAGAGTCACGATGCGGCCGGTGTGCCTGGCCCTGAGGACCTCCAGCTCGGGCCTGGACGGCAGCCCCTTCACCACCGTCGAGACGAAACGGGCGGATGCGGCCTGCTGCGGATTCGAGAACACGTCGAACACGTCGCCGCGTTCGATGATGCGGCCCTGGTCCATTACGGCGACCTTGGTGGCCAGCGTCTGGATGACATCCATCTCGTGGGTGATGACGATGATGGTGACGCCGAACTCGCGGTTGACCCGTTTGAGCAGCTCGAGGACCTCGTGGGTGGTCTCGGGGTCGAGGGCGCTGGTGGCCTCGTCGGCCAGCAGCAGCGCCGGCGACGAGGCGAGGGCGCGGGCGATGCCCACCCGCTGCTTCTGCCCACCGGAGAGCTGGTCCGGGTAGGCGCCGGCCTTGTCGGCCAGCCCCACGAAGTCGAGCATCTCGGCGACCCGTGTGGTGCGGTCGGCCTTCTCGCGGCCGGCCACCTCGAGCGGATACGCCACGTTGCGGGCGACGGTGCGGGAGTTCAGCAGGTTGAACTGCTGGAAGATCATCCCGATACCCAGTCGCACCGGACGTAGTTCGCGTTCGGGCAGCTGAGCCACGTCGCGGCCGTCGATGAGGATCTCGCCGGCGGTGGACCGCTCGAGCACGTTCACCAGGCGTACCAGGGTACTCTTGCCCGCTCCCGAGTAGCCGATGATGCCGTAGACGTCGCCGGCGTCGATGCTGATGCTCACGTCGTCGATCGCCGTCACATCCGGGGCGCCCTTGACGGTGGCCGGGTACACCTTGCTGACGTTGCGGAGTTCAACGAGTGGGGTTGGAGCGGTCATGCAGATCCTTCGGTTGAAACGGGGAAAGGCCGGCCGCGCCTCACGGGGAGGAGCGGCCGGCCGGGGACTGCCTACTTCTGTGCTGCGGTGTCCTTCTCGACCTTGGCCAGGGCCGACTGGAGGTCGGCGGGCGGCGTGGTGGCCAGAACCGCGGAGTTGCCGGAGACCTCGAGCAGGCCGTCGGTGACGGCCGTCGTGGTCTGGAAGATGTCGACGAGCTTGGCGTAGGTCTCGTTGTCCTTGTCTTCGGCGCGCACGGCGAACACGTTCACGTAGGGCAGCGCGGATTCGTCGGAGGGGTCGTCCTTGATGAGGGCGTCCTCGAACTTGAGGCCGGCCTTCTCCACGAAGTCGTTGTTGATGATCGCGGCATCCACGTCGGGCAGCGACGTCGCGGTGAGGGACGGCTCGAGCGCGGTGACGGTGACCTTGGACTTCTCGGTGTCGACGTCGTCGAGGGTGGAGAAGATCGTGCCGCCGTCCTTGAGGGTCAGCAGGTCGGCGCTCTGCAGCACGAGCAGCGCGCGGGCCAGGTTGCTCGCGTCGTTGGGCACGGCGACGGTGTCGCCCTTGCCCAGGTCGGCCACGTCGGTGACCTTGGTGGAGTACAGGCCGAGCGGGTAGATGGCCGTGGCGCCGATGGGCGTGAGGTCTTCGCCGCTGGAGACGTTGTAGTCGGCCAGGTAGACCAGGTGCTGGAACTGGTTGATGTCGATGTCGCCGTTGGTCAGGGCGGGGTTGGGCTGGTTGTAGTCGGCGAAGTCGACGACCTCAACGGTGATGCCCTCTTCGGCGGCAGCCTCGGTGTAGTCGGCCCAGTACGGGTCACTGGCCCCGACGACACCGATCTTCACGGTCTCGTCTTCGCCGCCGCCGGCGCCACCGGCGCAGCCGGCGAGCAGGGTGACGCTGGCGCCGAGCGCCAGGGCGGCCAGGATGCTCTTCTTCGTTGTGATGTTCTTCACGCTGGTGTTCTCCACGTCTCGTTCGCTGTGTGTGCGCGGGTCACGACGAAGTGTTCACAGGCACAGGCAACCACGGACTTCGCGTGGGGGTTCTGTGCCGCAGCATCGCGTGGCACTCTTCTACGGTAGCCGCAGCTCGGTCGAGCCGTGGGCCGCTCGGACACGAAACGTCACAGAAACTTCGACGAAAGCCGCCCAGTCACAGAATCTGCGAGCTGGGCGGCGGTTCGAGCAACCGGGGGTGCCGGCGGTGACGCTGATGACCTACTTTTCGAGCAGCACCGAGAGTTCCACCCACCGGGTTTCGAAGCCGGCGACGGCGTCTTCGGCCGCGGCGACCTCGGCCTGGAGTGCGCCCAGTCCGGTGTAGTCGCTCTGGTCGTGCGCGGCGAGGGCGTTGTGCAGGTCCTTGATCTTGGCCTGTTGCTTGGCGACCTTGCGGTCGATGGAGGCGAGTTCCTTCTGCGCGTTGCGCAGCTCGGCGCCGCCGAGCGCCGGCTTGCCGGAGCCCTTGGCGGTGGCGGACGTCGGCGACGCCGCATCCGCCGTGAAGGAGCCGCCGGCGACCTGGCGCTTGCGCAGCTCGAGGTACTGGTCCACGCCGCCGGGCAGGTGGTGGAAACCGCCGTCGGAGACCGCGTACTGGTTGTCGGTGACGCGCTCGATCAGGTACCTGTCGTGCGAGACGACGAGCAGGGTGCCGGGGAAGGAGTCGAGCAGGTCTTCCATGGCCGCGAGCATGTCGGTGTCCAGGTCGTTGGTGGGCTCGTCGAGGATCAGCACGTTCGGCTCGTCCAGCACGATCAGCAGCAGCTGCAGGCGGCGCTTCTGGCCACCTGAGAGGTCCTTGACCTGGGTGGAGAGCTGGGCGCTCATGAAGCCCATCCGCTCGAGCATCTGGCCGGGCGTGATCTCCTTGCCACCGGCCATGTACGAGGTGCGCTGGCGGGCGATGACGTCGCTGACCCTGTCGTTGCGGATGTCGTCGAGCTCGAACAGCTGCTGGGTGAGCACGGCGACCTTGATGGTCTTGCCGCGCTTGACCTTGCCGCTGTCGGGCGTGAGGGTGCCGGCCACGAGGTTGAGCAGGGTCGACTTGCCGGCGCCGTTGACACCGAGGATGCCGGTGCGCTCACCCGGTGCGATCAGCCAGGTGATGCCGTTGAGCACGGTCTTCTCACCGAAGGTGACGGAGACGTCGACGAGGTCGACGACGTCCTTGCCCAGGCGCTGCATCGCCATCGACTGCATCGACACGGTGTCGCGGGGCGGCGGCTCGTTCTCGATCAGTTCGTTGGCGGCGTCGATGCGGAACTTGGGCTTGGCGGTGCGGGCGGGGGCGCCGCGGCGCAGCCACGCCAGCTCCTTCTTCATCAGGTTCTGGCGCTTGCCCTCCATCACGGCGCTCATCCGGTCGCGTTCGACGCGCTGCAGGATATACGCGGCGTAACCGCCCTCGAAGGGTTCGATCAGGCGGTCGTGCACCTCCCAGGTCATGTTGCAGACCTCGTCGAGGAACCACCGGTCGTGGGTGACGACCACGAGGCCGCCGGAGTTCTGGGCCCAACGGTTCTTGAGGTGGCCGGCGAGCCAGGCGATGCCTTCGACGTCGAGGTGGTTGGTGGGCTCATCGAGGAAGACCACATCGTGGTCGCCGATGAGCACCTGGGCGAGGGCCACCCGGCGGCGCTGGCCACCGGAGAGGTCATCGACGAGGGTGTCCCAGGGGATGTCGCGCACGAGGCCCGCGATCACGTCGCGTACCTTCGAGTCGCCGGCCCAGACGTGCTCGTCGATGCCGCCGACGATGGTGTGACCCACCGTCTGGCCGTTGACGAGGTCGTCGGACTGGTCGAGGACGCCGATGGTGACGCCGCGCCGGCGGGTCACCCGGCCGGAATCGGGCTCCATGCGGCCGGCGAGCAGGCGCAGGAGGGTGGACTTGCCGTCGCCGTTGCGGCCGACGATGCCAATGCGGTCACCCTCGTTCAGTCCGGCGGTGACGCTGTCGAAGATGACGCGGGTGGGAAATTCAAGGTGCAGGGACTCGGCCCCGAGCAAATGTGCCATAGGGTTCGAGCCTATCCCCCGCAGCTGAGCGCCAGTACCGCCGCTTCCGGCGCCCACGCCCGCCCTCGCGCCCCATCCACTGATCGAGCCTGTCGAGATCCCGCAAGACATCCCACGGTCGCAACCCACCCGCTGATCGAGCCTGTCGAGATCCCGCGAGACGTCCCGCGGTCGCACCGGGTCACCAGGTCTCGACAAGCTCGACCAACGAGGCGGGCGCGCCCCGCAGGCCGGGTCGCGACCCATACGTTGATCGAGCCTGTCGAGATCCCGCTAGTCATCCCGTGATCGCGACCCATCCGCTGATCGAGCTTGTCGAGATCCCGCGAGAGGTCCCGCGGTCGCGACCAACGAGGCGGGCACGACACACAGGCCGGGTCACCAGGTCTCGACAAGCTCGACCAACGAGGCGGGCGCGCCCCGCAGGCCGGGTCACCAGGTCTCGACAAGCTCGACCAACGAGGCGGGCACGACAGACAGGCCGGGTCACCAGGTCTCGACAAGCTCGACCAACGAGGCGCGCACGACACACAGGCCGGGTCACCAGGTCTCGACAAGCTCGACCAACGAGGCCGCCACGACACACAGGCCGGGTCACCAGGTCTCGACAAGCTCGACCAACGAGGCCGGCGCGCCCCGCAGGCCGGGTCGCGACCCATACGTTGATCGAGCCTGTCGAGATCCCGCGAGAGGTCCCGCGGTCGCGACCAACGAGGCGGGCACGACACACAGGCCGGGTCACCAGGTCTCGACGAGCTCGACCAACGGGGCGGGCGCGACACACAGCCCGGGTCGCGGCGCTCGACTACCGGCGGGGCGGGCTAGGAGGTGAGGATTCGGGCGCCGTGCACGGGGCCGGTGGCACGCACCACGTTCAGGCGGGCCGCGCTCAGCGCCACCGTGAGTTCGAGTCCGGCGTCCTGGTCCGGCACGAGGAACGCCACGGTGGGACCTGACCCCGAGAGGATGCCGGCCAGCGCACCGTTGGCCTCGCCGAGCTCGAGCACCCGGCCCAGGCCGGGCGCCAGCTGCAGCGCCGGGGCCTGCAGGTCGTTGTGCATCGAGTTCGCCAGCATGGCCGGGTCCCCCGCGCGCAACGCCTGCAGCACGTCGGCGTCCACAGTGGGTTGCTGCGGGGCGGGGAAGATGTCCTGGGCGTGCCGGGTGCGGTGCCGGTCCAGCTCGCTGTAGACCGAGGGGGTCGACATGCCGAACTCGGCCAGCGCGAGCACCCAGTGGAAGGTGCCCTTGGCCAGCGCGGGGCTCAGCTGGTCGCCGCGGCCGGTGCCGATGGCGGTGCCGCCGGTGAACGCGAACGGCACATCGGCACCGAGGGTGGCCGCGATCTTCAGCAGCTCCTCCTTGCTGAGTTCGGTCCCCCAGAGCGTGTCGCAGGCGAGCAGCGTGGCCGCGGCATCCGCAGAGCCGCCGCCCATGCCGCCGGCGATGGGCACGTTCTTGTCGATCTCGAGGTGCACCCCGCCGGTGTAGCCGGTGGCCCTGGCCAGCGCGCGGGCCGCCTTGATCGCGAGGTTGCTGTCGTCGACGGCCAGATCCGAGGAATCGACGGACCCGGTGAATTCGACGCTGAAGCCATCGGAAGCCGAGGCTCGCACGTCTTCGTAGAGGGAGACGGCCTGGAATGCCGTGGCGAGATCGTGGTAGCCGTCGTCCATCACGGCTCCCACTTTGAGGAAGACGTTGATTTTGCCCGGTGCCCGCGCATGCACAACCGGTGAGGTCGCCGTGGTGGTCATGTTCCTAACCTAGGCCAGCCAGGATCGGGCGATGGCCAGGAAGTCGTGCACGGTGAGCTGCTCGCCCCGCTCGGTGGGGTCGATTCCCGCCGCTGTGAGCACCGTCGCCGCGTGAGCCGAGTCGCCGAGCACGCCCGACAGGGACTGGCGCAGCATCTTGCGGCGCTGCTGGAAGGCCCCGTCGACGAGCGCGAAGGTCGCCAGGCGCAGCTCCTCGGATTCGAGCTGTTCGCCGCGTCGTTCGAACGCGATGAGGATGGAGTCCACGTTGGGGACCGGCCAGAAGACCTGACGGCTCACCTTGCCGGCGGTGCGGAACTGCCCGTACCAGGCGGCCTTGACGCTGGGGCTGCCGTAGATCTTCGAGCCCGGCAGGGCGGCGAGGCGCTCGCCCACCTCGGCCTGCACCATCACCACACCGGCGCGGATGGACGCGAAATGCTCGAGCAGGTGCAACAGCACCGGGACCGACACGTTGTAGGGCAGGTTCGCCACCAGTCGGGTGGGCTCTCCGGGCAGCTCGGCGATCTTCAGTGCGTCGGCGCGGATGACGGTGAGCGCGGCGCCCGGCTGCATCAGCTGCACGGTCAGCGGCAGCTGCTCGGCGAGGCGGTCGTCGATCTCGACGGCCACGACGGCGGCGCCCACCTCGAGGATCCCCAGGGTGAGCGAGCCCAGCCCCGGGCCCACCTCCACCACGGTTTCGCCCGGCTGCACGGCGGCGACCTTGACGATACGCCGAACGGTGTTGGGGTCGATGACGAAGTTCTGGCCGAGCTTCTTGGTCGGGTTCACCCCGAGCATCTCGGCCAGGTCGCGGATCTCGGCGGGGCCGAGCAGGGCGGCGGGCCCTTTGGCGGGGTTGTGGGCAGAGTCGGTCATGCGGGGCCTCCGGCCGGGCTGATGCGGGGGTCTCGGGGGGTGTCGGTCAACACCACGGGTTCCGCGTCCCAGCGGCCGTAGACGAGTTCGGTGTTCGAGGTGATCTGGGCGGCGAGCACCGAGACATCCGTCTGCAGGTGCTCGGCCATGGCGCGCAGGGTGTGCGGCAGCAGATACGGCGCGTTGGGGCGACCGCGGTGCGGGGCGGGCGTGAGGTATGGCGCGTCGGTTTCCACCAGCAGCAGGGCACGCGGGGCCACGGCGAGGGCCTCACGCAGCGTGGCGGCGTTCTTGAAGCTCACCGGACCGGCGAAGGACATGTACCAACCCTGGTCGGCGCAGAGCCGGGCCAGTTCGGCGCCGCCGGAGAAGCAGTGGAAGACCGTATGTGTGGGCGCGCCGACCCGCAACAGGGTTTCGACGACCTCGTCGTGGGCGTCCCGGTCGTGGATCTGCAGGGCGAGGCCGTGCCGTTTGGCGATCTCGATGTGCGCCTCGAAGGACCGGAACTGGGCCGCGCGGCCGTCGAGGCCGGTGCGGTAGAAGTCCAGGCCGGTTTCGCCGACGGCGACGACCCGGGGCCGGCCGGCGAGTTCGTCGATCACCGCGAGGCCCTCGTCGAGGGTGCCTGCGGTCTCCAGCTCCGGCGCGTCGTTGGGGTGGATGGCGACGGCGGCGAGCATCCGCGGTTCACGGGCCGCCATCTCGGCCGACCAGCGGGAGGTGGCCACGTCCGTGCCCACCTGGATGACGCCGCGCACGCCCACGCTGGAGGCCAGGTCGAGCTGCTCGGCGACCGAGAGCGGGGTGATCCCGTCGCTGATCTCCAGGTGCGTGTGGTTGTCGTACACGCCCACGACCAGCGGCACGGGTGCCGGCGGGTAGACCAGGTCGCGTCCGGCGCCGGCCTCTCGGGAGCGGATGTGGGTGCTGTCGGCCGAACCGTTAGCCAACAGTGGCCTCGATGCGCGGGAACAGGGCGGTCAGCGGCGAGACGTGGGTGCCGCCGGTCCATTCCCAGGCCCGGTCGATGGCGGTGTCCTGCACGAGCCCGGTGCCGCCGAGGGCGCCCCACAGCGTCGCGGTGGCCTGCGGGGTCACCGGGGAGAGCAGCACGGCGAGGGTGCCGAGGCCGCGCACCACGGTGTGCAGCACGGTTTCGAGGCGTTCGCGGTCGTCGGGGTTCTTGGCCAGCGCCCACGGTTCCTGCGTGGTGATGTAGCCGTTGAGCTCGTCGACGAGTTCCCACACCGCGGCGAGGGCCTCGTGCAGGGCGAGCTTGTCGATGGCCGCGTCGGCGGCCCGGGTGACCCGGATCTCGGTGTCGCGGATGGCGGTGTCCGCCGCGGTGGGCGCGCCGACCGCCGGGATCTCGCCGTCGCAGTAGCGCACCACCATGGCGATGACGCGGGAGGCCAGGTTGCCGAAGCCGTTGGCGAGCTCGGACTGGTACCGGGCGGACAGGTCCTCCCAGGAGAACGAGCCGTCCTGGCCGAAGCTGATGGCGCGCATGAAGTAATACCGGAACGTGTCGGAGCCGAAGGTGTCGGTGATCTGGTTCGGGGCGATGCCGGTGAGCTTGGACTTGCTCATCTTCTCGCCGCCGACGAGCAGCCAGCCGTGGCCGAACACCTGGGTGGGCACCGGCAGGCCGGCGGCCAGCAGCATGGCGGGCCAGATGACGGCGTGGAAACGCAGGATGTCCTTGCCGACGATGTGCGTGGCGGGCCAGAGCCGGCTGAACTTCTCATCGTCCTGGCCGTAGCCGGCGGCGGTGATGTAGTTGAGCAGCGCGTCGAACCAGACGTAGACGACGTGGCTGTCGTCCCACGGCACCTTGATGCCCCAGTCGAAGCTCGACCGCGAGATCGACAGGTCGGAGAGGCCCTGCTTGACGAAGGAGATGACCTCGTTGCGGGCGGATTCGGGCTGGATGAAGGTGGGGTTGGCCTCGTACATGGCCAGCAGCTGGTCGGTGAAGGTGCTCATGCGGAAGAAGTAGTTCTTCTCGTGCAGCAGCTCGACGGGGATGGAGTGGATGGCGCAAACCTGCTGGCCGGTGTACTCGCCGGCGCCGTCGACGAGGTCGCCGGGCTGCTTGTACTCCTCACAGCCCACACAGTAGAAACCCTCGTACTCGCCCGTGTAGATGTGGCCGGCGTCGAAGAGGTGCTGCAGGAACTTCTGCGCGTTCACCTCGTGGCGCACGTCAGTGGTGCGGATGAAGTCGTCATTGTTGATGTCGACGGTCTTCAGCAGCGGCTTCCACGCGGTCTCGACCAGGCGGTCGGCCCACTCCTTGGGGGTGACGCCGTTGGCCGTGGCGGTGCGCAGGATCTTCTGGCCGTGCTCGTCGGTGCCGGTGAGCAGCCAGGTGTCCTCCCCCCGCTGGCGGTGCCAGCGGGCAAGCACATCCGCGGCCACCTCCGTGTAGGCGTGCCCGATGTGCGGGACATCATTCACATAGAAAATAGGCGTGGTGATGTAAAAAGATGAGCCGTCGGACATGCTCACATCTTATGGGGAGCTGCGCAGGCGTCAGACCCTGTTACGCCGCGCGGCAGCCCGGAACCGGCTCAGTCCAGCGGTAATTCGGGCTGCGGGGCGGCCTTCTGGCGCGGCGCGCCAGCCCCGGCGGCCTTGCCGGTGAGCGCGGCCTCGTACAGGTCGCGCTTGCCGAGCCCGGATGCGGCGGACACGTCGGCCGCGGCCTCCTTCAGGCGCGCCCCGGCCGCGACCAGCGCCAGAACCTCCTCGACGCCAGTGGCCAGGTCGAGCACCCGGGCGGTTGCCCCGGCGACGACGATGCAGATCTCGCCGCGGACGCCCGCCGCGGCCCATTCGGCCAGTTCGGCGGCGGTGCCCCGCTTGACCTCTTCGTAGAACTTGGTCAGCTCCCGGCAGACCACCACACGGCGGTCGGCGCCGAGCGCGGCGGCGAGGTCGGTGAGCGACGCGGCGAGCCGGTTGGGCGATTCGAAGAAGACCATGGTGCGGCGCTCGGTGGCCACCTCGCGCAGCGCCTGCATCCGCTCGCCGTGCTTGCGGGGCAGGAAGCCCTCGAAGGTGAACCTGTCGGTGGGCAGGCCGGAAACGGCCAGCGCGGTGAGCACGGCCGACGGGCCGGGGATGGCGGTGACGGTCACGCCGGCGGCGATGGCGGCATCCACCAGGTGGAAGCCGGGATCGGAGACCGTGGGCATGCCGGCGTCGCTGAGCACGAGCAGGTCGGTGTCGCGGGCGAGTTCGACGAGTTCGGCGGCCTTGCCACGCTCGTTGTGGTCGTGCAGGGCGATCAGCCGGGGCCGGTTCTCCACGCCGAGGGCCTTGAGCAGGTGCACGGTCACCCGGGTGTCCTCGGCGGCGATGACGGTGCTGCTGCGCAGCGCCTCGATCAGGCGGGTCGAGGCGTCCCCGAGGTTTCCGATGGGCGTGGCAGCCAGAATGATCATGGTCTCAGTCTCGCAGCAGTGGCTCACTACGATGGTCAGGTGCTCCTCACCCCCGCTGCGACCGATCGTGTGACCGACCGTTGGAGCGCCCTGCGGGCCAACCGGTGGGTCCGTTTGGCGGCGCCGGTGCTGGTGGTGCTGCTGGCCGCTGTCTTACGGTTCTGGAACCTCGGCCACCCCGGCACCCTGGTGTTCGACGAGACGTTCTATGTGAAGGACGCCTGGAGCCTGTTCAACAACGGTTACGAGTCCACCTGGCCGGACGGTGCCGACGCCCTGTTCGCCGCCGGGCAGAGCAATATCTTCGGCAGCGCCCCGTCGTTCGTGGTGCATCCGCCGCTGGGCAAGTGGCTCATCGCCCTGGGGATGGCCGCATTCGGCGCCGACAACCCGTTCGGCTGGCGGGTCGTCACCGCGCTGGTCGGGCTGCTGGCCGTCGTGCTGCTCATGCTCATCGCCCAGAAGCTCTTCGGGTCGCTGCTGCTGAGCACGATCGCCGGTTTCCTCTTCGCCATCGACGGCAACGCCATCGTGATGAGCCGGGTGGCGCTGCTCGACAACTATGTGATGTTCTTCGCCCTGCTCGGCTTCGGCGCCGTGCTGATGGACCGGGACCACCACCGGGCCCGGCTCGGGGCGTGGCTGAACGAGAAGCGCGACAACGAGATCGATCCCACCTGGGGACCGGCGCTCTGGTGGCGGCCGTGGGTGCTGGCGGCGGGCCTGGCCTTCGGTCTGGCCTGTTCGGTGAAGTGGTCGGGGGCCTATTTCCTGGCCGCGTTCGGCATCTACCTCGTCGTGGTCGACGCACTCGCCCGCCGCCGGGCGGGGCTGCCGTTCTGGGCCAGCGGAGCGATCCTCAAGCAGGGGCCGGTGACCTTCCTGCTCCTGGTGCCCGTGGCCGTGCTGACCTTCCTGGTCTCCTGGACCGGCTGGTTCGTCACCCGCGGCGGCTACTACCGGGACTGGGCCGACCAGGCCGGTCAGGCCTGGACCGGGGCTCTGGCCTGGGTGCCGCACAGCCTGCAGAGCTTCTGGCACTACCAGTCGGCCGCTTACGGCTACCACGTGGGCCTGGTCACCCCGCATCCGTACCAGGCCAACCCGCTCACCTGGCTGCTGATGAGCCGGCCGACGAGCATGTACTACCAGGGCTCGTCCCTCGGTGAGAACGGCTGCGGCTACGCCACCTGCTCAGAGGCCATCACCGGCATCGCCAACCCGCTGATCTGGTGGGCCGCGACCGCCGCGATCCTGTACCTGGTCTACAGGCTGGTGCGGTACCGGGAATGGCGGGTCGGCCTGATCCTGATGGGAATGGTCGCCGGCTACCTGCCCTGGCTGATGTACCTGAACCGCACGGTGTTCCAGTTTTATACGATCGCGTTCGAGCCGTACCTGATCCTCGGTCTCACCCTGGTGATCGGGCTGCTGCTCAAGAGCGCCTCCGGCCGGGCGACGGTGGTGGTGTTCCTGGCCCTGGCCACGCTCGTAAGCGCTTACTACTTCCCGCTCTGGACCGGCGCCCAGGTGCCGTTCGCGTTCTGGCAGGCGCACATCTGGCTGCCGAGCTGGCGCTGACCAGCATTAACGCTCTTATTGCAGCGCGTGCATGTCTCTCGACATATGCCGAAATTGGAATACATCCCCTGTTAAAGGCGTGTGAATTCGAGGAGTTTTTGAGCCCTGAACCCGTAGGATGGCCGGTATCTGCTTGACGAGTGTTTGCTCTACAACCGACTGAGAAGTCCAGATACAAACCAAAGGCCTCATGTCGGAAGCATCTGCCGCACCCACGGTGCGTATTGTCCGCACCCGCAAGGGTGGCGACTCCAAGAACCCCACCACCGAGTACTCCTCCCTGCTGCACACCGTGCGCAATCTCGGCCTGCTCGGCCGCCGCACCGGCTTCTACTGGGGCGTCTTCGCCGCCCTGGTGCTGATCACCGCGGGCCTCGGCGTCGGCTTCGTGCTGCTCGGCGACTCCTGGTACCAGCTGATCATCGCCGGCGTGCTCGGCATCATCCTCACCCAGTTCGCGTTCCTCGCCCACGAGGCGTCGCACCGCCAGGTCTTCCAGTCCGGACCCGCCAACGACCGGGCCGGCCGCATCCTCGCGAACCTCTTCGTCGGCATCAGCTACGCCTGGTGGATGACCAAGCACAGCCGCCACCACGCCAACCCGAACGTGGTCGGCAAGGACCCGGACATCGACCCCGACGTGATCCGCTTCAACGAGAAGGACGCCTCAGAGGTCAACTGGCTCACCTCCTTCATCACCCGCAAGCAGGGCTACCTGTTCTTCCCGCTGCTCACCCTCGAGGGCATCAACCTGCACATCCACGGCTTCAAGACCGTCTTCGGCAAGGGCAAGGTCGACAAGCGCTGGCTCGAGATCACCATGCTCACCACGCGCATCCTGGTCTACTTCGCCGTCATCTTCTACTTCCTGCCGCTGGGTATGGCGTTCGCATTCATCGGCGTGCAGATGGCCGTGTTCGGCGTCTACATGGGCGCCTCCTTCGCCCCCAACCACAAGGGCATGCCGCAGCTGCCGCACGAGAGCAAGGTCGACTTCCTCCGTCGCCAGGTGCTCACCTCGCGCAACATCCGCGGCGGCACGCTCATGGACACCTTCATGGGCGGCCTGAACTACCAGGTCGAGCACCACCTGTTCCCGAACATGGCCCGCCCGCACCTGAAGAAGGCGCAGGAGATCACCAAGGAATACTGCGAGTCCAACAAGATCCTCTACACCGAGACCGGTCTGTTCGAGTCCTACGGCATCGTGGTCGCCTACCTCAACAAGGTGGGCCTGGCCGCCCGTGACCCGTTCGACTGCCCGATGGTGCAGCGCTTCCACCACCGCTGACCACCTCGCGAACCGTGAGAAAAGCCCCAATCCGCCGCGCGGGTTGGGGCTTTTCTCACGGTTCGCGGGCGATGGGTAAAGTTGACCCAATGTGGATGTGGGGAGCTGGCGTGGCCGGGCTGGCCGCGCTGGTGGCGTGGGGCGTGCATGCCGCCGTCCCGGCGGTACCGCTGCTGACCGCGGCCGTGCTGCTGGGCATCGTGGTGGGGCAGCTGCCCGTGCTGCGGCCGGCGCTCACCGGGGTGCTCGCGCCGGGGCTGACGTTGGCGTCCCACAGCCTGATGCGCCTGGGCGTGGTGCTGCTGGGCCTCAAGCTCAGCCTGGTGGACATCATCGCCCTGGGCTGGGTCACCATCACCAGCACGGTCCTCATCGTGTTGCTCACCTTCTTCGGCACCCTGTGGCTGGGCCGCCGGGTCGGCCTGCCCGGCCATCAACCGCTGCTCATCGCCACGGGCTTCGCCGTCTGCGGCGCCTCCGCGATCGGCGCGATGAGCGGCGTGGTCAAGGCCAAGGACCGGGACACCGCCACCCCGGTGGCACTGGTGACCCTGTGCGGCACCCTCGCGATCGGCGTGCTGCCGCTGCTCTGGCATCCGCTGGGCCTGACCGACCTGCAGTTCGGCCACTGGGTCGGCGCCGGGGTGCACGACGTGGGCCAGGTGGTCGCCACGGCGCAGATCGCCGGGTCGGCGGCCCTCGCCGTTGCCGTGGTCGTCAAGCTCACCCGGGTGCTGATGCTGGCGCCCCTGGTGGCCAGCGTTGCGGTGTACGAGCGGCGGCGGGCGGGCAGCAGTGGGCGCACGGCCGGGCGTCCCCCGGTGGTGCCTCTGTTCGTCGCGGGCTTCCTGGCCATGGTGCTCGTACGCACCGTCGTTCCGGTTCCACCGGCGGTGCTGGACACCGCCGACCTGGTGCAGACCGTGCTGCTGGCGATGGCCCTGTTCGGGCTGGGCACCGCCGTGCGCCTGACCGACCTCGTGCGCACCGGCGGCCGCGCCCTGGGCGTCGGCCTGGCCTCCTGGCTGCTCATCGCGGTTCTGGCCCTGGCCGCCGTGCAGCTGGGCTGACCCGTGTGGCGTCCTGTTACGCCGCCCCGCCCGGGGGCCGGGACGGGCGGGTAGCGTGACTGAATGGCAGATCGCGAGTACGGCTTCACCACCAGGGCAATCCACGCCGGGAACATCCCCGATGCGGTGACCGGAGCGCGGGCCCTGCCCATCTACCAGACCAGTGCGTTCGTGTTCGACGACACCGCGGATGCCGCGGCCCGCTTCGCCCTGCAGAAGTACGGCAACGTCTACTCCCGGCTGGCGAATCCCACGGTGGCCGCGTTCGAGGAGCGCATCGCCAGCCTCGAGGGCGGCCTGGGCGCCGTCGCCACGGCCTCGGGCCTGGCCGCCCAGTACATCACCTTCGCCAGCCTCGCCGGCGCCGGCGACCACATCGTCTCCAGCGCCAATCTCTACGGCGGCTCGATCACCCAGCTCGACGTGACCCTGCGACGGTTCGGCGTGGAGACCACTTTCGTGCAGTCCGCCGACCCGGCCGACTACGCCGCGGCGATCACCGCCAAGACCAAGCTGATCTTCGCCGAGACCGTGGCCAACCCCTCCGGCGAGGTCGCCGACATCGAGGGCCTCGCCGCGGTGGCGCACGCCGCCGGTATCCCGCTGATCATCGACTCCACCATCGCCACCCCGTACCTCTGCCGGCCCATCGAGTGGGGCGCCGATATCGTCATCCACTCGGCCACCAAGTTCCTCGGCGGCCACGGCACCACCCTCGGCGGCGTCGTGGTGGAGAGCGGCCGGTTCAACTGGCACAGCGACAAGTTCCCGCTCTTCACCGAGCCGGTGCCCAGCTACGGCGGCCTGGAGTGGTCGGGCAACTTCGGCGAGTACGCCTTCCTCACCCGGCTGCGTGCCGAGCAGCTGCGTGACATCGGACCGGTCCTGGCGCCGCACTCCGCTTTCCTGCTCGCCCAGGGTGTGGAAACCCTGCCGTACCGGCTGCAGGCGCACGTGAACAACGCCCGCATCGTGGCCGAGTGGCTGGACGCCGACCCGCGCGTCGACTTCGTCAACTGGGCCGGCCTGCCCAGCCACCCGCACTACGAGCGCGGCCTGAAGTACCTGCCCAAGGGCCCCGGTTCGGTGTTCAGTTTCGGCGTCAAGGGCGGCCGTGACGCCGGCCGCACCTTCATCGAGTCCGTCGACCTGGCCAGCCACCTGGCCAACATCGGCGACGCCAAGACCCTGGTGATCCACCCGGCCTCCACCACCCACGCCCAGCTCAACGAGCAGCAGCTCGCCGACGCCGGCGTGCTGGCCGGCCTGGTGCGCATCAGCGTGGGTATTGAGGATGTCGACGACATCATTTACGATCTCGACCAGGCGCTGGCTCAGGCTGCCGGCACGTCAGGAGTGTCATGAGCACCGACACCGTGAACAGCAACGAAACCGTTCAGCTCACCAACGGCCTCAGCTGCAGCGTTCCCACGAACTCCCCGCTGGCCAGGCTGCTGCGCACCCAGCGCACCTGGGAGGGCCCGGACGCGAAGGCGCGGCTGGGCATCCTGCGCCGGGCGAGGTCGGTCGCGATAGTCGGCGCCTCCCCCAACCCGGCTCGCTCGAGCTACTTCGTGGGCACCTACCTGCAGCAGTCAAGCGACTACAGGGTCTACTTCGTCAACCCGCGCGCCGATACCATCCTGGGCCAGAAGGCCTATCCCGACCTGGCGTCGTTGCCGGAGGTGCCCGACATCGTCGACGTCTTCCGCAAGGCGTCCGACATCCCGCAGGTCATCGACGACGCCCTCGCGGTGGGCGCCCCGACGGTGTGGGTGCAGCTCGGCATCTGGAACCAGGAGGCCGCAGAGTACGGCGAGTCGAAGGGGCTCACCGTCGTGATGGACCGCTGTATCAAGATCGAGCACGCCCGCTTCCACGGCGGGCTGCACCTGCTCGGCTTCGACACCGGGCAGATCACAGCCCGCAAGAGAATCCGCTAGGCCCGCCGCATCCCGCGGATGCCGACCATCAGGCCGATGATCGCGGTGATCACGGCCGCGGCGAATCCACCGAGCACGGCCGGGGTGCCCAGGCTGCCGGCGAACAGGTCACGCTCGGCCTGCACCACGTAGCTGAGCGGGTTCACCGCCGCGGCGACCTTCATCCAGCCGGGCGCGTCGTCGAGCGGGAGCAGCATGCCCGAGAGGATCATCAGCGGGAAGATCACCGTCTGGTGGATGATCCAGAACATCCAGTCGCGGCCCCGGCAGGCCAGCGCGACGCTGTAGCTGAGCGCGCCGAAGCCGATGCCGAACACGGCCAGCAGCACGAAGCCGAGGAGCAGCCCGGGCACGCTGACGGTGAAGCCGAACGGCAGCGACACCAGGCAGATCACCAGGCCCTGCACGATCAGCGGCACAACCTCCTTGAGCGCGCGGCCCATCAGCAGGGCGCTGCGGGACAGCGGCGCCACCAGGGTGCGTTCGTGCGACCCGGTCTGCATCTCGCCGAGCAGGTTCGCGCCGGTGGAAGCGGTGCCGAACAGCGCCACCATCACCAGGATGCCGGGCACGAACCATTGCAGGGTCTCCCCCGCCGGCAGGCCGGACGAGGCCACCAGCAACGGGCCGAACAGGCCGAGGAAGATCAGCGGCTGCACCAAGCTGAACAGGGCGCTGAACGGGTCGCGCAGCACGGGCCGCAGCTCCCGCACAAGCACGTTCCAGGTGTCGGTGGCCACCCCGGTGCGGGGTGGGGTCGACGTGGGTGGGGTCTGGGTGAGCGTGATCATGCTGCTACCTCCTGGGGGTTCGAAGCGGGTGCCGATTGACCTTCCTCGCGCAGGCTCCGGCCGGTCAGGTTGAGGAACACGTCGTCAAGGGTGGGCTGGCGGTGGGTGATGGCCACGGGCGCCAGGCCCGCGGCGTCGAGGGCCCGCACCAACTGCGGCACCGCCCGCTCGCCGGCCGCGGCGGCCTCGGCGGTGAGGGTGACGATTGCGCCGGATGTCTCGCCGCCGGTGTGCCGGAGCGCCGCCCGGGCATCCGCGGCCGAGTCGAACGTGACAGTGATGCGGTCGCCGGCCAGCCTCGATTTCAGGGCAGCCGGGCTGTCGTCGGCGATCACCTCGCCGTGGTCCATCACCAGTACTCGCTCGGCCAGCTGGTCGGCCTCATCGAGGTAGTGCGTGGTGAGGAAGATCGTGGTGCCGAAGTCATCGCGCAGGTCGACGATGTGCTTCCACAGGTTGGCCCGGCTCTGCGGGTCGAGGCCGGTGGACGGTTCATCGAGGAAGAGCAGCTCCGGCCGGTGGATCAGGCCGAGCGCGATATCGAGCCGGCGCTTCTGGCCGCCGGAGAGGCCGATGACCTGCCGGTGCGCCAGGGAACCCAGGTCGAGCGACTCGAGCAGCTCGTCGGCCCGAACCGCGGTGTCCCTGCGGGTCAGGCCGTAGAACGCGCCCTGGCTGAGCAGTTCGTCGCGCACCCGTTGGTTGTGGCCGGCGGAGTTGCCCTGGCCGATGTAGCCGATGCGGCGGCGAACGCCCGCCGGGTCGCGGCTGATGGAGCAGCCGGCCACCGTGGCCTCGCCGCTCGAGGGAGTCAGCAGTGTGGTGAGCAGGCGCAGGGTGGTCGTTTTGCCGGCGCCGTTCGGGCCCAGGAAGGCCACCAGTTCGCCACGGCGCACTTCGAGGTTGAGGTTCGACACGGCATCGACGGCGCCGCCCTTAGCCGCGAACGTCTTGCCGAGGCCCCGGGCGTTGATCAGGGATTGGGTGTTCTGCGTATCAGTCATGCCGCCAGCGTAGGAACCCATTAGGACATGGACTGTCCGCATTTAGAGGGATACTGGGGCCATGTCGGACACCACCACCCGCGCCCTTGACCTGCTCTCCCTGCTGCAGAGCCACCGGCACTGGTCGAGCCGGGAACTCACCGACCGGCTCGGAGTGACCGACCGTACCCTGCGCCGGGACATCGAACGGCTGCGTGACCTCGGCTACCAGATCGACGCGGCGCGCGGTTCGGTCGGCGGCTACCGGTTGGTGGCCGGCACCGGGCTGCCGCCGCTGTTGCTCACCGACGACGAGGGCGTCGCCATCGCCGTGGGCCTGCGCTCGCAGGCCGCCGCCGGCATCCGTGGTTCGGAGCACATCACCCTGAGCGCGCTGGCGAAGATCGAGCAGGTCCTGCCGCCGGTTCTCCGCCGCCGGATCGACGCTCTGCAGAGCAGCATGGCCGTGGCACCCGGCGAGGGGCCGGCGGTGGACGCCGACCTGTTGGCCCAGTTGGCGCTCAGTTGCCGCGACAGCGAGCGCATCCGCTTCGGCTACACGGCGGCGACGGGCCAGGAATCCACCCGCAGCGCCGAACCTCACCTGCTGGTTCCGCACGGCCGCCGCTGGTACCTGCTGGCCTGGGACCTGGCTCGCGACGACTGGCGCACCTTCCGGCTCGACCGCATCTCCTCGCTCCTGCAGACCCGGGTGAGGTTCCCGGCGCGTGACCTGAGCGCAGGGGACGCCGCCGCGCTCGTGGCCCGGGCGGTCAGCCGGGTGGAGACCGGCTTCACCGCCACGGTCGTGCTGCAGCTCCCCCTGGCCGAGGCCAGGGCGCTGCTGGGTTGGTGGGCCAGGGATGCCACGGCCCTCGGCGCCGGCCACACCGCATGGCCGCTCGCCAGCGACAGCCTCGCCGGGCTGGTCACCGCTCTGCTGTGGATCCCCGACGACGTGCCGTTCACGGTCGAGACCTCGGACGAGGTGCTGGCTTTCCTCCGCGGCCGGGCCGAGCGGTTCGGCGCGGCCGCCCGGTAGCCGCGCGCGTACGATAGGGCAGGTGACAGCGTACGTATCGGCTCTCGACCTCTTCTCCATCGGAATCGGTCCATCCAGTTCCCACACGGTCGGCCCGATGCGAGCCGCCCTGGCCTTCGCCCAGCACCTCGCCGAGAGCGGGCGACTGCCCGGGGTGCGCCGCATCAGCTGCTCGCTGTACGGCTCGTTGGGTTCCACCGGTCTCGGCCACGGCACCCCGGACGCGATCCTGGCGGGCCTCGCCGGCCTGCGTCCGGAGGCCTGCGACCCCGACGACGTGCGCAACCGTTGGGCGCACCTTCCCGACGAGGCCACCCTGCTGCTCGGCGGCACCCACCCCATCGCCGTGCAGAAGAGCGACGTGGTCTTCGAGCCGCGCACCCGGCTGCCCGGGCACCCCAACGCGATGACGCTCACCGCCTGGGGCGACGACCCGGCCGCCCCCGCGTTGCTCGAGGAGACCTACTATTCCATCGGCGGCGGCTTCATCCGCCGCGACGGCGACCCGGTCCGGCCCATAGCCACGGTGATTCAGCCGATGCCGTACGCCTCGAGCGCCGCCTTGCTGGCACTCTGCGACAGCCACGGCATCGGCATCAGCGACGTCGCCCGCGCCAATGAGGAGGCCATCCACGGCGCCGACAGGCTGGATGCGGGACTGGACGCGATCTGGGCGGCCATGCACGCCTGCGTCGAGGCCGGCCTGCGCGTTGACGGCACGCTGCCCGGCGGCCTCGGCGTCAAACGCCGCGCCTCCGCCATCCGTATGCAGTTGGAGGAATACGACGGTCTGCAGCAGCGGGAGCGGGACACCTCGACCGAGTGGCTGCACGCGTTCGCCCTCGCGGTCAACGAGGAGAACGCCTCCGGCGGCCGCGTCGTGACGGCGCCCACCAACGGCGCCGCGGGGATCATCCCCGCCGTCGCGCACTATTACCTGCGATTCGTGCCCGGCGCCAACGCGGCCGGCATCCGCCGGTTCCTGCTCACCGCGGTGGCGATCGGCTCACTGGTCAAGGCGAACGCCTCGATCTCCGGCGCCGAGGGCGGCTGTCAGGCCGAGGTCGGCTCGGCCTGCGCCATGGCCGCAGGGGCGCTCTGCGCGGTGCTCGGCGGGACCCCCCGTCAGGTGGAGAACGCCGCGGAGATCGCGATGGAGCACCACCTCGGCCTCACCTGCGACCCCGTCGGCGGGCTCGTTCAGGTGCCCTGCATCGAACGCAACGCCATCGCCGCGTCGACGGCGGTATCGGCGGCGCGGCTGGCGCTGCATGGCGACGGCACCCATCTGGTCTCGCTCGACACCGTCATCGAGACCATGCGGCAGACCGGTCTGGACATGATGACCAAGTACAAGGAGACCAGCGAGGGCGGCCTCGCGGTCAACGTCATCGAGTGCTGAGCGCCCGGCTGCTCGTCGGGTCAGCGGCCGCCGCCGCCTCCTCCGCCGCCACCTCCGCCGGAGAAGCCGCCGCCTGAGGACCCCCCGGACGAACTGCTGCCGCCGGACCCCGACCAGGACGAACCTGAACCCGAACTCTGTGCCGGTGTCGTGGCGAAGCTCCCCGTGCCGATGGAGCGGGTGAAGCCGGCGACATTCTGGGTGAAGACGGCGGCGCCACCCGCGCCGGAGTACCAGTCCGGTGTGGCATCCGTGGTCTCGTAGATGCTGCCCAGCTCGCGAGCCCAGGCGCGCTCGACACCCCACAGCATCGCCCAGGGCAGCAGTTTCTCGTACAGCTTCACGATCAGGTCGGTGTCGAGGGCGCCATCAGCGTCAGCGATCCGCTCCGCACCCTCCGGGCTCTGCAGCACCCGGATGCGGTCAGCTTCCGCCAGCGCCAGGTAGTCGCGCAGGCCCAGCAGGTAGTCGCGCGCCGTGGCGCCCTTGTCGGTCAGCCGGTGGGGCATCCGGTACTGCAGCGCCAGGAGCACCAGCGCCACGATGGTGCCGGGGATCAGAGCGCCGACCAGGGTGCTGCTGACCTCATTGTTCTCGGCCCACCGGTTGACCAGCCAGGCCGCGCCGAGGAGCACGGCGCCGGCCAGGACCAGATAGCCGGGAATGCGGCTGACGCCCCGGGCTCGCAACCCGGTCGAGCTGACCTGGTCGGTGATCGAGCCGCGCAGCCGTGCGATCCGGTCGCCGAGCTTCTGGTCCGTGGTGTCCAGTCGCAGCCTGGCCCCGTTCTTGAGCTTGGGGCCGAGGGCCGTGAGGATGTGCCGGTCGGCGCCGTTCAGCCGGGTGGTGTCCAGCACCTCGAGTGCGTACCGTCGGCTGGTCGGCTCGCTGGGCGACTCCACCAGGCGCGCCGCCCGGTTGACGGCGAAGCTGATCACCTGGGCGGGCAGGCCCACCTTCTTCTTGCCCAGCATCGCGGCAGCGAGCATGACCGACAGATCCTCCGGCGGGGTGTATTGCACGATGATGGTGCCGCGGCCCCTGGCGTCGCGCCAGACGAACGTGCGCAGCGCCAGCAGGGTCGCCACCAGGAGCGCCGCGGCGCCCAGGATGAGCCACGGTGCCTGCGTCACGATCCAGGAGTCGTCGGGGCTGGGCGGCAGGGTGAAGGTGCCGGGAGTGAAGCCGACCGCGAGGGTGATGTTCTCCCCGGGCACCAGATCGCGGGAGGTCGCGGTGAGCACGGTGCCGGACGCATCCGTGCTCGTCTCGATGGCGCACGGGTCATCGCCCCCGTAGTAGCCGGCGTAGCAGGCCGCGTTCCCGGTGAGAGCCGTGGTGAGGGCCGTGTCCAGGTGCAGCCGCGCCGTCACCGATCCGAACGGTTGTCCCCAGCCGGTGCCGTTGACGTCCCAATAGAACTCGTCGGCGCCGGTGTCGGCGAAGCCGCCCACCACGTCGCGCTGGGTGTATTCGAGAATGTAGGTGGTGCGCCCGTGCACGAAGTCGTCGGTGCCCAGGGCCAGTTCGGTGAAGCCGTCAACGCTGCTGGTCTCGAAGGGCACCGGTGCGCCGGTTTCGTCGGTGACGCCAACGACCCGCACGTCGAGGTCGGCGCGCTGGTACTCGTTCGGGATGGCGCGGACGATGCCGCGGTTCTGGTCGGTCGCCGGGAAGTCGGCGACGATGGTCTCGACGGTACGCAGGGTGGCGCGGCCGTCGGCATCCCGGCCCAGGTCATAGTCGGCGGTGAACGAGTCGAACGTGAAGTCATTCGTGTCGGCCGGTGCGGATGCCTCCGCCGGTGTGGTTGCCGACGCCGCGAATGCCCCGGCGAAGGTCAGGCCCGCGGCCAGGGCCAGCGTCGTGGCCAGCATGCGCCAGTGAGCCCGGATCGGTCGTTGTGTCATGGTTTCCCCCGGTTCGATCATATCCAGCGGGCTCCAGGCATCGCGGCGCGGTGTCCCCCGTTTTAGGCACAGCACCCCGGCTGCGCCGGGAGAATCCCTGACCTAAGCTGTCTTCTCGGGGGTACACCATCAACGATCTCTACAGTTCACCGCAGCCACCTGCTCCGCACCGCGCTACCCGCGCCCGGCCCGCCCGGCGGGGCGTCGTGCTGTCGGTCATGCTCATCGGCGGCCTGGCCCTGGCCGGCTGCTCCGCCGCGCCGGCACCGGTGGTGACGGCGACGGTCGTGGTCACCCAGACGCCGACACCGACGCCCACCCCCACGCCCACACCGACCCCCACGCCGCCGCCGGTGGCCGAGGCGCCCGCGCCGGAGCCCGTTCCGAACCCCGACGTGCCGGCCGAGCCCATTCCGGAGGGCCCCGCCGTTGACCTCGGCGCGATTCCGGGCGCCCAGGCCGCGCCGGAGTACGACGGCGCCGGCAGCCCGGTCAGCTACACCGTGATCGAGGGCGACTCGTTCTTCGACATCGCCCAGCGCTTCGACCTGCCGATGCAGCAGCTGCTCCGCATGAACCCCAAGGTCGCGGGGCTCGGCGAGGACATCTACCTCCGGCAGGTCATCAACCTCGACTGGACGAAGACGGGCTGATCCCGCCGGCCGCCGCAGCTCAGCGCACGGACGCGTGAATGCGTTCGATGAGCTCGATGGTGTGAGCCGAGTCGACCGCGTTCACCGGCAGCGGCGCCCCGCGCAGCAGCGCGTTCGCCAGGCCCTCGTAAAATGCCGTGTAGCTGCCGCGCTGAGTCGGCACGACCTGGCTGGCGCCGTCGGCGCCGAGCCGCCCCCAGGTGGACTCGGGTTCGAGGCCGAAGTCGGCGTCGCCCGGCAGGTTGCCGGCCTGGATGGCGGCCTCCTGGCCGTCCACGCCCCATTTGGTGTAGCCGGCGGCCGAGCCGAGCACCCGGAACCGCGGGCCGGCCTGAGCCGCGAACGAGCTCACCCACAGGTGCGAGCGCACCCCGGAACCGTGGTGCAGCGACACGAACGAGTCATCGTCGGCGGCGCCGCCGGGGCGGCGGGTGGACAGTTCGGCGGTGAAGTCATCGACGGGGCCGAAGAGCAGCACGGCCTGGTCGATCAGGTGCGCACCCAGGTCAAAGAGCACGCCGCCACCCGCGGCCGGGGTCGCCCCCGCCTTCCAGCTGCGCGGGGTGCCGGGCTTGAAGAACTCGAACCTGGACTCGAACCTGTAGACGTCGCCGAGGGCGCCGTCGGCCAGGAGGGCCTGCAGGGTGAGGAAGTCGCCGTCCCAGCGCCGGTTCTGGAACACCGTGAGCGGCAGCCCCAGGCTCTCGGCCCGGTTCAGCAGCGCCCAACCCTCCCGGGAATCCACCGCGAACGGCTTGTCGATGACCACCGCGAGGCCCGCGTCGAGGGCGGCGTTGGCCAGCGCCACGTGGGTGTCCGGCGGGGTGCCGATGACCACGACGTCGAGGTCGGCGGCCTGGGCGAACAGCGCCTCCGCGGTGGGCACGATCCGCACACCGGGATAGCTCTCGGTGGCCCTGGCGCCCCGCTCGGGGTCGCCGGTGACGATCGCCTCGAGCGAGAACTCGGGGTTGGCCGCGAGGAACGGCGCGTGGAAGACCCGGCCGGAGAGCCCGAAGCCGATGACGGCCGCGCGGATCGGACCGGTCAGCGGTGCTGCCGAGCCTCCCGCGGCGGCCGCGTCCGGCTGCGCATCCGGCTGGGCGCCGTGCTGCGGGCCCGGGCCGGGCCGGGGGCCCGGCTTGGGTGCCGGCTTCGGCGTCGTGATCGGGGTTTCCGGCTGAGTGTCTGAAGTGGCCATGGCCCGAGGTTACGCCGGTTCACGGTGCCTTCCGCCCACAACTGGGCGGGGCGAGGAGTTAGAGCCGGTTGATCCCGGTCACCGTCAACGCCGGCACGCCCAGCTCGTCGGACTCGGCGAGGTCGATCGTGGCACTGATTCCCCAGTCGTGATCGCCCGCCGGGTCGTCGAAGATCTGCCGCGCGGTCCAGACCGTGGCACCCTCGTCGAGGATCAGGAGGCCGGCGCCGCGGGCGTTCGCCCCGGCCAGCAGCTCGTCGTGGTCGGCGTAGTAGCCGTCCATGGCGTCGGCCCAGGCATCCGCCCCGAACCCGCTGTCGCGGTCGAGCTCGCCCAGCGCGTCGTAGTTCTCCAGCGCGGCCAGCTGCACCCGGCGGAACAGTTCGTTGCGCACAAGAATCCGGAACGCGCGGGTGTTGGTGGTGAGCCGGTGCGGCGCGGGCGGCACCACGGCGTGCGCGATGCTCTCGTGCGCGGCCAGGTCGGGGTGGATGAGCTCCTCCCACTCATCGAGCAGGCTGGAGTCCACCTGCCGCACGAGTTCACCGAGCCACTCGATCAGGTCGAGCAGGTCTTCGGTCTTGGCCTCGTCGGGGATGGTCTGCCGGGCGGCCCGGTAGGCATCCGAGAGGTAACGCAGCACCACGCCCTCGCTGCGGGCGAGCTTGTAGTAGGCCACGAACTCGCCGAACGACATCGCCCGTTCGTACATGTCGCGCACCACGGTCTTGGGCCGCAGCGGGAAGTCGGCGATCCAGGGCTGGGACTGCTTGTAGGTCTCGAACGCGTAGCTGAGCAGCTCGTCGAGCGGCTTCGGCCAGGTGATCTCCTCGAGCAGCTCCATCCGCTGGTCGTACTCGATGCCCTCCTGCTTCATGGCGTTCACGGCCTCGCCGCGGGCGGCGAACTGCTGGCCCATCAGCACCGGCCGCGGGTCGTCGAGGGTGGACTCGAGCACCGAGATCATGTCGAGCGCATAAGTGGGCGCCTCGATGTCCAGCAGGTCGAACGCGGCCAGTGCGAACGGCGACAGCGGCTGGTTGAGGGCGAAGTTGGCCTGCAAATCGACGGTCAGGCGGATGCTGCCATCCGCACCCTGCTCCACGATCCCGGCCGCGCGCAGGGTCTTGTAGATGCCCAGAGCCCGGCGGGCGTGGGCGAGCTGGCGTTTCCACGGTTCGTGGTTGTCGAACACCAGCGAGTACACGTTGGCGAACGCGTCGCCGCCGCGGGCGATCACGTTGATGAGCATGGCGCTGGTCATCTGCATGCTCGAGGTGAGGGTCTCCGGCTCGGCGTCGACGAGGCGCCGGAACGACGGCTCGCCCCAGGAGACGAAGCCCTCCGGCGCCCGCTTGCGCACGATCTTGCGCCGCTTCTTCGGGTCGTCGCCGGCCTTCTCGATGGCCTTGAGGTTCTCGGTCTCGTGGTCGGGCGCCTGGATCATCACGGTGCCGGCGGTGTCGAAGCCGGCCCGGCCGGCCCGGCCGGCGATCTGGTGGAACTCGCGGGCGTTCAGCTGGCGCATCTTGACACCGTCGTACTTGGTCAGCGCGGTGAAGAGCACGCTGCGGATGGGCACGTTGATGCCGACGCCGAGGGTGTCGGTGCCGCAGATGACCCGCAGCAGGCCGCGCTGGGCGAGCTGCTCCACCAGCCGGCGGTACTTGGGCAGCATGCCGGCGTGGTGCACGCCGATGCCCATGCGGATGAGTCTGGAGAGGGTCTTGCCGAAGCTGGTGGTGAACCGGAATTCGCCGATGAGCTCGGCGATGGCCTCCTTCTGCTCCTTCGTGACCACCTTCACGCTGGAGAGCGCCTGGGCGCGTTCGAGGGCGGCGGCCTGGGCGAAGTGCACGATGTAGACGGGCGCCTGGCCGGTCTTGAGAAGGTCCTCCACGGTCTCGTGCACCGGGGTGGTCTCGTAGAAGTAGTGCAGCGGCACCGGCCGCTCCACACCGGTGACCACGGCGGTGTCGCGGTTGGTGCGGCGGGACAGGTCCGCGGCGATGTCGGTGACGTCGCCGAGGGTGGCCGACATCAGGATGAACTGCACCCGCGGCAACAAGAGCAGCGGCACCTGCCAGGCCCAGCCGCGGTCGGGGTCGGAATAGAAGTGGAACTCGTCCATCACGACCTGGTCGACCGGGGTGTCCTCACCGTTGCGGAGGGCCAGGTTGGCGAGGATCTCCGCGGTGCAGCAGATGATCGGGGCGTCGGAGTTGACCGACGAGTCGCCTGTCATCATGCCCACGTTCTCGGCGCCGAAGATCTCGACCAGGGCGAAGAACTTCTCGCTCACCAGCGCCTTGATCGGGGCGGTGTAGAAGCTGCGCTTACCGGCCGAGAGAGCGGCGAAGTGCGCACCGATGGCCACCAGGGACTTGCCGGTGCCGGTGGGAGTGGACAGGACCAGGTTCGCGCCCGACACGATCTCGATGACCGCTTCCTCCTGCGCCGGGTAGAGGCGCAGGCCCGCATCTGCTGCCCACTGTTCGAAGGCCTCGAAGAGCTGGTCGGGATCGGTGACGTGCGGGAGGGCGGTGAGGGTTGCCATGATCCCCCAATCCTCCCCTATCCACCTCCTGGCCGCGGAACCCGCGGATTCGTAAGGGATTCGTAAGGGCAGGCGGGCCCGTCTCACAGGCGGAAAATCTAAGCTGATCCCATGTCCAGCCCCGCCTCGCCGACACCGGCTCCCGTGCTGCCCGCCCTGGCCGGCCTGGCCGCGGTTCTGGCCGGATTCGGCCTCGCCGAGCTTGTCGCCGGCCTCATCGCGCCCGGTGCCAGCCCGGTGCTGGTGGTCGGTGCGCTCCTGATCGATCTGGCGCCGGCCTGGGTCAAGGAGCTGGTGATCTCGCTGTTCGGCACCGGCGACAAGGTTGCGCTGATCGTCTTCATCGCCCTGGTCGCGGCGATCCTGGCTGCGCTGGCCGGCATCCTCGAATACCGGCGTCCCCCGTTCGGCCGCTTCGTGATCGTGGCCACCGGCCTGGTCGCGCTGGCCGCCGCGCTCACCCGCGCTGGGGCATCCCCGTTCGACGCCGTACCGCCGGTGCTGGCGATGGTGGTCGCCGCGCTGGTACTTACCATGCTGATCAACAGGCTGCGGGCGAGCGGGGCCGCCACGGCGGTATCCGTAACTCCGGCAGCAGGGTCACGGGCCGCGCTGGACCGCCGCCGGTTTCTCGCCTACACCGGGATCAGCGCCGGGGTCGGCGTGCTCGCGGCCATCGGCGGCCAACTGCTCACGGCCGGGAGCCGGGCAGCGGATGCGGCACGGGCTCTGTTCACCCTGCCCGCACCCCACACGCCGGGTACCCCGATTCCCGCCGGGGCGTCGTTCGACATCGACGGCCTCACGCCGCTCATCACCCCCAACGCCGAGTTCTATCGCATCGACACCGCGCTCTCGGTACCGCGCATCGACCCGTCGACCTGGACCCTGAAGATCACCGGACTGGTCGAGAACGAGGTGGAGATCGACTTCGCCGAGCTGCTGGCCCTGCCGCTGGAGGAGAGCACCACCACCCTGGCCTGCGTGTCGAACTACGTGGGCGGCGACCTGATCGGCAACGCCGTCTGGCTGGGCTACCCGATCCGCGAACTGCTCGCCCGGGCCACACCGCTCGCCGACGCCGACATGGTGCTCTCCCGCAGCCAGGACGGCTGGACCGCCAGCACCCCGCTCGAGGCCCTCACCGATGAGCGCAACTCGATCCTCGCCGTGGGAATGAACGGCGAGCCGCTGCCGCTGGAACACGGCTACCCGGTGCGGATGGTGGTGCCGGGCCTGTACGGCTACGTGTCGGCCACGAAGTGGGTCACCGAGCTGGTGGTCACCAGGTTCGACCAGGAGAGCGCGTACTGGTCCACCCGCGGCTGGTCGGAGAAGGGACCGGTGAAGCTGTCGAGCCGTGTGGACGTACCCCGCGAGAACGCCACCGTTGACGCCGGAACCGTGACGGTGGCCGGCGTCGCATGGAGCCAGCACGTGGGTGTCTCGGCCGTCGACGTGCAGGTGGACGACGGCGAATGGAACGCCGCCACCCTCGCCGACGCGATCTCGGTCGACACCTGGCGGCAGTGGCGCTGGGACTGGCCGGCCACCGGCGGCTCACACACCATCCGGGTTCGGGCCACGGATGCCGACGGGCTGGTGCAGACCAGCAAGCTCGCCGATGTCGCGCCCGACGGCGCCACCGGCCTGCACGAGATCAGCGTGTCGGTGTCCTGATCGTGGCCGAACCTGCGCAGGTGCTGAGCCCGGCCGAGATTGCCCACTTCGACGTTCTGCTGCGCACCCAGCGCCGCGAGCTCGAGCTCGAACTGGCGAGGCAGGGCGCCAGTCTCACTGCCGTGCGCGCGGCGCGAAGCGGCGGTGACGCCGACGACGAGCATGACCCGGAGGGGCCCACCCTCTCCGACGAGTGGTCGTTGCGGGCCGGGGTACACGGCGAGCTCGCTGCGGCCCTGGCCGCCATCGACGCCGCGCTCGCCCGCATCCGTGACGGCGGCTACGGCCGGTGCCTGCGGCGAGGCGAACCGATCGGGCGCGACCGGTTGGCGGCCCGGCCGGCCGCGGAGCTCTGCATCGACTGCGCCCGCGACCTGTAGGCCGGTCAACCGGGGCTCCCGCCCTCCCTTAGGCTCGACCCATGTCATCGTGGGGGCGCGTTCGACTCGGCTGGGGGCCGAGCCTGGTTGTTGCTCTGCTGTGGCTGGGCAGCTCCGGCGCCTTCGCCTATCTGGCCGGGCAGGAGCGCATTCCGCGCCAGGTCCTGGCCCACGTGCTGCCGGAGTCCATGCCGTCCAGCCTGGTGTACCTCACTTTTCCCTGGATCGTCGTGGTTCCGCTGCTCTCGACGGTGGCCGTCTTCCTCGTGCACCTGCTGCTGGCCGGCCTGGTCGACAGGGATGCGTCCGGCCCTCGTCCAACGCGTTTTCTCGCGCTCTGGTTCGTTGCCGTCGTCACCGGGGTGCTTGCCACCGCACCGTTTGCGCTCAGCGCGATCATCACCGCGTTTCCGCCCAGCCGGGCCGCGTTCATCCTCGATCCCGCCGGCAGCCTGATCCTGCAGAGCGGCTACTGGGGCCTCCTCCTCGGGTGGATCCCGGCCCTGCTCGGTGTCCGCCGGGCGGCACCTGAATCGGTCGCCGTCGCATCCCGCCGCCGGCTGCCGGTGCTCGCCGGCGTTGTCGTGCTGGCCCTCGGCCTGTCCACCCTCACCCTGGGCGCCGGCGCCCGCGCGGCGCGGGTGGCGTCGGCCGAGGCTTCCGCCGTCGCCGAGGGCGAGACCCTCGGTGCCGTTCCCGATCCCGACGTGGAGTCCACACCGCCGCCGACGATCGCTCCGGACGCCGACCCCGATGACATCGACCCCACCTGGTGCACTCCCGAGCAGGCCACTCCGCTGCTCGGTGAGACCGATGCCGCCACCGGGCACCGGGTGCTCACCATCGAGGTGATGAACTTCTCCGACACCCCCTGTGTGCTCGACGGGTACCCCGACCTCGCGTTCGCCGACGCGGACGGGTCCGCCATCGACGTGACGGTCACCCACGGCGGATCGTTCATGGCCGAGGACCCGGGTGCGATGCCGATCACCGTGCCGGCCCAGGGCTACGGCGTGACCCGCATCGGCTGGAACGCGATGGCCACCGACGGCGAACTGGCCACGTACACGCTGTACTCCGCACTGTATCCGGGGCTGGAGCGTGGCTCCTGGCCGATCACCCTGGACATCGTGGCCGGCGGCGAGGTCTTCGTCACGGCCTGGGCGGTCAGCGACGTGTACCAGAACAGCCCGTAGCGAGCTGATCCGCTCGGCCACGCCCGCGCCTCGACACGGCGTCGACGACCCGCTCCCGTTCTGATCGCGGGCCCCTGGCCAGACGATGGCGCACGCGCTACAACTGAGGCATGAGCGAGCCCGCCGACAACCCGGACGCCACCACCCGATGGATGCAGGGGTACCTCAAGGCCTGGTCCTCGAATGATCCCGATCACATCAACGCTCTCTTCACCGAGGAAGCCCAGTACTTCACCGACCCGTTCGGCGAGCCGTGGCGCGGTCGCCCGGCGATTGTCGCCGGGTGGCTGGATCATGCCGACGAGCCCGACAGTTTCACCTTCGAGTGGTCGCCGCTGGCGATCACCCCCGAGATGTCCATCATCGAGGGCGTCACGCGCTACGCGGCCGGCCGGGTCTACAGCAATCTCTGGGTGATCCGCTGGGCTCCCGACGGCCGGGCCCGGGAGTTCATCGAGTGGTGGATGGACCAGGCCCAACCGTCCGATGACGGCTGAGAGCCTCGCCTGGCCGGAGCCGTGACACTGGTGAATCCTGCCGGCACACGGTACAACGGGGTGACACAGCAATCCGGCGCAGAAAGGACCCCGCCATGGGAATCGTCTCTCCAGGCTTTTTCGGCCGCGGCCGCCGCGACGACCCGGCGCTGCCGCCCGGCCAGCACCTCACCGAGGGGTTCCCGGTGCTCTCGGCCGGCCCCACCCCCCGGATCACCCCGGACGAGTGGGAATTCACCATCACCACCGAAACCGGGCAGGTGCACCGCTGGAGCTGGGCGGAGTTCCTCGCGCTCCCGCAGGATGACGTGAGCCAGGACATCCACTGCGTCACCAGCTGGTCGAAGCTCGGCACCAGCTGGCGCGGCGTCTCGCTCGACACCCTCTTCGAGTCGGTCGAGTCCGACTGCGAATTCACCATGGCGCACTCCTACGGCGGCTACACGACCAACGTTCCGCTCGACGACCTGCTCGGCGGCAAGGCCTGGATCGCGCACGAGTTCGACGGGGAGCCCCTCGAACCGGAGCACGGCGGACCGGCCCGGCTGCTGGTGCCGCACCTGTACTTCTGGAAGAGCGCCAAATGGGTGCGCGGCCTCGAACTGCTCCGCCAGGACGAACCCGGTTTCTGGGAGAGCAACGGCTATCACATGTACGGCGACCCCTGGCGCGAAGAGCGCTACTGGTGAGAAGCAGCTGGAGAGTGGCGGAGGTGATCGGAGTGACCCCGGAGACCCGGACCGCCCGCACCCTGCGGCTGCGGCTGCCCGGCCTGACCGGGCATCGCGCCGGCCAGCACGTAGACGTGCGCCTCACCGCCCCGGATGGCTACACCGCCGTGCGCTCCTACTCCGTCGCATCCGCGTCGCCCGGTGACGAACTCGACCTCACGGTGGAGGAGCTGGCCGATGGTGAGGTGTCGCCCTATCTCGTGCACCAGGTGGCCGTGGGCGACCAGCTCGAGGTGCGCGGGCCCGTCGGCGGCTGGTTCGTCTGGGACCCGGCCGATTCCTCGCCCGTGCAGCTCATCGCCGGCGGCTCCGGAGTGGTGCCGCTGATGGCCATGCTCCGCGCCCACGCGGTCGCCGACCCCGCCTCCCCCGGCGCCGCCGCCCCGTTCCGGCTGCTCTACTCGGTGCGCGGACCCGACGCCGTCTACTACGGCAGCGAACTCGACGCCCTGGCCCGGTCGCCGCTCGTGGACGTCACCGTTCTGTACACCCGTGCGGCACCGGCCGGCAACGACAGGCCGCCCCGGCGCCTGGATGCGGCGACGCTGATGCAGAGTGTCTGGCCGGCGGCCGACAATCCCGCCGTGTTCGTCTGCGGGGCCACCGCCTTCGTCGAAACCGTCGCGGACTGGCTCGTGCTGGGCGGCCACTCCCCGGCCCGCATCAAAACCGAACGCTACGGCGACACCGGGACCAGACCGTGACCGGCGACGTGAACGACCTGGACTACCTGGACGGCAACGCCGCCGCCGGCCCGCTCAGCGAGTTCTTCAGCACGGATGTCGTCAGTGCCCGCTGCCGCTGCGCCTCCTGCGGCCGCACCGACGCCCTGGCCACCGCCCGGCTGTCCCCCAACTCGCACGGCCTGCTGTTGCGCTGCCCCGGCTGCACCGAGATCCTGATGCGGCTCGTGGACACCGGCGACAGCGTCTTCCTGGACCTGCAGGGCATGAGCTTCGTCGAGCTCCGACGCGGCTGACGGGCTTCCCAGCTAAAACCCGCGTACGCCCGCCTAGGCTGGGATCGGCGGACCCTCCGCCCCTTCTAGCGGGAGCGTGCATGCAGGGATCGATCATCCTCGACGTCATTCTGGTCGTGCTGCTCGTCGCCAGTCTGGGCGCCGGCTACCGCAGCGGCCTGATCGGCAGCCTGAGCGGTGTGCTGGGCCTCGTCGCCGGCGCCGTCGCGGCGTACTTCGTGGTGCCGCTGGTGCCCACCTGGGTGCCGGCCGCCGAGTGGCGCACCCCGGCATCGATCGCCGCGGCGCTGCTGCTGGTGATCAGTGGACTCACCATCGGGGAGTCGATCGGCCGGGCCCTCCGCCGCCGCACCCCGCGCAAGCTGCGCGGCGTCGACAGGCTCTTCGGCGCCGTGATCGGCGTGGCCGCCGCCGCCGCGGTGATGTCGATGGTCGCGTTCAGCGTCGGCGCGCTGGGCATCCCCCCGCTCACCTCCGCCATCGCCTCCTCCGGGGTGGTGCGCACCATCGACTCGGTCACCCCCGACCCCGTGAAGAGCTTCCTCGCCCAGCTGCGTTCCACCGTCGTCGAGGACGGCCTGCCCCTCATCTCGGATGCCTTCGGCGGCCAGAGCCCGGCCTTGCCGGAGGCTCAACTCGACAGTGCCGCGCTCGACACGGCGGCGGCATCCGTTCTGCGCATCACCGGCAACGCCGTCGCCTGTGGCCAGAGCCAGTCCGGGTCGGGCTTCGTGGTGGCCCCCGAGCGCGTGATGACCAACGCCCACGTCGTGGCCGGGGTCACCGAAGCCGTCGTGGAGGTGCCCGGAGCCGGCGCCCTGACCGGCGACATCGTCTACTTCGACCCCGTCGACGACCTCGCGATCATCGCCGTGCCCGGACTGGCCGCCGCACCACTGACCCTGCAGGGCGACCTGGCCGTGAACAGCGAGGGCGTCAGCCTGGGGTACCCCTTCGGCGGCCCGTTCGACTCCGATCCGGCCCGGGTCATGTCGGTCGGTTCGATGCTCGTCGCCGACATCTACGGCCAGTCCCCCACCGATCGCGCCGTGTACACCCTCGCCGCCGACGTGCAGCAGGGCGAATCGGGCGGCCCGCTGCTCAACGTCGACGGCCGGGTGGCCGGCGTGATCTTCGCCAAGGCCGCCAACACCGCCAATGTGGGCTACGCCCTGGCGATGTCCGAGGTCGCCCCGGTCGTCGCCCAAGCCGACGGCCTCTCCGCAACGGTCAGTTCCGGTACCTGCATCCAGGGTTAGGTCCACCGCAGGCGAGGTTCTGGGCGGGGGTATGGTGACCGCATGACTTTCCGGCCGGAGGACTACCGGGAACCCCTCGAGCAGGCGGTTCGGTCTGCCCGGGAGTGGCTGGATTCGCTGCCGTCCCGGCCCGTGAAACCGGCGGCGCCGGTCGACCGGCTGGCGGCGTCCTTCGCCCGCGCCCTGCCGGAGGTCCCCGCCGATCCCGCCGCTGTGGTGGCCGAGCTGGCCACCCTGGCCGAACCCGGGCTGATGGCCATCGGCTCCGGCCGCTTCTTCGGCTGGGTGATGGGCGGCACCCTGCCCGCTGCCCTGTCGGCGGACTGGCTGGTGAGCGCGTGGGACCAGAACGGCGGCCTGCGCTACGCGACGCCGGCGACCGCGGCGATCGAGGAACGGGCCGGCGCCTGGATCCTCGACCTGCTGCACCTGCCCGCCTCGAGCGCGGTGGGCTTCACCACCGGCGGCACGATGGCGAACTTCGTCGGCCTGGCCGCCGGCCGAGGCGCGGTGCTCCGCGCGGCCGGCTGGGACGTCAACAGGGATGGCCTGACCGGCGCGCCCCGGGTGAGCGTTCTGGCCGGCGCCGAGGTGCACAGTTCGGTGATCCTCGCCCTGCGCTACCTGGGCTTGGGCGAGCCGACCCTCGTCGCCGCCGACCGGCAGGGGCGCATGCGTCCCGCCGCCCTGGCGGACGCGCTGGCGACGGTCACCGGTCCCAGCCTGGTCGTCCTGCAGGCCGGGAACCTGCACTCGGGCAGCTTCGACCCGATGCGCGAGTTGATCCGGATGGCCCACGACGCCGGGGCCTGGGTGCATGTCGACGGCGCCTTCGGGCTGTGGGCGGCCGCGAGCCCGCGCTGGGCAGCCGTCCTGGCCGGACTGGACACCGCCGATTCGTGGGCGACGGACGCGCACAAGACTCTCAACGTTCCCTACGATTGCGGCATCGCCGTGGTCGCCGACCCGGCCGCCGCCCGGTCCGCGTTCGCGGCACACACCAGTTACTTCGTGCGGGACGACGCCGGCATCGCCGATCCGATGGACCTGGTTCCCGAACTGTCCAGACGCGCCAGGGGTGTTCCGGTGTGGGCGGCGTTGCGCTCACTCGGCCGCAGCGGCACGGTGGCCCTCGTCGAGGGGCTCGCCGACAACGCCAGGGCTCTCGCCGAGGGGTTGGCGTCGCTGCCGGGCGTCGAGGTTCTCAACGAGGTGGTCTTCACCCAGGTATCGGTCTCGTTCGGCACCGATGACCGCACGGTGCGGGTGACGCAGGCGCTCATCGAGGACGGGGCGGTCTGGATGAGCGGGTCGGTCTGGTCCGGGCGGGCGGTGTTGCGCATCTCGGTCAGCAACTGGTCCACGGATGCCGCCGACGTTGCCGTGGCCGTCGACGCCGTCGCGCGGGCCCTGACCGCGGTCACCGCCGCCGACCGGGAGTGACGGCGCTCCTGGGCTGGCAGACTGGATCCATGACTATCACCGCCGCCGCAGACGGCTCGGCCCTTGGCAATCCCGGACCGGCCGGCTGGGCCTGGTACATCGACGACAACAACTGGGCCGCCGGCGGCTGGAAGCACGCCACCAACAACCAGGGCGAGCTCAAGGCCGTCCTCGAACTCTTCCGCGCCACCGCGCACGTGGACGACGACCTGCTCGTGCTCTGCGACAGTCAGTACGTCATCAACGCCATCACCAAGTGGATGCGCGGCTGGAAGGCCAAGGGCTGGCGCAAGGCCGACGGCAAACCCGTGATGAACCTCGACCTGCTGCAGGAGCTCGACGAAGCCCTGGTGGGCCGCAAATACCGTTTCGAGTGGGTCAAGGGTCACGCGAACCACCCACTCAACGAGGCCGCAGACTCCCGCGCCCGCGCGGTTTCCGAGGCGTACCAGCGAAACGGCGCGATCCCCATCGGGCCGGGCTTTGTCGCCGGCGGGCCGGCGCCCGCGACGAAGACCGCCCCCGCGAAGACCCCGGCCACGAAGACCACGGCCGTGAAGACCGCGGCGGCGAAGGTCGCCGCGCCGCGCGCATCCGCCGACCTGGGCCTGTTCGACTTCGAGGTCGACCGCCCGCACACCGTGCAGGTGGCGCTCAGCGCCGAGGAGCTCGGCCGGCTCAAGCGCCGCGCGACCAGCCGCGGAGTCAGCCCCGAAGAGCTGCTCCGCGACCTGATCTAGCTAACGCCGCATCTTCGGCTTCGGCTTTGCCGCGTTCTTGTTCGGCAGCAGGGTGTTCGCCTCGTCCAGCGACATGCCGTTGGTCTCGGGCACCTTGGTGAGCACGAACAGGAACGACAGCGCGGCGAACAGGGCGTACATGCCGTAGGTGAGCGGCAGCGACAGCGCCGCCATCGGCGGGAACGTCACGGTGATGAGGAAGTTCGCGATCCACTGCGCGGCGGCGGCCAGGCCCAGGGCCTTGGCCCGGATGGTGTTCGGGAAGATCTCGCCGAGCAGCACCCAGACCACCGGGCCCCAGGAGGCGCCGAAGGAGATGACGAAGACGTTCGCGGCGACGAGCGCGATCGGACCCCAGGCGCCCTGCAGGGCGAGTTCACCGTCGACCATGGCCGACTGGCTGAACGCGATGGCCATGGTGGCCAGCGACACCGTCATGCCGATGGAACCGGTCAGCAGGATGGGCCGGCGGCCGATCCGGTCGACCAGCGCGATCGCCACCAGGGTGACCAGGATGTTCGTCACCGACGTGGCCACCGAGATGGCCAGCGAGCTGGACTCCTCGAAGCCCACCGCGCTCCACAGGGTGGTCGAGTAGTAGAAGATCACGTTGATGCCCACGAACTGCTGGAACACCGACAGGATGATGCCCACCCAGACGATGGGCTTGAGACCGAACGCCGTGCCACGCAGCGACCCGGTGCGCTTGGCGCGGGTGTCGTCCTCGATCGAGGCCTTCATGTCGCGCAGCTCACGGTCCACGTCGCCGTGCGGCCACACCTTCTGCAGCACTTCGCGGGCCTTGTCCTCCTTGTCGTGCAGCACCAGGAAGCGCGGCGACTCGGGCAGCAGCAGGGCGATCACGCCGTAGATCACCGCGGGAATGGCCGCGACGAGGAACATCCAGCGCCAGGCCTCCAGGCCCCACCAGAACATCTCGCTGGCGCCGCCGGCGGTCGACGCGAACACGGCGTCGGAGAGCAGGGCGGCGAAGATGCCGATGGTGATGGAGAGCTGTTGCAGGGAACCCAGCCGCCCACGCATCTGCCGGGGCGAGATCTCGGCGATGTAGGCGGGAGCCACGACCGAGGCGAGCCCGATGCCGATGCCGCCGACGACGCGCCAGACGATCAGATCGACCACGCCGAACGCGAGTCCGGAGCCGATGGAGCTGGCGAAGAACACGATCGCGCCGACGAGCATCACCGGGATGCGGCCGAACCTGTCCGCGAATCGGCCGCCGAGGAAGGCGCCGGTCGCCGCGCCGAGCAGGGCGCTGGCGACGGCGAAGCCGGTGATGGCTTCGGTGAGGCCGAACTGGCCCTGGATGGCCTCGACCGCGCCGTTGATCACCGAGGAGTCGAATCCGAAGAGGAACCCTCCGAACGCGCCGGCGATTGCCAGCGCGATGACCTTACGATTTGTCGCCGGTTTGTCCGTCGGCATCCGGTTCTTCTTCGGTCCTGTCGTGTGGTTCATCGCCACTTCCCCCGTATTCGCTGGTGTCTTCGCCGTGTGGGCAACCTGAAAATCTTACGCCTGGCCCGCACTCGGGGGTGACCGGTCGGCGGGAGCGCGCCGTCGGCACTCACCCGCCGCACCTTTCACGGGCGCTCGGGGCGTGGTACGTATGTGCCATGACACGATTCCTCGGGGTGGATCTGGCCTGGGCAGAAGGCACGGCCGCGAAACCGGCCAACGAAAGCGGGCTCGCCTGCATCGACGACACGGGGCGGGTGATCCACGCGGGCTGGGCCCGCGGCATCGACGAGGTCATCGACTGGGTGCAGTCGATGGTCGAACCCGGCGCGGTGCTCGCCGTCGACGCCCCGCTGGTGGTGAACAATCCCCGCGGCATGCGCGAGTGCGAACGGGAGACCGGATCGCGGTACGGTCGCTGGCATGTGTCGGCCAACGCCTCCAACCAGGCCCTGCCCCACCTCGGCGGGGTCACCCTGCGTGGCCGGCTCGAGGAGCTCGGCTGGACCTACACCGACGGACTCGACCCCGTCGCCGCAGGGGCCCCGAACTTCTTCGAGTGCTACCCGTACACGACGCTGGTGGGCGCCGCGGAGTTCGGCTACGACGACAGGCGCCCCCGTTACAAAAGGATGGGGTCGGCGCTGCCGATCGTTGAACGCCGCGCCCAACGCGCCCTGGTCTGCGACGACCTCATCGAGCGGATGTGGCGCCTGCACGCCGCCGCGCCGCCGCTGAACCTGGCCACCCACGAGGCGACCGACAGCCTGGTCACCGAAGCGACACCGTTGGCCGACGCCGCCTACAAGCACCGCGAGGACCTCATCGACGCGCTGCTGTGCGCCTGGACGGCCTCCCTCTGGCACCGTTACGGCACCGCGCGCAGCCAGATCCTCGGCGCCGCAGATCCGCTGGTCGTCGACGGCCGCCGGGGCACCATCATCGCGCCGGCCCGGCCGGAGCAGCGTCGCGGCGACGACCGTGTCCGGGCTGCCGCGCTCGGTGCCGAAGCGGTCAGCGCACCGGCAGCCAGCGCCCCTTCACCCGTTCGGTGACCAGCCAGGTCACCGGCACGGCCACCAGCCGGGTCTGAGCCACAACGTGGTCGCCGACCTTCAGCGCCGCATCGCCGTCGTCGGCGATGAAACGCACCGTGGCGCGCGCCGACCCGGCCACCACGGCCAGGTCGGAGGCCTCCACAGTGGTGCGCTCCGCGGCCGCGGCCGCAGCGGCGGGCAGGACCGCGTCCGGCCGCACCCCCGGCTGCAGGGCGCCGATGGTCATGGTCACGCGGTAGGAGGGCATACCTCCAGCGTATGCGGCGGACCCGGCGCGCCTAGTCGCGGGCCGGCAGCTGCTGCAGCGACCAGGTGTTGCCGTCGGGGTCGGCGAAGTACACGAACCGGCCCCAGGCCTGCTCGTCCACCTCGCTGGCCTCGACACCCGCGGCCACCAGTTGCGCCCGGGCGGCGTCAGCATCGGCGACCACCATCTGTATGCCGCGCTGCGAGCCGGGCGGCATGTCGGTCATGCCCTCGCCGATCACGATCGAGCAGGCCGACCCGGGCGGGGTCAACTGCACGAACCGCATGGCCTCGTTGACTCTCTGGTCGTAGTCGGCGTTGAAGCCGACCTGGTCGACGTAGAACGTCTTGGCCCTGTCGACGTCGGTGACCGGGATGCTGACGAGTTCGATTTTCATGTCCATGGCGGGCAGCCTACGACCGACCGGCATCGGCCGCTAGAAGCGGATGTCGCGGCGCGACCGGGTGACCTCGGCCAGCACGTCCGGCAGTACCTCCACCCCGGTGCCCGGACCGGTCGGCACCCGCAGGTGGCCGTCCTCGAGCACGAACGGGGCGGTGAGGTCCTGGGCGTAGTAGCGGTCGGAGGCCGAGGTGTCCCCCGGCAGCACGAAGTTCGGCAGGCCGGCGAGGGCCACATTGGCGGCCCGGCCGATGCCCGTCTCGAGCATCCCGCCGCACCACACCGGCACCCCGTGGGCGGCCGCGATGTCGTGGATGCGGCGGGCCTCGAGGTAGCCGCCCACCCGGGACGGCTTGACGTTGATGATGCTGCAGGCGCCCAGGCTGATCGCCGCCGCGGCGTCCTGCGCCGATTCGATCGACTCGTCCAGGCACACCGGGGTGCGGATGAGCCGGGCCAGCGCCGCGTGCCCGAGCAGATCCCGCTCACCCAGGGGCTGCTCGACCAGAAGCAGGTCGAACGGGTCGAGCCGGGCGAGGTGCCGGGCATCCGCCAGCGTGTATGCGGTGTTCGCGTCGACCTGCAGCAGCAGGTCGGGGCCGAACCGTTCGCGCACGGCCCGCACCGGGGCGAGATCCCAGCCCGGTTCGATCTTGAGCTTGATGCGCAGGTACCCCTGCGCCAGGTAGCCGGTCACGGCCTCGAGCAGCTCGTCGATGGTGTCCATGATGCCCACCGAGACGCCGGCCGGCACTCTCTCGTGCACGGCGCCGAGGTAGCCGCCGAAGGACTGGCCGCTCTCCCGCAGCTGGGCGTCGAGGATCGCCGCCTCCAGCACGGCCTTGGACATCTGGTGGCCCTTGACCGGGGCGAGGGCGGTTCCCACCCTCTCGGCGGTGAGGTCGTCACCGAGGGCCTGCAACCGCGGGATGAGGTGGTCGCGGATCACCAGGTCGCTGGCATCGATGAACTCCGAGCTGTACAGCGGCCGCACCTCGGCGGCGCATTCAGCCCAGCCCTCGGTGTGGGCGGTCGACACGTGCACCAGGGTGATTTCCCGTTCGGTGATGGTGCCGAACGAGGTGCGGAACGGCCGCACCAGCGGCAGGCTGACCCGGCGCAGCTCGATGTTCTCGATTCTCATGGCTCGCCGCTTTTCATGAACGGAGTCTAGCCACACCGGATTTCGGGGCGCATCCCCAGCCATCCGCCCGGTCTCGTCGATTACGGTCGAAGAATGAGCAGGCTCGTCGAGGGATTCGTGAACAGTTGGCGTTCGCACCTGCTCGCCACGCTGTCCGGCAACGACGAGGGCCGGCCGGCCTGGGTAGGCACCATGGAGCTGGGTGACGACGCCGGCTTCTTCGGGCCGGGTTCGGCGGCCTGGGCGGTGCACGGCGGGCTGGCCACCATGGTCGCGGGCATCCGGGCGCTGCTCATGCAGACCCTGCACCCGGGCGCCATGGCCGGGGTGCACGACTGGTCCCGGTACCGGGAGGATCCGCTCGGGCGGCTCGGCGGCACCATCCAGTGGCTGCTCACCGTGACCTTCGCCGCCACCGAGCAGGCCGAGCGCGAGTCGAGCCGGGTGGGCCGGTTCCACGACAGGGTGGTGGGCAGCTACGTCGACGCGCAGGGGGTCGAGCGGCCGTACTCCGCCGGTGACCCCGAGCTGCTCTCCTGGGTGCACGTGGTGTTCACGGATGCCTTCCTGGCCAGCCACACACTCTGGGGCGGCCCGATCCCCGGCGGCGCCGACCGGTACGTGCGGGAGTGGGCCACGGCCGGCGAACTCGTGGGAGTGCAGGACCCGCCCCGGTCCGACGCCGAGCTCACCGCGCAACTGAAGGCGTTCTCCGACGCCGGAGTGCTGATGGGCGGCGACCGGGTGGCCGAGGCCGTGCGGTTCATCCGCCACCCGCCTCTTCGGCGCGGCATGCTGCCGTTCTACCGCATCATGTTCGCCGGCGCCGTGGCGTCGATCCCGGTCGAATACCGGCGAATGCTGGGCCTTCGCCGGAGCCCCCTGCCCGTGATCTGGGCCACCGGCGCGGTGCTCGGCCTGGTGCGACTGCTGCTCGGCGGATCCTCCACGTCGGAGCAAGCCGCCCGGGCGCGGATAGCCCGCCTGGCCGTACCCTAACCGCGCACGCGGCGGGATTCCCGGAGCAGGGTGAGGGTGATGCCTACGGCAGTGGCGGCGAACAGGGCCGCCGCGACGGCCAGGACCGGGGCGCTCGGCGCCACGATGGACTGGCCGGCGAGGGCCTGCCCGGTCACCAGCGCCAGCACACCCAGGTAGAGACCCACGAGCGCGCGCAGGATGCCGCGGCGGGCGAGCGGACGGGCGACGGCGGGCATCCATCGGGCGAGCACTTCGAGCAGCAGGGCCGCCAGCGGCAGTACCTGTAGGGCATGCATCCCCACGAAGTGCGGGATCCGCAGGTCGCCGGCCACGGTGCTCCAGCCCAGCAGCGGCAGGCCGGGGCCGCCGTCGGGGACACCCACGGTGTGGGCGCCCACGATGCCCTGGTAGTCATCGAGTTGGGCAGCGGTGGGTCCGGTCATCAGGAACGCCAGGCCCATGCCCAGCAGGGCGATGAGCAGGCCGGATCGGATCGCGAGGGCCCGGCCCGGGTCGCCGAGGTCGGCGCGGAGCAGCAGGATGGCGATGGGAACGGCGGCGACCCAGACCGTGACGATCGATGCCGCCATGACCGACCAGAGGGCGGCGTGGAAGCCCGTCGTCACGTTGAAGTGGCTGGTGAGGCCGGCCGCGGCCGCTCCCACGATGACCACCATCTCCACGACGAGACACACCGCCGCCACCGTGCCGGCCCACCAGGCCAGCCGATACGAGGCCAGCCGGCGGCGGCCCGCGAGAGCGCCGGGCAACAGCCCGATCAGCCAGGACAGGGTCACCGCGTAGATGCCCACCGAGATGGCGAACTTGAGCGGCTTGGCCCAGAGCGGCGCCCCGGTGACCGTGCGGGGATCGACGAGAAGGCCCACCAGCGCCCCGGCGGCGACGACGGCCATGACGAGGGCGAGCCATAGCAGCGGCCGGTGCCAGCGGATGGCGGGCGGTGCGCCGAGCGCGGGGCCGTTGAGCAGGGTGCTGCGAAAGGTGGTTCCGGTTCCGGTGCGAGTGCTGGCCATGATGACGGACTCCTTACGGGATGGGGTGACTTACGGGTTGGGCGGTGCTGGATACCGCCGGGATGAGACGTGCTCCTGCGCCGCTCGGCGGAGGGCGGCGAAGAGGGCATCGCCGAGTACGGTGCCGACGACCACCATCTCGGTCTTGGATTCGCGGTCGGAGCGGGCGTCGACCTCGTCGAGGTCGGCCTCTGCCACGGCGAGCGCCGCAGCCGCGTAGCCGGGCACCCAACCGCTGAGGTCGGGCTGGCCGAGCTCGGCGAAGGTCTGCAGCACCCGGGCCGCGGCCAGACGGCCGGGGTTGTCCGGCGATACGTGCCATCCGCTCAGCACCGTATCGACCTGCGCCACGGCCTCGGGCGACAGGGCCGCGAGGTCGATCTGGGGCGAGACCGTGCGCTGGGCGATATCGAAGGTGTGGGACAGGCCCAGGTCGGAGTCGATGGCGTCGATCACCTGGTGGGCGGCGGCGATGCTGAGCCCGCCCACCTCGAGCAGACCCCGGATGACGCGCAGCCGGCGCAGGTGCTCCGGCCCGTACAGCGCTTGGTTCGGGCCCGACCGCTCCCCCGCGGGCAGCAGGCCCTCGCGCAGGTAGTACTTGATCGTGGCCACCGGGATCCCGCTGGCCGTGCTCAGTTGCGCCATCCTCATATGGATAGTGTAACTATCGGATAGTGTTGCTGTCTATAGTTTCGGCCTTCAGGTGAGCGCCGCGGCGCCGATTGCAGTTGTGCCGATTACAGTTGCACAGTGCACCCACGCCCCACCGCCGCGCCGTCCGCAGCCATCCCCACCCCGCCGACCGTGCGCGCCACCCTTCGGCGGCCGAAGGCGCTCAGCGTCGAGGTGCTCGCCGGAGTCGTCACCACGCTGGCGCTCATCCCCGAGGTGATCTCGTTCTCGATCATCGCCGGCGTCGACCCCAAGGTAAGCCTGATCGCCTCGGTGGTGCTGGCCGTCTCGATGTCGTTCCTCGGCGGCCGGTCCGCCATGATCACCGCCGCCGCCGGCGCCGTCGCCCTCGTGGTGGCGCCGCTCGTGAAGGACCACGGCGTTTCGTACCTGCTGCCCGCGGTGCTGCTGGCCGGGCTTGTGCAGATCCTCTTCGGCGTCACGGGCCTCGCCCGGCTGATGCGGTTCATCCCCCGGTCGGTGATGATCGGCTTCGTCAACGCGCTGGGCATCCTGATCTTCATCGCCCAGGTGCCGCACCTTCTCGACGTGCCGTGGCTGGTCTACCCGTTGTTCGCCCTCACCATCCTCATCGTGCTCGGGCTGCCCCGCTTCACCAGGGTGGTGCCCGCGCCGCTCGTGGCCATCGTGGTGGTCACCGCGATCGCCATGGCCTGGCACCTGACCGTGCCCACCGTGGGCGACCAGGGCGACGTCTCCGGCGGCCTGCCCGGCATCACGCCGCTACTCGTGCCGGTGAACCTGGAGACCCTGCAGATCATCTGGCCCACGGCGTTGAGCGTGGCCTTCGTGGGCCTGGTGGAGACCCTGCTCACCGCCAAGCTCGTCGACGACATCACCGACACCCGCTCGCCCAAGGGCCGCGAGGCGTGGGCGCTCGGCATCGCGAACATGCTCGCGGGCCTCTACGGCGGTATCGCCGGCTGCGCGATGATCGGCCAGACCGTCGTGAACGTCAAGCTCGGCCGGGCCCGCACCCGCATCTCCACCTTCGTGGCGGGTGCGTTCCTGTTGCTGCTGGTCACCGCGCTCAGCGGCCTGATGGAGCAGATCCCGATGGTGGCGCTGGCCGCGGTGATGATGGTCGTGGCCGTCACCACCGTCAACTGGCACAGCGTGCGCCCGGCCACCCTGCGGCGGATGCCCGTGCCCGAGACCGTCGTGATGCTCACCACCGTCATCGTGGTCGTGGCCACCCACAACCTGGCCATCGGCATCGGCGCCGGCGTGGTGCTGGCCATGGTGCTGTTCGCCCGGCGGGTGGCACACGTTGTGCGGGTCGACCGGGTGCTCGCCGACGACGGCCGGTCGGTGCGTTACGCGGTGAGCGGGCCGCTGTTCTTCGGCAGCAGCAACGACCTCGTCGAGCAGTTCTCCTACGGGGTCGATCCCGCCACGGTCGACGTCGACCTGTCCCAGGCGCAGATCTGGGATGCCTCCACCGTCGCCGTGCTCGACTCCGTGGAAACCAAGTACCGCCAGCACGGCGCCACGGTCACCTTCCACGGCCTCGACGAGCGCAGCCGGGCCATGCACGGGCGGCTGACCGGGCAGTTGTAGTCCGGCCTGCGAGCCGCCACCACGGTCATCCGCCCGCTCGCAGCGCACCCGAGTGCTCGTGGCGCACCCTACGTCTCGTGGCGCAGGTTCAACCCGGCACTAACCTGCGCCGCGAGCACTAACCTGCGCCGCGGGAGCCCGCCCTAGGCGCCGGCGAAGAACGCGCCGATCGCGGCGGACAACGAGAACGGGTCGTTCACGTGCGCGAGTTCGCGCGCCGAGTGCATCGACAGCAGCGGGATGCCCACATCCACGGTGCGGATGCCCAGCCGGGTGGCGGTGAGCGGGCCGATCGTGGAGCCGCAGGGCACGGTGTTGTTCGACACGAACTCCTGGTACGGCACACCGGCGGCCGCGCTGCAGCGGGCCCAAAGGGCGGCACCGGCCGCATCCGTGGCGTAGCGCTGGTTGCCGTTGATCTTGAGCAGCGGGCCCCGGCCCGCCAGCGGCAGGTTGGCCGGGTCGTGCCGCTCGGGGTAGTTCGGGTGCACGGAATGGCCGGCGTCGGCCGAGACGCACCAGGAGTCGGCGTAGGCGCGTTTGCGCTCGGACATGGTGGCTCCGAGGTCGTCGCCGATGCGGCTGAGGATGTCGTCGAGCATCGGCCCGCTCGCCCCGGACCGAGACTGCGAACCCAGCTCCTCGTGGTCGAACGCGGCGAGCACGTTGATGGTCTCGGTGTTCTCTGCCCCCTGGATGAGCGCCACCAGTCCGGCGTGAACCGAGGAGAGGTTGTCCATCCGGCCCGCGGCGAACAGCTCGTTGTCCAGGCCGAACCGGGCCGGCGGGTTGGTGTCGGCGGTGAGGATGTCGTAACCGGCGACATCCTCAGCGGCCAGCCCGGCGAGCGCGGCCAGGTGTCCGACCAGGTCGGCCTGGCGGAGGTCGCCCACCCCGAACACCGGGTTGAGGTGCCGCTGCCGGTCGAGGCTGAGGGCCTCGTTGGCGGTGCGGTCCAGGTGCACGGCCAGCTGCGGGATGCGCAGGAACGCGCCGGTGCGCACCAGGTGCGCCACCCCGTCGGTGCTGACCAGCCGGCCGGCGAGTTCGAGTTCACGGTCGAGCCAGGAGTTGGCCAACGGCCCGCCGTACACCTCGACACCGGCCTGCAGCCAGCCGTATGACCCTGTGGTGGGCTTGGGCTTGAGCTTGAAGCCGGGCGAGTCGGTGTGCGACCCGAGGATTCGGAACGGTGTGGTCGGGGTGGCCCCGGCCGGCTGCACCCAGGCCACGATGGCGCCATCCCGCACGACGTAGAAGCGACCGGCGCTCGTGCTGGCCGTCCAGTCCTCCGACTCGTCACGGCGCTCGAAGCCGGCCTCGTCGAGCCGCCGGGCGGCCTCAGCGGCCGCGTGGTACGACGACGGCGACGCGGTGATGAAGCTGGCGAAATCGTCGATGTATGCCGAGAGTGAAGTCATGCGTCCATCCAACCACCCGCACCTCGACAAGCGCGGCCAGCGGTGCGACTCTCGGCACCAGATGAGGAGGCCACCGTGACCGAAACCGAGAACGAGAGCCCGGTCGACCCGTGGTTGCTGCGCTTCGACGGGTTCGACCCGGCGGCGGAGGGCTACCGCGAAGCGTTGTGCACCCTTGCCAACGGCTATTGGGGCACCCGCGGCGCCGCTCCGGAGGCGCGCACGGATGCGGTGCACTACCCGGGCACCTACCTGGCCGGGGTCTACAACCCGTTGAGCACCGAGGTGCACGTGGGCGAAGCCGTCGGTGACTCCGTGGCCGTCGGCGAGCACGTGCGCGACGACGAGCACTTGGTGAACGCCCCCAACTGGCTCTCCCTCTGGTTCCGCACCGCCGGCGGCGTCGGGAGCAGCAGCGTGGGCGACTTCGCCGCCCCCGACACCGGCTGGTTCCACCCGGAGACCGCCGACCTGCTGGACTACAGCCAGGAACTCGACCTGCGCCGGGGCGTGCTCACCCGGCTGATGCGGTTCCGTGATGCGCGCGGCCGCGTCACGGGGGTGCAGAGCCGGCGGTTCGTGTCCCAGGCGGCGCCGCATGTTGCGGTGCTCGAGACCACCTTCGTCGCCGAGGACTGGTCGGGGCCGCTCACCGTGCGCTCGGCCATCGACGGCAGGGTGGCCAACCGCAACGTGGCCACCGACAGGCTGCTCGCCCACCTGCACCTGATGCCCCGCACCACGCGGGAACTGAGGGGGGATGCGGTGCTGCTGGAGGTGGAGACCAGCCGGTCGGGCATCCACATCGCCATGGCCGCCCGCACCCGGGCCTATTCCGGCGGCACCCTGCTCGACCCCGAGAGGAGGTTCCTCACCGACTCCAGCCGCTGGGTCGCCCACGAGTTCGATCTCACCCTCGAGCGGGGCGTCCCCCTGCGCGTCGAGAAGGTCGTCGTCGTGAGCACCTCCAGGGACCGTGCGATCCTCTCCCCCTCGATGGCGGTGGCCACCTGGCTCGGCCGGCTCCCGCAGACCGCCGAGCTCCTGGCCGCGCACGAGCGGGAATGGGAGGTTCTCTGGGACGAATTCGCGGTGCACCTGCACAAGGGTTCGCGACAGTCGCTCGCGCTCAACGTCAATACCTTTCACGTTCTGCAGACCGTCGCCGCGGGGGATGCCGACCTCGACGCCGGCGTGCCCGCCCGGGGGCTGCACGGTGAGGGGTACCGCGGCCACGTCTTCTGGGACGAGCTGTTCGTCTACCCGGTGCTCACCCTGCGCCGGCCCGACCTCAGCCGGGCGCTGCTGGGCTACCGGTACCGCCGCTTGGGCGAGGCCAGGGCCGCCGCGCGCGCTGCCGGCCATCAGGGAGCCAGGTTCCCGTGGCAGAGCGGCATCGACGGGCGCGAGGTCACCCCCACCGAGCTGTTCAACCCGCGCACCAACCGGTGGATGCCCGACCACTCAGGCCTGCAGCACCACGTGGGCCTGGCGATCGCCTACAGCGTCTGGGGCTACTACCAGGCCACCGGCGACGTGGAATACCTGGTCGAACAGGGCGCCGAGCTACTGCTGGAGATCGCCAGGTTCTTCGCCTCCCTCACGGAGTACGACGAGGCGTCCGACAGGTTCGACATCGGCGGCACGATGGGGCCCGACGAGTTCCACGACGGACTGCCCGGCCACCCCGGCGAGGGCGTGCGCTCCAACGCCTACACCAACGTCATGGTCGCCTGGCTGATGCGCCGCGCCGTCGACACCGTTGCCGTGCTCGAAGGCCGGGCCTGCCGGCCACTGTGGAACCGGCTGCGGCTCGGGCCCGACGAGGTGGACACCTGGGAGAGGATCGGCCGGCGGCTGCGTCTGGTCTTCCATGCCGACGGGGTGGTCAGCCAGTTTCACGGCTACGAGGACCTGCCCGAACTGGACTGGGCGCATTACCGGGACACCTACGGCACGACGGACCGCTCGCTGGGCCGCCTGGACCTGCTCCTCAACGCCGAGGGCGACAGCAGCAACAACTACAGGGTCGCCAAGCAGGCCGACGTGCTGATGTTGCTGTACCTGTTCTCGGCGGAGGAGCTGCGCGACCTGGTCGAGGAGCTGGGCTACTCGCTCTCCCCCGACCAGATCCGGCGCACCGTCGAGTTCTACCGGACCCGCTCGACGCACGGCTCGACGCTGAGCAACGTGGTGCACTCCTGGGTGGATGCCCGCGCCGACCGCGAACGTTCCTGGGACTCGCTCTGCCGGGCGCTGACCGGCGACCTCGACAACGGCCAGGGCGGCACCACCAACGAGGGCATCCATCTGGGCGCGATGGCGGGCTCCGTCGACATGGTCGTGCGCTGCTACACGGGCCTGGAGATCCGCGACGACCTGCTCTGGCTGCACCCCGTGCTGCCGACCCAGCTGGAGAAGATCACCTTCAGCATCACCTACCGCGACCAACCGATCCACGTCGAGGTCACACCGAGCAGTCTCAGGCTGCGGCTGCCCAGCGGCGGGGCCACACCCATCCGGGTGCGCGTCGAGGGGCGCGACGCGCAGCTGCATCCGGGGCAGACCCACGATTTTGTGCTCGGCACACCGTAGGGGTTGCAGGTTTCGGCGCTCGGGATTTGACTGTTCCCCATGTCGATGATGATGTTCCTCAACCTCCCCGTGACCGACCTCGAGCGGTCGAAGAAGTTCTATGTCGACCTCGGATTCGAGGTCAATCCGCAGTTCACCGATGACTCCGCGGCCTGCATCGTGCTCGACGACGGACACCTCTACGTGATGCTGCTCACCCATGACAGCTATGCCCGGTTCACCAGCAAGTCGATCGTCGATTCGACGACAGCCTCCGAAGGTATCTTCTCCATCACTGCCGACGATCGGGCCGGGGTCGACGCGCTGGCAGAGCGGGCCCTCGCGGTCGGCGGCAGCTTCTCCTACGAGCCCCAGGACATGGGCTTCATGTACAGCCGCAGCTTCCAGGACCCGGACGGGCACCTCTGGGAGACCGTGTACATGGACCTGACGGCCGTGCCTGAGCACCTGCCCGAGCTGCCGAACGCGGCCGAGGGGTCTGTCAGTCCGCCCCGCTAGCCTGAGGTCATGGCCAGAAACCTCGCAACCAGCACCACCGTCTCCCTGCCCGACCTGCTCGATTTCGTGCGGCCTCGGCACCGGATGCTGCTCGCCACCACCCGCAGCGACGGCCGGCCGCAGATGTCGCCGGTGTCCGGCGGGGTCGATGATGCGGGCCGCCTGGTCATCTCGTCATACCCGTCCCGGGCGAAGACCCGCAACGCCGAACGTGACCCGCAGACCTCGGTGCTCGTGCTCTCCGACGAGTGGGACGGCGCCTGGGTGCAGGTCGACGGCACCGCCGAGATCCTGCACATGCCGGATGCCGGCGACGGGCTCGTCGACTACTACCGCTGCATCGCCGGTGAACACCCGAACTGGGCGGAGTACCGCCGGGCCATGACCCTGCAGGACAAGTCCCTGATCCGCATCACGCCCACCCGGTGGAGCCCGATCGCGACCGGCGGTTTCCCCGCCGATGTGGCCGCCAGGCTCGACGCCCAGTGATTCCGGACACCGAGACCGTGGACGCCGTGACGGATACCCGCGAGGCCGCCCTCGAGATCCTGCGCACCCTGGTGGGCCGGCCCGACGCCGACTTCCACGAGGGCCAGTACGAGGCCATCGAGACCCTCGTCGACCAGCGCCGCCGGGCCCTCGTGGTGCAGCGCACCGGCTGGGGCAAGTCCGCGGTCTACTTCGTCGCGACCCTGCTGCTGCGCCGCCAGGGCGCCGGCCCCACCATCCTGGTGTCGCCGCTGCTGGCGCTGATGCGAGACCAGGTCGCCGCGGCCGCCCGCGCCGGCGTGCGGGCGGTCTCGATCAACTCCGCCAACGCGCACGAGTGGACCGACGTGCTCGCTGCGCTCCGCGCCGACGAGGTCGACGTGCTGCTGGTCTCCCCCGAACGCCTGAACAACCCGTCCTTCCGCGACGAGCAGCTGCCCGCACTGCTCGAGCGGGTGGGCCTGCTCGTGGTCGACGAGGCGCACTGCATCTCCGACTGGGGCCACGACTTCCGGCCGGACTACCGGCGCCTGCGCGACCTGATCGCGGCCATGCCGGCCGGCGTGCCGGTGCTGGCCACCACGGCCACGGCCAACAGCCGGGTGGTAACGGATGTGGCGGAGCAGGTGGCAAGAGGCGGCACCGACGTCGTGACCATCCGCGGCCCGCTCGCCCGCGCCTCGCTGCGCCTGGGCGTGCTGCGGCTGCCCGACTCCCGCGCCCGGCTGGCCTGGCTGCTCAGCCACCTGGCCGAGCTGCCCGGCAGCGGCATCATCTACACCCTCACCGTCTCGGCCGCCGAGGACACCGCGCGGCTGCTGCGTGATGCCGGCCACGCGGTGCGCGCGTACACCGGCCAGACCGACACCGCCGAACGTGAGGAGTCCGAGGGGCTGCTCAAGGCCAACCAGGTGAAGGCCCTCGTGGCCACCAGCGCCCTGGGCATGGGCTTCGACAAGCCCGACCTGGGCTTTGTGTTGCACCTGGGCGCGCCCAGCTCTCCGGTGGCGTACTACCAGCAGGTCGGTCGCGCCGGTCGCGCCACCGAGAACGCCGACGTGCTGCTGCTGCCCGGCGTGGAAGACGAGGCCATCTGGCAGTACTTCGCCACCTCGTCGATGCCCAGCCAGCACAAGGCCGAGGCGGTCCTCGCGGCGCTGCACGCCAACGGTGGCGCCCCACTGTCCACGCCAGCCCTCGAGGCGCGGGTGGACCTCCGCCGCTCCCCGCTGGAGCTGCTGCTGAAGGTCCTCGACGTCGACGGCGCCGTGCGCCGGGTGACCGGCGGCTGGCTGGCCACCGGGCAGCCCTGGGTCTACGACAGCGATCGCTACGAGCGCATCGGCGCGGCCCGCATTGCCGAACAGAACGCCATGCTCGACTACGAACGCATCAGCGGCTGCCGGATGGAGTTCCTCCAGCGCGCCCTCGACGACGACACCGCGGTGCCCTGCGGCCGCTGCGACACCTGCACGGCGCCGTGGTACCCCACCGATGTCCGCTCCGACGCGGCGAGCACGGCGGCGTCCGCCCTGGACCGGGTGGGCGTGGCCCTGGAACCCCGCGCCCAGTGGCCCACCGGCGCCGACAGGCTCGGCGTGAGCGCCAAGGGCCGCATCGACGCCGGCGACAGGGTGCTGCCCGGCCGTTCCCTGGCCCGGCTCACCGACCTGGGCTGGGGCAACACCCTGCGCGACATCTTCGCTCCGGGCACACCGGATGCGCCGGCCTCCCCGGCGCTGCTGGCCGCCTGCGTGCGGGTGCTCGCCGAGTGGGGCTGGGCCGAGCGGCCCGTGGGTGTTGTGGCCATGCCGTCCCGGCAGCATCCGCTGCTGGTGGCCTCGGTTGCCGCCGAACTCAGCCGGGTGGGCCGGCTGCCGCAGCTGGGCACACTGAGCCTGGTGGGTGGCGGGCCGACCGGCGAATCCGGCGGCAACAGCGCCTATCGGCTCTCCAACGTCTGGGGCGCCTTCGAGGTGGGCCCGGAGCTGGCCGCGAACCTCGCCGGCGCCGACGGGCCGGTCCTGCTGGTCGACGACCTCGGCGACAGCCGGTGGACCCTCACCGTCGCCGGCCGATTGCTCCGCCGAGCCGGCGCTCCGGCGGTGCTGCCGTTCACCCTGGCGCTGCGGTCCTAGCGGCGCCTACTTCACGGCGCCTACTTCACCGCGTGGAGCCGAAACCTCTCACGCTGGCCGGCCTCGTCGGTGTCCTGGCTGTGCGCGGCGAGCACCGACAGGCGCACCAGGTCGGCTCCGCGCAGGCCCGGCCAGCCCTGCACCAGTCGGCGCCATTCGTTGGGCACCGCGACCAGCCCCCACCGGGCGGCGAGCAGCGCACCGGCGATGCCGGCCACGGCGTCGGTGTTGCCGCCGCCGCGCACTGCGGTCTCAACGCCCAGACGGTACTGGCCGGCGTCAGCGCCCTCGCCGAGCTCGGTGTTGGTCTGCACAATGGCCGACCAGGCGCCCTGCAACGCCTGCACGACCCAGCCGTTGCGCGAGAAGTCGCGGGGCTGCCGGCGTTCGGCGTGGTCAATGCGCGCCGACCAGAGTTCACGCCGGCCGGGCAACAGGGTGCCCAGGCCCACCCGCAGGTCCAGTTCTCCGGTCAGGACGGTGTGCCGGATGGCCAGCCCCCAGAGCACGCAGGCGTCCCCCGCGTCGGGCTCGCAGTGGGTGAGCTCGCTCAACCGGCGGGCGGCGTCGGCGAGGCCATCGGGATCGTGCAGAAACGCGAGAGCCACCGGGGCGGTGCGGATCAGGCAGCCGGTGCCGGCGCTTCGGCCCACGCTGTCGTGCCGGGCACAGGCGGCCGACCGCACTGCGGCGGCCGTCCGCTCCGGCCCGGACAACGCGGCGTCGAGCTGGTTGCCGGAGTACGGCGCGGTGGCGGCCCAGTCCACCCACTCCGCGGCGATGAGGTCGAGAGTGGATTCCTGGCGCAGGTCGAGTCCGTCGGCCGCGGCGCGCGCTACCGGGATAGCCAGGGCCGTGTAGTCGGTCCACTCCCCGCGGGCCCAGTTCGTGCCGCCTCCGCTGCGCATCCCCACCGAAACGGTGGGTGACAGCGCACCCGCGGAGGCGAATCCGGCACCGAGGGCATCGCCACAAGCCATGCCGAGCAAAACAGCGGCCGAACGATCATGCTGAGCCATCGAGAGTTTCACGCGTACTCCTTCGGGTTGAGTGCGACGGCGGCAGCCTATGCCGAATGCCCCGGAGCCGACAGGTTCTCGAACGGGGGGGGTCACGGGGAGCCGTCGTGTATGTCATCCGGCGTCATCGGAATATTCCCAGCGGGCCCGGGCTTGTTAACCTCGGTGTACGGGTATTCCCAGCCGCAGCACCAGCGCCAGCAGTAACATGAGCCAGCCACCAGCACCTTGATCAGCACATTGGATGAACACATACATGAAGCGCCACCTCGTCTCCGCCACCGTCCTCACTATTGCCGCCGCGGTGGCCCTGACCGGATGCAGCGCCTCCGCCGGTGATTCCGGCAGCGACGGCGCCACGGCCGGCACCGACGAGTCGCTGAGCTCGGTCCTCGAATCCGGCACCCTGACCATCGGCACCGAGGGCACCTACCGACCGTTCTCCTTCCACGCCGACGGCTCCGGCGGGCTCACCGGCTACGACGTCGAGGTGGCCCGCGCCGTCGCCGACCAGCTGGGCGTCGAGGCCGAATTCGAAGAGACCCAGTGGGACGCCATCTTCGCCGGCCTCGAGGCCGGCCGCTTTGACACCATCGCCAACCAGGTGTCGATCAACCCGGAGCGCGAAGAGGCCTATGCCTTCTCCACCCCCTACACGTACTCGACCGGCGTCATCGTGGTGCCGGAAGACAACACCGACATCACCTCCTTCAAGAGCCTGGCCGGCAAGACCACGGCCCAGTCGCTCACGAGCAACTGGAATACCCTGGCCACCGAGAGCGGCGCCACCGTGCAGGGCGTCGAGGGCTGGGCCCAGTCCGTTGCCCTCGTTGAGCAGGGCCGCGTGGACGCCACCGTCAACGACAAGCTCACCTACCTGGACTACAAGAAGCAGACCGGCGCCGCGGGCCTGAAGATCGCCGCCGAGACCGAGGAACGCTCCGAGAGCGCCTTCGCCTTCGCCCCCGAGGGCACCGCCCTGGCCGATGCCGTGTCGGATGCCCTCGCCACGCTGAGCGAAGACGGCACCCTGGCCGCCATCTCCGACACCTACTTCGGGGCCGACGTCTCTCAGTGACCGAGTCCACCTGGCAGCTCCTGCTGGATTCGTTGTGGCCGCTGATCCACGGCGCCATCACCGGGACGATCCCGTTGGCGCTGGCGTCATTCGCGATCGGACTGGTGCTGGCCCTGGGCCTGGCCCTGATGCGCCTGTCGAGGCGGCGGTGGCTGTCGTCGATCGCGCAGGTCTACATCTCCATCGTGCGCGGTACGCCCCTCCTGGTGCAGTTGTTCGTGATCTTCTACGGCCTGCCGTCGCTGGGCGTCGTCATCGACCCGTGGCCCAGCGCGATCATCGCCTTCTCGATCAATGTCGGCGGCTACGCGGCCGAGGTGATCCGCGCCGCCATCCTCTCGGTGCCCAAGGGGCAGTGGGAGGCCGCGTACATGATCGGCATGTCGCACCGGCGCGCCCTCACCCGCATCATCCTGCCGCAGGCGGCCCGGGTGTCGGTGCCGCCGCTGTCGAACACCTTCATCAGCCTGGTCAAGGACACCTCCCTGGCCTCGCTGATCCTGGTCACCGAGCTGTTCCGCGAGGCCCAGCAGGTGGCCGCGTTCAGCCAACAGTTCATGGCCCTGTACCTCGAGGCCGCCCTGCTCTACTGGCTCATCTGCCTGGTGCTCTCCAGCGGCCAGGGCGTGCTCGAAAAGCGATTGGACCGTTATGTCGCCCACTGACCGGAACCCCGACCAGAGCGCTCCGGCCCTGCTCACGGTTCGAGGCTTGCAGAAGAGCTTCGGCGACAACCAGGTCCTGAAATCGATCGACCTCACGGTCGCGCGCGGCAAGGTGCTGGCGCTGATCGGGCCGTCGGGTTCGGGCAAGACCACCGTGCTCCGCTGCCTGAACGGCCTGGAGATCGCCGACGGCGGCACCATCGAGATCATCGGCGCGGATGACGCCACTCACGCGCCCGTCACCATCGACTTCGCCGCCGCCCACGGCTCCCGCTCCGGCGTGCCGAAGAAGACCCTCGGCACGTTGCGGGACCGCTCGGCGATGGTGTTCCAGCACTACAACCTCTTTCCGCACAAGACGGTGCTCGAGAACGTGATGGAGGGACCCGTCGTCGTGCAGCGGCGCCCCCGCGCCGAGGTCGAGGCCGAGGCCCTGGCGCTGCTGGAGCGGGTCGGCCTCGGCGAGAAGCGCGACAGCTACCCGTTCGAGCTGTCCGGCGGGCAGCAGCAGCGGGTGGGCATCGTCCGGGCCCTGGCCCTGCGCCCCACCCTGCTGCTCTTCGACGAGCCCACCAGCGCCCTGGACCCCGAGCTTGTCGGCGATGTGCTGCGCCTGATCAAGGAGCTCGCCGCCGAGGGCTGGACAATGGTGATCGTCACGCACGAGCTCGAGTTCGCCCGGGAGGTCGCCTCCGAGGTGGCCTTCGTCGACGGGGGCACCATCGTGGAGCACGGCGATCCCAAGGAGATGCTGCGGAACCCGCAGCACGAGCGCACCCGCCAGTTCCTGCACCGGTTGCTCTTCCCGTTTTAGTTCGCCCCCTGCACTAACCTGATCAGGTGAATTCTGCTGCTGTGCCCGCCGGGCTCGACGACTCCCCGTCCCCCCTCCGACGCATGGTGGGGGTGCTGCGCATCCTGCTCGCCGTGCTCGTGCTGGCCGCGATCGTGACCCAGATCACCGATCAGATCCTGAACGACGCGTTCGACCCGGCCGCGTATTTCGGTTTCTTCACCATCCAGTCCAGCCTGATGAACGTGGTGGTGCTCTTCGTCGGCGGCGTTCTCGCGCTGCGGGTGGCCGCCGAACCCGAGCTGCTGGCACGGGTGCGGATGTCGACGCTCGCGTACGCCGTGATCACCGGGGTGGTCTACAACCTGTTGCTGCGCAACCAGCCCGCCGACGGCACTTTCGTGGGGCTCGACTGGCCCAACGAGGTGCTGCACGTGTGGGCGCCGGCGCTGATCCTGCTCGACTGGCTGTTGGCTCCGGGCCGCCCGGCGCTGGCCTGGAAGCGGATCTGGTTCGCACTGATCTACCCGCTGGCCTGGCTGGCCTATGCGCTGCTGCGCGGCACGTTCACCGATTGGTGGACCTACCCGTTTCTCAACCCCGGCGAGCCGGGCGGTTGGCCGTCGGTGGTGCTCTACATCCTGGTGATCGCCGTCGTGATCGTCGGCATCTCGGCCATCGCGATCGGGCTGAGCCGGCTGGGCCGGCGCACTCCCCCGGAACTGCAGCCGGGTTTGGCCTGAGCGTCACCTGCCGTTCACCTCGGCGACGGATACTGCAGCATGACCAATCCCGTCGCGCAGAGAGAACAGGGCTACACCGACCTGGTCGCCCATGGCGGCCGTGAGCTGACGGAGGCCGTGGCCGTTCTCGCCGCGGGCGACGGGCCGCTCGTGGCGCACGGCCCCGGCGGCGAACATCCGGCCGGCCTGGTTCTCGCCTTGACCCTGCTCGCCGCCGGCCTGCCGCACGACGAAGCCGTGGCCGCCGCCCTGCTCGCCGAGCCGCGGCCGGCCGCCCTGCATGAAGCCCTGGCCGCCATCGACGCCCTCGGCGGCACCGAACCGTACCTGCTGCGGCACGGCCTGACGGTGTCGCACTTCCATGCCCTGCGGGAGCGGTTCGCGGGCGACGACGCCGGCCTCGCGGCCGGGGATGTGAGCTGAGCCGCGAGCTAAGCCTCAGCGCGTCATCACCAGCCGGCGCTGCCGCATGGCCAGGAACAGTGGGAAGGTGAAGGCGAACGCCGTCACCAACCCGAGCACGACGTAGGCCCAACCGGCCCGCATGCCCAGTCGGCGGGCCTCCACGATGATGAACACGCTCCCCGCGATGGCCGCCACGAGCAGGTCGGTGGTGAGCGACGACACCGCCGGTCCGCTCATGGTCCAGTCGCCGATGAAGTCACTGGCCTGCATGATCGCCTGGATGTTCCAGGTCCAGGTGCCGATCAGGCCCACGATGGCCAGGGCCAGGTAGACGAAGGTGAGGGTGGTCCAGCCTGCGGCGGCGGACGATGAGGGGGCGGGCTGCGCTTCGGTTCGGCTCATGAACACAGTGTGCCGCGATCCGCACGATCGCGGCGTGCCTACGGGACGATCTCGCTGTAGCCCTGCGCGGTCACCCGGATCGCGAGTTTCGCCGGGATCTGCTCCTTCATCGACTCGACGTGGCTGATCAGGCCGATGGTGCGGCCCCCGGCCCGCAGACTGTCGAGCGTGCTCATGGCCGTCTCGAGGGTTTCCGCGTCGAGCGAGCCGAACCCCTCGTCCACGAAGAGGGTGTCCAGCGCGATGCCGCCGGCCTGGTTGGAGACCACCTCGGCCAGCCCCAGCGCCAGGGCGAGCGACGCGAGGAAGGTCTCGCCGCCGGACAGCGAGTGGGTGGCCCGGGCCCGGCCGGTGTGCTCGTCGCGGATCGCCAGACCCAGCCCGGCCTGGCTGCCGCGGTACTGCAGGGCGTCGTCGTGTTCGAGCGCGTACCGGCCGCCGGTCATGGTGCGCAGCCGGTTGTTGGCCGCGGCGATGATCTCCTCGAGCTGCGCGGCCAGCACGTACGTCTCGAGCTTCATGCGCTTGGTGTTCGGATCGTCGCCGTGCACCACGGCGGCGAGTTGACGCACCTGGGCCTGGGTGGTGAGCAGGTCGGCGGCGACGGCGAACCGGGCCCGCGCATCCGCCACGAGCGCGGTGAGCGCGGCGGCGCGTTCACGCAGCGACTCGCGCCGGGCCAGGGCGTCGTCGCGGGCGGTGCCGGCGGCCTCGAGAGCGAGCCTGGTCGGGCCGAGGTCGATGGGGTCCTCGGGCAGCCCGGCCAGGTCGCCCTCGGCCAGTACCCCGCGGGCGGCGGCGAGCTCGTCGTCGTAGGCGCGGATGGCGGCCTGGCCGGCCTGCATCTCGGCCGGGGTGAGCCTGGCGAAGCCGGCGGCGGCCTCGTCGGCGAAGCCCTCCTCCTGCAGCTGGACCGCCAGCTCGGCGGTGCGGGCCTCGGCCGCGCGTCGTGCCGACACTGAGGCGGCCAGCGCGGCGGCCAGGGCCCGGGCAGCGTCGAGCTCGCTCTGCAGCCGGCCGGCCCGCTCGGTGACGCTGTCGAACCCGGCCCGCTGGGCCTGGACGCGGGCGGCGATACCGTCGCGCTCGGTGCGGCGCTCCGCCAGGTGCACGGCGGATTCGTCGCGCACCAGCTGGAGCGGGGCGATGGCGGCCTGAGCCTCGGCCTGGTCGGCGCGAAGGCCGGCGAGCTCGGCCTCGAGGGCGGGCAGCCTGGAGCGGTGGCCGGTGGCCGCGGTGAGGGTGTCCCTGGCCCGCCGGAGCGCGACGTCGAGCTCGTCGACGTCCGCGTCACCGGCGCGGGTGCGGGCGGCGGTGAGCAGGGTGTCGACGGCCCGGGACTGGCTGCGGGCGTCATCGACGACGGCCTGCCGGCGGCTCATCAGGCCGCGGGCGTCGTCGAGGTCGGCCTCGGTCACGGGTTCGGCGTCGCCGGTCATGGGCGCCGGGTGTTCGGTGGCCCCGCACACCGCGCAGGGCTCGCCGTCGACGAGTCCGGCGGCGAGCTCAACGGCGAAGCCGCCGAGCCGGGCATCCACGAGCTGCTGATAGTGCAGGGCGGCCGCGGTGTTCTCCGCCACGGACTCCCGCTCGGCGCGGTGCACACCCACCAGCTCGGTTTCCAGCCGGCGCACGTCATCGGCCGCGGCCAGCGCCGCCCCCGCCCGCGCGAGCGCCGCTTCGGCCTCCGGGGCACGGGCGGCGCCGAGGGTGGCCGCGGCGAGGGCATCCGTTGCCGCGTCGATGCGTTCGGGCAGCGCGAGCAGCAGCAGCCTGGCGTCGTCGAGCGCCTGGATCTGGGCGGCCGTGCGGCGCTCGAGGTCGGCGATCTGCTCGTCGAGCGCGGGCAGCCGGCGTTCCTCGACGAGCAGGTCGTCCAGGCCACCGAGCTGGCGCAGCCTGTCGTCGATCAGGGCGGTGAGGCCGGCGGCATCCGCGGACGCAACAGAGTCTGCAGAGTCCGCGTCGTCGGCCAGGAGCCGCTGCCAGGTGGCCCGGGCGGCGGTCGTGGCGGCCTCGGCCGTGGTGACCGCGGCCTCGGCGTCGATGCGGGCCCGCACCTGCGGCCACACCCTGGCGGCGTGCTCGGCCAGGCGCAGGGCCTGGCGGCTGTCGAGGATCTCGTCTCCGCGGCCCTCGAGGGCGGTCAGCGTGCGGGCGGCCGCATCCCGGCGGTCCTGGCGTCGGCGCCGGTCCTCGGCGGCCTGGTACGCGGTGGTGGCCGCGGTCAGAGCGGCCGAGGCGGTCCCGGCGTGCCGGGTGGCGGCCGCCAGGCGTTCGTCGAGGATGCCCAGCGCCGCGTCGAACCAGTCGAGGCCGGGGTCGACCGGGGACTCGGGTCGAGAGCTTTCCCCGGCGTCATCGGCCGCTGCGTCGTCCTCGCGCCACAGCAGGCGCAGGGTCGCGGCCACGATGCCGTCGATCTCGTGCCGCACCAGCGTCAGCTCGTCGTCGAGCACCTTGCGGCGGGTGAGCAGTTCGGCCTCCAGCTGCTGGAACCGGAGGGTGCCGAACAGCGTGCGGAGCACGGTGAGCCTGTCGTCGGTCTTGGCCAGCAGAAACCGCTGGAACCGGTTCTGGGCCAGCAGGATCACCTGCAGGAACTGGTCCTGCTTCAGCGGCAGGATGCTCTCAAGCTCGCGACCAACGAGGACGGGCTTGGCGGCGATGCCCACCCAACCACCGGCCTCGAGACGGTCTAGCTGGGCTTCCGGCTTCGCGGGCGTGGTCCCGCTGCCGTTCTTCTTCAGCTTGTCGTATGCAGGGGTGCGGTAAACCCGGTAGGTATCGCCCTTGAGGGTGAACTCGAGCTCGACGAAGCTCGGGTCGGCCGGGTCGCAGTGGTCGCTGCGCAGCCGCAGCTCGCTGCCGTCGAACCGGGGCACCGAGCCGTAGAGGGCGAAGCAGATGGCGTCCAGGATGCTGGACTTGCCCGCGCCGGTCTTGCCGGTGATCAGGAAGATCCCGTCGGCGTCGAAGCGGGTGAAGTCCACCTCCTGCTCGGTCTTGTACGGGCCGAAGCCCGCGATGCGCAGCCGGGTGATCTTCATACGGTGGCCCCCGCGCTCGTCTCGGCGGCGGCATCCGGATTCTGGCCCAGCACCTCGGCGACCAGCTCCCGCTCGAAGGCGCTCAGGCCCACGCCGTTGCGCACGAACTCCAGGAAGCCGGCCACGATTTCGGGGTCGCTCTTGTGCTTGACCCGGTCGGAGTAGGTGGACTCCTCGGCCGTCTGCGTGATGGTCGGTCGGTGCTCGAGGGCCACGCAGTGCGGGAAGCGCTTCTGCAGGGTGCGCATGCCGTCCAACGGCCGCACCCGGTCGGTGAGCACCGCGGCGACCCAGTCGTTTTCGAACGGGGTGAAGTCGTCGTCGTGCGCGAGGGTCTCGAGCTCTCCCGTGAGCACCCGCAGGCGCCGGGGAATCGGCAGGTCGACCCACTGGGTCTCGGCGAGTCCGGTCGCGTCGAGCTCGACGAGCCAGCCGCCGCGGGGCTTGTCGGCCTCGGCGAAGGAGTAGTGCAGCGGAGCTCCCGAGTAGCGCACCCGGTCGGTGATCTGCGCGCGACCGTGGATGTGGCCCAGCGCCACGTAGTCGGGGCCGTCGAAGACTGACACCGGCACGAGGTCCAGGCCGCCGGCGCTGATATCGCGCTCCACATCACTGGCGGCAACGCCCGCCGCGAAGCAGTGTGAGAGCACCACCGAGCGGCCGCCGCGGTCGGCGAGGTCGGCCCGGACCTGCCGCATGGCCAGGCCCAGCACCTGTTCGTGGGTCTTGAGGAGCTCGTCGGGGTAGTGGTGGCGCACCAGGGCCGGTTCGAGGAAGGGGATGCCGTAGAAGTGCACGGGGCCGTGTTCGTCGTCGATCGAGATCGGGGTGCGGTACTGGTCGAACCCGGTGACCACGTGGATGCCCGCCAGTCCCGCCCATTCCGATTGGAAGCCCAGCCGGGTCGCCGAGTCGTGGTTGCCACTGGTCATCACCACGCGGGCGCCGGTGGCGTGCAGGCGCGCCAGGGTGCCGCTGAGCAGGGCGTAGCTGTCGGCCGACGGTGTGGCGGAATCGAAGATGTCACCGGCCACGGCAACCACGTCGACCTGACGCTCGCGCACGATGTCGACGAGGGCGTCGAGCACGACACGTAGGTGGTCGAGGGTCTGGTGGGTGTGGAAGGTGCGCCCGATGTGCCAGTCACTCGTGTGCAGGATCTTCATGTCACTCACGCTACCGTCGGCCACCGACAGTACTGGCCAGAGCCCTGCGCGTGTACATTCCCCGTCGAACTCGTTTCTTCGATGACGACTGGAATGGAGGTAACACCATGGCCCGTGTCAGCGGCAAGGTCGCACTCATCAGTGGTGGAGCACGGGGACTCGGTGCCGCGATGGCCCGTCGCCTCGTCGAGGAGGGCGCCCAGGTGGTGATCGGCGATCTGCTCGACGAGGACGGTAAGGCCCTCGTGGCAGAACTGGGCGAGGCCAGCCGGTACGTGCACCTCGACGTGACCCGCGCCCAGCACTGGGACGCCGCCGTCGCCGTGGCGGTGGACGAATTCGGTGGCCTCGACGTGCTCGTGAACAACGCCGGGATCGTGAACTTCGGTCCCATCGAGGAGTACACCCTGGAGTCCTGGAACACCATCATCGCGGTCAACCTCACCGGGGTGTTCCTCGGTATCAAGGCGGCGGTGCCGATGATCATCCGGTCGAAGGCCGGCTCGATCATCAACGTGTCCTCGACCGCCGGCCTGCAAGGCTACGAGGCGCTGCCCGGCTACGTGGCGGCGAAGTTCGGGGTGCGCGGGCTCACCAAGTCCGTGGCGCTGGACCTCGGCAAGTACAACGTGCGGGTCAACTCGGTGCATCCGGGCGGCATCGCCACCCCGATGACCGCCGGGCTCGACATGCCGCAGAACCACGTGGCGCTGCACCGCCTCGGCCAGGCCACCGAGGTGGCGAACCTGGTGCTGTTCCTGGCAAGTGACGAATCGAGCTTCTCCACCGGAGCCGAGTTCCTCACCGACGGCGGCGAGCTGAGCGGACTGTCGCACTACCAATAGCCCTCACCGTCCTCGGGCCCGCAACCGCAGCGCGATCCGCGCCACCAGCGCGGCCGGGTCCTGCAGGTCATCGTCGGTGAACTGCAACGCCTGCCAGCCGTGGTCTTCGAGACGGCCGATCCGGCGGATGTCCGCACGCCACTGCGCCCGGTCGGTGCGGTGGTGGTCGCCCTGGTATTCGATGAGCAGCTTGTACTCGGGGTAGGCGAGGTCTCCCCTGGCCAGGAACCGGCCCTGCTCGTCGAACACCCTGTAGTTGCACTCGGGTTCCGGCAGGCCAGCGAGCACGATGATCACCCGGAGCATCGACTCCCGCGGCGATTCCGAGCGGGTGCGGAGTAGCGGCAGGGCGGTCCTGGCGCGCGTGAGACCACTGCGGCTCGGGTATTTTTCCAGCGCGTCCGCGAGCTCGCCCCGCGTGAGAATCGGGGCCTCCCAGTACAGGAGGTAGTCACCGACAGCCACCAGCTCCCCCCGGGTGAGCAACGCGCCCAGGTCCAGCCAGGTGCGCGCCGGGCCGGTGAGCCGCACTGGGCCCCGGTCGACGAGGTCATCGGGGTCGATCCGCAGGCTGTGGCCGACCATGTCGCGTGCCACCATCGCCCGGCCTGGAGCGACACAGCCGACGTGCAGCGGTCGCAGCCGCGCCAGCCGGCCGGGCACGGGCAAACCCAGCACCAGGGCAGCAGTGATGTGGGTGAAAAAGGCGTCCTTCGGCATCCGCACCTGGAATGCCCGGCAGAGCGCCTCGACGTCACTGCGACGCGCTGGGTAATTCTGGGGGCGGCCGGCCGGCGTTGCACTCCCCGTTGCCGGCGTGCGGATGCCCCAGAACGGCCGGTCGAGGTCACCACCGTCGAGCCGGGAGGTACTCACCCCGGCGCGCACGGCATCGCCGATGCGGAACGGGCGGTCGGCCCATCCGTCGGGGAGCGGGATGCGTGCGGTCACCGGTCGAGAGTGCCCCAAACCACCTCCATCCCGCCAAAGTTCTCCACACACCCGGCCTCGCCGGGAACTCGTTCGCACGCAGGGATCTTTGTTTATCTGCGTTTATGTTGACAAGCAAAAACAAACGGGTCTAAAGTCAGGCATACAAACTTTTGCGCGGCTCCCCCGGGCCGCGCTCTGCCCCTAGCTCTCACCGTCGAGGAGGCCCGATGTTCGCCGAAGAGCGTCAGTCGATGATCGCCGAGATGGTGTCCGACCGCAGCCGGGTCACCGTGAACGAACTCGCTGTGCGCTTCGACATCACGCCGGAGACCGTGCGCCGCGACCTTTCCGCCCTCGAGCTGAGCCGGCACCTGCGCCGCGTGCACGGCGGTGCCGTGGCCATCGACCGGCTGAGCATGTCGGAGCCGAGCCTCGAGGAACGACAGAGCCAGCGGCACGACGAGAAGGCCCGCATCGCCGATGCCGCCCTGGCCATGATTCCCGCGAGCACGACGGGGTCGATCATCCTGGACTCCGGCACCACCACCGAACTGCTCGCCGACAGGCTCCTCGAGTGGACGCCCGCCAAGGCCGGTGACCAGCTGCTGGTGATCACGAACGCCCTGCCGATCGCGTACAAGCTGGCCGGCAACGAGGCCATCTCGCTGCAGATCCTCGGCGGCCGGGTGCGCGGCCTCACCCGCGCCATCGTGGGCACCCGCACCACCCAGCAGCTCGACGCCATGCGCCCGGACATCGCCTTCGTCGGCGCCAACGGCGTGGCCGCCGACTTCGGCTTCAGCACCCCCGACTCGGTCGAGGCCGCCGTGAAGACCGCCATCGTGCGCTCCGCCCGCCGCGTCGTCGCGCTGGCCGACTCCTCCAAGCTCGACCAGGAGACCCTGGTCAGGTTCGCCGCCCTGAGCGACATCGACGCGCTCATCACCGACGCTCCCCCTTCCCCCAAACTTGCCGCAGCCCTGGCCGCGGCGGATGTCGAGGTCGTAATCGCATGATCGTCACACTCACCCCCAACCCCAGCCTCGACCGCACCATCGAGCTCGCCGGCCCGCTCGCCCGCGGCGACGTGCAACGCGCCCTGGACGCCCATCAGGAACCCGGCGGCAAGGGCGTCAACATCTGCCGCGCCCTCGCAGCCTCCGGCATTCAGAGCCTCGCGATCCTGCCCGGCGACGCGGAGGACCCGGTGCTGCTCGCGCTGACCATGCAGGGCATCCCGCACCTCGGCCTGCCGATCGGCGCGACCCTGCGCAGCAACATAGCCATCACCGAACCCGACGGCACCACCACCAAGGTCAACGAGCCCGGTCCGGTGCTCAGCACCGAGCAGCAGGCCGCTCTGGTGGAGCTCGTCCTCGAGAAGGCCCAGGGCGCCAGCTGGCTGGTGCTGGCCGGTTCGCTGCCACCGGGGGTGCCTGACACCTTCTACGCCGACCTCACCCGGGAGCTCAAGACCCGCTTCGGCGCGGCGGCCCCCAAGGTCGCCATCGACTCCTCCGGCGCTCCCCTGGCCGCGGCCATCAGCGCCGGCCCCGACCTGCTCAAGCCCAACGCCGACGAGCTCGCGGAGCTCACCGGTATCTCTGACCCGGACAGCCTCGAGGCTGACCCGCACCTGGCCGCGCGCGCCGCGCAGACCCTGATCACCGCGGGAGTCGGCGCCGTGCTGGCCACCCTCGGTTCCCAGGGCGCCCTGCTGGTCACCGCGGAGGGCTACTGGCTCGCCACTCGTCCCCCGATCGTCGCGGTCTCGACCGTCGGCGCCGGAGATTCCTCGCTGGCGGGTTTCCTGCTCAGCGACCTGGCCGGAGCATCCGCCCCGGACTGCCTGCGTCAGGCCGTCGCCCACGGCGCCGCTGCCGCATCCCTGCCCGGCTCGACAGTGCCGGCCGTGTCCCAAACCGATCCCAGCGCCGTCACAGTGACGGCATGTGCTACCCATCCAAAGGAGGATGACCAGTGAGTGCACTGATTACCCCAGAGCTCGTTGCTTTGGACCAAAACCTCGGTGCCGAACCGTCGACCGTGATCCGGCACCTCGCCGAGCTCGTCGTCGGAGCCGGCCGAGCCACCGAGATCGACGGCCTGTACGCCGACGCCCTCGCCCGCGAAGCGAAGACCTCCACCGGCATCCCCGGCGGACTCGCGATCCCCCACTGCCGCTCCGCCGCGGTCACGGAGCCGACGCTGGCCGTCGCCCGCCTCTCCCAGCCTGTCGACTTCGGCTCGGCCGATGGACCCGCCGACCTGATCTTCATGATCGCCGCCCCCGAAGGCGCCGACCAGGACCACCTGAAGATCCTGTCGAAGCTGGCCCGCTCGCTGATGAAGGCCGACTTCACCACCGCTCTCCGCGCCGCGAAGAGCCCCGAAGAGATCGTGACCCTGGTCACCGACATCGTCGCGCCGGCTCCCGCAGCGGCCGCAGCCGGAGCGCACTCCGCCAGCACCGCCCCGGCCGCCCCGCGCGTCACCGCGGCGCCCACCGGAGCCGGCACCGAGGGGACTCCGAGCAACGGGGCCCGTCGCATCGTCGCCGTCACCGCCTGCCCCACCGGCATCGCCCACACCTACATGGCAGCGGATGCGCTCGTCGCGGCTGCCAAGGAGATGGGTATCGACCTGCAGGTCGAGACGCAGGGTTCCGCCGGAGCCACCCCGCTGGCCGCCTCGGTCATCGACTCGGCCGACGCCGTCATCTTCGCCGTTGACGTCGACGTGCGCGACAAGGGCCGTTTCGCCGGCAAGCCCCTCATCCAGTCCCCCGTCAAGCGCGCCATCGACGAACCGAAGAAGATGGTCCAGGAGGCCCTCGCGGCCGTGGACAACCCGAACGCCCGCCGCGTCAGCGGTGGCGCCGCCGCGGCATCCGATTCGGTGTCCGAGAACGAGCACGTGGGCCAGAAGGTCAAGCGCGCCCTCCTCACCGGTGTCAGCTACATGATCCCGTTCGTCGCCGGTGGAGGCCTGCTGATCGCCCTGGGCTTCCTGCTCGGCGGCTACGACATCACCGACGTCGCCGACAAGGTGGTGCTGGACAACAGCCTCTGGAACCTGCCTGACGGCGGCATGCTGATCTACCTCGGTGCGGTCTTCTTCAAGATCGGCCAGCTGTCGATGAGCTTCCTGGTTCCCGCTCTGGCCGGTTACATCGCCTACGGCATCGCCGACCGCCCCGGCATCGCTCCCGGCTTCGTCGCCGGTGCGGTCTCCGGCTTCATGGGCGCCGGCTTCCTCGGCGGCATCGTCGGTGGACTGCTCGCCGGTCTCGCGGCAGCCTGGATCGGTTCCTTCACCGTTCCGCGCTGGCTGCGCAGCCTGATGCCCGTCGTGATCATCCCGCTGCTCGCCTCGATCTTCGCCTCCGGGTTGATGTTCCTGGTGCTCGGCGGCCCGATCGCCTGGCTCACCGTCTCCCTGAACGACTGGCTGAACGGCATGACCGGCGCGTCCGTCGTCATCCTCGGCCTGATCCTCGGCCTGATGATGGCGTTCGACCTCGGCGGCCCGGTCAACAAGGTTGCCTACTCCTTCGCCGTCGCCGGCCTGGGTGCCGCAACGCTGGCCAACCAGGCGCCGTGGCAGATCATGGCCGCGGTCATGGCCGCCGGCATGGTGCCGCCGCTCGGAATGGCCCTGGCCACCGTGCTCGACCGCAAGCTCTTCAGCCCGGTCGAACGCGACAACGGCAAGGCGGCCTGGCTGCTCGGTGCCTCGTTCATCTCCGAGGGCGCGATCCCGTTCGCCGCGGCAGACCCGCTGCGCGTGATCCCCGCGAGCATGCTCGGCGCGGCTACCACCGGTGCGCTGACCATGGCCTGGGGTGTCACGTCGAAGGCGCCGCACGGAGGAATCTTCGTGTTCTTCGCCATCGAGAACGTTTTGGGCTTCATTCTGGCGATTCTCATCGGTACGGCCATCACGGCCATAGCGGTAATCGCGCTCAAGCGCTACGTCCGAAAGGCCCCGACTACGGGCTCTATCAAGCAGAACAACACCCTGGTGAACGCCTAACATTAGTGGGCACCATTAACGCCGAAGAATAGAGGAAGTTCCGTGCAGAGTTTCACAGGAGTAGGGGTCAGCCCCGGTCGGATCGTCGGATCCGTTCGGCAGATGCCCAAAGCCGTGAGCGAGCCGCCAGCAGGAGAACAGCTGGCCTCGTCGACGACGGCAGAGGATGCCGCCGTCACCCTGCGCGCAGCCGCGAAGGCGGTGCAGGCCGAGCTCAAGCAGCGCTCGGTCAGCGCCACCGGAGCGGGCAAGTCGGTTCTCGAGGCCACCGCACTGATGGCCGCGGACCCCATGCTCATCAAGGGCGCCGTGAAGTTGATCAACACCGGCACCTCCGCTGAGCGGGCAATCTGGGAGTCCGCGGCCTCCGTGGCCGAAATGCTGCACAACCTCGGCGGCTACATGGCCGAGCGGGCCACGGACGTCCTCGACGTGCGCTCCCGGATCGTCGCTGAGCTGCGCGGGGTGCCCGCACCGGGCATCCCCGCCTCCGACGAACCGTTCATCCTCGTTGCCGACGACCTGGCGCCGGCCGACACGGCCACGCTGAACCCGGCCGTCGTGCTGGCCCTGGTCACCTCCGGTGGCGGACCGCAGTCGCACACCGCGATCATCGCCCGCGCCCTCGGCCTGCCGGCCGTTGTCGCCGCGGTCGGTGTCGAGTCCATCACTGACGGCACCGCGGTCTACGTTGACGGCGCAGCCGGCAGCATCACCGTCGACCCCGACGCCGAACAGCTCGAGGCCGCCACGGCCTGGGCCGCCAACGCCGCCACCCTCGCGGTATTCTCCGGCGAGGGCGTTATGGCCGACGGCCACCTCGTGCCGCTGCTCGCCAACGTGGGCGGTGCAGCGGATGCCGTCAAGGCCGCCGCCGCCGGCGCCCAGGGCGTGGGCCTGCTGCGCACCGAGTTCTGCTTCCTCGACCGCGACGAAGAACCCACCCTCGACGAGCAGGTCACCGCGTACCGCGGCGTCTTCGACGCGTTCCCCGGCAAGAAGGTCGTCCTGCGCACGCTCGACGCCGGCGCCGACAAGCCGCTCCCGTTCCTCACCGACGCGTCCGAGCCGAACCCGGCTCTCGGCGTGCGCGGCTACCGCACCGACTTCACCTCGCCCGGCGTGCTCAAGCGCCAGCTGGCCGCCGTGGCCACTGCCGCAGAGGGCACCGAAGCGGATGTCTGGGTCATGGCCCCGATGATCTCCACCGCCGATGAGGCCGCCGACTTCGCCCGCATGTGCGGCGAGGCCGGGCTGAAGACCCCCGGTGTCATGGTCGAGGTTCCCTCCGCCGCGCTGACGGCCGAGACCATCCTGGGCGAGGTGAGCTTCGCGAGCCTCGGCACCAACGACCTCACCCAGTACGCCATGGCCGCCGACCGCCAGCTCGGCCCGCTCGCCGCGCTGAACACGCCGTGGCAGCCCGCCGTGCTGCGCCTGATCCAGCTCACCGTGGCCGGTTCCGTCGCCGAGGGCAACAACAAGCCCGTCGGCGTCTGCGGCGAAGCCGCGGCCGACCCGGCACTCGCCGTGGTGCTCGTGGGCCTGGGCGTGAACACCCTGTCGATGACCGCCCGTGCCCTCGCTGCCGTCGCGGCAGTGCTGGCGAAGGTCACCGTCGTCGAGGCACAGCGCCTCGCCGGCATCGCCCTGGCCGCACCGAGCGCACTCGAGGCACGCGCCCGGGTCCGCGCCGAACTGCCCATTCTCGACGAACTGGGACTCTAAGCCCCACGCGTCAACCGCGCGATGTGTTCCCGCCTCAAGGCGTGTGCACATCGCGCGGGCAATACAGTTGTAATCCGTACAGTTTCAGGAGGAACCATGTCAGAACGTACCGCCACCATCGCCAGCCGCGTCGGCCTGCACGCCCGTCCCGCAGCGATCTTCGCTGAGGCCGTCGGCGCACTGCCGGTCGAGGTCACCATCGCGCTCGAGGGCGACCCGGCCGACGACGCCATGGACGCGTCGAGCATCCTGTCGCTCATGAGCCTGGGTGCCGCAAACGGCCAGGTCGTCGTGCTGCGCGCCGAGGGCGACGGAGCGGATGAGGCCCTCGCCGGCCTCGTCACGATCCTCGAGACTGACCTCGACGCCGAGTAGCACTCCGCGTTACCTGTTACAGCTCGCTCGCCTTCGGCGGGCGGGCTGTTTTCATGTGCGCGGCGCCCTGATGCGCAGCACGAGCGTGACGGCGACGACCACGACGACGGCCACGATGGCGGTGATCGCCGTGGGGGTGGAGAGCAGGTCGCCGGTGAGCCGGGCTACGGCCACCCAGGCCAGGCCCCAACAGAGGGCGAGGGCGGGGGTGAGCCGGCCACGACCGGCAACGGCGAGGAGCACACCGACCACACCGGCTACCGCGATGATCAGCACACCCCAGACATCGGCGGGCAGGCCGAAGCCGTCGAAGCCGGCGGCGACGAGGGCGGCCGTGATGTTGGCGGCCGTGGCCACGCAGACCCAGCCCAGGTACAGGCCCATCGTGCCGTCGACGAGGACAGTCTCCACCAGCGTGCGTGGGCGGGTGTCCAGGATGATGAGGAACGCCCAGACCAGCACGGCCAGCAGCAGGGCGATGACCGGGACGCTCAGCCAGAGCAGGTCGAATTGCACGCTGAGGATCCAGGCCGCGTTCAGCAGCAGCGAGGCTGCGATCGGATAGCCGAGCCGGCGTTGTCGGGGGTCGGTCTTCTGTCGCGGCAGGAACTGCCAGATCGCGTAGAGCACGAGGCCGGCGTAGATCGGCGTCCAGATGGCGAAGGCCGGTCCGCCCGGTGCGATCGGGGTGGCATCGGCGGCCAGCGCTCCCCCGGAGGCGTCCTGGATGGGCGTGCCGCCCGCGGCTCCGGACCCGATGAACGACCCGGCCAAGGCGAGGATCGCGCTCAGCAGCACGGTGCTCTGGCGGAGCAGGTCACGAGGCGCAGTCATCAGGCCTCAGAGCTCGCGGACGAGCCGCTTGAGGTGTCGCACCGAGCGGTCGGCCTCGCTGAGGACAACCTGCACGGTGTCGTCGAGGCGTTCGGCACGCGCCACGAGCAGGCCGTAGACCAGGGCGTTCTCGCCGCTCTCATGAGCCGCCTGTGCGGCCTGGTCGAGCTCCTCGATGTAGAGCAGCCTGTCGTGCCGGTCGCCGAGCCGCTTCACGAGCGGCTTCGCCACCCGGGCCACGTGGGCGTAACGCTTGCGGAGCTTCGCGAATCGGGCGGTGGCCCTGGCGCGCTTCGCGGCCGCCTTCTTCGCTGCCGTCCTGGCTGACTTCTTGGCCGGCTTCGTCGCCGGGCCCTCGGCCACCGGTTCGGCAGACGCCACCGCGGCGGCGGCGTAGCGCAGCCGGCGAGCCGCCTTGCGCACCTCGTGCAACGCCGCCTCCGGCTCATCCGCGTTGGTCACTGCGGTGCTGAGCTGCTCGAGCGCGGCGACGGCCCTGCCGAGGTCGCGTTTGATCTCGGTGGCGGCGGGACGCTCGGCCTTCGGGGTGATCGGCGGCCAGGCCGTGAAGTTCTCGAGGGAATCGAGCAGCCTGTAGTAGCGGGTGCTCAGGAGGTAGTCGCGCACCGAGGCGAGGGCCTCCGCGTAGTCACGTCTGGCACCGCCCACGAGCCGGATCTCGGCATCGTCGGTGGTGTACTGGTCGACGCCGTCGAGTTCCGCGGCCACTCGGCTTCCGCGCACCTCGGCGTCGCGCGCGTGCCCCAACTCGGTGCCCAGGTGCTTGAGCTCGAAACGGAGCTCCTTCACGGCCGCGGTCTCGAACAGCCGGCCGTAGACCGCGAGGACGCTGCGCAGGCGGCGCACCGTGGTGCGCATGTGATGGACCGCGTCCGGGGCATCCGCTCGGGCCCGGGGGTCATCATCGATGAGGGCGGCGGTCAGGTCGCGCAGCGCTCCGACGACGACGGCGCCGGCGGAGTCCGGGTGTTGCAGGGCCGGGGCGGGGAGCAGACCCGGCAGCACCTCGGCGCGGTCGAGCTCGGTCAGGGACTCAACGCCCACGGCGCGGGCGATCTTGGCCGCACTCGTGGACGGAGTGGCACCCGCGGTGAGCAACACCTGTTCGACGGAATCGAGCAGTCTGGTGCGCTTCTTGCGGGTGTCGGGGGCGCCGTCCAGCAGTTCGAGCTCCCATTCACGCCACTTGCGGTACGTTCCCCCGCGCACATCAGAAGCGGAGACGAGGTCATCGGCGATCTCGGCGAGGGCGTGGCCGTCGGCATCGGTGAGTCGCACCGTGGTGCGCACCGTGCTGACCCTGGCCAGCGGGGTGAGCGGCCGGTCGCGCACAATGGCGCGCACGGGCTCGAGCACCTCGTCCGGGATGTGCTCAGAGCTCTCTGCAGCGCCGACATCAAGCGGCCAGTGCACCTCGGTGCGCCCCTCGGCGGCCGGCATCTTCAGGTGCCAGCCGGCATCGCCGCCTCCCTCGCGACGGCGCAGAACGATGCGGTGGCGGGCCAGGTCGTGGTCTGCGGTGTCGTAGTACACGGCCGTGAGCACAAAGGGCGCCTCGGCCGGATCGGCGGTGATGCCATCGAGCCCCTGCAGCGACGGAACGGGCCGGAGCCCCTCGACGTCGTACTTGCGCTCGATCTCGGTCTGCTCTCGCCCTGTCATGTGTCCTGTCTACTACCTCGGCTGGGTCTGGAGAACAAAAACCACGCCGTGATCGTGCAGTTCGATGCGTAGGCGATCGAGGCTGGTCACAACGAGGTCGGCGTCCAGTTCGTCGGCGGAGTGGGTGCCGACAACGCCGATGGTCGCACAGCCGGCCGCACGACCCGCGGCGAGTCCGGCGGGAGCGTCTTCGACGACAACGCACTGGCGGGCGTCGAGGCCGAGCCGGTCGGCCGCCTCGAGGAACGGGTCGGGTGCCGGCTTTCCCTTGACGGTGTCATTAATGGTGACCACGGTGGCCGGGGCGCTGAAGCCGGCGGCGTCGAGACGGATGCGGCAGAGGGCACTGTCGCACGAGGTGACGATGGCCCGGCGGTCTTCGGGGAGGGCGGCCATCAGTTCTGCGGCACCGGGCAGGATGGTGATGTCGTCGGTGTCGGCGAGTTCAAGCTCATTGACGCGGAGGATCGAGGATTCGACCTGCTCGGGTGATACGAGGTCGGCCACCATCTCGCGGGCCGGGCGGCCGTGCTGGATGCCGGAGAACAGGGCGCCGAAGCCCATTTCGTCCGCCCACTGCTGCCAGGACCGGTTCACGGCCTTGGTCGAGTCGACCAGGGTGCCGTCCATGTCGAAAAGCACGCCCTGGAACACGCGCCCGAGAACGGCGTGCGCCTCAGTCTCGGGAACAGGTTCGGGAACCGCCTGCAGAATGTTCTGGAGGTCGGCCTCGATATCAGCGCCGGCCATCCTTTCGCCGATGGTGCCGGCCGAGTTTTCGGAGGTCGTCATGGTGAATCCTTCTTCCGAAGCACCTTCGTTGTCGCTGTCATGCTTCTCCTTCGACCCTAACGAAGGCCGGTTGACGGGCGGTAATTGCTCGAGCGCCGTAGCGCTCACACCACCGGTGGACCCTCAGGCGGTGGCCCCTCGCCGCGTCGTCGAGTGCGTGGGTCGTGGGCTCGGTGTTGGGGTGGTTTCCGCCAGGTGCCGGTGGGGTCGATCCAGTGCGGGGCTTTGACTTCGGGCAGGCCCAGGACCATCCGGATT
>NZ_PJJP01000021.1 GCF_002929555.1 Cryobacterium sp. N22
GGGTGCTGAGGCGGCGGGCGGGTTGTTCTTGACGGCGGCGGCCGCGGCGGCCTGGGCCTTGGCCAGCGCGGCGGCGGATGCGGCGGCATCCAGCCCGGTCTGGTACTCGCGCTCCACGTCGGCGGTGGTGTCCTTCAGCAGGGCCAGCTGTTCGTAGAGCTCCGACGACTTCTTCAGCTCCACGTCGAGTGCGGCCTGGGCGCCCAGTGCGGCGTCGCTGGCCGAGTCGTACTTCTCCTTGGACTCGGTGCTCAGGCGCTTGCGTTCCGCGGTGGCGGCGGCGGCCTGGGCGATGAGCGATTCGGCGGTGTTCTTGTCCTGCACGGCCTGCCGGTAGATGGTCTCGGACTGTTCGCTGAGCTTGCTGGCCGTGCCGAGCTGGCTGAGTAGGTCGTCGGCGGTGTTGCCGTTGAGGAACAGGTTGAGGGAGAGGTCCTGGGCTCCGGTCTTGGCCAGGTGTGCGGCGATCAGGCCGGCGCGCATCTTGGAGGTGTCCGCGGCCTTCTGGGCCACCGCGGACTGCTTGTCCAGGCTCTCCTCCCTGGCCGTGGCCGCATCGAGGTCGTCCTGAGTGACCCGATAGGCCTCCGCGGCCATCTGGGAGTCCTGCGACGCGGCCGCTGACGACTCCTGCAGGCCGTTGAGCAGGCCGGTGAGGTTCTCGATCTCCTTCGCCTTGGTGGCCTCGCTCTGCTTGGCCTTGGCGACCTCGTCCCAGCTGGGGTAGTCCTCATCGGCGAAGGCCGGCACGGCCACGCCGGCCGCGGCGGTGACCGAGCCGATCAGTGCGGCCGACAGCAGTGCGGCCGAGGTGCGCCGCGAGCGGTGGGTGGATGTGTGATCAGCCAAGTGGCGCTCCCCTGTCGGACATGAACGGAACGGCGTTGATGCGGTTGCCGCCGCTGAACACCTCGAAGTGCAGGTGGCAGCCGGTGGAGGCTCCGGTGGTGCCGGAGCTGGCGATGTTCTGGCCCACCGAGACCTGCTGGCCGACTGAGACGAAGATGCCGCCGTCGCGGATGTGGGCGTAGCCCGTTTCGACGCCGTTGCCGTGGCTGATCTTTACGAAGTTGCCGTAGGTGCCGAGGCGGCCCGCGTAGACGACGGTGCCGGATGCGGCGGCGTAGATCGGGGCGCTGCAGCCGGTGCCGATGTCGGTGCCGTAGTGGAAACCGCCGCTGCAGCCGCCGCTGCCGCAGAGCTGGGCGCGGGCGCCGTAGCCGTCGGTGATGCGTCCGCCGGCGGGAACGCCCCAGCCCTGGCTGCCGACCTGGCCGCCGCTGAGGCCTGCTCCGGCTGAACCGGTCGAGCCGCCGGACGAGCTGGGCGGCCTGGCGGCCGCGGCGCGTGCGGCATCCGCCGCGACCTGGGCGAGGCGCGCCTTTTCGGCTTCCGCGGCGATCCGGGCCCGTTCGGCGACGCCGGCCTCATAGCCGGCGGTCGTCGTGGCCTGGGCGTCCTGCATGAACTGAAGCTGCTGCTCGAGGATCACGCTCTGCGCTTCGGAGGCGGCGAGGGCTCCCGCCGCCGCATCCGCCGCATCCTGGGCCGCGGCCATGGCGGCTTCGGCCGCGATGCGCAGTGTCTCGCGTTCGGCCCTGGCGACGGTGGCCTGGTCGCCGAGTGACTGGGCGGTGTTGTTGGCGGTCTGGGCTTGTTCGTACACGTCGGTGCTGCGTTCGACGAGCTTGCTCATGCTGCCGAGCTTGGAGAGCAGTTCGTCGGCGCCTTCGCCGCTCTGCTGTCCGTCGATGAAGAGGTTGACGCTGAGGTCGGTGCCGCCGGTGCGGTACAGCTGGGCGGCGAGCTGGCCGGCCTGGGTGGTGGCAGTGTCGGCCTCGGTCTTGCTGGTGTCGGCCTGGGCCTGTAGGTCGCTGGCGCGACGGCTGGCGTCGTCGAACTTGGACTGGGCGACCTCGAGTTCGGCTCCGCGGGCCTCGGCTTCCGCCTGGGTGCGTTCCACCTCGGTCTGCAGGCCGGCGATGAGATTCTGAATCTCGGTGACCTGGGCGGAGGCAGCGTTGGTGTTGGACTTGGCGGCAAGCACGTCGTCCCAGCTTGGATAGTCCACGGCCATGGCCGGGCTGGCCGGGCTGGCCAGGGTCACCGCGAGGGTCAGGGCGGCGGCGAAGCCGGTCACGCCCAACGTCGCCTGACGGGCGTCGATGCGCCTGACTCGGGTGGGCTGCTGCCGGTTCGGCCGCAGCCGGTTCAGGCTGGCGCGAACTCCGCGGCTGATCACGGTTGCCGTGCGCTTCATAACTCCCCGATCGGGCTTGTGCTTGTCACATTCGTCACTGTGGTAACTCTCGTCACAATAACAAACCCCGCTGGGTGGCCGGGGGTCGAATAAAACCTAACCCTCGAGCACCCCGATTCCCCGCCCATTCGCGGGCGCGGTGAAAACGCGACACGCCGAGGGGCGGATCGGGCCCGATTCCGGTTCTGGCCCGGAATCCCGCGGCGAACGGACCCTCGGGTCAGCCCCGCGGGCACCGGCCGTTGTGGCCGATTTGAACTATCGCTCTGCCAACACTTATGATTATGCGTCGGAAGTCATCAGCTTCCGGGAGTTCGGCCCCATCGTTTAGCGGCCTAGGACGGCGCCCTTTCACGGCGTTAACACGGGTTCGAATCCCGTTGGGGCTACGCATACTGTAGGTTGTACTCGGCACAAAAAGTTAGACAGCATCACAGCAGCATCGCAAGAAAAGCATCATAGTTTGGCCCTGTAGCGCAGTTGGTTAGCGCGCCGCCCTGTCACGGCGGAGGTCGCCGGTTCAAGTCCGGTCAGGGTCGCCAAGGCGACAAGCCCTTTCGAAAGAAGGGGCTTTTCGTCCTTTCGAAGGCGTCTCTCGAGCCGCGTTCGAGGCCCTGTAGCTCAGTTGGTAGAGCGTTCGACTGAAAATCGAAAGGTCACCGGATCGACGCCGGTCGGGGCCACTTGGCCATCTGCGGGCTTCTACCGCGGGTGGCCATTTTTTTATGCCCGAAAACAGGCGAACTTCGGGTCGAGTGTCGTCGCGGCCGAGCCGGGCTCCCGCCAGAACGCGCGAACTGTGAGTTAAGCACCTAAAATCCGTCGGGTTAGGTGCTTTTCTCACGGTTCGCGGATGTATGCCACGATGTGGGCATGAAACGCTCCGCCTCCGCGCATCTCGAACTCGTTGCACACGGGCCCGCCGAGCTGGTCCTGTCCGTCGCCGTCGCCGCGGACGCGAACGCCACGGAGCAACTCACCATCCTGCAGAACAACACCGCGCTGGCCTACCGGGACGTCCTCGACGCGCACGGCACCCGGCTCCAGCTCGTCGCGGTACAGGCCGGGCGGATCGACATCGACTACACGGTCGAGGTATCGGGCCAATCCGAGCCCGCGGAGGTGTCCGACATCGACATCGTGCGCTACCTCCGGCCCAGCCGCTATGTCGAATCCGACCACCTCTGGCCAACCGCGCAGGCCGAGTTCCGTGGGCTCACCGGCACCGCACTGCTCGACGCGATCACCTCCTGGGTGGGCACGCACCTGAGTTACGTGCCCGGCGCCAGCCTGCCCACGGATGGTGCGGTGCGCACCCTGCTGGCCCGGCAGGGCGTCTGCCGCGACTACGCTCACCTCGTCATAGCCTTCCTGCGCGCGCACGACGTGCCGGCCCGCCTGGTGTCGGCCTACGCTCCCGGCCTGTCCCCGATGGACTTCCACGCCGTGGCCGAGGCATATCTCGACGGCGCCTGGCAGGTCGTCGACGCCACCGGGCTCGCTCCGCGCCAGTCCCTTCTGCGCATCGCCACGGGCCGGGACGCCGCAGACACCGCCTTCCTCTCCTCGGCGGGCGCCGCAATTGGGCTGAATGCACTCACCGTCACCGCCGTCGCCGACGTGCTGCCGCGGGACGACGTCACCGGGCTGGCCCGGCTGGCCTAGACGCCACCCCTGGAGTGGTTACAGCGGGGCCGGAAGGCACGCGCTATGTTCCCTGCAGCGCACACCAGAACTGAGCAAAACTCACCCGTGCCTGTCGCCCCGGGTCAGGCCGATGACAGCACGAGCCCCGCGCCATCCGGCTCCCAACTTGCAAGGGATACTCGTGACGACAGACGCCGGCGCCGTGAGGGCGATATGGATAGCACCGTCCGCCGACGTCGACCCCCGCGCGGTGCTCGGCGACGGCAGTACGGTGGCGGACCGCGCACAGGTACGCGAATTCGCCCGTCTCGGCCCCGGCTGCGCCATCGGGCGCGCCGTGTACCTGGGGCCGGGAGTGATCCTCGGACGCCAGTGCACCGTGCAGGACTTCGCCCTGCTCTACGAACCGACCCTGCTGGAGGAACGGGTGCACGTCGGGCCTGGGGCCGTGTTCACCAACGACAGATATCCCCGGGCCGTGTCGCCGGCTGGGCGCCGCAAGACCACAGCCGACTGGGACCTCGTCGGCGTCACCGTGCGCACCGGGGCGTCCGTCGGCGCCAACGCCGTCTGCGTCGCACCGCTCACCATCGGGCGCTGGGCCGTCGTGGCCGACGGCTCCGTGGTGACCGCCGACGTCCCCGAGTACGCCCTGATGGACGGGATTCCGGCCAGGAGGGTGCACTGGGTGGGGCAGAGCGGCGCCCGTCTGAACCACGTGGGCCCCGGCCTCTTCAGATGCCCGGTGACCGGCGCACACTACGGCGAACACAACGGCACCCTCCACCCTCTCGGATTTGCCCCCCGATAAGGTCACAGCGACTCCTTCCCGGCCCGGCTATGGTCGCGTCGTGAGCACCTGAGTTTGCGTCAGGTCTCGTCACGGGTCCGTTCCGGGGGTGTACAACTGCCGGCGTCGGGCTCTGTCCGAGCTGTACCTGTACACCCGAATTGCAGGGATGGAACGTGAACAGAACCATTAATCGTCGACCCCTCCGCGCGGCCTGCTGCCCCGCAGCCTCCCGACGCCGCCTCTCTGGGCGATGCTCATGATGCCCACGCCGGGAACGGCCGGGCACGCACTCATCGAGCCGACTGCCGACGTGGACGCGACCGCGGAGGTCGGCGCCGATACCCGCGTGTGGCACCTCGCCCAGGTGCGCGAGCACGCAACCATCGGCAGCGGCTGCATCCTGGGGCGGGGCTCGTACATCGGGCCTGGCGTGATCCTCGGGAGCAACTGCAAGGTCCAGAACTACGCCCTGATCTACGAACCGGCGGTCCTGGAAGACGGCGTCTTCGTCGGTCCCGCCGTGGTGTTCACCAACGACGTGTTTCCGCGGGCCGTCAACCCCGATACGAGCATCAAAGACGCCGACGACTGGCACTCAGTCGGTGTGCACGTCGGCACGGGCGCGTCCATCGGCGCCAGGGCCGTCTGCATCGCACCGGTCAGCATCGGCCGTTGGGCGCTTGTCGCGGCCGGCGCCGTGGTGACGAAGAATGTCCCGGACTACGCCGTCGTCGCCGGCGTCCCGGCCCGACGCATCGGCTGGGTCGGCCGGGCGGGGATCCCGCTGCGCGCTGAGGACGACGGCCGGCTGACCTGCCCGGCCACCGGCGAACACTTCCACGAGCGCGACGGAGTCCTCATGGCCGAAGGAGATCCGCGATGAACAAGCGTCAGCTCGGCCTCACCGCGCTCGGCCTCACCGTGGCCGTGGCGACGGCCGGCCTCATCGTCGCCCAGCTGCTGCCGGCTACCGACCAAAGCCGCGTGGTGGCGGAGTCCACACCATCGGCCTCGGCGCTGCCGACACCCGACGCCGGCGGCACCCCGATGCCGTCCGAGCCCACCCCGGCCGACGACACGGCATCACCGGCTCCGGAAGGACCGCAGGCCGACCCCATCCCCGACACCGACACCGAGGTGGGCCCCCGCACGTCAACTGAAGTGCTCCCGCCCGGTCAGGTCAACGTCACCCTGCCGCCGTCGAAGCCCCGGTCCGCCCTCGTGTCACTGCCGCTCCCTCCGGCCGCGAATTCCCTCGGCGAGGTTGTGGACGGGTTCCCCACCGATGTCCTGCCGGGAATCCCGGACTCACTCGTCGACAACAGTTCGGTGGCGACGCAGGGCGACCGCCTGCAGGCCAGCCTCGAGGCGAAGACCACACTCGGCACCGACGATGTCCTGGCGTTCTACCGGCAGCACTTCGCCCCCCTGGGACTCCTCGAAAGCCCGACAACCAGCACCAAACGCGCGTCGACGCTCAGCTTTGCCCGCGACGACGATTCGGTCACCCTCTCGGTCACCGCCGTCGCCGGCGGATCCAGCTACGTGCTCTTCGGCGTCTTCACGGCGCAGGGTTGACGGCGGGCCGGCCTGTGTACATTTCCTTATCCAACCGGGGAGCAGCCGACCGGGGAACAACACCAGGCACAGCCTTGTCCCCCGGGCGCCCCGCCGCGACACGGGTGTCTTCGGTCGTCATCGCCCTCGGCATCGTCAGCCTGGTCACCGACGTCTCCTCGGAGTCGGTGTCGGCGATCCTTCCGCTCTACATCACGGGAGTGCTGGGCCTGTCGACGGTCGCCTACGGGTTTCTCGACGGGATCTACCAGGGCGTCAGCGCCATCGTGCGGATCGCCGGCGGCTGGGCAGCGGACCGTGGGGACCAGCCCAAGTGGATCGCGTTCTTCGGGTACGGACTGTCAGCCCTGGCCCGCACCGGGCTTCTCTTCGCAACCGGATTCACCTCCCTCGTGGCCGTCATCGCGGTCGATCGTCTCGGCAAGGGCGTTCGGACCGCCCCGCGCGACGCGCTGATCACAGCGTCGTCGCTCCCGGAGAACCTCGGCCGGTCCTTCGGCGTGCACCGCATGCTCGACACCGTCGGCGCCGCGGTCGGGCCACTGCTGGCCTTCGCGATCCTGTTCGCCATCCCCGACGGCTACGACACCGTCTTCGTCGTGTCACTCGCCTTCGCGATCGTGGGCGTGTTCGTGCTCGGCCTCATCGTGCCGAACACCCGTCCGTCGGCGGCGCTGGCCGCACCCGGCACCTCCCGGGCGTCGTTCAGGTGGGCGCAGCTGAGGGATCCCCGGCTGCGCCGCCTGCTCCTGACCGCGGGCCTGCTGGGCATCGTGACCATCGGTGACGGGTTCATCTACCTGGTCCTGCAGAGCCGGGATGCCTTCGCGGCGGCCTGGTTCCCCCTTCTCTATGTGGGCACCAACGTCGCCTTCCTCCTCCTGGCCATCCCCCTGGGCAGGTTCGCCGACAGGTTCGGCCGTGCCCGGGTCTTCGTCTGCGGCCACCTCGCGCTCCTCACGGCCTACGTCTGCGCCGCGGTCCCCGTTGCCGGGCTTCCGACGACGATTCTCTGCCTGATCGCGCTCGGTGTGTTCTATGCGTCCACCGACGGCATCCTCGCGGCGCTCGCGTCCCAGTCGACGCCTGAGGCCAGCCGCGCCACAGCCATCGCGTCCGCCCAGACCGTCGTGGCCGTCACCCGGCTGATCGCGTCCACCGGATTCGGCCTGCTCTGGTTCGCGGTGGGCCGCGGCAACGCGATGATGATCATCGCCGGCGCACTCGCCCTGCTGATCCCGCTAGCCGCTCTCGTCCTGCGCGGCGCTTTCGCCCGGGTGCAGACGACATGACCGCCCGCAGACGCTCGATCGCCGCCGTGCTGGTGAGCGCGGTGCTCCTCGGCGGAGCCGGCGGCTACGGCATCGTTGCCTGGGCCGCTTCCCAGGAACGACGGACCGGCGCGAGCACGGTGCAGGCCGTCAGCACCGACATTGTGGCGACAGGCGACAGGATCGTGTTCCGCAACACGGCATCCGGCGACGGGTACGGCTTGGTCGCCTCCGTCCCGCTCGCCGATCCCGCCGGCGAGCGCTCCGTGACGACGGTGGCGTGCGACAGGGTGTACGCAACCACGGCCGCGCAGATGTGCCTCCACATCGACCGCGGGATCGTCACGACCTTCGCGGCCACCCTGCGCGGTGCGGACGCCGCCGAGCTGCGCTCGTGGCCGCTGCCCGGCATCCCCAGCCGCACCCGGATATCCGCGAACTCCCACCTCGTCGCCATGACAGCTTTCGTGACCGGGGAATCGTATGGGACGGTCGCGTTCTCGACCCAGACGACCATCTCCACAGCCGACGGCACCGACTTCGGCAATCTCGAAGACTTCGCGCTCATGGTGGACGGTGACCGCATCACAGCGGCCGACCGCAACATCTGGGGCGTGACCTTCGCCAGCGACGACTCCACGTTCTACGCCACGGCGGCCTCGGCCGGACGCACCTGGCTGGTGCAGGGTGACCTGGCCGCCCGCACCCTGACGGCCATCCGGGAGTCCGCCGAGTGCCCGTCGCTCTCCCCCGACGGCCGTCATGTCGCCTATAAGAAGGTCGTGGCCGGCACGCAGCCGCCGATCTGGTCGATCGCGGTGCTCGATCTCGGCACGGGGGTGGAGACTCTTCTACCCGCCCCCGGCAACGTCGACGACCAGGTGGAATGGCTGGACGATTCGACGCTGCTCTACGGGCTGGCCCGCACCGATGTCGTCGGCGACAGCGATGTCTGGTCCATCTCCATCGACGGGGTCAGCGAACCTCGCCTCTTCATCCCCCATGCCTGGTCTCCCTCGGTGGTGCGCACATGACTCTCAACGAAGCCAGAATCGTCCTGGGCGGGTCGGCCTGCGACCTCCTGCGATTCGACGACTCCATCGATCGCATCGCGGGGCACCTCGCCGCGCGCGACGTTCCGCCCCTGGCCGTCACGTCGATCAATCTTGACCACGTGCACCACTTCGGGGCGGGCTCCGAGTGGACAGGTACCCTTGCGGCGGAAGGCCCGCTGCCCGGCGCCGGTCAGGGTGACCTCGCCTGGCTCAACCTCATCGACGGCGCCCCCCTCGCCGCGCAGGCCAGGCGCCTCACCGGCCGGGACTGGCCGCGTCTGGCGGGCAGCGATCTGATCGGCCCGATCCTTCAGATGTGCGAAAGCCGCGGCACCCGCATCGGCTTCCTGGGCGGCGCGGCCAGCACCCATGGACGTGTCCTCAGCGAGCTCGCCGTCAGTCACCCCGGCCTGCGCATCTCCGGGTGCTGGGCACCCACCAGGGACGAGCTGCGGGATCCGGTGCGATCGGATGCGATCGCCCGCGAGATCCGCGACGCTGACACCGAGCTGCTGATCGTCGGACTCGGCAAACCCCGGCAGGAACTCTGGATCGCCGAGCACGGTGTGGCCACGGGTTCCCGGGTGCTGCTGGCCTTCGGCGCCGTCGTCGATTTCCTCGCCGGACGGGTGAGCAGGGCTCCGCAGTGGATGTCCCGGCACGGCCTGGAGTGGGCGTGGCGGCTGGGCCTCGAACCCCGGCGCCTGTTCACCCGGTATCTGGTGCAGGGGCCGCCTGCCTATCTGGCGGTCCGGCGGACGAGAAGCACGACCGACGACCCGGCAGCGATACCGTCCCCGGTCATCGTCGGTGCCCACGCGAGCGGGCAGCCGCCAGAGTCGCGGTTCGCCGGCCCTGACGAACACGCTGACGTCGCCGTCATCGTGGTCGCCGACGCCGCCGTCAGTCTCACTCCGCTGCTCGAGGCACTCCGCTCCGAATGCCAGGACCTCAGGCTGCGGTGCATCGTGGCGGCCGCCGACCACGATCGAATCCCCCCGCTCGACCTGCTCCTCGAGCGCGACGTGATCCTGGTCCCGGGGGCGCCGAACCGCGGCCACGCCGGTTCGATCAACGCCGCGCGAGCACACATCGGGAACGCCGACGCTGTGCTGGTGCTCGACGGCACCGGAGTGGTGGAACGTGGCGCGTTGCGGGCCATGGTCGACCGGATGAACCGGGTCGGCGCCGGTGCCGTCATGCCTCGGCTGCTCTCGGCCGACGGCAGCACCCGGCGGCATCTGCGGAAGGAGCCCACCGTGGGCCGGGCACTTCTCAGCACTGACACCGACGCCATCGACATCAACCCTGAGAGCTATGAACACGCTCACCAGGTGCGCTGGGGCTACGACACCTGCCTCCTCGTGCGCCGGGACGTTGCCGACCGGGTCGGCGACCGGGACGAGCGTTTCAGCACCCCCGCCGAAGAGCCGGACTACTTCCGCCGAGTGCGGGAGAGCGGGGCAGCCATCTGGTACGAGCCCGCCGCGAGGATCCGGTACGAGCCCCGCCCGGAGGAATGCACCCCGGCGCTCACGGCGCTTCTCACGGCGAGCCGGGTGCGCTTCACCCGCCGTTACCACTCGCTCGGCTACGCGCTCGCGTTCCAGGCGGCCCTGGCCGTGACCGCCGCGCGCCACTTGACCGACCCTGCCCAGCGCCGGATCATTCGCACTCTGCTGGCGGGAAGCGCCTGGAGCTCGTCCCCGCCCGAGACCCGCGTGCCGGCCGAGGACTCGCCGTCCAGGCCCGCACCGGGGGCCAGGTCGAGCACACCGGCCGGGACCATCATCATCCCCGCCCACAACGAGCACGCCACGATCGGCCGCACGCTCTCCCTGATCGCGCCGATGGCGTTCCTGAACCAGGCTGAGATCATCGTCGTCTGCAACGGCTGTTCCGACAACACGGCGTCGATCGCCCGGGGGTTTCCCGGCGTCAAGGTCTACGAAATCGAGACGGCGTCCAAGACCGCAGCCCTCAACGTCGGCGACGCCGCGGCCGGTTGCTGGCCGCGGCTCTACCTCGATGCCGATGTCGGGATCGAGCCGGTCACCGTCCGCGCGATCTTCGACTCGCTGTCACCGGGGCGTGTCCTCGCCGCCCGGCCGGCGTCCGCGTACGACACCACCGGGGCATCCGCGCTGGTCAAGAGCTACTACCGGGCTCGCGGGAGGATCCCGACCAATCGCGCCGCACTCTGGGGCGCCGGCGCGTACGCCGTGAGTGCGGCCGGGCATGACAGGTTCGCCAGGTTCCCCTCGGTCACGGCCGACGATTCCTACGTGGACAGTCTCTTCGATCCCGCCGAAAAGGTGGTCGTCCCGACCAGCGCGCCCGTGCGGGTGTACACCCCCAGGACCGTCTCCGGCCTCATCGCCGTGCTCGCCCGGCAATATCGGGGCGTTGCGGAGCTGGGCGCCGTATCGACGACTCTCTGCAGCGTCAGGGCTCTCATCGGCTCTGTGCGGGGTCCGGCGAGCGCGACCGATGCCCTCTGCTACGGCGCACTCACCGCTGTCGGTCGGCTGAAGACCCACCGGGCATTCAGCCGCGGCACCGTGGGGTGGGAACGCGACATGTCAAGCCGGGTGGCGCCCGACGACCTGGCGGCGTGACACCCCACGATGCCTGTGCTAATCACCCCATTTCGGGGGACCGCCGCTTTCTCGACACCGGGATACTGTCTGCTCCACCGGTACTCGAGATTGGCTCGGATGTGCCGTGGACCTGGCGTCACCGTCGTTGGGGTCCCACAGAACTCAGGGGGGTGAACGAGTGCGATCGCCCTCCGATGGTCCCGGCAGCTTTATTCGAGGACACCAACCCGCAGACGTCGCCGTCGTCATCGTCACCTATAACAGCGCTGCAGACATCGGGTCCCTGCTGGCCAGCCTGCGGGTTTCCGCCACAGCCGTCGGGATGCGTGTCATCGTCGTCGACAATGACTCCACCGATGACACCCTCGGCGTGCTTTCCGCCCACGGTGACGTCACCGTGGTCTCCGCCGGCGGCAACCGCGGCTACGCGGGTGGCATCAACGTCGCCCTGCGTCATCTCGGACCGGCTCGCAGCATCCTGGTGCTCAATCCCGACCTCGTCGTGTGGCCGGGCAGCGTCGAGGGCATGCTCGCCAGCCAGGCATCGACCGGAGCCGGCATCGTGGTCCCCCGCCTGGTCGATTCCCGAGGCAACCCGCAGGCGTCGCTTCGCCGCGAACCGAGCGTGCTTCGATCCTTCGGTGAGGCCCTGTTCGGCGATCACGCCACCTGGAGGCCCGCCTGGCTCGCCGAGACCGTGTACGACCCAGACAGCTACAGCTCCGCCCACCCCATCGAATGGGCCACCGGCGCCGCACTGCTGATCCACCGCGGCCTGGCCGACAGGCTCGGCGACTGGGATGAACGATACTTCCTCTACTCCGAGGAAACCGACTATTTTCGCCGTGCACGCGAGGCCGGCGCGACGGCCCGGTTCACTCCCGTCGCCACCGTCGAGCACCGTCAGGGCGGATCCGGCATGTCACCCGGGCAGGCCGCGCTCCTGTCGGTGAACCGGGTTCGTTACGCCCAACGGCACGGGAGCCGGGCGGCGGCGGCCTGGGTGCACCTCGCGGTCACCCTCCACGCGGCGCTGCGGGCTCGCCGGAAAGCCGACCGCCACACCCTGGGGATCCTGCTGGATCGCCGGCGGTGGGCGTCACTGCCGCACGCCACGGTATCGGGCGTTGTGACCGCTGGGCCGAGCGAATGACCGCCCCGGCCCTCATCAGGGTTCTCATCCGGCGCTGGTACATCGTCCTAGCCGTCCTCGCCGTCGTCGGCGTCGGTTTCGCCACGCTGAGCCGGACCGGGGGCGCCTACGTCGCCGAGTCGACCGTGGTCTTCGTGATCCCCGGCAGCGCAGCGGTCGGGATCTTCGACGATCGCAAGCGAGACACCCTGGTGGAATTCGTCGGCGCCGTCGAACTCGAGGTCAACAAGGGCGAACCCCCGGATCGGCTCCCCAAGTCTGCCCCGCTCGTCGGCGCCGGAGTATCCCAGGGTTACCAGGTCGTGATGCCCAATACCGGCGGGCAGTGGCAGTTCAGCTTCCCCGATCCGGTGTTGTCGGTACGGGTCACCGGACCGAGCCCCGAATGGGTGCGAGCGACCCTCGACACGCTGCTGGACCGGATCGACACCGTCACGGAGAACAGGCAGGGCGCCGTGAGCGCGCAGGTCGCCATCAGCACGGATTGGGTGCCGGCCGAGGCGACGATCAACTACGTCGGACCGACCCGCCAGACCCAGGCGCGGGCCCTGCTGGTGCTGGGCCTGGTCGGCACCGGCCTCGCCGCGGCCGCCGCGGTACTCGTCGACCGGCTCGCCGGTCGGCTCTCCCAACGTCGTCGGCAGGCCGGGCCGCCCGGCCCGGTGCTGCCGTCGATTTCTTCCCACGGTGTGGACGCCAACAGACGGAGCGTGTGACATGACATTGACGAATTTTCTGCGGGGCCTCGGGCGACGCTGGTACGTGGTTCTGATCGGGCTGATAATCACCGGTTTTGCGTGCGCGTTCGTCTCCTCCACGGTGCTCCCCACTTACCAACGCGCGGCGAGCCTGCTCCTCATGCCGGCATCCTCGAGCGTTCCCGACGGAGGAAACCCGTACCTCTACCTGGGCGGCCTCGGCCAGGCCAGCGAGGTACTCGTGAACACGATGGCGTCACAGACCGTCCGCGAGCCGCTCCTGGACGGCCATGCGACGGCCGACGTCTCTGTGGCGCAAAACGTCACCAGCGGCGGCCCGCTGCTGACCGTCACCGTGACCGGCGCGAGCGACGTAGAGGTCGCCGAGGTCCTCGACCGCGCACTCTCGGCAGTGGAGTCCACCCTGAGCACACTGCAGACCAAAGCCGGCGTGCCCGGTGAGGACCGGATCACCGCGTTGTCGCTCACCACCGACGACACCAGCACGGTGATCCAGCAGAGCCGGCTGCAGGCTGTCGCCGTGACCGCCGCTGCCGGAGTCGCCCTCACCCTCCTTCTGACCGGTTTCATCGACGGTCTGCTCCTGTCCCGCGCCAGGAGGCGCCGGCTGCGGGCGAGCGAACGGGAGTCCGACCCGGATGCGGGCGATGAACTGGACGCGCCCGTCGAGCCCCCCGAAGTCAGGTCCTCCGCCGGACTGAAGCGGCGCCCGGCGTTCGCGGGCCACCGGGACGCCGGCGCAGGCGTTACCGCCGACGATCTGCGGGATCTCGACGGTTTCGACGCGAGAGTGACCTCCCCGAAGCTGGAGGCACGCGCCACCGAGCACGTCGAATGAGCAAGCCGGCGCCCGCGGCACCCCGCATCGTCCCCGTCGACCACATCGGTCCGCGCCGCGGTATCGACGGGCTGACGGTTCTCACGGTGTACCTGGTGCTGCTGTGCGCCGTCCCGTCCGGGCTGACGATCACGGCCATGGGGTCGGCCGGCCGGCCGGCGACGGTCTGGGCCCTCGCCGCTTCGCTCTGGTGGTGCTGGCATCAGGTGCAACGCCAGGCCCCGTTGGCGCCCGGGCGACGAATCGTGCCCCTGGCCCTCTTCGCCCTCCTCACCGTGGCGGGGTTCAGCTACGCCGTCGCGATGCTCCGTGGCCTGCCCACCGACGAGGTCAGTCCAGCCGACACCGGGATTCTCCGGCTGGTGGCGTGGGCCGGGATCCTGCTCGTCGCCCACGACGGCCTGTCGAATGCCGGCGAACTGCGGGTCCTGCTGCGTCGGGTCGCCTGGGTTGGCGGCGCGTTGGCGACGTTGGGCATTTTCCAGTTCCTGACCGGCGAACTGCTCCTGGATCTCTGGCGAATGGTGCCGTTCACCACCTGGGACGCGCCCAACGCCGCGGGCCTGGACCAACGAGCCGGCTTCATCCGGGCTTCCGGAACCGCAATCCATCCGCTCGAGTACGGGGTGATGTTAAGCGTGGCCTTCCCCCTCGCCGTCGTGCTCGCAACCGAAAACCGCTCGGCGCACCGCCTGCTCCCGTGGCTGCCGTTCGCCGCCATCGCCGTCGCATCCCTGACCTCCCTCTCCCGATCCACCCTGATCGGCCTCGCCATCGGCCTGATCGTGATGCTCCCGACCCTCACCAGACGCGCCCGGGTCCTGATGCTCAGTCTCGGCGGCGTCATGGCCGTCGCTCTGGCCGTTGTGGTTCCCGGAATGCTCGGAACCATCCGTGGCCTGTTCACGGGCCTCGCGACTGACCCGAGCGCGTCGTCACGAACGAGCAGCTACGACGCCGCCATCGAATTCGTGAGCCGGTTCCCCCTGGTCGGCAAGGGATTCGGCACCTTCATCGCCCGGTACCACATCTTCGACAACCAGTACCTTCTCCTGGCGATCGAACTCGGGATCCTGGGCTTCATCGCATTCCTGCTCCTGATCGCGGCCGGCATCGTCAGCGCGGCGAAGGCACGGAAAACGGCGGTCGAGAGGGAGGACCGGCAGTTCGCCCAGGCCCTGATCGCGGCGCTTGTCGCCGCCAGCCTCATGATGTCCTTTTTCGACGGCCTGTCCTTTGCGATGTCCGGCGGGATGCTCTTCCTTCTCCTCGGTCTGGCCGGCGGGGCGCGGCACCTGCTCGCCCCGCCCGGCCCCGTGCCGGCTCAGTCGATGGCGATCCGGTAGACGTGGTAGCTGTACTCCTCGTCGAATGAGTCCGTGAACCGGCCCGACCCATCGACGTCCAGGGTCCGGTCCTCCTCGAGAACCTCGACGTCCCGTCCCGCGACGCTCTCCGGCAGTTGGAACGTTCGGCTCCCCGGCGTCGATGAGCCGTCGACCATGGCGAAGATGTACGCGAAGTCGCCGGATGATTTCAGCATGGTGTCGAGACCGGCACCGAAGGAGTAGTCGTAGGACTGCGTGTTGATCACCCGGGCGAGCGAGTGAACCGTCGCGTTGACCTCCTTCACCGCCGCAACCTGCTCGGCACCGCAGAAGCCCTCGTTCTGGGAGTCACGAAAGACGTTCGAGCTGCGGCACGGCCCGCTGAAACTCTGGTTGAAGTACGCGATTCCCCGGGCTTCGTTGATGATGGAGTTCATCACCGCGCCCTTGAGCTGACCGGCGGCGATGTACGCGGACGGCGCCCCGTCGCCGGGCCCGCCGTTCAGGTTCTCCACCCACTGCCAGAGCGGCTGGAGCGTCCCGTCGGCCGCGTCGCGCAGCCGGAGCGAGTCCATCACCTTGCCGTAGCTGGACGATGTGCGGCAGTTGGCCTGGTCAATCGGCACCAGGTACACGTCCCGGTACGGGGTCCAGTCGCAATACGGCACCGTGTACCAGTACATATCCACCGAAACCGCATCGGTGTAGCCGTTGACGTACTGTTCGGCCGCCGCCTTGTCCATGTCGGTCTCGACGACCATTTTTGTGAAGTTGGCGTAGCGAAACCAGCCGTTGCCTGCGGCGTCGTCCGAGAAACCCTGCAGGCGGGCCTGACCCTCCGGCACCGTGAACCGCCCGTCGACCTCGTCGTCAAGCAGGTAGCCGACCCAGTTGGGGCTGTCGGGGATGAAGGTGTCGTTCAACGCGGTGCCCACCCAGAAGACGTCGTTCTCCTCGAAGAGGCTGTACGGGGTTTCCGGCCACATCTCGCTGTAGGTGTTGATCCCCAGTGACTTGTCATAGGCGACCTCCGCGTCGGACGCGACGTTGCCCCACCACGACAGCATCGGAAAGAAGTCCGGGTCATCCCAGCCGGCGGCATCCGCCTTGCTGAACTGTTTCCAATAGGCCGGTCCGCCCTCCCAGGGGATCATCGGCAGGTTGAGTGCGCCGGCGGGCTCGGCGGTCACCACCTGGTCGGCGCGGAAGAGCACGTCGACGTAGTAGTTGGTCTGGTCATGGGTCTGGGTGGGAAAGCCCCCGGAGCCGTATTCGAACAGGCCCCCGTCGACCGGGACTCTCAGGTGTGCGCTGACCGTCTCTTCGGTGAAGGCGCCGGGATCCGAAGCATAGTGCCCCTCCGGCGCCAGATACGAGGCCACGTAGGTGGTGCCGGGGCTGATGGTGACGGGGTCGGCGAAGGATGCCGTCTGCCAGCCGGAGGCGCTTTCCGCCTCGAACGTCACGGAGGCCAGGCGCTCCCCCTCGACGGTCCAGAGGGAACCGCTGTGAGTGCCCGTGTTGAGGGTGCTCTTGAAGAACCGGATGCCGGTGACCGATCCTCCGACCGCGCTGGTGAAACGCACACCCAGTTCGACCGACCTGGCATCCTCGCTGTCCGCCGTCGCCGGTTCCTGGCTGCCGAAGATCGTCGACTCGGGTTCGGACACAGGCCCGGCAGCACCGGCAGCACCGGCACCGGTGCCTTCCGCATCTCCCTCGCCGGCGGCGGTCACCGTGACCAGGAAGAGCGCGATGGCGACGCCGATGAGACCGATGACCGCAACCACGACCAGGCCCCGCTGCCGCCGGCTGGTGCGCCGGGGGGTGGATTCAACCGTCATGGGGTCTCCTTGGTCGGGCTGACGGTTTCCTCCAGGTTGGCGAGGGCGCGCGCACGGCTGAGCCACCACCTCGACATCGGCAGCACGTAGAACAGCAATCCGACGGCCGCGGCGGCCAGCAGGGCCGGCACCGCTGCGGGGATGAGGGTGGGCAGCAGCCAGAGCATCCCGATCAGCGGGATGGCGGCGACGGTCGGTACGGCCCAGGCGGCGATGAAACGCAGCGGCGGCACGTGGGCGCCCTTCAGGCAGAGCAGATACGCCGGCAGCACCACGGCGCCCGCCACGGTGACGTGCGCCCAGCCGGCACCGGCCATTCCGGCCTGCGCGATGCCGATGATCATGGCGGGGACCAGGGTCACGACCCAGATCACCTGGACGATCAGGACCCGCCGGGTCATCCCGCAGGCGATCAGGTAGGTGGCCATGAGGTCGAACATCACCCGGAAAGCCCCGAAGGCGGCGAGCGGTACCACCGCGGCGGCGGCGGCACTCCACCGTTCCCCGTACAGGGTGACGACGAGTTGGGGGGCCAGGAAGATCAGCCCGATTGCCATCACTGCGCTGACCGCCCAGATCGGTCCGCTGAGCGCTGTCATCGCACGTCCCCGGCGGGCGGGATCCGCTATCCGCGAGAACGCCGGCAGAGCGATCACCCGCACCGACTGTCCTGCGACGGACATCGGCCAGGACGCCACGCTGAACGCGAGAACGTACAGGCCCAGCTCGGCGACACCGGTCATCCGCGCGACAACGAGGTTGTCGATGGTGATGATCGACCACGAGACCACATTGGCCAGCGCCAGCGGCAGGCCGAAGGAGACCGTCTCGCGTGCGATGGTGCGGTCCCAGCCGAAGACCGGCCACCGGCGTACCGCCAGGTACTGCATGAGCACCGTGGCCACCTGCCCGGCGATACGCCCGAACGCCAGCGACGCCGCGCCCGCACCCAGGAGGGCGAGCACCACCATGACTCCGGTGGAGATGACAAGCGCCGATCCGTCAACCGCGAACACGGTGCCTTGGCGGAAGTTGCGCTGCAGGAGGGCGGCGGGTACCACTGAGAGGCCGACCAGGAGCAGGGGAACTGACATGAGCTGCACAACGTTCGTCGCCTCTGGGCTCCCGAACGCGGCAGCAATGGCCGGAGAACCCAGGAACATCGCGGCAGCGAGCAGGGCACTCAGGACCGCTCCCATGGTGGCGACCGTGGGAACGTGACGTTCGAAGTCGGCCCGGCGCACCAAGTCGGCACCCAGACCGAATTCCGCCAGGGCGCTCAGGATCGACCACACCGTCAGCGCCACGGCGAACACGCCGAACGCCTCGGGGGCGATCACGCGGGCCATGATGATGCCGACCACGAGGTTGCTCACCCTGAGCACCATGTTGCTGGCGGTGCTCCACACCAGACCTCGCCGGATCACCCCCGGCTGCGTCGACGCCGTCGGGCTGTCAACGACCATACTGCTCGCTCCTCACCGCGAGCGGAGGCTCCCGCTGGGCATCTTCCGGCACCGGGTCGCCGAGAGGACCGGTGTAGATCTCGGCCAGGATGAGCGCTGCGACGTTTTGCGCGGTTGCGTCCCAGCCGGCTCTGGCGCCGGCCGCGGCACGTTTCGCACGTTCGCGCTGACCCGGCGCGCTGACCGTCGCGGCGAGCGCCTCGGCGATCCCGCTGGGAGTCGGGAGCGCCCACACGGCTTCGGAATGCGCCAGGTCCGCGCGAGCTGTCGCGGCATCGTTGATGATCGGGATGGTTCCTGCGGCCAGCATTTCCTCGGCAACCAGCGAAATGTTGGTGAAGGACATCGCGATTCCCGCCACGGTCTGGTTGTACAACCGGTTGAGCTCCGCCGGCGTCAGGCGCCCGTGCCGGATGACGGGGATGGTCCAGTGCGACCCGGCACCACCGTAGAGGTGGATGGGCTGGTCAGGATGGGTGCGGTGGAATTCTTCCAGGGCGAGCCGGCCCAGGACGAACCCGCGGCGGTCGTTTCCGGGTTTCTCGTAAAAGACGACTCCGGCCCGGTCACCGGCGTTGGTCAGCGAATACACCGAGGTATCGCAGCCGAATTCGACAACGTCGGGTTCGACGCCGACCTCGGAGCGCAACAGCTCCGCGACCATGTGGCCCAGGGCGAGCGGCCGGAAACCGAAGCGGTAGCTGTCTTCGGCCAGCGCGTACAGGGAACCGCGCGGGTAGAAGTACGGCTCATAGTCCTGGATGAAGTACAACCGGCGCATCGCTGCGCCGCCGCTGTGGCTGGCCAGCGCGTGCGCGGTCTGCCAGCCGCTGGCTACACATGCATCAACGCCGCGGATCCCGGCCGACGCGTTCTGCACCGTCGCGCGAAGCTCCGGCCAGTGCTCACGGATGGTGCGCTCCTGCCGGCGGATGTCCCCGCCGTGCCTGTCATAGAGGAAGAGCACGCACTCGTGGCCCTGGCGTTCCACCTCGATGATCATCCGGATGAGAGTGGTGTGCCCGCCGCTGCCCGCCGCCGGCGGTGTGCACACCCAGCCCACTCTGGCGGGCCGGTCCGTCGGGGGTGTTGCGTCGGGCACCGGCAGCTGCAGGCGCCGCGAATCCATGACGTCGCCGGGCAGGAGCGGGAACTCGAGTTGCCCGACATCCATCGCCCTGTAGAGGCGGTTGACGCCGCGCTGGCCCAGCTCACGAATGCCCTGCCGCCGGGCTCTCGCCACGAGGGCAGCCAGGTCTTCGACCCGATGTGTGCGCCGCCCGGTCATGACACACCCGTCAGTGCCCAGATACGCCAGCGCACCCTGTCTGCGAACACGCGCACGGTCTCGAGCGCCTTCTGGGTGCCGTTCGGTGCGGTTCCCTGCCACGCGCGGTGAAGCCGTCTGTCGAGCCGACGCAGCCGCCAGCCGCCCCGATGCCCCGGCCGTACGTCGAGGGCCGCGGCGCGAAGCTCGGTTGCCGTGACCAGGCTGCCCCCGGCGTCCAGCTCACGCATGCTCAGCAGAACCGCTTCGCGGGCAAGGGCGGTGCGTGCCCGGCGAACCAGCCGCGCCCCGTTGCCGGCGGTTGACGCGTAGTCGGCGCCGACGAGATAGTCGAAGGCCAGGGCGCGGTGCCGGATGTCCGCGGCCATCGACGGAAGCGCGACGGCGTGCATATTGGCTTCGTGCTGGCGGTAGTACGCCTGCACCCGCCCGTTGACGCGTCCGACATCCCAGCGAGCCGCGGTGCGCAACCAGTATTCGAGGTCGCCCGATTTGGGGAGGTCCCGGTTGTATCCGCCGATCTGGCGTACGACGGCCGTGCGCATCACGACCTCCGGCGACAGGATGAAGCACCGGCCGCGCAGACAGGCCAGGGCCAGCCATTCGTCGCCCGTCCAGCGCGTCCACGTGTGGGGCGCGAGGCCCGCCCGCCGGGTCGTCGGCGGTTCACCGCTGAACTCCACCGGACGCCCGTAGACCATGCCGACCCGGGGATGCGCCGTCATGAGCGCTGTCGCGCGGCCGAGCGCACCCTCGGCGACGAGGTCGTCCGCTGACAGCAGGGTCACGTAGTCCGTTTCCACGGCATCGAGTCCGTCGTTGTAGGTTCTGATGTGCCCCTGGTTCACGGCGTGGGCGATCACGGTGATCCGCGCGTCGGCTCCGGCCAGTCGCCGGGCGACCGCGAGGGAATCGTCGGTGGAGGCGTCGTCGACGATGATCACGCGCGCACGCACGTCGGCTTGGCCGAGCACGCTCCACACGGCGTGCTCGAGGTAGTGGCCGTAGTTGAAGCACGGGATGACCGCGGTCACCTCCGCCACGGTCCGGGGCGGCCCCGCCGCTGAGATCCTCATCGCACGGCCTCCGCCAGGGCTGAGGCGACGGTCTCCTGCTGGTCGGGGCTCAGGTGCGGGAACATCGGCAGCGACAGGATCTGGGCGGCCGCCTGTTCGGCGACCGGGAACGACCCCGCCGGGATGCCCAGCGAGGCGTACGCCTCGGTGAGGTGCAGGGGCGTCGGATAGTGGATCGCCGCGCCGACCCCGGCTGCCGACAGCCGGGCGAGTACCCGTTCCCGTTCGGCGACCCGCACAACGTACAGGTGCCAGATGTCGGTGTTGCCGGGCGCCGTGACGGGTATCCGCACGCCGGGGATCGCGCCCAGCAGGTCGGCGTACACGTCCGCGGCGTCCGCGCGCCGGGTGTTCCACCCGGCCAGCTTCCGGAGCTTGGCCCGCAGCACGATCGCCTGGATGGCATCCAACCTGGAGTTGAAGCCGACCCGCTCGTGCACGTACCGGTGCTCGCTGCCGTGAGCCGCGAGCACTCGAACCGTTCGGGCGATGCCGGCATCGTCGGTGGTCACGGCGCCCGCGTCACCGGCCGCGCCCAGGTTCTTGCCCGGATAGAAACTCGTCGACGCCACGGTGCCGAGCGAACCGGCCATTCCCTCCGCGCAGGAAGCACCCTGCGCTTGGGCGCTGTCTTCGACGAGCGGGATGCCCGTCGACGCCGTGATGTCACGCAGCGCCTTCATCGGTGCGACCTGACCGAACAGGTGAACGGGGATGATCGCCTGGGTGCGACCGGTGATGGCGGCCGACACCGCGTCAGGGTCGATCAGGAGGTGCACGGGATCGACGTCCACGAAGACGGGAACGGCGCCCAGCCTGGACACCGCCTCGGCCGTGGCGATGAAGGTGTTGACCGGCAGGATCACTTCGCCACCCGGTTCCACGCCCACCGCCCGGAGCGCCAGCTCGAGGGCGTCTGTGCCGTTGCCGACGCCCACGCAGTATCGCGACCCGAGGTGCTGCGCGTACTCCTCCTCGAACGCCGCGACGGCCGGGCCGCCGATGAACGTTGCGTCGGCCAGGGTTCGACCCAGCTCGAGGGTGACCTCATCGAGGATTTCGGCCTGCTGCGCCTTCAGGTCGACGAAAGGGACGTTCATGCCCGCACCAGCCTTGCCCCGGCCGGAACGCCCGCCCAGGTTTGTCCGGCGGGGACGTCCTCCAGCACGACGGCTCCCATCCCGACGGTGGCGCGGGCCCCGACGGTCACCTGCTGCCGGACTGACGCGTTCATGCCCAGGTAGGCGCCCTCCCCCACGGTGACCGCGCCGCCGAGGGAGACCCCCGCGGCGATTGTCACGAAGTCGTGCAGAGTGTCGTCGTGGGTGAGAGTGACGTTGGGCATCACGACGCAGTGCCGGCCGATCCGCACCGCCGTGGTCAGCACGACCCCGGCCAGCAGGATGCTGCCGGCCCGCACGGTGCTGCCCGGCGGGATGCGCACCGACCCGTCGACGAAGGTCGCGAAACGCTCGTCTCCGACTCCGCGGGCGGCAAGCCGGTCGGCGATGGCCTGGCGACCGGTGCCGGCGCCGACGCAGAGCAGCAGGGGAATCGACCCGTGCACGGCGTCCATCACCGTGCCGCACACGTCGATCCCGTCGATCCGGCTGCCCTGCAGCTCGGGGTTGTCGTCGAGGATCCCGACCACCCGGATCCTGCCGTCGGCCGCGGCCACGACTTCGCGGGCGAGGCCACTCGCCCCGAGGAGGAGAACGTCGTTCATGCTGCGCCCTCCGTCTGCAGTTCGGCCGCGGACAACAGTGCCGCGATCACCCGGTCCTGGTCGGACTCGGCCAGGTCGTGGTACAGCGGCAGGATCAAGGTGTGATCGGTGAGGTGGTCCGTGACGGGCAGCGGCGGGTTCGCGTCCTTCCGGTAGGCCGGTTGCCTGTGCGCGGCCATGATGCCGCGGCGGGCGGAGATGTCGGCCCGGGCCAACGCTTTCATGGCGCCGTCCCGGTCCGTGCCGAACTCCGGGCCGACCTCGACCCAGTAGGACTGGAAGTTACTGGTTCCCCACTCCGGATCGGTGACCGGCCGCAAGCCGGGAACCTCGGACAGCGCTCGGGTGTACCGCAGTGCGAGGGCCCTGCGCCGCTCGATGATCGAGGCCAGGCGACCGAGTTGGACGATTCCGATCGCGGCCTGAAGATCGGTCATCCGGTAGTTGAACCCGATCTCGCCGTAGACCTCGGGTGGCGCGAGAACACTGGCCTGCCGGTCGTTCGCCGAGACGCTCATCGAATGCTCCCGCAGGCGGCGGGCTCGCGCGGCCCAGTCCGCACGGGACGTCGTCAGCATCCCGCCTTCACCGGTGGTCAGCAGCTTTCGTGGATGGAATGACCAGGCCGCGATGTCGGCTCCGGCTCCGACGGGTCGCCCCCGGTAGGTGGAGCCGGCGCCGCACGCGGCGTCCTCGATGACCGGGATGTGCAGGGGGTCGCACAACGACCTGATCGAGTCGAGGTCGACGGGAACCCCACCCTGGTCCACCACGATCACCGCCCGCGTCCGTGAGGTTATCGCTGCGGCGACAGTGGCGGCGGTCAGGTTGCCGGTCGTCCGGTCGACGTCGGCGAACACCGGCCTGGCCCCGACATAGGTGGGGGCGTTCGCCGTGGCAATGAAGGAGAACGAGGGCACGATGACCTCATCACCCCTCTCCACGCCGACGACGACGAGTGCCAGGTGCAACGCCGTCGTGCAGTTGGACGTTGCGACGGCGTGGCCGGCCTGCATGGCTTCGGCGAACACGGCCTCGAAGCGTGCCACCCTGGGCCCCTGAGCGACCCACCCGGACTCGATGACCTCGGTCAGGGCCTGCACCTCGGCGGCACCGAGCCACGGCTTCATCACGTTGATCCTGGTCATGAGGTCACCAACGATCTGCCGGCGGCGATTTCGGCGCGCAGTGGCGCCCACCAGGCGACCAGCTCGCGCAGGCCCTGGGTCAACCCGGTCTCCGCCGTGAAACCGAGATCGGCCCTGGCGGCAGCCACGTCGGCCAGCCGCCGCGCGACCCCGTTGACGGCCCGGTCCGGTCCGTGCGTCACGGGAAGATCCGATCCCATCGCCTGCAGCAGGGCCTCGGCCAGCCCCAGCAGGCTCGTCTCCGTGCCGCTGGCGATGTTGTACACGCCCTCCCGCACGGTGCTGACCGCCGCGAGAAGGTTTGCCCTGGCGATGTCGCCGGTGAACACGAAGTCCATGGTCTGCAGGCCGTCACCGAAAATCAGCGGTGGTTCGCCGTCGGCGATGCGCTCCATCCACCGTACGAGCACTTCGGTGTACAGGCCGTGCACGTCCATCCGGGGACCGTAGACGTTGAAGTACCGCAGCGCCACGTAGTCGAGGCCGGACATGGCCCGGAAGCTGCGCAGCATGCCCTCGTTGAACGACTTGGCGGCGCCGTAGAAGGTGTCGTTGTTGTGGTGGTGATGACGCTCAGACGTCGGGAACTGTTCGGCGAGGCCGTAGACGGAGGCGCTGGACGCGGCGATCACCTTGTCGACGCCCCGGTCGGCGGCTGCTTCGAGCACGTTGAAGGTGCCGTCGACCAGAACCTCGAGGGCCAGGCGCGGTTCTTCGGCGCACTGGGTGATCCGGATGGCGGCCTGGTGGAAGACCAGGTCCTTGCCGGCGACCACGTCGTGGACCAGGTCACGGTCGCGCAGATCGCCCTCGACCAGTGTCACCCGGCCGGTCGCCAGAGCACCGGCGAGGTTGTCACGGCGGCCCCTGACCAGGTTGTCCAGCACATCGACGTGCGCCACCCCGGCGTCCAGGAGCTGGTCGACGATCGCCGATCCGATGGTGCCCGCACCTCCGGTGACGAGGACGGTGGCCCCGCTCAGCTCGGTCATGACACCTCTCCGATCAGACGCATGTCATCGACCGCGATGGCGCGGATGTCCGCAACCGGCGCGAGCTCGGCAGCGGCCAGGCTCCTGGTCGCCGCTTCCAGCACGGCCAGCACCCGCAGACCGGACTCTCCATCGGTTCTGGAGTGCCGCTTCTCGCGGATGCTGCGGGCGAACTCCGTGGCCATCGCACCGAGCGCCTCATGTTCGGGGAGCGCGGGCGACCAGGTATCGCCCAGCCGGTAGGAGATCGTCGACGCACGGCGTTCGTCTCCGTCGGGCGTCTGCAGGGACAGGTCGACACCGCGGTCGTAGATGCTGACCCTCTGCTGCGGATTCAGGTCATCCCAGACCAGGGTCCGTTTCGTGCCGCCGATGATCATCTGGCGGATCTTGGTGGGGCTGAGCCAGTTCACGTGCACGTGGGCCATCGCCCCGTTGGCCAGCGGCAGCGCGAGGTAGCCCACGCAGGCCTTGCCCGCTCCGAGCGGATCGGCACCGTGGGCCGATACCGAGAGCGGTCGCAGTCCTCCGGGCAGGACGAAGTCGATGATGGACAGGTCGTGCGGGGCAAGGTCCCAGAAGACGTCCACATCCGGCTGGATCAGGCCGAGGTTGACGCGCACGGAGTCGATGAAGAGGATATCGCCGAGCGCTCCCTCCGCGACCAATTCGCGGATCTTCAGGACTGCGGGTGTGTAGCAGTAGGTGTGGTCGGTCATGAGGACGAGGCCGGCGGCGGCGGCGGCTCGAACCATGTCCCTGCCCTTGACCCCGGTGTCGGCGAGCGGCTTCTCGACCATGACGTGTTTGCCGGCGCTGAGGGCGGCCTTGGCGATGCCGTGGTGGGTGGCCGCCGGGGTGGCGATGGCCACGGCGTCGATGTCGTCGGCGGCCAGCAGCTCGCTCAGCGATGTGACCACGCGGGCCCCGCCGACCAGGTCGGCGACGTGCTGGGCCCGCTCCCTGTCGAGGTCGCAGATGGCGACCAGGTCCCAATCCGGGCTGGCGCGGAAGTTGCGAGCCAGGTTCGGCCCCCAGTATCCGGCGCCGATGACGGCGATTCGAAGCTGTGTGTTCACTGATGCCCCCAGGGTGTTGTGGGTGTACAGGACCGCTCGGGTAACGGTCCTGGTGTTCGGGGTCTTCGCCTCGGGTAGTCGGCGAAGCCCGAGTCTCAGCCGGATGGTGTGAAGACCACATCCACGAAGTAGCTGGCTGCCTGCCAGGTGTTGGTCGGGAATCCGCCGGCGGTGGCGTACAGGTAGCGGCCGTTCGTGGCCGTGCCCGCGGTCAGTGGACCGACGGTGCGTGGCGTGGAGAAGAAGTCGGCGGTCTTGGAGTACCGGCCCGCGGGTGCGAAGTAGGACACGACGTAGGTCTGGCCCACCGTCAGGGCGACGGGCGTCGCCAGCTGCGCCGTCTGCCAGCCTGATGCGGTCTCGCCGGTGAAGGTCACCGTCGCCAGCCGTTGGCCGGTGGACGACCACAGCGACCCCGTGTGGGTGCCGGTGTTCGTCGCGCCCTTGAAGAACCGGATCGCCGTCACGGAACCTGCCGCGGAGGTGCTGAACGACATGCCCAGCTCCACCCTGGAGGTGTCCGAGTCCGACACCACCGACGGTGTCAGGCCATCAAGCAGGCTGACTGTGCCGCCTGTCGGAGGAGCCGCTGCCGTGGTGAACGACCATGCCCCACCGGACACCGCCGCACCGGCCAGGGTCACCGCCGCCGAATACACCGTCGATGCCGCCAGGGCCGCAGCCGGAGTGAACGTCACCACCCGGGTCGTCGCGTTATACGCCGACGTCCCCGCCACCGCACCTGCAGAACTGGACAGAGCCAACGTGGGCGTGCCAGACGCCGGAGCCGCCGACAACGTCGCCGACACCGCACCAGACACCGCAACCCCGGTCGCACCGGTCGCCGGCGACCTCGTCGTCACCGTCACCGCCGCGGGAGCCGCCGCCGTGGTGAACGACCACGCCCCACCGGACACCGCAGCACCGGCCAGAGTCACCGCCGCCGAATACACCGTCGACGCCGCCAAAGCCGCAGCCGGAGTGAACGTCACCACCCGGGTCGTCGCGTTATACGCCGACGTCCCCGCCACCGCACCAGCAGAACTGGACAGAGCCAACGTGGGCGTGCCAGACGCCGGAGCCGCCGACAACGTCGCCGACACCGCACCAGACACCGCAACCCCGGTCGCACCGGTCGCCGGTGACCTCGTCGTCACCGTCACCGCGGCGGGAGCCGCCGCCGTGGTGAAGGACCACGCCCCACCGGACACCGCAGCACCGGCCAGAGTCACCGCCGCCGAATACACCGTCGATGCCGCCAGGGCCGCAGCCGGAGTGAACGTCACCACCCGGGTCGTCGCGTTATACGCCGACGTCCCCGCCACCGCACCAGCAGCACTGGACAGCGCCAGAGTGGGCGTGCCAGACGCCGGAGCCGCCGACAACGTCGCCGACACCGCACCAGAGACCGCAACCCCCGTCGCATCCGTGGCCGGCGTCCGGGTCGTCACCGTCACCGCGGCAGGAGGCGTCGTCGTGGATGTCGTGAAGACCACATCGACGAAGTAGTTGGCGCTCTGCCAGGTATTGGTGGGGAATCCTCCGGCGGAGCCATACAGGTATCGGCCGTTGGTCGTCGTGCCCGCTGTCAGCGGACCGACGGTACGGGCCGTGGAGAAGAAGTCGGACGTGGAGGCGTAGCGGCCGATGGGAGCGAAGTAGGACACCACGTAGGTGACGCCGACCGTCAAGGCGACGGGCGTCGCCAGCTGCGCCGTCTGCCAGCCTGAGGCGGTCTCGCCGGTGAAGGTCACCGTCGCCAGCCGTTGGCCGGTGGACGACCACAGCGACCCCGTGTGGGTGCCGGTGTTCGTCGCGCCCTTGAAGAACCGGATCGCGGTCACCGACCCGGATTCGGTGGAGCTGAAGGACATTCCGAGTTCTACCGGGGATGTGTCGTCGGTGGACGCCGCCACGGTCGGGGTGAGGTTGCCGAGCAGGCTGTGCGTGGTGCCCGTTCCGGTTGCCGCGGCCGTCGTGAACGACCACGACCCGCCGGTCAGCGCCGTTCCACCGAGGGAGACGACCGCTGAGTGCACAGTGGCCGCCGCCAGCGCCGACACCGGCGTGAACGTGAGGACCCGGGTGGTGGCGTTGTAGGCGGATGAACCGGCAACCGCACCCGCAGGGCTTGTGAGGGCGAGGGCCGGAGTGCCGGACGCGGGCGCGGCGGACAGGGTTGCGGTCACGGTCGCTGATGCCGCAACGCCGGTCGCGCCGGACGGCGGGGTCGTCGAGGTCACTGTCACCGCGGGGGCACTGCTGCCGGCGAACACCACGTCCACGAGGTAGTCAGTCGTTGTCTGGCTGGACGGGAATCCGGTCGAGTAGCTGAAGACGCCCGCGTTGACGCCGGCGGTGAGTGGCCCGCGCGTGTACGCCGCGGAATATCCGCCCGGCGTGGCAGAGTACTGGCCCACCGTGGTGCGGTATCCGGCGACGTACTCCGTGCCCGCCTGGATAGTCACCGGCTGGGTGAAGACCAGTGTTTGCCAGCCGGATGCGGTCTCGGCGGTGAAGGTGCCTGAAGCTAGCTCGGTTCCGTCTGCCGTCCACAGCGTGCCGGTGTGGCTGCCGGTGTTGGCCGGCCCCTTGTAGAACTTGACGCCGGTGATCCGGCCGGCGGTCTGGGCAGAGAAACGCACGCCGAGGGTGACCGCCTGGTTGTCTGCGACGGTCGCGACGGCGGGCGTGGTGCTGTCGTCGTAGAGGCTGCACGGGCAGTCGCCGGTGGACGCCGGCTGCACCGTGGTGAACGACCAGGTGCCGCCGGAGCTCAGTGTGGCGCCCGCGGCGTCCCTGGCCGCCAGGGTCACGGTGTAGGTGGTCGCGGCAGTGAGCGGGCTGCTCGGGGTGAAGGTGGCGACGCGGGTGGCGGCCACGTAGCTCGAGGTCCCCGCGACGGCGGTGCCCTGCGCGTTGCGCACCGTGAAGGCGACGGACGACGCGACGACATCCGTGGAGATCGTGGCGCTGATCGGAGTGTTCAAGGCGACGCTGGAGGAGCCCGGTCCCGGCGACTGGGCGGTTGCGGTGGGCGCGGTGTTGCCCGAACGGGTGAACACGGCGTCAACGTAGTAGTTACTCTGGCCGTAGATATCGGTGGGGAAATCACCGTTGGTGTTGTACACGCTGGCCGGCTGGGCCCCGAAACCGCCCGCAACGGCGAGGGGCGCACGGGTGATTCCGCGATAGGCCCAGGCATCACCGTCGGCCGCATACCGTCCCCGGGGCGCCCAGTAGGACGCGACGTAGGTCGTTCCCGCTGTGACGGCGACGGGAGTGGCGAAGGTGGCGGTCTGCCACCCAGAGGCCGTCTCGTTCGTGAAGGTCGCTGTGGCCAGGCGGTCTCCGGTGGAGCTCCACAGCGATCCCGTGTGGGTGCCGGTGTTGGCTGCGCTCTTGAAGAAGCGGATGCCGTCGATCGTTCCGTTCTGCGTCGGTGTCACACGGAGGCCCAGCTCGACCGCGCTGGGGTCCTGCGAGTCGGGCGTGGCCGGAGCCTGCACGCCGAAGACAGTGTGCGGCCCGGTGACGGTCAAGGCGAGAGTGGTGGGCGTCGTCGGGTAGTTCGCGCTGTCGTCGATCGCCCGGATGCGGATGCTCTGGGCGGCGACGCCGTGCTGAACGTAGGTGTACGACCAGTTCGAGGTGCCTGTCGCCGCGCTCCAGGTCGTTCCACCGTCGGTGGAGACCTCGACGCCGGCCACGACACCGCCCGAGTCGGTCGCCGTTCCACTGATCGTGGTGCTGGCGCCGTTGGGCACGGAGGTTCCTGCTGCGGGCGACGTGACGGTCACCGAGGGCGCGGTGACATCGGTGCTGGCGGTTGTGGCCACCAGGCCGGCCGTCAGCGTGCTGGGGGTGGCTCCCATATCGGCTAGCAGGTTCACCTGAGCCTGCTGCATCCGCACGTCGGCGGGTGCACCGGGGCCGTCGTGCTCCTGGTCCAGCCCCCACGTCCACTGCACGCTGCCGGCCGAGAACACGAGTGCCCCGCTGGGCGCCTTGTAGAGGGTGACATTGTGCGTCGTGGTGCCTTGCCTGACGGTGTTGCCGAAGTCAGTGAGGTATTCGGGCACCGATCCCTTGGTCGTCGACAGCCTGATCAGACCGGCCGGCCGGAACCCGTTGTCGATGTCTTCATTTGATTCGTAGCCGACGGTATGCGGCGCCAAAGCGGCGGAGGCTCCCGCCGCGAGGCTGGACAAACCGGTGTTCCGCCACAGCCGTGTCTTACCCTCTGCGGCAGAGACCGTGACGGGCAGGTCGGAGAAGTTGGACTGGTATTGCGTACCGGTCAGCCCGTTTTCGGGGAGGCCCCCACCGTTGGCCGATGACGCATACCGGGGGTCACGCCAGGTGCCGGTCCACTCGGCGGAGGGGTCGATCTTCTGTTGGCTCCAGGTCTCCTTGTAGGACACGAGGGTGCGATACGGGGTCGCGCTGCTGTCGGCCGAAGGCTCGTACCGGGTGCGCCAGTACACCTCGTTGCCGGACAGGAACTGCAGGTTCACACCGGAGTCCCGCGCAGCCTCCACGTTTTTGCGCTGGGCGCCAGACCAATACTCGTCGTGGCCGACGGAGAGGAAGACCTTGTGGTTTTTCAGGCTGGCCCCGAAACGATCGGTATCGACGCCGCTGAAGTAGGAGACGTCGTAACCGTTCTTCTCCAGGAACCGGACCGCCGGATACTCATTGCTGAAATAGAAGTCGCGTCCGTTGATTCCTCCGCGGGTCGCGACGGGCCGGTTGTAGCTCACCTTGTACGCACGACCGTTGGCCGCTCCCTGGTAGAAGTCGGACCCGCCGTAAGTGTTGTAGGCCTGCCAGGTGGGGTCGGAGGTCTGGAACAAGACCTGGGAGGTGCCGGCCTGGTTTCTCACGACGAAGGTGATGTGGCTTTGGCCGCCGGTGTCAGAGCGGGTGAGGAGCGCGATGTACACGCCGGAGACCGCGTCGGCGGGAACCGGCCACGATGCCGACAACGCCCAGTTGCCGCAGTCGTAGAACTCGGTCGCCGCCTGGGTGATGCACTGAGGTTGGTTCTGCGGGAGCGCCGCCGCCGGTGTGACGTCGGCGATCTTCCGGGCGCCGTTGCCCTGGTACCAACCGGTGCGGTAGATGGCTATCGTGTACGCCCGGGCGTCGGTGTCGATCTTGAACCCGACGGTGCCGCCGACGTTGGTGCTGATGTCGGTGGAGAATCCCTGGATGCTCGAATCGCCCGCCCCGGTGATGTCCCACGCCGACGGGGCGGCCCCCGGAAGGGCGTTCTCGCACACGATGGGGTTGGGCGCGGTTCCGCATCCCGCCGCGTTGGCCGGCACCGCCCCGAGCGGGATCAACACTCCGCTCACGACGACGACGGCTGTCGCCAGAGCCCTGGCTGCCAGGGAGCCGATCCTCGGGAAGAACGTGGATCGGGCGCGTCCGTCGACGGCGGGCAAACGGTCAGACACGGTGCTCCTCTGCTTGCCTGTGCGAAAGAACGGGGAACGGGGCGCCCAGCGTCGCAGCTGAGTATCGCTCACACCGCACAGAGTGCCACGGGGACCAGGGGCCCGCTTGCCCCCGAAGGGGGGTGTTCGATTCCTCTCGCCGGGGATGCGCACCGGCGTGTTCGGTGCAACGATCTCCCCCGCCTGAGAGCATCGCTCACTCGTCTGCGCCCGCCCCCGGGCGCTGTCGCCACGGCCGACCCCCGTCTGAGGGCCTCGCCACGACCGCCCCCGAAGGCTGGCATCGATGTCGATCACCACAGAACCGCCCACCCCCACCGAGATCTATGACTGCTGCGTCGTCGGAGCCGGACCCGTCGGGCTCTCCCTCGCCCTCGAAGCCGCGAACGCCGGCCTCCGGGTGCTCGTCCTGGACGCCGGGACCGAAGCCGCCAGGGAAGATGCCGCGGCACGGGCGGCTCGACCTCCGGTGCGTGTGCTCGATCCCGCCACGCACGCGCCCATCGACCAGGCGACCAGACGCGGCATCGGCGGATCGTCCTGGTTGTGGGGCGGCCGGTGCGTGCGGTTCGAAGCGATCGACTTCGAAACCCGCGACTACGTCGCCGAAAGCGGCTGGCCCCTGAGCCAGGCTGACGTGTTGCCCTGGGAGGCGACCGCCGCCGCCTACCTGGATTGCGGAGCGCCGACGTTCCGCAGCAGCGCCCAGGACTGGGCAGGTCTGGGCGAGGTCAGCCTGTCACAGCTGGAACGCTGGGCACGCCAACCGAAGCTGGCTGCCCGGCTCGGCTCCAGGGTTGCCGCGCATCCCGGCGTCACGGTGCTGTGCGAGGCGACGGTCACCGATATCGCCACCGACCCTGACGGCACCGGCGTCACCCACCTTCGAGTGATCCACAAGAGCCAGCCCTTCTCGATCCGGGCCTTGAGTTACGTGCTGGCCTGCGGAGGACTGGAGACCACCCGACTGCTTTTGAGCCTGCAGCGCCGGCTGCCCGACCATTTCGGCGGCTCCGACGGCCCGCTGGGCCGCTACTACATGGGTCATCTCACGGGAAGCATCGCGAACATCCAGCTCACCGACGCGGCGGACATCCGCGACCTCGATTTCAGCCTCGACGACCACAACGCCTACGTCCGTCGGCGCTTCACCTTCTCCGAACGCACCCAACGCGAGAGACACCTGCTGAACACCAGCTTCTACGCCGACAACCCGCCGTTCTACGAGGAAGGGCACCGCAACGCCACGCTCTCACTGGTCTTCCTGGCACTCTCCCTGGCCCCGCTGGGCAGGCGGATCCTGGCCGAGGGCATCCGCCTGCGCCACATCGGGCCCCGCCCAAGACGGTACACAGCCCATCTTCTGAATGTCGCCAAGCGGCCGTTTCGCGCCGCGGCGGATGTGACCACAATCCTCCGCAAGCGATACCTCTCGTCGGTTCGAAAGCCGGGCTTCCTGCTGCGGAACGCCGGGGGCAGCTACGCGCTGCACTTCCACGCCGAGCAGACGCCCAATCCGGACTCCAGGATCCGGCTCAACGGGACGACCGGCGCCGACGGCCAGCCGGGCCTGGACATCGACTTCAGGTACGCGGTGCAGGACCTGGACTCGGTGCTCGCGTCGCACCAGTACCTGGACGAGCAGCTGCGGGCGTCCGGACGCGGTCGGGTGGTCTACCTCGACGCCGAGGACCAGAGGGCATCCTCGGTGCTCGCGCAGGCGACGGACGGGTTTCATCACATCGGCACGACCCGCATGAGCGCCGACCCAGACGATGGTGTGGTCGACAGCGATTGCAAGGTGCACGGCATGGACGATCTCTTCATCGCCTCCAGCAGCGTCTTCAGGACCGCCGGAGAGGCCAACCCGACTTTCCTTGCGGTGTGCCTGGCCGTGCGGCTGGCGCGGCACCTGTCCGAGGCGCTGTCCACGCCGGATGCCGACGCCACGTACCGGCCGGCCGACGCCGCGTAACCGTCGCAGACTGTCCCCCTTTCAGGTCACAGCGCCGAAATCTGATTGCAGGGTATGGTCACCTCGTGAGTTGCTGAGGATCTATCAGATCACTCACGCGACCCGCATCCTCAACACCCGTCACCACGTCACACCTGTGCCACCCGACATTTCCCTTACCCGACCCACCAGCACCCGTTTCACTTCCCGTACGAACCTGTAAACCCGAACTGCAGGGGACCCTCCGTGAATACGTCCTTGACGTGTCGACCCATCCGTCGACCCCAAAAATCTCAACCTCCGAACCCGGCCCGGTGTGCCCGCTCCGGGCGCTCGTTGTTGCCGGCCGCAAGCTTCGGTCGCCGATGAGCACGCCCAAGCCCCGAGCTCCGCTGTCCGCAGCGATTCCCGGCGGCTACCGAGCCCCGTTGCGCCTGGTCACGCCCACGACGGTGCCGGCCCCCGACGTTCAGGCCACGGCCGCCGCCGCCAGCGGCCTGTCCGGTGCGGCGTGGGCACGGCAGTACCGCACGAAGCTCCAACTCACGGATGCCGGCGTGATCGTCGCCGCCGTCGCCGTCGCCTTCCTGGCGCGGTTCGCCCTGGGGACCCCGATCGCGGACACGACCCCGATCCCGCTTTCAGCCTGGGCTGTCATCGGGCTCGTGGTCGGCACCTGGATCGTCACCCTGTCCACCTTCCGCACCAGGGCCCCGCGAGTCGTCGCGGTGGGCGCCACCGAGTACAAGCTCGTCATCAACGCCAGCGCGCTGGCCTTCGGCCTGCTTGCCATCGCATTCCTGCTGTTGCAGGTCGACACCGCCCGCGCCTACTTCGTTTTCGCCCTGCCGCTCGGGGTCGCGGCCCTGGTCCTGGAGCGGTGGCTCTGGCGCAAGTGGCTCATCCGCCAGCGCAAGTTCGGTCACTACCTGGCCCGGGCCATCGTCGTCGGCGGCCGGGACGACATCGAGTACGTCGTGAGGCAGATCAACGACAAGTCGGGTGCCGCGTATCACGTGGTGGGGGCCGCGCTGGAGGATGAGAACACGACCAGCGTCACGTCGGCCGGGCACCGGGTTCCCGTGGTGTCCGACTTCGCCCACGTCGCCGCCGCGGCGCAGTCGCTGGGGGTCGATGCCGTGATCGTGGCCGGGCATCCGAGCCTGGGCAACACCTTCATCCGCAACCTGGGCTGGGACCTCGAGAAGACCTCGGCCGAGCTCGTGCTGTCGAGCCGGCTGACCGACATCGCCGGTCCCCGCATCCACTTCCGGCCGGTCGAGGGCCTTCCCCTCATCCACGTGGAAATCCCCCAGTACGACGGCGCCAAGCACGTGCTCAAGCGCGCTCTCGACATCACCCTCGGCGCCACCGCGCTCCTGGTGATCAGCCCGCTGCTTCTCGTGATCGGCGTCCTGGTCAAGCTGGACAGCCCCGGACCCGTGTTGTTCCGGCAGGAGCGAGTCGGGCGCAACGGCCGCACTTTCCACATGATCAAGGTCCGCTCAATGGTGCGAACCGCCGAAGACGATCTGGCCGGATTGCTCGACCAGAACGAAGGCGCCGGGGTGCTCTTCAAGATCCGTAGCGACCCGCGGATCACCCGGGTCGGCCGTGTCCTGCGCAAGTACTCCCTCGACGAATTGCCGCAGCTGTGGAACATCGTGGTCGGCCAGATGAGCCTCGTCGGGCCACGCCCGCCGTTGCCCGCCGAGGTCGAGAACTACGAGTCACACATGCACCGCCGTTTGTATATCAAGCCCGGTCTCACCGGCATGTGGCAGGTCAACGGGCGCTCGAACCTCAGTTGGGAGGAAAGCGTGCGACTCGACCTCTACTACGTCGAGAACTGGTCGCTGGCCGGTGACCTGATGATCATCTGGCGAACCGTGAAGATCGTCATCCGCCCCTTGGGGGCCTACTGATATGGCGGAATCCGGCCGCACCGATCCGGTGACGCCCTCCAGCGTGGGGGCGCTCCGGATCGCGATGATCGGCACCCGGGGGGTCCCGGCCGCGTTCGGCGGATTCGAAACGGCGGTGGAGGAGGTCGGCCGCCGACTGGTCGATCGTGGGCACGCCGTGACCGTCTACTGCCGCTCCCGCAACTCGGCGCCCGGCCACGTCCCCCCGGCCAGCGTCTACCTGGGAATGCGGCTCGTGCAGCTGCCGGCGCTGCGGCTGGGCGCATTCGAAGCGCTGAGTCACACCGCGTTCTCGGTGGTGCACGCCGCCACCGGAGCGCGCCCGGACGTCGCGTTCGTGTTCAACTCGGCGAACGCACCGTTCGTGCCATTCCTGCGCAAGCGCGGCATCCCGACCACCGTGCACGTCGACGGCCTCGAGTGGCAGCGCGAGAAGTGGGGCGGCACGGCACGCCGCTACTACCGCTGGGCCGAGCAACAGGCGGTGCGTTGGGCCGACGCCCTCATCGCCGACGCGCCGGGCATCGTCGACTACTACCACGCGGAGTTCGCCATCCCCACAGAGCTGATCGGCTACGGGACCCATCTCCTGCACGATTCCCCGTCGACGCGGCTGGCCGAACTGGGCCTTCGACCCCATGGGTATCACCTCGTCGTTTCCCGCTTCGAACCTGAGAACCACGTTGACGTGATCATCGACGGCTACCTGCAGAGCAGCGCCACTCTCCCCCTGGTGGTTGTGGGCTCCGCACCGCGTCCAGGCGCACACGCCCGCAAAATCGACGCCCTCGCCCACGACCCGCGGGTGCGCTTGCTGGGCAGGCTGTGGGACCAGGACCAACTCGACCAGCTGTATGCCCACTCGGTCAGCTACCTGCACGGCCACTCGGTCGGGGGAACGAACCCGTCGCTCCTGCGCGCGATGGGAGCCAGGACCGCCGCAATCGCCTGGGATGTGAGGTTCAACCGTGACGTACTCGGCGTCTACGGAGCGTATTTCCGGGACGCCCAGACGCTCGCGGTCCTCATCGAGGACGCCGAGCTGAATCCCCACCACACCAAGGAGGTCAGTGAGGCTCTGCAACGTCGCGCCGCCGCCCTGTACAACTGGGGCCACGTCACGGACAGCTACGAAGATCTCGCCCGTCGCCTCGTCTCCGGGTACAGCACCCAAGGCAAGAGCCCTGGACGCACCGGTCGCTCCCACCGGAGAGGACGCACCGGTGCGCGGCCGCCGTCCACCGCGGCGCGAGGCGCTCTGTGACCATTCCGGCGGAACGGAGTTCCGGTGCAGCTGCCCGCTGAGCTGGGGATCGTTGTCGTCAACCGCGGCGTCCCCGATCTTCTCGAACTCAATCTGGTGGGAATCGGGCGGCGTGCGCGCGCCGGACGGGTCGTCGTCGTCGATAATTTCTCCGGGCTCGCCAACCGGGAAGCCACGACCGCATTGTGCGCTCGCGAAGGCTGGACGCTTCTCGCACCAGGGCTCGACCTCGGCTTCGGAGCCGCGGTCAACGCCGGGGTGCGGCTGCTCCGATCGCACGGCTGTGATCGTCTGTTGATACTCAGCCCCGACGTGCGCATCGACGAGCCGGGCGTGCTCGCACTGGCCCAGGGCTGCTCAGCAGACCCCCAGCGCATCCTGAGCCCTCGAATCGTCGACCCGGACGGGTCCGTGTGGTTCGGCGGCGGCGCTGTGGACCTCCGTCGCGGCCGCGCGCGAATGGACGCCGATGCGGACAGTTCCGCTCCAGGGGGCTGGCTCAGCGGGGCGTGCCTGATGGTCCACGCCTCCCTCTGGGATTGGCTGGACGGATGCGACGAGGGCCACTTCCGCTCGTGGGCGGACGTCGATCTGTCCTGGCGTTGCGTGGCCGCCGGCGGCTCCCTCACCGTGGTCGGCGACGTCACCGCTGTGCGCAGCGCCGGGTCGTTCCCGGCGGCCGGGGAGGTGTCGCCGCTGGACGTGTACTCCGCCTGCCGGAGCCGGCTGAGCTTCGCCGCGCGGCATCTCGGCCGTCGCCAGATCGTGAACTGGCTCCTATCCAGCCCGGGGTACGCCGTCAGCATGCTGGGCGGCGGGAGGCACCGCCTCCGGGCAGGTCAGCCGGGCGCGCTTCTGGTCGCCGCCGTGCGTGGCACCACCGCCGGTGCCCGGTTGGCGCTCCGCACGATCGGCGCCGACGTGGACGGCGCCGGCCGTGGCCGTGTGCACGCAGAACAGTCGGCTGCCGGGTGACGCCGGTCCTCCGGCCGGGCTAGTTCGCGAAGCGGTCGGTGGCGTCGAGCAGCGCGGCGCGGATGCCGGGCTCCTCGAAGGAATGGCCGGCATCCGGGATCATCTGGAAGTCGGCCTCGGGCCAGGCCTGGTGCAGCGCCCAGGCGGTGAACGCCGGCGTGCACATGTCGTAGCGGCCCTGCACGATGACTCCGGGGATGTCCTTGAGCTTGGCGGCGTCGCGGAGCAGCTGCTCGGGTTCGAACCAGCCCTTGTTCATGAAGTAGTGGTTCTCGATGCGGGCGAACGCCACGGCGAAGGCCGGCTCGGTGAACCGTTCGATGGTCTCCGGCTGCTGCAGCAGGGTGATGGTGGAGGACTCCCAGGTGGACCAGGCCACGCCGGCGCGTTCACGCGTCGACTGGTCGGGGTCGTGCAGCAGGCGGCTGTAGGCCTCGATGAGCCGGCCACGTTCGTCGACGGGCACCGGCGCGATGAAACCCTCCCACAGGTCGGGGTAGATGGCCGCGGCTCCCCCCTCGTAGAACCAGTCCAGCTCGATCGGGCGCAGGGTGAAGATGCCGCGCAGCACGAGTTCGGTGACCTTCTCGGGGTGCGTTTCGGCGTAGGCGAGGCCGAGGGAGCTGCCCCAGGAACCGCCGCAGACCAGCCACCGGTCGATGCCGAGGTGCTCGCGGAGACGCTCGATGTCGGCGACCAGGTGCCAGGTGGTGTTGGCCGTCAGGTCGGCATCCGGTGCGCTGGCGTGCGGGGTGCTCTTGCCGCAGCCGCGCTGGTCGAAGAGCACGATGCGGTACTTCTCGGGGTCGAACACCCGCCGTTGGGTGGCGCTGGAGGCGCCGCCCGGTCCGCCGTGCAGGTATACGGCCGGCTTGCCGTTCGGGTTGCCGGACACCTCGTAGTAGAGGGTGTGGCCGTCGCCGACCTCGAGCATGCCGGTGTCGTACGGTTCGATCTCGGGGTAGAACTCTCTCATACCTCGAGCCTACGGCCCGGGCCGCAGGCTCGCGGCGCACCCCTCGCCGGGGTGCGCCGCAGGAAGCCGTCGTGCCTCAGGCGTCCCGGCGCTTGAGCAGCACCGCGGCGCCGGCCAGCGAGACGGCCACCCAGCCCAGCACGATGAGGATGTTCTGCCAGGTCTCAAAAGAGGCGCTGGTGAAGCCGTTGAGCCCGAAGAAGGCCAGGCCGGCGTTGGAGATCAGGTACGGGAGCAGGTCGGCCAGCCACTGGGCCGGGATCATCGACAGCACGATCGGCAGCAGCAACAGGATGCCGAGGGAAGCGGCGATGCCGCCGGCGCTGCTGCGGAGCATGGCGCCGACGCCCAGGGCGAAGACGGCGACCAAGGCGAGGTATAACGCCCCGCCGAGCAACGGGAGCAGCAGGTCGGGGTTGGCCAGGCTGGCCGTGATGCCCTTGCCGGCGAGGAAGGGCACGGCCATGAGGTAGGACCCGACGGTGCTGATCAGGCCGACCACGAAGGTGCAGAGGAAGAGCACCACGGCCTTGGCCGCCAACATCGGCAGGCGCCGGGGAACGGCGGTGATGCTGGACCGGATCATGCCGGTGCTGTATTCGCCGCTGACCGCGAGCACGCCGAGGACCGCGACGACGAGCTGGCCGAAGAAGACGCCGAAGATCGCGGGCTGGGAGAGGAACGTGGCCTGTTCGGCGGCGCTGATCTCCCGGCCGCCGAGGTCGAGGGCAGCCGACATGAGAGCCGACATGCCGAGTGAGATCACGATGACGGTGGCGTACGACCAGATGGTGGAGCGCACCGTGCGGAGCTTGATCCACTCCGAGCGCAGTTCACCACCGAAACTGAGGCCGGAGCCTGAGGGGACGAAGGCGCGGACGGGGGCCGGGGCAATCGTGGTCATCGGACACTCTCCTGCAGGTCGGCGGCCGAGTGCTCGGCGGCGGGGTCATCGGGTGTGCCGCCGGTGCGGTACTCGACATCGTTCTGGGTGAGGGCCATGTACGCCTCTTCGAGGGATGCGCTGACCGGCGTCAGTTCGTGCAGGGCGATGCCGGCACGGGCGGCCTGGTTGCCGATGTCGGCGGCGGTGACGCCGACGATCTCGAGCAGGTCGGCCTCGGTGCGGGTGACGGTGATGTCGGCGCTCTGGAACAGGGCGGCGAGTTCCGGGGCGTACGGGGTGCGCACCCGCACTGTCTTGCGGGTGGCGGCGCCGATCAACTCGGCCACCGGGGCGTCAGCGATGACCCGGCCGCGACCGAGCACGATGAGGTGGTCCGCGGTGACGGCCATCTCGCTCATCAGGTGGGAGGAAAGCAGGATGGTGCGGCCCTCCGCGGCGAGGTGGCGCACCAGGTGGCGCACCCATTGCACGCCCTCGGGGTCGAGCCCGTTGACCGGTTCGTCGAGGATCAGCGTGGCCGGGTCGCCGAGCAGGGCCGCGGCGATGCCGAGCCGTTGGCCCATGCCGAGCGAGAAACCGCCGACGCGTTTGCGGGCGACCGAGTCGAGTCCGGTGAGTTCGATGACCTCCTTGACCCGGCTGGCCGGGATGGAGTGGGTCGCAGCCATGGCGAGCAGGTGATTGTAAGCGCTGCGTCCGGTGTGGATGGCCTTGGCGTCGAGCAGCACACCCACTTCACGCAGGGGCGCCTTGTGCTCGCGGTACTGCTTGCCGTTGACGGTGACCGAGCCGTGGGTGGGCCGGTCCAGGCCCACGATCATGCGCATGGTGGTGGACTTGCCGGCCCCGTTCGGGCCCAGGAACCCGGTCACCCGGCCGGGCTGCACTGTGAAGTCGACGGCGTCGACCGCGGTCTTGCTTCCGTAGCGTTTGGTCAGGGACTGTGCCTGAATCATCCGGTTCCTCTTCCGTCGGCGGCGGGGACGGAACGCATGCCGCGTCGACCCCACAGACGAGAGTATGGCTCCGGACCGGGCGCCCGCATCCGTCGAGCGGATGGTTAGCGGCGGCCGTCCCTCATCCTGCCGTCTGACCCTCCCCCGGTCCGGGTGCGGTGAGCATAACTCCTGCGATTTTCCAGCAGGAGTCATGCACCCCGCACTCGAGGTGGGGTAGCGGCCGGTGGACCGGGTCAGGGGCGGGAGGGGCGGGGACGGCGGCGGTCAGGAGCGGCGGACTGGCTTTTCGGGGACGGGGGCGGTGCCGGCGGCGCGCTGCGCGCGGTAGTACGCGCGCGCCTCAACCTGACGCTCGCGTTCGGCCCCGCTGGCGATCGGTGCCCGCAGGTGTTCGGGGGCATAGCCGAACGCGTCGACGAGGTCGAGTGCGTGCGGGCGCAGCCGGGCGATGATGCGGTCGATGTACGCGGTGACCGCCTGCGCCCGTTTGCCGGACAGTCGCCCGTTGATGAGGTACCAGGCCGCGTGCTCCTCGATGAGGCGCAACCCGAACAGGTCGCGCAGCCAGGTGAGCACCTGCCGGGTGCCCGCGTGGGTGGTGGTTTCGACCGCGCGGGTGAACGCCTCCCACTGGAGCAGCTCCGCATGGGCGCGGGCCGCCTCGATCAGTTCGTTCTGGTGGGAATTGAAGAGGTCTGCCGCCTCCTTCTTGGGCAGCTTGCTGGCGTTGCGCAATGACTGGGCGATGCCGGCGATCATGGTCTCGACCCTGTCGGTGAGCAGGGCCCGCTGGGTGCCGGTCTCCCGCAGCTGGCCGACGCTTCGCGCCGTGGATCCGAAGTCGGCGACGGACTGGCCCAGCGTGCGCAGGCCCGTTCCGTGGTACGCGCGTCCCGCGGTCTGTTGCACCACGTAGCGGGCCATCGCACCGGCATCCGCACCGGCGAACTTGCGGTTGTAGTCGGTGAGCAGACGCTTGGCCACCAGCTGCAGCAACACGTTGTTGTCACCCTCGAAGGTGGCGTACACGTCGAGGTCGGCGCGCAACCCGACGAAGCGGTTCTCGGCGAGGAACCCGGCGCCGCCGCAGGCCTCCCTGGCCTCCTGGAGGGTGTCCAGGGCGTTCCAAGTGGACAGTGGCTTGAGGGCAGCGGCGAGGGTTTCCAGGTCTTGCCTGTCAACATCTGTGGCCGCGGCGCCGCTGAAGACCTGGTCGAACTTGACCAGGAACTCGTCGTGCGCGAAGGTCTGCGCGTAGACAGTGGCCAGGCGCGGGATGAGGCGACGTTGGTGCCGCTGGTAGTCGAGGATGACCTCTTCGTCGGTGTCGCTGCCGGCGGTGAACTGGCGGCGCTCGCTGCCGTAACGGATGGCGATGGTCAGCGCCAGCGCGGACGCCTGGGTGGCGGCGCCGTCGAGGGAGACCCGGCCCTGCACGAGGGTGCCGAGCATGGTGAAGAACCGCCGGCCGGGGCTGCCGATCGGGCTGCTGTAGCTGCCGTCGGCGGCGACGTCGCCGTACCGGTTGAGCAGGTTGGTGCGCGGGATGCGCACCTGGTCGAAGTGCAGCCGGCCGTTGTCGATGCCGTTCAGGCCGCCCTTGAGGCCGTCGTCCTCACCGCCGATGCCGGGCAGGAACGCGCCCGTGTCATCGCGGAGCGGCACGTAGAAGGCGTGCACGCCGTGGTTGACGCCGAGGCTGATCAGCTGCGCGAAGACCACGGCGGCGGTGCCGTCGATGGCGGCGTTGCCGAGGTAGTCCTTCCAGGCGGCGCGGAACGGGGTGTGCACGACGAACTCGCCGGTGGCCACGTCGAAGGTGGCGGTGGTGCCGATGGCGGCGACATCCGACCCGTGGCCGGTCTCGGTCATCGCGAAGACGCCGGGCACGGCGAGGGTCATGATGTCGGGCAGCCAGGTTTCGTGGTGCACGGTGGTGCCCAGGTGCAGCACCGCGGCGCCGAACAGCCCCCACTGCACGCCGGCCTTGATCTGCAGGCTCGGGTCGGCGGTGACGAGTTCCTCGAACCCGGCGATGTTGCCGCCGTGGTCATCGGAACCGCCGATCGAGCTGGGGAAGGCCCGGTGCACGTGGCCGTTGTCGGCGAGGATCTTGAGCTGGCCGAGCACGCGGAGGCGGTGGTCCGCCATGGACTGCCCCTCGATGCGCTGCAGGTCCGGGCGGGCGGTGAGTTCCCGGGCCTTCACCCGCACATCGGCCCAGGTACCGAGCAGGGTGCGCGACAGGGCAGGCAGGTCGATGCGCGGGGCCAGCGGGTCGCCGGCGACCCTGACTGGCCCGGTGTCGGTGCCGACCGCGTCGGGCCGGGCGGGAGTGGGGCGCTGGGCAGTGTCAACCATCATTGGTCCTAACGTCGGCGCGAGTGTCGAGTGTTCGACCACGTTAGATCGGGGGCGCCGAGCGGGGAAATAGTGCGTGACGGGGCTACAAAGAAGTGCGCTGGCCCCCGCGCTCGGACTGTAGCTCTTCTACAACAAGGGGCCGCCGCAACCTACCAAGGCCGACAAAAGGGGGCGCCGGATACGCTCCGCCGCCTCGTCTTGCCGGAGCGGGTCAGGCGTTCGCGGCGACGACCTCGAGCAGGGCCTCGCCGTAGGATTCGAGCTTCTTGGCGCCGACGCCGGTGATGCCGTCCAGGTCGGCCAGCGTGCGCGGCTTCGCCGCCGCGACGGCCACCAGGGTGGCATCGCCGAAGACCACGTAGGCGGGAACGCCCTGCTCCCTGGAGGTGGTGCTGCGCCAGGCGCGCAGGGCTTGGAACAGCGCCTCCTGCTCGGTGCTGAGCTCGGCGAGGCCGGCCTTGGCGGTGGCCGCGCGGGCGGCGGGGGTGCGCTTCACGGGCTTGTCGGGTTCGCTGCGCAGCTGCACGGTGCGGTTGCCGGCGAGCACCTCGGCGGCGGCCTCGGTGAGGATCAGGGTGCCGTATTCGCCGGAGGTGGCGATGAAGCCCTGGGCGAGCAGCTGCCGCACGACGCCGCGCCACTGCTGGTCGGTGAGGTCGGCGCCGATGCCCCAGGTGGCCAGCTGGTCGTGGCTGTGCTGGGTGGTGCGCGGGGTGGTCTTGCCGCGCAGGATGTCGACGAGCTGGCCGGCGCCGAACCGCTGGTTGCGCTCGCGCAGCAGGCGCACGATCGTGGAGAGCAGCTTCTGGGCCGGCACGGTGCCGTCCCAGGCCTCCGGCGGCGTGAGACAGGTGTCGCAGTTGCCGCAGGGTTCGCTGGCCTGGCCGAAGTATCGCAGCAGGTTGACCCGTCGGCAGTGCACGGTCTCGCAGAGTGCGAGCATGGCGTCCAGGTGCGCACTCATCTTGCGGCGGTGGGCGAGGTCCCCTGGCGACTCGTCGATCATGCGGCGCTGCTGCACCACGTCCTGCAGGCCGTAGGCGAGCCAGCCCGTGGATGGCAGGCCGTCGCGGCCGGCCCGGCCGGTTTCCTGGTAGTACCCCTCGACGGACTTGGGCAGGTCGATGTGCGCGACGAAGCGCACATCCGGCTTGTCGATGCCCATGCCGAACGCGATCGTGGCCACGATGATGACGCCCTCTTCGCGGAGGAACCTGGACTGGGTGCGGGCGCGCAGGCCCTGGTCGAGGCCGGCGTGGTACGGGTAGGCGTTGAGGCCGTTGGCGCGCAGGAACTCGGCGGTCTGCTCGACCGTCTTGCGGCTGAGGGCGTAGACGATGCCCGCGTCGGTGGGGTGCTCGGTCTTGATGAAGCTGAGCAGCTGCTTGCGCGGCTCGTTCTTACCCACGATGCGGTACTGGATGTTGGGCCGGTCGAAGCTGGCGACGAAGTGCTGCGCCTGACCCATCTGCAGGCGCTCGGTGAGCTCCTTGTGAGTGGCGTCGGTGGCCGTGGCGGTGAGCGCGATGCGCGGCACGTCGGGCCAGCGGTCCGCGAGCTCGGACAGCGCGAGGTAGTCCGGGCGGAAGTCGTGCCCCCACTGGGACACACAGTGCGCCTCGTCGATGGCGAACAGCGCGATGGTGCCGCGGTCGAGGAACCGTTTGGTGGCCTCGTTGCTCAAACGCTCGGGGGCGACGTAGAGCAGGTCGAGGTTGCCGGCGAGGTAGTCGCGTTCGACCTGGCTGCGGGCGGCGGAGTCCTGGCTGGAGTTGAGGAACGCGGCGCGCACGCCGACGAGGGTGAGCGCATCCACCTGGTCTTGCATGAGCGCGATCAGCGGCGAGATGACGATGCCGGTGCCCTCACGCACGAGCGACGGGATCTGGTAGCAGAGGCTCTTGCCGCCACCGGTGGGCATCAGCACGACGGCGTCGCCACCCCCGATGAGCTGGTCGATGATCTGGGCCTGCTCGCCGCGGAAGGAGTCGTAGCCGAAGACCGTGTGCAGCGCTTCGGCGGCGGTCGCGAACTTGGCGGTGGCACGCTTGGGCGGCGGCGGGGCGAGCAGCGTCGCGCCGCCCGCTGGGGCGCCGAAATCGACGGGGCCGGAGCCGGCGGGGCCCGGTGCGGGCATGGCAAAGCCACCCTGACCGTGGTGGTCTGGGGGCGGTGGGGCATCGAAGTCGTCCGGTGGCTCGAACTCGTCAGGATCCCACGGTATCTCGGCGTTCCAACTCACCCGCCAACTCTACCCGCGCCCACCGACGCCACCGGCCGGCGTGTGCGGAACCGCTGACCCGGCTCGCGAGAGCGGTGCTGTGGTTGCTTCGCGGGACCTGAGGCAACCGTTACACCGCTCTCGCGGTCGTGATCGGCGGTACTAGGGGGTGGGGCGCCGGCGCAGGACGAGGAGGGTCACGCCGATCGCGGCGAGGATCGCCACGAGGGCTCCGCCGATCCAGAGCAGGTCGGTAGCCCGCACGCCGGAGCCGGACTCCGCCGCGTCGGTGCCGGCCGCGTCGGTGTCGACGGGTGCCGAGCCTCCGGTGGCGCACTCGGGAGCGGCCGCGGAACCCTCGGCGAGCACCTGGGTCGCGTCAGGTTGCCAGGTGAACGTGAAGGAGTCCGAGATCGGATGCCCGTCGGTCGACACGACCTGCCACACCACCGTGTACTCCCCCGGCTGGCCGAGCTGCACCGCGGCCTCGAGCGTGGGTCCGGCGATCGTCGAACAGCCGTCACCGTAGAATCGCGGCGCGTCAGCCGGGCCGGTGACCTGGATGGCGCTGCCCTCGCCCTGGCCCGAGAGGTCGAGCAGGTTGTCGTTGGTGGTGATCGACACGCTCCCCGGCTGCTCGGTGACGACCGAACCCGCCGACGGCGTCGAGCCGACCAGGTAGTTGTGCGCAAACGCCGGGGCGGCCGTGGCGCCGAGTGTGGCGACGGCCAGCACGACCCCGGCCAGCGCCGCCCGCTTCAGCATGCGGGCGTGGCGGCGGCTCTCTCGGAGGGGGGCCATGGGGTGCTCTACGCCGCGTTCTTGCGTCGGGCGGCGACGGCGACCACGAGGCCGACGGCGCCGACGATGAGGCCGCCGATGCCGAGCAACCGGGCCAGCACATCGTCGGTGGCTGCCGGCTCGGTCGCGGCGGCGTCATCCGCTGCGGCAGCGTCGTCGGTCACGCCGTGGCCGTGGCCGGACTCCGCGCTGGCCGCGGTGACGGTGAGCGACGGGGCCGGGTGGGCCGGTTCGGCCTCGCCCTCGACGATGGTGTCCGACCAGTTCGTCTCGCCGGCCTCGCAGGACTGCAGCACGGGGAAGGCCAGAGTGTCGCCGACGGCGGCGTCTTCGGGGATCTGCAGGCTGAGCACGAAGGTGGTGCGCAGGCCGTCGGCGAGCGGGGTGAGGGCCGTGTAGGTGACCTGGCCGTCGGTGAGCGGGGTGACGTCCCAGCCCGGGTTGACGGTGGGTGTGACGCTGGTGATGGACTCGGGGACGTCGATGGTGATGCCGGTGGTGGCCGACCCGTCGCAGCCGTGGCCGAGCGAGAAGGTGAGCAGGCTGTAGGAGCCGGCGGCGGTCGACGACGGTTCGACCTCGACGTGGGCGCTTGCGGCCAGCGGAGCGGACAGGGCGAGCAGGCCGGCACCGAGAAGGGCGGTGGCGGCGAAGACGGGCGTGGAGAGCTTCATGAGGGGTCCTTGAAATTGTGGCCGGTCGACACGCGACAGGTCGAATCGTGGCCGCGGTACGCCGCAGTCAGGAACGGCGGGGTTCGGCACGGATTCGACGGTGGCGGCCGACTGATGGGTCGGCAGAGTTAAGAGGTGCGGAGACTGCGGGTGGCCGAGCGCGAAGCTCAGGCGAACAGGTGCACCGGCGGCCCGCGATGCCGCATCGGGCTCAGCAGGACGAGGAGGTCGCGGGGTGGCCGAGCGGCCGAGGACGCCGAGATGGCGTGGGGGATGTTCGGGATCGGGGTGAGCACCAGGACCCGCACGAGCGCCTTCAGGGCCACCGTCGCGGTGCTGAACAGGCCCCAGAACGCCCGCTCGCCGAAGCGTAGCGCCACGACGGTCACGACGGCGGCGAGGACGTGGGCGAAGGGCATCATCAGCCCGTGGTCCGTGCCGGACATGGTTCCGGCCGGCATAGCCGACACGGAGATGCCGCCCGCGTGGTTCGCGTGGGCGGTTGCCGCATCCGTGGTCACCAGGGCGCCGCCCGCGCTGCCGAAGGAGAACAGCCCGTGGAAGATCAGCTGACTCACCAGCACCGCCGCGCTCAGGCGCCAGGTGGACAGGGTGCGACCGGACAGGGCGATGGAGACGATTCCCGCGAAGGCCAGGGACACGACCACGGCCAACAGGCCGGGCACGGCGCCGCCTCCCACGGTGTGCGACAGTGCGGCGACAAACGTGGAGACGGCCGCGACGATCCACCCACGGGCGAAGCGCGCCCAGCGTGTGGTCATGATTCTCCCTCTGTCACGGTGTCTCGAATCTATCAGGACGGCGCCGTTCAGGAGCCTCTCGGAGAACAGGCAGCGCCGGTCGGGCAGAATGGGAACCGTGATGGCAACAAACAGGCACCCGGTTATGACCCTTGGCACGTCAGTCGCGGTCGCCGCCCTGCTCCTATCGGGGTGCGCCGCCAACGAGTCCGGCGACGAGACGAGCTCCCTGGCCGGCACGCTGGACGGCGCCGGGTCGAGCGCGCAGGCCTCGGCCGAGGACGTCTGGGTGTCGCAGTTCCAACGGGCGAACGCCAGCGTGACGATCAATTACGACCCGACGGGCTCGGGAGCGGGCCGGGAGCAGTTCATCGGCGGCGGCGTCGACTTCGCCGGCTCCGACTCCGCCCTCAGCGATGAGGAGCTGGCCGGCGAGTTCGCGGCCTGCGCGCCGGGGTCCGCCGCGATCGACCTGCCCGTCTACGTGTCGCCGTTGGTTCTGGTCTACAACGTCGACGGCGTGGACGACCTGCGCCTGGATCCGGCCGCGATCGCGAACATCTTCTCTGGTGAGATCACGCGGTGGAACGACCCCGCCCTCGTCGCCCTGAACCCCGACGCCAGCCTGCCGGACGAACAGATCTCCGCCGTGCACCGCTCGGACGATTCGGGCACGACGAAGAACTTCGCCGACTACCTGTACCAGAACGTGCCCGAGATCTGGACGACCGAGCCCGCCGACGCGTTCCCGTATCCCGGTGAGGGCGCCCAGGGCAACTCCGGCGTCGTGAGCGCCGTCGCCAACGGCAACAACACCATCGGCTACGCGGATGCGTCGCGGGTCGGCGACCTATCCGTGGCGGCGTTGCAGGTGGGCGACGAGTTCGTCGACTACTCCACCGAGGCTGCTGCGGCCATCATCGACGCGTCACCGTTGGTGCCCAGGGACAACCCCAATGACCTGGTGGTGGATGTCGACCGCACCTCCACGGCCTCCGGCGTGTACCCGCTGGTGCTCGTGAGCTATCTGATCGCGTGCGAGGAATACCCCGACGCCGACCAGGCCGAGCTCGTCGCGGCGTACCTGGCCTACGTGGCCAGCCCGGAAGGCCAGTCCGCCGCCGCCGAGAGCGCCGGGTCGGCTCCGCTGTCGGCTGACTTCTCCGACCGGGTGCTCGAGGCCGTCGACAGCATCCGCTGAGCCGCGCACCCGCGCCTGAACGGCCGGGCGGATATCTGTGGAGCACCGCGCGGATGCCCCACAGACATCCTGTGCTCGCGCGCGCTGTCACAAACCCGAATTGTGAGGGAGCACGCGAACGAGAAAACCGTACCGCATCGCGGTCGGTGCTCGGCGGATTCTCCGGCCGGTTAACCGCCGGCAGGGCACCCGCCGAAGCGGATGCCCTGCCGGTTGTGCGCTGGTGTTACAGGTTCGCCAGAGCGGTGATCGACGCGTCACCCGGCGTGGCCGTGGTGAAGCTGGAGTCGATCTCGGCCCGGTCGAGGAGGTCTTCCATACGACGACGACGCTGCTTGGGGATCAGCGTGACGACGGTGCCGGACTTGCCTGCGCGGCCGGTGCGGCCGGCGCGGTGCAGGTAGGTCTTGTACTCGTCGGGCATGTCGGCCTGGATGACCAGGTCGATGTCGTCGACGTGGATGCCGCGGGCGGCGACATCCGTGGCGACGAGAACGTTGACACGACCGCTGGTGAGCATCTGCAGGTTGCGGGTACGGCGGGCCTGGTTGAGGTCGCCGTGCAGGCTGGTGGCCTTGACGCCGGCGTCTTCGAGAGCGTCGGAGAGCTGCTCGGCGTAGGCGCGGGTGCGGCTGAAGATGAGCGTCTTGCCCTGGCGGTCGACGAGCTGGCCGATGATGGCAGCCTTGTCGCGGTGCTCGATGAGGAGGACCTTGTGGTCGATCGTGCTGGAGGCCTGGTCTTCACCGGCGACCTCGTGCACGGCCGGGTTGGTCAGGAATTCCTTGACCAGCGAGGCAACACCCTTGTCGAGGGTGGCCGAGAACAGCAGACGCTGGCCGCCCTTCTTGGTGCCGCGCAGGATGCGCTGAACCGGCTCGAGGAAGCCCAGGTCGCACATGTAGTCGGCCTCGTCGAGGACCGTGATGACAACCTCGGACAGGTCGAGACGACCCTGCTCGATAAGGTCTTCGATGCGGCCGGCGGTGCCGATGATGATGTCCACGCCGCGCTGGAGGGCGCTGACCTGGCGGTACTGCGGGACGCCGCCGTAGATCTGGGTGGTGAAGAGGCCGACGCTGCGGGCGATGGGCTGCACGGTGCGGTCGATCTGCAGGGCCAGCTCACGGGTGGGGGCCAGGATCAGCGCGCGGGGCTTGCGGGCCATCTTGCGGTCCTTGGCGCCGTTGTTCTCCATGAGCTTCTCGATCATGGGAGCGGCGAAGGCGATGGTCTTGCCCGAACCGGTCTTGCCGCGGCCGAGCACGTCGCGGCCGGCGAGGACATCGGGGATGGTCGCAGCCTGGATCGGGAACGGGGACGGCGCGCCGAGCAGGGCGAGCTCGCGCACGATGTTGCCACCGAGGCCGAGGTCACCGAAGGTCACACCGACAACGTCTTCTGCGGTCGTGGCGATGGCCTCGAGGCGCTCGAGCACCACGTCGTCGCCGGCGGCGAACTTGGGCTTGGAGTCGCGGTCGGGGTAGAAGTTGCTGGAGTGGCCGCCGTCGTTGGAACGGTCGTTGCGGGCCGCGCGGTCGTTGCTGTACGCGGGACGCTCGCCACGGGCCGGGCGGTCGTTGTTGTACGACGGACGCTCGGTGCGGGCGGGACGGTCGCTGTTGTACGACGGACGCTCGGTGCGAGCCGGACGGTCGCTGCCCCGGTCGTTGTAGGCGGGACGATCGGTGCGCGGGGCACGGTCGCCGTACGACGGACGCTCGGTGCGAGCCGGACGGTCGTTGTTGTGGGACGGACGGTCGGTGCGCGGGGCACGGTCACCATACGACGGACGCTCGGTGCGAGCCGGACGGTCGTTGTTGTACGACGGACGATCGGTGCGCGGGGCACGGTCGCCGTAGGACGGACGGTCGTTGTTGTACGACGGGCGATCGGTGCGCGGGGCACGGTCACCGTAGGACGGACGGTCGCCGCGAGCGGGACGGTCGTTGTTGTACGAGGGACGGTCGCCGCGAGCGGGACGGTCGTTGTTGTAGGAGGGACGGTCGGTGCGCGGGGCACGGTCGTTGGAGGCCGGACGCTCGGTGCGGGCACCGTAGGCGGGACGGTCACCGTAGGCGGGACGGTCGGAGGAGGAGCGCTCACCCGAGCGCGCTGCGCGCTCGTCGGCGTTCCAGCGCTGCTTCTTGGGAGCGCCCTCGTCTGCGCGGTAGCCGCGGTGTCCGGGGCTCTTGCTGCCACCCTTGGGTGCGCCCTTGGGGCCGCCCTTGGAGTGGCTGGGGTCGAAGTTCTTGGCTGCGCGGCCGACGGCCGGCTTCTTGCTAGAAGGCATAGAAGTATTTCTGGGTTGTGTTGAGTACATGGCAGTAGTGCGTCGCACGGCGACGCAACCTGAGAACCCGGGCAGTCTATGGCCGGGGCCGTTCACATACAGTGATTTTTCACCAGCGGATTACTGGGAAACCGGCCCATCCTGACTTACAAACCCATCCGCGCACACAATAAACCAGCGCGGTGTCAAGAGCCGACTTGTCTACGTTACCTTATCGAGTCCCAAATGTCACGGATGGCTTTGACCGACGCGCATTCAGCCGGCCGGAGTTCCGTGAGCGATGCCGTCGAGCCACTGAGTGAATGGCTGGATGCCGCGCTCGGCATTGCGGGCCGGCAACAGGGTGCCGTCACGCATCGCCGTGCCCATCCGGCCCGGCAGCTTGAATTGCACGATGCGGGTACGGGTGCGCGTGGCCCTGGCGTAGGCGCGCACCATGTCGACGAGGCGTTCCTCTCGCGGGCCGCCGAGGTCGGGAACGTGCCCACGCGGTGTGCCCACCGCAAGCTCCACGAGCCTCTGGGCAACCTCCCGGGCAGCAACGGGCTGGGTTCGCATGACGGGCACCATGGTGACTACACCCCGCGTGCTTCGCCCGAGGGTCTGGGCCGCGAACTCGTGGAACTGCGTGGCCCTGAGTATGGTCCACGGCACCGCGCCGCGTTTCACCGCCTCCTCCTGACCGTCTTTGCCCGCGTAGTACCCGGCGGAGACGGCATGGGCGTTCACGATCGACAGGGCGACGTGGTGCCGCACCCCGGCGGCGGCCTCGGCCTTAAGCAGGGCGGCCGTGGTGGTACCGAAGAATCGGGTGGACGCCTTAGCGGACAGCGTGGAGGTATTGAGGACGTCGATGAGTCCGTCGACGCCCTCAAGTGCCGACGAGAGGCCCGCTCCGGTGAGCACGTCGAAGCCGGTCGACCTGGCGATGACCACTGGTTCGTGACCGTGTCCGGTGAGCAACTCGGTGATGTGACGCCCGACGGTGCCGGTTCCACCCGCTATGGCAATTTTCACGACGCCTCCTTTTCTGGGCTCTCCCGGTGGGCCAAGCCCAGATGATGCCGTGATTCTATGCCGATGGCGCCGAAACCTCCGGGCACGAGGGGCCCCGGCGGATTGGGCAGGAGGCCGGGGATCGTGGAGAATCGTTCGATGCGCACCCCCGATCTCTCCCCGCGTGCCACCGGCGGTCTGGTGAAGAGCGCTATCGCCCACCCCCGCCTCCTGCAGGCGGCGAAGACGGCCGTGGCGGTCGCGATCGCCTGGAAACTCGCCCCACTGATGCCCGGTGTCGCCAACGACTACCCCTATTACGCGCCGCTCGGGGTGATCGTTGCCAGTTTTCCGACCCTGATGGGGTCGATCAAGAACGCCCTGCAGACCCTCGCCGGGCTGGTGATCGGCATAGCCCTGGCTGCCGCGGTGATCATCTTCAGTGAGCCCAGCGTGCTGACGGTGTCGCTCGTCGTGGGGATCGGAATGCTGTTCGGCGGCATCCGCCAGCTGGGCGCCGGACGGGACTACGTGCCGATCGCTGGCCTGTTCGTGCTGATCGTGGGCGGGCCGAACGCCGACGGCTATTCCATCGGTTACGTCTCGCAGATGAGCCTGGGCATCGTGGTGGGGCTCGCGGTCAACCTCCTAGTCGCACCGCCGCTGCGGGTGAGCGCCGCGGTGAAGGAGCTGTCCAGGTTGCGGGCTGCGCTCGGGGTGCACCTGAGTTCGGTTGCCGACGCGCTCGACGCGAGCTGGCCGCCCGAAGAGGCCGAATGGTCACAGCAGGGCGCCACGTTGGCGAGCACCAGCACCGCCGTGCGTCGCGCGTTGGCGGAGGCCGACGAGAGCCGCCGGATCAACCCGCGGGCCCGCATGCAACCGCATGATCTCAGCACCGACTACGACGACCTGGCGGCGCTGGAGAACGCGACGTTCTATGTGCGCGACCTCACCGACGTGCTCGCCGGGGCGGCCTGGGGTACGCCGGTGCCCGTCGAGCTGCCGGCCGTGCTGCGACCGACGCTGAGCGCTGCGGTGCGGGCGACGGCCGACCTGGTCAAGGAATGGGACACCGGGGAACCGAGCCTCGCCTCCCTGCAGGCGGCCGAGGACGCCGCCGCCGCCATGACCCAGGCGATCCATGAGCACCGTGAGCTGGGCGCCGACGCCATCGTCGCGGCCAGCGCGGCAACCCTCGACGTCACCCGGATGCTCGCCGCCCTCAGCCCGGGGATCACCCGCGACGTTCCGGCCAAGGCCTGACGCCGCGCTGACGCTGCCGACGGAGCCGGGCCGCTGTACACGACGCGCCCGGCCTGCCTTCGGGCACCCGCCGATTGGCCGGCGGGGCCCGACCGTTCTATTCTCGAAAGCACCCGTACCCAGCACATTCAGGAGCATCCGTGAGCACCGGTCGCCGCATCATCGGACTAGGCTCCCGACGCTTTCTCGTTCTCTTCGTGGCGTATGCCAGCGGCATGGCCGTAGTGGCCACCGCTGTGCTCGGCGGCCTGCATTGGAACCTGCGCCCGGTGGCGCCCGCCCAGGCCGGCGGAACCGCGAGCGAGGTCGACACCACGGCAATTGTGGGCATCCGCACCTTCACGGCGCCCGGGGACGCGGTGATCGACGAAGACGTCGTCTACGCCACGCAACCGGACGGCACCCAGCTCACCCTCGACGTCTGCTCGCCGCCGGAGGAGGCCGGGTCCACAGCCGACGCCGACGGCGCATCCGCGGATCCGGCCACCACTGACGCCACGGATGCAGGCTCGGCCAGCCCGACCCCCGCAGAAGCCACCCCGCGCCCGGCCGTGCTGTCCATCCACGGCGGCAGCTGGGCCCGTGGCGACAAGGGCAACAGCGACTGGCGGAACGTCTGCGAATGGCTCGCCTCCGAGGGATTTGTGGCGTACTCGGTGAACTACCGGCTTGTGCCGGCGGTGAGTTTTCCGGCTGCCATCGAAGACCTGGGCCGCGCCGTCGAATGGATGCGCGCCAATGCCGGGCACTACGGCATCGACCCCGACCGGATCGGAGCCTTCGGCGGCTCTGCGGGCGGAAACCTGGCCAGCCTGCTCGGTGCCCGCGGCAGCGGATCCCTCACCGACGGCAGCCGGGTCGCGGCGGTTGCCGAACTCTCCGGTCCCGTCGACCTGAGCTACGACGGCATCGTCGTGGCCGGCGGGTCATCCGGGCTCGAGCGCATCGTGCTCGACTACCTGGACTGCGAATCGTTGCTGGACTGCCGGGCGGCCCGGGAGGCGTCAGCCGTCAGGTCGCTGGATCGCACCGATCCGCCCGTTTTCGTCGGTTCGTCCACCGAGGAGTTCATTCCGCTGAGCCAGTCCACCGGCTTCGCCGCGGACCTCGACGACCTCGGCATCGTCAACCAGCTCGTCACCGTGCCGGGCAGCCTGCACTCCATCGGCATCCTCGATGAGGCGATGCGCGGTCATGTGTCGGCCTTCCTGCACGAGCACCTCGACGCGGACTGACGTTCCTATGGCTGGCTCCCCGCCCCCGAGTTCCTGATGATCTCCTCGCTCAGCACGGGCAGCGCCAGGACGAGTTCGAGGACGGTTCGGGCGGTGCGCTGGACCTCACCGAGTGTGATGCCGTCTGGGCGGGCGAGGGAATCCAGCAGAGACGATGCCGCAGAGGTGTCGAAGTCGCCGGTGACGTGGTCGAACCATCCGCCGGGCATAAAGACGTCTACCTGCGCGCGGATCCGGTAAGCGTCGTCAGCCAAAGCCGGGAAATCCGGGTCGACGGCGCGCTGCATCCACCAGTCGGTGATCACCGTTCCCTCAAATCCCCACTCCTCCCGAAGGATCGTCGTGCACAACTCGTCGTTGTAGTGCGACCATGCGCCGTTGATTTTGTTGTACGACGTCATGAGGGTGTGCGGGCGCGCCTGGGCGAGGCAGATCTGAAACCCGCGCAGGTAGATCTCCCGCAGTGCCCGTTCCGAGACCCTTGAGTCGTTGAGGTTCCGGTTGGTTTCCTGGTTGTTGCACGCAAAGTGTTTGGGGCAGGCCGCTACGCCCGCTTCCTGGATGCCGGCCACGACTGCGGCCGCGAAAAGGCCGGTGACCAGCGGATCCTCGGAGAAGTACTCGAAGTTGCGCCCGCACAGGGGGTCACGGTGAATGTTCATTCCCGGGCTGAGTAGCACGTGCGTGCCCTTGCGGACCATCTCCGCGCCGTGGCTCGCCGCGAGTCGACGCACGAGCGGGGTGTTCCAGGTTGAGGCGAGTGCCGCTCCGCAGGGCAGGAGCGCAGCGTAGGCCGACAGCCGAATGCCGGAGGGGCCGTCCGTCGTCGTAATGGGAGGCACGCCCTTGGCGCGCAGCGACGCGGTGATGCCGCCGAACACGCCAGCGTTCCCGGGCGTCCCGAGCGGGCTGTCCATGACTACGTCACCTCGGGTGAGCGCTTCCAGGTCCTCGTGGGATAGCTGGGCCACAAACTCGTCGAGGGTCGCTGCCCCTTCAGCGACATCGGCGAGGGTGATGTCCTGGCTTCCGGTCTGCTCCAGCATCGGAACCGTGCGTGCCAGGAGCCGTTCGCGGCGCGAGACCTCACGCGTGGGGACATCCTGCCACCCGACGACGGCGCGACCGGCGTCGTCGCGGTCGAGAATCATCCGTTGGAAGGGGTGGGCGGCGGCGGGTGCGCACGCCTCGGTCAGCTGTTCGACGACGCGCAGCTCGCTGAGCGTGAACGAGGCGATCGGGGTCGCCGCGCGCACGTCGGTGCCGGCGAATACCGTGTATGTACCGGCCTCGAGGACGTAGGCGGACCTATGGCCGGTCACCCCGGAATCGTCGTAAGAGGCCAGAGAGGCGATCGGGAAAGCCAGGTGCAACGACTCGCTCTCGCCCGGGGCCAGCCGTCGCGACTTCGCGAAGGACGCCAGCGTCCGGGCAGGCTTGCCGAGCTCGCCGTCCGGCGCTTGGACGTACACCTGGACGACCTCAGCGCCCGGATGCTCCGTCCCGGCGTTGCTCACGAGCGCGGTGACGGTGACCTCCTCGTCGTTGACCTGGGCCGTGGCCACCACATCGAGTCTCGAGTACCCGAGGCCGAACCCGAAGGGAAAGAGGACGGCGTCGGGCGCGAAGGTTTCGAAGTACCGGTAGCCGACGTAAATGTCCTCCGCGTAGTCGTTGTGCTCGAGCCCGCCGAAGTTCGGTGCGCTCGGGTAGTCGGCGTAGTGACGTGCGATGGTGTCGGTGAGTCGCCCTCCGGGCACCTGCACCCCGGTCAGGACGTCCGCGATAGCCCGCGCGCCCTCCATGCCGCCCTGCCAGGCGTAGAGCACCGAGGAGATCGCCTCGCCGTACTGGTCCAGCCACGCGAGATCGATGACGTTCCCGCAATCGAGCACGACGACCGTGTTTGTGAAGGCTGAGGTGACCGCGTCCAGCAGGCTCTTCTCCGCGTCCGTGAGGTAATAGCTGCCCTGGGTCAGGGTGTTCTCTCGCGCCTCCCCCGCGGCACGTCCCAAGACGATGACGGCGACGTCCGCCCGGGTTGCGGCGGCTCGAACGGCCTCGTCTTCGAGGGGCATCTCCTCGAAGTAGCGCGGCCAATTCCCCCAGGTGCCATCGTCGGGTGGGTTCTCCTCACACCAGCGTGTGTAGGTCGCGGCGAGCTCTGCGTCGACGATGACCTGACCGCCGTCGCGCAGGGCGTCCAGAAGGTTCCAGGAGTACGGCGTGTTGACGTCGCCGCCCGACCCGTACCCGACCGAGAAGTAGTCGATCTGGACCCGCCCGAAGAGCGCAATGCGCGACCCCCCGCGCAGAGGGAGGGTCCCGTCGTTGCGGAGCAGGACCGTCCCATCAGCTGCGGACTCCCTGCACAGGGCGACGAGTTCAGGGTCGATAAAGGTGTCGGTGTCAACCAGGCCCGTGGAGGCCTGCGCCAATTCCTGTTCGCCCGCCGAGAGCGATGGGGTGGGGCGCTCCGCCGGCGATTTCATCTGATGTTCCTCCATGGTCAGGCCTCAAGGGTGCTGCGGTCGACGCCGACGTGAACGTCGAGGACCGAGGTTCCGACGAGGTCCGCGAACGAGACGGACAGGCCACCCTGGCGGTAATGCTCAGTCGTCTTGACCCCGGTGAGGGGCGCGCCGTCGGCCATCACGTGGACGTCCCCGCTGCCGGGCTCGACGTGGAAGCGTACCGTGCGAGGCTCGCCTGCAAGATCCATGGTGATGGTGAGGCCGTCGTCCTCGAGAGCGAGGACCGGGTCTATGACCACCGCTCCGGCTCGCTCGATGAGACCGAGCGCTCCCTGCACCAGCTGGCGAAGGTAGATACCGGGGCCGCTGGAGTAGACGCGCCATCCACCCTTGACCGCGACCGTTCCCTCTCGCAACCGGTCGAAATTCGCGGCGGCGTCATAGCGGTCGGTGAAGGCCGCGTCGGAGGAGGAGTAGTAGCAGTTTCGCTGGCGCGGCATGCTCGTGCTCAGTCGCGCGAACTGGCCGACTGGGCTGATTCTCAGCAGCTCGGTGACGAGCCGCTCACGGCCCAGCGTCGCGAGGGCCTGCGTGTAGCGGATGTGGGCGTGGGTGTACATGAGCCCGACTTCGCGGCCGAAGTTCGCCGCTTGCTCACCACGACGGAAGAAGCGCGTCTGACCTTCGTGGAAGGGCGCGGGCCGGTCCATGAGGCGGACGCCGTCGGGGAAGTGCAGGTGCTCCTCGACGAGGCTCTCGTGGCGCAAGACTTGCGCGGGGGTGAACAGCCCGGCGATGATCGACCGGGTCATCGGGATGAGCCGGTAGGAAAGCCCCGTCCGGTCGTCGTTCGGGTGCAGCACGGGCCGCGGGCCCTCGGGGGTGAAGACAACGTAGCCGGCGAGCACATCGTCGATGATGAGACGCTCAGCGAATTCAGCCGCTATCGTCGACGCCTCGGACATGAGGTCGGTGGCGAGCGAGTCGTGCGCGGTCCCCCGAAGCTGGCCGCCGAGGGTGCTGACCGCCTGAAACAGAAGGGCGACGGTCCAGGCGGAGGCCATCTCACTGCTCATTGAGGCCTGTGCGGGCTGGAGGGTGTCATCCCAGTCGCCCTCACCGTACGAGAGCAGTTCGGTTCCGGGGGCGCGGTGGCTGCGGATGTAGTTCAGGGAGGCGCGCACATGGTCGGCGAGGGGCGCGGCCGCGGTGCCCGGGCGGCGCAGCTCGCCGTCCCAGTACGGCACCTCGAGGTCGAGGATCGTCGTGTCGCCGGTCGCCGCGAGGTACTCCCCCAGCGCCATAAGGGGCCAGACGACGACGTCGCCGTGGGCCTCGTCGGAATACCGCTCGCGGTAGGCGTCGAACATGAACCATTGCGGCAGGGTCCCGTCCGGGGACTGCTGGGCGAACACCCGGCGGACGATCTCGCCCGCCGCGTCGAAGTGGCCGAAGGCGAGGTTGAGCTCGAGCGGTCCCTGGCAGACGTCACGGGTGCCCCAGGCCGCGCCAGAGTATTGCTCGAGACCGTGCGGGACGAGGAAGTGGACCAGCGCGTTCTGCGTGAACCACGGCAGCAGGAGGTTGATCTCGGCGAGGCGGCCGTCGCCCTCGACCCGCAGGTTGCGCGTGTAGTCGGCGATGTAACCGCGGTGCGCTGCGAGCTCGGCGGCGACGTCAAGTGGGTTGTTGAGCACGGCCTCGGCGTGGGCGAGGGCGTCCGCAGCGCCGTCGAGGTCACCGGAGAGCACGAGCGATGCCGAGGTCGTCGCGTCGAAAGCGACAGCCGTCAGGTTCGTGCCATGGGAGCGGCCGTCGGGGAAGAGCGCCGCGTCGTCACCGAGGCGCCCGGCCTCACTGGCGAGTACGTAGACGAGATCAGGGCAGTGCTCGGCGACGTCGGTCCCGGCGTCCGCAGCGTAAACGAGCGCGCGCCCGTTGAGGGCCCGGCTTGCGGTCCACGACTGCTCGCCGAGCTCGACATCCACGGTGAGGATGATGTCGATCGGCTGCTCGGAGTCGATGCAGATCTCGATGGCGCGGGCGTCATGGCTTGCCGTGGTGCGCACGTCAATGCGACCGTGCTCGGTCGCGTAGATCCAACGGACCCCGCCGAGGTCGAGGACGAGGGCGGAGGGCACTCCGAGCAGCTGCCACCGGTCACCGACTCGAACGAGCGCCCGCACCCCTGAGGAACGCAGCAGGTTGAGGTGGTTGCGTTGGACGGAGACGAAACGGTTGGCGGTCGTGTTCCCGACGACGACGTGCGAGGCGAAGACCCCGTAGGCGTAGGCCGTCGCAGAGAGGATGTTGTCGTTCGGGATGACGTCGGTGCCGGCCTTGAGGACGTGCCCGTGGGGTCGCTCGACCGCGAGCTCCTTCGCGCGGCTGACGACGTGGGTGGCCTCGGGCGTGAAGAAGGACATCAGACGGCCGGCATCGTCGCGCTCGGGCTGGAGGACCCGGGACGACGCGTCGGAGTCCGCCGCCACGGTCCCGAGCTCGGTGAGCTCCGCGTCGGAGAGGTCGAGGCCGGCCAATAGCGGGGCCGATACCAACAGGGAGCGGGACGACGCGTGGGGCTCGGCAGCGGGAGCGGTATTCGCTGTGGCGGAGCGCACGCCGTCGTGCGGTGCCGAGGGCGCGCTGCTGAGGGCGAGCGCGAGCGCGCGATCGAACAGCCCAGGCACCTCGTCGAGGGCGTCAGCGAGCTCTCCGCGGTAATCCGCGACCACGGCTGTCACCGCGTGCACGGTGCGCGGAGCGGTGAGATCGAACTCGGGGCCGAGCAGCACCGGTAAGGCGAACTCGTACTGATAGATGAGCGAGTCCCAGTCGGGCACGCCCAGGCTGTGAGCGCGGCCATCGATCTTCGCGTCGAGCCCATAGAAAGAGAATCCGTCGGTGAGGTAGGCGCGAGCTCCTTCGACGATAGCGGTCACCGCCAGAGGCAGCACGGGCGCAGTCGCCATGGTCTGCCGGCTCGCGACGACGGTTCCGGCGCGGGCGTCGTCGAGCACGTGGTGCACGACGTACTGGCTCACGTAGGGCTCGTTGTTGACGGCCGTCGAGAACGGCACGAGGGCAAGGTCCTGGGCGAAGATGACGTCGTAGATGGCGTCCGCCGCGCCGGGCTCAGCGGCCGCGAGGTCCACCCGCCACACCCAGACGTCACCCTGCGGGTCGAGAGTGAGAGTCACCACGTAGCCGGCCCCGAGGGCCTGACCCGACCAGCGCACGCAGCCCGGCGCCTCAGCGAAGTCACCGGCCGAGCGTCCACCGACGAGCGGCACCCCCTCGACAATGCGAGCACCCGAGGCGTCCAGGCCGTGGCGGCGCAAGAACACGCCGCCGACCATGGCGTCATGCTCGCTCGGCACATACTGGTTCACCAGCATCGACTCCCCATACGTGATGGCACGCACGTCACCTGCGGCCGACAGCTCGATGCGGGTGGTCCCCGCCTCAAGCAACGCCGCCGTCGGCGCGACACTCATGGGGCTACGGTCGCCTGGCAGGACCGAGGCTGCTGCGGCAGGATCGGCAGTGGACGGGTGGGCGGTGTGCGTGGTCACGGGTATTCCTCAATGCAGGCAGCTGCAAGTGGTGCGGGGGCGTGCAGGGGCCCCGCAGGATGGCGCTAACGGTGTGGTTCAGACGTGCAATTCAGCGGTCGCGCGTCTCAGATACTCCGGCGTCGGTCATCGCCCGGCTCCCGCGCGCTGCGGCTGCGGGATCGCCTCGAGCAGCTGCATCGTGTAGGGGTCCTGGGGGAACCGGAGCACCTGGGCGGTCTGCCCGGACTCCACGACCCGGCCCTGGTTGAGAACCATGATCTGGTCGGTCACCAGCCGGGCGGAGAGCAGGTCGTGGGTGATGTAGAGCATCGAGACGCCGAACGTGACCCGCAGACCGTCGAGCAGCGCGAGTACGCCGGCGCGCAACGACACGTCGAGCATCGAGACGGGTTCGTCCGCGATGATCACCTGCGGGTCGCAGGCGAGTGCGCGGGCAATGACGACCCGCTGACGTTGCCCGCCGGACAGCTGGTGCGGGAGCTTCGCCGCGAACTGCTCCACGGGCGTCAGCCCCACGGTGTCCAGGAGCTCGAGCACGCGGGTGCGGGCTGCGGCGCCGCGCAGATCGGTGTAGTTGAGGACGGGGCGCATGAGCGCGTACTCGACAGTGTGCAGCGGGTTGAGCGCGGAGTACGGGTCCTGGAAGACCATCTGCACCTCCCGGCGGAGATCCCGGAGCCCTGTGCGCCGGAGCCGGTCGACCCGGGCCTCGCCGAAGTGGATCGTGCCCGATGTGGGACGTTCCACGCCGGTGATCAGCTTGGCGAGAGTGGACTTGCCCGACCCACTCGCTCCGACCAGGGCCATGGACTGGCCCGGTTCGAGGGTGAAGGAGACGTGGTCGACGGCGGTGACCGGGTCGCTGCCGCGGCGCGGCCGAGGATAGACCTTGCTGACGTCGTCGACCACGATGGCCGCCGCGTCGGGCCGCCCCGCCCGGCGCCGGACGGGCGTGGCAGGCGCGGAGGGCGCTGCCGTCACGGGATCGCCGTCGGCTGGGGACACGACGCCGAGGACGGTGTCGTGCCCGGTGAGAGAGATCGTCGAGCCGCGCACGAGGAGTCCCGGCACCTCGACGACCTCCGCGCGGGGGTCGGCGTAGTGGCCGAGCAACATCTGCGTGTACTCGTGCTGCGGGTCGTGCAGGATCTGCTCCGACGTGCCGTCCTCCACGATGACGCCCTCGCTCATGACCATGACCCGTGACGTCGACTCGAGTACGACGCCGAGGTCGTGACTGATCAGCAGCGCCGTGAAGTTCTCCGACTTCTGCAGCTCCCGGATGGTGCCCATGACGGCGTGCTGCACGAGAACGTCCAGAGCTGTGGTCGGCTCGTCGAAGACCATGAGCTGCGGCTCGAGCGACAGCGCGAGGGCGATCGAGACGCGTTGCCTCATGCCGCCGGAGAGCTCACCGGGGAAGCGGTCGAGCACATCGCGGGGCAGCTCGACCTTCTCGACGAGCTCGTAGGCTCGCGCGAGCCGCTTGCTCTTGGGCACGTGGTCGTGCGCCGCGAAGATGTCGCCGAAGTGTTTGCGAATCGAGCGCACCGGGTTGAGCGCGTTCATGCCGGACTGCAGCACCATCGCGAAACCGCCCTGGCGCTGCTTGCGCAGCTCCTCCTCATCCATGCTCGCGATATCGCGGCCGTCGAAAAGGATCGTGCCCTGCGAGATGCGGGCCGGCGCCTTGGCGAGGCGGGTGACCGCGAAGCCGAGGGTCGACTTTCCGGAGCCCGACTCCCCCACCAGGCCGACGAACTCGCCTCGTTCCAGGGAGAAAGAAGCGTTCTTGACCGCGTAGGTCGGCTCCGCGCCGCGCGGTTCGTAGATGACCGACAGGTTGTTGGCCTCGAGCAGGCTCATCGTCCGGTTCCTTCCCGAAGGCGGGGGTTGGACAGGCCGTCCACCCCGAAGTTGATAAGAGTGAGCGACGTGGCAATCAGTGCGATGCACAGGCCGGGTGCGAACAGCAGCACCCACTGGCCGGTGAGCAGCGCATTTGAATTCGACGCCCAGAAGAGCATGGATCCCCAGCTCACGGTCGTCGTGTCGCCGATGCCGAGGAACGACAGGCCCGACTCCGCGAGGATCGCCGACGTCGCGGCACCGAAGAAGCTTCCGGTGATGAGCGACGTCATGTTCGGCAGGATCTCGTGGAACACGATGCGGGTGGCGCCGTCTCCGGCGAATTGCGCCGCGGTGATGAAGTCACGACCGCGGATGGACTGCGTCTGCGAGCGGAGCACCCGGGCCCCGTAGGCCCACCCGGTGAGCACGACGACGAAGATGATCATGGTCATGCCGCCGTTCTGCAGGTAGGCCGCTATGACGATCATGAGCGGGAGCCCCGGGATGACGAGCACGAGGTTGACGATGAAGTTGATGATCTCGGCGAGCGGGCCACGGATATAGCCCCAGGACAGTCCGACGACGACCGCGATGAGCGTGGAAAGGAACCCGGCGATGAAGCCGACGAGCACCGAGATCCGGGCACCGAAGATCACTTGCGAGAGCACGTCCTCGCCGGCGGCGGTGGTGCCGAACCAGTGGCTGCCGGATGGCGATTGGTTGCGACCGAAGCCGTTCTCGCTCGCACCGTAGGGCGCGATGAGCGGCGCGAAGATGGCGAGGGCCACGAAGGCGAGGAGCAGGACGACGCCGATGCGGGCCTTCTTGTTGCTCCAGATGGTGGAGGCGCCGCGCGAGAGCACCCGCAGTGGCGAAGCCGGTCCGTGCGGCTTGGGGACGGCGGGGTCAGCACCACCCGCGGTCTGGTGGGGCGGCGTCGAGCCCGTGGGCTCGGGGAGGTTCACTACAGCAGTCATCGGCGGGTCCTCGGATCCAATAGTCCGTACAAGATGTCGACCAGGAAGTTCGCGAGCAGGATGCTGATCGTGATCATGAGGAACAGAGCCTGCATGAGCGGGAAGTCCTGGTTCGTGACCGCGTTGAAGAGCAAGTAGCCCACACCGGGGTAGTTGAAGACCTGCTCGACCAGCAGCGACCCGCCGACCACACCGCCCAGCGCCAGGCCGAAGCCCGTGAGGTTGGGGAGGATGGCGTTGCGGGCGGCGTACTTGACGGCGACGGTGCGGGTGCGCAGGCCGTTGGCTTCGGCGAAGGTCACGTAGTCGTCGCCGAGGGTGTTGATCATGTTGTTGCGCATCCCGAGTATCCAGCCGCCGACGGAGGTGACGAGGATGGTCAGGGCGGGCAGCCAGGCGTGGCCGATCGCGTCGCCGATGAAGGCGAGGCTGAGGTTGGGAGTCGATTCGAGGCCGTACGCGCCCGAGGTCGGGAACCACTTGAGCGTGTAGCCGAGGAAGAAGACGAGCAGCAGGGCGGTCCAGAAGTAGGGGAACGCCGACGTGAACGTTCCGCCCAGTGTGGGCAGCGTGTCCAGCCAGGTGCCGCGCTTCCAGGCGGCGAGGACACCGAGCAGGGTTCCGAGGATGAACGCCACGATCGTCACCAGACCGACCATGACGAGCGTCCACGGGAGCGCGTTCATGACCAGCGAGGAGACGCTCTGCGGGAAGAACGTGTACGAGACCCCGAAGTCGAGATGCGCCACGTTGCCGAGGTACTGAACGTACTGCGACCAGGTGTCGCCGGTCGGGACGCCGAGTTGAGCCTCGATGGCTGCTCGGGTCGCGGGATCCACAGGGCCGTTTTGTGCCAGCTTCGCGATGGCCGCGTCAGCCGGTGTGCCGGGCATGAGGCGCGGCAGCAGGAAGTTCAGGGTGATCGCGGCCCACGCGGTCAGGAGCAGCAAGCCAAGCTTGCGCAGGGGGTACCACACGGGTTACTCGCCTTCGTTGGGAGATTGGGGCACGGCGGGGCTGAGCGAGGTGCCCGAGGTGTGAGAAGCACCTCGCTCAGCCTTTAGCGGTTCGATGGCTCAGAGGTTCTGAAGGAGAACCCTCAGCCCTTCACCTTCGTGATGGTGGTCAGGACGACCAGCGCTGCCGAGGTGTACGGGGTCGGCGTCATGTAGGGGTTGTCAGCGTCGGGCCAGCCGGTGAAGCTCTTGTCGGAGACGAGGCCCCAGAGGCCTGCGTAGTAGACGGAGATGACCGGAAGGTCGTTGTACATGACCTCCTGGAGTTCTCCGGCGAGCTCCTTCTGACGGTCCGCGTCGACGGTCGTGCGGAACTCGGTGAGCATCGCGTCGACCTCAGGGTTGGAGTACCGCTGGTAGTTCGACGGAGCCGAGGTTCCGATCGGCTGAAGGAAATCGGAGCTGAGCAGGTTGTAGTAGCCCTGGTACACCGAGCCGTTGCCGCCGAAGGAGGTCATCGCGACGTCGAAGTCACCGTTCTGAACCGCCTGGAAGTAGGCGGCGGGCTGTGGCTGGTTGATCTTCACGTCGATGCCGATCGCGACGTACTGCTTCTGGATCTCCTGGACTGCGCGCAGCCAGTCCGTCCAGCCGTTCGGCGTTGTGATCGTCATCTTGGCCTGGACGCCGTCCGCGTCGACGAGTTTGTCGCCCTTGACGGTGTAGCCGGCCTTGGCGAAGGCCGCCTCCGCGGCGGCGGTGTCCTGGGTGACCATGCCCTCGTCGGGGATGGCATCGGTGAGCCACTCGGACTGGGTCGGCAGGAGGAGCCCCTGCTGGCCGGCGGCGCCGACGGTGCCTTCGGAGGCGTTGTCGGCGATGCTGTCACGCTTGAGGGCGAGGGACATGCCCTCGCGGAAGTTCGGGTCGTTGTAGGGAGCCTTGGTGAGGTTCGGCGCGATGGCGACCGTGCCAGCGGCGGGGAACCAGTACTCGTTGCCCTCGCCTGCGGCGACCCAGGTGTTCTCGACATCCGACATGAAGGCGTAGGCCCAGTCATAGCCGTTGTTGACGACGTCCAGCTGCGAGTTCGCGGCGGGGAGCACGAGTTCATCGGCGGCCACCTTGTCGGCCTGCCAGTAGTCCGCGTTCTTCTCGAGCTTGTACTGATTCGCGTTGAAGTCGCCGAGCGTATAGGGGCCGGTTCCGATCGGGTCATCGTTGGTGAAGGTGACCGGGTCTGCCACGTCTGCCCAAAGGTGCTCGGCCACGATCGGCACGGCGAGCACGGTGATCGGGGCGGAGGAGTCCTCAGCCTGGAGGGCGAAGGTGACCTTCTGGCCATCCGCGGTCACGGATTCGACACGCGACCAGACACCGGTGCTGTCGAGGGCTGGGAACTCCTTGAGCAGGTTGTACGTGAAGACCACGTCGTCAGCAGTAAATTCTTCGCCGTCGCTCCAGATCACGCCCTCGCGGATGTCCGAGACGATCGTCTTGGCGTCGGGCTGCGTGTAGCCGGTCTGCAAAAAGCTCGTCGACTTGCCGTCGAGCGCGTTCACGACCATGAGGGGTTCGTTGATGATCGTCGATGCGGTGCGCTTCTCGATCACGAACGGGTTGAAGTTCTTGACGAACGTCGGCGATCCGTTGTCGGCGGCGAGCATGAGTGAGCTCGATCCATCCGTTCCGGTCGTGGGTCCCGACTCGGGGGCTGCACAGGCGCTGAGCGCCAGGGCTGCGGCGAGCCCCAGCCCCAGAGCGGAAGTCAGGCGCATGCGCGTCCGACGGGTGCCATCGATCATGGATGTCTTCTCCTTAGTGTCATCTTTGTCACCTCGGCCGAGCGTTACGCATCCACGCGGATTACGTCGGCAAGTAGTGCTGTCCTCATACTGTATGCGCATACATCCCCTTCGCGCAACTTACGATCGCACAGCCGAGGGGATGGACGTGACGATGCCCTGCCTGGGTCAGGCGAGGCAACCACAGCTCTCACGCAGCAGCACCGTGACCGGCAAAGTCCCGGTCTGCGGTGGCAACAGGGGGTCGCCCAATCTGCGCAGTAAGGTGTCCACCGCCGCTCGCCCCAGCTCACGCATGGGTTGACGGACGGTTGTGAGCCGCGGTCGTGACGTTTGCGAGGCGTCGATCCCGTCGAAGCCGGTGACTATGACGTCCTCGGGCACCCTCAGCCCTGTGGCGAGCAGGGCGTCGAGGATTCCCAGGGCGGTCTGGTCGTTCGAGCACACGAGCGCCCGCGGGACCTGACCCGCCTCGACCAAACGACGACCGAGCATCCGGCCGTGACTCCGGGTGAAGTCGCCGCGCAGGAGCGGCTCCGACGGCGGCTCAATACCCTCGGCTTGCAGCCCCATTCGGAACCCCTCGAAGCGGTCGTGATCGTCCGGGGAATCGGCCGGGCCTCCGACGAAGGCCAGGTCGCGGACTCCGTGGGCGTCGACGATGTGCTGGGTCATCGCTTGCATCCCGGCGACGTTATCGGTGCCGATGTGGTCGTAGTCATCCCCTGCGCGCGTGCCGGCGATGACCACGACCGGGATATTCCGGGCGATGTGGGCAAGCAGCCTCTCGGGCACAGTCCGCGAGAGCGTGATCATGCCATCGACACGACCGGCAAGGTTGTCGAAGATCTCGTTGCCCCGCGCCACCGCGATAGTCACGGCCATGCCGTGCCGCCACGCCTCGATCTCCGTGCCGAGCATGACCTCGCTGAGGTAGAGGTCCCCGCTCGGTTCGACGTCCTCGGGCGGGTCGAATTGTTCGATCACCCTGCCATCGGTATAGACGACCGGCGCCGGTCCGCCGTCGATCCCGTCGAAGTCGGGGAAGCACAGCCCGATCGCACCGGCCCGTCGCGCCGCCAGGCTACGAGCGCTTCCGCTCGGCACGTAGCCCAAATTCAGGACGGCTGCGTCCACGCGGTCCTTGGTCGCCTGCGACACCTTGTGCGGCTTCCGGAACACCCGCGATACGGTCGCGATCGACACCCCCGCGAGATCCGCGACGTCGTAGACGGTGGGAGTCTTCGGCATCAGATTCTCCATCTCCTATGGACTCCGGCTGGGCGCATTTTGTGCCGTGGTCTGGCATAAGGGTGCGGTGCAATCCATCTTGGCATGATTGTCGGATGCCCCTGAGCCTGCGGGGGTAGGACGCCCGCAGGCCCGGTTTGGCCCGATGCGTTGCGGCTTTCAGGGGGGCGGTGGGATACTGGCGCCATTGCCGGTTGACCGGCCGACTCTCTACCGCCCGGGATTGAGAAAATAGATGGCCATGACGTCGCACGGCCGCGGTATGCATCGCGTCGTGCGCGCACGCCGTCGGCACGAACGGCGACTGCGAACCGGAGCCATTGCGGGTCTGCTCGTGCTGGGTGCCACGGTTCTCACGGCCGGCGCACCGACGGCCGCGGACGCCGCGTCCACCCTGGCCACGACCACGGCCCCACCCCAGCCAACCGACACACCCACACCCACACCCACACCCACGCCCACGCCAACGCCAACACCCACACCCACCGAGAATCCCACTCCCCC
>NZ_PJJP01000010.1 GCF_002929555.1 Cryobacterium sp. N22
TGGCGACCTTGCCTCTCGGGCGCTACCCCCGGTCCTATCGTCGGCTTGCGGGGTCTCGACAGGCTCGACCAGCGGAGGGGGGCGTTGTCCAGGTCGGCCCGCGGGTTGCTGCGGTTCGCTCCCATTTCGTTGGTCGAGCTCGTCGAGACCTGGCGACCTTGCCTCTCGGGCGCTACCCCCGGTCCTATCGTCGGCTTGCGGGGTCTCGACAGGCTCGACCAGCGGAAGGGGGGCGTTGTCCAGGTCGGCCCGCGGGTTGCTACGGTTCGCTCCCATTTCGTTGGTCGAGCTCGTCGAGACCTGGCGACCTTGCCTCTCGGGCGCTACCCCCGGTCCTATCGTCGGCTTGCGGGGTCTCGACAGGCTCGACCAGCGGAAGGGGGGCGTTGTCCAGGTCGGCCCGCGGGTTGCTACGGTTCGCTCCCATTTCGTTGGTCGAGCTCGTCGAGACCTGGCGACCTTGCCTCTCGGGCGCTACCCCCGGTCCTATCGTCGGCTTGCGGGGTCTCGACAAGCTCGACCAGCGAAGGCGGTGCGTTGTGCAGACGGGGCCGGGGTTTGGGGGACCGGTTCATGGGCTGTTAGCGCACTGTATATAGGGGTGCTGGGCACCGCCCGACGCGAGGCGGGCCGAATACGGTAGGATAGACCCTTGGGTCCATAGTGATCCCACTCATCCACTCTGCGCCGCACGCGATTTCACGCGGCATCCATTCTTCGTAAGGATCTATTTTTATGGCGATTGCTACCCGCAATAACCTCCGGAATGTTGCAATCGTTGCCCACGTTGACCACGGCAAGACGACGCTGGTCGACGCGATGCTGCAGCAGACGAACTCGTTCGCCGAGCACTCGCACACCGAAGAGCGTGCGATGGACTCGAACGAGCTCGAGCGCGAAAAGGGCATCACCATCCTCGCCAAGAACACGGCGATCTCGTACAAGGGCATCCACGCCAAGGATGGCCCCATCACCATCAACGTCATCGACACCCCCGGCCACGCCGACTTCGGTGGAGAGGTCGAGCGCGGCCTGTCCATGGTCGACGGTGTCGTGCTCCTCGTCGACGCTTCCGAGGGCCCGCTGCCGCAGACCCGCTTCGTGCTGCGCAAGGCACTTGAGGCGCACCTGCCGGTGATCCTCCTGGTCAACAAGACCGACCGTCCCGACGCCCGTATCGATGAGGTCGTCGAAGAGAGCCAGGACCTGCTCCTCGGCCTCGCGTCCGACATGGCCGACGACGTGCCCGACCTGGACCTCGACCTGGTCCTGAACGTGCCGGTCGTTTACGCGTCCGGCCGTGCCGGCGCCGCCAGCCTCACCAAGCCGGAGAACGGCTCGCTGCCCGACAACGATGACCTCGAGCCGCTCTTCGAAGCGATCCTCGAGCACATCCCCGCTCCCGTCTACGACGACGAGCACCCGCTGCAGGCCTGGGTCACCAACCTTGACTCCTCGCCGTTCCTCGGTCGCCTCGCGCTGCTGCGCATCTTCCAGGGCACGATCAAGAAGGGCCAGACGGTCGCTTGGATCAAGCACGACGGTTCCATCACCAACGTGCGTGTGACCGAGCTCATGATCACCAAGGCCCTCGACCGCTACCCGGCCGAGAGCGCCGGCCCCGGTGACATCGTCGCCGTAGCCGGTTTCGCCGACATCACCATCGGTGAGACCCTCGCCGACCCCGAGGACCCGCGTCCGCTGCCGACCATCACGGTCGACGACCCCGCCATCTCGATGACCATCGGCACCAACACCTCGCCGCTCATCGGCAAGGTCAAGGGCCACAAGCTCACCGCCCGCATGGTCAAGGATCGTCTCGACAAGGAGCTCGTCGGTAACGTCTCGCTCCGTGTTCTCGACATCGGCCGTCCGGACGCCTGGGAAGTCCAGGGCCGTGGCGAGCTCGCTCTCGCCATCCTGGTCGAGCAGATGCGTCGTGAGGGCTTCGAGCTCACCGTCGGCAAGCCGCAGGTAGTCGTCAAGCGCGTCGACGGCAAGATCCACGAGCCGTACGAGCACCTCACCATCGACTCGCCCGAAGAGTACCTCGGCGCGATCACGCAGCTCCTCGCCGCCCGTAAGGGTCGCATGGAGAACATGGCGAACCACGGCACCGGCTGGGTCCGCATGGAATTCATCGTTCCGTCGCGCGGCCTGATCGGCTTCCGCACGGAGTTCCTCACGGACACCCGCGGTACCGGTATCGCCAACGCGATCTTCCACGGCTACGAGGCCTGGGCCGGCACCATCAACACCCGCACCAACGGCTCGATCGTGGCCGACCGCGCCGGTGTTGTCACGCCGTTCGCCATCATCGCCCTGCAGGAGCGCATGCAGTTCTTCGTCAACCCGACCGAAGAGGTCTACGAGGGCATGGTCATCGGCGAGAACTCGCGCGGCGATGACATGGACGTCAACATCACCAAGGAAAAGAAACTGACCAACATGCGTCAGTCCACGTCAGACACCTTCGAGTCGATGACGCCGTCCAAGCAGCTCACCCTCGAGCAGTGCCTGGAATTCGCCCGCGAAGACGAGTGCGTCGAGGTCACCCCCGCCGTGGTTCGTATCCGCAAGGTGGAGCTCGCCGCATCCGCTCGTCAGCGCAACGTGTCGCGTCTGAAGAAGCAGGACGCGAACTAGTTCGCAGCTTTAGCTGACCGCAGGCATCCTGTTCCGGTTTTCCGGCGCGGGGTGCCTGCGGTTTTTTGTCAGTCGCTCCCGTTTGTCGCGGGGGCCCCGCAACGTGAGGACCCCATGACCACTGGATTGAAGACGAAGACGTCGCCGCTGCGGATGGGCCTGGCCCTGGCTGCGGTGCTGGCCGTAGCGCCGGCCCTGGCGGGCTGCTCCGACGCGCAGGTGCAGGATGCCGTGAACGGCGCCGTGCAGGGAGCCACCGACGGCGACGTGAGCCTGGGCGGGGCGCTGCCCGACGGCTGGCCCGCGGAGATTCCTGTGATCGACGGGGAGATCAAGTTCGGCGCCGGCAACACCACCAACGGCGACCAGGGCTGGGTCGTCACCGTCGCCTCCGGCGCGGCCGACCCGCTGACCGACGCGAAGCAGAAGCTCGTGGACGCCGGCTTCGTGCCCGACACCAGCGCTTCGGCCAATGTGGGCGACGTGGGGGTGGTGGCCATGAAGAGCGACACCTACATCGTCACCCTCGCAGGCACCCCCGACGGCGTGCTGTACACGGTCGCTCCGGCGTAAGAACGCGACCCATCGTCGGTCGAGCTTGTCGAGACCTGGTGTCGCGATGTGCGAGGTCTACTTCGACAGGCTCAGCACGGCGTCGACAGGCTCGACCAACGGGCAGGCTCGACCGGCGGAGGAGCTAGGCGAAGAGGGACGCGCCCACGTAGGAACCCTTGGCGGCCCCGGGCGGCACGGCGAAGAGGGCGGAGCCGACGTGACGGATGTACTCGTTGAGGGCGTCGTGGCGGGCCAGGTTCAGCTGCACGGCCGTGAAGCTGGCGGGGGTGCGCTGGAAGCTGATGAAGAACAATCCGGCGTCGAGCCGGCCGAGCGCGTCGTTGCCGTCCACGAAGTTGTAGCCGCGGCGCAGCATCCGGATGCCGTCGTTCTGGGTGGGATGCGCCAGCCGCACATGCGCGGCGGTGTCGATCAGCGGCTGGTCGGCACGCCCGGCGAGGGTGAAATCGGGTTCGGTGAATTCGGTGCCGCCGGATAACGGCGCACCCTCGCCCTTATTGCGGCCGATCACGGTCTCCTGCTCGCGCAGGCTGGTGCGGTCCCAGGTCTCGATGGTCATCCGGATGCGCCGCGCCACAAGATAGGACCCGCCCGCCAGCCACGCCGGCCCGTCTGAGGCCCCCACCCAGAGGTGCTCGGTCACCGCGGCCGGCTCCTCGGCCTTGATGTTGGCGGTGCCGTCCTTGAACCCGAAGAGGTTGCGCGGGGTGGCCTGGCTGGTGCTCGTGGACGAGGTGCGGCCGAAGCCGAGTTGGGACCAGCGGATCGCCGCCCGGCCGAACGCGATGCGGGACAGGTTGCGGATGGCGTGCACGGCCACCTGGGGGTCGTCGGCGCAGGCCTGGATGCAGAGGTCGCCGCCGCTTCTGGTCTCCTCGAGCATGTCGCCGGGGAAGTGCGGCACGTCGACCAGCTCGGCCGGCCGGCGGGCGGCCAGGCCGAAGCGATCGACGCCGGCCTCTGTCTGGAAGAGGGTGGGCCCGAACCCGAACGTGATGGTCAGGCCGGCCGGCGGTAGACCGTGGGCCTCGCCGGTGTCCTCCGGCGGGGCGTCGTACGGTCCGCTGACGGAACCGTAGTCGCCGACATCACGGCCCGCGGTCATCGCGGCGGCCGCGACGCTCCAGTCCTGCAGCAGCTCGATGAGGTCGGCACGGGTGGTGCCGTCGGCTACGTCGAACGCGGCAAAATGCAGCCGGTCCTGGGCCGGCGTGACGATGCCGGCCTGGTGCTCCTGATAGAACGGGTACACGGTGCCCGCGGTGCTCTGCGCGGCGGACGCCGCGACGGCCAGCGCGGCCCTGTCGCCGGCGATCCCCAACCCGAGGCCCGCCACGCCGGCTCCCGCCAGGCCGAACAGCCCCCGCCTGGACAGGCCGCGGGGTGCGTCGGGGCTGTCGGCGGTGGGGGAGCCGGAGCCGGGTGAATCGGAGCCTGGTGAATCGGAGCCTGTGGAGTCGGTCATGTCAGAGAACGAGCGTAGCGGTCAGCTGGTTCAGCGGCTCGCCGAGGGCGTTCACCTGGTCGGCGAAGGCCTTGATCTCGGCGGGCGTGAGGTCGGTGTACAGGGTGAAGTCCTCGCCAACACGCTGGGCGTCGAGCAGCTCCTGAAGCGCGGCGAACTCTGTGTCGAGGTCGGCGGCCAGGTCGGCGTCTTCCTCGAGCAGGATGTCGCGCACCCCGGCGTAGAGCACCTTGGCGCCGTCGATGTTGGCCTGGAAGTCCCACAGGTCGGTGTGCGACCAGAATTCCTCCTCGCCGGTGACCTTGCCGGTGGCGACCTCGTCGAGCAGGCCGATCGCGCCGTTGGTCTGCTGGGACAGGGTGAAGTCCAGGTCCTGCACCTTCTCGTTCAGCGTTTCGGTGTCGGCGACGAGCAGGCCGGCCAGGTTCTGGCGCTGCTCAGGCGTGTAGGCGGCGAAGCCGGCCTCGGCCTCGGCGGGCCAGAGGTCCTTCTCGATCGCGTGCCAGCCGGTCCAGTCCTGGCCCTCCTCGAGGTCGGCCTCACGCAGGTCCAGCTGCGGGTCGAGGTCGCCGAACGACTCCGCCACGGTCTCCACGCGCTCCCAGTGCGCCCGGGTGGGGGCGTACAGGGCGCGGGCGGTGTCGTCGTCGCCGGCGAGGTAGGCGTCGGCGAAGGCCTGGGTGCCGGTGAGGAGCTGGGCGACCTGGTCGCGCACGTACGCGGCGTAGTTGGTGTTGGCTACCTCGATGCTGGCGTCCAGGTCGGCATCCACTTTGATGTCGTCGCCGGAGTCGGTGACGGTGAATGCCCTCTGGTCGATTCCCGCGCCGGTCATCCCCGGCTTGCAGGTGGTCACGTAGTGACCGGGCTTGAGCTGCACGACCAGGTCGCGGCTGAGGCCCGGGCCGATGTTCTCGGCCTCGCCGACGATGCGCAGGCCGTCTTCGGCGAGCAGGTAGAACTCGGTGACCTGGTCGCCGGAGTTGGTGACGGTGAAGCTGAGGTTGCCGGAGGGCGCCTCGGCGGCCGACACGTCGCAGGCGTCCGCGCTGCTGTCGACGGTGATGCCGGCCGCGGCGGAGTCGGTGGCGTTGGCGACGCAGCCGGTGAGGGCCAACAGGCCGACGGCTGAGGCGGCGACGAGGGGGAGGAGGCGGGCTCGCATGGGGGTCCTTAGAACGGAGGCGGTGCGGGGCGTGGGGGCTTAGCGGGCGACGACCGCTGGCGCGGTCTGAGGCAGTACGGCGGACGGCGTCGGCTTGGCCTGGCGGCTCTTCAGGACGAAGAGCGTCAGTGTGGGCACCGTGTAGGCGATCCAGGCGAACATCTCCAGCCAGGTGGTGGCCGGCGAGAAGTTGAGGGTGCCCTTGAGCAGGGTGCCGTACCAGCTGTCCGGGGGGATCACGGCGGAGACGTTGAACGCGAGCGTGTTGAGGCCGGGGAGGATGCCCGCCTCCTGCAGGTCGTGCACCCCGTAGGAGAGCACGCCGGCGGCGACGATGATGAGGATGGCGCCGGTCCAGGTGAAGAACCGGCTCAGGTTGATCTTGAGCATGCCGGCGTAGATCAGAGCGCCCAGGCCGACCGCGGTGAGGATGCCCAGGCTGGCGCCGACCAGCGGGAGCGTGGTTTCGCCGGTGGCCTGCACCGCGGCCCAGATGAACAGAGCCGTTTCGATGCCCTCGCGGCCGACGGCGAGGAACGCGACGAGGACCAGGCCCATGCCGGTGCCGGCGAGGTGTTTGTCGATGCTGCCGTGCAGGTGCCCCTTGAGGTCGCGGGCCGTGCGCAGCATCCAGAACACCATCCAGGTCACCAGGCCCGTCGCGATGATGGAGAGCAGCCCGCCGATGGTTTCCTGCGCGGCGAAGCTCAGACCGTAGGTGCCGAAGGTGAGGATGGCACCCAGCAGGAGAGCGAGAAGCACGGCCAGGCCGACGCCGGCCCAGATGCGGGGGAGTACGTCGCGGCGGCCGATCTTGACCACGTAGGCGATCAGGATCGTCACGATCAGCGCCGCTTCGAGTCCTTCGCGCAGGCCGATCAGGTAGTTTGCGAGCACAGTGCTTCCCGGTTGTTGAGGGTGGGGTGATGGAACAACAATTGGTAAGGCTTACCTTACCCATTTACTCTACGTAGGAACGCCGGATGTGTCCAGCTAAGATTTGTCAGCGGCCCGGTTCCGCAGCACGTATTGTCACCCACGCTCGTCCACCCGCGCTCGTCCACGCACCTCAGGAGTCACCCATGCTTATGTCCGGGAACGGCGAACGGGTGGTCTTCGTGCTCGACGCACCCGGCGATGAATCGCTGCACACCGGCGGCACCATTGCCCGGCTCCTGGATGACGGCGCCGAGGTCACCGTGCTGTTCGGGTCGGCGACGCCGGACGAGCGCGACGGATCCGCACCGGCATCCGCCGGCGCAGCGGATGTGGCCGCCGCCCGTACGGCCCTCGGCGAGACCGACCCGACGCATTGGCGGGTGTTGGCCGGGGAGCCGGAGGGTGCCGAGCGTCGTGCGGCGCTGGTCGACGCCTTCGCCCTGGCGCAGGCCACCGCCGTCGTGTCCGCCGCCGCCGACCCGGCCCTGCGCCAGGCCGCCGTCGACGCTGCCGGCCAGCAGGGTGTGCCGGTCTTCCTCAGCAGCCGGGTCTCGGCCGATCCAGGCGTGCGGCTCACCGCGATCGACGTCAGCGAGACCCTCGACCGCAAGCTGGCGGCCCTGGCCGCGTACCCCGGCCGGTGGCGGCTGGACGGCCGGGTGGTGCGTCTGGACGACGGCAGCGAGGCTCTCGTCACCGGCAGCGAGACGTATGCCCGCGGCAGCGGCCCCGTGCAGCCTGCCGAGCCCGAGGCGCCCACGGTCGGGTCCCGGCTGCTGGCTGCCCTGATGGCACTGGGCGCCGGTGCCCTCTTCGCCGTTCTCGGTACCGTGGCGCACCAGACCACCTTCGAGCTGGGCTCCCTGACGATTCCCCTCGGCCTGATCCTGGCGCTTCTGGCCAGCGGCACCCTGCTGCTCGGGTTGCGCCTGGTCGTGCACGACAGGCTCGTCGTCCTCGCCGCGGCGATCGGCCTGGTCGCCACGGTGTTCCTGCTGTCGCTGCGCAGTACCGGCGGCTCGGTGCTGGTGCCCGCCGGAGTGCTCGGCACGGTGTGGTCGATGGTGCCGGCGCTGTTCGCCGCCCTCGTCATCGCGTGGCCCCGAATTCCCGCGCGGCGGCCGACGGCGTAGACTGACTACTCTGTTCGTGAAGGGAATCCTGCCACTGTGACGTATGTGATCGCCTTGCCCTGCGTGGACGTCAAGGATCGCGCCTGCGTCGACGAATGCCCCGTCGACTGCATCTACGAGGGCGAACGCTCCCTCTATATCCACCCCGACGAGTGTGTCGACTGTGGAGCCTGCGAACCGGTCTGCCCGGTCGAGGCCATCTACTACGAAGACGACCTGCCCGAACAGTGGGCCGACTACTACAAGGCCAACGTCGAGTTCTTCGACGACATCGGCTCGCCCGGCGGAGCCGCCAAGGTCGGCGTCATCGCCAAGGACCACCCGGTGATCTCGGTGCTCCCGCCCCAGGTTCAGCACTAGCCGGTGCTCAAGCCGCTTCCCGACTACCCGTGGGACCAGATGCTGCCGTTTGCGCGGCAGGCCAGGGCCCACGCCGACGGCATCGTCGATCTCTCCATCGGGTCTCCCGTCGACCCCACCCCGCCCGTCGTGCAGGCCGCCCTGGCCGCCGCGACGGATGCGCACGCCTACCCGCAGACCACCGGCACCCCGGCGCTGCAGCACGCCATCATCGACTGGTACGCCCGCCGCCGCGGAGTGACCGGGCTGGCCCAGGAGAACGTGCTGCCCACCATCGGCTCGAAGGAGCTGGTGGCGCTGCTGCCGTTCATGATCGGCATCGGCGAGGGCGACACCATCGTGCACCCGCGCGCCGCGTACCCCACCTACGCGATCGGTGCGGCCATGGCAGGGGCGGATGCGTTCCCCTCCGATGATCCCGCCGAGTGGCCGGAGACGACGCGGCTGGTCTGGCTGAACAGTCCGGGTAACCCCGACGGGCGGGTGCTGCCCGTCGAGGCGCTGCGCGCCGCCGTGGCCCGCGCCCGCGAGCTCGGCGCCGTGATCGTCAACGACGAGTGTTACGCCGAACTCGGCTGGGCCGCCCCGTGGGATGCCGAGCCGATTCCGAGCATCCTCGACCCCCGCGTCACCGACGGCGACATGGACAACATCGTGGCGATCTACTCGCTGAGCAAGCAGTCCAACATGGCCGGCTACCGCGGTGCGTTCGCCGCCGGCAGCTCCAGCGTGCTGGGCCGCCTGCTCACCGTGCGCAAGCATGCCGGACTGATGCTGCCCGCCCCGCTGCAGGCCGCCATGGTCGCCGCGCTGGGCGACGACGAGCACGTGGGGCTGCAGCGCGAACGCTACCGCGCCCGCCGTGAGGTGCTGCTGCCGGCGCTGGTCGCCGCGGGTTTCCGCATCGATGACAGCGAGGCCGGCCTGTACCTCTGGGCGACAGCCGGCGTGGATGCCTGGGACTCGATCCGGCAGCTCGCCGAGCTCGGTATCCTGGCCGGCCCCGGCCCGTTCTACGGCGACTTCTACCCCCGGCACGTGCGGTTCTCGCTCACCGCCGCCGACGAGCGCATCGCCGCCGCCGCCGCCCGGCTGCGGGCGTTCGCCACGGCCTGACCTGGCGGCCGAGCCTGGGGCTGGACACGAGCGGCGGCCTGCCTAGGCTGGGGCCATGGCTGACACCGCGAATCCGGTCGACGACAGCGCTCCGCAGGACACCTACGGCGTGAGCGTCGGGGCGCTGTACGCGCTCGTGTCCGAGCTTCCCGTGCATCCGCCGGTGACGCGGGGGAAGATCTTCAACGGCGACGGTGTGAAGGTGCAGGGAAAGGTCTTCGCGTTCATCGGCCGCAACGGCGACCTCGTCGCCAAGGTCCCGGAATCGCGGGTGCGCGAGCTGGTGTCCCAGCACACCGGCCGGCCCGTTGTGATGGGGCGGCGCACCATGCGCGAGTGGGTGCGGCTTCCGGCCGAGGCCGGGGTGGGCGCGTGGAGCGACGTGCTCGACGAGGCCTACCACTTCGGCCGGACCCTCGACCAGCGCTGAGCGTCAGCCCAGCCGTTGGAGGCTGGGATGCTCGGAGACGGCATCAGCCCCGTGGGTGAGCAGCACCGTCATGACGCTGATCAACGCCGAGTGCGGCCCGGCCAGCAGGAGCGGCTCTGCGGTGTCGCCGAACTCGCAGATCAAGGTCCAGCGGTCGACCTCGGGGTAGATGGCCGTCATGCTCGAATAGGGGAACGACAGCCAGTGGCCGCCGGCGTGGCAGACGAGGCGCTGGTTGGTGACGATGACCCTGGCGGGCTGCCGCTCACGCCAGGTGGCCTGGGACGCGGTGATGGCGGCATTACGACGGTTGGCATTGCCGATACCCGTGGCGGCGAGCCCCGCGATCACGAAAGCGGGGTGCCCGAAGAAGAACCCGCTCGTCTGTGAGTAGCTGACGTCGCGGCCGTAATACCGCGCGTAATCGGCCGAGACGTCGAAGAACATGACCTCACCGACGTTGGGCACCACCTCCCAGACCCGGATCGCCGGCGGGATTTCTCTGATGATCAGAGAGGCGCGGAGCGCTTGTGCCTGAGCCCAGGCTGCCTCGGATGACTGTTCCTGTTGGTGGCGGACCGCCCGCACCGCACGTTCCGATGAGCTGAAGTGACCTCTCGAGCGACGCCACTGCCGAAAGGTGCGCACGCCCGCGACGATGGTCACGATGGCGGCCGCGATCGGGCCCAGGAGCCCGACGGCGAAGAGCGCCAGTGCCGCAAGCGATAGCCCCAGGTTGTCGGTGGCGCCCGGTGTGTCCTGGATCGCTGCTGCGGAGTACATGCCGCCGTAGAACGACACCGGGATCAGGAGCAATGGAATCAGCCAGCGCAGGTGTCGCTTCATGCAGCCACGCTAGCGGATCCCCGCTGAGCGGGTTTACAGCGCGAAATCGGCTGTGGCCTAGGGCCAATGGACTCTGGCCGATCTTGGCGGATGCAACAGTATGCCCCTCGGCGGAATAGGCTGTAGGCGGGTTATCGTTGCCAAGCACCACGAGCGTGCTGCGGCGGACCACCACAGACCAACAGCCGTAAGGCTTTGAAATCCAGGGAGGCGCCGTGAGCGACGTCGCGCAGCGAACACCATCCAATGAGCCGCAGTTCATCGATCGGCCCGTACCGGGTCCGCAGGTGGCCACTCTGACCTACCCGGGGGGCACGGCGCAGTTCCCGATCCTGGGTAGCACCGACGGCCCGTCCAGCATCGACATTGCGACGCTGACCAAGCAGACCGGCTACACCACGTTCGACTCCGGATTCGTGAACACGGCGGCAACGAAGTCAGCCATCACGTACATCGACGGTGAGCACGGGATCCTGCGTTACCGCGGCTACCCGATCGAACAGATCGCGCAGAACTCCAGCTTTCTGGAAACCGCCTGGCTGCTGATCTACGGCGAACTGCCCAGCGCAAGCGAACTGAGCGAATTCGACACCCGCATCCGTCGTCACACCCTGCTGCACGAAGACCTGCGCCGGTTCTACGACGCTCTGCCGCACAACGCGCACCCGATGTCGGTGCTCTCGGCCGGCGTCTCTGCGTTGTCGACCTACTATCAGGACTCCCTGGACCCCAAGGATCCCGAACAGGTCGAGCTGTCGATGATCCGGCTGCTCGCGAAGCTGCCGGTGATGGCCGCCTACGCGCACAAGAAGAGCATCGGCCACGCGTTCCTGTACCCGGACAACTCGCTGAGCTTCGTGGACAACTTCATCAAGCTCAACTTCGGCACCCTCGCCGAGCCGTATGTGGTGAACCCCGTCGTGAGCAAGGCGCTCGAACGCCTGCTGATGCTGCACGAAGACCACGAGCAGAACGCGTCCACCTCGGCCGTGCGCCTGGTCGGTTCCACCGAGGCCAACCTGTTCGCGTCGGTCTCCGGCGGCATCAACGCCCTCTCCGGTCCGCTGCACGGCGGCGCCAACGAGGCCGTGCTGACCATGCTCCACGAGATCAAGGCTTCGGGCGAGGGCGTGCAGAAGTACGTCGAGCGTGTCAAGAACAAGGAAGCCGGCGTGCGCCTGATGGGCTTCGGCCACCGGGTCTACAAGAACTACGACCCGCGCGCCAAGCTGGTCAAGGAGAGCGCCGACGCCGTGCTCGAAGCCCTGGGCGTGAAGGACGACCTTCTCGACATCGCCAAGGAGCTCGAGTTCATCGCGCTGAACGACGACTACTTCAAGGAGCGCAAGCTCTACCCGAACGTGGACTTCTACACCGGCGTGATCTACAAGGCGATGGGCTTCCCGCCGCGCATGTTCACGGTGCTTTTCGCGATCGGCCGGCTGCCCGGCTGGATCGCGCACTGGCGCGAGATGAACCTGGACACGACCACCAAGATCGGCCGCCCGCAGCAGCTGTACACGGGGTCGGTCGCCCGCGACTACCCAGTCTCCTAGGCTCGCGAGCTGTGAGAAAAGCCCCTTCCCGGACTCCGGGAAGGGGCTTTTCTCACAGTTCGGGGTGGTTTATGCGTGCAGGGCGGCGTTCAGGACGATGCCGGCCGTGCGGGGGAGCACCTCGACCGCTCCGGTGAGGGAGTTGCGGCGGAAGAGCAGGTTCGGCACGCCGGAGAGGTCCTTGGCCTTCGCCGTGCGCGGGGCGCCGTCGGCCGTGCGCGCGGCATCCAGCAGCACCACCTTGGTGCCGGCGGTGACGTACAGGCCCGCCTCCACCACGGAGTCGTCGCCGATCGAGATGCCGATGCCGGAGTTGGCGCCGAGCAGCGCCCGCTCGCCGATGGTGACCCGCTGGGTACCGCCGCCGGAGAGCGTGCCCATGATGGATGCGCCGCCGCCGATGTCGGCGCCGTCACCGACCACGACACCCTGTGACACCCGGCCCTCGACCATCGAGACGCCCAGGGTGCCGGCGTTGAAGTTCACGAAGCCCTCGTGCATGACGGTGGTGCCGGGGGAGAGGTAGGCGCCCAGGCGCACCCTGGAGGCGTCGGCGATGCGCACCCGCTCCGGGGAGACGTAGTTGAGCAGAGGCGGGAACTTGTCCAGGCCGGTGGCGGCGATGCCGTGGCGCTGCAGAGACGGCCGGAGGCGATCGAAGTCGGCGGGCAGCACCGGGCCGGCGTTGGTCCAGACCACGTTGGGCAGGTGGCCGAAGATGCCGTCGAGGTTCAGCGTGTTGGGCTTGACCAGCAGGTGGGAGAGCAGGTGCAGGCGCAGGTAGGCATCCGAGGTGCTCGCGGGGGGCGCCTGCAGGTCGATCTCCACGGTGACGGCTTCGAGGCGCACATTGCGTCGGGCGTCGGGCCCGGCGGCCTCTTCCAGCTCGGTGGGCACGATCCACCTGTCGCGGTCGGCGGGCAGCGCGCCCAGCTTCGGCGCCGGGAACCAGGTGTCCAGCACGGTGCCGTCACCGGCGATCGTGGCCAGGCCGTACCCCCAGGCGTGAGTTGCGGTGGCTGACTGTTCTGCGGGGGGAGGGGCGGTGACCATGGCTCTAGATTAGTAGCCGTAGATTGGTACAGTGCCCTCAGACCTCGCCGCAGACCCGTCCGTTCCCGCCCTCGACCTGACCGTTTCGTCGATCGAGCTGACCCGCGCCCTCTGCGATGTGGAGTCGGTGTCTGGCAATGAGACCCCACTCGCCGACGCGATCGAGGCCGCCCTGACCGGCCTCGCGCACCTGGAAGTGATCCGCGACGGTGACACCATCGTGGCCCGCACCAACCTGGGCCGTGCCCAACGCGTGGTGATCGCCGGGCACATCGACACCGTGCCGCTGAACGACAACCTGCCCACCCGGTTTGAGACCCTTGATGACGTCGACTATCTCTGGGGTCGCGGCACCGTGGACATGAAGGCCGGCGTGGCCGTGCAGCTCAAGCTCGCCGCCGAGCTCGCCGACACCAGCGTCGACGTGACCTGGATGTGGTACGACCACGAAGAAGTCAACGCCGATCTCAACGGCCTCGGCCGGCTGGCGTCGAACCGCCCCGACCTGTTCGAGGGCGACTTCGCGATCCTCGGCGAACCGAGCAACAGCCAGGTCGAGGGCGGCTGCAACGGCAACGTGCGCATCGAGGTGCGCACCTTCGGCAAGCGGGCGCACTCCGCCCGCGCCTGGGTGGGCGAGAACGCCATCCACAAGGCCGCCCCGATCCTGGACATCCTCGCCGGCTACACGCCGCGTGAGGTGGAGGTGGAGGGCCTGGTCTACCGTGAGGGCCTGAACGCCGTGGGGATCAGCGGCGGCATCGCCGGCAACGTCATCCCCGACGAGTGCATGGTGCACGTGAACTACCGATTCGCGCCCAGCCGCACGGCCGCGGAAGCCGTGGCCCACCTGGAGGACCTGTTCGCCGGCTTCGACATCACCGTGGTCGACCTCGCCGAGGGCGCCCGCCCCGGCCTGGACGCCCCGCTCGCGCTGAAGTTCCTCGAGGCCGTCGGCGCGGAACCGCGCCCCAAGTACGGCTGGACCGACGTCGCCAGGTTCTCGGCCCTGGGCATCCCGGCCGTGAACTACGGCCCCGGCGACCCGCTCAAGGCCCACGCCGACGACGAGCGGGTGGCCCTGACCCAGATCACCGACTGCGAGGACGCCCTGCGCGCCTGGCTGACCGCGCCCATCGGCTGACCGTGATGCCGTCCCGCTCACCGGCCCGGCCCGCCCGCCGAGGTCTCACCGGCGCCCTGCCGGCCCGGTGGCGGGCCCGGTACCGGCTGGTGCCCTGGTGGCTGAAGGTCCTCGCGATCTGGCTGGCCTCCCGGGTGGTCACCACCTCCCTGGTGCTGGTGCTGGCGAACGTGCAGGGCCAGAACGCCTGGACGACGGCCCGGCCCGGCTATGCGGCGTTCGCCACCATGTGGGACGGCCTCTGGTACAACATCGTCGGAGTCGGCGGCTACCCGACGGTGCTTCCGGTCACCGCAGACGGCCACGTCGGCGAGAATGCCTGGGCCTTCATGCCGGGTTACCCCGTGCTGGTGCGCCTGATCACGGTGCTCACCGGAGCCCCCTGGGCGCCGGCGGCGGTGTTCGTGTCGGTGGCCTGCAGCCTCGGCACCGCGTTGCTGTTCTACAGGCTCATGCGGCGGGTGCAGCCGCAGTCGACGGCGCTGTTCTCGGTGGTGCTGTTCTGCGTCGCCCCGCTGTCACCGCTGCTGCAGTTCGGCTACGCCGAGTCGATGCATCTGCTGCTGCTCACCCTGGCCCTGCTGCTCGTGCTGGAGCGGCGCTACCTGGTGCTGGTGCCCGTGATCGCGGTGATGGCCTTGACCCGGCCCAGCGGGCTGGCGTTCGCCCTATTCCTGGCCCTACACGTGGGCTACCGCTGGTACACCCGCGTGCGTGACCCGTTCCCGGTGCGCGAAGCGGTCACCGCGTCATCCGTGGCCGTGTTCAGCGGGGTGATGGGCCTGGCCTGGCCGGGGATCGCCTGGCTGGTGACGGGATCGATCACCGCGTACACCGACACCGAACTGGCCTGGCGGTCGGCGTACATCGGCTACCAGGAGCTGGTGCCGTTCGCGGCCTGGTTCCAGAGCGGGGTGTGGTGGCTCGGTCAACCGCTGGGCATCATCGCCGTGCTCGCGCTGATCGCCGCCTTCACGCTGGTGATGTTCTCACCGGCGGTGAAGGGCCTCGGTGTGGACCTGCGGCTCTGGGTGGCCTCGTACGCGCTCTACCTGCTGGCGGTGTTCTTTCCGCAATCGAGTGTGTTCAGGTTGCTGATGCCGATGTTCCCGCTGCTCGGCGCGCTCGCCCGGCCGCGAAACGCCGTGTACCGCGTTGTGGTCACACTGGCGTTGATCTGCGCCCAGTGGGGCTGGCTTTTGCTCTGTTGGGGCGTGGACGGAGCGGATTGGACACCGCCCTAATTACTGTCTGACGGCCGAATGGTCGATAATAGGAGTACAGACTACGAATGGAAGGGGAGTTCATGGCGGCCATGAAGCCACGGACCGGAGACGGACCAATGGAGGCTGTAAAGGAGGGGCGCCTGATCATCGTGCGTGTACCGCTCGAAGGTGGGGGTCGGCTCGTCGTCTCTGTGAACGACGCAGAAGCCAAGGAGCTTCACGATGCGCTCGCCGGCGTAGTTGCCCCGGCCGTGTAGTAATTCTGTAAGACAGGTTTTCAGCTGATCGGCTGTGCGGTTCTCCGCACAGCCGATTGCTGTATCCGGTTGCGGCTAGGCGCGCAGCTTCGTGATCTGGAGCAGGCCGTCGCCGACGGGGGAGAGCGCGCTGATCACGGCCTTGGACGAGGCGATCTCGTTGAGCAGGGTGCGGAAGCCCGTGGCGACGTCGTCGCGCTGCACAGGGTCAGCGACCCGGCCGCGCCAGAGCGCGTGCGCCACCAGAACCGTACCGCCCGGCCGGGCCAGGCGCAGGCCGTGCTCGACGTACTCGATGACCGACTGCGGGTCGGCATCCACGAAGACGATGTCGTAGGAGTTCTCGTTCATGCGCGGCAGCACCTCGGCTGCGCGACCGGTGATCAGGCGTACCCGGTTGGTGGGGATGCCCGCCTCGTGGAAGTTGGCCTTGGCGTGCTGCAGGTGATCGACCTCGATGTCGATCGAGGTGAGGGTGGCGCCGGGAGCACCGGTGAGCAGCCAGATGCCGGACACGCCGGCGCCGGTGCCGACCTCCAGGATGCTGCGGGCTCCGGTTGCCGCGGCGATGACGGCCGACTGCGCGCCCACCGAGGGGGCGATGGCGTCGATGCCGAGCTCGAGGGACTGCTGCCGGGCGCGTGCCAGGGCGTCGCTCTCCACCACCGAGTCGTCGGCGAATTTCCAATTCAGATCTTTGTCAGACATTCCGCAACTCCAGTAGATGATTAGGTCAAGACTACGGCTGCGCGGCCCGTGGTTCGGGGATGCCTCGCCGGGGGGATATTCTGAGGGCATGTTCGGTCTGACGTTCGAGAAGCTCCTGCTCATCGGGATCATCGCCGTCTTCCTGCTCGGACCCGAGAAGTTGCCGCACTATGCGGCCCAACTCGGCCGGCTGGTTCGCCAGCTTCGCGACATGGCCAACGGCGCCAAGGACCGAATGAAAGACGAGATGGGTCCGGAGTTCGACGACGTCGACTGGAAGAAACTCGACCCCAGGCAGTATGACCCGCGCCGGATCATCCGTGAAGCCCTCATCGAGGACGAGCCGATGAAGGGCCAGTCCGCCGTGGTCGGCCGCACCGGCCCGAACCCTGACGGCGCCTACCTGCAGCGAAAGCGTGCCCGTGAGGGCGCCCTGACCGGGCCCGCGCCGTTCGACTCCGAGGCCACCTAACCGCCGAGTTGCCGCGCGCGGTCGCCCCGGAAGGGGGGAACCGTGGAGCGTTCTCCGGCGTGGACCGGGCGTAGCCTTGCCAGAGAATGGGGCGGCGCCGTAGCGCTGAAAGACCCCGGGGGAAGGTCGCATCATGCGCAACACACGTAGCCGTCTCATGGTGGCGGGAATCGTCGCGGGGGTCGCGGTGCTGTCGGTGGGTGCCACGGCCTACGCCGCCGGGCAGGATTCGCGGCCCGCGACGAACGTGCTGGCAGTGGCATCGTCGTCGTCCCCGGCTCCGACCGCCAGGGCCACACCATCGGCCACACCGTCCACGGTTCCCGCGCCGGTCGTAGCCACACCGGCCGCTGCCGCGCCGGCGGACAGCGCCGGGACGGATGCCCCCGACGAGGTCGTCGGGGCGGACGCCACGACGCACACCGACGGCACCGAGGGCGACGGCAACGTCGTCGAGGTGCGCACGCCCAACCCCGATGCCATTCCCGATACCCCCGCTGAGTACGAGCACTTCTACGGATTGATCACCCAGTGCATGGCCGAGGCCGGTTTCGACTGGCACGCCATCAGGCACACCATCGACGGCGAATTCGCGGGCGTCGACATGACCTCGCTCGGAGACGTCGAACCCGGATTGCAGGCCGGGTTCACGCTGGCCCTGGACGGTGACACCGGCGTTGGCGACTACTACCACTGGGCGGATGCCGGCTGCTGGGGCTATGCGGTGCACGTCACCGGCAACGACGGCAACAACTAACTGCCCGTAAGCGAACTGCTAACGCCGACTCGCCGCCTTGAGGGTGCGCGCCAACAGGAGCATCGGGGTCACCAGGCGCGCGAACTGCACTCCGGTGACGGGCAGGGTGAGCACACCCGTGGCCCGGGCGATGGTGACCGGGTTCACGAAGCGCAACAGGCCCTCCGGTCCGTTGCGCCGGCCCAGGCCGGAGTCCTTCACCCCGCCCATCGGGGCGTCGACGGCGGAGAACGACCCGCGGTAGCCCTCGTTGACGTTCACACTGCCGGCCTCCAGCGCCTCGGCGACCCGCAGACCACGCCGGGCGGAGCCGCTGAGCACCGAGGCGTTGAGCCCGTAGTTGCTGTCGTTGGCGGCGAGGATGCCCTCCTGCTCCGAGTCGACGACCGAGACCGCCACCACCGGGCCGAAGGTCTCGCCGGCGTAGCAGAGCATGCCGGGCGTGACCCCGGTGAGGATGGTCGGTTCGAAGAAGTACGGGCCCAGGTCGGGCCGGGCCCGCCCGCCGGCCTGCACCGTGGCGCCGTGGGCGAGAGCGTCGGCGACGTGCTCGGTGACCCGGTCCAGTTGCGCCTGGGACGCGAGCGAGCCCACATCCGCCGTGTAGTCGAGGCCGGAGCCCATGATCAGGGCCCGGGTGACGGTGACGAACTCGCGCAAGAACTGCTCGGACACCCCGCGCTGCACGTAGATGCGCTCGATCGACACACACAGCTGACCCATCGAGGAGAAACAGGCGTACGCGGCCTGGGCGGCGGCGCGGTGCGGGTCGACATCGTCGAGCACGATCATCGGGTTCTTGCCGCCCAGCTCGAGCGACGCCCCGGTGAGGGTGCCCGCCGCCTGGGTGCCCACGCGGAGCCCGGTGGCGGTCGAGCCGGTGAAGCAGACGTAGTCCGCCCCTGCGGTGACGGCCCCGCCGATCTCTGCGCCGTCGCCGGTCACCACGGCCCACAGGTCGGAGGGCACACCGGCGTCGATGAACGCGCGGCGCAGCAGCAGGATGCTCAACGCCCCCTGGTTGTCGGCCTTCTGCACGACACCGCAGCCGGCGGCCAGCGCGGGCACCACGTCCATCGCTGCCAGGCTCAGCGGAAAGTTCCACGGCGTGATGACCCCGGCGACACCCTTGGGCCGGTACCGCACCCGGGTGGTGACCATGACGGGCAGGCCGGAACGGCGCGCTTGCCCGCCCAGCACCCGGCGGGCGGCCAGGGCGTTGTACCGGGTGACGCCGGCGGCCTGGAAGACCTCCTCGAACGCGTGCCCGCGGGTCTTGCCGGTCTCGGTCTGCAGGGTGTCCAGGATCCTCTCGCGGCGGGCGAGCAGCAGGTCGTGGGCGCGCAGGAGCACCGCCCGGCGGTGCGCGAAACCGGCTCGGGCCCAGCCGATCTGGGCCAGTCGGGCGCGGGCGTAGGCATCCGCCACATCGACGGTGCTGCTCACCGGCAGGGCGTGCAGCACTGCGCCGGTGAACGGGCCGATCACGCTCACGGTCGCACCCGTGGTCGAGCAGATGTCGCGGGCCAGTTCGGCGGTGAACGGGATTTCCGGGGCGGTTGCGGTCAGCGTTGGCGCGGTCATGCTGGTCAGTTTAGACAGGCTTGCCGACAAGCCGCCGGGTGCGCTCAGCGCGGGCTGATGCCCAGGCTCAGCCCGGCCAGGCCGCGGCCCCTGGTGGCCAGGGTGGCGGCGATGGCCTGGATGGCCACGGCGGCCGGGTCGGCGGGGTCACCGAGCACCACGGGCAGTCCGGTGTCGCCGCCGGTGCGGAGGGCCACGCTGAGGGGCACCTGGCCGAGCAGGGGAACCGGTGAGTCCTGGCCCGCCGAGAGCCGGGCGGCCACGTCGGCGCCGCCGCCGGCGCCGAAGATCTCCAGCAGGGTGCCGTCCGGCTGCATCAGCCCCGACATGTTCTCGATCACACCGTAGATTTTCTGGCCGGTCTGCCTGGCGACGGCGCCGCTGCGCTCGGAGATGTCGGACGCGGCCGGTTGCGGAGTGGTGACCACGATGACCTCGGCGTGCGGCAACAGCTGGCCCACCGAGATGGCGATGTCACCGGTGCCCGGCGGCAGGTCGAGCAACAGGATGTCGAGGTCACCGAAGTACACCTCCGTGAGGAACTGGGTGATGGTGCGGTGCAGCATCGGCCCGCGCCAGGCGACGGCCACCGAGGTGTCGTCGACGAACATGCCGATCGAGATGACCTTCACCTCGAAACCGATGGGCGGCAGGATCATGTCACCCACCTGGGTGGGCTTGACCATGCCGCTCTGGCCGCCGGGGGTCGCCGGCGGGGTGACCAGGCCGAGCAGGCCGGGGATCGAGAAGCCGTACACGTCGGCGTCGACGATGCCCACCCGCAGGCCTCGCGCGGCGAGGGCTACGGCGAGGTTGGCGGTGACGGTGGATTTGCCCACCCCGCCCTTGCCGCTGGTGATGGCGTAGATCTGGGTGAGCGAGTCGGGGGAGAACTGCAGGCTGCGGGCACCCTGACCGCCGCGCAGCTTCTCGGTCATGGCCCGGCGCTGCTCGGGGGTCATCACCGAGACCACCACCCTGGCCAGGCCCGCGCCGACGACGGACTCGGCGGCTTCGCGAACATCCGTTTCGATACGGTTCGCCGCGGGACAGCCGGCGATGGTGAGGCGGATGTTCACCGTGGCGCCGCCGTCGGCGTCGATCGTGACGCCGGAGACCATGTCGAGTTCGGTGATGGGTTTGCGGATCTCGGGGTCGATGACGCGGGTGAGAGCGGCATGCACCCGGTCGGTGGCCGAGCGGTCGTCAGTCAAACGGGTGAACCTCGTGCGGGGCGGTGCGCTCGGCGGTGCCCCGGACATCGCGGGGACTGGCCTCACGTTCCCGGCTCTCCAGTTCCCGGCTGTCCCGGTCCCTGGCGGCCTCGCGTTCGCGGCGCTCCTGTTCGTCGCGCTGGTCGAGGTTGTCGAGCAGCGCGCGCAGCTCGGCGCGCAGGAAGTCCTTCGAGGCGAGGTCCTTCATGCCCAGGCGCAGCGCCACAACCTCGCGGGCGAGGTATTCGGTGTCGGCCAGGTTGCGTTCGGCGCGCTGACGGTCCTGCTCGAACTGCACCCTGTCCCGGTCGTCCTGCCGATTCTGGGCGAGCAGGATCAGCGGCGCCGCATAGGACGCCTGCAGCGACAGCACCAGGGTGAGCGCGATGAAGCCCAGCTCGATGGAGTCGAACCGGAGGCTCTCGGGCGACAGCGTGTTCCAGCCGACCCAGAAGACCACGAGGGCGGACAGCCCGATCAGGAACCAGGGCGTGCCCATGCCGCGGGCGATCGCCTCGGTGAACCTGCCGAACCTGTCGTTGCTGCGGCCATTGCGCTTGCGCCCGACGAGGTTGCTGGTGCGCAGGCCCTTGGGGGTGTCGAGGCGTAGTTCGCTCTTGTTAGCGCGTGCCATTTCCGTGCCTCCGTACTCCCGGCAGCGGGATGCTTCCGGTCACCAGCTGGGTTCTCGCCGTGGCACGTTTGCGTACCTCGTCGCCGTCGTCGTGACTACGCCAGTCGTCCGGCAGTAGGTAGTCGAGCACGTCATCAATCGTCACCACCCCGACGAGTCGGTGGTTTTCGTCGACCACGGGAACGGAGACCAGGTCGTAGCTGGCGAGGATGCGGCTGACTTCGGCCGCCGAGGTGTCCGCGGTGACGGGCTCTAGACCCAGGTCGAGCAGGGTGCCGAGACGCTCGTGCGGCGGGTAGCGCAGCATCCGCTGGAAGTGCACCATGCCCAGGAAACGACCGGTGGGCGGTTCGTAGGGCGGCAGGGTGACGCAGATCGCCGCGCCGAGCGCCGGTGCGAGGTCGTGCCGGCGGATGAGCGCCAGGCCCTCGGCGACGGTGGCGTCGGCGGAGACGATGATCGGCTCGGTGGTCATCAGGCCGCCGGCGGTGTCGGGGGCGTAGGAGAGCAGGAACCGAACGTCGTCGGCTTCTTCGGGCTCCATCAGGTCGAGCAGGTGCTCGCCGCGCTCCTCGGGCAGCTGCGCGATGAGGTCGGCCGCGTCGTCGGGCTGCATGTGGTCGAGCACCTCGGCGGCGCGCGAGTCGCCGAGCCGGGTGAGGATGCCCACCTGCTCGCTTTCGGGCATCTCCTCGAGCACGTCCGCCAGGCGGCCGTCCGGCAGTTCCTCTGCCACCTCGAACATGCGCTGGCGCGGCAGGTCGAGCAGGGTGTTCGCCAGGTCGGCGGGCTTCATATCGGAGTAGGTGGCGATGAGCTGCTCGGCGGACTGCGACTCGCCGGCGGTGACCTTCTCGTAGACCTCGGCCCAGTTCGCGAACGCCGTCGCACCCTTGGTGAACGGCGACGAACTGGTCTTGGGACGGCGCACGAAGAGCTGGCTGATGGCCCAGTCGCCCTGGGCGGACTCCTCGATGGCCACGTCCTCGATGGAGGCTTCGCCTGAACCGTCGTTGAAGGCGACCCGGCGGCCGAGCATCTCGGCGATCACGCGCACTTCGCCGCCGCGCTGCTCGAAACGGCGCACGTTGATCAGCCCGGTGGTGATGATCTGGCCGCTGCCGATACTGGTGACCCGGCCGATGGAGACGAACACGCGGCGCTTGCCGGGAATCTCGACGATCAGGCCAACCACGCGGGGCGGGTCGTCTTTTCGGTAGACCACGAGCACATCGCGAACCTTGCCCACGCGGTCGCCCGCGGGGTCGAAGACGTTGCACCCGGCCAGCCGGGCGACGAAGACTCTGGTGTTTGCCACACCTATAACTTAGCTTGTGCGGGCTGCGTGACCGCCGTGCCGGGTGTGTCGGGCCGAACCTCCGGTTCGGTGCCCGCCCGCCCGGGCGGCGCAGCCGTTTGGCTGGTCATCGAACCAATTTCCCAACCGATGCACAGCAACCCCAGCGGGGATTCCCGGTGGGCGTGAAAGAATGGCTGCATGACCAATCAGAGCCCATTCGGCGGTCGTGCCGCCGCCGCCCTGTATCCCGTTCTGCCCAAGGGTGAGGTCGTGGCGACGTACGAGACCTACAACGAGGCCCAACTGGCCGTAGACGTGCTCGCCAAGGCCGACTTCCCCGTGAAGGAGCTCTCGATTCTGGGCAACGACCTCAAGACCGTTGAGCGTGTCACCGGCAAGCTCACCTGGGGCCGGGTGGCGCTGGCCGGCTCGGCATCCGGGGCCTGGCTCGGAGTGTTCTTCGGGCTGCTGTTCTTCATCTTCTCCCCGGACGCGGCCGGCCTGCCGTTCGTGTTCGCCGCCGTGCTGATGGGTGCCGGTTTCGGCATGCTGTTCGGCCTGGTCAGCTACGCCGTGAACCGTCGGCGCAAGGACTTCACCTCGACCATGCAGGTGATCGCCGGCAACTACCAGGTGATCGTGAACGTGGAGCTGCTGCACAAGGCCCGCAACCTGCTGGCCGGCCGCGCGGAGCCCGCCGGCGCTGCTGCCGCGCACCCGTCCGACCCGCCGCGGTCCGCGCCGCAGCCGCCGGTTGAGGCGCCGCGTGACCCCGCAGGCGACCAGCCGAC
>NZ_PJJP01000030.1 GCF_002929555.1 Cryobacterium sp. N22
CGCCTCGGCCGGGTTCACCTTCCCGGCGGACCGGATCCGGGAGATGGCCGCGACGTGGCAGGCGGTGCTGAATCCCGACGGCGCCGCCCCGAACGAGGCGGTTTTTGAGGCGAAGTCCACGTTCTCGTTCGGCAAGCTGGCCCAGGGGCTGCACCCGTTGCGCGGTGGGGTGACGCCGGAGCTCAAGGGCATCATGCAGACCCTGTTCGACTCCTTCCTGTCCGCGCGCAGCGCACCGGCGTTCCCGTCCGCGGAGGAGCAGCAGCGCATCGAGGCCGGCGAACTGGTGCCGGGCGAGATCCTCGACGAACGCGACGGCGGCCAGAAACGCGCCGACATCCTCCGCGGCATCCTCGTGCAGGTCGCCCAGGACCCCCGCACCCCGACCATGGGTGGCATGCCGCCCACGGTGATGGTGCATGTGAGCGCACACGACCTGCTCACCGGTGTCGGGGTCGGTTGGATCGACGGCGTCGAGGGGCCGATCTCGATGCGCACCATCAACCAGATGGTCGACAACGGTGGCTTCCGGCCGGTCTTCTTCGGCGGCACCGGCGCCGTCCTCGCCCTGGGCGACAAGGTTCGGTGTTTCACCCCGGCGCAACGCAAGGCGATCACCGCCCGCGACGGCGGCTGCATCATCCCGGGCTGCAGCTGCCCACCGCAGTGGACCGAGGTGCACCATGTGGTGCCGTGGCAGCACGGCGGACCGACCAACGTGACCAACGGGGTGCTGCTCTGCTGGCGCCACCACCACGGCATCGACGACGCCGGCGGCTGGAAACTCCGGATGGTCCTGGGCCTGCCCGAAGTCAAAGCCCCGCACTGGATCGACCCCACCGGCACCTGGCGGAAACCACCCCAACACCGGGCGCACGACCCGAAAACCCGAAGACCACCCCACACGCAATGAGCGGGGGCGGCGGGACCGCCTCCGCCGCGGGGGAACGGCTCGGGTCAGGCCAGGGCCAGGAAGAGCTTCTCCAGTTCGTCCACGGTGAGGGATTCGGCGTTGTCAGGGTCCGCGATGCAATCACGCATCGCCGACGAGACGATCGTGAAGCCCGCCCGGTCCAGGGCACTCGACACCGCGGCCAATTGGGTGACGACGTCCTTGCAGCTGCCGCCGGCCTCGACGGCGTTGATCACCGCGCTCAGCTGCCCCTGCGCGCGGCGCAGCCGGTTGAGCACCTTCTTCTGGTTCATGGCGCGCTGGTCTATGGTCACGACCGTGGCCACTGGGGCCGACCCGGTCATGACCGGATTCCGTCCAGAGCCGTGGGTAGACCGGCCCGCTGCCAGGCGTTCATGCCACCGGTGACGTTGACGGCCTCGACGCCGTTCTGTTCGAGGAATGCCGCGCCCTGCTGGCTTCGCCCTCCGGCGGCGCAGATGACGTAGACCGGGGTCTCACGCGGCACCTCGCCCAGCCGTTCACGCAGTTCACCCAGGGGAATGAGGATGGCACCGGCCGCGTGACCGGCCTCGAATTCGTAGGGTTCGCGCACATCGACCACAACGGGGTCGGCAAGGGCGGCGAGTTCGGTCACCGAGATGTCGGTCATGTGGAGGTCCCTTCGGGGCGGAGAGCGGAAGTCCTGCTGTATACCCCAGAGGGTATCAGAAGACCCGGGCAGGTTGAGAGGAGGTCGCCCCAGTACCCTAGACACATGCCCGCCGTTCAGAGCCGCCTCACAGTTCGCCTGTTCGCGACCCTGGTGTTCTTCACCGTGCTGGCCGGCCAGTTCTGGCGAAACCTGCTCGGCTGGTGGGGCTTCGGTGCCATCGCCGTTTTCATTCTGGTCGGCAGCATCGGCCTCCTCGTCTCCCTGAAGCCCGAGTGGACCTGGCGTGGCTTCCCGAAGTCACTGGCCGCGTTCATGCTCGTCGCCACGGTCTCCCTCGCCTGGTCGGCGTATCCGGGCGCGAGCGCAATCGGCATCACCCTGCAGTGGATGACGACGATCACCGCCCTGTTCCTGGCGCTGTGTCTCACCTGGGCCGAGCTCCTGCGCACACTCGCGGTTGCCCTGCGATGGATCCTCGGCCTGTCGATACTCTTCGAGGTCGTCGTCGCCGTGTTCATCGGCCACGCGGTGCTCCCGTTCTGGGTGGAATACACCGGCAAGATCCCGGCCGCGTTCTACTGGTCACGCGGACTGCTTCTGGACGGTGGCCCGATCGAGGGCATCGTGGCCAGCCGCAACCTGCTCGGATTCATCGCCCTGCTGGCGCTGATCGTGTTCGCTGTGCAGCTCGTCGCCGGCACCGTGGCCCGCGGCCGCGGCGTCGCCTGGGTGATCGTGGCCCTCGTCATGCTGTGGCTGACCCGTTCGGCCACGGTGTCGGTCGCCCTCCTCGCCGTCATCATCGCCCTGCTCTTCACACTGTGGGCCCGCCGGGTCCCGCCGCTGGGCCGGCGACCGCTCTACCTGACCGCCGCCGCAGTACTGGCCGCCGCGGTGGTCGGACTCGTCGCGTTCTCACCCGCGCTCCTGACCATGCTCGGCAAGAGCGAAGACCTGACCGGACGTTTCGACATCTGGGGCCGGGTCATCGACCTCGCCGGTGAACGCCCCCTCGCGGGCTGGGGCTGGGTGAGCTACTGGGTACCGTGGGTCGAACCCTTCGACGGCCTCGCCGTGCGCAAGGGCGTGCAATACCTGCAGGCCCACAACGCCTGGCTGGATGTCTGGCTGCAACTGGGCATCCTCGGCCTGATCATCTTCGCCGCGCTCACCCTCTCGACACTGTGGCGGTCCTGGTTCCTGGCCGTCGACAGACCCCGGCTGGGCATCGCCGACACTGAAACCTACGCCGTCTCCTCGCTCCTGCCCCTTCTGCTCACGGTGGCGCTGCTCGCGCAGAGCCTGGCCGAGAGCCGGATACTCGTCGAATCCGGCTGGGTGCTTCTCGTGATCCTGGCCGTGCGGTCCAAGCGCTCCGGCGCAGACGCGGAGCTGCTCCGCCTGGGCCGGCGATGACCGGCCCCGCACGGCCGCCCTACGTTCCCGACGCCATCACGGCGGTGCTCGCGTCGCCGCGATTCAGCGCTGCCCTCACCCACCTGATCATCGGGTTCGCCTTTTCCACACACCTGCTGCGCAGCCTGATGGGCTGGCCGGGTCTGATCGCCGCGCTGGTGTGCCTGTTCGTGCTCGCGACGGCATCCATGATCGCCCGGCGGGAGAGCATCGAATGGCACGGCCTGCTGCCCCTGTCGATCCTGGTCTTCCTGGTCTGGTGCGCACTGTCGGTTCTGTGGAGCGGGTACGCGCTGCACACCGTCAGCGGCGTCGCCTACCAGCTGGCCTTCGCGTTCCTGGCGATCTACGTCGCCCTGGTGCGCGACACCATTCAGATCGTCCGGGCCACCGGCGATGTGCTCAGGCTGCTTCTCGGGCTGTCCTTGGCACTCGAGGTGCTCTCCGGCCTGCTCCTGGACTTGCCGATCGTGTTCCTCGGCGTGCAGGGCAACATCACCATGCTCGGCCCCATCCAGGGCGTTTTCGGGTCGCGTAACGCCCTCGGCCTGGTGTCGCTGATCGCCGCGATCAGCTTCATCATCGAGTTGCGGTCCCGCTCCGTGCGACCGGGCCGCGCCGCCGCGTCGATCGCGTTGGCACTCCTGGGCCTCCTGCTCACTCATTCCCCGGTGTTCGTCGTTGTGGCCAGCGCCGTCGGCATAGCCGCGCTGGCCCTGTACTGGCTGCGCCGCACCCGCGCCGAGGACCGCTGGCTGCTGCAGCTGAGCCTGCTCGGCGCCACAGTGCTCGCCGCGCTGTTCGCCTTCGTCGGCCGCACCGGCATCATCAACCTGCTCAACGCCGGCAGCGAATTCGAGACCCGGTCATCGCTGTGGCGGGAGATGTGGCGGCTGGTGGAACTTCATCCGCTCGAGGGCTGGGGCTGGACCGGGATCTGGCCGCAGAACGTCAGCCCGTACGGCTGGCTTGACTTCGTCACCGGCAGCCGGCACTCCTCGGCCCTCAACGCATTCCTCGACGTGTACTTCCAGGTCGGCCTGGTCGGGTTCCTCTCGTTCGTGATGCTGGTCACCCTGGCCTTCATCAGGTCGTGGCTGCTCGCCTCGAACAAGAAGCCCGTGGTGTACGTCTGGTCGCCGCTGGTCCTGGTGGTGCTTCTGGTCACCTCGGCGGCCGAGAGCACGGTGCTGGTCGAGTTCGGCTGGCTCCTGCTGTTGATCTGTTCCGTCAAAGCCGCGCAGGGCCAGAGCTGGCGCAGGCTGTTGTCGCCCAGCCCGCGCAACGAACCGGGCTAGCCTGCCCGACTCCCCAGCCGTTCAACCGATGGTGGAGATGGTCAGAGTCGCGGTCGTGCCGTCGGATGCGACATAGGTCGCGCTCGACTGCGGCACCAGGATGTCGGCGTACCGTGCCGTCCAATCGTTCGAGCAGCGCCCGTCGGTCAGCACCAGGGTCGCGTTGGCCTGCTGGGCCGCCACCGGGTCGAGGGCTCCTCCCGCGGCGACGATGGCGTTGACCGCGCCGAAGTCCTCCGGCCACGCCATCCCGTAGTGGAAGTAGGCGATGGGGACCCCCGCGGTCACCTTCACCACCCGCGGATCCAGGCACGGGCCCACAATGAGCAGGGTTCCCGGGTTCTCGGCGGCCGATTCCCTCGCGAGGCCGGCCGCGACCCGGTACCGGTCGGAGTCCGTGACCATGAGCGCCCTGGCCTGGAAGGAGCCGGCGAAGCGGACGAAGTCCCCCATCGACAGGATCGCCAGCACGGCCACGACCGCGAACCCGGCCAGGCCCACCCACCGCCCCACCGGTGAGGTGTGAAGGTCCCTGGCCACCAGGACCAGCACCGGGAGAATCGTCGCGGCGATCAGGAAGAACATGTCGATCCACAGCCGGTACGGTTCCGCGTTGGCGCCCCACAGGTCATTCGACGCCAGCAACAGCCAGGCTGCCGCGCCGCCGAGCGCGTATGCAGCCCATTCCGGTTTCCGCCGGATCAGTCCCGCGACAGCGATCCCGACCAGCGGCACGATCAGAACGGTGGCACCCAGCAGGCCGGCCTCGGCGGGCACCCCGAGCTGGGAATTCGACGCCACCCGGTACAACAGGAACGGGTCGCCGGCGGCCAGCCCGCCAACCGTCGCGAGGATCTGCGGCGATGCCCCGAGCCCGGCGGCAGCGAAAAAGAGCACGACGACCCCTCTCGTGCGGACGATGAGTACCCCCAGTCCGGGCGCCATCGGCAGCAGCCCGAACACGAGGGTGGGCAGCTGGCCGAACTCGGCGGCGACCTGCGGGCCCCACACGAAGAGCACCGGGATCAGCCCGAGGCTGACGATGCCGAGGATCAGCCAGCGCCCGGTGACGATGGCCAGCACGGCGAGGACCCCGGCAACGAGGTAGACCGTGGCGATGAAGGAGTAGGTCTGCACGTTTGCGAGCAGACCGATCACCAGGCTGAGACCGATGGTGCCGAACAGGCGGATGCGTTGCCCGTGCGGCCGCCACCAGAGCCAGCCGAGGCACAGCAGCACGCTCCCGGCGATCGACAGGGAGACGGCCTCACCGTTGAGGGGGTGCAGCACCGCGAACGGTCCCCAGAGCACCGCATGGGACGCCAGCTCGGTGTACCACCCGTCGCCGAGGAAGACGGCGAAGGTGCCCAGCAGGAACGGAATCGGGGCCAGAAGGCCCATCCACCAACGGTTTCCAGCCATTATGAGCACCGTGGCGAGCACGGCGACCAGCACCAACTGGGCCACCATGCCGGTGATGTTCCACGCGGTGATCGGCGTCAGTCCGAGAGCCCGCGCCACCAGCCCCGCGAACTCGTAGTACGCCCGTGGGTAGGTGTTCGACCCGGTCTCGGTGTCCGGCTCGACGTCCTGGAACTGGCCCTCAGAGAAGTTCGTGACGATTGCCAGGTAGCCCAATTGGTCGTGCTCGAAGAAGGCCCGAAACCGGTTGATCGACCAACCTGGATTGGCCAGGTACATACCGGCCTGCGTGGCCGCGAAGACGGCGATCGCCGCCAGAACACTCGCGCCGCGCGCAAGCCACCCGCGTACGGATGTCGCCGCCAACCGCTCAGTGTCCACTGGTTCGCCCTTCCGGTGCCACGCGTGATGCTGTGACGGTGAACTTAGTGGGCGATCGAGATCCTCGCTCCCCCCTATAACGGGATTTCAGGAGCGGGGACTGAGAAGTCTAAGCTGGCACTTCACGAATCCGCGGATACGCGCTAGGGCCCACCAGTCCCGCCGCCCGCACCATCCGCTGAACAAGTGCAGCTACAATCTTGCGAGCTCTCCGGCCGCCTCGAGCGGGAGAGAGCACGCATTCCCTGACGCAGTCAAGTGATCGGAACCAGTTCGAGTGAGTCAAAAATTTCCTGCTGACCTGAGCGAGTTCACCGTCCCCGGCCACAGCCGCGGAATCATCGACGCCCTGTCGTACCGATACCTCCTGCGGCTGCTGATCCGGAAGGGAACCCTCACCCGCTATCACGGCTCGGTTCTCGGGTGGGTGTGGTCGTACGTCAAGCCCGCCGCCCAGTTCCTGGTGTTCTACCTGGTCTTCGGCTTCTTCCTCGGCCTGAACAAGGGGATCGACAACTTCCCGATCTATCTCTTCTCCGGCATGATCGCGATCAACCTGTTCGGCGAGGCCTTCGGCAACGCGACCAGGTCCATCGTCGACAACACCGCCCTGGTGCAGAAGATCTACCTGCCCCGGGAATTGTTCCCGATCTCGGCCGTGATCGTCGCCTTCGTGCATTTCCTTCCGCAGGTCCTGATCCTGGTCGTCGTCTGCCTGATCGCGGGCTGGGTGCCGACCCTGGTCGGCATCGCGAGCATCATCCTCGGCATGCTCATCGTCGTCACTCTGGCCATCGGCCTGGGACTGTTCTTCGGGGCCATCAACGTGGCGTTCCGCGACGCGCAGAACCTCGTCGAACTGATCCTGCTCTTCGCGACCTGGACCTCTCCGGTGCTGTACGCCTGGACGATGGTCGCGGACAAGGTCGAGCCCTGGGTCTTCAACATCTACCTGGCCAACCCCCTCACCTCCGCCGTCGAGTTGTTCCACGCCGGCTTCTGGTTCAGCACCACAACGGGCTCCCTGCCCCAGCCTCCGCACCTGGCCGCGTTCAGCCTGATCGGTCTGCTGATTTCGCTCATCATCCTTGCTATCGGGCAACTCGTCTTCAAGCGTCTGGAGGGGCACTTTGCCCAGAACCTCTGATCCGGCCCTGCCGCGCATCATCATCGACAGCGTCGACAAGACCTTCATCCTGCGGCACACGCACTCGTTCAAGGAATCGTTCATCGCCAAGCTTCAGAAGAAGAAGACGACAACGAGTTTTTCCGCGCTTTCCGACATCGGTTTCACCGTCCACGAGGGCGAATCCGTGGCCCTGCTGGGGTACAACGGGTCAGGGAAGTCCACCCTGCTCAAGCTCATCTCCGGGGTGATGCGGCCGGACTCCGGCCGGATCCTCACCCGCGGGCGGGTTGCCGGACTGATCGAGGTCGGCGCCGGGTTCCACCCCGATCTCTCCGGCCGGGAGAACGTGTACCTGAACGCCGCGATCCTCGGCATGAACAAGGACGAGATCGACCGCCGCTTCAACGACATCGTCGAGTTCTCCGAGATCGGTGAATTCATCGACACCGAGGTCAAGCACTATTCATCCGGCATGTTCGTCAGACTGGCGTTCTCCGTCGCGATTCACACCGAACTGGACATCCTGCTGGTCGACGAGGTGCTGGCCGTCGGTGACGCCCCGTTCCGCGAGAAGTGCAAGCAGAAGATCCAGGAGCTCACCGACCATGGCAAGACCATGCTCGTGGTGAGCCACGATGTCGACATGGTCACCCAGGTCTGCAAACGCGGGATCGTGCTCCGCGACGGCAAGGTCTGCTTCGACGGCGCGGTCAACGACGCTGTCGCCTCGATGCAAGGGAATGGTGCGTAACGCTGTGACGGACCGCAGCGCCGACGAGGAAGTAGACCAGAAGTCGTCAGGCTTCATCCTCATCGTCGCGGCCACCGGGATCGTGGGCATTGCGGGGTACGTCATCACCTGGCTGGTGCCCGCCGTGATCGGCGTCGCCCCGTACGCCGTGTTCGCCGTGTTCTGGTCGTTCATCTTCCTCGTCGCCGCGGCCCTCTCGGGCATCCAGCAGGAGGTCACCAGGGCGACACATCCGCGCGACACCGACAACACCGGCTACCGCAACCGGGCGGGCCTCTTCGCCGGGGCCGCGTTCCTGGTGGTTCTGGCGCTCGTGCTGGGCACCGCCCCGCTGTGGCAGGCTCAGGTCTTCCCCGTCGACGGCTGGTCGCTGGTCGTGCCGTTGGCGGTCGGCGCGGCCTCCTATGTGCCGCTCGCGGTGCTGGCGGGGTCGCTCTACGGCATCGGCCACTGGAAGGCCCTCTTCGGCCTGATCGTCGTTGAAGGCCTGTTGCGGCTTGTGTTGATCGGGATCGCTCTCGCCTTCCTGCCCGGCTCGGTTCCGCTCGCGTGGGCCGTAGCCATCCCGTTCCCCGTCACCGTCCTGGTCATCTGGCCCTTCGCCAGGGCCCGGGTCGTCGGCAAGACCCAGCTGGACGTCGCGCTGCCCGCTCTCACCTGGAACGTGGTGCGCACCATCGTCGCGGCCGCGTCGATGGGCCTGATGGTCAGCGGATTCCCGCTCGTGCTCAGCCTCACCTCCCCCGCGGTGCCCGCCGCCGAACTCGGTCTCGTCATTCTCGCTGCCACCCTCACCAGGGCCCCGCTGATCGTCGTGGGCATGGCCCTGCAGAGCTTCCTCATCGTTTTCTTCCGCGGCCGGCTGGATCGGTTCTGGCGATCGCTGCTCCAGCTTGAGGCCCTGGTGCTGGGTCTGGGCGCCGTCCTGGCCGTTGCCGGCTTCCTGGCCGGTCCCGCCGTCTTCGCGTTCCTGTTCCCCGGCCAGGGCGTGCCTGAGGGCTGGGTCATCGCAACCTTCGTGGCCTCGTCCGCCCTCGTCGGCGCGCTGTGCGTGAGCGCCCCCGCGGTGCTCTCCCGCAACGCGCACAGCGCATTCACCGCCGGTTGGGTGGTTGCTGCCGTCACCACCGTGCTCTGCCTGCTGCTGCCCGTCGACTTCCTGGAACGCACCATGCTGGCGCTGCTCGTCGGCCCCGCCGCCGGTGTTCTCCTGCACGGCGTGTACCTTGCCGTGGCACGGAACGGCGAAAGCTCACCTGTCTCCCCCGACGCACTGGTCACCGACTGATGTCCGGCCCGCCCCTGCCGACCACCCCCACGAAGGACACCGCCGCCATGAACCGCACCGGCCCGCACAGGCTCGCCGATCTCAAGTGGCTGGCGCTGACCGCACTGACCGTCGGTCTGCTCGCGCTGGTTCCCCTCATCTGGAACCGACGGTTCTATTTCCAGGACGACTCCGAGAACGGCGCATTCGGCGTCTGGTACCACATCGGTCAGAGCCTCCTGGCCGGAAAACTCCCGATCCTCAACCCGTCGGTGTGGTCCAGCGGCAACTACCTGGCCGAGGGCCAGTGGGGCACCTGGAACCCGCTGATCATGCTCATCGGCATCGCCGCGTACCTCTGCACCAACGCGGTCGTCTTCATGACGATCCTGAAGGTCCTGCTGCTGGTCGTCGCCGGTTGCGGCGTGTACCTCCTGGCCCGGTCGTACCGGGTCGCTCCCCCGCTGGCTTACGTGGCCGGTTTCGCCGTCACCCTCAACGGATTCACCATCTACTTCGATGCCCCGTCCTGGGTGACCGGCCTGCTGGTCTGGGCGCTGATTCCCTACTTCTGGGTGGCCCTGCGGCGGCTCACCCAGCGTTCAGCGAACCCGCTGCCCGCGTTCCTGGTCGGTTATCTCATCGTCACCGTCGGATATGTGCAGGGTGTCTTCGCCATCGGTTTCGTGCTGCTCGCCGTCGGCGTCGACAGCCTCATCCGCCGGCATTGGGCCAAGGCCATGCGCGTCGTCGGTGTCGGCGTGGCGCTGGTGCTTGTCGCCGTCACGGTCTTCCTGCCCGGCGCGCTGACGGGGTCGGTCACCAACCGGGCCGTGAACATCGTCGGCAATGACGGCATGATGAGCGTGGACCTGGGCGGCATCTTCAGCTCCACCATCGCCACGGGCTACCCGCAGGTGAGTTCCTGGTGGTGGTCCGGGCCCACCGCGACCAGCCCGGTGGTCTACATCGCCTGGTTCCTGCCGGTGCTGTTCTTCGTCGATTGGCGGAAGGCCCTGCAGAACCGCGCACAGGTGCGGGACCTGGCCATCATGATGAGCCTGTCCCTGATCTACGTGCTCCTGCCGACCGTGATCGGGCCGCTGCGGTATCCGGTTCGATTCATGCCCTACTTCGCTCTCACCCTGATTGTGCTCACCGTCGTCGCCCTGAGCCGGGCAGCCGTGCCCCGGCCGGGCCGCAACCGGATCTTCGGCGCCGCCGCCGTGATCATCGCCGCCGTCTATCTGTCCTGGGCGCAGCTGCCGCCGCACTATCTGGCCCTGATCTTCAGCGGCCTGGTCGCAATCCTCGGTCTCGGCGCCATCTGGTGGTTGATGCGCCGGCGCCCCGAACACACCTCGGTCTGGCCGACCGTGGCAGCCGTCATCGCCGCCGTCAGCCTGGTGCTGACGGCCGCCCAGCACTACGACACCCGCTCCAGCCCGCTGTCGATGAACAACGTGCCCGCCGACACGAGCATTGCCAAGGGTGTGCTCGACGGTATCGAGGGCGATGTGATCGTGGTGGGCGACCCCCTCATCTACGGGGCCGACCCCGCGGCCTGGCGGGAGACCCTGATGGCCAATACGTGGTACCTCAGCCCGGCCCAGGTGCAGAACCGCTACCAGCTCATCGGGTTCGCCTCGTACAACTCGGCGCTGTGCCTGCAGTACCTGGGCGGCACCTGCCCCGAACTGCTCACCACGCTCTTCGAGCCGCGCGAGGCAACCGGGATGCTGCTGGTTGACCAGCTCTCGATCGACAACATCCAGATTCTCAAGGCCGCGTTCGACGACGAGGACGACGAATGGCGCACCCCGCCCACCGGGTGGAGCATTGAACGCGACACCGGACTGACCGTGGTGTGGAGCCGGGACGAACCCGTCGGCCCCGCCGGCGACGTGGTGTGGACCAGCGACGGCACCAGCGTCGAGACCCTGTCCCAAACCGACACCACCGTCACGATGAAGGTGCTCTCAGCGCCCGCTGACGGGGGCACCGTGGCCCTGAGCCGCTTGGCCTGGCCCGGATACTCGGCCGAGAACGCCACGCTCACCACGGCCCCTGTAGACGGCTTCCTGCTCGGGGTGGACATCCCGCAGTCGTCGGTCGGTGAGGTCGTCACCGTCACCTTCCAGCCGCCGGGCTGGGCCATCGAGGTGGCCGCGTGGCTGACCGCTCTGGCGGGCATCCTGGTCTGGACGCTGCTCGTGGTGGTCGGCCGCCTGCGGCGCCGTTCCACTCCCGCCGCCTAAACCCCCACGCGGGCACACGAAAGCCCCGGCTGGTCACCCAGCCGGGGCTTTTGTAGTGCAGTGGGTGCGTCCGACGAACGCGTCAGACCTACTGCGGGGTCGTCCCCGGGAACGCGACCGCCGGGTTGAACCGGATTCCGGCCAGCAGGCGCCCGTACATCCGGCGCTGCAGCTTGCCGGCAACCCGGCCCCGCCGCATCATCAGGGCCACCCGTGCGCACAGGTACAGGTAGGCGAAGAAACTCTGGTGGTGCAGCCTGAAGGAGGCCTCGTTGCGGATGCCGTAGGCGAATTTCCACGCGTTGGCGTCGTTGATCAAGCCGAAGTTGACGCCCTTGTTGTCGCCCATGTCGTGCACGACGACGCTGTCCAGGACCTGCACGCCGGGGCAGGTGCGGGTGATGCGCAGCGTGTACTCGTGGTCGTCGAACCAGATGAAGTACTCGGAGTACGGCAGGCCGTGCTTCTCGATCACCCAGCGGGGAATGAGCACGGACACAAAGGAACAGCTCTTGACCGTCACCGAGCGCTGGCCCTTGGACACGAGCCTGGCCCAGTCCCAGGTGGGCACCGGGTTGTTCATCTCGCAGATGGCGCCGTCGATGTAGTTGACCAGCGAGCAGGAGAACGGAACGTCGGGGCCGAGCTCGGCGACGGCGTCGGCGAAGCCGTCGCGCAGCTTCTCGAGGGCGTCGGGCTGCGGGTAGCAGTCGTCGTCCATGATCCAGACGAAGTCGGCGCCGAGCTGATAGCCGCGTTCCATGCCCGCCGAGAATCCGCCGGCCCCGCCGGTGTTCGTGGGCAGGGACATCACCTCGAGCGGGATGCTGCTCGTCAGCTGGCCGAGGTACTCCGCGGTGCCGTCGGTCGACGCGTTGTCCACGATGATGAGACGGGTGGGCGCGAAGGTCTGGGCTTCGATGGAGGCGATCACCGTCTTGAGCTTTGCGAGCCTGTTGAAGGTGACGACGACGGCGCTTACTTGATCCATAACTCGAACAGCTTTCCGGCCCAATCGTGGGCGCTTTCATACTCGGTGAATTCCTGGGCCAGTGCGACCTCTCGACGCCACACGTCTGCCCGGTACTCCTCTGACCCGGCCATCCGCGTGACGATCTCGCTCGCCTCGGTCAGGAACAGTCCGGGGTCGCGGGACACGAGGGCGTCGGGCACGATGACGGTGCGCTGGGAGCCGACGTCGGTGGAGATCACGGGAACACCCGCGGCCAACGCCTCCAGCGTGGTGAGGGTGAGTCCTTCGTTCTGCGAGCTCAGGACGAGGCAGTCGATCCGCGCGAGCGTGTTGCTCACCGGGGATCCCTCGTCCACCCATTCGACGAGGCCGGACAGCTTGTGGCTGTCGATGTCCCGACGGACGAACTGCTCGAGTTCGCCGCCACCCTGGATCACCACCCGGATGGTCAGCCCCTCGACATCCTGGAGCTCCCTGACCAGCTTGGTGAACAGGTATGGGCGTTTCTGCGCGGCGAAGCGGCCGATGAAGCCCAGGGTGAGTACCGACTCGTCGACGCGCGCCCGCGCCTGATCGGCGACCGACCCCGTTGTCGTGAGTCCGATCAGGGGCGCCAGCGCAACCTTCGCCGGGTCGACGCCCTGCACCTGAACGAACCAGTCCTGCAGCTGCGGCGAGATCACGTGGTGCACGTCGATGAACTCGTCCAGGGCTGCGCCGATCGCCGGGTAGCCGCCGCCGTTGTATTCGAGGATGTGATGGGTGGTGGCCACGTGCAACCCGGGGATTCGGCTGCGCAGCCACGGCAACCGGTCGTAGAGCCACCGGCAGTGGTGCACGAAGGCCCCGCGGATGTCGAAGTTCGTGGCGAGGGCTTCGAGCACCGGCTCGGAGTGCTCAGGCTGGTTGACCGGGTGGGTCAGCGCGAGAACGATGGCGCCGTCCAGCTCCGCCCTGGTGATCCACGGGTGCGGCGAGGGCACATCGGTGATGACGATGGGCCGCAGCCCACTCTTGCGGGCCAGCGCGATGGATTCCATCGCCCAGCGTTCCGCACCGCCCAGCTCGAGCCAGTGCAGGCCGATGATGACCGCGGGTTCCCGGTCGGCCCCGGCACCGCCGGTCGGCACACCGGTCACGTCGACGACTCGTCGTTCGAGGACCAGGGAGTTCAACGAGGATTCCCGTCCCCTCAGCAGCCACTGGCGCAACCTGTCGTATTCGAACGGGAACCGCCGTTCGATGGCTCCGCGCAGCCGCCAGTACAGGCTGCCGCGGTCGGTCAGCGCCGCGGAGCCGGGTTCGCGTTCGGCGTCGAGCACGATGTTGCGCACACCCGTCTCAGGGTCGGTCAGCCAGCTTTTGCGGGAGTGGGTGTAGTGCGGGTGCGGCGAACCGGCAACGGTGCTCACAATGGTGAACTCGGCCACCCTGCTCGCTTCGGCGGTGACCTTCTCGTGCCGGGTGCCGGCATCCGTCAGGTGCGCCCCGAGGCCCGGGCGGTTGATGTGCACCACGATGCGCAGGCGCGCGCCCGGATTGTCGAGGGCGTGGAAGTTGGCGGCGGACACGAGCAGCGCCAGCTGCCGCTCGGTCAGCGCGGACCCGAGCTTCTCCGCGGCCTGGGCCGACAGGTCTGCGGTAAACAGTGCGGGACGGCCGAAGGCCGTCGAGAGGAGGTCAGACATGGTGAAGAGGGTACTTTCACTTCGCTTGGCTGGCAGGAGTGGATGCCGGGCGGCACCGTCGCTTCCCGCAGCCGACCGGATCAAGCACGTGGTGCCTCGATGCCGGCCTGTTTGATGGGCACGTCGTCAACGGCGCGTTCGGGGATGTTCTGGAGGGACATGCGTCGCATGGCGCGGCGGGCCGGTTCCTCGACCCACTTCCACAGGGCGAAGCCGAAAATCGTGGCAAGCGCGGGGACCAGGAAAATGAGGATCTTGCTAGCAAGTGTACCTTGCGCCAGGAATGGGAGCCGCTCCTGGGCGGTCCAGACGATTTCGATCAGCGGCATGTGCACAAGATAGACGCTGTATGACGCCATCCCGCCGATCACGAGCCAGCGGTGGCCGAGGAGACTCATCAGGCCCTTGCGGCCCACCACGATCGCTCCGACGAAGACCAGCAACGCGGGAACCACGAGCACTCCCCACCGCTCGTTGACCCTGCCGTTGAACAGGTAGGCCACGATCAGCACCACCACGATCAGGGCGGGCGCCAGCCAGTTGGCGATGCGCTGAGCCCCGGGCCGGTTCTGCACCCTTTCGAGAGCGTAGAAGAGCAGCGCGCCGGCCATGAACTCGCAGAGGATCCGGATCAGCCACATCCAGGGGGCGTACAGCGATCCGAGCGCGAGGGCGAACAGCACAACCGGCATCACCGTGACGACAGCGAGGATGCCGAGGCCGCGGGTCCCCAGCACCCGCGACAGGCGGAACAACAGCAGGGCGAGGATGGGGAAGAGCAGGTAGGCCAGGGCTTCGACCGACACCGACCAGGCGGCGCCGTTCCAGGTCAGCCGGTTGAAGTCGGCTTCGGTCCACTGCACGACCAGGGTCGATTGGCGCAGGAAGCTCCACACGCTGAAGTCACGCGGCGCGACGGGGTCGGTGGCGCCGAAGATCAGGAAGCTGCCGTGCCAGACCGACACGAAGGCCAGCATCACGAAGTACGCCGGCCAGATGCGCGACAGTCGCGCCCACCAGAACTTGACGCTCGCCTTGCGATCGAGCGAGCCGCCCATCTTGCGCCCGTAGTTCAGCGTGATGACGTAACCGCTGAGGATGAAGAACAGGTCGACGCCGTAGTCTCCGTGGGTGATGATCGGAGCGAAGACGGCGTAGACCGCCGGGAACTCGGCGGCGATGCTGAACCGGATGTGGAAAAGCACCACCCAGAGCGCGGCAAGGATCCGCACACCGGTCAGGGCATGGATCTGCCTGATGGGGGCGGCGCCGACCGGAGTATCGGCGAGAGAGGTTCCGGACACGTCAGCCTTCCGTGTGACCCGGCCGGGTCAGGCCGGGGCGTCCGTCGCGAAAAGCGGACGGAGCTTGTTTTCGAAGGTGGACAGTGCGGCACCGATCGCCATGTGCATGTCGAGGTACTGGTAGGTCCCCAACCGGCCGCCGAAGATCACGTTGGGCTGCTCGGCGATCCGCTCCCGGTAGCGCAGCAGGCGCTCCCGGTCTGCGGCGGTGTTGACCGGGTAGTACGGCTCGTCGGCTTCCTCGGCGAAGCGCGAGAACTCGCGCATGATCACGGTCTTGTCTTTGGGGTAGTCCCGCTCGGGGTGGAAATGCTTGAACTCGTGGATGCGGGTGTACTCGACGTCGGTGTCCGCGTAGTTCATCACGGGGGTGCCCTGGTAGTCGCCCGTCTGGATGACTTCTTCCTCGAAGTCCAGGGTGCGCCACGACAGCGGCCCCTCCGAGTAGTCGAAGTACCTGTCCACGGGACCTGTGTAGACCACGGGCACGGTGCCGACGGTGTCCCGGATGTTGATTTCCTGGTCGAGGTCGAAGAAGTCCGTCGACAGCCGCACCTCGATGTTGGGGTGATCGGCCATGCGTTCGATCCAGGCCGTGTACCCGTCGACGGGCAGTCCCTCATAGGTGTCGCTGAAGTACCGGTTGTCGTAGTTGTACCGCACGGGCAGCCGGCTGATGACCTCCGCGGGCAGTTCGCGCGGGTCGGTCTGCCACTGCTTGGCGGTGTAGTCCCGGATGAACGCCTCATAGAGGGGACGGCCGATCAGTGCGACGGCCTTGTCCTCGAGGTTGGCCACCGTGGCGAGTTCGCCCTCTGCGGCCTGCTCGCTGATCAGCGCGCGGGCCTCGGTGGGCGAGTAGGCGCTGTGGAAGAACTGGTTGATCGTGCCGAGGTTGATCGGCAGCGGGAACACCTCACCCTTGTGGGTGGTGTACACCCGGTGCCGGTAGTCCGTGAAGGAGGTGAAGGTGTTGACGTAGTCCCAGACCACCTTGTTCGAGGTGTGGAAGAGGTGGGCACCGTACCGGTGAACCTCGATTCCGGTTTCGGGTTCGACCGAACTGTATGCGTTGCCACCGATGTGGTCGCGCTTGTCGATGACGACAACCCGCAATCCCAGTTCGTTGGCGCAGCGCTCTGCCACGGTGAGGCCGAAGAATCCGGCTCCGACAACCACAAGGTCAACGTTCATAACACCCATCCTCACTTATGGCCAACCACTTCGGACCAAAGTTCGATCCTACTGGGGCGTGTCTGTGTGCTTGCTTACGGCCATCCGTCGATACACCGCTCGCCGGATGACGACCGGAACGAAACGATACCCGCCGCGGACGATCACATTGCGGAGGAACTGGCCGGGGGTGACGAACCCGTCCGCCAACAGCCGGCGCTGCAGGGCGAGCTCACTGCGGAACAGGGACAGGCCACCGCGCCGGTTGTAGGCACCGGAATCGACCCTGTACATGACCAGCGGTTCGGGCAGGTTGCGCACCGTGGCGCCGGCCATGATCATCCGGGCGAACAACCAGTAGTCCTCCATCAGCGGAAGATGGCGGTAACCGCCCGAGGCCTCGACGGCCGACTTGCGATACACGACGGTGGGGTGGTTGAACGGGTCGCGGAATCTGGCCTGGCGGCTGATTTCCGCCTGCCCGACCGGCGGCACCCGGCGGCCGAGGATCTTGTCGAGCTCGTTGAATTCCAGCATGCCCGTTCCGACCAGGTCACACCCCTCCTCGATGGCGGGCAGCTGCCTGGCGAATCGTTCGGGCAGCGAGATGTCGTCGGCATCCATGCGTGCGACCACGTCGAACCGGCACGCGGCCAGCCCGCGGGTGAGCGCGATGGCCAGGCCCACGTTGACGTCCAGGTCGACGCGGCGAACCTCGACCGGGGAGGCGTCGATGGCCGTGGTGATGGCTTCGGCCAGCGCCGGGCTGATCGGTCCGTCCCGCACCAGGACCACCTCGGTCGGGCGACGGGTCTGGTCGGTGACGGCGCTGGAGAACGCCCGGGTGAAGTACTCGGGCCGGTCCCCCAGGTAGACGGGCAGAAGCAGGGAGAAGGGGAGGCCTGGGCTCGTCACGACGACGCCCTGGCCGGCCCGGCCTCCGCCGCGGCGACGGACTCGCTCACCCGGCCGAACCCGGCGAGCACCTCGGCGTTCGTGGCCGGTCGGGTGGTGAGCCCCTCGCGCAGGCCTTCCCGCAGGCCGTGCCGGAGCGTGGCCCGGTCTGCGGAGTGCACGAAGGTGCTGATCCAGCTGCGGGCCGTCGCCCCGGCGTAGATCAGCCGCTCAAAGGTGGACAGTGCCGGCGAGAGGCGCAGCAGCCACAGCTTGTTGCGCACCTCCAACCGGAACCGCGGCCCGGGGTCGATGTTCGTCGAGCCGAAGACCTTGGTCTTGTGCACCACGATGCTGCGTCGGCAGAGGTATCCCGTCGACCCGCGCAGGATCCGGGCGGTGTACTCGAAGTCGTCGTTCCAGAGGAAGTACCCGGCGACCGGCAGACCGTGCTCGGCGACGGCGCGTGCGTCGATCATGACCGAAACGAACGACGCCGACCGCACCGGATAGCAGTCGAACTCGCGGGCGCGCTCCAGGGAGCGGCGCCCAGCGAACGGCCGCGCCCGTGGCATGTTCATCGGGTGCTCCCGGCCGTCGGTCCAATGCACCGTCGACGCGAGGATCCTGGTGGATGCCGGCGCGTGCGCGCGTGCCGTCAGGAGCTCGGCGAGAGCGGTCTCGGTGGGGACGGTGTCGTCGTCCATCAGCCAGACCAGGTCGGCTCCGAGCGGGCCGACGGCCTCGGCCAGGCCGGCCGTGAAGCCGCCCGCACCGCCGGTGTTCCGGTCGAGCACCACCAGGGTCACCTCGGGGTGCGCCGAACGAACGGCCTCTGCGGTGCCGTCGGTGGACGCGTTGTCGATCACCAGGAGCTCATCGGGCCGCCGGGTTTGACCGGCCAGGGCGGCCAGGCTTTCCAGGAGCAGGTCGCGACGGTTGAAGGCCACGACCACGACCACGACTTTTTCGGCAGGCGTATTCGTCATGACTTCTCAACTTTCAGTGGTTCGCGGAGTTCCCTGACCCAGTTCGGTCGCGCCGGACGTGATCCCGCCCGGTCTCGTCCCCACAGCCTGAGCGCTCCCCAGCCGAGCAGGAGCACAACCAGCAGAACGCTGGAGAGGATCTGGACCGGCCAGCCCGGCGCCCGGAAGGACACCGTCACGACGTCGCCGACGGAATCGGCGGGAATGTCGATGCCCATCATGAAGCCGTTGACGAGCTCTTCCGACACGGTGCCGCCGTCGACCTCGTAGCCCGGCCACGAGATCCGGCTCAGGGCGACCTGGCCGCCGTCGTCGCCGACGGCGTCGACGCGGAAGGAGACCCCCATGTCGTCCTCGTGGAGCACCGTCACCTCGGTGTCGTCAGAGCTCCACACCACGCTGCCGGCGCCGGGCACCGGCGTGTCCCGGACGATCAGCCTGGTCAGCTCGGTGTCCTGCGCCACGTGCCAGCCGTCGGGGGTCTGGGCCCAGAGCTCTTCCGGAACCGTGCTCTTCACGATCAGGACCGAGCTGACGCCCAGGTCGTCGACGAGGTTCTGGCCGGTGTCGGCGCCCGCCGTGAACAGCCTCGGCAGCAGGTCGGCACAGGTGACACCCTGGTAGGCCATGCACAGCGCATCGCCGTAGCCCGGGTAGAAGACCGAGGTGTACGCGTTCTGCACGGGCGCATCCGGGATGTACCAGAGGTTGGCCACCGTGGTTTCGGCCCAGTCGCCCTGCTGGATCTGACCGTTCTGCGGTCCACCGACCACGAGGACATCGCCCTCGGCGTCGGTGAGCAGGTCCCGGTAGCTCTGCACCGAGCTCGGCACCTGGTAGTTGAGCAGTGGACCGCTGGTGTGCACGATGTGCTGCGGGTAGATCACGCCGAGGGTCACGACCACCGCCAGTGCAGGGAGGACCCAGGCACGCGAGGCCCGCGCCCGGTCCCGCCACGGTATGGGCAGGCCCGGCAGCCCGCCGGGGGAGGTGATCCGGTAGAACACCCAGAGCACGATCAGCACAGCGAGGGTGGCGAGGGCGACCACCCCGGCGTACTGCGGACCCTGGAACACCGTCAGCATGGCGCCGAAAAGCGTGTACGCGCAGGCGGCCAGGAAGCGTCGGCGCGAGATCACCTCGACCCGGGCCAGGGACAGCCCGATGGCGAGGATCAGGAGCACCGCGATGGCCAGGTACGGCATCATCCGCAACGGAATGCGGAGCGGCCCGACGTCGCTGGGCAGCAGCACGCCGATCAGCGCGACGCCGAAGAAGATCACGACGCTCAGCCGGGTGGCGAGCACCGGCATGAACCGCTTCCACGCGACGAAAGCGAACAGCGGGAGCATCCAACTTATATAGACCAGCGGAGCCGAGGGGAAGAAGGCACCGAAGAAGCCGACCTGCGGGATCCCGACGGGCGTGTTGGCGGCCACCAGGCCGCTCAGGTCCACCGTCAGGAGCCCCGTGTTCACGACGCCCTTGGTGCGCCCGGACGTTCCCGCGGTCAGGAGCCCCGGAAGGTGCACGATGACGGCGAACAGTCCGGCGCCGGTGGCGATGAGGAAGGCGCGCACGATGGACGCCCGGTGCCGGGCGATGAACGCCTCGGCGATCGTGGCGGCGAGGGCCACGGCCAGGAAGATCGTGGCGTGCACGTAGCCGATGCCGACGGTGCCGATGCAGGCCAGCAGTGCCAGGGCGGGCGACTTGGCCGAGAAGACGGCCCGCCTGGTCAACGCCCAGGCCAGTGCCCACATGCTCCAGGCCAGCAGGCCGTTCACCCAGGTGGTCGCATCCAGGTAGAAGGTCACGCCGGTGAACGGGAGCGCGACGGCGACGGCCGCCGCCCAGCCGCGGCCGGCCTGGAAGGTGCGGGCCAGCAGGTACGCGCCCAGCGAACCCGCGACCAGGCAGATCACCTTGACCACCGTGGAGAAGATCAGGGCGTTGCCCGCCCAGTGCGACCAGAGGCCGATCAGCCAGAGGACCGGGCTGAAGATCCCCCACGCGCCTTCGGCGAGATAGTTGCCGGACTGCCAGACCAGGGGGTTGATCAGCGACCAGTTCCCCTCGAGGATGCGGGTTCCGATCTCGTACCACTGGCCGAAGGCACCCGACTGGGTGTCGTCGATGAAGTAGTAGCCACGGTTGACCAGCAACGGGAGAGCAGCCCCGACCAGTACGGCGACGACCACAACGGCGGGCCATACGAATCTCGACTTCAGCAACAGATTGCCCTTTTCTCGCCCTGATCAGGATGTGACGGTCGTCACTGTGCGCGCCCGCAGGGGTGATTGCCGGCCCGCTCTGCGCGAACCGCCTCCCCATTCTCGCCTAGGGTCGCCCCGCGCGGGGACAGAGGTCGCTCAGGACCACCCGGTATCGTGAAGGCTCAGCACTACGAAGGATGCGAGTCACACTTAACCTATGACACACGATGCGACGTTCCCTGATGATCAGCCTCTCGTCTCGATCGTCATCCCCGCCTACAACAACGCGGACTACCTCGACGAGACCATGAAGAGCGTGCTCGGCCAGACGTACACCAACCTCGAGGTGATCGTCTCCGACCACGCGTCCACCGACGACACCTGGGCCGTCATGCAGCGCTACAGCTCCGACCCTCGCGTCACCCTGCTGCACACCGAGGGCGGCGGCGGTGCACTGCGCAACTGGAACCGGGTGAGCCAGGCGGCCACCGGCGAGCTGATCAAACTCGTCTGCGGCGACGACCTGCTCTACCCCACCATCGTCGCCCAGCAGGTCGCCGCGCTGCTGCGGGAGCCCGGCGCCGTCCTGGCCGCCTCCCCCCGTGACATCGTCGACGCCAACGGCGCTCCGGTGCTGAAGAACCGCGGCCTGGCCGGCCTGATCGGCGTGCACGACGGCACCGTCGCGGTGCGGAAGACCGTCACCCAGGGCACCAATATCTTCGGCGAACCCGGCTGCGTGATGATGCGCCGGAGCGTCTTGGAGAAGGTGGGCTGGTGGGATTCGCGCTGGCCGTACCTGATCGACGAGACCTCCTATTCGCTGGTGCTGCTCGAGGGAAAGTTCGTCGGCGTACCGGGCAGCCTGGCCGGTTTCCGCATCTCCGACAGCCAGTGGAGCGTGCGCCTGGTCGCCGAGCAGGCTGAGCAGGCGATCGGCTTCCACAACTGGATGGCGAAGACCCGCCCCGATGTCGTTTCAGGCACCGACCGGCGGATCGGCAACACCCGCGCCAGGGTGATGGCCCAGGTTCGCCGGCTCGCCTACATCTGGCTCGGCCGGCGCATGTCCAAGGCGGTGACGACGGATGCCGCAGCCAACTGACCCGGCCGACGAAACGGCCCGTGTGATAGGTTCTGAACCCGTGACACTCCCCTCAGCAGAACCCGACGTCGCCGACCACAGCATCTCGATCGTCATCCCCGTCTATCAGGGAGAACGCACCCTCACCGGCGTGCTCGAGGAGATCGAACCGCTGACCCGGCTGAGCATCACCCCCGACGGTTACAGCTTCCGGGTCGAAGAGGTCCTGTTGGTCTTCGACCACGGCCCGGACGACTCGGCGTCGATCATCCGCAGCATCACCGACAGGTTCCCGTTCGCCCGCGGCATCTGGCTGAGCAAGAACTTCGGCCAGCACGCGGCGACCCTCGCCGGCATGGCCTCTTCCGGCGGCGACTGGATCGTCACCCTCGACGAGGACGGCCAGCACGACCCCCGCGCCATCGGCGGGATGCTCGACACCGCGATGCGCGAGCAGGCCAGCGTCGTCTACGCCAAGCCGACCAACCCGGCCCCGCACGGGCCCGTGCGCAACGCCGCCTCGAAGACCGCGAAGTACCTGCTCACCAAGCTGTCCGGCACCGGCGCCGCCGCCGACTACCAGAGCTACCGGCTGATGCTCGGCAACATCGGCCGCAGCGTCGCCGCCTATGCCGGCTCCGGGGTGTACCTCGACGTCGCCATCGGCTGGGTCGCCTCCCGCGTCACGACCTCCCCGGTCGAACTGCGCGAGGAAGGCGAACGCAGCTCCGGCTATTCGGCCCGCCGGTTGTTCTCGCACTTTTGGCGCATGATCCTCACCACCGGCACGAGGGGGCTGCGGATCGTCAGCGGCCTCGGCGTGATCTTCGCCGTGATCGGCGTGATCTTCGCCATCGTCATCTTCATCCAGCGGCTCGCCGGCGACATCGCGATCCAGGGCTGGGCGTCGCTCAGCGTCCTGGTGCTGCTGAGCGCGGGGTTCATCCTGTTCTCCCTGGGCATCATCGCCGAGTACATCGGCATCAACGTGAACATGGCCATGGGCAAGCCGCCGTACCTGATTACGACCGACCCGGCGGATGGGCCTCTCGGGCGGACGCGCAAAGCCGCCAAGTGACCACCTACGTCTGGGTGATCGGGGCCCGTGGCCTGCTGGGCAGCGCCACGGCCGCCGCGATCACCCGTCGCGCCGGCTGGGAGTTGCTGAGCGCAGAACCCCTGCCCTGGGCCGATGACGACGCCCTGACCGCCGCCGCCGCCGCGACCGCCGCCCGGCTGCTCGACACCGCCGCCACCGAGCGCGCGAACTGGGCGGTGCTCTGGCTGGCCGGAAACGCCGTCACCTCCACTCCCCCCGCCGCGATCGATCGGGAACTCCGCCAGCTGCGGCTGGTGCTCGACGCCGTCGGCGTCGCCGCCGCCCACCAGGGCACCGCCGGCACCGGCGCCGTGTTCTACGCGTCCTCGGCCGGCGGCGTGTACGGCGGCTCGGCGCATCCGCCGTTCGACGAGCACAGCACACCCGTGCCGATCTCGGGCTACGGACGGTTCAAACTCGACGCCGAGGCGAACCTGTTCGCTTTCTCCCGGGCCACCGGGGTCTCGGTGCTCGCCGGCCGGATCGCCAACCTGTACGGGCCCGGCCAGAAGCTGGGCAAGATGCAGGGCCTGATCTCGCACCTGGCCAAGGCCCAGTTCTCGCCCAAGCCGGCGTCGATCTTCGTGCCGCTGGAAACCATGCGGGACTACATCTTCGTGCGCGACTGCGCCGAACTCGTCGTGGACTGCGTCGCCAGGCTGCTCTCGGTCACCGCCGCCACCGGACGCGCCGAGGTGATCAAGAACCTCGCCTCGGGTCAGGCCGTGACCATCAGCAACCTGCTCGGCCAGATCCGCAGTCTCGCCAAGGGCCAGCCGAACGTGATGCTGGGCTATTCGGCCGAGGCCTCGATGCAGGGCCTGGACCTGCGCATCACCTCGACCGTGTGGCCGGACCTGGACCGGCGGCAGCTGACCAGCCTGCCCGCGGGGATCAAGGCCACCATGGACGACGTCCTCGCCCACATCCAGTCCGGCGGCTGACACCCCGAGGACTTCCTGCACGGCAGGGGATATCCGCCGAGGCGGCGCATCCGGTGAGTTGCCAGTTCGCGCCCCCGGCAGGCACGTGAGAGGGCCGCAACTGGAAACTCACCGCGTCTCCCCTAGCTGACTTGCCAGTTGGCGCCCCTTCGGCGACCTTCACCGGGCCTCAACTGGCATCTCGCGGCGGCACCGGCGCCGAGACGCCGCAAAAGGCCCCCTGGAACGTATCCAGGGGGCATTGTGCGGCATGTCAGCGAGAGCTGTCAGTCGGTCTTGAGCAGCCCGTTCAGGTAGACGCCGTAGCCGCTCTTGGCCAGCGGGGCGGCGAGACGGCTCAGCTGGGCGTCGTCGATCCAGCCGGCGCGCCAGGCGATCTCTTCGATGCAGCCGATCTTGTGGCCCTGGCGGTCTTCGATCACGCGCACGTACTCGGAGGCCTGCATCATCGATTCGAAGGTGCCGGTGTCCAGCCACGCGGTGCCGCGGTCCAGGACCTGCACGTGCAGGTTGCCCTGGTTGAGGTAGCGCTCGTTGACGGTGGAGATCTCCAGCTCGCCGCGGGCGGACGGTTCGATCGACTTGGCGATCTCGACCACGGAGTTGTCGTAGAAGTACAGGCCGGGCACGGCGTAGTTGCTCTTGGGCTTGGTGGGCTTCTCTTCGATCGACACGGCGGTGAAGTCGTCGTCGAACTCCACGACGCCATAGGCGGTGGGGTTGGACACGTGGTACGCGAAGATCAGGGCGCCGTCGATGTCGGCGTTGTTGCGGAGTGCCGAGCCCAGGCCGGCGCCGTGGAAGATGTTGTCGCCGAGCACCAGGGCGACACTGTCGTCGCCGATGAAGTCCTCACCGATGGTGAACGCCTGTGCGAGGCCGTCCGGGGACGGCTGCACGGCGTACTCGATGCTGATGCCGAGCTCGCTACCGTCGCCGAGGAGGGCCTTGAACTGGTCGTTGTACTCGGGGGTGGTGATGATGAGCACCTCGCGGATACCGGCCATCATCAGCGTTGAGAGGGGGTAGTAGATCATCGGCTTGTCGTAAATGGGCATCAGCTGCTTCGAGATGCCCTTGGTGATCGGCCAGAGGCGGGTTCCTGAGCCTCCGGCGAGAATGATTCCGCGCATGGTCTAGTTCCGTTCGTTGAGCGACTGGTAGAAGGCGCGGGCGGCGTCCCAGGTGGGCAGCAGTCCGCTCGCGGCGGCCTCGGCGAGGCTGGGCGCGTCGGTGTCCTTGGGGGACAGCAGCAGCTCCCCGGCCGACGACGGGAACACCAGGCCGACCTCGTCATCGAGCGGGTTGATCCCGTGCTCGGCGCCGGCGGTGTAGGTGGAGGAGACCAGGTAGCTCACGGTGGCCTTGTCGGTCAGGGCCACGAACGCGTGGCCGAGGCCCTCGGCGATGTACACGGCCTTACGGTCGACGTCGTCCAGCAGCACCGAGTCCCACTGGCCGAAGGTCGGCGAGCCGACCCGGATGTCGACGATGAAGTCGATGATCGCACCGTGCGTGGCGGTGACGTACTTGGCCTGGCCCGGCGGGATGTCGGCGAAGTGGATGCCGCGCACGACCCCGCGGCTGGACACGCTGGTGTTGGCCTGACGCAGGTCGAGCGGGTGCCCGACCGCCTCGGACAGCTTGTCGAAGCGGTACCACTCGAGGAAGACTCCCCGGTCGTCCCCGAACTGCTTGGGGGTCACCTCGTAGGAATCGGGGACGGAGAGTTCACGAATCTGCACGTTTGCCAGCCTAGCAAGGCGTGTCCAGTAGAATCGCGGAGGCACCTTTACGCAAACGGAATGGTCACGTATATATATGAAGATCCTCGTCACCGGCGGAGCCGGGTTCATCGGCTCGAACTTTGTTCGTCGCACCCTGCAGGACGCTTACCCAGGCCTGGAAGGCGCTGAGGTCGTCGTTCTGGACGCCCTCACCTACTCCGGCAACCTGGAGAACCTGGCCCCCGTGGCCGACTCCGAGCGCTACACCTTCGTCAAGGGCGACATCCGCGACGGCGCCCTGCTGGACACCCTCTTCCCTGGCCTGGACGCCGTGGTGCACTTCGCCGCGGAATCCCACGTGGACCGCTCGGTGCGGGACGCGTCGATCTTCGTCGAGACCAACGTTCTCGGCACCCAGCAGCTGCTCGACGCGGCGCTGCGCAACAACCTCCCCCGGTTCGTGCACGTGTCCACCGATGAGGTCTACGGCTCCATCGCGGAGGGCTCCTGGAACGAAGAGCGCGCCCTCGAGCCCAACTCGCCGTACTCCGCGTCCAAGGCCGGCAGCGACCTGCTCGCCCGCAGCTACCACCGCACCCACGGCCTGAACGTGTCGATCACCCGCTGCTCGAACAACTACGGCCCGTACCACTTCCCCGAGAAGGTCATCCCGCTGTTCGTGACCAACCTCATCGACGACCTGCACGTTCCCCTCTACGGCGAGGGCAACAACATCCGCGACTGGCTGCACGTGGACGACCACACCCGCGCCATCGCGATGGTCCTGGTCTCCGGCCGCGCCGGCGAGATCTACAACATCGGCGGCGGCACCGAGCTGACCAACGTCGAGCTCACCCAGCTGCTGCTGGACGCCACCGGCAAGGACTGGTCCTACGTGGACCGGGTCGCCGACCGCCTCGGCCACGACCTGCGCTACTCCGTGGACATCTCCAAGATCCAGGCCGAACTGGGCTACTCCCCCGAGGTGCCCTTCGAGAAGGGCCTGGCCGACGTTGTGCAGTGGTACCGCGACAACCGCTCCTGGTGGGAACCCCTCAAGGCCAGCGCGGCGTTGAGCTGAGCCACCTGACATGACCCGTTATCTGATCGCCGGCGCGGCCGGGATGCTCGGCCGCGACCTGCAGGACGCCCTCAAGGGCCGTGACGTCACGGCCGTTGACCGCAGCGAGCTGGACATCACCGACCTCGCCGCCGTTCGGAAGGCCGTCGCCGGCCACGACGTGATCATCAACGCCGCCGCGTACACCGCGGTGGACGCGGCGGAGGAGAACGAGGCCGCCGCGTACGCGGTGAACGCCATCGGCCCGCGCAACCTCGCGATCGGAGCCGCCTTCGGCGGCGCCAAACTCGTGCAGATCTCCACCGACTACGTCTTCGACGGCACCGGCAACACGCCGTACCCCGAGGACACCGCGATCGACCCGCTCAACGCGTACGGCCGCACCAAGGCCGCCGGTGAACAGTTCGTGCTCACCGAGAACCCCACAGGCAGCTACATCGTGCGCACAGCGTGGCTTTACGGCGCGCACGGGCCCAACTTCGGCCGCACCATGCTCACCCTCGCCGCAGGCCGGGACACCGTGTCCGTCGTCGCCGACCAGTTCGGCCAGCCCACCTGGACCGTCGACCTGGCCCGCCAGATCGTGGCGATGCTCGACGCCGACGCGCCCGCGGGCATCTACCACGGCACCAACGCCGGGCAGACGAACTGGTTCGGGTTCGCCCGCGCCGTGTTCGCCAGCGCGGGACTGGACCCGGACCGGGTGCTGCCCACCGACGGCAGCAAGTTCGTGCGGCCGGCCCCCCGGCCGTCGTACTCGGTGCTCGGGCACGACGCCTGGTCCGCCGCGGGTCTGGCCCCGATGCGGCCCTGGACCGAGGCCCTCGCGGACGCCGCGACCCACGGCGCTTTCACCCCGTCATGATCACCCTCCGGGTCATCGTGGACCAGATGGTCTCGCCGGTTCCTGGCGGGCTCGGCCGGTACACCGAGGAACTCACCCGGTCGCTGATCACCACGGCGCCGACCGACTGTGTGGTCGAGGGCATCGTCTCGGCGTCCTCTGCGGAGCACTACGACCAGATCACCACGGCCCTGCCCGGCCTCGCTGGCCTGCACAAGATGGCGCTGGCGCGCCGTGAACTCGCCGCGGCCTGGCAGCTGGGCGTGGCGACCTCCGCCGGCCACGGCCTCGTGCACGCCCCCGGCCTGTTCGCTCCGCTGCACCGCCACGACAGGGCCAGGGACGAGACCCAGGTCGCCGTGACGGTGCACGACGTGCTCGCCTGGACGCATCCGGAGTCGCTGACCCCGACCACCGTCTCCCGCACCAAGCTGATGCTCAAACGCGCCCGCAAGCACGCTGACGCCATCGTGGTGCCCAGCCATGCCCTCGCCGACCAGCTCGGCGAGATCATGGACTTCGGCGACAGGGTGCGCGTCATCGGCGGTGCCGTCAGCAGCGGCCTGATGCTGCCGACGAATTCCGCCGCCGCCGAAGCCATGGCCGTGACGCTGGGGCTCCCCGACGAGTACATCCTCACCGCCGGCACCCTGGAACCGCGCCGCGCCGTCACCGCCCTCATCACGGCCCTGGGCCGCCCTGGCGCGGCGGACCTGCCGCTGCTGGTTGTCGGGCCGGATTCCTGGGGGGAGCTGACCCTCGCGTCGGTGGCCGACGAGGCCGGCCTCGCCCCTGACCGGGTGCGCGCGCTGGACGGCCTGACCGACCAGCAGCTCGCACTGGTGATCTCACGGGCGTCGGTCTTCGTCTACCCCAGCCTCGAAGAGGGCTTCGGCCTCCCGATCATCCAGGCCTTCCACTTCGGCACCCCGGTCATCCATTCGGATGCGCCGGCCCTGGTGGAGGCCGCCGGCGACGCGGGCTTCGTGGTGGAGCGGGACGACCCGGCCGGGTACCCCGAACGGCTCGCCGCCGCCCTGGACCGGGTGCTGGGCGACACGGCGCTCGCCGACAGGTTGCGCATCTTCGGCGGGGACAGGGCCAGGGCCTTCAGCTGGCGGGACACCGCCGAACGCGTCTGGCAGTTGCACGCCGACCTCTGAGCCTTCCGCTCAGGGCGCGGGGGTCTCCGTGACCGGGTTCAGCGCGGCGTCGATCAGGCCGGCGATCTGGTCGTAGTCGGGGTCGGTCGGGTCGACGCCGTTGTCCGGCACCAGTTCGACGGCTCCCACCGGAAGCTCCTTGGTCTTGGCCGCGAGTCTGGTGAAGTAGCCCAGCATGCCCTGGGGCACATCGGTCTTGACGACCTCCTGGCCGGCCTGGGCCACACCCTGGAACTTCGTGAGCACGTTGCCCGGGTTGAACTGCTGCAGGATCGCCTCCTGCAGAACCCGCTGGCGGGACATGCGGTCGTAGTCGCTGGTGCCGTGCCGGGCCCGGCCGTACCAGAGGGCGGTGAAACCGTCCATGTGCTGCGGCCCGGCCTCCACCCAGCCTTCGACGTCGCTGAGGTCGTCTTCCTGGCCACCGATGGGCAGCCGTTCCGCCACGGTGATGTCCACGCCGCCGAGGGCGTCGATGAGCTGGGAGAAGCCCTGCATGTCGATGAGCACGTAGTACTGGATGGTGAGCCCGGTGACGCCGCTGGCGGCGTCGCGCATGGCCTCGATGCCGGGTTCGCTGCCCTCGGCCACCGCGTTGGGGTACATCTCCGGGCTCTTCTGATCCACCTCGGTGTAGATCGAGTTGAGCTGGCAGACGTCAACGTCGCACACGCCGTCGTAGCCGTACCCGTCCGGGTACGACTCGTACAGGGGAGAACCCTCCGGGAACGGTACGTACTCGAGGTCGCGGGGAATGCCGATGATGTCGGCCTTGCCTGTTTTCGCGTCGATGCTGACCACCGAGGTGCTGTCCGGGCGCATGCCCAACCGGTCGGAACCTGCGTCGCCGCCGAGCAGCATGATGTTGTACCGGCCGTCGACCGGCGGCTCTGACGGGCCTTGCGCGAACACCGTCGAGAGAAACCCGCTGGCCGTCGTGGCCACATAGGCGCCGTAGCCGGCGGTTCCGGCCACAGCGACCATCACGACCGTCGCGAGCCCCGCGATGAACGGCCGGGCCTTGGGCCGGGCCTTCACGAGGCGGGTCAGCCGGATGGTGTCGAAGGTCAGGACCACCCAGACCATGGCGTAGAACACCATCACGGCGGCGAGGATCCACAGCCCGATGGAGTTGGTGGCCACGGTGAACAGGATCTCCGGGTTCAGCGAGTAGACGATGCCGGCGGCCACGATCAGGGCCAGGAAGGTCAGGCTGGCGCGCAGTCCGAACCGGCCGAGGCCGCGACTGCCCGCGAGCACCTGGGCGGAGCCGGGCAGGAGGATGTTGAGCACCACGAGCCACCAGGCCCGGCGGGTCATGACCTGCCGGGAGCCGGAGTTCGGGTGCCGGATCGGGCTGCTGGCGCTGCTCATAGCTTCGCTTGCAGGGCCGTGTTCTTCTGCTCCACCTGCTCGGCCAGCTGGTCGGCGTAGGCCTCCAGCTTGAGGCGCAGCGCGTCATCCGCCGTCGCCAGGATCTTGATGGCGATCAGGGCCGCGTTGCGTGCGCCGCCGATCGAAACCGTCGCGACGGGAACGCCGGCCGGCATCTGCACGATCGACAGCAGCGAGTCCAGGCCGTCCAGGCGGCCCAGCGGCACCGGAACGCCCACGACGGGCAGCGTCGTGACCGCGGCGAGCATGCCAGGCAGGTGCGCGGCGCCGCCGGCGCCGGCGATGATCACCTTGAGGCCGCGGCCCCAGGCGTCGGCACCGTATCGCATCATCTTTTCCGGCGTGCGGTGTGCCGAGACCACTTGCACCTCGTGGGCGACACCGAATTCGGCCAACATGGCCGCGGCGTCACTCATGACGTTCCAGTCGGAGTCCGACCCCATCACCACGCCGACGAGCACGGCTGAGGAGGGGGCGGACTCGGGGGCGGGAGTCGCGAGGTTGTCTGGCACGGTGACGATCTTAGACTTCAGTCCTGAAAATATGCCGCAGTGGCACGCGCCTGGTAGCTGACCGAGTCCAGATCGGGCCCGGATGCCGTGACGTGGCCGATCTTGCGTCCCGGCCTGGGGTCCTTGCCGTAGTTGTGCACCTTGACCGAGGGCTGCCCGGCGAACGCGGCGGGGTACCGGGCCGCCATGCTTCCCTCGGCGGGGCCACCGAGGACGTTGACCATCACCGACCAGGGTTCGCGGAGCGCCGTGCCGCCCAGAGGCAGGTCGAGCACCGCACGCAGGTGCTGCTCGAACTGGCTGGTCGTGGACCCGTCGATCGACCAGTGGCCGCTGTTGTGCGGCCGCATCGCGAGCTCGTTGACCAGCAACCGGCCGTCGGTTGTTTCGAAGAGTTCCACGGCGAGCACCCCGGTGACGCCGATGCCCTCCGCGACCCGCTCGGCGATGTCGGCGGCGAGCGCGCTGAGCCGGCCGGCCGACTTCGGGGCCGGCGCGATGACCTCGGCGCAGACGCCGTCCTGCTGCACGGTCTCGACGACGGGCCAGATCGCGATCTCGCCGGACGGGCGCCGCGCGACGACCTGCGCGAGTTCGCGGCGGAAGTCGACGAGCTCCTCGACCAGCAGGTCGCCGCCGTTGGCGTCCTCGGCGAGCGCGAGGAACCAGTCGTCGGCCTCGTGGGCGTGGGACACCACGCGCACCCCCTTGCCGTCGTAGCCGCCCCTGGCCGTTTTCACGACGGCCCGGCCACCGTGATCGGCCAGGAACTGCGCCAGCGCGTCAGCGTCGGCCACCCGCGCCCAGTCGGGGACGGGCAGGCCGAGCTCGGTCAGGCGCTCCCGCATGAGCAGCTTGTCCTGGGCGTAGAGCAGAGCGTCGGGCCCAGGGTGCACGCTGATGCCCCGGCTCACCAGTTCACGCAGGATCACCTGCGGAACGTGTTCGTGGTCGAAGGTCACCACGTCGACGGTCTCGGCGAACGCGAGGACCGTGGCGAGGTCGCGGTAGTCCCCCACCGACACCGCGGCGAGGTTCGCGGACATTCCGTCGGCTTCGGCCAGGACCCGAAGGTCGAGGCCGAGGTTCACCGCGGCGGGGATCATCATGCGGGCCAATTGGCCTCCGCCGATCACACCAACGATCGTGCTCATCTGTTCACCAATTTCTGTGCGACCGTTCATCCGAGGGCCCGGGAACTCTCAGGATGGGGAATATGCCGGGACGTAGACTGCGAGAGAAGCGCGTTTTCTCGCTACACGTTCCATTTTCACCTATCGGCCGGACGGATGCATGTCGAGAACAACCTTCAGCAGGTACCGGGTGTTTGCGTTTGCGACGCAGCTCGCGAAGTTCGGCATGGTCGGACTCGTCGGCTTCGCGGTGGACATCACGGTCTTCAACCTGTTGCGGGCGACGGTCTTCTCCCCCGAGGCCCTGGCGTCCGGACCGATCTGGGCGAAGGTCGTCTCGACGGTCCTCGCCATCCTGGCCAACTGGGTCGGCAACCGGTATTGGACCTTCTCGAAGGACCGCCGGTCACAGACCCTGCGTGAGGGCCTGGAATTCTTCGCGGTCAGCCTCGTCGGCATGGGAATCGGGTTGGCCTGCCTGTGGGTGAGCCACTACGTGCTCGGCTACACCAGCGTCATGGCCGACAACATCTCCTCGAACGTGGTCGGCCTGCTGCTCGGCGCCGTCTTCCGCTTCACCCTGTACAGGTACTGGGTGTTCTCACCGTCCCGCCGGGACGAGGCTCCGGTGACCACCGGCGCGGTGCCCACCCGCACGGTGCCCACCAGCACGGTGTCCACCAACACAGGGGCGCTGCGGCTACAGTCCCGCGCGGAGGCCGAATTCGTCACCGAGCGCTGACTGCTCCTGACGACGCGTGGCCATCACGGTCTGCGACTGCTCCATCAGGTCCTGCAACACCTGCTGCACGAGGTCGGCGTCGGGCACGTCCCGCAGCGACAACGGATGCTCGAGACCTGAATTGATCCGCACCGTGCCCGACCGGAACAGCGACTGCAGCCAGTTCTTGCGCACGGTGACGTCGTAGCCCCTGCTGTGCAGCAGCTCCTGCCGTTCGTGCACGAAGATGCCGTGCACGAAGATGATCCGGCGGCTGGTCACCGTGTACCGCCGGGTGAGCCAGGACACCAGCGGCAGCAGCCAGAGCAGTACGACGACCAGGCCGGCGCCGACCAGCAGCAGCACGTTCTGCCACGGCTCGGCCAGGCTTCCGGAGTAATAGCCGGTGACCCCGCACGCGCCGATCAGGAACAGGGTGGGCCAGAACAGGGCCCGGGCGTGCGAGCGCAGCCGGGCGATGACCACCTCGGGCGCCGTCGTCGGCACGCCGGGCATCGAATGGGCTGGGTTGGTCATATACCCATTAATACCTCAGATTCAGTACCGCAGATGGGTCACGTCCCCCGCGGCGACGGCCTGCAGTTCGCCGTTCGCCTGGTCCTCCACGATCAAACGGCCGTCACGGTCCAGCCCGACGGCCGTGCCCACCAGGTCCTGCCCGCCGGGCAGTTCGACGCGCACCGCGGCGCCCAGGGTGCCGCACAGGGCGGACACCTCGGCGTGCAGGCCACTGGCCACGGGGTCGGCCCCGGCGGCCAGGAAGTTCGCGGTGAGGGTCTGTAGCGCGCTCAGGTACGCGGCGAGCACCTCGTCGGGGTTCGGGACGCCACCGGTGACCAGCAGCAGCGAGGTGGACGTGAGGGTGGGCAGGTCGTGCTCGTCCAGGCTCAGGTTCAGCCCGGCGCCGATGCACAGGCCGCTGGCATCCGGCAGCAGCTCCGAGAGGATGCCGGAGACCTTGTAGCCGTCGATGAGCACATCGTTGGGCCACTTCAGCGTCACTTCGTGCCGAGGCGTGTCTTCGTCGCCGGGCGGCGGCGCCACGGCGTGCACGACCGAACGCACGGCCTGGGTCATGGCCGCGCCCGCGAGCAGGGGAAACCAGCCGTACCGGTTCGGCGGCAGGGCGCCGGTCTCCAGGCGCGGCCGCAGCAGCACCGAGATGGCCAGCGATTTGCCGCTGGGCGCCAGCCAGGTGCGGCCGAGGCGGCCGCGGCCGCTGGTCTGGTTGTCGGTGACGATGACCGACAGGTCGGGCCAGGCCGACGCATCCGGGCCCGTCGCCCGCGTCACGAGCACATCGTTGGTGGATCCGGCTTCGTCGAGGTACTCGAACCGTGCCCCGATGCCGCGGCTGATCGGAAATTCCATGCTGACGCCTCTTCTCACACCCCGCGGGGATCATAACTCCTGCAATTCTGCCCAGCTTTGGTCTGGCACCGGGGATGCGGCCCGGGCGGGCCCGAATTGCAGGAGTTGTGCACCCGGAGGGGCCGGGCGGGCGACACGCTCTGGGGGCGGTGCGGGGTGAGGCCGGTAGAGTGAACGGCGTGACTGAGAACCCGACCGGACCTGACCTGTACACGACGGCTGGCAAGCTCGCCGACCTCAAGATGCGCTACCACGAGGCCGTGACCGCGAGCGGCGAGGCCGCCATCGAGAAACAGCATGCCAAGGGCAAGATGACCGCCCGCGAACGGGTGGCGGAGCTGCTGGATCCGGGCTCGTTCGTCGAGCTCGACGAATTCGTGCGGCACCGCACCGTGGCATTCGGCATGGAGAAGAAGCGCCCCTACGGCGACTCCGTCGTCACCGGCACCGGCACCATCCACGGCCGACAGGTGGCCGTGTACTCCCAGGACTTCACGATCTTCGGCGGTTCGCTCGGCGAGGTCGCCGGCGAGAAGATCATCAAGGTGATGGACCTGGCCCTCAAGACCGGGGTGCCCATCATCGGCATCCTCGACTCCGGCGGAGCGCGCATCCAGGAGGGTGTCGTGGCCCTGGGCAAGTACGGCGAGATCTTCCGCCGCAACACCGCCGCATCCGGCGTGATCCCGCAGATCTCGATCATCTGCGGCCCCGCGGCCGGCGGCGCCGTGTACTCCCCCGCCCTGACCGACTTCGTGATCATGGTCGACAAGACCAGCCAGATGTTCGTCACCGGCCCCGACGTGATCAAGACCGTCACCGGCGAAGACGTGGGCATGGAGGAGCTCGGCGGCGCGCTGACCCACAACACCATCTCCGGCGTGGCGCACTACCTGGCCAGCGACGAGTCCGACGCCCTCGACTACGCGCGCACCCTGCTGGGCTTCCTGCCGGACAACAACCTCGCCGAGCTGCCCGTCTTCGACAGCGAGGTCGAACTCGAGACCACGGATGCCGACCTCAAGCTCAACACGCTGATCCCGGATTCGCCCAACCAGCCGTACGACGTGAAGACCGTCATCGAGCACATCGTCGACCACGGCGACTTCCTCGAGACCCAGCCGTTGTTCGCGCCGAACATCGTGGTGGGCTTCGCCCGCATCGAGGGCCGCAGCGTCGGCATCGTCGCCAACCAGCCCAACGCGATGGCCGGCACCTTGAACATCCCGGCCGGTGAGAAGGCGGCACGGTTCGTCAGGTTCTGCGACGCGTTCTCGATCCCGATCCTCACCCTCGTCGACGTGCCCGGCTTCCTGCCCGGCACTGACCAGGAGTGGACCGGAATCATCCGCCGCGGCGCGAAGCTGCTCTACGCGTACGCCGAGGCCACCGTGCCGCTGATCACCGTGATCCTGCGCAAGGCCTACGGCGGCGCGTACATCGTGATGGGTTCCAAGCAGCTCGGCGCCGACATCAACCTGGCCTGGCCCACTGCGGAGATCGCGGTGATGGGCGGCCAGGGCGCCGTGAACATCCTCTACCGCGCCGAGATCAAGAAGGCCGAAGCGGCCAACGAGGATGTCGCGGCCGTGCGCACCCGCCTGGCCAACGAGTACACCTACAACGTGGCCAGCCCGTTCCTCGCCGCCGAACGCGGCGAGCTCGACGGGATCATCGAACCGTCCGCGACCCGGGTGTCCGTCGTCAAGGCGTTGCGGGCGCTGCGCACCAAGCGCGCCAGCCTGCCGGCCAAGAAGCACGGGAACATCCCGCTGTAGGCGGCGCTGCCATGACTGCCTCAGAGAACCCCACGGGTTTCGACCCGGCCGAGCTCACCTTCGTCACGACGGGGGTCTCCGAACAGGAGGCCGCCGCGGTCACGGCCGTCCTGCGGGCCTTGCTGCGCGCTGAGTCCGACAGCCTGCGGGCCACGCCGAACGGCCCGGCCAGCCCCTGGCAGGACAGCCAGCGGGCCATCAGGGCGCCACTACCGCGGGGCGACGAACGCTGGCGCGGCTTCACGGCCTGAGCCGCACCGGCTGTCCCCCGCGCTGTCCCCCTAAATGACGACTTTCCAGCGGATCGCCGGGGCGGCACTATTGGTATCGCTGGGTGTTGCTCTCGGGCAACACGACCAATCATTCGCCGACTAGGGTAAGCAGGCGAATGTGTTGGGGGCGCGTCTAGGCGACATTCGGGTTGTCGCCCTGACACGGAAATGTCGGAAGGGGATCCACCCCAGGGTGGGTCCCCTTTCGCACGTCTGGATGCCGTCGGTCAGTGCCGGCGGGTCGCCTGGCCGGCCGAGGCGCCCTGCGCGTGCACGGCCCGCGGGATCTCCAACCACAGGTCCACTTCTTCGTCGGGCGAATCCTGGCCGAGGGCGCTGAGCCGCGGGTCGGGGCTGTTGATGCCCACCACGGTCACGGCGGTCCCCGAGCCGTCCGCCGCCGTCCTGGCGATGATCGTGGCCGCCGTCGTGGCGGCCATGGCGTCGGCCAGCGTGTTCAGCACGACCTCCAGATCGGGGCCGGTCAGGTCGTCGATGCCACCCTCGTCGAGCAGGGTGACGATGGCGCCGCGCCGCCGCGCCGCCATCACCTCACGCCGTACGGCGTCGTTGAGCAGCCGGCGCCCGCGGATCTCGTCGCGGATCGCGGCCTCCAGATACCGGCATTCCAGGCGCTGCCCCTCACTGAGCATGCCCCGTTCCTGGATGATGCGGCGCAGCATCGGCGCGGCCAACCGGATGGTCAGGGCCAGGCGCACCTGACGCTCGTACAGGTGCGCTTCCTGCGCCGCCTGCCACTCGGTGGCCTCCCGTTCGGCGAGGCCGTACTGCCGCGCGTCCCGGCCGGCCTTGGCCAGCGCCCTGGCCAGCGTCACGGCCACGAACACCCACACGACGCTGCCGATGACACCCATCGACGCGAGCGAGCCCGCACCGGCCCAGACGATGGTGTGAGCGACCAGGAAGCCCACCCCGACCCAGGCGAGGGTCGCACGCCTGCGGGTGGCTGTGATGGTCATCAGGGTGCCGACGGCGGCCACGTACCAGGTGGCGTAGCCGTTGTCGGCTACCGACCCGTCCAGCTGGCTGCCCACGAACAACGGAACGGCGATGCACACGGCCACGTTGAAGAACCCCAGCCAGAGCGACATCCGGGCCGGACTCGTCGGCCAGAGACTCGCCACGGTCGCGAGAACGTAGAGCAGGATCGCGAGCAGCGACGGCACCGGCGACGCCGGCACATCCAGCGAGTAGAGGGCCAGGATCACGTGATAGGTCGAGAACAGGGCGGCCAGGGAGAGGATCAGCCCGCGGGGGACGGAGATCATGGCCGACCACCGCGCTCGCTCAACGGCCACTCGATCAGGATCGACGTGCCCCGGCCGGGTCCGCTGTTCACCTGGACGACGCCGCCGGCCTTCGCGACCCGCTCCCGGATCGAGATCCGCAGGCCCAGGCGTTCGCTGGGCACGGCGGCAGGGTCGAACCCGACACCGGAGTCGGCGATCTCGATGACGCAGCCGCCGAGAAGATTGGAATTCATCCGCACCGACCGCGTCACCGGGTCACCGGGGGCGCCGGCGTGCTGGATGCTGTTCACGATCGCTTGGGCACTGGCGGTGTAGAGGGCCTCGCAGGCGTGCGCGGGCAGGCTGAGCCTCTCCGCATCGCAGTCGATGAATTCGATCGGCTCCTCGAACCGGTTCGCGATCGCGCGGATGCGTTCCTTGAGGGTGCTGAACATGACCAGGCTGTCGTCGGCGGCGGGAAGCGAGCCGGCCTCGTTGAGCCGGGCGATGGCGTCCTCCGCCATCGTTGCGGCGAGCTCGGCGGACTTCGGCGTGCCCGCCGCCGCCGCAGACAACAGGGCGGCGAGGACGCTGTCGTGCACGAGGGAGTCCACCTGCACCCGCTCCACTTCCGTGGCGTGCTGGCGCACCGCAGCGGAATAGGTGGTCAGCGCGTTGGTCTGCGCGATGTCGACCCCGGCGGTGGCCTGGCGCAGCATGGTGATGATGATCAGCACCACCTGGCCGAGCAGGATCGCGTAGACGGCGTCCAGGGCTCCGAGCTTCGGATCCGCGCCACCCCCTGCGGGCAGTACCCGCACGATGCCGTAGGTGATCGGGGCCAGGAAGGTATACGTCATCGCCCACCACTTGGAGAACGAGACGGCGGCGAACCCCGTCGCGACGCTGCAGAGGTACCAGAGCCACGGCTTGCCGTCGAGCGTGCCCTCCGGGGTGTTCAGCATCACCGGCCAGCAGGCCAGGGCGACGAGGTACACCACCGCGAACACCCCGCTGGTGGCCCTGACGAACTTCTTCACCAGCGTCGCGATGGTCGCCACGCCCAGGCCGCCGAAGATCGCGATGCTGAGGGCCACCCCGAGACCGGGCTTGAGGCTGTCCAGCTGGCCGAGCATCGCCGGGTAGGTCTGCAGGGCGAAGATCAGGCCGACGCCGCCGACGGAGCGGGAGACCACCCGTTCGATCTGCGCCCGGCTGATGGGCTTGCGCGGCTGCTTGGATTCGTTGAGCAGGTCGGCGCCGAGCTGTTCGGGCGCGACGCGGCCCGGCGACAGCCTGAACGACCGGACCGGCAGGACCTCCGCCGGACTAGGAGCGCCCATCCCCGCCTTCCAGGTCGAGACCCGGCAGGATGCCGTCTTCCACGGCCCTGCGCAGCAGGTCGACCTTCGTGGGCGCCGGGCGGCCCACCTCGACGTACTTCACCCGGATGCGGTCGAGGTACTCCCGGGCCGTGGAGTGGGCGATACCCAGCTGCATGGCCACCATCTTCAGCGGCAGGCCGGAGGCGTAGAGGTGCAGCACGTCACGTTCACGGCGGCCCAGCTGGGCCTTGGCGAAGTCCCGGTCGGCGTCGATGGCGGTGGCCCACTCGAGGTTGTTGAGCACGTCGCCGCGAGCCACTGAGGCGACGGCGGCCATCACCGTGGTCGTCGGCGACGACTTGGGGATGACGCCGGCTGCACCGGCGGCCAGGGCCTCACGGACCAGCGCGACCCTGTCGGCGATGCTGTGCACCAGCACCGACGCGCCGGTGCCGCGGGCCAGGTGCACGTTGTCGGTGACGAGAGACCCGTCGCCGAGCGACAGGTCGAGCACGATCACGTCGACCGGGCGGCCGGCGATGCCGTCGACGAGTTCGCGTACCGTCGCGGCCTCGAAGACCACCTCGAAGCCGGTGTTCTCACAGGCGGCCTTGAGGCCCAGCCGAACCGACTCATGGTCGTCGGCGATGCCCACCCGTACGGGGCGGTCGGCCAGGTCGGGCGCGGTGTCAGGCTCGGTCACGGTTGTCATCTCTCGTCTTCGTTCTTGGTGCTAACACTAGCTATCTGGTGAGCAGGGCGACGGCCTCGACGTGGTGGGTGTTGGGGAAAAGGTCGAAGGCGCGCAGGCTCCGCAGCGTGTACCCGTGACCGGCGAACAGGGCGACGTCCCGGGCCAGAGCCACCGGATCGCACGCGACGTAGACCACCTGGGCCGGCGCGAGGAACGCCAGGGTGTCGACGACTTCGCCGCCGGCGCCGGAGCGCGGCGGGTCGAGCACCACGGTGGCGGCCTGCAGGCGGCTGCGTTCGGCCGCGTCGGCGTCGCGGGTGAGGCCGGTCAGGAATTTGTCCACCCTGGCCGTCTGGGCTGTGGCGCCGACCCATTCGGCGAGGTTCGCGCCGGCGTTGTCTGTGGCCTGGGCGTCGCTCTCCACCGAGGTGATGCGCACGTCGGAACCGAACCGGTCGCCGACGGCGGCGGCGAGCAGCCCCACACCGCCGTACAGGTCGAGGTTGGCGGCCTTGGCGTCGAACAGCTCGGGGTCGATGGCGTCCTGCACGGCGGCGAACAGGGTCTCGGCGGCGCGGGCATGCACCTGCCAGAAACCGGCGGCGTCGAGCCGGAACTCGCGGTCGCCCACCCGCTCGGTGATCGGCTTCGGCGCGGTGCGGCGCCGGCGGCCCTTGTCGTCCTGCTCGGCGACGAGGATCTGCACCTCGCCGACGCTGGGGGCGACGACGTCGACGGATGCGGCGCCGGCGAACAGCTTGTCCAGCGGCGCGGCCATTTCAAGGGCGTGCACGGCCAGCGGCAGGTCGTCGACGGGGATCACCCGGTGCGAGCGGGCGGCGTACGGACCGACGATGCCGGTCTCCGTCACATGCAGGCGCACCCGGGTGCGCCAGCCGGTGCCGTCCATCGCGTCGCCCGGGGAGGCATCCGCTGCCACCGGCACGGCCTCGACGGTGACGTCGCTGTCGATTGCGGCCATCCGGTGCAGCGCGTCGGTGAGGACCTGGCGCTTGAGCTCGCGTTGGTGGCCCAGTTCAATGTGGCCGAATTCGGCGCCGCCGGCGCGGTCGGCCGGGTCCCGGTCAATGGCCGCTGCGGCCCAGATGTGCGGCTGGCGTTCGGGGGCCGCGTCCAGGACCTCGACGGTCTCGGCCCGCCAGAAGCTTTTCTTGTTGGCGTCGGTGAGCCTGGCGCGCACGCGTTCGCCCGGGAGGGTGTCGCTGACGAAGACCACGCGGCCCTCGTGCCGGGCAACGAAGATGCCGCCGTGGGCTACGTTGGTGATATCGAGGTCGAGTTCGGTGCCGATCTCGCCCTCTGGAGTGCTCTGACTTGCCTGACGATTAGTGTTGGTGCCCATTGAATGAGCATCCCACATCTGCCTGCCGCCTGAAGGGTTCCATGCGCCTCTACCTCGCCTCCACCTCCCCCGCCCGGCTGTCGCTGCTGCGCGCGGCGGGCATCGAACCTGTCACCATTTCGCCCGATGTCGACGAGGATGCCGTTGCGGCGACCGAGGCTGAACGCAGGGGCGAACCCCTGACGCCGCACCACGTGGTGGAGCTGCTGGCCCGGGCGAAGGCCGAGGCCGTCGCCTCCGGCGGCGCCGGGCAGGGCATCGACGGGCTGATCCTCGGCGGGGACTCGGTCTTCGTGCTCGACGGGGTCATCTACGGCAAGCCGCACACCCACGAGCGGGCCAGGGAGCGCTGGCACACCCAGCGCGGCCGCACCGGGCAGCTCTATTCCGGCCACTGGCTGATCGAGCACGTCGACGGCCGGCCCGGCCGGGCCGTCGGCGCCGTCGCCGTGGCCGACGTGACCTTCGCCGATGACCTCACCGATTCGGAGCTCGACGCGTACATCGAAACGGGCGAGCCGCTCTTCGTCGCGGGCGCTTTCACCATCGACAGCCTCGGCGCGCCGTACATCAGCCGCATCGAGGGCGACCCGTCCACGGTGGTGGGACTGTCGCTGCCGACGCTGCGCAGATTGGTGCTCCGGCTGGGCTATGACTGGCCAAGTCTGTGGAATATGGGCACTTCGGCCCTACCGGACTGACCGGTTTTTCGGGGCCTTTGTAGCCCGACGCAGTGTTCTTCGGGCGGTTTTTGTGGGAAAGAACCAAAATTGCGGGGGTTCCGACCAATAGGCTCAGTACCTATGTCGCGTATAACGAAGGTCCTCATCGCCAACCGGGGCGAGATCGCCGTCAGAGTGATCAGAGCAGCGAAGGACAGCGGCATCCTCTCGGTCGCCGTTTACGCCGACCAGGACCGGGACGCCCTGCACGCCCGGCTCGCCGACGAGGCCTACGGGCTCGACGGCACATCCAGCGCCGAGACCTACCTCGTCATCGAGAAGATCCTCTCCATCGCCCGCCGCTCCGGCGCCGACGCCGTGCACCCCGGCTACGGCTTCCTCGCCGAGAACGCCGCCTTCGCCCGGGCTGTGCTGGACGCCGGCCTGATCTGGATCGGCCCGTCCCCCGAGGCCATCGAGCAGCTCGGCGACAAGGTCTCCGCCAGGCACATCGCCGAGAAGGTGCACGCGCCGATGGCGCCCGGCACGCTGAACCCCGTCGCCGACGCCAGCGAGGTGCTCGACTTCGTCGACCAGCACGGCCTGCCCGTCGCCATCAAGGCCGCCTTCGGCGGCGGCGGCCGCGGCCTGAAGGTGGCCCGCACCCGCGACGAGGTTCCGGAACTGTTCGACTCCGCCGTGCGGGAGGCCATCACGGCGTTCGGCCGCGGTGAGTGTTTCGTGGAGAAGTACCTCGACAAGCCCCGGCACGTTGAAACGCAGTGCCTGGCGGATGCCCACGGCAACGTCGTCGTGATCTCCACCCGCGACTGCTCGCTCCAGCGCCGCCACCAGAAGCTCGTCGAAGAGGCGCCGGCGCCGTTCCTCACCGAGGCGCAGACGACCGAGATGTACCGGGCGTCCAAGGCCATACTCAAGGAGGTCGGCTACGTCGGCGCCGGAACCTGCGAGTTCCTCATCGGCCAGGACGGCACGGTCTCCTTCCTCGAGGTGAACACCCGCCTACAGGTGGAGCACCCGGTCTCGGAAGAGGTCACCGGCATCGACCTGGTCCGTGAGCAGTTCCGGCTCGCCGAGGGCGGCGTCCTGGACTACGACGACCCCATCGCCGTCGGCCACTCATTCGAATTCCGCATCAACGGTGAGGATGCCGGCCGCGGCTTCATGCCCGCACCCGGCCCGGTGCACGTGTTCAAGGCCGCCGGCGGCCCCGGCGTGCGCGTCGACAGCGGTGTGCAGTCCGGCGACGAGATCTCCGGCTCGTTCGACTCGCTGCTGGCCAAGCTCATCGTCACCGGCGCGACCCGGGAACAGGCCCTCGAGCGCGCCCGCCGTGCCCTCGACGAGTTCGAAGTGGCCGGCCTGCCCACGGTGCTGCCGTTCCACCGCATGATCGTGCGCGACCCGGCCTTCGCCCCCGCCGACGGCGCCCCGTTCTCGATCTACACCCGCTGGATCGAGACCGAGTTCGAGAACACCATCGCCCCCTGGAGCGGCACCGTCGAGGACCGTCCGCGCTCCGACGCCCGGCACAGCGTCGTCGTCGAGGTGGACGGCCGTCGCATCGAGGTGAGCCTGCCCAGCAAGCTGCTGCCCGGTACCGCCTCGGAGAAGACCGCCGGGCCCGCCCCGCGCCGTCGCACCGCCGCGCACTCGGTGAACACCGCGACGGGAGACGCCGTGAAGGCGCCCATGCAGGCCACCATCGTGAAGATCCTCGTCGCCGAGGGCGACACCGTCGTCAAGGGTGACCTGCTGCTGGTGCTGGAGGCCATGAAGATGGAACAGCCGCTCACCGCGCACAAGGACGGCGTGGTCGGGGTCATCGGCGCCGACGTCGGCTCGACGGTCTCCAGCGGCCACCTGCTCATGACGGTCGGCTAACCAGCCGGCGCCCAGCGTCGTGCCCGGTCGCCCGGCGCAACTGTTCCCGAAACGGACAATTGCGCCCGGCGCACCGGGCACTTTTATCCGCACGGGCAACAGTTGCCCCTGCCCGTTAGGGCTGGCGGGTCAGTAGTGCACCTTGTGCATCGCGCGGGCGGCATCCGTGATGGACCCGGTCAGCGACGGGTAGACGGTGAACGCCTCGGCGACCTCGTCGACGGTGAGGCCGTGCTCGACCGCGAGGGTGAGCGGGAAGATCAGTTCGCTGGCCTTGGGGCCCACGATGACGCCGCCGATGACGGTGCCGGTGCCGCGGGAGGCGATGAGCTTGACGAAGCCGTCCTTGATGCCCATCATCTTGGCGCGCGGGTTTGCCTCGAGCGGCATCTTGTACACCTCGCCGCGGCGTACGCCCTCCTCGATCTCCTTCTGGGTCCAGCCGACCGTGGCGATCTCCGGCTGGGTGAAGATGTTGGCGGCCACGTTGCGGATCTCGATCGGGTTCACCGCGTCGCCCATGGCGTGGTACACCGCGGTGCGGCCCATCATGGATGCGACGGACGCCAGCGGCATCTCGGTGGTGCAGTCGCCGGCGGCGTAGATGTTGGGGATCGAGGTGCGCGCCACCCGGTTCACCCGGATGTGGCCGGACTCGTCCAGCTGCACGCCGGCCTCGGCCAGGCCGACGCCCACGGTGTTCGGCACGGCGCCGACGGCGATCAGGCAGTGGCTGCCCTCGACGGACCGGCCGTCGGTGAGGGTCACCAGCACGCCGGTGTCGGTGCGTTCGGCGGTGGCGGCGCGGGACTTGTTCAGCACCACCATGCCGTTGCGCTTGAACACATTCTCGATCACGGCGGCGGCGTCGACGTCTTCGCCGGGCAGCACCTGGTCGCGGCTGGAGACGAGGGTGACCTCGGCGCCCAGCGCCCGGTAGGCGGAGGCGAACTCCGCACCGGTCACGCCGGAGCCGACAACGATGAGGTGCTTGGGCACCGACTTGAGGTTGTACAGCTGGGTCCAGGTGAGGATCCGCTCGCCGTCGGGCATCATCGTGGGCATCGTGCGGGGGCTCGCGCCCACCGACAGCACGATGGTGTCGGCCTCGATCCGGTCGAAATCGGTGCCGGAGCCGTCGTCTCCGGTCGACACGATGACAGCGTCCCGACCGTCGAGCCGGCCGTGGCCGCTCTGCAGCTTCACACCGGCCTTGACGAGGGTCTCCCGCATGTCCTGGGACTGCTCCCTGGCCAGCGCAAGCAGGCGCTTGTTCACCGCGGCGAGGTTGATGGCGACCTCGGGGTGCAGCGGCTTTCCGGTGCCGTCGCGCACGAAGAACTGCACGCCAAGGTCGTTGGCCTCGCGGATCGAATTCGACGCTTCCGCGGTCGCGATCAGGGACTTCGAGGGAACGACGTCGGTGAGCACCGCGGCTCCGCCAACGCCGACCCGTTCGATCAGGGTGACCTCGGCGCCCTGCTGGGCGCCGGCGAGTGCCGCTTCGTATCCACCGGGGCCGCCGCCGATGATGGCGATGCGTTGTTTTCGTTCAAACTCGTAAGGCATTCACTTATTCTGTCCTTCCCCGCGCGACCCGCCAAACCACGGCTGCCCCGCAGGCAATTAGAGTAGGGGGATGCTCACGACCGAGATCAATCCTCTTGACGCGCCGGAAACCAATCCGTTCGACGTGGCCGCCACCGCCGCCCAAGAAATCGCCGACGCCACCGGTGTCGCCCACCACGACATCGCCCTGACCCTGGGGAGCGGGTGGGGCAAGGCCGCGGACCTGATCGGCGAGACCACCCACACGATCCCCGCGCAGGAGATCACCGGGTTCAGCGCGCCGGCCCTGGCCGGCCACGCGGGCATGCTGCGCTCGGTGCTGCTGCCTACGGGCAAGCGTGCCCTGGTGATCGGCGCCCGCACCCACTACTACGAGGGCCACGGCGTGCGCCGGGTCGTGCACAGCGTGCGCACCGCCGCCGCCACCGGGGCGACGACCATGATCCTCACCAACGGGGCCGGCGGCATCCGCGAGACCTGGAAGCCGGGCACTCCGGTGCTGATCAGCGACCACATCAACCTCACCGCCGACTCGCCGCTCGAGGGCGCCACCTTCATCGACCTCACTGACCTGTACTCGACGCGGCTGCGTGACCTCGCCCGCGGCATCGACCCCACCCTGGACGAAGGCGTGTACTGCCAGTTCCGCGGGCCGCACTACGAAACGCCCGCCGAGGTGCAGATGGCCAAGGTCATCGGCGGCCACATCGTGGGCATGTCCACCGCGCTGGAGGCCATCGCCGCCCGCCAGGCCGGCATGGAGGTTCTCGGCATGTCGCTGATCACCAACCTCGCCGCGGGTATCCAGAAGACCCCGCTCAGTCACGGCGAGGTGCTCGAGGCCGGCCAGGCCGCCGAAGCCACCATCAGCGCCCTCCTCGCCAGCATTGTGGCCGCACTGTGAGCCGCGGCGACGAGACTCCGGTCCAGCCAGGCACCCCCGCCGAGCCGCTGCGCCCGCACGGCGCGCACGCCGCCGGCGACGACGAACGCGAACCGCAGACCGCCGTGCTGAACACCGTCGACGGGCCGGACGAGACGAGCATCGAGGTGCCCGCCGCCACCGCCGTGCTGGACACCACGGCCACCGACCCGGTCAACCTGCTGCTGGTGACCGCGACAGCCTGGCTCGCCCAGGACCCGGACCCGGAGACCCGCGCCGAGCTGCGCCTGCTGATCCAGCAGGCCCAGGACCGCGACCCGGCCGCCGTCGCCGACCTGCACTCCCGCTTCGACGAGCGCCTCGCGTTCGGCACCGCGGGCCTCCGCGGCGAGATCGCCGCCGGCTCCAACCGGATGAACCGGGTTCTCGTCGGCCAGGCCGCTGCGGGGCTGGCCGCCTACCTCCTCGCCGCCGCAGCGACCAGCCGGCCCGGCAGCATCCCCTCCGTGGTCATCGGTTACGACGGCCGCCGCAACTCGCACGTCTTCGCCACCGACACCGCCGCGATCATGGCCGGAGCCGGCGTGCGCGCCGTGCTGCTGCCCCGCCTGCTGCCCACCCCGGTGCTGGCCTTCGCGGTGCGCCACCTCGGCGCCAGCGCCGGCGTGATGGTCACCGCCTCGCACAACCCGCCCAACGACAACGGCTACAAGGTCTACCTCGGCGACTCCGACGAGGGCTCGCAGATCGTCTCCCCCGACGACGTCGCCATCGCCGCCGAGATCCAGCACGTCGCAGACACCCAGCTGGTCACCGAGCTGCCCCGGGCCGGCTACGAGACCGCACCCGAGTCCGTTGTGCAGGCCTACGTGGATGCGACCGCCGCCGTCGGCCGGCCGCCGCGCGTGCAGGTGAGCTTCGTCTACACGGCCCTGCACGGCGTGGGTTGGGACACCACCCGCCGGGTGCTCGACGCCGCCGGGTTCGCCCTGCCCACCCTCGTGGACGCGCAGATCGCGCCCGACTCCGCGTTCCCCACCGTCGCGTTCCCCAACCCCGAGGAACCCGGCGCGATGGACCTCGCCTACGAGACCGCGCGTGAGGTCGACGCCGAACTGATCATCGCCAACGACCCGGATGCCGACAGGCTCGCCATCGCCATCCCCGACGCCGACGCACCGGAGGGCTACCGCCGTCTGAGCGGCAACGAGGTCGGCGCCATCCTCGGCTGGCGGGCCGCTGAGCTCGCCGCCAACGCCCCCGGTGACGGCGGTGCCGACGGCACCCTGGCCTGCTCGATCGTGTCCACGCCGGCGCTCAAGGCCGTCGCCGACGCGTACGGCCTGCAGTTCGCCGACACCCTCACCGGCTTCAAGTGGGTCTCCCGCGCTCCCGGCCTGATCTTCGGCTTCGAAGAGGCCCTCGGCTACCTCGTCAACCCGGGCACCGTGCGCGACAAGGACGGCATCTCCGCCGCCGTCGCGCTGCTCTCCCTGGTCAGCGAGCTCAAGGCCGAAGGCTCGACCCTCGCGGAGCACCTCGACGCCTTCGCCGAGAAGTTCGGTTTCTTCGCCTCGGGCCAGATCTCGGTGCGGGTCACCGACCTCACCGAGATCGAGAGGGTGATGGCGCGCCTGCGCGAGAGCCCGCCGGCGATGATCGGCGCCAGCCGGGTCGACCACATCGACGATCTCTCCGCCGGCTTCAACGGTCTGCCGCCGAGCGACGTGCTGCGGATCGTGCTCGTCGACGGCTCCAGGGTGATGGTGCGGCCCAGCGGCACCGAACCCAAGCTCAAGGTGTACCTCGACACGCACAGCAGTGTCGGCAGCCTCGCCGAACGCCGGCAGGCCGCATCCGAGGCCCTCGCGGAGCTGGACAAGGGCATGCGCGCGCTGATCGGCTGACCGGCGGCGCGGGAGCGGATGCCCGGCCGGGCATCCGCTGCGGGCTAACCGAGCGCGATCTCGAGCTTCGAGGTCAGCTCGTCGAGGTCGAAGAAGTTGTCGATCACGATGACGTCGGCGTTGGTCTTGCCGATCGACGGCACCAGCTCCGACGAGGTGAGGATCACCTGCGCGTCCGCGGCGGCGAGCTTCACGCTGGCGATGTCGGCCGCGGTGACGTCAGCCTCGATGTCCAGGCGCTCGAGTGCGCGTTCGGCGTTGACCTTGAGGATGGCGGACGTGCCGATACCGACTCCGCACAGTGCGACGATCTTCATTTGGGTTCCTCCGTGCTGGCGTCTTCGCCGGTTGGTGCCGCGATGCCCAGGAGCGAGCGTACGGTTGCTGCGTCCGGCGCCGCTGCCAGCGCCGGGATGATCCGTGAATCGTTGAAAACGTTGGCGAGCTCGGCGACGAAGTGCACGTGCTCGTCACCCGTGGTCACCGCCAGGCCCAGCACCACGTTGACCGGGTCGTTGTGGGGGTGCCCGAACGCCACGGGCTCGGCGAGGGTCACGACGCTCAGGCCCTCGGTGAGCACATCGGGGCCGGGCCGGGCGTGCGCCAGGGCCAGCCCTGGCGCGATCACCACGTAGGCGCCGAATTCCTCGATCACGCCCACCATGCGCTCGGTGTAGCCGGGTGCGGTGGAACCGGATCGCTCCAGCGCCGCGCCGGCGGCGCCGACGGCGGCCCGCCAGTCGGGGACGTGCACGCCGACGTCGATAGCGTCAAGGGGAAGTGGTGGGAGGGACATGGCTGCTTTCTAGCGTGGGCGGCGGCGGGCTAGGCGTTGGCGAAACCGTCGACGATGGCGTCGGCGAGTTCCTCGCGCTCCTCCAGCGGCAGGAATGCCGCGGAGGCCGCGTTGAGCTGCAGGGCCTCGAGGTCGTCGAGGTCGTAGCCGAAGGCATCCGTGAGCAGGGCCAGCTCGCGGCTGAGCGTGGTGCCGCTCATCAGCCGGTTGTCGGTGTTGACGGTGACGCGGAAGCCGAGCTGGTAGAGCAGGTCGAACGGGTGGTCGAGGATGTCGTCGCCCCAGGCCGCGATCGCGCCGGTCTGCAGGTTCGACGAGGGGCTGAGCTCGAGCGGGATCTCCCGGTCGCGCACCCACTGGGCGAGCGGGCCGAGGGTGACGTAGGTGTTCTCCTGGTCTTCCCGGCCGATTTCGATGTCCTCGGCCAGGCGCACCCCGTGCCCGAGCCGCAGGGCGCGACCGTCGAACAGGGCGCCGCGGATGCTGTCCAGGCCGTCGGCCTCGCCGGCGTGCACGGTGACCGGGAAGAGGTTCCGGGCCAGGTAGTCGAACGCGGCGGCGTGATTCTCGGCCGGGAAGCCCTCCTCGGCGCCGGCGATGTCGAAACCGACCACGCCGAGGTCGCGGTGCCGTACGGCGAGTTCGGCGACCTCGAGGGACCTGTCGGCGTGCCTCATCGCGGTGATCAGCTGGCCGATCTTGATGGTGATGCCGGCTTGGGCGGCCCGGTCGACGCCCGCCGCAATGCCTTCCTGCACGGCGTCGACGGCCTGGTCCAGGCTGAGGCCGCCGGCCAGGTGCTGCTCGGGGGCCCAGCGCACCTCGGCGTAGATCACCCCGTCCAGGGCCAGGTCCTCGACGAACTCCCTGGCCACGCGGACGAGGGCGTCGTGGGTCTGCATGACGGCGACGGTGATGTCGAAGGTCTTGATGTAGTCGACGAGCGAGCCGGAGGTGGCCTGGCTGACGAACCAGTCGGCGAGGCCGGCTTCGGTCGTCGCGGGCAGCTCCAGGCCGATCGGCTCGGCCAGCTCGAGGATCGTGGCCGGCCGCAGGCCGCCGTCGAGGTGGTCGTGCAGGGAGACTTTGGGCAGGGCGTTGATGCTCACGCCGCTGCCGGGCAACAGGTATTCCTCGGAGCTGATATTCACTCCCCCAATCTATCGCTCCCGCGCGGCACGTATCCCGACGCCGCCACATCCGCCCGCCGGCGCCCGCCCGCCGCCGCGCCCCGGCTCTCCGCCGGGTGACACGTACGGCTCATCGAATTACGTCCAAACACCCCTTCAGCGCAACCCAAGGGGACCTTCGCCGCAAGTCGGCGTCGTGCGGTTCGCCCACTTCGGGCAAAGTGCCCCTTTGGCTCCGTCCAGAAGGGGGTTTGCGGCAAGTCGCGAGCGGGCCCACCGGTGGATAACTCTGACCGGCAGCGGTGAATGATGACATCTTGGGCGGATGCGCAAGCGAACGGAGCTCCCCCGCAGCCTGTCACCCGACGGGTTCACGGTCGCGGAAGCGCGTCTCGCCGGGGTGACGCCCAAACGTTTGTCCTCGGCCGACCTGGAAGCGCCGTTCCACGGCGTCAGAGTCGCGGCGAGCGGTGTGACCGGGGTGCGGGATCTGGCCAGGGCCTATGCGGCGATCATGCCCGCAGGCCACTACTTCAGCCACGTCACCGCGGCCCAGCTGCTCGGCATGCCGCTCCCTTGGTCTGCGACCCGTGATGCCCGGCTGCACGTGAGCGTCGTCGCGCCCGACCGGGCGCCCCAGGGCAGCGGGATCGCGGGGCACACCGTTTTCAGCCACCCCGGAGTGTGGCTGGTCGGAGGACTCACCGTGCAGAACCCCGTCAGCACCTGGTGTGAACTTGCCCCGCTGGTAGGCCTGGATGACCTCATCGCGCTCGGAGACCATCTGCTGGGGGTTGTGGATCCCCCGTACACCTCCGAGGACCTCGTTGAAGCGGTGGCCGGACGGGCCGGCCACCGCGGCATCCGTCGCCTAAGGGCGGCACTGGAATGGGTGAGGCCCCGGGTCGAGTCGCGTCAGGAGACCCGGCTGCGGCTCCTGATCGTGCGGGCGGGCCTGCCGGAACCGGAGACCAACGTGTACCTGCCGCTGCGCTACCAGCGCCGTCGGGTGCGCGGTGATCTGGTCTACCTGCGGTACCGGACCCTTGTCGAGTACGACGGGGAGCAGCACCGCACGGATGACGTGCAGTTCGCCAGAGACGTCGACCGGCTGGACGGTGTGATGGCCGAGGACTGGCGGGTCATCAGGGTGCTCAAGGAGACTCCGGATGCCGAGGTGCTTTCCCGGCTCGACCAGGCGCTGCGTTCCCGCGGCTGGCGCCCCGGCAGCCGAGCGGATTGAGCCGCACGCGCCCTATCCAGTTGCCGCAAGTGACCCTTCGGCGGAAGTGAAGGGCTCGTCTCCAGCAAGTCGACGAATGCGGTGCCGGCGACTTCCGCCAAAAACCCCCTTCGCCGGGGCGGAAGGGGGTTTTGCGGCAAGTCGGCGAGGCGCTGAGTGTGCGGACCGACCCGCGGGCGAGCGAGCCCTAGTTGCCGATGCGCTCGGCGATCAGGGGGCCGCCGTCCAGGACGGGCTCGCCGGGATCGCCGATGCGCCAGGCGCCCTCGACGGCCTCGAGGGCCCGGGCGAAGCGCTCCGGCTCGTCGGCGCTGAGGGTGAACAGCGGCTCGCCCTTGCGGACGGCGTCGCCGGGCTTGGCGTGCAGGTCGATGCCGGCGGCGTGCTGCACGGGGTCCTGCTTGCGCGCGCGGCCGGCGCCCAGGCGCCAGGCGCCGATGCCGAACGGCAGCGCCTGCTGCTCGACGAGCACCCCGTCGCGGTCGGCGAGCACGGTGTGGGTCTCGCGAGCCACGGGCATCGCGGCAGTCGGGTCGCCGCCCTGCGCGCGGATCACGGCGTTCCACTTGTCCATGGCCCGGCCGTCCTTGAGCGCTGCCTCAACATCGACGTCGACGATGCCGACCAGGGCCAGCATCTCGCGGGCGAGCGCCACGGTGAGCTCCACGACGTCGGCGGGTCCGCCGCCGGCGAGTACCTCGAGGGACTCGCGCACCTCGTTGGCGTTGCCGATGGCCAGGCCGAGCGGCACGTTCATGTTGGTCAGCAGCGCGGAGGTGGCCACCCCGGCGTCCTCGCCAAGCGCCACCATGGTGCGGGCCAGCTCGCGGGAGCGGTCGATGTCCTTGAGGAACGCGCCGGAGCCGAACTTCACGTCGAGTACCAGGGCGCCGGTGCCCTCGGCGATCTTCTTGGACATGATCGACGAGGCGATCAGCGGGATCGCCTCGACGGTGCCGGTGATGTCGCGCAGGGAGTAGAGCTTGCCGTCGGCCGGGGCCAGGCCGCTGCCGGCGGCGCAGATGACCCCGCCGACATCCTGCAGCTGCTGGAACATCTCTTCGTTGCTGAGGTTGGCGCGCCAGCCGGGGATGGACTCGAGCTTGTCGAGGGTGCCGCCGGTGTGGCCGAGGCCGCGGCCGGAGAGCTGCGGCACCGCGGCGCCGAAGACCGCCACGAGGGGCATCAGCGGCAGGGTGATCTTGTCGCCGACGCCGCCGGTGGAGTGCTTGTCTGTGGTCGGTTTGCCGAGACCTTCGAAGCTCATCCGTTCGCCGGAGTTGATCATGGCCATGGTCATGTCGCGGATCTCCCGGCGGGACATGCCGTTGAGGAAGATCGCCATGGTCATCGCGGCCATCTGCTCGTCGCCGACGTAGCCGCGGGTGTACGCGTCGATCAGCCAATCGATCTGCGGCGTCGAAAGCTCGCCCTTGTCGCGCTTGGCGTGGATCAGGTCGACGGCGTCGAAGGCCTCGATGGTGCGTGCGGGGGTGGAGCTCATGAGTTTTCTTCCCTGTAGGCGGCGAGCTGGCGGGGCCCGAAGGCGTCCGGCAGGACCTCGTCGATGGTGCGCACGCCGGAGACGGTCTCCAACAGCATGCCTGGTGCCGAGTGTTCGTAGAGCAGCTGGCGGCAGCGGCCGCACGGCATCAGCGTGTTGCCGTTGCCGTCGACGCAGCTGAACGCGACGAGCTGGCCGCCGCCGGTGAGGTGCAGCACGCTCACCAGCGCGCATTCTGCGCAGAGGGTGAGCCCGTAGGAGGCGTTCTCCACATTGCAGCCGCTGATCACCCGGCCGTCGGTGACGAGGGCGGCCGCCCCGACCGGGAACTTCGAGTAGGGCACGTAGGCGTGGGTCATCGCTTCGGCCGCGGCGGTGCGCAGCATGCCCCAGTCGATGTCGCCGGATTCGGGCGTTGCGTCGTCAGAATTCGCAGTCAGATTCGTCATGATTTTATGTACGGCTTTCCGGATGCCGCCGGGCCCCGCGACTGGCCCACCAGGCCCGCCACGGCGAAGATGGTGACCAGGTAGGGCAGCATCAGCATGAACTCGCTGGGCACCGGCGAACCGATGATGCTCAGCACGTTCTGCAGGTTGCTGGCGAAGCCGAACAGCAGCGCCGCGAGGGTGGCCCGAATCGGGTCCCACCGGCCGAAGATCACCGCCGCGAGGGCGATGAAGCCGGCGCCGGCGGTCATCTCCTTACCGAACGCGCCCACCGAGCCGAGGGTGAAGTACGCGCCGCCGAGGCCGGCGACGGCGCCCGCGAGGGACACGTTCCAGAACCGGGTACCGGTGACGTTGATGCCCACGGTGTCCGCGGCCTGCGGGTGCTCGCCCACCGCCCGGAGGCGGAGGCCCCACTTGGTGTGGAAGATGCCGAAGTACACCGCGGCGACGGCGATGTACATGATGTACACGATCAGGGTCTGCCGGAAGAAGACCGGCCCGATGATCGGGATCTCGCTGAGCAGCGGGATGTTGATGCGCTCGAACTTGGGCGGCTGGTTGAGCGTGGCCGCGTTCGGGGCGAGCAGTTCGGAGAACAGGAACCCGGTCAGGCCGGTGACGAGGACGTTGAGCACCACACCGACGATGACCTGGTCGACGAAGTACTTGATCGCGAACGCCGCGAGCACGAACGACACCAGCACCCCGGCCACCATCGCCGCGAGCAGGCCGAGGAGCGGCTGCTGGGTGATCGAGGCCACGATCGCGGAGGTGAACGCACCGGCCAGCAGCTGGCCTTCGATCGCCACGTTGACCACGCCGACACGTTCGGAGATGACGCCACCGAGGGCACCGAAGATCAGCGGGACGGCCAGGCTCAGCGAGCCGAACAGCAGGCCGGGCACCGGGATGCGTTCGTCGGCGGAGGCCCAGGTGAGGAAGCCGATCAGGAGCAGCACGGCGAACACCGAGATCAGCCACAGCGGCACCTTGCGGCGGGTCTGCACCATCCAGGCACTGAGCCCGGTGATGCCGGCCAGCAGGATGCTGATCACGATGCCGGTCGGCAGGGTGGGCAGCAACACGTCGGGCAGCTGGATCAGGTCGCTGGAGGTGGAGAGCACCATGGTGCTGGTGCCGGAGCGGCCGAAGACCACCATCAGCAGGAAACCGAGCACGGTGAAGACACCGAGGATGATCGGCACCTTCCAGCTCTTGATGACCGCGGTCGCCGGGCCCTCTTCGGGCCCGGTGGGCTGGGTCGGCTGGTTCACTGGAGCGATGGTGCTCATTTCGCCGCCACCTCCTGGGTCACGTTGGGTACCGGTCTGCGGTGGGGCGCTCCGGGCGCCGGGAGCCTGAAGATCGCGCGCACCAGCGGCGGCGCGGCGATGAAGAGCACGATGAGCGACTGCACAACGAGCACGATGTCGATGGGCACGCCCTCGGCGGCCTGCATCGAGAAGCTGCCGGCCTTGAACGCGCCGAACAGGATGCCCGCCGCGAACACGCCCCAGGGCTTGGACCGGCCCAGCAGTGCCACGGTGATGGCGTCGAAGCCGATCCCCGAGTCGATGCCGGCGCCGAAGCCGCTGGTGGTGGTGCCGAGCACCTGGTTGATGCCGGCCAAGCCGACCAGCCCGCCGGAGAACAGCATCGCGTAGATGTACATGCGCTGCACACTGATGCCGGCGACCTTGGCGGCGTTCGGGTTCTCGCCGACGGCGCGGAACTTGAAGCCCAGGTTGGACCGGCTGAGCAGCCACCAGGTGAACACCGTGGCCGCGATGACGAGGATGAAGCCGAAGTGCAGGTTGTAGTTCGGGCCGAGCAGGTCGAAGAAGACCGCGGTCTCCTTGCTGGCCGGGCTCTTGGGGTTGTTCGACCCGGGGGTCTTGAGGAACCCGTCGCGCAGCAGGAAGCTGACCAGGTAGAACGCCACGTAGTTGAGCATGATCGTGGTGATCACCTCGTGCGCGCCGGTGCGGGCCTTGAGCAAGCCGACCAGGCCGCCCCAGAGGGCGCCGCCGAGCACGCCGGCGACGAGCGCGGCGATCAGGTGGATGCCGGCCGGCAGGTCGAGGGCGAAGGCCACCCAGCCGCCCAGGGTCGCGGCGATGAGCATCTGGCCGCGGCCGCCGATGTTGAACAGGCCCACCCGGAAACCGAGCGCGACACCGAGGCCGGCAGCGATCAGCGGGGTGGCGTAGGTGAGGGTCTCGGTGAACGGCTTGATGCCGTCGGCGAAGCTCGGACGACGGAAGTTGTAAACCGAGCCTTGGAACAGGGCGGAATAGGCGCCGGACACCGCGTCCCACGCGGCGGAGAGCATGTCGCCCGGCCGCGAGAAGAAGTAGCCCGCGCTTTCCTGCACGTTCGGGTTCGTGAACGCGATCATCACGGCACCCACGAGCAGGGCCAGCAGCACGGCGAGCACCGAGATGATGGCGTTGCCGGTGGTGATCTCCCGGAAGACGTTGTGCCAGCGGGAGGTTTCGGCCGGTTCCGGCGACTTCGCCGGTGCCGGGGTCGGGGTGGGCTGCTGAGCGGCGCTCATGCTGCGGCTCCTTCTGCGGGGGTTTCGCCCGCCATCATGAGACCCAGAACGGATCGGGGGGTGTCGCCGGGGACGATGCCGACAATGCGGCCGCGGTACATCACCATGATCCGGTCGGCGAGGGCGGCGACCTCGTCGAGTTCGGTGGAGATCACGATCACCGGGGTGCCGGCGTCGCGGGTCGCGACGATACGTTCGTGCACGAATTCGATCGAGCCCACGTCGAGGCCGCGGGTGGGCTGCGCCGCGACGAAGAGCCGCAGGTCGCGGCTGAGTTCGCGGGCGAGCACGACCTTCTGCTGGTTACCGCCGGAGAGGCGGCCGACGGGCGTTTCGATGCCCTGGGACCGCACGTCGAACTCCGTCACCTTGGTGCGGGCGAAGTCGGCGAGGAAGGACAGCTGCAGGTTGAATCGTTTGACGAACGGGAGCTTGTTGGCGCGGTCCAGCATCAGGTTCTCGGCGATGGTGAACCCGCCGACCAGGCCGTCCCTGGTGCGGTCTTCCGGCACGAAGCCGACCCCGGCGTCGAGCACCTGGCGCACCGAGTGGCCGCGCAGGGTCTTGCCGTCGAGGGTGATCTCGCCGACGACGCGGGGCTGCAGCCCCATCAGCGCCTCGGTCAGTTCGGTCTGGCCGTTGCCCTGCACGCCGGCGATGGCGAGGATCTCGCCCACCTTGACGTCGAAGCTGACGTCGTTGACCAGGATCTGGCCGAGCGGGTCGATCACGGTGAGGTTCGTCACCACCAGCGCCGGGGCGCCGGGGGTGGCGGGCTGCTTGTCCACGGTCAGGTCGACGGCGCGGCCCACCATCAGGGTGGCGAGTTCTTCGTTGCTCGCGGTCGGCGAGGCGGTGCCGACGACCTTGCCCAGGCGGATGACGGTGATCCGGTCGGCGACCTCGCGCACCTCCCGCAGCTTGTGCGTGATGAAGACGATGGAGGTGCCGGCGGCCTTGAGCTGGCGCATGATGTTCATCAGCTCGTCGGTTTCCTGCGGCGTGAGCACGGCGGTCGGTTCGTCGAAGACGAGCACCTTCGCGTCGCGGGAGAGCGCCTTGATGATCTCCACCCGCTGCTGCACACCGACGGGCAGGGACTCCACGAGGGCGTCGGGGTCCACGTCGAACCCGAAGCGGTCGGAGATCTCGCGGACCCGTTTGCGTGCGGCGGCGAGGTCGAGACGACCGCCGGCTTTGACCTGTTCGTGGCCGAGCATCACGTTCTCGGCCACGGTGAACACGGGGATCAGCATGAAGTGCTGGTGCACCATGCCGATGCCGGCGGCCATCGCATCGCCGGGTCCGGCGAAGTGCTGCGGCACCTCATCGAGCAGGATCTCGCCCTCTTCGGCCCGGTACAGGCCGTAGAGCACGTTCATCAACGTTGATTTACCGGCTCCGTTCTCGCCGAGCAGGGCGTGGATCTCGCCCTCCTCGATGGTGAGGTTGATGTCGTCATTGGCAACAAGGGCACCGAATCTCTTCGTAATGCCGCGAAGTTCGAGCTTCATAGTGTCGATTCTATTGAGGTGCCGCGCGGCTGAGGCCGATTGCCGCTGCGACACCACGCAACGAAACGGGGAGGCCAGCATGCTGGCCTCCCCGGTGCCCTGAAGGGCGGTACTGCTACACGGTAATGCCTGGTGAAACGGGGTATTACTTGGGTGTGGCGTCGCTGGTCACGACGATGTCGCCGCTGATGATCTGCGCCTTGATGTCGTCGAGCTCGGTGACCAGTGCGGGGTCGACCTTGGACTCCCAGTCGTGCAGGGGGGCCAGGCTGACGCCCTCGTTCTCCAGGGTCCCGATGTACGGGTCGGAGGAGAAGTCGCCGGCCGCCGCGTCGGTGATGATCGCGTCGGTCGCATCCGTCATGGACTTCAGGATGGAGGTGAGGTACAGCGCCGCGAACTCGGGCGTGGTCTCGAACAGGTCGCTGTCGACACCGACGATGGCGACGTCCTTGCCGGACTCGGTGATGGCCTGCGCGGTGCCCTGGAACAGCGGGCCGGCGACCGGGAGGATGATGTCCGCACCGGCGTCGATCAGGCCCTGGCTGAGGGTCTTGCCGGCGCTGATGTCATCGAAGCCACCGGCGAACAGGCCCTCCTGGGATTCCTTGTTCCAGCCGGTGAGCTTGACGTCGGTGCCCTTTTCGGTGTTGTAGTAAGCGATGCCGTCGGCGAAGCCGTCCATGAAGATGGTGACCGACGGGTACTGCATGCCACCGAAGGTGCCGACGGTGCCGGTCTTGGTGGTGCCTGCAGCGAGGTAGCCGGCCAGGAAGGCGGCCTGCGCGGTGTCGTAGAGGACCGGCTTGACGTTCTCGAGCTCCAGCGGGCTGAAGTCGTCGTTGGAGAGCGCGGAGTCGATGATCGCGAAGTCGACGTCGGTGTTCTCCTGGGCCGCGTCGCGGGTGGCGTTGGCCAGGGCGAAGCCGACGGTGAGGATGAAGTTGCAGCCCTGGTCGACCATGCTGGTCACGTTGCCGGTGTACTGGTCCTCGGAGGTGGACTCGGCCTGCTTGAACTCAACGCCGAGCTCTTCGGAGGCCTGGGAGATGCCCTCGAAGCTGGACTGGTTGAAGGACTTGTCGTCGAAGCCGCCGAAGTCGGAGACGATGCAGGGCAGGAAGTCCGACGCGGCTTCGTTGTTGCCGGCGTCGTCGGTGGGGGCCGGCGCACACGCCGCGAGCAGAGCGAGAACGCCGAGTGAGGCAAGGCCGCCGAGCGTTGCCTTGCGGGTCGTGATTGTCAAGATTGACCTCCAGATGAGGCCCGGCGTGGGATCGCACGGGCTGGTATATGGATTACACGTTACCCAGAACGGCCCTGCTCAGATGAGCAAACCGACACTGTAGCCAAATGGTTATCAAGCCGCGACTTTTTTGAAATCACACCGACACAAATGGTCATCTACCGGGCCTATTCCTGAGAAAGCCTCGCGGCCGACGCGGTCTGGCGGTTACAGGACGTCGGAGCTGCCCGAGAGCCGCAACGCGTCGACGACGGCCTTGACCTTCTGGGCGTTGGCGCTCGTGGTCACCAGCAGGGCATCTGGAGTGTCGACGACGACGATGTCGTCGACGCCGATCAGGGCGATCATGCGCTTGGTGTGGCTGACGACGATGCCGCTGGAGGAGTCAGCGAGCACCCGGGCGCCCTCACCGAGGATCGCCAGGTCGCGCTTGCGGCCGTTGGCGTGGATCTTGGCGATCGACGCGAAGTCCCCCACGTCATCCCAGTCGAACTGGCCGGGGATGACGGCCAGCTTGCCCTTCGCGGCGGCGGGCTCGGCGACGGAGTAGTCGATGGCGATCTTCTTGAGCTTGGGCCAGACCTGGTCGACGACGGCGCCGCGGCGCGGGGTGTCCCAGGCCTCGGCCAGTTCGAGCAGCCCGGCGAGGAGCTCGGGCTCCGTCGCGCCGATCTCCTCGAGCAGCCGGTCGGCGCGGGCGATGAACATGCCGGCGTTCCAGAGGTACTGGCCGCTGGAGAGGTAACGCTTGGCGGTGGCCGGGCTGGGCTTCTCCACGAAGGAGTTGACCGACTGGGCGCTCGGGGCGCCCGGGATGTCCAGGGCCTCGCCGGTCTTGATGTAGCCGAAGCCGATCGCCGGTTCGGTGGGCTGGATGCCGATGGTGACGATCAGGCCGGTGTCGGCGGCGGCGATGGCCTCGACGACGGCCTGGCGGAAGGCCGCCGGGCCCTTGATGACGTGGTCGGCGGCGAAGGAGCCGATGATCACGCCGGGTTCGCGGCGCTCGAGGATCGCGGCGGCAAGGCCGATCGCGGCCGACGAGTCCCGCGGTTCGCTTTCCAGGACCACGTTCAGGTCGCCGAGCTCCGGCAGCTGTTCCTCGACGGCGGCCCGGTGGGCCCGCCCGGTGACGACCATGATGCGCTGGTCGCCGGACAGCGGCGCGAGCCGGTCCCAGGTGGCGCGCAGCAGCGTCTGGCCGCTGCCGGTGAGGTCGTGCAGGAACTTGGGCGCGTCGGCGCGGGACAGCGGCCAGAGCCTGGAACCGATCCCGCCGGCGGGGATCACGCTGTAGAAGCGGGCGAGGGCATCGCTGGAGTGGGACATTGCGCCAGACTACCGGTCCGTCGCCCGTGTTCATCCAGGGTTCACCGCACGGACGTGCGGGCTGCCTACTGTGGCGGCATGAGGGTTGCCGTCGTCAGCGAAAGCTTCCTCCCCACTATCAGCGGGGTCACCACGAGCGTCTGCAAGGTGCTCGACGAGCTGCGCCGCCAGGGCCACGAGGCCCTGGTGATCGCCCCGTTCGGCGCCCCGTCCAGCTATGCCGGTTTTCCCGTGCACACGGTGCCCGCCCTGTCCTACCGGCAGTTCCCCGTCGGCCTGCCCAATCCCCGGGTGCTGGGGCTGCTGGCCGACTTCGCGCCGGACGTGCTGCACGCGGCGTCACCGTTCCTCCTCGGCGCGCAGGGCATCGCCGCCGCCCGGCGCCTGGGCGTGCCGAGCGTGGCCGTGTTCCAGACGGATGTGGCCGGCTACGCCAGCCGCAACCACCTCGGCCAGGCGACCGGGCTGGCCTGGCGGTTCGTCAAATGGGTGCACGACGGCGCCGACCTCACCCTGGTGCCGTCCACCGCGTCGATGCGGGACCTCCGCCGCATCGGCGTGCACCGCCTGGACCGGTGGACCAGGGGTGTCGACCTGGAGAGCTACCACCCCAACACCCGGCACAGCCCCGAGGTGGCGGCGTTGCGCCGGCGGCTGGCGCCGAACGGCGAGGTGGTGATCGGGTACGTCGGCCGGATCGCCCCGGAGAAGCAGGTGGAGAGGTTCCGGGCGCTGCGCGGCCTGGCTGGGATCAGCATCGCCCTGGTCGGCGACGGACCGTCCACTCCCCTGGTGGCCAGGGCCCTGGCGGGGATGCCGGTGACCTGGCTGGGCCGGCTCGCCGGCGCCGAACTCGCGGCGGCCTACGCCAGCTTCGACGTCTTCCTGCACGCCGGCACCGAGGAGACCTTCGGGCAGACCCTGCAGGAGGCGCACGCCGCGGGGCTGCCCGTCGTGGCGCCGCGCGCCGGCGGGCCGATCGACCTCGTCGAGCACGGCACCGACGGGTTCCTGTTCACGCCTGACGACGACAGGGACCTGCGCCGCCACGTGGCCGCGCTGGTCACCGATGTTCCCCTGCGGCACCGGATGGGCGAGGCGGGCCGGCGGGCCGTGCTCGGCCGCAGCTGGGAAATCGTCTGCTCCACCCTGTTCGGCTTCTACACGCAGGTCATCGACGAGAGCCTCGCCGTGCGGGCGGAAACCCTGGTTCCGGCAGCGCAACGCCGCTGATCCGCACTACCCTTGATGCGGGTACAAAGCCTCTGGTCGCCAGTGGCCGCGCGCCCGGTTAGGCAGGCCTAACCAGACTTATCTCGTCGTCAAGATATAGACTGACGGCACGTGTTTGTTCAACGATGACACCTCGTTCAGCAGGGGTCACGACTCAGCCAGGGAGGGTTGGTCATGCCACAGAATTCGGCAGAGGCCCTGACAGCTCAGCGGAAGACGACCTCGCGTCGCCCGGCCGGAACGCTCTACCGCGGCCGTGAGGGCATGTGGTCCTGGGTGCTGCACCGGATCACCGGGGTGGCGATCTTCTTCTTCCTGCTCGTGCACATCCTCGACACCGCCCTCGTGCGGGTCAGCCCCGAGGCGTACAACGCCGTGATCAGCCAGTACCAGACCCCTCTGATGGGCCTGGGCGAGGTCGCCCTCGTCGGCGCGATCGTGTTCCACGCCTTCAACGGCCTGCGCATCATCGCCATCGATTTCTGGAACGCCAAGTACCAGCGGGTGCTGTTCTACGTCGTGATCGGCCTCTGGGTCGTCACGATGCTCGCCTTCGTGCCCCGGCACCTCATCAATGTGTTCAGCCACTAGGAGGCCGAGATCATGACATCGACACTCGCCGCCCCCCGCAGCCCGTACGCCCGCACCCCGCGTAAGAACGGTGTGAACTGGGAGAAGTGGGGCTGGATCTACATGCGCGTCTCCGGCGTCGTGCTGGTCGTGCTGATCTTCGGCCACCTCTTCGTCAACCTGATGGTGGGCGAGGGCGTCAGCGCCCTGAACTTCGCCTTCGTCGCCGGCAAGCTGACCACCCCGTTCTGGCAGTGGTGGGATGTGGCGATGCTCTGGCTCGCCCTGATCCACGGCGGCAACGGCATGCGCACCCTCGTGAACGACTACGCCACGACGCGCATCGGCCGCGGCATCCTCAAATCGTCGATCCTCGCCGCCGTGGTCATCCTGATCGTGCTCGGCACGCTCGTGGTGTTCACCTTCGACCCCTGCCCGGCCGGCCAGCCCGCCGACCTTCTGCCCACTTTCTGCCAGGCCCTTTAGGCCCCCAAGGAGCTGCAAACACTTCCATGACGGATGCACCTGTGACCAACCCCGTTGAATCCACCATCGTCGACGGGGTGCACTACCACCAGTTCGACATCGTCATCATCGGGGCGGGAGGAGCGGGCATGCGGGCCGCCATCGAGGCCGGACCGAACGCATCCACCGCGGTGATCTCCAAGCTCTACCCCACCCGCTCGCACACCGGTGCGGCGCAGGGCGGCATGGCCGCCGCCCTGGCGAACGTGGAGGAAGACAACTGGGAGTGGCACACCTTCGACACCGTCAAGGGCGGCGACTACCTCGTCGACCAGGACGCCGCGGAGATTCTCGCCAAGGAAGCCATCGACGCGGTCATCGACCTCGAGAACATGGGCCTGCCGTTCAACCGCACCCCTGAGGGCAAGATCGACCAGCGCCGCTTCGGCGGCCACACCCGCGACCACGGCAAGAGCCCGGTGCGCCGCGCCTGCTACGCCGCGGACCGCACCGGCCACATGATCCTGCAGACGCTGTACCAGAACTGCGTCAAACGCGGCATCAACTTCTTCAACGAGTTCTACGTGCTCGACCTGATCATGACCAACGTCGACGGCGTCGACCAGCCCTCCGGCGTGGTCGCCTACGACCTCTCCACCGGTGAGCTGCACGTCTTCTCCGGCAAGGCGTTCATCTTCGCCACCGGCGGCTTCGGCAAGATCTACAAGACCACCTCCAACGCGCACACCCTCACCGGCGACGGCGTGGGCATCATCTGGCGCAAGGGCCTGCCGCTGGAGGACATGGAGTTCTTCCAGTTCCACCCGACCGGTCTCGCGGGCCTCGGCATCCTGCTCACCGAGGGCGCCCGCGGTGAGGGCGCGATCCTGCGGAACGCGTCCGGCGAGCGGTTCATGGAGCGCTACGCGCCCACCATCAAGGACCTCGCCCCGCGTGACATCGTGGCCCGCTGCATGGTCAAGGAGGTCGCGGAGGGCCGCGGCGCCGGCCCCAACAAGGACTACGTGTACCTGGACTGCACCCACCTGGGCGCCGAGGTGCTCGAAACCAAGCTGCCCGACATCACCGAGTTCGCCCGCACCTACCTGGGCGTGGACCCGGTCACCGAGCCGGTGCCGGTGATGCCCACCGCGCACTACGCCATGGGCGGTATCCCCACCAACGTGAACGCGGAAGTGCTGCGCGACAACACCACCGTCGTGCCCGGCCTCTACGCCGCCGGCGAATGCGCCTGCGTCTCGGTGCACGGCTCCAACCGGCTCGGCACCAACTCGCTGCTGGACATCAACGTGTTCGGCAAGCGCGCCGGCAACAACGCCGTCGAGTACGTCAAGACGGCCGAGTTCGTGCCGCTGCCCGAGGACCCGGCCAAGTTCGTGCGCGAGCTGCTCAGCACCATCCGCACCTCCACCGGCACCGAGCGCATCGCGGTGCTCCGCCGCGAACTGCAGGAGATCATGGACGAGAAGGCTCAGGTGTTCCGCACCGACGAATCCCTGTCCGAGGTCACCGAGACCATCCACCTGCTGCGGGAGCGCTACAAGAACATCGGCGTGCAGGACAAGGGCCGCCGGTTCAACACCGACCTGCTCGAAGCCGTGGAGCTGGGCTTCCTGCTCGACCTGGCCGAGGTCGTCGTGTTCTCCGCCCGCAACCGCAAGGAGAGCCGCGGCGGCCACATGCGCGACGACTACCCCCTGCGCGACGACGTCAACTACCTGCAGCACACCATGGCCTACCTGTCGGGCGACGCCCTGTCGGCGGATGCTGCCGACCACATTTCGCTCGACTGGAAGCCCGTGACCATTACGCGCTACCAGCCGATGGAGAGGAAGTACTAGTGAGCACCCCCACCCTCGAGAGCCCTCCCGCCGTTCCCGACGAGATCCAGTCGTTCACGGTCACCCTGTCGGTGCGCCGGTTCAACCCGGAGGTCGACGAGGACCCGCACTGGGAGAACTACGACGTCGAAATGTACGCGACGGACCGCATCCTGGACGCCCTGCACAAGATCAAGTGGGAACAGGACGGCTCCCTGAGCTTCCGCCGCTCCTGCGCGCACGGCATCTGCGGCTCGGACGCCATGCGCATCAACGGGCGCAACCGGCTGGCCTGCAAGACCCTGATCAAGGACCTCGACATCACCAAACCGGTGACGGTGGAGGCCATCAAGGGCCTGCCGCTGGAGAAGGACCTGATCGTGGACATGGAGCCGTTCTTCGCCTCATTCCGCGAGGTGCAGCCGTTCCTGATGGCGCAGAACACGCCCAAGGACGGCAAGGAGCGCATCCAGACCGTCGCCCAGCGCGAGCGTTTCGACGACACCACCAAGTGCATCCTCTGCGCCGCGTGCACGTCCAGCTGCCCGGTGTTCTGGACCGACGGGCAGTACTTCGGTCCCGCCGCGATCGTGAACGCACACAGGTTCATCTTCGACTCCCGCGACGAGAACGCCGCCGTGCGCCTGGACATCCTCAACGACAAGGAAGGCGTCTGGCGTTGCCGCACGACCTTCAACTGCACCGAGGCGTGCCCGCGTGGCATCCAGGTGACCCAGGCCATCGCCGAGGTCAAGCAGGCCATCATGCGGGGCAAGCCGTAAATCCCTTACGGGTTCCTAACGAACGGCGGCCTCCGGGCCGCCGTTCGTCGTTTCCGGCAGGGCAAGCCGCACCCTCTGGCTAGGCTGGGTCGATGAAGATCGGCGACCTCATCAAGCGTGTCATGGCCTCCCGCCCCGTGCGGGTGTTCACCCACTTCGGCCAGAGCCGCGGGCCGGTGCTGGCCGCTGGCATGGCCTACCAGGCGATCTTCGCGATCTTCGCCGCGCTCTGGCTGGTCTTCTCCGTCGCGGGGCTCTGGCTCGCCGGCAATCCTGCTCTGATGGATCAGCTGTTCGTGATCATCAACCAGTCGGTTCCCGGGCTGATCGAGAAGGGCGGGGTCGTCGACCCTGCCGACCTCGCCAGCACCGGGGCGCTCACCTGGAGCAGCGCCATCGCACTGGTGGGCTTGCTCGCCACCACCCTCGGCTGGCTGAGCACGACGTCTCAGGCCGTGCGCGGCATCTTCGGCATGGGCCAGGAGACCACCTTCTTCGTGCTGGTGAAACTGCGCGAGCTTGGCCTCGGCCTGGCCTTCGGGCTCGCTCTCGTCGTGTCGGCCGTCATCTCCATCATCAGCACGGAACTCCTCCGCGGGTTCCTCGGCCTGTTCGGCCAGGGCACCGATTCGTTCTGGTTCACCGCGTCGAGCCAGGCCGTGGGGCTGCTGATCGTGCTGATCATCGACACCATCACCCTGGCCGGCCTATTCCGGGTGCTCTCGCGGGTGCGCATCCCGTTCAAGAACCTGCTGGTCGGCTCGCTGCTGGGCGCGGTGGCGCTTGGCGTGCTCAAGGTGCTCGGTGCCGCCCTGCTCGGCGGCGCGGCGAAGAACCCGCTGCTGGCCGGCTTCGCGGTGATCATCGGTCTGCTGATCTGGTTCAACCTCACCTCCACCGTCACCCTGATCTCCGCCGCGTGGATCGCGGTCGGCATGAAGGACGCCGGCATCCCCCCGTCCACGCTGAGCGCCGACGAGACGAAGAAGCTGACCGAGGAGAAGGAGGCGGAGGCGCTCCGCCTGGCCGCCACCGTGGAACTGCGGCAGGCCAGGCTGGCGCGGGAAAGCGCATCCTGGTTGCAGCGACCCGGCGCCAACCGGCGACTGCGCCGGGCACGGCAGCGCGCCGAGAAGTACGGCGTCACGGAGCCGGCGGAGCGTTAGGCCCGGCCCGGGCGTCTGAGGCACTCGGTAGAATCGGCGCATGCCGTCTTCCCCCGCATCAGAGACCACCCAGCCGCTTCGCATCGCCAGCATCAACACCAACGGCATCCGCGCCGCGTTCCGCAAGGGCATGGGCGACTGGCTCGCCACCCGCGACGTCGACATCCTCGCGATCCAGGAGGTGCGCGCCTCGACCGAAGACATCGAAGGGCTGCTCGGCCCGGACTGGAACATCCTGCACGACCCGGCCACGGCCAAGGGCCGCGCCGGTGTGGCCATCGCCAGCCGGAAGAGCGCGTCGATCCACCGGGTCGAGCTGGGCCACCCCGACTTCGACAGCGCCGGCCGCTGGCTCGAGGCCGACTACGAGGTCAACGGCAAAATCATCACCGTGGTGAGCACCTACGTGCACTCCGGCGAGGTGGACACCCCCAAGCAGGTCGAGAAGTTCACCTTCCTCGACTCCATGCTCACCCGGCTGCCCGAACTGGCCGCGCACAGCGAGAGGGTCGTCGTGCTCGGCGACCTCAACGTGGGGCACCGCAAGTTCGACATCAAGAACTGGAAGGGCAACGTCAAGCGGGCCGGCTTCCTGCCCTCCGAGCGGGCCTACTTCGACAAGATCCTCGGCGCCGAGGACGATGCCGACTACAACAACGGCGCGGGCCTGGGCTGGGTGGACGTGGGCCGCAAGCAGGCCGGCGAGATGGACGGACCGTTCACCTGGTGGTCCTGGCGCGGCCAGGCTTTCGACAACGACACCGGCTGGCGCATCGACTACCAGCTCGCGACGCCCGCGCTGGCTGCATCCGTCGTCAACTACACGGTCGACCGGGCGGATGCCTACGACCAGCGCTGGAGCGACCACGCCCCCGTGGTCGTCGACTACGCCATCTAACCCTCCTTCCCGCCGCGTTCGCGGCTTTGCTCCTGACGAAAAGACTCCCCTGATGACCAAGACCCGCCTATACTCCGGCATGCAGCCGTCCGCCGACTCGCTGCAGATCGGCAACTACATCGGTGCGCTGCTGAACTGGAAGAAACTGCAGCAGACCCACGACGCGTTCTTCTCGATCGTGGACCTGCACGCCATCACCGTGGCGCAGGACCCGGCCAAACTGCGCGAGAACACCCGCGCCACAGCGGCGCAGTACATCGCAGCGGGCATCGACCCGTCCGAGTCGACGCTGTACGTGCAGTCGCACGTGGCCGCGCACGCACAACTGGCCTGGGCGCTGAACACCGTCACCGGCTTCGGTGAGGCCAGCCGGATGACCCAGTTCAAGGACAAGTCGCTCAAGCAGGGCGCCGACGCCACCACGGTGGGCCTGTTCGCCTACCCGGTGCTGATGGCCGCGGACATCCTGCTGTTCCAGACCGAGATCGTGCCGGTGGGTGAAGACCAGCGCCAGCACGTTGAGCTCACCCGCGACCTGGCGGCCCGGTTCAACTCCCGCTTCGGTGACACCTTCACGGTGCCGACGGCCAGCATCATCCGCGACACCGCGAAGATCTACGACCTGCAGAACCCGACCGCGAAGATGTCGAAGTCGGCCGAGTCGCACGCCGGCGTGATCTGGATGCTCGACGAGCCTTCGGTGACGGCCAAGAAGATCATGCGGGCCGTCACCGACGCCGAGGGCGGTGTGGTCTTCGACCGGGAGAACAAGCCCGGTGTGGCCAACCTGCTCACGATCTACTCCGTGATGGCGGAGCGCTCGATCCAGTCGCTTGAGGACGAGTACGCGGGTCGCGGGTACGGCGACTTCAAGAAGGGCCTGGCCGAGGTGGTCACCGAGACCTTCGGCGCGATCCGCGGCCGGGTGCTCGAACTACTCGACGACCCGGCCGAACTGGACCGGATTCTGGCCGCCAACGCCGACCGGGCCGCCGCTGTCGCCGACGTCACCCTGGCGACCGCGTTCGACCGGATGGGCTTCCTGGCCCGCCGCTGATGCAACCCGTTGAGCTGACCTCTCCGCTGCTGCGGCTTGACCAGCCGCGACCGGACGACGCGCAGCAGGTCTTCGAGTACTGCCAGGACCCGGTCTTCGAGGGGTACCTGGCCGCGCTGCCCTGGCCGTACCGGCTGGAGGACGCCACGGCGTTCATCACCGGGTTCGTGCCGGCCGGGTGGGCCGGCGACACCGAGTACACCTGGGCGGTGCGGGCGGCCGGCTCCCCCGCTCTGCTTGGCGTGATCGGCCTGGGCGTGCCGGGTGCCGCGGCGACCGGGTCGATCGGTTTCTGGCTCGGCGCACCGCACCGCGGCCGGGGCCTGATGGCCGAGGCCCAACGGTTGGTGCTCGACTGGGCGTTCGGGACCGGGGTCTGCGCCGCCGTGCACTGGGAGTGCGTGGCCGGCAACCTCGCTTCGGCCCGCACGGCCCGCACGGCCGGGTTCAGCTTCACCGGGCAGGGTCCCTCCCAGCCCGCCTACCGCGACGGCTCGCATCCGATGTCGTGGCACGGCGTGCTGCGCGCCACGGATGACCGCGTGCCGCACGCGGGGTGGCCGGCCGAGGTCGTGGCTGGATGAGGCCCGCCGTGCGCGTTGTGGGGCGTCTGTGACCGGTGAGGCTGCCGTGACCGTGCCCGCCCTGGTGCTGTTCGACCTGGACGACACCCTGTTCGCGCACCGGGCGGCCGTGGCCGCCGGCATCCTCGGGCACGTCGCCGCCCAGGGCGGCCGGGGCGCTGCCGCCGACCCGCACACCGTCGTGGCGCTGTGGAACGCGCTGGAGGAGCAGCACTACCACGCCTACCTCGCCGGCGACCTGGACTTCGCCGGGCAGCGCAGCGCCAGGGCCCGCGACTTCGCGGCCGCGCACGGGGTGCCCCTCACTGACGCGGAGGCCAGCGCCTGGTTCGAGGACTACTTCGTGCACTACCGGGCGCACTGGCGGTTGCACGAGGACGCGCTGCCCTGCCTGGACGAGCTGGCCCGGCGCATCCCGGGCGTGCGCTTCGGGCTGATCACCAACGGGGAGCTCGCCTACCAGAGCGTCAAACTGGCCGACACGGGCCTGGACGCCCGGGTGGAGCAGGTGATCACCTCGGCCGAGTTCGGCCTGAGCAAACCACGGCCGGAGATCTTTCTGCACGCCTGCGCCCTCTTCGGCGCCGACCCGGGCGCTTCCGTCTACGTCGGCGACCGGCTGCGCACCGACGCCATCGGCGCCGCCGCCGCGGGCCTGACCGGTGTGTGGCTGGACCGTGTCGGCACGGCAGGCCCTCCCCCGCCCGAGGCCGACCTCGCCGAGGCCCGCCGGCTGGGCGTTCTGCGCCTCACGAGCCTGGCCGCCCTGCCGGAGATCCTCGCGCCGCAGTAGCGGGGCGCTGCCACGGTATGCGGGGCAGGCGCCGTTATGCGGGTGGCGTGCCACCCGCAGAACGGCGCCGCACCCGCACAGCTCGAAAAGCGGCGGGTGCGGCGCCGGGTAAGCGGTGCCTGTGGGTTACCGGGGCTACAGGACGTCTTCGTCGACCCAGTCGAGGGTCTTGGTGACGGCCTTCTTCCAGTTGCGCAGCAGGCGCTCGCGCTCGGCGACCTCCATGTCGGGCTCCCAGCGGGCGTCTTCCTGCCAGTTGGCGCGCAGCTCGCCCAGGCCGCTCCAGAAGCCCACGGCCAGACCGGCCGCGTACGCGGCGCCGAGCGCGGTGGTCTCGGCCACGACCGGGCGCACCACGGGCACGCCGAGGATGTCGGCCTGGAACTGCAGCAGCAGGTTGTTGCCGGTGGCGCCGCCGTCGACCTTGAGCTCGGTCAGCGGCACCCCGGAGTCCGCGTTGACGGCGTCGATGACCTCGCGGGTCTGGAACGCGATGGCCTCCAGCGCCGCCCGGGCGATGTGGCCCTTGTTCACGAACCGGGTCAGGCCCACCAGCGCCCCACGGGCATCCGCACGCCAGTACGGCGCGAACAGGCCGCTGAAGGCCGGCACGAAGTAGGCGCCGCCGTTGTCGTCCACGGTGCGGGCCAGCGTCTCGATCTCGCTCGCCGACGAGATCATCCCCAGGCTGTCGCGCAGCCACTGCACCAGCGACCCGGTGACGGCGATGGAACCCTCGAGGGCGTAGTGCGGTTCGGCGTCGCCGAGCTTGTAGCCCAGCGTGGTGAGCAGGCCGTTCTTGGAGTGGATGATCTCGGTGCCGGTGTTGAAGATCAAGAAGTTACCGGTGCCGTAGGTGTTCTTCGCCTCGCCCTGGTCGAAGGCGGCCTGGCCGAAGGTGGCGGCCTGCTGGTCGCCGAGGATGCCCGCGATGGGAACCTCGCGCAGCAGGCTGTGCTCGTTGACGGTGCCGTAGACCTCGCTGGAGGAGCGGATCTCGGGCAGCATCGAGCGCGGCACCCCGAAGGCGGCCAGGATCTCGTCGTCCCATTCGAGGGTCTCAAGGTTCATGAACAGGGTGCGGCTGGCGTTGGTGACGTCGGTGGCGTGCACGCCACCCTCCAGGCCGCCGGTGAGGTTCCAGAGCACCCAGGTGTCGGTGGTGCCGAACATCAGGTCGCCGCGCTCGGCCTTCTCACGGGCGCCCTCCACGTTTTCCAGGATCCAGACGATCTTGGTGCCGGAGAAGTAGGTGGCCAGGGGCAGGCCCACGGTGGCCTTGAACCGGTCACCGCCACCATCCGCAGCGAGACGATCGACGATGGGCTGGGTGCGGGTGTCCTGCCAGACGATGGCGTTATAGACCGGCAGTCCCGTGGTGCGGTCCCAGACCACGGCGGTTTCACGCTGGTTGGTGATGCCGACGGCCTCGATGTCGTGCCGGGTGAGGTTGGCCTTGGACAGCGCTTGGCCGATGACCTGGCGGGTGTTGCCCCAGATCTCCATCGGGTCGTGCTCGACCCAGCCGGCACGGGGGAAGATCTGCTCGTGCTCGAGCTGGCCGGTGGAGATGATCGATCCGGCGTGATCGAAGATGATGGCGCGGGTGCTCGTGGTGCCCTGGTCGATGGCGAAGATGTACTTGTCACTCATGTCGGAACTCCTGTGTTGGGACGTGGTTGAAATGGGATGAGGGATGGAACGGGCCGGGCTGAACGCCGGTGGATCAGGTGAGGATGGGCAACAGCACCAGCGACGCCCAGCCGGCGAGCACTCCGCCGATGACCGGGCCGACGACGGGAACCCAGGAATAGGACCAGTCGGAGCCGCGCTTGCCCGGGATGGGCAGCAGGGCGTGGGCGATGCGGGGGCCCAGGTCACGGGCCGGGTTGATGGCGTAACCGGTCGGCCCGCCCAGTGAGGTGCCGATCACGATCACCAGGAAGGCCACCGGCAGGGCGCCGAGGGCCGCCATGCCGCCGTTTTCACCCTGGCGTCCGTCGCTGAAGCCGATGATCACCAGCACCAGCACGAAGGTGCCGATGATCTCGGTGACCAGGTTCCAGCCGTACGAACGGATGGCCGGCCCGGTGGCGAACACGCCGAGCTTGTTGGCCGGGTCGGGCTCCTGGTCGAAGTGCTGCTTGTACGCCAACCACACGAAGACAGCGCCGAGGATGGCGCCGATCATCTGTGCGGCGATGTACACGAGCACCGACAGCACGTTCACCGGCACGCCGGAGCCGAACTCGGTGGCGCCCGAGGCCACGAGGCCCAGCGTCACCGCCGGGTTCAGGTGCGCGCCGGAGTTGTAGGAGACGATCACACCGGCGAAGACCGCGAGGCCCCAACCGATGGTGACCATGAGGAAGCCGGCTCCGAAGCCTTTGTTCTTCGTGAGGGCGACGTTGGCGACGACACCACAGCCGAGCAGGACGAGGAGGGCTGTGCCCACCACCTCCGCGAGGAATACAACACCGAGATTGTCCACATTGACCTTTCGTGTTTTCGGCGCACGCGGAAGGTTCCGCGCACACCGTCGTGCAGCAGTGGGGAGCGGAGAAGTCCTCCGCTCCCTCGTTGAAGAATTAGAGCGAGTGCACCGCGTCCGCGGCGGTCAGGTCGACGCCGTGCACCTCGCGCAGCTCCAGGGTGGCCTGGGCCACCTCGGCGGCGCTCGTGGCGGCATCCCAGCCCAGAACGGGTGCGAGCACCCCGGCCAGCTCGTCGAGCAGGGCGACGCTGAGCCCGCCCACGAAGGCGAGGCTGGTGCGGCGCAGCAGCAGGTCGATCAGGTGGGTGACCGACTCCTCGCGGGCCAGGTATTCGATCTCCCGGCGGGTGTAGAGCGGGTTGTGCGCCAGGGGCGCATCCGGGGCTTCGGTCAGGAAGTCGATGATCGCGCCGGCCCGGGTACCGTACCGGGTGAGCAGGGCCTGGGCGCGGGGGCGGCCGACCTCGTCACCGTGCGCGGCGAGCCAGACGGTGTGCGCGGCGGGGGTGGCCGGGAAGTCCTTGCCGCCGCCGATGGCGAGCCCCTCGGTGGACACCGTGCGTGGCAGGCCGAGCAGGGTGAGGATGTCGCCGCTGAGGTGTTCGGCCAGGGCGCGGAAGGTGGTCCACTTGCCGCCGACCAGGCTGAGCAAGGTGCCGGGGCGCTCGCCCAGCGGGCTGGACTCGATGCGGTAGTCCCGCGATACGAAGCCGGGCGCCTCGTCGTCGTGCCGGGGCAGCGGACGCACGCCGGAGAACCTGAACACGATGTGCGAGCGGTCCACCGTGATGTCGGGGAACACGTGCTTGACCAGGTCGAAGAAGTAGTCGATCTCGTCTTCGGTGGTGCGGATCGGCTGACTCATGTCGTGCTCGAGGTCGGTGGTGCCGATGAGCACCCGGCCGGCCAGCGGGTAGATCAGCACGATACGGCCGTCGTTGTTCTCGAAGAAGATCTCGCCGCCGCCGGTCGCGGCAAGCAGTTCGGGGTGGTCAAGCACGATGTGCGAACCCTTGGTGCCGCCCATGTAGGTGCTGGCCTGGCCGAGCGCCGAGTTGGTCAGGTCGGTCCACGGTCCGGAGGTGTTCACGACGACGTCGGCGGCGAAGCTGAATTCCTCGCCGGTGACGGTGTTGCGGAGGCGCACGCCGTCGGCGTCCATCCCCACGGCTTCGACGTAGTTGGCGGCGCGGGCGTGCGGGCCGGTGTCGAGGCCGTCACGGAGCACGTCCAGGGCCAGGCGCTCCGGGTCGTGCATCGACGCGTCGTAGTAGGTGGCGGTGTACTTGAGGCCCGGGTTCAGCCGCGGCAGGCGTTCGAGCGACTTCTTGCGGCCGTGGAACTCGTGCTTGGGCACCGAGCCGCCGTCGCGGGAGAAGGAGTCGTAGAGCACCAGGCCGACCTTGATCAGCAGCGCCCCGCGCTCCTGAGCCTTGCCCTGCTTGTGGGTGAGGAAGCGCAGCGGCGCGGCGAGCACGCCGGACAGGGCGGAGAACATCGGCACCGTGGTCTTCAACGGCTTCACGTAATGCGGGGCGATCTTGAGCAGGCCGTTGCGCTCGGTGACCGACTCCTTCACGAGCCTGAATTCGCCGTTCTCCAGGTAGCGGATGCCGCCGTGGATCATGTGCGAGGACGCCGCGGAGGCACCTGAGACGAAGTCGCCGCGGTCGATGATGGTGACGTCCACACCCTGCAGTGCCAGGTCGCGGAAGGTGGCGATGCCGTTAATACCGGCGCCGATGATGAGGACCTTCGCCTTGGGGCGCGCGGCCAGTGCGGATCGGTCGGAATCAGCGGGCGAGGACTGGGAGTTGGACTGCACTGTGCACTACCTTTGTTCGTTCTTCGGCCGGACGGAGACCGGGTGTTGCCCGGCCGAATTGGTGCGGACGGCCCAGCCGGGTTTGCGCGGGGGCCCTCCATATGGATTAATCAAGCTTGAGTAGATCAATCACATCCGGTCAAGCCGGGTGAACAAACGTGCAAGGAGGGGCTGTGAGCCTCGTCGACGACTCAGCGCAGTCCGATCGGGTGCGGGATGCCCTCACGGCCGCGCACCTGTATTACATGCAGGACCTGACCATGGATGCCATCGCCCACGAGCTGCACACCTCCCGCTCCTCGGTGTCCCGCCTGCTCAGCCACGCCCGCGCGACCGGTCTGGTCGACATCCAGATCCGCTCCCCCCTGGACGCACCGAGCCGCCTGGAACTGCTCATCCAGGAGCGGTTCCACATCACCGCGCACGTCGTTCCGGTGCCCGATCACGCCACGGATGTGGACAGATTGGAGCGCGTGGCGCTCTCAGTTGCACGGATTCTCGGCCAGTTCTTCGACTCGAACATGGTGATGGGCATCGCCTGGGGGTCGACGATGAACGCCATCAGCCGCCATGTGACGCCCAAACAGACCCACGGGTCGCAGATCATCCAGCTCAACGGCGCCGGCAACATGCGCACCACCGGCCTCAGCTACGCCAGCGAGATCCTCGGCCGGTTCGGTTACGCCTTCGGCGCGCACGTTCACCAGTTCCCGGTGCCGGCCTTCTTCGACAGCCCGGCGACCAAGCAGGCGCTCTGGCGCGAGCGCAGCGTGAGCCGGCTGCTGGAGATGCAGGCCCGGATGGACGTGGCCCTGTTCGGCCTCGGCTCGCCGTTCTCCGAGGTGCCCAGCCACGTCTACGCCGGCGGATACCTCGAGGAGGCGGACTACGCCTCACTCAGCCGCTCCGGGGTGGTGGGCGACGTGGCCACCATCTTCTATAGGGCCGACGGGTCCACCGACGGCATCCAGCTGAACGCCCGCGGCACCGGCCCGGACTTCACGGTGCTCAGGCAGACACCGCGCCGACTCTGCGTGGTGTCGGGAACAGCCAAGCTCGCCAGCCTCCGCGGCGCATTGAAAGCCGACCTGATCACTGATTTGTTCGTGGACGAGAGTACCGCCCGAGCCCTGGTCGCCAACATCTGACCGCGTGGCGGACGACGTCGGGTTACGCCGGGAATACGCCGGAGCGGCACGCGTTGAGATATAACTGACAGTAGATACGTGCTCCGGGGTCGGTGAGAATCCGAACCGGCGGTGACAGTCCGCGAGCTGGAATCTGTTTTTTGGGTTTCGGTTGAGCTGGTGAAACTCCAGCACCGACGGTTAAAGTCCGGATGGGAGGCGCACGAATCGATGGTTCCTCGTGGACCGTCGACGGCTTTCGCGTACGCGAAATCCCCTCCCGGAGCGTCAAACGACGGGACAGGGAATGCACCAGCAGCACACGCTTGAGCGCGCAATGCGCCGAGCCCTGCAGGTGGCCGGCAACGGTCCGGCCGAGGGCGTCAACCCCCGGGTCGGCTGCGTGATCCTCAGCCCGGCCGGCGAGATCATCGCCGAAGGCTGGCACCGCGGCGCCGGCACCTGCCACGCCGAGGTGGATGCCCTCGCCCAGCTCGACCCGGCCGCCGCGCGCGGCGCCACGGCCGTGGTCACCCTCGAACCCTGCAACCACACCGGCCGCACCGGCCCGTGCGCACTGGCGCTCATGGACGCCGGCATCAGCCGGGTGGTCTACGCCGTCGCCGACCCCGGACCGCACTCCTCCGGCGGCGGCGACCGGCTGCGCGCGGCCGGCATCGACGTGACCGGCGGCCTGCTCGCCGACGAGGTGGCGGCCTTCCTGGCCGACTGGCTGGTCTCGGCACGCCTGGGCCGACCGTTCGTGACCGTGAAATGGGCCTCCAGCCTCGACGGCCGCACCGCCGCCGCCGACGGCTCCAGCCGCTGGATCACCGGGCCGGCCGCCCGACGGGACGTGCACGAGCGCCGCGCCCGCGCCGACGCGATCCTGGTGGGCACCGGCACCGCCCTCGCCGACGACCCGTCGCTCACCGCCCGATCCGATGACGGCACCCTGCTGCCGCACCAGCCGCGACCCGTGGTGGTGGGGCGCCGGCCGGTGCCGGCCGACGCGGCCGTGCACCGGCATCCGCTCACCCCGTGGTTCCTGGCCGGGCACGACGTGGCCGCGCTGCTGCGTGAACTGCACGAACGCGGCATCCGCCGGGTCTTCGTGGAGGGCGGCCCCACCCTGGCCAGCGCCTTCGTGCGGGCCGGCCTGGTCGACGAGTACCTCGTCTACCTGGCACCCACCCTCCTCGGCGGCGACAGGCTGGCCCTGGGCGACATCGGCGTCGCCGGCATCGACGCCCAGCGCCGGCTTCGGATCGAGGAGCTCCTGCACCTCGGCGAGGACCTCCTGCTGGTCGCCCGGCCGGCCGACACCGACACCGACACGACCAGTCCCACCGACCAGACCAGCCGGGCCACCCCGGCACAGACGAACTGAAGGACCACCATGTTCACCGGAATCATTGAGGAACTCGGCACCGTCGAGCGCATCGAGCGCACGGCGGATGCCGCCCGCCTCACCATCCGCGGCCCGCTCGCGGTCGACGGCGCCGGGCACGGCGACTCCATCTCGGTGAGCGGCGTCTGCCTCACCGTGGTGGAGCAGACCGCCTCGACCTTCACCGCCGACGTGATGGCGCAGACCCTGTCGATGTCCACCCTCGCCGGCGTCACCGAGGGCACCCCGGTGAACCTCGAACGCGCCGCACTGGTGGGCGGCCGCCTGGGCGGCCACATCGTGCAGGGCCACATCGACGGCACCGGCACGGTGCTGACCGTCGTGCCCGGCGACGCCTGGCGGGTCGTGCGGTTCAGCCTCGATGCGGCTCTGGCGCCGCTGGTGGTGGACAAGGGCTCGATCGCCATCGACGGGGTCTCCCTCACGGTGAGCACCATCTCGCCCGCAGAGCTGCCCGACCAGTGGTTCGAGGTGTCGCTGATCCCCGAGACCCTCACCGCCACCACGCTGGGCGGCCTGACCGTGGGCGACAGGGTCAACCTGGAGACCGACATCCTCGCCCGGCACGTGCAGCGGATGCTCGCCCTCGCGGCGAGCGCCGCCGCCCCCTCGACCGAAGCATCCGAACCATCCGCAGTTCTAAGGAGCACCCCATGAGCCTCGCCGACATCCCCACCGCACTGGCGGCACTCCGGCTCGGCAAGCCCGTCATCGTCGCCGACGATGAGGGCCGCGAGAACGAGGGCGACGTGATCATCTCCGCCCAACTGGCCACCCAGGAGTGGATCGCCTGGACCGTGCGCCACTCGAGCGGCTTCATCTGCGCGCCGATGACCAACGACATCGCCGACACCCTCGACCTGCCCGTGATGGTGCTCAACAACGAGGACCCGCGCGGCACCAACTACACGGTCACCGTCGACGCCTCCGACCGGTTGAGCACCGGCATCAGCGCCGCCGACCGTGCGCACACGCTGCGGGTGCTGGCCGAGCCGACGTCCACGCCGGCCAGCCTCAACCGGCCCGGCCACATCCTGCCGTTGCGGGCCATGGACGGCGGGGTGCGGGAGCGCGACGGCCACACCGAGGCCGCGGTCGACCTGATGAAGCTGGCCGGGCTCACCCCCGTGGCCGGGATCGCCGAGATCGTCGCCGAGGACGGCGAGATGATGCGCCTGCCCGGGCTGCTCCTGCTCGGCGAGCGCGAGGGCGTGCCGGTGATCACCATCGCCGACCTCATCGCGCACCTGCAGGAGTTCCACTGCGACGACGACCTCGCCTCGGTCAGCCCGATCCGCGAATCGCCGCGGGTGGACTTCGAGGTGGAGACCACGGTGCCCACCGAACACGGCTCGTTCCAGGTGCGCGCCTACCGCGACCGGATGACCGGGGCCGACCACGTCGCCATCGTCTCCGGCACCCCGCGGGACGGCGCCCTCGTGCGGGTGCACTCCGAATGCCTCACCGGCGAGGCCTTCGGCTCGCTCAAGTGCGAGTGCGGGCCGCAGCTGCAGGCCGCGCTGGACACCATCGACCGCGACGGCGGCGTGGTGGTGTACCTCCGCGGCCAGGAGGGTCGCGGCATCGGCCTGATCAACAAGCTGCGCGCCTACAAGCTGCAGGAGGACGGCCTGGATACCCTCGACGCGAACCTCGCGCTGGGCCTGCCGGCCGACTCCCGCGACTACGGCGCGGCCTCCGCCATCCTCGACGAACTGGGCCTGGGCTCGGTGCGGCTGCTCACCAACAACCCGGAGAAGGCGCGCCAGCTCCAGGCCTACGGCGTGACGGTCACCGAACGGGTGCCGCTGGTCGTTGGCGTGGGCAGCCACAACGAGGACTACCTCGCCGCCAAGCGTGACCGTATGGGCCACGACATCTCAGCACACCAGATCGTGAAAGGACTCGCACTATGAGTGGAGCAGGCTCCCCCGCAATCGACGTCGACGGCACCGGACTGGAGGTGGTGATCATCGCCGGCCGCTGGCACGACGTGATCACCGACGGCCTCATCGCCGGGGCCACCCGGGTGCTCGAGGCATCCGGGGCCAGCTTCTCGCTGGTGCGGGTGCCCGGCAGCTTCGAACTGCCCGTGGCGAGCAAGGTGGCGCTGGACAGCGGCGCCGACGCCGTGGTGGCGCTGGGGGTCATCATCCGCGGCGGCACCCCGCACTTCGAGTACGTCTCGGCGGCGGCGACGGATGGCCTCACCCGGGTGGCGCTGGACACCGGCAAGCCGGTGGGCTTCGGCGTACTCACCCTCGACGACGAGCAGCAGGGCCTGGACCGGGCCGGGCTGCCCGGCTCGAAGGAGGACAAAGGCGAGGAGGCCGCCACCGCGGCGCTGGCCACGGCCGTGGTGCTCAAGGCCCTGCGCGAGCGCTAGGGACTATCGAGGCTCCAGTAGCGCGGTGACCCGTTCGAGCAGGTCGTTGGCGCGGAACGGCTTGATCAGATAGCCGTCCGCGCCCGTCGCCATGGCCAGCGCGATGTCGCTGTCCTGCGACTTGGCGGTGAGCAGCAGGATGCGCGGTTGGGTCAGCGCGGTGTCGGCGCGCACCTGCGCGCACACCTCGATGCCCGTGAGCTTGGGCATCATCCAGTCCAGCACGATCAGCTCGGGCGAGCCGGAGCGGGCGGCCGCGAGGCCCTCCTCGCCGTCGCCCGCCTCGGACACCTCGTGTCCGGCACGGCGCAGTTTGTGGCCGATCAGGGCCCTGACGTCTTCGTCGTCCTCGACGATCAATATGCGTGGCATGCGGCGTGTCCCCTGGTTCGGCGTCTTATCTTTCGCGCGTGTCACCCGCACTGGGCACACGACACGCTACGTTGACATTATCCAATCGCGCCGCGGTCGGTTTCACAGGGGGAGACACTACGCCGGTGAACAATCTCGTCGCGTCGCTCTGGGTCGCACCGCGCCAATGGCGGTACGCGGCAATACTTCTGCTCCTGCTGGTGGCCTACGGCCTCGGCCGTGCCTCTCTCGCAGCGACCCCGCCCCAGACCGGCGTCGCCCACTGGTGGCCCGCCGCCGCCGCGGCCGTGCTCGCCCTGTGCGTGGCCAGGGGCAGGGAACGCTGGCTGGTGGCGGGACTGGTCGTCGTGGTCGGCGTGGCCTCGAACCTCGGCGGCGGTCGTCCGCTGCCCGTTGCCATCGGATTCGGGCTGGCCAACGCCCTCGAGGCGATGGTGGTCACCGGCATCCTGGCCACCCGCGACGAACCCGCCCGGCTGCACACGGTGCGTGACGTACTCCGGTTCGCCATCGCGGTGGTGTGCGGTGCCGTGACGATCGGGGTCGTTGCGGCGGGCACCCTGGTCCTGTTCGAGAGCGGCGACTTCGGCACCGTGCTGCTCTCCGCCATCCCCTCGCACGCGTTCGCGGTCTTCGTGCTGGTGCCGCTCGCCCTGGTGCGGAGCGTTCCGGGCCGGCCGGAGCGACGCCTGGAACTGCTCATCCACGTGGGCGTGATGCTCCTGGTGCTCGTCGTGGCGTACGGGCCGGGCCGGTCGGTGCCCATCTCGTTCCTGGTCCTGCCCCTGCTGACCTGGGCGGCATTCAGGTTCGGGATCAAGATCGTGGCCTGGGAGCTGTGCGGAACGGCACTGGTCGCCTCCGGGCTGACCTCGATGGGGATCGGCTACTTCGGCGGCGGCCAGGGCACCGCCATCGCCACCGCCGGCGCCTTCGTACAGATCTTCCTGGTCACCTACGCCAGCTCGGTCCTACTGCTCGCCGCCGAGCTTGCCCAGCGCGACGATGTCCTCACCCGGGAACAGGAGGTGGTGCAGGCCCTGCTCGAGCTCAACCGGCAGAAGGACGATTTCGTCTCGTCGGTCAGCCACGAACTGCGCACCCCGATCACGAGCATCCTCGGCTTCGCCGAGGAACTCGAGGACACCGAGCTCGACGCCGACCAGGCCCGGTTCACCCGGGTGATCGTGCGCAACTCGCACCGGCTGGCGCAGCTGGTGGAGGACCTGCTGGACCTCTCCAAGATGAGCACCCAGACCGACGCAGGCCAGGCCGAGCCCGTCGATCTGGCGGCGCTGGTGGCCGAGTGCGTCGAGGAACTGGCCCCGCAGGCGCACGCCGCCGGGGTGAGCCTGACCGCCGAGTTCGGCGCCGGACCGTTCGACGTGCGCAGCTCGGAGACCGACCTGCGCCGGGTGCTCACGAACCTGGTCTCGAACGCCGTCAAGTTCACTCCCCCGCACGGCCAGGTCTGGGTCGGCTGCACCGCCGACGCCGACGGCGTGCTGCTCACCGTCAGCGACAACGGCATCGGCATCCCCCCGCAGGACATCGAGCGGGTCTTCGACAGATTCTTCAGATCGGCGAGCGCCGAGCTGCTGGCGGGCACCGGGCTCGGCCTGCCGCTTACGAAGGGACTCGTCGACAGGCTCGGCGGCACCATCGACCTGCAGTCCGACGGCCGCACCGGCACCCACGTCACCGTCGCCCTCCCCCGCGTCCCGGCGGTCACGGCCGCGGCCCCCGCGGCGGATTCGTCCGGCGCCCCGGCGCGAATGTAGGCTGAATCCGGCCGCCACAAGCGGCCGACCTCTTCCTGAAGCGTCCCCGTCCGCCCCAGACGACTGACCGCCGTCTCGCGCCCAGACCCAGTCACGCCATTTCCCTTCCCTTCGGAGCACCACACCTATGTCAGCATCCACCGCGGCGGCCACAGCCGTCGCTCCCGCGCCCACGAACCCGCGCAGTCGAGTCATCCTGGCCAGCCTCATCGGCACCACGATCGAGTTCTACGACTTCTACGTCTACGCCACCGCCGCGGTCCTGGTCTTCCCGCACCTGTTCTTCCCGTCCGGCAACGAGACCGCGGCCCTGCTCGCCTCGTTCGCGGTGTTCGGCGCCGCCATGGTGGCCCGCCCGCTCGGCGCCCTGTTCTTCGGCCACTTCGGCGACAAAAAGGGCCGCAAGGCCACCCTGGTCGGCGCGCTGCTCACGATGGGCATCGCCACGTTCCTGATCGGGCTGCTGCCCACCTACGCCATGGTCGGCTGGCTCGCCCCGGCGATGCTGGTGATCCTGCGTCTCGCCCAGGGCTTCGCCCTCGGCGGCGAATGGAGCGGCGCGGCCCTGGTGGCCACCGAGAACGCCCCCAAGGGCAAGCGCGCCTGGTACGGCACCTTCCCGCAGGTGGGAGCCCCGCTCGGCTTCATCATCGCGAACGGCCTGTTCCTGCTCATCGCGCTGCTGCTGCCCTCCGACGACCCGACCCGGCCGTCCGACGCGTTCCTCGAGTGGGCCTGGCGGGTGCCGTTCCTGTTCAGCGCCGTCATGGTGATCGTGGGCCTGTGGGTGCGCCTGCGCCTGGTGGAGAGCGACGCGTTCACCAAGATCGTCACCACCAAGAAGGTCGCCAAGCTGCCGCTCGCCGCGGTATTCAAGTCCAACTGGCGTGAGCTCATCCTGGGCACGTTCATCATGCTGGCCACCTACGTGCTGTTCTACCTGATGACGACGTTCAGCCTCAGCTACGGCCGCGCGGCGACGGATGCGCCGGTGGCGGGCCTGGGCTACAGCTACACGACGTTCGTGCTGATGATGATCGGCGGGGTGCTGTTCTTCGGCGTCTTCACCCTCGCCTCCGGCCCCTGGGCCGACAGGTTCGGCCGCCGCCGCACGCTGCTCTGGGTGACCGCGGGCATCGTGGTGTTCGGGTTCCTCTTCGTGCCGCTGTTGGGCGCCGGGTTCATCGGTGTGATGATCTTCCTGATCCTCGGCTTCACCCTGATGGGCATGACCTTCGGGCCGATGGGCGCGCTGCTGCCCGAGTTGTTCCCCACTCAGGTGCGCTACACGGGCTCCGCCTTCGCGTACAACATGAGCTCGATTCTCGGCGCGGCCGTGGCCCCGTTCATCGCCGTGTGGCTCTGGACCCTCGGCGAGGGCAGCCCGTTCTGGGTGGGCATCTACCTCTCGGTGATGGGCCTGATCACCCTGGTGGCGCTGTACCTGAGCCGCGAGACCCGCGACCTCGACCTCGAGCGCTAACCGCCGCCCCGACCCCAGCTCGCACCCCAGCTCGCGAAAGCGGTCATGTGGTTGCCTCAGTTCGCTGAGGTAGCCACATGGCCGCTTCCGCGCCCTCTGGGTGTCAATTTTGGTTGACATGAAGGTTGGGCGTCAATTAGGGTTGACGGCATGTTGGATGACTCGGGACGAACACTGGTGGGTGACGCCGGCTCCGGCGACCCGATCGAGACGCTGCGGGCGATCAAGCGGCTGCGCGGCGAACTCGACCGCGCCGAGGCCACTGCGGTGCGACGGGCCCGCAACGCGAACGCGCCGTGGCAACTGATCGCCCTCGCACTGGAGGCCTCCCGTCAGGCCGTGCACAAGAAGTACGGCCGCAGATAATCCGCGCGAGCGCCGGTTAAGCTCGACTGGTGAGTACGACTACCCCCGGCACCAGCACCCCCGCGTCCGACGCCCCCGCACCGAAGACCCGCTCCCGGATGGGCCGTCGCGGCGCCCAGGCCGAGGGGCCGCGGGCATCCTTCAGCCAGCTACTGCCCTACCTGTCCGAGCACAAGGCCGTGCTCAGCGTGGTCGTGGTGCTCAGCGTGCTCGGCGCCGCCGCGAGCCTGGCCCAGCCGCTGCTGGTGAGCCAGGTGATCACCCTCGTCGAGGCCGGTGACCCGCTGGACAACATCGTCACTGCGCTCGTCGCCCTCGTCGTGGTCTCCGCGCTGATCAGCGGCTACCAGCACTACCTGCTGCAGCGCACCGGCGAGGGGGTGGTGCTTTCCAGCCGCCGCCGCCTGATCGGGCGGATGCTCAACCTGCCGATCAGCCAGTTCGACGCCCGCCGCACCGGCGACCTGGTCTCCAGGGTCAGCTCGGACACCACCCTGCTGCGCGCCGTCCTCACCCAGGGCGCGGTCGAGGCCATCGGCGGGTCGCTCACCTTCATCGGCGCCATCATCGCGATGCTCATTATCGACCCGGTTCTGCTCGGCCTGACGGTGCTCGTGATCGCGGTCTCGGTGGTCACCGTGGTGCTGCTGTCCCAGCGCATCCGCACCGCCAGCCTGGCCGCGCAGACCAAGGTCGGCGACCTGGCCGCCAGCGTGGAACGGGCCATCAGCGCCGTGCGCACGGTGCGCGCCGCCAACGCCACCGCCCGCGAGATCGCGGTCGTCGAGAAGGACGCCGAGGGCGCCTGGCAGATGGGCATCAAGGTCGCCAAGGTCTCGGCCCTGGTAGTGCCGATCGCCGGCATCGCCCTGCAGGTGTCGTTGCTCGTCGTTCTCGGCGTCGGCGGCTTCAGGGTGGCGGACGGCAGCATCACCATCGCCGACCTGGTCTCGTTCATTCTGTTCCTGTTCATGATGATCATGCCGCTGGGCCAGTTCTTCGGCGCGATCACCTCGGTCAACTCGGCGCTCGGTGCGCTCGGCCGCATCCAGGAGATCATCGACCTGCCCAGCGAGGACCAGTTCGACCGCGACATCGCGCCGCTGGCCATCGTCGTGGGTGCCGCCAACGCCAAGGTCAACCCGGAGGCGCCGGCGATCGCGTTCGAGGACGTGCGCTTCCACTACGCCCCCACCGTGCTCGCCACAACGGATGCCACCACCGGCGAACCGCTGGCCGCCGTGCGACCCGGCCCCGTGGCCCAGGCGGTCCTCGCCGCCGAAGACGGCACCACCCCCGACGCCACGACCGAGTTCGCCGGCGCCGACACGACAGCCGCGTCGGCCGGCCCCGCCGCTCCGACGCCGGTGCTGCGCGGGGTGTCATTCAGCGCACCCCGTGGTCTGCGCACCGCACTGGTGGGCCCATCCGGCGCCGGCAAGAGCACCATCCTCGCCCTGATCGAGCGGTTCTACGACGCCGACTCCGGCGTGGTGCGGCTCGGCGGCCTCGACATCCGGAGCCTGGACCGCACCGACCTGCGCTCACAGATCGGCTACGTGGAGCAGGACGCGCCCGTGCTGGCCGGCTCCCTCCGCGACAACCTCACCCTCGCCACCCCGGACGCCACCGACGAGCAGTGCGTGGCCGTGCTGCACGCCGTGAACCTCGGCGAGGTGCTCGACCGCGACCCGGCCGGCCTCGGCGCGGCGGTCGGCGAGGACGGCGTCAAGCTTTCCGGCGGAGAACGCCAGCGCCTGGCGATCGCCCGGGCGCTGCTCGCGGCACCGCCGATCCTGCTGCTGGACGAGTCCACCTCGAGCCTGGACGGCATGAACGAGCAGCTGATGCGGGAGGCCATCGACGCCGTTGCGGTGGACCGCACCCTGATCGTGATCGCGCACCGGCTCTCCACCGTGGTGGACTCGGACCAGATCGTGGTCCTCGACCACGGCGAGGTCGTCGGTACCGGCACCCACTCCGAGCTGGTGCTCTCCACGCCGCTGTACCGCGACCTCGCCAAGCACCAGCTGCTGGTCTAACCGCTCCCGCGAAAGCGGGCGCGTGGCTGCCTCCGCCCCCGCGAAGCGACCACATGGCCGCTTTCGCGAGACGGTCAGGGGCGGATGAAGCGCAGCGTGACGATTTCGAACGGGCGCAGGGTCAGGCTGAGGGCGTGCGACTCCAGCGGGAGGGGCGCCCCGCCGGCGAGCTCGACGCGGGGCTCGGCCAGCGGGCGCTCGAGCAGGTCGGTCTCGACCACATCCGTCGCCTCGAAGTGCCGGATGAGCCGCGCCGTCGACCGGTTGCCGTGCGCCTCGTAGAGCCGCACGATCAGGTCGCCGCTCCGGTCCTCGGCCAGCTTGACCGCCTCGATCACCACCGCCGGGTTGTCGACCCGCAGCAGGGGCTCGACTGTCGTGTCGGTGACGCCGGTCACGGTGCGGAGCGGCAGGTTCAGCCGGTAGCCCTCGGCCACGGCCTCGGGGATGCCGGAGTCCACCCGCAGGGAGACCCGCAGTTCGTGCCGGCCCTGGTCGGCGGCGGGGTCGGGGAACACCGCCGCGCGCAGCAGCGACAGCCGCACGGTGGTCGCGGACCGGCCGGCGGCATGCGGGGACCGGCTGATGTCGTGCCCGTAGGTCGAGTCGTTGCCCACGGCCACCCCGTAGCCGGGCTCGCCCACGTGCACCCAGCGGTGCGCGACAGTCTCGAAGCGGGCGGCATCCCAGGAGGTGTTGGTGTGCGTGGCCCGGAAGACGTGGCCGAACTGGATCTCCGAGGCGGCCCGGTCGGCGTTCACGTCGAGCGGGAACGCCAGTTTGAGCAGCTTCTGCCGTTCGTGCCAGTCCAGGTCGAAGTGCAGGTCCACCGCCGGCGACCCCGCCGACAGGGTGATGTCCTCGACCACGCGGGACGAGCCGAAGGAACGGCTGACCCGCACACGAGCCCGTTCGGGTGTGTCCAGGATCACCTCGACGGACTCGGCCGCGGTCAGGTCGACGGTGTTCCGCTTGTAGTGTTCGTCGATGTCCCAGGCGTCCCACTGGGTGGGTGTGTCCCGGTGCAGCTGCAGCAGGTTACTGCGGGACCCTGCCGGCACCAGCTCGCGATGCGCGATCACGTCCCAGACCGAGCTGAAGAGCCCGTCGGCGTCGATGGTGACGGCCACGAGTCCGTTGTCGAGCACGAGGCCCGCCGCGGTGCGGGTCAGGGTGACGTCGGCCGCCGGTGCCGCCGGATCGGGGTGGGTGGCGTCCGCGCCGGCCAGGCCCGCCACTCCGTCGAGGGCGTACGGGCCCGCGTTCAGCAGCACGGTGCCGTCGCCGGCTGAGCACAGCTGCCGCACCGTCGTCTCGATCAGCTCGGTCAGGGTGGCTGCGACGGCGGCGTAGTTGCGTTCGGCTTCCTGGTGCACCCAGGCGATGGACGAGCCGGGCAGGATGTCGTGGAACTGTTGCAGCAGCACGGTGTGCCAGGTCTGCTCGAGCAGGTCGTAGGGGTATGCGACGCCTGAGCGCACGGATGCCGTGGCCGCCCACAGTTCGGCCTCGCGCAGCAGGTGCTCGCTGCGGCGGTTGCCGCGTTTGGTGCGCGCCTGGGAGGTGTAGGTGCCCCGGTGGAACTCGAGATACAACTCGCCGAGCCACACCGGCGGTTCGGGGTACTCCGCCTCCGCCGCCTCGAAGAACCGGCGCGGACTGGACAGTTCGACGGTCGGCGAGCCCTCCAGCGACTCGGTTCGGCGGGCGGCGGCGATCATCTCCGTGGTCGGTCCGCCGCCGCCGTCCCCCCATCCGAATGGCACGAGCGATGTGTTGGCCGTCCCCTTTTCGGCATACTGGTGCTCCGCTCGAGCCAGCTCCTCCCCCGACAACTCCGCGTTATACGTGTCGACGGGAGGGAAGTGTGTGAAAATCTGGGTGCCGTCGATGCCCTCCCACCGGAAGGTGTGGTGCGGCATCAGGTTGGTCTCGTTCCACGAGGTCTTCTGGGTCAGGAACCACCGGGACCCGGCCGCCGCCACGATCTGCGGCAACGCCGCCGAGTAGCCGAACGAGTCTGGCAGCCACACCTCGAGTGGTTCGACGCCGAATTCCTCCATGAAGAAGCGCTTCCCGGCCACGAATTGGCGAGCCAGGGCCTCACCGCCGGGCATGTTGGTGTCCGACTCAACCCACATCCCGCCCACCGGCACGAACGTGCCGGCCGCGACCTGCGCCTTGACCCGGGCGAACAGCTCCGGGTAGTGCTCCTTGAGCCAGGCATACTGCTGAGCGGATGAGGCGGCGAAGGTGAAGTCCGGGTTCTGCTCGATCAGGGCCAGCACATTGGAGAAGGTGCGGGCCACCTTGCGCACGGTCTCCCGCACGGGCCAGAGCCAGGCGCTGTCGATGTGCGCGTGTCCCACGGCGTGCAGATGGTGAGCGCTCGCGTTCGCCGGTCGGGCGAGCACCTCGGCGAGCGCGGCGCGTCCGCGGTCCGCCGTGCCCGCGACGTCGTCGGGATCCACGACGTCGATGCTGCGTTCGAGCGCCCGCAGGATCTCCGCCCGCCGGGCCAGGCCCGTGGGAAGTTCACGCATGAGACCCGTCAGGGTCCAGAAGTCCTGGAGGAGCTCCCACACGGTCTGGTCCTTGAGGACCACGTCCACCTGCCGAAGCCGGTAGATCGGGGTGGCCCCGGCCGTGGCCGGGTCGCCCTTGTCGGTGGCGACGAAGGTGAAGCCGGAGGTGACATCCGGGTTGGCGGCCGCCTCGATGTAGAGGTCGACGCGACCACCGGGTCCCGTCGCCAGCGGGACGGAGCGGTTGCGTGGCTCGACCGCCTTGAGGATGACGCCGTCCGGGGACCACACCAGCCCTTCAGCCTGGAAGCCCGGCGTCGCCTTACTGAAGCCGAGATCGACCTGCAGTTCGACCCGCAGGGCATCATCGACCTGCCACTCCTCCGGAACGCTGCCGGTGATGTGCAACCAGGTCGTCCCCCACGGGCGGCCCCAGGCCCGGCCGGTGCCGAACGGGCTGTAGTCCTGGCGGATGGCGTCGGCGAACGGAACCGGCTCGCCCGGGGCATCCCAGGATTCGATGGTCAGGGGAACCGCGGCCCGGTTGAGGGCGGGCCGGAGCCGTTCCCGGACGAACCGGCTGATCCGCAACTCCACGAGTGTGCTGTCATCATGCATGACTGGTACCGCTCCCTAACCCTTGATCGCGCCTGACATGGTGAATGACCCGCCCATGCCGCGGGAAACGAGGACGTAGAGCAGGATCACCGGAACCGAATACAACACGGAGAACGCGGCGAGCTGGCCGTAGGCGATGGCACCGTACTGGCCGAAGAAGCTGTAGATGCTCACCGCAGCCGGCTGCTTGCTCGGCGAGAGCAGCAACACGAACGGCACGAAGAAATTGCCCCAGGCCTGAATGAACACGAAGATGAACACCACACTCAGACCCGGCCGCATCAGGGGCACCACGATGCGCCGGAGGGCGTTCATCGCGGACGCCCCATCAACCCAGGCGGCTTCCTCCAGGCTGACCGGGACCGAGTCCATGAAGTTCTTGGTCATCCAGATGGCCATCGGCAGCGAGGTCGCGGCCATGAAGAAGATCGTGGCGGGAATCGAATCCAGCAGGTTCAGTCGAACGAACAGGCTGTACACCGGAACCATGATCGCGGTGATGGGCAAACAGGTGCCGAACAGGACGCCGTACATGAACGGCTTGTTGAAGCGCATGGTGTACCTGGAGAGCGGGTAGGCGGCCAGCACCGACGCCAGCACGGTGACGACGGCGGCGCCGCCGGAGAGCAGCAGGCTGTTCCAGAGCGGCAGGAACGTCAGCTCGGGGTTGAACACCGCGGCGAAGTTGGCCAGGGACAGCTGCTCGGGAATTTGGGTCTGGTAGGTGGCCTTGACGTCGAGGGAGGCCAGGACCAGCCAGGCCAACGGCAGCAGGAAGCACAGCGCGATCACGATGAGCACGGTGTTGGCCAGGATCGCGGCGGTGGCCTTGCGGGGCGAGGCCACCGAGCTGGCGAGGGTGCTGACGGTCATCGGTTCAGACCTTTTCTGGGCGGAGCGCCCGAATGTAGACGAGCGAGAAGGCGGCGCCGATGAGCAGCATGACCGTCGCGATGGCGGTGCCGTAGCCGATGTCCCCGAACTTGAATGCCTCCTGGAACGCCATGATCGGCAGGGTGGTGCTTTCGTTGCCGGGTCCGCCGGCGGTCATCACCCAGATCAGGGTGAACACCGACAGCGTTTGCAGGGTGATCAGCATCAGGTTGGTGGCGATGCTGTTCTTGATCATCGGGATGGTGATCCAGGTGAGGCGCTTGATGCCGTCGGCGCCGTCGATCATGGCGGCCTCCGTCACCTCCACCGGCACATCGTTCAGCGCCGCCCGGTAGACCATCATCGAGAACGCGGTCCCCCGCCAGGCGTTGGCCAGGATGATCGACAGCATCGGAAAGCTGTACAGCCAGTTCGGTCCGGTCATCCCCGCCGCGGCGAGCACCTGGTTCAGGGTGCCGTCCTCGCTGAAGTAGGCGTAGGCGACGAAAGCGGCGACGATCTCGGGCAGCACCCAGGCCGCGACGACGGCCGTGCCGACCACGGCGCTGACCACCTTGCTGGCCCGGTTAATCAGCAGGGCGATGCCCAGGCCGAGGAAATTCTGTCCGACGATCGCGGAGGCGACCACGAACACGAAGGTCAGCCACAGCGACAGCGGAAAGACCGGGTCCTTGAACAGGGTGAGGTAGTTGTCCAGGCCCACCCACTGCGGGTCCTGCGCGCTCGAGCCGGTGAGGGCCGCGTCGGTGAAGGACCCGTAGAACGACCAGATGACCGGCCCGAGCAGGAAGATCGCGAGGAGCACCACGGCCGGCGCCAGGGGCAGCACCCGGGTCAGGGTGCGTCCCCGTGGCCGCCGGCGCGGGCCGGAACCCGAGGGTCCCGGCCCGGCCGCGGTCTCACGAGGAGGTCGGGAAGCGGTATCGGCTGACATGGACTACTTCGTGGTGACCTTGTCGGCGCCCACGATGCCCTCCACGGCGGTGTCATACGCGTCCGCCGCCTCATCCACGCTCATCTGCCCGGTGATGACGGCCTCGGTGGCCGCCTGCACTTCGGCGGAGATCTTGGAGTAGTCGCTCGTCGCCGGGCGGTAGTGGGTCACGTCGACCAGCTCGGTCACGTCGGCCACGAACGGGTTGGCGGCGAGGTAGGTCGGTTCGCTGGCCACATCCGTGCGCACGGCGATCTGGGAGTTGTTGATCGCGTACCAGAGGGCGTTCTCCTGGCTCACGGCCAGGGCGAGGAAGTCGAACGCGAGGTCGGCGTTGGCCGTCTTCGCTCCCACGGCGAGGGTCCAGCCACCCGACATGCTCACACCCCCGGGTTCCTCACCGTTCTGGGTGGGGAACGTCGCGACGGCCATGTCCTCGGTGTACGCCGGCCACTCGTAGGAGCCGCCGGTCTGCCAGAACGACGGGGTGTATGAGCCTTCGACGGTGCCGCCGAGCTTGCCCTGCGGGAACAACTCGCCGAAGACCTTCTTCCACACGTTCGGGTCCAGCGCCTCGGACGGATCGAGGGCGAGCTTCTCCGTGTAGAGCGTCTGCAGGAACTCGAGGGAGTCCTTGAAGCCCTGGGATTCGACCACCCATTTCTGGTCGTCCTCGTTGTAGAGGGTGTCGCCGGTGCCGTAGAGCAACTCGTAGAAGCTCTGCATCACGGTGCCCTCGCCGGTGCCCTTGCCCGCGTACATGTTGAACGGCACCACATCGGGCTGGCTGGCCTGGATGGCGCGGGCGGCGGTCAGGATGTCGTCCCAGGTTTCCGGCTGCCACGGCAGCTCGATGCCGGCGGCGGCGAAGACCGGTTTGCTGTACCAAATGCCGCGGGTGTCGGTGCCCAGCGGGACGGCGTAAACGCTGCCGTCATCCCCCATCCCGGCAGCCTTGGCGCCCTCGTTGAACTGCCCCCACTCATCCCAGTCGGCGAGCTGGTCGTCGATGTTGAGCAGGTAACCCGCGTCGATGTCGGAGCGCAGCCGGAAGGTGTCCTCATAGAACACGTCGGGTGCGGTCTCGGCCGACTTCTGCGAGAGGGCGAGCTTGGTGGAGTAGTCGTCGTCATTGGCCTGGATCGGCTCGAGTTCGACGGTGACTCCGGGGTTCGCGGCCTCGAACTCCGGCTTGATCTTCGTGAACAGCTCGTCGAGAGCCGTGAAGGAATCGGTCTTCTGGTACACGATCTTCAGTGATTGGCTGTCACCGTCGGCGTTGTCCCCGGCAGCCGTACAGCCCGCCAGCGCAACCATCGAGGTTGCCGCCAACACGGACAGGGCGAGTTTTGCGTTGCGATGCATGGTGCTCCTTTGCTCCAGCTCGTGCCCCCCAAACGCTGACCGGCCCAGTTACCGGCAGGTGGCATACCGAAATACTAAATCGAATGGATAAATTCGCGCAAGGGCCCGACGGCACCTTTACCGAGCTGTGACTAACCGAGGATCAGACGGGCCGCACGTGGCGCGAGCGCGTGGTCGAGCACCAGGCAGGCGGCGCCGACCGCGCCGACGTCCTCGCCGACGCCCGTGCCGACCACCTCGATGCGGTGGATGCTTCTGGCGACCGTCAGCTCGTCCAGCAGGTCGGGTATCCGGTTCAGGTACACCCGGCTCAGCCGTGTCCAGTACGGCCCGCCGAAGACCACCCGGTCGACGTCGAGCAGGTTCGTGAGCACGGACACCGCTTTGGCGACCCGGCCGGCGGACTGCTCCAGGACGGCCAGCGCCGCAGCCGAGCCGCCCTCGGCGAGTGCGCACAGGGCCGAGAACTGCACATCGGTCTCAAGCGCATCCGCGTTCGGCTTCGATGCGGTCAGCACGCCGAGCCCCACCGCCGCCCGCACCAGGCTCTGCGGGGTGCAGGTGACCGCGACACAGCCCCGAAGCCCGCAACCGCATGGCGGACCGTCGGGATCGACGACGATGTGGCCGATTTCTCCGGAGTTGTGCGAGCTGCCGCGCACGACCTCGTCCCGCAGCACCACACCCGCCCCGATGCCGGTGCCGAGGTAGAAGAACACGAAGCTGCCGACCCCGCTGGGCCCGCCCGCCCACATCTCTGCCACGGCGGCCGCGGTGACGTCCTTGTCGACGAGCACCTCGAAGCCGGTGGCCTGGGCGAGGGCATCACGGAGCGGCACCAGGTGCCAGCCGAGCAGGTGCGGCGGATCGACGACGGTTCCCCGCTCGGGATCGATCGGCCCCGGCGTCGCGACGCCGAGCCCGGCGATCTTGGTGCGGTCCACTCCGGCCTCACGGATCAGCCGTTCGATCTCCTCCGAGATGTGACGGATGACGTGTTCCGGGTCGCTGGCCGCGGGCGTGGCGCTGCGGGACCGGTGCACGACGGCTCCGGTGAGGTCGAGGATTGCGAAGGTCATGACCGCCGGGTCGAGGTGCACGCCCACGGCGTACACACCGCCGGGGTTCAGCTTCAGGATCGTGCGCGGCTTGCCGGGACCGCTGCTGGCCTTGCCGGCTTCGAGCACCATGTCCTGGTCCAGCAGCCGACGACAGATGTTGGAGACGGTCTGTGCGGACAACCCCGTGGAGTGCCCCAGTTCCACCCGGCTGAGGCCGTTGACCGAGCGACGGATCGCGTCGAGCACGACGGCGGTATTGAAGTCGCCCATCCGGGGCAGGTTCGTGCCACGCCGCGCCCGCAGATCGCCATGTGGAACCACGGATTCACCTCATCGTTTACCTCGGGATGACTGAATCCTATTCCGTCAGCTCTCGGAGGCACGTCACTGGGACGGTCGCGCCCCGACCGCTGGTCGAGCTTGTCGAGACCCGGTGACGTGCGCAGACGACGTGGCCTCGCTGGCCGAGGTTGTGGAGCCGCCCCTAGGTAGCGAGGTGGTAGCGCAGGCTGGCGAGCTCGGAGCGCAGCGCGGGCGGCACCCGGCCGCCGAACCGGCCGAAGAACTCCTCGGTGAGGTCGCATTCGGCCAGCCATGACTCCGGATCGATGTGGAACAACTGCTCGAGGGCCTCCTCGCTCACGTCGAGCCCGGCCACGTTGAGGGCGCCGGGCACCGGCATCCGGCCGATCGGGGTGTCGACGGTGTCGGCGCTGCCCTCGACCCGGCGGATGATCCACTCGAGCACCCGGGAGTTCTCGCCGAAGCCCGGCCAGAGGAAGCTGCCGTCCTCGCCCTTGCGGAACCAGTTGACCTGGAAGATCGCAGGCGCCTTCGCGCCCAGGCCCCGGCCCACCCGCAGCCAGTGCGCCCAGTAGTCGGCCATGTTGTAGCCGCAGAACGGCAGCATCGCGAAGGGGTCCCGGCGCAGCTCGCCCACGGTGCCCTCGGCGGCGGCGGTCTTCTCCGAGGAGATGGTGGCGCCCATGAACACGCCGTGCTTCCAGCTGCGGGCCTCCGCGACCAGCGGCACGTTGGTGGCGCGGCGGCCGCCGAACATAATCGCGTCGATGGGTACTCCCCCGATGTCTTCCCAGCTGTCGGCGATCGACGGGCACTGCGCCGCCGGCACGGTGAATCGGGAGTTGGGGTGCGCGGCGGGCCGGCCACTGTCGGGCGTCCAGGAGTTGCCCTCCCAGTCGGTGAGGTGCGCGGGCGGGGTGTCGGTCAGGCCCTCCCACCACACGTCGCCGTCGTCGCGGAGGGCGACGTTGGTGAAGATGGTGTTGCCCCACACCGTCTGCACGGCGGTGGGGTTGGTGGTCTCGCCGGTGCCGGGCGCCACACCGAAGAACCCGGCTTCCGGGTTGATCGCCCACAGCCGGCCGTCGTCGCCGGGGCGGAGCCAGGCGATGTCGTCGCCGATGGTCTCCACGGTCCAGCCCGGGATGGTGGGCTTGAGCATGGACAGGTTGGTCTTGCCGCAGGCCGAGGGGAACGCGGCGGCCACGTGGTAGGTGCCGCCCTCGGGCGCGGTGACCTTGATCAACAGCATGTGCTCGGCCAGCCAGCCCTCGTCGCGGGCCATCACCGACGCGATCCGCAGCGCGAACGACTTCTTCGACAACAGGGCGTTGCCGCCGTAGCCGGAGCCGAACGACCACACCTCGCGGTCCTCGGGGAACTGCACGATGTACTTGGTGTCGTTGCTGGGCCAGGTGACGTCGGCCCGGCGGATGCCCGCTCCGTCCACGAGCGGGTAGCCCACGCTGTGCACGGTTTGCACCCACGGGCTGCCCTCCTCGATCAGGCGCTGCACGGCAGCGCCCATCCGGGTCATGATGCCCATGTGCAGCACCACGTAGGGCGAGTCGGTGATCTCCACGCCCAGCTGCGAGATGGGGCCGCCGAGCGGTCCCATCGAGAACGGCACGACGTACATCGTGCGGCCGCGCATGCTGCCGGCGAAGACGCCGTTCAGCTCGGCGCGCATCGCCTGCGGGTCGGCCCAGTTGTTGGTGGGCCCGGCGTCGTCGGGGTCGGTGGAGCAGATGAAGGTGCGGTCCTCCACCCGGGCCACGTCGGTCGGGCTGGTGCGGGCGAGGAAGCTGTTCGGCCGCCACTCCGGGTTCAGCCTGATGAGCTTGCCTTCGTCGACGAGCTGCTTGGACAGCCCGTCGGCCTCCTGCGCGGTGCCGGTGCACCAGACGATGGCGTCGGGCCGGGTGAGGCGGGCGACCTCGTCGACCCAGGCCCGCAGGGCGGGGTCGGTGGTGCCCGTCGGCCGGCTGGAGACGGTGGCTGCCGTGGTCTGGGCGGCGTGGGCGCGGATGTCGCTGTGCACGGGGTGGGTGACGGTCATGGTCTAACCTTCCTCAAGATGCGGACGGGGCGGGAAGAGGGGGGCAGGAGCGCTAATTTCGTCCTGTGCATTAAGAATGCGGCCGAATCCGGACCAGAAACCGAAAAACAGTCGTTAAGAATCACGGTTCTTTACGTATGCTTAAGGAATGCCAACGCCGGCCTCCGACCTCGTCACCCTGGGTCACCGCATCCGTCACTTTCGCAGTGAGCGCGCGCTCACCCTCGACCAGCTCGGTGAGCAGGTGGGCCTGGCCGCCAGCCAGCTCTCCCTGATCGAGAACGGCCGGCGCGAGCCCAAGCTCTCCGTTCTGCAGCAGTTGGCGCAGGCGCTGGGCGTGCCGATGGCCGAGTTGCTCAGCGGTGAGGCGCCGAACACCAGGGCGGCCCTGGAGATCGAGCTCGCCCGCGCGCAGAAGAACCCGCTCTACGGCGCGCTCGGCCTGCCGCAGGTGAAGGTGACCAAGGGCATGCCGCTGCCGGCGATCGAGTCGCTGGTGGGCCTGCACCGGGAACTCGCCCGCCGGGCCAGCGAGGCCATCGCCACGCCGGAGGAGGCCCGCCGGGCCAACACCGAGCTGCGCGAGCGGATGCGTGAGCGCGGCAACTACATGCCCGACATCGAAAAACTCGCCGAGGAGCGGGTCCGGGCCTCCGGGCACGTCTCCGGCGCCCTCACCCACCGCGAGGTGAGCGTGATGGCCGAGCAACTTGGCTTCACCCTGATCTACGTGAACGACCTGCCGCACTCCACCCGGTCGGTGACCGACCTGGCCAACCACCGCATCTACCTGCCGCCGGCCTCGATTCCGGGCGGGCACGGGCTGCGGTCGATGGCGCTGCAGGCGATGGGTCACCGGCTGCTCGGCCACGAACGCCCGGCCAGCTACGCCGAGTTCCTCTGGCAGCGGCTGGAGATCAACTACTTCGCGGCCTGCTGCCTGATGCCGCTGGAGGCCACCCGCTCGTTCCTGCAGACCGCCAAGCGGGAGCGGGTGCTGTCGGTGGAAGACCTGCGCGACGCGTTCGGGGTCACCCACGAGGCGGCGGCGCTGCGGCTGACCAACCTGGCCACCACGCACCTGGACATGACGGTGCATTTTCTGCGGGTCTCCGGCGATGGCGCGCTGCAGAAGGGCTACGAAAACGACGGCCTGCCGCTGCCCGCGGACGTCACCGGGTCCATCGAGGGCCAGCTGGTCTGCAAGCAGTGGAGCGCACGCAGCGCGTTCACTCACACCAACCGCACCACCGAGTTCTACCAGTACACCGACACCCCGGCGGGCACCTTCTGGTGCGCCACTCAGACCGGCAGCACCTCGGATGGCGAGTTCTCGATCAGCGTCGGCGCCCCGTTCGCGCAGGCCAAGTGGTTCCGCGGCCGGGAGACCACGCAGCGGGCGGTGTCCCGCTGCCCCGACGAGTCCTGTTGCCGGCGTCCGTCGGGGGCGGTGGCGGCCCGCTGGAACGGACAGGCGTGGCCGAGCGCCCGGCTGCACGCCCACGTGCTCTCGCCGCTGCCCAGCGGCACCTTCCCCGGCGTCGACGATACCGAGGTGTACCAGTTCCTCGAGGCGCACGCCGACCAATAGCGCCGGGCGCGCCCCGGCTGCGGGAGTCACGCACCGCGGGCGCGGGCGCCTCCGGGTTTGGCGACAGTGTCGCTGGAAGCATCATGTGACGGCTAACGTGAGTAGACGAAATCTGGGGGCGACGATGGCGGCGACTGCATCTGCGGCGCAGGGTGAACAGACACGGTCAGGTGGGCGGTTCGCCTCGTGGCCGATCTGGGTCATGGGTCTCCTGCTAGCGGTGTTCTTCGTCGCCATCCTGTTCCGACGTGACACCGAGTTCAGCCCGCTCGTGGACGGCTGGCTGGGGCTGCTCGCCATGGTGGTTCCCATCTTCGTCTGCGTGCGGGCCCTCCACCGCACCCGGTTCGGCCAGCTGGAGCTGGTATTCGCTGCGGCAGCGGTGACCGCATGGGCGGTCGGAAACATCTACTTTGTGCTCGCGGCCGGCTTCGGCGTGACGCTGCCGTATCCGTCGCTCGCCGATATCGGGTTCCTGGCCTTCTGCCCCCTGATGATGGCTGCGCTGGCGGTCCTGGTGGGCCGGAAAGCGCGCGACATGGCCTGGTCCGTGGCACTGGACGGCGCTCTGGGCAGCGTCGCCGCCGCAGCCGTGCTGGCGGTGCTGCTGAATCCCATCCTGGGCCCCGTCGCCGACAGACCGGCCTCGCTGGCCACGGCGGTCGCGGTCTCGTATCCCCTGGCCGACCTGCTGCTCGTGGCCGTCTTCGTCGGGGTCGGGGCGTCCCAAGGACGGAACGCGGGTCCCCGATGGATCCTGCTCGTGTTGGGCCTGATGACCTTTGCCGCCACCGACGTCACTTACGCCCTGCTGGAACTCACCGACCTGTACATCGTGGGCACCCCTCTCGACATGGGCTGGGCCATCGGCCTCGCCCTCATCGCGTGCTGGATCGATGGATCCACCCACGCCGACAGGACGCGACCCGCCCCGGCGTGGTCGATTCCCGCGCAGGCCGTGCCAGCGCTGGCCACGGCCACCGCGCTGGGTGTCCTGATCCTGGCCAGCGAGGTCGAGGTCCCGCCGCTCGCGGTGGCGCTCGCCAGCATGACCCTGGTGCTGGCCGCGGTTCCCCTGGTGTTCAGGCAGCGGATCCGGCTCGCGGACATGCACCGCCAAGCCATGACGGACGAGCTCACCGGCCTGCCCAACCGGCGCGCGCTGTACGCCGAGGTGCCCGCTCGGCTGGCCGCCGACCAGCAACGCCGCAGCGCGCTCCTGCTGCTTGATCTCGACAAATTCAAAGAGGTCAACGACAGCCTCGGACACGACGTCGGCGACGGTCTGCTCAGGGTGGTGGCCGGGCGGCTGTCGGCGCAGCTGCGTGAGGCAGATCTACTGGCCCGACTGGGTGGGGACGAATTCGCCATCCACCTCGACGGATGCGATGTCGCCGCGGCTGAGAGCATCGCCGTGAAGCTGCGCGCGGCACTGGCCGAACCGTTCACCCTGGCCGGCATCACCCTGCAGGCCCACGCCAGCATCGGGATTGCCCTCTACCCCGAGCAGGGCCAGGACCTCACCCTGCTGCTGCGCAAGGCCGACATGGCGATGTACCGGGCCAAGTCCACGCGGGGCGGGCACCACGTCTACCGCGACGACGACAGCCAGGGCGACGAGCGGTTACGCACCCTGGCGGAGCTGCGCACGGCGCTGCTCGACGACCAGCTGCTGCTCCACTACCAGCCCAAGGTCGATCTCGCCGTCGGAACCGTCCGGGGCGTGGAGGCTCTCGTGCGCTGGGATCACCCGGTGCGCGGCCTGCTCTACCCGGATGCCTTCCTCGCGCTCGTCGAGGAAGCCGGGCTGATGCCGGCGATGACGCAGATCGTGTTCGAGAAGGCCCTGGATCAGGCCGCTCGCTGGCACGAGCAGGGCCGCACGCTGTCCGTGGCGGTCAATCTCTCGGCAAGCTCACTCGTCGACGTTGACCTGCCCGATCGGATCGCTGACATGGTCGCCGCACGCGGGCTGGTGCCCTCCGTTCTGGTGCTCGAGATCACCGAAGACTTCTTAATGGGAGACCGGGAAAGGGCACACGCCATCCTCACCCGGCTGCGTGACCTCGGGGTGCGCATCGCCGTGGACGATTTCGGCACCGGGTACAGCTCCCTGGCGTATCTACGTGACCTGCCCATCGACGAGCTGAAGCTGGACAAGTCGTTCGTGATGCCGATGGCCGACGATCCGCGCGCGGCCGCGCTGGTGGCCTCAACCATCGATCTGGCGCACAGCCTCGGCCTGCGGATGGTGGCCGAAGGTGTCGAAAGCAGCGTCGCCTACGCCGACCTCGCCGGCCACGGGTGCGACGTCGCTCAGGGCTTCTTCATTTCCCCGCCCATCCCGGTAGCCGAACTGGATGCCTGGCTTGCCAGCCGCGAGTTGGCCGTGGTGACGGGCCTCACGGCCACGCCGTTCACCCCTCGCGGGCCCACGCGCTGCAGCGATTGCTCGGCGCTGTAGTCGCAACAGGGCAGGGGTGCAGGGAGGACAGGGCCCGCAAGCCCGACCGGTAAGTTATTGGCCATGATTCAGATTGCGCGCGAGAACCCGACCCTGGAGGACGTGCTGCTCCTGCTGGACGAGCACCTGGCCGACATGTTCGCCACCTCACCGGCCGAGAGCGTGCACGCCCTGGACCACTCGGCGCTGTCGGCGCCGGAGATCTCGTTCTGGACGGCCCGTGAGGACGGCGTCCTGCTCGGCTGCGGGGCGCTGAAACAGCTGACCCCCACGGAGGGTGAGATCAAGTCGATGCGCACAACCGCCGTGGCGCGCGGCCGTGGTGTCGCCGCCCGTCTCCTCACCCGGATCGTGGACGATGCCCGTCGGCGCAACGTGGAGCGGCTCTACCTCGAGACCGGCAGCGAGGAGTTCTTCGCGCCGGCCCGGCGGCTCTACCAACGGCACGGCTTCACCGAGTGCGCCCCGTTCGCCGACTACGTTCTCGACCCGCACAGCACCTTCATGCAGCTCGATCTCGCCGGCGGCGCATCCGCTCGCTAGGGAACCTCATGGCACACGGCCCTCAGCGGGCGGCGGTGACGGGCGGGTCCTTCTGAGCGGGCTCGTGTGGCGAGTGAATGCGGGCGATCCGCTCGCTCAGGTAGGAGACGATGGTCGCGCTGGCGATACCGATGATCGCCACGCCCCCGGACATCAACAGCACCGCGAGCATCCGGCCGGCCACCGTGACCGGAGCGAAGTCGCCGTAGCCGACGGTCGCGACGGTGACACACGCCCACCAGATCGCGTTGCCGAAGGTCACGATCGTCGCGTCCGGCGCGTTGCGTTCGACGGCGAGCACACCGAGCGCGATCACGTAGATGAACAGAATCGTGTACGCCAGGGCTCCGACCACCACCCTCGAGCGGATCGCGTCACCACTGGCGTTGCCGAACCACGGGATCCGCCGCAGGTACGTCAGCAGCTGGAACGGCCGCACCCACGGAATGAACGCCGACGCCGTGTCGATCGGGTGTGTCCGGATGAATTCCGCCCGGTGACGCGGCGGTGTCAACGTCACCCGCACGATCAGATCGACGATGTACGCCGCCCACACCACACTGAGGGCCACGATCACGACGACCCGCCACACCGCGGCCAGCTGTGGCACGAGGATGAGCACCGTGTAAGCCAGCAGGAAGAATGCCGACCCGACCAGCAAGGGCGCCCGGGTCCGGTCCTCCCAGCGCTGCCGTCGGGAAACTTCCTGATCGTTGGTAGCCATGACAGCACCTCCACCTCGAGCACCTTCGCCCAGATTCAGGCCGAACCCACGACGCAGAACACATGATCACCCCAACGCGGGCACGCCGCCACGTCCGATTCCGACTTCCGTTCCACCGCCCGGCACGGGAGTAGGTTGACGCCGTGACCACACTCCAGCAGAAGGACCGGCTCCGCGAACGCCTCGAAACGGGTGCGAACGCCTTCTCCAACCATCCATTCAGGTGGTCGTTCATCGCCACCCTCGGCGTACTGGCGGCGCTAGTGGTCGCCGCCGCCGTCGCCGGCATCGGGACCGTGGTCTTCTCCGTGTTCGCTGCCGCGTTCATCACCCTCGGCCTGGACCCGCTGGTGCGTTGGTTCCAACGTCGCGGCATGAATCGCGGCGGCGCGATCCTCACCGTGAACCTGCTTTTCATCCTGGTCATCGTCGGCCTCCTCGCGCTGGTCCTGCCGCTCGTCATCGGCCAGGCCGCCGCCTTCGTGACAGGCCTGCCGGCGATGCTCGCCGATCTGCGCGCCGAAGACTGGTTCCAACAGGCGTCGTCGGGCAGCGGAGGACTGCTCGCGAATATCTACTCTGGCGTGGTCGACTTCCTCACGAACCCGGCCACCTGGACGGGGATCGGCGGCGGTCTCCTCCAATTCGGCGTCGCCGTGATCGGTGCGATCTCGACGGCCACGTTCATCTTCATCCTGACCATCTACTTCACGGCCACGCTGGACTCCTCCAAAGCGGCGATCTACACGTTGATCTCGGCGTCGCACCGCGAGCGCGTCGTGGGGCTGGCCGAACGGATCATGCAGAACATCGGCCGGTACCTCAGCGGAATGGTGGTGCTGGCGTTCCTCAACGCCACCTTCAGCCTCATCCTGTTGACCTTGGTGGGCAACACGTTCGCGCTTGTCATCTCGGTCGCCGCGTTTTTCATCACCCTGATCCCGTTGATCGGCACGGTATTGACGACGGCGTTCATGACGATCCTCACGTTGTTCGTTTCGCCGAGCGCGGCGATTGTCGTGCTGATCGCCATGCTCATCTACATGCAGATCGAGGCGTACATCCTCACCCCGCGGGTTATGAGCAAGGCGGTCAATGTTCCCGGGTCCATCGTGCTCATCGCCGCCCTCGCCGGCGGTACGCTCGCTGGACTGCCCGGGGCGCTCGTCGCCATACCCGTCGCGGCGGGCATTCTGCTGATTCTCAAGGAAGTCGTCATCCCGGCCAAAGCACGCCGCTGACTTACGCGACGGCCGAGGGGATCGCCGCTATGCGCATCCGCGTCGGCGCACTGCAGGCCGTCGCCGCCGGGCTGCCGCCGGCGCCCCGCGGACTATGACCCCAACGGGGTCGAGCCCTTGAGCCAGGCGGCCATGCGCCGGATGCTGGCGTGGGCGCCCGGGTTCTCCGGTTCGTTGAGGTGCCCGTGCCGGGTTCCGGGTTCGCGGCGGACCGTGACGTCGACGCCGGCCAGCGCGAGTTCCGCGGCGAAGGCCTGCCCCGACGCGCGCAGGCTGTCGTGCTCGGAATTCAGGACGAAGGTGGGCGGCAGGCCGGCCAGATCGTGACCGCCGGGGAACGCGTAGGGATTGTCGAGCTCGGCAGGGTCGCCCACATAGTTGAGGTTCATCGCCCGCACGTCGTCGGGTTCGAACCGTGCGTCGGCGGGCAGCACCGCGATCTTCTGCGCGAGTTCGGCGGCGGGCGGCGGCAGCACACTGTGCACCAGCGGGTAGGCCAGCAGCAGCGACGCCGGCCGGGGGCCGCCGGCATCCCGTAGCCGCAGGGACACCCCCGCGGCGAGGTCACCTCCGGCGCTGGCCCCGCCCAACGACAGCCGGTCGGCGTCGATGCCGTATTCGGCCGCATGTTCGGTGGCCCAGCGGAACGCCGCGGCGACCTCCTCGGAGGCGACCGGGAAGAGCACCCCGTCGCGGGCCGGTTCACTGACGGTCAGGGCCGCCGACACGGGCGCCAGCCGGTAGTCGACGCTGACCACGGTGATGCCGCGTGCCGCGAGCTCCTGGGAGACCCAGTGCGCCTCGGGCATCACGAGGTCGCCCCACGCGAAGCCGCCCCCGTGCGCCCAGACCAGTGCCGGGTTCAGTTCCGAGTCCGCGGCGGCGCGGTAGACACGAATCGGGATGGCGCCGTGCGGGCCGGGAATTGTCAGGGAGTCCATGGCTCCGATCCTCCCAGCAACTCCCACGATGCGGCGACATCATGAGCGCTCGCGGCACGCGTAAGTGCTCGCGGCACGCGTAGGAACACCTGCCATCGGGAACAACACGTGCCGTCGGGCATACGGCGGGCGGGACCGCTACTGCGGCGCCATCCGGATGCCGCCGTCCAAGCGGATGGTCTCGCCGTTGAGCATCGGGTTCTCCACGATGTGGCGCACCAGGGCGGCATACTCGGCCGGGTCGCCGAGCCGGGCCGGATGCGGCACCTGGGCCCCGAGCGAGGCGCGGGCCTCGGCGGGCAGGCCCTGCAGCAGCGGGGTGTCGAACAGTCCGGGCGCGATGGTCACCACGCGGATGAGCGAACGGGCGAACTCCCGCGCCAGCGGCAGGGTCATCGCCGCGACACCGCCCTTCGATGCGGCGTAGGCCGCCTGGCCGATCTGGCCGTCGAACGCGGCGACGGATGCCGTATTCACGATGACACCGCGCTCGGGGGTGCCGCCCGATGCGGTTGCTCCCCCGGTGCCGACAGGCTCGGTAGCCTGCATGGCCGCGGCCGCCAGGCGCACCACGTTGAAGGTGCCGAGCAGGTTGATCCGCAGCACCCGCTCGAAGTCGGCCACGGGCATCGGCCCCTGCCGGCCCACGGTGCGGGCGGCGGGGGCGATGCCGGCACAGTTGACCACGATCCGCAGCGGCGCCAGGGCGCCGGCGGCCTCGACCGCGGCCTGCACCTCGGCCTCAGAAGTTACATCCCCCGCACGGAATATGGCCCTGCCCCGCGCCGTATTCAGCTCCGCCGCCCGCTCCTGCCCCGCCGAACTCGGCAGGTCGAACAGCACGACGTGCGCACCGGCCTCGTGCAGCGCCCGCGCGGTGGCCAGGCCGAGGCCGGAGGCGGCGCCGGTGACCAGGGCGGAGCATCCGTCGATGCGCATCAGAGCCGTTCGATGATGGTGGCGTTGGCCATGCCGCCGCCCTCGCACATGGTTTGCAGGCCGTAACGGCCGCCGCGGGACTCGAGGGTGTCCAGCAGGGTGCCCAGCAGCCGGGTGCCCGAGGAACCCAACGCGTGGCCCAGCGCGATCGCGCCGCCGTCGGCGTTCAGTTTGGAGAGGTCGGCGCGCAGTTCCCGCTGCCAGACCAGCGGCACGCAGGCGAAGGCCTCGTTGACCTCGTAGGCGTCGAGGTCGTCGATGCTCAACCCGGTGCGGGCCAGGATGCGCCGGGTGGCGGGGATCACACCGGTGAGCATCAGCAGCGGGTCGCTGCCGGTGACCGCGAAGCTGTGGAACCGGGCGCGGGGTGTGAGGCCGAGGGCGGCGGCGCGGCTGGCGCTCATGATCAGCGCGGCGGAGGCGCCGTCGGTGAGGGGTGAGGAGTTGCCGGCAGTGATCTGCCAGTCCACCTCGGGGAACCGGGCGGCGAGTTCGTCGGTGCGGAACGCGAGCGGCAGATCGGCGAGGGTCTCGACGGTGCTGCGGCGACGGATGGTCTCGTCGCCGACCACCTGGCGGCCGTCGGGCAGGGTGACCGGCAGCAGCGACCTATCGAAATCGCCCCGCGCGGCGGCCTCGGCGGCGAGCCGGTGCGAGCGGGCGGCGTACGCGTCGAGTTCGGTGCGGGTGAGGCCCCACTTGGCGCTGATCAGCTCGGCAGCGACTCCCTGGCCGACCAGGCCCTGCGGGTAGCGGGCGTGCATCAGGCGGCCGTGCGGGTCCTGGCTGACAATCGCGGATGCTGGCGAGCCCCAACCCTCGGTGCGGCCGGCCGAGTCGGAGCCGCCGGCCGGGGTGGGTCCACCCGCGGAACCCAGCGGGATGCGGCTCATCGATTCGACGCCGCAGGCGATGACGATGTCGTAGCTGCCGGCGAGCACACCCTGCGCGGCGAAGGTGGCGGCCTGCTGACTGGAGCCGCACTGCCGGTCGATAGTGGTGCCGGGCACCGACTCGGGAAACCCGGCGCTGAGCAGCGCGGTGCGAGTGATGTTGGTGCTCTGCTCGCCCACCTGGGTGAGGCATCCGCCGATCACGTCGTCGACCAGGGCCGGGTCGAGGTTATTGCGGTTGACCAGGTCCTTCAGCACCCCGGCGAGCAGGTCGGCCGGGTGCACCCCGGAGAGCGCACCGCCGGGCTTACCTCGGCCGGACGGGGTGCGGACAACATCGACGATGACAGCATCATTGCTCATGACCCCAGCCTAGGCTCGCGCACACCGCCCGAACGCCCACCCGCACGGGTTCAGTCCGGCTTGTCCTTGTCGGATCCTGGCCGGTGCACCGTGAGGATCTGCGCGGAGGAGGCCCGCGGACGATAGGTCTGGGTGGGGTCCAGGAGCAGCGCCGACCCGTGGGCGGCCTCGGCGCCGTCCACCCGCACGGTGCCACGCAGGGCGACCAGGACCTGCGCCCCCGCTCGGATCTCGGTCTGCGGGTCGACCGTGCGGATGGCGAGCGCGGGCGGCTCGGCGGCGCCGACGAAGGTCAGCAGAATGAGAGAACTCGCCCCGGGCGGACGCAGTTTGGGCCGTTCGAACAGCACCGTGGACGACAGCACGGGCATGACATGGTCACGGCGCAGCACGCGGCTCGCCTCGGTCGACCGCACCGCAACCTGCGGTCCGGCGAGGCCGACCACGTAGTTGTGGGTCCCGGCCGGTCCGACCAGCAGGCCCGTGGAGTCCTTGATCTCGACGACGCGGAGCTGCCAGCGCAGATTCAGGTCGGTGTCCAGATCGGCCCAGACCTCGCGAGCGCTGCCCCTGCCCTGGTCGAGCGGTTGGCGGGGAATGTCGGAGAACCGGCTGGTACGGGGAGGGATCCTGCGCACGACGGCCTCATCGTCCTCGTCTTCGGCAATAGTCATTGTGTGTCCCTGCCGATGTCTGCGCACACAGAAATGTGCTGGATGGCCTGCATATCAACCATCCAGCACATCTCGGTGTTACTGGGGTGCCGGCGTTACTCAGGCCCTGACGTCGGTGAGGACGTAGCCCTCTTCGCCGTGCATGACCGAGTCGATACCCGCGATCTCGTCTTCGTTCTTCACGCGGAAGCCGATGGTCTTCTCGATGGCGAAGGCGATGACGAAGGCGAGAACGAAGGAGTAGATCAGCACGGAGAACGCGGCGATGGCCTGGACGAGCAGCTGGGTGCCGTCGCCGCCCAGGAAGAGGCCGGTGCCGTTGGCGAAGAAGCCCAGGTACAGGGTGCCGATGAGGCCACCGACGAGGTGGATGCCCACGACGTCGAGCGAGTCATCGAAGCCCAGCTTGAACTTGAGGTCGACGGCGATCGCGCAGACCGCTCCGGCGATCACACCGAGCAGAATCGCCCAGATCGGCTGCAGCGAGCCACACGCGGGGGTGATCGCAACGAGTCCCGCGACGGCACCGGATGCGGCGCCGACCGAGGTGGGCTTACCGTCCCGGACCTTCTCCACCACGAGCCAGGCGAGCAGGGCGGCAGAGGGAGCGGCGATCGTGTTGACGAAGGCGAGGGCGGCGGTGCCGTCAGCGGCCAGCTCGGAGCCGGCGTTGAAGCCGAACCAGCCGAACCACAGCAGGCCGGCGCCGAGGAGCACGAACGGCGGGTTGTGGGGAACGTTGACGCCCTTCTGGAAGCCGACCCGCTTGCCGAGAACCAGGGCGAGGGCGAGGGCTGCGGCACCGGCGTTGATGTGCACCGCGGTACCACCGGCGAAGTCGATCGCACCGAGACCGAAGACGTCCTGCAGGCCGTGGGTGATCCAGCCGCCGTAGGCGAAGCTGCCATCCTCGGCCAGGCCGAAGTTGAAGACCCAGCTGGCGACCGGGAAGTAGACGACGGTCGCCCAGATGCCGGCGAAGATCATCCAGGAGCCGAACTTCGCGCGGTCTGCGATCGCGCCGGAGATCAGCGCGACGGTGATGATGGCGAACGTTGCCTGGAAGGCGACGAAGGCGAGCGGCGGGTACGCGGCGCCTTCAGGGGTTTCGAGGGCAGCGGTCAGGCCGATGTTGGACCAGTCGATCGCCCACGGCGCCACGGTTCCCTCGGATCCCGGGAACGCGATCGCGTAACCGTAGATCACCCAGAGCACCCCGATGAGTCCGAGGGCGCCGAAGCTCATCATCATCATGCTGATGACGCTCTTGGCCTTGACCAGTCCTCCGTAGAAGAACGCCAGTCCCGGTGTCATCAAAAGGACGAGCGCTGCGGAAATCAGTATGAAAGCAGTATTGCCTTGATCCATCGTGAAAAACCTCTCTGCACGGACGCAGGGGGCGCGTCGGGTAACCCATACATTGACAGCGCTGTGTTACACCCACGGCAAGTCTTTGTTTCGAGCACGTTGCAGAGAACGCCTGGGCGTAAACAACAGATGACGCCAGGCTCAGAGGTCCACGAGAGTCAGCTGGAAAGTGCCCACATCGCGACCGCGCTGGCCGCCGCGACGTTAAGGGAGTCGATGCCGTGCTTCATCGGGATCTGCACCACGGCGTCCGCCGCGGCGAGAGCCTCATCGGTGAGCCCCTCCCCCTCCGCGCCGAGCAGCAGGGCCAGCCGGTCGTGCTGTTCGCCGTGGAAGTCGCGCAGGCTCACCGCATCCGGGGTCAGTGCCAGGGCGGCGACGTGGAAGCCGTGCCCGGTGAGCAGCTGCCGGGTGCTCGGCCAGTCGCCCACCCGGGTCCACGGCACCTGCAGCACGGTGCCCATCGACACCCGGATGGCGCGGCGGTAGAACGGGTCGGAGCAGCGCGGGGTGACCAGGATCGCGTCGGCCCCGATCGCGCCGGCCGAGCGGAAGATGGCGCCGACGTTGGTGGGGTCGGTGACGTTCTCCAGGATCAGGATGCGCCGGGCATCCGCCAGCAGCGCCGCCGGTTCCGCCAGCGCGGGCCGGTGCATCGCGGCGATCAGGCCGCGGTGCAGAACGTACCCGGTGAGCTCGGTGAGCAGCTCCCCCGCGCCCACGAACACCGGCACGTCGTCGCCGACGAGGGCCCGGGCCTCGTCGAGGGTGTTCGCCAGGGTGAGCACCGACCGCGGCCGGTGGCCGGCGCCGAGCGCCCGCTCGAGCACCAGCGCGGACTCGGCGATGTACAGGCCGTGCTCGGTGCCGCGCGCCTTCTTCAGCGCCACATCCGTCGTCTGGGTGTAGTCGGCGAGCCGGGGGTCGCTCAGGTCGGAGATCTCGAAAACGGGCACCGGAAAAGCCTACCGACGCCCGTGCCGGCCGAAGACGTCCGCGAAAGCGGTCACGTGGTTGCTTCAGCGCGCTGAGGTGACCGTGTGACCGCTTTCGCGAGACTTTTTTAGTCGTAGTCGGCGAAGGGGTCGGGGGTGAGGGTGTACTTGGTGGAGAGGTACTCGTGGATGCCCTCTGAGCCGCCCTCCCGGCCGAGACCGGACTGCTTGACCCCGCCGAACGGGGCGGCCGCGTTGGAGACCACGCCCATGTTCAGCCCCATCATGCCCGTCTGCAACCGTTCGATCATGCGCTGACCGCGCGCGAGATCCTGGGTGAACACGTAGCTGACCAGCCCGTACTCGGTGTCGTTGGCGATGCGCACGGCGTCGTCCTCGTCGTCGAAGGGCACGATCGACAGCACCGGCCCGAAGATTTCTTCGCGCAGGATGGCGCTGCCCGGCTTCACGCCGCTGATCACGGTGGGCTCGTAGAACGTGCCGGCCCGGTCCAGGGCCCGCCCGCCGGTGAGCAGGGTCGCGCCGCGGCCGAGGGCCTCCTGCACGAGGGTGTCGGCCTTGGCCACGGCATCCGCGTTGATCAGCGGGCCGATCTTGACGCCGGTCTCGGTGCCGCGGCCCACGGTGAATTCAGCGACGGCCTCGGTGACCCGGCGGGCGAACTCGTCGGCGACGGACGCCTGCACGATGAACCGGTTGGCGGCGGTGCAGGCCTGGCCCACGTTGCGGAACTTCGCGGCCAGGGCGCCCTCGACGGCGCGGTCCATGTCGGCGTCTTCGAAGACCAGGAACGGCGCGTTGCCGCCGAGCTCCATCGAGGTGCGCAGCACGTTCTGCGCGGACTGCTGGATGAGCTTCTGCCCGACGCCGGTGGAGCCGGTGAAGCTGAGCTTGCGCAGCCGGGGGTCGGCGATGATCGGCGCGGACACGGCCGCGGAGGTGGAGGTGGTGAGCACGTTCACCACGCCGGCGGGCAGGCCCACCTCTTCAAACAGTTTCACCAGGTAGAGCGTGGTGAGCGGGGTCAGCTCGGCGGGCTTGATCACGACGGTGCAGCCGGCCGCGAGCGCCGGCGCGATCTTGCGGGTCGCCATCGCCAGCGGAAAGTTCCACGGGGTGATCAGGAAACTGGGTCCGACCGGGTGCTGCGACACGATCATGCGGCCGGTGCCCTCGGGGTTGGTGCCGTAGCGGCCGGTGATGCGCACGGCTTCCTCGCTGAACCAGCGCAGGAACTCGCCGCCGTAGGCGACCTCGCCGTAGGCCTCGGCGAGGGGCTTGCCCATCTCGAGCGTCATCAGCAGCGCGAACTCGTGCTTGCGCTCCTGCAGCAGTTCGAAGCTGCGGCGCAGCACCTCCCCGCGCACCCGCGGCGGGGTGGCTGCCCAGGCGTCCTGCGCCTCGGCGGCGGCGGCGAGGGCGGCCAGACCGTCGGCGACGCCGGCGTCGGCGATGGTCTTGATCACCGCGCCAGTGGACGGGTCGTGCACGGTCAGCGTGCTCCCGTCGGCGGCGGGCACCCACTGCCCGTTGATGTACAGCTCGTTGGGTACGTGCTGGAGCAGTTCTACTTCGGTTACGTGCGCCACAAATGCCTCCCTGAAGTCGTCGACCTCAAATCTACTCGCGTGCCGCTGACCGCCCCCTGGCCGACGCGGGCAGGATACCCAGGAACAGCAGCAGGACGATCAGTTGCAGCGTCCCCGTCGTGAAATAGAGGGTGTGCAGAAACGAATACACCGGCAGCAGCGCGACCTCCACGTAGACCCAGATGATCATGCCGAACCCGGCGACACCGGCCGCGGCGGGGTACCACGGCTGCCGCCCGTGTTGCCCCAGCACGGCGAGTGTCTGCGTGCCGCCGATGACCACCAGCAGGATCAGTCCGGGGATCATGTAGGAGTCGAACGGGGTGCCCGCGAGCCAGCTCATCGGCATCCCCATCCCGTCGCCGACCATCAGGCCGAGCCCGCCGCCCACCGCCGACACCAAATTGAACCAGCCCACGACCAGCAGGGCCAGCCACCACAGGCGACGGGGGCGGTCGGTGCCGGGCATGGCGGGGCGAACGGATGCGGGATGAGGCGCCATGTCGCCATCCTGATCCCCCGGCGAACGGGTCACAATCCCCCGCCCGGGTGCCCCTCCCCGCGAGGTGCCGGCGCTCGCGGGCTACAGCCCGGCCAGGGTGCCGCGCACTATCGAGTCGCCGGAGTGCGCCGGGTTGCCGTCGGTGGGTTCCGCCGAGACGTCCACCACGGGGAACTCGGCCAGGTCGATGCCCGCGGGGATACTGAAGCGGCCGGTCGCGCCGTCGAGGAGCCCCACGCTGACCAGCCCGGTGGCGTCGGCGGTGAGCAGCCACACCTCGCGCAGCCCGTCGTCGCCGGCGTCGTCGGCCAGGTCAACCACCACCTCGCGGCGCCCGTCCGCGAACTCCTCCACCGAGGCGCTCCCGCTGGCCGCCCAGCCGGGCAGCGCGTCAAGCTGCGCCTGGGCGATCACGGTCTCCGGGGCAGGCGCGCGGGTCGACTGCCACCAGGCACCGCCCACGATGCCGCCGATGATGCCGACCGCACAGGCCGCCGCCGCCACGGGCAGCCAGGCACTCCGGCGCCGGCGCTGGTCCAGGTGTACAACGGGCGCCGGCTCGCCCGCCGGCCCGGTCGTGTCACCGTTAGCCAGGTCGGCGCCGGGATGGGCGGCCTCCGCCAGGTCGCCGTGGGCCACCTCGACCTCCGCCAGCCGCGGCGGCGCAGCCACCGCGTCGGAGAGGCCGAGGGCCGAGTGGATGCGCCCCCACACTGCATCCGCCGGGGTGACCAGGTCGACGCTGCCGGCGCTACGGCCGATCAGCACGGTGCGGCGCAGCGCATCCAATTCGCCGGTGCAGCCCGGGCAGCCGGCCAGGTGCTCGTGTTCGGCGGGGCTCAGGTCGAGCTCGGCGAGCGCGACGAGGGCGAGCGTGTCGCGGTCAAGATGCGTCATCGTTCGCCTCCAATCGGGTGCGCAAGCGGGTGAGGCTGCGGCGGATGTGACTCTTCACGGTGCCAAGCGGCAATCCGAGGCTATCGGCGATCTGCACGTGGGTGAGGTCCTCGTAGAACGCGAGCCGCATCACGCGTTGCGGCACCGGTTCGAGGCGGTTGAGTTCCTCGCCGATCAGCAGCCGCTCGGCCACGTCGGCGGACTCATCCGCCGTGTAGAGGTCGACCTCGTCGACGAGGGACTGTTCCAGGCGCCGCCGCCGGGCGCGGGCCTCGTGCGCGTCGGCGATGGTGTGCCGGGCGATGCCCACGATCCAGGCGGGCAGCGCCGCCCGGCCCTCGTCGAAGCCGGCCCGGCCGCGCCAGGCGGCGATGAACACCTTTTGGGTGACGTCTTCGGCCTCGCCGGTGTCGCCGAGCGAGCGCACTGCCAGGGTGTACACCAGCGACGACCAGCGCGCGTAGGCCTCGGCGAGGGCACCTTCGTCGCCCGCGCGGAAGCCCGCGACCAGGTTGGCCTGGTCACGATCATCATCGGTGCTGTTCGCGTAGGGGGTGCTCACGTCGACGTGCTGCCTCCGGGATCGGTACCGCGTGGTGCGGTTGTCCATCTCAGCGCTCACGATCCGGTCGAACCGGCCCGCGAGTGCGACCAGCATAACCACGCCGGGCCCTTCGGCGCACACCCCGTTCGGGCGGCAGCGCCCAGCTCACGTTCATGGCACCGGCACCGCCGTCACGATCACGTTGGACAGGTACCGCCGGGCGTCGTAGTCGAATTCACCGCCGCAGGTCACCAGGGTGAGCCGCGGCTGACCGGCCCTGTCGAACACGCTCGCCCACGGCACCGCCGGCTTCTCGACGCTGTCGACGGATGCGACGGCGTACCGGTGCGCACTGCCGTCGGCGGTCTCCAGCACGATCTCGGTGCCCGCCGGGGCGTCGGCCAGCCGGGCGAACGGGCCGATGTCGTAGGCGAGGGAATCCACGTGCGCGGCGACGACGGTGGCGCCGGCCGGGCTGTCGGGGCCGGCGCCGTACCGGTACCAGGCGGCGACGGCGGGGTTCGCCGGCAGGGCCATGGCCGCGTTGTCGGCCAGGCCCACCGGCTCGATCGGCATGTCGATGCCCAGCGCGGCGACCCGCACCCGCACCGGTGCGCTGACCGGGCCGGCCAGAGCGGCGAGGTCGGCGGACCGGCGCGGCACCTCAGGCACCGGGGGTGCGGAAGACGGCGGGGTCGGAGCCGGGGACGGCACCCGGGCCGGAACGGCCGGTTCCTGCCCGGTGCGGGCGGTCCCCGGCGGTCCTCCGGGGAGCCCGGCGGCGGCTGGGCCGCCCAGCCCGGGGAACCCGCCGGTCGCCGGGCCTTCCGCGCCGCCGAACCCACCGGCGACGGAGTCGCCCCGTACGGTGAATCGCCCGGCGGCAGGATCAGTGCCGCCGGTCCCCGCGCATCCGCTGAGCAGGCCCACCGTCAGAGCGCCCACCAGCAGCGAACCGGCGGCGGCGCGGGTCACGGGAGGCCACCCGAACAGGCTCACCATGACCCGCACCTTCCTTCTCGGCGGCCCGTCAGTGCCGCGCCTCGGCGCGCCGGGTGCCGTAGACCGCCGCCGCGCTGATGGCCAGCACCAGGGCGAGGGCCGCGCCGCCGAACCACAGGCCGGAGCTGTCCCCGGGCTGGTTTGTTGCCACCAGGCCCGCACTGCCGGCCGGGACGCCGTCGGGGTTCGAGTGCAGCCCGTCGATGGTCTGCACCGCGAGCGCCAGGTTGCTGTCGGTGAGGCTGCCCCAGGCGTACACGATGGTGTTGGTGCCCTCGACCACGTCCACGTCGGCCGGGCCGATCACCGGGTCGGTGGTTCCGGTCGCGGCCACGGAGGCCGACACCACCCCGGCCGGCAGGGTGAGCAGCGACTCGTCGGGGTTGCTCAGGTTGGTGATCACCGCGGTGCCGCCGGCGAGCACGTCCACGGCGGGGGCCGCGGCGACGTGACGCACCGTGAGTCGGCCCTCGCCGGCGCCGACGGTGCTGATGTCGTTGGTGAACAGGGTCGCGGTGGGCGCCCCGGCCTCGTCGAGGTGCGCGGCGGCGGTGTAGTTCTGTCCCGCCTCCAACGGGAGGTCGACCGGGCCGATGGCCGGCGAGCTCGCGTCGGCGGCATCCGAGGCCGTGATCGCCACGGTGTAGGTGCCCGCGGGCAGCTCGAGCGGACCGGCGATGTCACCCGGTTCGAAGTCGTCGAGGGTGAGGTCGCCGTTCACGTACACGTCGACGGTGAGGCCAGGCACCCCGTGCAGCACGGAGAGCTGGGCGACGTCGGTTGCGGCGTTCGCCGGGGCGATCCCCGCCAGGGCGACAAGGGCGCCGGCTGCGATGCCGACGGTTATGGTCTTGCGCATGGTTTCCTCCAGTCAGTGGAACGAGAGCGGGAACCTGTCGGTTTCCCGTTACCCGTTACTTCCGGAAGACCCCCTCGTTCGGATGCACCCAGCCGAGAAATTTTCTGAGCCCACCCAGTTGCGCGACAATGCCCCTTCGACTCTCCTGAAGGGGCACTTGCCGGCAACTCGGCGGCGGATGCGGCCGCGCGCGTCAGGCCTGTTCGACGAGCTCCGAGGTGGCCAGCACCGCACCGGCGTGCGCAAGTTCGGCCAGCGCCTGCTCGCTGGACTCCGGCGCCACCCCCGCGACGAGGTCGGTGAACACCCGCACGTGCTGGCCGTGCTCGAGGGCGTCGAGCCCCGACAAGCGCACGCAGTAGTCGGTGGCCAGGCCGACCAGGTCCACATCCGTCACGCCGGCGGCGATGAGCAGCTCGCCGAACTTCTCGCCAGACCCGTCCACACCCTCGAAGATCGAATAGCCCGGCTGACCCTGGCCCTTGAGGATGTGCACCGTCGACTCCGGCAGCACCAGCGCCGCGTGGTACTCCGCGCCGGCGGTGTCGGCAACACAGTGCACCGGCCAGGTGTCCACGAAGTCGGGTTCGGCATCCACCGCGAAGTGGCCGTTGTTGCCGCCCTCGGCGTCGTGCCAGTCGCGGGAGGCGAAGATGTGCCCGTAGGTGTTCGGATGCTCCGCCAGCAGGGCGCTGATCGCCCCGGCTACGGCGGCCCCGCCCTCGACGGCCAGGGCGCCGCCCTCGGTGAAGTCGTTCTGAACGTCGATGATGATCAGTGCGCGGGTCACAGAAGCACTCCTGTCAGTTGAGAATCAGTGGTTCGTCAGGTGTTCGAGAGGTTGTTTCCGCAACGGAAAAACCCGGTCGTGATGGTGTCGATCGCCTGCTTCGCATTATCACCCACATCTCCCAGCGCGTATACGGCGAAGGTGAGGGTGCTGCCGTCCTCGGCGTTGATGATGCCGGAGAGGGTGTAGCCGGTGTCGATCCAGCCGGTCTTGGCGAACACGGCGCCATCGGCAGCCGCGTTGTCGCCGCTGAACCTGTCGCTGTACGAGAGCGAGCCCGCGCTGCCGCCGGCGACGGGCAGGCCGTCGAAGATCACGCCGAGGCTGCCCTCGCGGGCGTTGATCTTCTGGAACAGTTTGGTGAGGTACGCGGGCGGCACGGCGTTGTTGTCGGAGAGTCCGGACCCGTCAGCGATGCGGATGCCGGTGGTGTCGATGCCGTATTCGGCCAGGCCCGCGAGCACGGCGGGCTGGATGGCGCCAAAGGTGTTGCCGGTGCCGCTCTCCACTGCCACCAGCCGGGCGAGCATCTCGGCGAGGGCGTTGTCGGAGACGATCAGGGACTGCTGGATCAGGGTGGACACCGGCTGGGACTGCACGGACGCGAGCGGGCTGGCACCGGCCGGGGCCGTGCCGAGACTCACGTCCGGGTCGCCACCGAGCTCGGCGGCGAACGCAGCGCCGGCCCGGCCGACGGGGTCGTCGCTGCGGGCGGAGGTGCTGTTGTAGGCGTTGTCGCGGTCGCCGTCCACCTGCAGGGCCGTAATCAGCGGCATGTAGCCGTCGGTCTGTTCCTTACGGTTCCAGCTGGGTTCCCAGGCCGGGTCCCCGAAGTAGGAGGAGTCCAGCACCACCGAGGTGATCGCGGTGCCGCCCATCGCGGCGCGGGTCTGCTCGGCGAGGTCGTCGAGGTGCGCGGCGCCATCGTAGAAGGACTCGTCGCCGGTGGGGGTGCTCGAGAGGGTGAGGTCGCCGCCGCCGACGAGCACCACCTGGCCGGGTTCGCTGCCGGCGACCACGGTGGTGGAGGCGCGGTAGTCCGGGCCGAGCACGCTCAGCGCGGCGGCCGAGGTGAGCACCTTGAGGACGCTGGCGGCCCGGGATGCCGTGCTGCCGCCCCGGTCGAAGATGATCTCACCGGTCTCGGCGTTGACCACCTGGGCCTGGAACTCGCCCAGCCGCGAGTCCTCGGCGAGGCCGGCCACCGAGCAGGTGCGCAGCGGGGCGGTGACGGTGGCGAGGGTCGGGCCGGGCCGTAGCTCCGGGGTCGTCGGGGTCGGGGTGGGGGTCGCGGATGCGTCGGGCGCGGCCACTTCGACCGGCTCGGCGTTGCCGACGCTGGCCGTGCCCGCCCACACGGCGCCGCCGCCGAGCAGCACGAGCGCCACGGCCGCGGCGACGATCAGGCGCAGGGGCTTGCGCTTGGCCTGCTCAGGCACGGTCGGTTCTGGTGTATCCACCAACGCATGGTACCGAGTGGGGGTGTGAGCCCGGTCATAGTGGCGCACCGCTCTGCCGCATCCGCACCCGCCCGGTCGCGCCCTCACGGCGCAGGTTAATGCTCGCGGCGCGCGATAGTGCTCGCGGCGGAGGTTAATGCGCCACATATCGTGCGCCACGAGCAGTAACCCACGCCACGAGAAATCACCCGCGCCACGAGACGGCGCATCAACGAAAAAGCCACAGTGCGCCATGACGGCAACGCGGGACTCCCGACCACGCACCGCCTCCGTCGGTCCGTCCCCGCCTCGCGGCACGGGTTAGTTCCGGCGGCACACGTTGGCCCCCGCGGCACGCGTTAGTCCCGGCCGCACGGGTTTCAACCTCTGCCGCCGGGAACACCACGTGCCGCGAGGAAGATACCGGGCCGCGACGGGCCCGATCAGCTGACGGTTGCGCGCAGCCCTAGTCGCCCAGGTAGACCAGGCCGATCTGGGCGCGGATCGAGTCGAGGGTCTCCATGATCTGCACGGATTCGGTCGTGGTCAGCAGGTCGCTGGTGATGAGGCCGGCCGCCACGAGCCGTTCGGCTTCGGTGGCCTGGAAGTGCATGCCCCGACCAACGAAGGCCGGCGTCTCGTACGCCTCGACGACGTCGTTGGCACCGTTGTACACGCGGAACGAGGTAGGCGAGTACCAGACCTCGTCGATGTCGATGCGGCCCTCGGTGCCGAGGATGCTGGCGGTGTTGGGCCCCTTGGTGTCGCTCGCGGAGAGCAGCGACGCGATCTGGCCGCCCGGGTAGCGGAAGATCGTGGCGACCTGGGCATCCACCCCGGTGACCTTGAAGGTGGCCGAGGCGAGGACGGTCTCGGGCGGGCCGAACAGCGCCGACGCGAACGACACCGGGTAGATGCCGAGGTCGAGCAGCGCGCCGCCGCCCAGTGCCAGCGAGTTGATGCGGTGGGTGGGGTCGTCGGGCAGGTTCTGGGTGTGGTCGGCGATCAGGGAGTGCACGTCGCCGAGGGTGCCGGCGGCGAGAATCTCGCGGATGCGCGCCATGTGCGGCAGGAACCGGGTCCACATGGCCTCGAGCACGAGCAGGTTCTTGCTCGCGGCGAGGGCCACCACGGCGCGCGCCTCGGCGGCGTTGAGGGTGATCGGTTTCTCGATGAGCACGTGCTTGCCGGCTTCCAGCGCCAGGGTGGCGTTGGCCGCGTGGAACGGGTGCGGGGTCGACACGTAGATGATGTCGACCTCGGGGTCGGCCACGAGCGCCTCGTAGCTGGGGTGCGCGGTGGGGATGCCGAATTCGGCGGCGAAGGCATCCGCCGACGCCTGGCTGCGGGAGCCGACGGCCTGCACGGTGAAGCCGTTCTTGACGAGGTCGCCGGTGAATTGGTGGGCGATTCCGCCCGTGGCCAGGATTCCCCAGCGGAGTGCATCAGTCATGCTTCGAGCCTAGCGAACCCACTCGGCCGCACACCAGAACGGCATGTTATTGTGCCGGTCATGAGTGAAAAGACCTTCGACGAAAAACGCCACGACCAGCTCACCACCGCCCCCAAGGCCAGCGAAGCGGATGCGGCCCCGCGGGTGACCGTGGACGAACAAGCCGATGGCGTGAAGCGTATCGACGTGGCCGACACCGCCGCGGTGCGGCCCGGCAAAACCGAGGAGTAACCCGTCACCTGGCGTTTGCCGAGCGGTCACCGGGGCCGCATACGCTGACGCCCGTGAGCGAGAATCTGCTTCTGGCCCGGCGCACGAGCCCAGCACCGCGGGCCGAGCATCGCGCCGTGACGTCGCTGCCGGCCGCGCCGCCGGAGTTCGCCCTCCGCAACTCGCCTGTCGACCTGGTGTTCCGGGCGCTCTGGCAGCTGGTGGGCGTTTACGTGTTCGTGGTGCTGCTGGTGAAGGACCGTCGCCTGCCGCGCTGACCGGAGGGGTCAGTCGGCGCGGGTCAGTCGGCGCGGGTCAGTCGGCGCGGGTCAGGACCGTGGCCAGCACCCGGTCCGCGATCGCCCGATGGCCGGTGTCGTTGACGTGCACCCCGTCGGCCACCACCATCTCGGCCTGGATGACCACGGGGTCGAGCAGGCTCACGTACTCGGCGTCCACCCGGAGCGCGGCTGCCTGCACCCAGCCGTCCAGGTCGGTGATCATCGGGGTCGCCGGCTCGGCGGTGGACGGCCCCACCGCGATGAGGCGCGCGTTCGGCAGCCCCGCCCGGATGAGCCGGAACGTCTCGTCGACGGCGGCGCGCACAAACTCCGGATCGGTACCGAGCACCCAGCGGTCGTTCTGGCCGCCCGCGACCACGACGACGTCGGGTGCGGCGGCGATGACGTCGGCCACCCGCTCCGGGTACGTGGGGCAATGCTCTTTCCCGCAGCTGACCACCCCGGCCGTCGTGACGTAGCCGGTGCCGCCCTGGCCCTGGTTGACCTCGGTCCAGCCGGCCTCCCGGGCCACGAGAGTTGACCATTTGGTCACCGGAGACGACGCACCGAAACCCTGGGTGTAGGAGTCGCCGAGGAACACGGCGACCTCGGTGCCGGCCGGCGTCGTCGGCGAGGCGGTGGGTGTTGCTGATGCGGTGGGCGTGGCGGATGCGGGGGGCGCCTGCGTGACGGGAGGCAGAGTGGGCACCAGCGACGCGGTGGATACGGCGTCAGAACCGACCACGGCAACCACCGCCGCCGCGATGCTGCCGGTCACGATCACCAACAGGGCGGCGAGCAGCAGCAGGCGCCGACGGCGCCCGACGGCGGCCGGACTCGTCGGGGTGCGCTCTTCTGCCATGCCCCCAGCATAGAAGCCCGCCGGCGAACCCTCGCGAACCACGAACACGCGTCTACGAGCGCGGCTTGATCTCGTCGGTGATGTCGGCGACCGTGGCCCCGTAGGCATTGATCAGGGCGTCGGCGTCGACGAACGCCGAGTAACCGTGCTCCCCCGCACCCATCGCCACCCGCCCTCCGCGCATCCGCTCGTCGGCGAAGACCGGCCAGGCGGTGCTGCTGCCCAGCGGCGTGATGGTGCCCCGCGCATACCCGGTCGCGGCCAGGGCGAGGTCTTCGTGCGGCAGCGAGAGCTTGTTCACGCCCACCAAGGCGCGCAGCTTCGCCCAGCTGATCTGCCGGTCGCCGGGCACCAGCACGAAGATGTAGTCGCCGTCGTGGCGTTTCACCACGAGCGATTTCACGATGCCGGCCGGCTCCAGACCCAGCAGCCGGGCGGCGCTCTCGAGGCTGTCGGCGGCGGGGCGCTCGACGATGTTGATGTCGAGTCCGCGCGCCCGCGCATCCGTTTCAACCCGTTCGCGCCCTGTGTCAGCCATACCAAAGTCAATCACGCGCAACAGCCGGCGCCGAACTCAGCCGAAGATCGCCCAGCCGTGCGCCGGCACCGTGAAACCGGCGGGGCGCATCTCGGCCGTGCCGGCCAGCCGCTGGACGGCATCCGTGTCGACCGGCAGGGCCTCGTCGCCGAGGTTGAGCGCGACGACCAGGCGGTGGATGCCGCCGGTGACCTCGATGACGTAGCCGGTGTTGGTCAGGGTGAGCGGCCGGCTCGTGGCCGTGTGCAGCCACGGGTGCCGGCGGCGCAGGCCGATCAGCTCCTGGTGCAGCACGAACGTTTCCGCACCGGCGGCCGGGTCAAGGTCGGCGGGGCTCGCCGGGTAGGCGGGCCGGATAGCGTCGTCGCCGCCGGCGCGCTGCTCCTTGATGGCTCGCAGCCCGCGCTCGTCGCCGTAGTAAATCGCCGGGGTGCCGCCCAGGGTGAGCAGCAGCACCAGGGCGTGCGGGTGGTGGCGCTCGTCGGAGATCTGGCTGGCCAGCCGGGTCACGTCGTGGTTGCCGACGAAGGTGTATGGCACGAACGAGCCGAGGAACGCGGTATGCCGGGTGAGCGCCCAGTCCAGTTCGAAGAAATTGCGCTCGTCCAGCGCGTGCCAGATCGCCTGCCAGAGTTCGTACTGGGTGACGCTGTCCACACCGGATGCGGCGACGAAGCCGGCGTAGTCGCCGTGCAGCACCTCGCCCATCACGTACAGCTCCGGGTGCCGGTCGCGTACCCGCGGCAGCACGTCCGCCCAGAAGGCGGCGGGCATCGCGTAGGCGGCGTCGAGGCGCCAGGCGTCGATCCCCCGGTCCAGCCAGTGGGTCATCACGCCGACGACGAGCTCGGCGACGGCCGGGTTGTCGTGGTCGAGCGTCACCAGGGCATCGTGTCCCTCGAAGCCCGCCAGCTCGCCCGCCGGCGTGCGGCGGAACAGGGCGTTCTGAGCCGCGGCCGGGTCGGCGAGGGCGGTGACCAGTGGAGCGAAGTCGCGACCCACGTGGTTGAACACGCCGTCGAGCATCACCCGGATGCCGCGCCGGTGGCACTCGATGATCAGGTGCTCGAGGTCGGCGGTGTCGCCGAGCCGCGGGTCGACCTCGAAATAGTCGGTCGTGTCGTAGCCGTGGGTGCGGGAGGCGAAGACCGGACCGAGGGCGAGCCCGTTGGCGCCGAGGTCGAGCAGGTAGTCCAGCCAGGACTCGATCTGCCGCAGCCGATGCGTGGGCGTTTGCTCGGCGCCGGTCGTGTCCGCGCCGACGAAGCCGAGCGGGTACACGTGCCACCAGATCACGTGTTCGGTCCAGTCAGGCACGCTTCGACCCTATCGCGCTGTCTGCTTCGGCCCTACGCCTGCGGCGCGGCGTCGACCAGCACCGGATCGTCGGCCAATCGCCGTCCGCTCGCCTTCGGCCTCAACCTTTCCGCCATCGGGAGCTCAACGAAGGTGTGAAGCAGCCACGCGGCAAAAGTTGAAGCCGCGAGTGCGGCAAGCAACTCGACCCACACGATCAGGCTGGGGGTTCCTTCACTATGAATCCCCGTCTTCGTGAAGACGGCGAATGCGGCAGCCAGGACCATTGCGTGGAGCAGATAGAACGCATAGGACCAATTCCCCAGCGCGACTATGGGCTTCCAGCGGAAGATGCTCGGCTTGTCGCGCAGGTCGGACGTGGCGAGGGAAGCGACAAGGATGACGAATGGAATGAGCGTCACCGCAAACCGGGAGAGGGAGTACGGCGCAATGGAGGACACGTAAATCCCTGCAGCCGCAAGAGCCACGGCCGCGCTGAGGGGTATGGGCGACCGAAGCCCTCGGCTAAAGAGCAGGCCGAGCACTACGCCCACAATGAACTCCAAGAGCCTGAGTGGGGGAAAGATGATGATGAACCAACGCGTGAACTCATTCTCGGGAAGCGGCAGGGCAAGAACCGCGATCCCGATGCTTGCCACTGCTGCCCCTGCGCCGACGAGGGCAAGCGACCGCGTGCGCAACCGATGAATCAGGCGGTGCAGGAACGGGAACACGAGGTAGAAGAACGCCTCACAAGAAAGGCTCCAGAACACGGCGCTCCCGGCGAAGTAGACGACTTCCATCGGGACCCAGGCCTGGAGCATGGTCAAGGGAACGAGGTCAGCCCAGCCGAACCCGCCCTGCGTGAGCAGAATCGCCAGAGCGATCAGCCAGGCGACCAGGTATGACGGGTAGATTCGGGCAAACCTGCGGCGGTAGAAGTGGCCTGGAGTGTCATCCGGGCGGGCAGTCCACGCCATGACGAATCCACTGAGCACGTAGAAGAGGGACACCCCGACCATGCCGGCACCAAAAACTGCGAGCTCACTGCCTTTGGAAAACTCAACGCTATGGAATCCGAAAACCAACAGCGCCGCGAAAATCCGAACCCCGGTGAGTGAATCTAGTCGCTTCAAATCAATCCCCCTACATTGCCTATGTGAGCCTACTTCAGAATTTCACCCGACATCGCGGACACCGGCTGAGTGAAACCGCGCATGGCGCGCACATAGGAGGGCTCTGCCGCGACCTGTGCCACTCCATACGGGAAATGTCGCCCCACGGAGCGCAGAGATGCGGGGCAATTTCGGCCCTGATGCATGAGCCGTCGCGCTGCCGGCACGGATCCGGCGCGCCGCAATCCGTGAGCTAGCTAACGGTCAGTGCGGCGAGGATCGCGTCGGCAATCTGCTGGTGCCCCGAGTCGTTGGGGTGGAACGTGTCGCTTTCGCCGAACGGCGTTTCCGTTCCGGCCGGGCCTCGCGTCCCGTCCGCTTCGAATATGTCCACCAGTGGGACGTAGCGCCCACCGGCCGTGAGGCACTCCGCCTCGATGACAGCGTCGTATGCCTCGCCGGCGTCCTGCCAGGTTCCGGTACAGATCAATGCTGCACCAGGGGACGTGGTTGTGATCTTGCCGAGGAGGTCCCGGTATTGGCTGGTGAATTGGTCGAAAGGCGTCTTCGTGCCAACGTCGTTCGTGCCGAGTTCGACCACGGCGAGGTCCAGGTCTGCGGGCACATCAACGATGCGGCTCACTGTGGTCAGGGTCTGATCGGCCAGTTCTGCCGTGGTCAGCTCGACCGGGCCCAGTGCCGTGGCAACCCGGCTGCGGAATCCAGCCTCAGTACTCGACGCGAAGTAACTGCCGGTGAGCGAATCGCCCGCAAACAGCACGCGCAACGGTGTGCCATCGCGCACGATCGTCAGCGGCCCCGGCGTGGAGACCGGCGTAGGAACCGGCGCAGCCGATGCCGTTGACGCCGGTTGCGCCGACCGGTCGGGTTGAGGTGTGGTTGCGGATTCGGTGAGCAGGTATCCGGCGACGCCGACCACGGCTAGAAAGGCTGAGCCGAGCACGTAGAGCGAGGTCTCGGCGTGGCCACGCTTGCGGCCAGAACGCCAGGCTTTACTGCTCATCATTCGAATCTACGTAGGTTTCCACGGCCCTCCTGACACATCGACCCCCCAATTGTGGTGAGGGCGTCGGCCAGACGGCGCGGGATAGGGTGCAAGCCCCAGTCGACCTAGAGTCGGGATGGCTTTGGCTGCCGGTGATTTACTGGGGCCGCCTATCAGAATCGAACTGATGACCTATTCATTACGAGTGAATCGCTCTACCAACTGAGCTAAGGCGGCGTGAGACCGAATACTTCCTTGCGAAAGACGCGCGGCGACACAGCATCCAAGCTTAGTCGATCGGGGAGGTCACGGTGTACAGGTCACGGAAGGACTTGGCGACCCAAGCCGACAACGGGGTGCAGTCATCCGCTTCGGCCCAGCACCGCCAGGCATGTCGGGTGGCGGCCATGGCGATCAGCGTGACCAGCAATGACCGCTGGGCGAGGGCCCGCGGGTCCTCGGCGAGGTGCGGGGCGTCGGCGGCGAGCCGGCGCTCGACGATGTGCTGCAGGCCGACTTCGAAGTTGCGCAGGGTGGCCATCCGCATCGTGAAGAGGTAGCTATTCTCCTTCATCACCGCGCGTCGCAGCTCGTGGATCTCCCGGTCGCCGTCGGTGTTCTGCAGGCTCCGGCTGATCAGCCCGGCGAGGTCGGTCATCACGTCAGCGGCGGGTCCGCCGGCGACGAAGCGCTCGATGTCGTCGTCGCAGGCCAACTCCAGCTCGTCGCCGACCAGGGCGGAGTCCTTGGAGGCGAAGTAGTTGAAGAAGGTGCGCGGCGAGATCTCGGCGAACCGGCTGATCTCCTCGACGGTCACCTTGTCGATGCTCCGCTCGGCGCAGAGGGTGAGCACGGCGCGCTGAATTTCCCGGCGGGTGGCCCGGCGCTTGCGCTCGCGCAGGCCTGGTTCGTCAGGGGCAGCGGCCATGACTCAACACATCGGGTCGGCCGCGGGCACGGTGCCGTCGATCAGGTATCTGTCGACGGCGTCGTTGACGCAGGAATTGGACTTGTTGTAGGCGGTGTGGCCCTCGCCCTCGTAGGTGACGAGCTGGCCGCTGTCGAGCTGCTCGGCCAGGTTCTGCGCCCACACGTAGGGGGTGGCCGGGTCGTTCGTGGTGCCCACAACGAGGATCGGGGCCGCGCCGGTGGCGTGGATCGCCTGGCGTTCCCCGGCGAAGGTGTGTGGCCAGCTGGAGCAGGAGATGTCGCCGTAGGCCATGTACTTGCCGATGGTGGGGGCGATCTTCTCGATCTCAACGGCCTCGGCCCGCATCGCGGTGAGGTCATCGTTGTAGGCGTAGTCCAGGCAGTTGATCGCCGTGAATGCCTCGGTGGAATTGTCGCGGTAGCTGCCGTCGGGGTTGCGGCCGTTGTAGCCGTCCGCGAACTGCATGGCCCCGTCGGCGCTGCCCTGCAGCACACCCTCGAACATGTCGCTGAGGCTGGTCCACGCCGTCGCCTGGTAGAGCGGGTAGATGATCGCGGTGAGCAACGCGTTCGCGCCGAGCTGGCGGCCGTCGGTGGCGGTGATCGGGCTGGCATCCACCGACGCCAACAACGCCGAAATCGTGGCCATGGCATCGTCGACGGTGCCGTCGAACGGGCAGGCCGAGCCCGCCAGGCAGTCGGTGAGGTAGGCGCGCAGGGCGTTCTCGAAGCCCAGCGCCTGGGTGCTGGTCACCTCGAAGTTGCTGGTGGACGGGTCGAGGGCGCCGTCGAGCACGAGCCGGCCGACCTTGTCGGGGTACAGCTCGGCGTAGGTGGCGCCGAGGAAGGTGCCGTAGGAGAAGCCCAGGTAGTTGAGTTCGGTGTCGCCGAGCACCGCGCGCATCAGGTCGAGGTCGCGGGCGGCGCTGCGGGTGTCGACCTGGCCGAGCAGGGCCCCGGTCTCCTCGCTGCAGGATGCGGCGAAGTCGGTGGCGCTGGCCTCCAGCTCCTGCACCCAGGCGTCGCTGCCGCGCTCGGCGTCGGCGAGACCGTACAGGTACTCGTCCATCTGCGCGGGTTCGTAGCAGGACACGGCCGAGGACTTGCCGACCCCGCGCGGGTCGAACCCGACGATGTCGTAGCGTTCCTGCAGGGCCGCATCGGTGGCGTAGTCGACGGATGCCTTGACGAATTCGTAGCCGGACCCGCCGGGACCGCCGGGGTTGAGCAGCAGCGACCCGAGCCGGTCGCCGGTGGCGGGCTGGCGCACCAGGGCGAGGTCGACCGAGCCGGCGGCCGGGTCCTCCCAGTCCAGCGGAGCCGACACCGTGCTGCACTGCATGCCGTCGTCGCAGTCGGACCACGCCAACACCTGGCTGTAGAAGGGTTCGAGCGGCGCGTCGACCTTTTCGCCGGTGGGCGTGGAGGTGGCCGGCGCGGACTGGGGCATGAACCACGGCACACAACCAGTCAGGCCGAGCGTCACTGCCACCGCGGCCGCCATGGTCGTGAATACGCGAGAGCGCTGGGTCACTGGGTTCCTCTTCTCTGGTGAATCCTGTGCATTACGACGGCTGCCGTCACCGTCGGATCATCGACACCAGCATGGCCTCGAGGGCCAGCGCCGGTGCCACGTTGGCTTCAATTCTCTGCCGGGCCAGGGTAATCGCATCCATCGTCGCCACGGTGGTCGCCGGCGGGCAGGCCCCGGCGGCCCGCCGCAGTTCGGGCAGCAGCTCGAGGTTGATGATGGTGCTGTCCCGGCCCAGCTGCATCATCATCACGTCGCGGTACAGCGAGGTGAGGTCCACCAGGATGCGGTCGATGCCGTCGCGCAGACTGCGGGTGGCGCGGCGTTTCTGGTCGTCTTCGAGGTTCTTGATCTGGCTGCGCAGCGCGGGCGGCACCGACTGGCCGGGTTCCACGCCGAGCGAGCGCAACACGCCCTCGCGTTCGGCGGCATCCCGCTCGATGGTGATCGCCTTGGCGTCGTCACCGGCGATGGCCAGCAGCCGGGCGGCGGCGTTCACCGCGGTGGACACCCCGGTGAGACCGAGGGCGGCGCGGAGGGTCTCCTCGCGGCGGGCGCGCGCCTCGGCGTTGGTGGCGAGCCGCAGGGCCATGCCGATGTGGCTCTGCGCCTCACGGGCGGCCCGTTCGGCGACGGCCGGCTCCACGCCGGTGCGACGGATGAGCAGCTCGGCCACGGCGTCGATGCTCGGCACCCGCAGTCGCACGGTGCGCACCCGGGAGCGGATGGTGGGCAACAGGTCGGCCTCACTGGGGGCGCAGAGGATCCACACCGTGCGTTCCGGCGGTTCCTCGAGCGCCTTGAGCAGCACGTTGGAGGTGCGCTCCACCATGCGGTCGGCGTCTTCGACGACAACCACGCGGTACCGGCCCACCGACGGGGAGTACTGCGAGCGCGCCACGGCCTCCTTGACGGAGTCCATCTTGATGATCACGCCCTCGGTGCTGAGCACGGTGAGGTCGGGGTGGGTGCGGGCGTCGACGAGCTTCTGGGTGGACTCGTCGCCCTGCGGCGTGCCGGGGCTGAGCAACGCCGTCGCGAACGCGAACGCGAGGTTGGAGCGGCCGGAGCCGGGCGGGCCGGTGATCAGCCAGGCGTGGGTCATCGAGGAGGAGATGCTGCGGGCGGCGGCGCTGGTCGTGCCGGTGGCGGCGGCATCCGGGGCGGTGTCGGGGCGCTCCAGTGTGGCGACCGTTCCCGGGCGCTCTGCGGCTGCACGGAAGATGGCGATCGCATCTGCTTGACCCGTCAGGTCGTCCCACACTGCCATTCATCAAGGCTACCCGGAGCCGGTGACAGCCGGGTGCGGTTGCCTCACCACCCGCCGAGTTGCCAGTTGGGGCGCACTGGATGCCGACCAGCGGGCATCAAGTGTCATCTCACGGCACGGCACATCCGTCGACGTGCCGCAAAGTCGCGGATGCTGGACCTCTCGACTTGCCGCATCATGCCCGTTCCCGGCGAGGCCAGGGGTGTTTTGCGGCAACTCGGGGCTCGCGGGAGGATGTGCGCTGCGGGACGCCCTAAATCAGGGCGGCGACGCGGGTGCGGATGAGCGCGGCGAGCTCGTCGACCGGCAGCGACGCATCCAGCACCAGGAAGCGGTCGGGCTCGGCGGCGGCGAGGTCGAGGAACGCGGCGCGCACGCGGGCGTGGAACTCGCCTTTCTCGGCCTCGAGCCGGTCGAAGACCTTGTTGGCGGCGTCGAGGCGGCCGCGGGCGGCGGTCTCGTCGAGGTCGAGCAGCAGGGTGAGGTGGGGCAGCAGGCCTTCGACCGCCCAGAGCGAGAGGTCGCGCACCTCGGTGCCGCCGAGGACCCGACCGGCGCCCTGGTAGGCGACGGAGGAGTCGAGGTAGCGATCCTGGATGACGATCTCGCCGCGGGCCAGCGCCGGGCGCACCAGGGTGCCGATGTGCTGGGCCCGGTCGGCGGCGTAGAGCAGGGCCTCCGCGCGGGGCGAGACCTCACCGCGGTGGTGCAGCACGATCTCGCGGATGGCGACGCCCACCTCGGTGCCGCCGGGCTCGCGGGTGCGCACCACGGTGCGCCCCTGGGCCTGCAGCCACTCGCCGAGCAGCTGCGCCTGGGTGCTCTTGCCCGACCCGTCGCCACCCTCGAGGGTGATGAACAGGCCGGGCTTGACAACATCCGTCACGGCATCCGTCACGACTGCGCGGCCGCCTGGGCTGCCTTCGCGGCCGCGGTGGCCGCCCGGGTGGCTGCGGCCTTCGCGGCCGTGGCGGCCTTCTGCTCCGGGGTGCGCTCGGCGCGCACACCCGGGGTGGCCGTTGACGTGCCGGTCTTCTTGGCCGGGGCCCGCTTGGCGGCGGTCTTCGTGGTGGCGCCGGCCTTCTTCACCGGAGCCTTCTTCGCGGCGGGCTTCTTGGCAGCCGGCTTCTTGGCGGGAGCCTTCTTGGCCGGCGACTTCTTGACCGCGGGACCCTTGGCCCGCTTGTCGGCGAGCAACTGCACGGCGCGCTCGTAGTCGACCTCTTCGACACTCTCGGCCTTGGGGATGGTGGCGTTGGTGATGCCATCCGTCACGTAGGCGCCGAACCGGCCGTCCTTGATCTTGATGGCCTTGCCGCTCTCCGGGTCGGGCTCTTCGAAGTCCTTGAGCGCGCTCGAGGCACGACGGGCGCCGTACTTGGGCTGCGCGTACAGCTCGACGGCACCGGCCAGGTCGATCTCGAAGATCTGGTCTTCGCTGGTGAGCGACCGAGTGTCGACGCCCTTCTTGAGGTACGGGCCGAACTTGCCGTTCTGGGCGAGGATCTCGGTCTGCGTCTCGGGGTCCAGGCCCACCACGCGCGGCAGGTTCAGCAGCGCCAGCGCGGTGTCGAGGTCTACGGTGGCCAGGTCCATTGACTTGAACAGCGACGCCGTGCGCGGCTTCACCGCGGCGGCGGCCTTCTTGGCCGGGGTCTTGCGCTTGGGCTTGGCCGGGGCGGCGCCGGCCGCTGCGGCCGGAGCGCCGGCGTCGGCCAGCGAGGTGACCTCGCCGGTGAGCGGGTCGATGGACTCGCCGGGACCGTCGGTGTCCGCCGGCGGCTCCAGCTCGGTCACGTACGGGCCGAACCGGCCGTCCTTGGCGACGATCTCCTTGCCGTTGTCCGGGTTCACGCCGATGACACGGTCGGTGACGACCGGGGCATCCACGAGTTCGCGGGCCTTGGCCGGGGTGAGTTCATCGGGCGCCAGGTCCGGCGGGATGTTCACCCGGCGGGGCGTGGCATCCGGGTCGGCGGTGGGGTCGGCGACCTCGAGGTAGGGGCCGTACTTGCCGATGCGCAGAGTGATGTCATCGACGATGTGGATCGAGTTGATCGAACGGGCGTCGATCTCACCGAGGTTGTCGACGACCTGGCGCAGGCCCCGGTGCTTCTCGGAACCGAAGTAGAAGCTCGTCAGCCAGTCCACCCGGTCGGCGGTGCCGCCGGCGATGCGGTCGAGGTCGTCTTCCATTTCGGCGGTGAAGTCGTATTCCACCAGGTCGGTGAAGAACTCCTCGAGCAGTCGCACCACGGAGAAGGCGATCCAGTTGGGGATCAGGGCCTGCCCGCGCGGGGTGACGTAACCACGGTCGGTGATGGTGGAGATGATCGACGCGTAGGTGGAGGGACGGCCGATGCCGAGCTCTTCGAGTTTCTTCACCAGGCTGGCCTCGGTGTACCGGGCGGCCGGGGTGGTTTCGTGGCCCTTGGCCTCCACCTCGACGAGGGTCAGTGTCTGGCCCTCCTCCAGCGGCGGCAGCTTGGACTCGGTGGGGTCGGTGGGCGCGTTGCGCTCCTCGTCCCTGGACTCCTCGTACGCGAGCATGAAGCCGCGGAAGGTGATCACGGTGCCGCTGGCGGCGAATTCGGCGAGCGCGTCGGAGGCGGCGGGGTGCGCGGCCTGGCCGGTGGGGCCCGCGGCGATGGTCACCGACGCGGTCGAACCGGTCGCATCCGCCATCTGGCTGGCGACGGTGCGCTTCCAGATCAGGTCGTACAGCTTGAAGTCGTTGCCGCGCAGGGAGCCGGACAGCGACGACGGGGTACGGAAGGTGTCGCCGGACGGGCGGATGGCCTCGTGGGCCTCCTGCGCGTTCTTGCTCTTGCCCTTGTACAGGCGGGGGCTGCTCGGCACGGTCTCGGCGCCGTACAGCGACGCGGCCTGCTTACGTGCGGCGGTGATCGCCTGCTGCGACAGCGACGGCGAGTCGGTACGCATATAGGTGATGTACCCGTTTTCGTACAGCGACTGCGCCACGCTCATGGTCTGCCGGGCGGTGAAGCGCAGCTTCCGCGCGGCCTCCTGCTGCAGGGTCGAGGTGGTGAACGGTGCGGCGGGGCTGCGGCGGTAGGGCTTGGAGGCGACCTTGGTGACCGTGATCGGCACGCCGGGCACCTTGAGGGCGTCGGCCAGGGCGAGGGCGGATGCCTCGTCGAGGGTGGCCGCGACGACCTTGGGCTTGAGCTTGCCGGTGTCGTCGAAGTCGCTGCCGGTGGCGATGCGCTCGCCGCCGAGACGCACGAGCTTGGCCTGGAAGCCGTTCTCGGCGGAGGCGCCGGGAACGAGCTGGGCGATGAGGTCCCAGTAGCCGGCGGACACGAACGCGAGGCGTTCGCGTTCGCGGTCGACGACGAGGCGGGTGGCGGCGGACTGCACGCGGCCGGCGGACAGGCCGGGGCCCACCTTGCGCCAGAGTACGGGCGAGATCTCGTAGCCGTAGATGCGGTCCAGGATGCGCCGGGTCTCCTGCGCGTCGACGAGGGCGGTGTCGAGGTCGCGGGTGTTCTGGGTGGCCGCGATGATGGCGTCCTTGGTGATCTCGTGGAACACCATCCGCTTGACCGGAACCTTGGGCTGCAGGACCTGCAACAGGTGCCACGCGATGGCCTCGCCTTCGCGGTCCTCATCAGTTGCGAGGAGGAGTTCGTCGGCGTTCTTCAGCGCCCGCTTGAGGTCGCTGACGGTTTTCTTCTTCGCGTCGGAGACCACGTAGTACGGTTCGAAGCCGTTGTCGACGTCGACGGAGAACTTGCCGAGCGGGCCCTTCTTGAGTTCCGGCGGCAGGTTCTTGGGCTCAATCAGGTCTCGGATGTGCCCGACCGACGACAAAACCTCGTATCCGTCGCCCAGATAGGCGGCGATCGACTTCATCTTGGTCGGCGACTCGACAATGACCAGCTTCTTAGTGCCTGGCACCAGACTCCTCTTTATAGGTAACGGTCTGTGAAACGACCAAGCCACACCATACACACAGGAATCGAGTGCGCGCCGACCGTGACGGCGCGGGAGTGCCCCGAATTGACTCCACGGTAGCTCGCCCACGGCGCAGGGCAAGGCTGAAACGAGTGTGCACATGTGTTCGCGGAATTCGCGGCAGAGTCGACCGACACGCGGCCGGCGGGACGCGGTTTGCGGATTGGGGGTTGCCTCCGTGGAGCACAGCCGCACAATAGAGACATGGTTACTGCAGCGCAGGGCACGTACACCGCGAAACTGACGGACGGCCCCCTCGAAGGAAAAACCGTCACCACCGAGTTCCTCGAATCCGGGGATCCCCGGCCGCGGCTCGAGATACCCGCCGACGCAACCGGCAAGCGGTACCTCTATGCCCGCGCCGCCGGTCTCGAGTTCGATTCCACCGAGCATCCCGACCAGCCCTCCGCCGTGGACTACCGCTACCTTGAGGCGCTCTTCGACGCTCCCCCGGCGACGACCTAGCCCGGCGACTGGGATTGGCCGGCGCTACGGCGCCGGGCCGGCCCGCGCCCGGGAACCGATCGGGAATCCGCCCACCGTGCGGGACACCGCGACGGTGGCGTTCGGGCCGTCCACCGAGCAGGCCGTCAGGCGGGCCCCGTTCAGCTCCGCCGCCCGCGCCGCCGTGGCGCAAGGCACCCCCGGCATGAGGCCGGAGGCGACATCAGCGGCGGCGAGCGCCGCCGCATCCGCCGCACCCTGCACGGCCTGGCCGACCGGCAGCAGGGCCAGCACCGGCACGAGCACCGCAGTCAGCGTGAACAGCGCGCCGAGCAGCGCGACCGCGAGCACCGAACCGGATCCACGCTCACCGTCCGAGGCGGGCCTGAGGATGACTCGGCGCGTCACGGGTCGGCGCTCGCGGTGTCGCTGGCGAGGGCGCAGGACCGCGCGGCGAGGGTGAGGCCCGCTGCGGCGAACGGCGCGAAAGCGCTCGGAGCAGTGAGCCGGGCGCAGACGAACTCCCCTTGGCGTTCCTCGGCGAGCGCCGTGCCGGGCGCCACCGCGGCCAGCAGCCCGGATGCCGGGCCGGCACCGTCACCGCGGGCCAGTAGCCGGGCCACGTCGGCGGCGGCATCCGTCAGGCGCACCTGCTGACCCACCACCTGCACGGCGCCCAGGCAACAGGCCAGCACCACCAGCACCGCGGGAAGCGCGGCGGCGAACTCGGCCGTGACGCTGCCCCGATCGCGATGCGGCCGGTCCGCGAGCGACGCCACGGCACCCGTGCGCTCAGCCCACGGTGAGCGCACTGCGCACCAGTTCGGTGAGGATGCCCCGCACCTCGTCGCCGCGCAGTATGACGATGAGCAGGCCGGCAAACCCGACGGCAGCCATTGTGGCCACGATGTACTCGGCGGTGGCCGCCCCGCGGTCCTCGCGCATGCGCAGGAGGGCGCGCATGCTGTTGGACCGCACCGTCCGGGTGCGCACGAGTCCCTTGCGTATTCCGGTTGCCGGGCTGGGATTGTGCCGTGCCGGAGCGGCGGCCGCCGCGCTTCTGGTGTTCTCGTCGTCTTGGGCGTTGCGCTCTGCCGGCGGGGCGGGCGGGCTGGTGAGGGTGGTCATGGTGGATCTCCTTTCGCGTGCAAGACGCGGTGTAAGCGGCGGCTCGAGTGCTGCCAGCTTGTCCGGGCGACACCGGGGGCATCACCGGCGGCAGCCTGTCGGTGCACAGTCGGTCGAAACGGCAGACTGTGGAGGAGGACCATCGGTGAGCGAGGAGGCAGTCGGGTGAGTGACCCAACACGACCGTGGTCGAACAGCGAGCTCGGTCTCGTCGATCGTGCACACGAGCTGCAGATCGCCTCCCGGCGCCCGGACGGCAGCATCCGCTCTTTTGTCACCGTATGGATGGTGCGGGTCGGCGCCGACGTGTACGTGCGGTCAGGCGCGGGGTACGGCGGACTGAGCAAGTGGTTCCCCCGGGCGCGCGATGCTGGCGGTGGGATCGTCCGCGTCGAGGATCAGGAGTGGCCGGCGATCTTCTCGCACCTCGACCCGATCGACCCCGTGCACGCGGAGATCGACAGCGCGTACCTGCACAAGTACGGCGGCAGCTTTGGCATGACCGATGCGGCCACCCACGAGCACACCCTGCGCATCACGCCGACCGCAACTGGGTATCCCCCGCTGCCGCACTCAACTCCGTAGGGATGGTGTTTCGACAGGCCCGTGGGGACGCCAGCGGTGCCAATCCGTCCACGATTGCCTCGTGAAGCTCGCGAGAGCGGCCCCGTGGTTGCCTCACCGAGCTGAAGCAGCCACTGGGCCGCTTTCGCGGAACGCGGGGTCGCGATTGGGCAGGCCCGCTCCGCTCCTCGGTGGAACAAACGAGCACCGTCATTCGAAGCTGCCGAGTGTGGAGGAGAGCACGCTGAGCAGCAGCGGGGCGACGCCGACGAGCATGAACGCCGGCAGCACGCAGACGCCGAGGGGGATCATCAGGGTCACCGCGAGGGTTTCGGCGCGCTGGTGGCCGGCGCTGCGGGCATCCCGGCGGGCCTGGTCGGCCTCGCTGCGCAGCAGCTCCCCGGCCGGAACACCGGCCCGCGCCGACAGGTCGAGCACCCTGTCGATGACGGCGTCGGCGGGCGTGGGCGCCGTGCCCGGCGGGCGCAGGCCGAAGCGTTCGGCGCTGCGCCGGGCCGTGTCGCGGGCCCGGTCGAGCGAGCCTCCCCCGGCCATACCGATGGCGGTGAGGTCGAGTTCGAGGCCGGGAGCGGCTCCCTGCACCAGCGCGGCCGAGACCAGGCGCCGGTTCCAGCGGGCCGCTACCAGCATCAACAGGGAGCCCGTGGCGAGGCAGGCGAGGCCCGGGCCGGTGAACAGCAGCGTGTGCAGGGTGTCGAAACCCAGCAGCGCACCGAACAGCAGCGCCACCAGCGGCAGCACCAGCACCATCCGTGCGGTGGCTCGCGGCCCGGTCAGGGCCACGGTCAGGTCGCGGTGCAGCTGGCCGAGGTCGCGGAACGCGGCGGCCAGGTCGCGCAGGCAGCCGGAGAGCGGCGCGCCGGCCTGGGTGGCGACGTCCCAGGCCGCGGCGAGTGCCCGCCAGGCGTCGCCGAGCAGACCGGTCGCGGGAGCGGCCGCGGCGATGGCGTCGGCCACGCTGTCACCGGCGTGCGCGGCCCGCGCGGC
>NZ_PJJP01000003.1 GCF_002929555.1 Cryobacterium sp. N22
CGTGAGCCGTCCCCAAGGAACGCACCTAACTCGTTGGTCGAGCTTGTCGAGACCCCGTGAGCCGTCCCCAAGGAACGCACCCAACTCGTTGGTCGAGCTTGTCGAGACCCCGTGAGCCGCCGTCATCAGGGTGAAAAAAGTTACGATATTCACTCGTGAAATGTTGACACTTCCTCGCATATACCTCCGATTTGTGAGAGAATGGGGTTATGGATGACGAGCTGGTTGGCTCCACCGCACCGACGGGAACTCCTCCCACCGGGCCGAATCTCCATGACTGGAACACCGCCCTGGCTGCTCCGGCGCCGGATGCGGTTGCCTTTTCGGATGGTGCCGGCCTTGACGCCCCCAGCCTAAGGAGCACCACCGACGCCGAATCCGGCCCCGCCGACGGCGCTCCGGGCCCAACTCGCGGCCGTGGTTCAGCCGCGGGCCACGCCGGCCGGGCGGGCCCTCGCCTGTCTAAGCCGAAGCCCGAGTGGCGGGATCCGGCCGAGCTGCCCGGGGTGCAGCGTGCTCACACCGGGCTGTTCGGCGAGAAACTGCAGGCCCTGGATGACGCGGCGCGCACGGTGCGGGCGGTGATGGATTCCATCGACGTGAACGCGTTGAGCGACCCGGAGGTGGTGGCGTTGACGCAGATGGTGGAGCGCACCGGCCGGCCGGTGGATGCCGCCCGGGTCGCCACCGCGACCGTGGTCGGGTACCGGTCCCGGTCTGCGTTGGGCCGGGAATCCCTGGCCTGGCGGTTTGGGGCGACGCATCAGAACGATCTGTTGATCCGGTTGACGGGCACGTCGGTGCCGGAGATGAAACGCCGGGTGGCGCTGGGTGAGAAGGTGGCGCCGCGGGCGTGGAGCGGGGCGGTGTTGGAGCCGGTGTTCCCGTTCGTGGCCGCGGCGATGGCCGCGGGCGAGATCGGTATCGACGCGGCCGAGGCCATCGTGACGGGCCTGGCCGACTACAAGGTGCACGGCCGTTTCGACGCGAACCAGACCCAGGTCGATGGCGGGGAGGCCGCCCTGGTGGAATCGGCGACCGGATCGGTGTTCGGCCGGACCCGCGGCCCGAACGACCCTGGCAGCGAGAGCGACGGCGATACCGGCGCCGGTACCGACACCGACGTTGTCTGCACCGGACCGATCAAACGCTTGGGCGCCTCGGCCGGGTTCACCTTCCCGGCGGACCGGATCCGGGAGATGGCCGCGACGTGGCAGGCGGTGCTGAATCCCGACGGGGCCGCCCCGAACGATGCGGTTTTTGAGGCGAAGTCCACGTTCTCGTTCGGCAAGCTCACCCAGGGGCTGCACCCGCTGCGCGGTGGGGTGACGCCGGAGCTCAAGGGCATCATGCAGACACTGTTCGACTCCTTCCTGTCCGCGCGCCGCGCACCGGCGTTCCCGTCCGCGGAAGAGCAGCAGCGCATCGAGGCCGGCGAACTCGTGCCCGGCGAGATCCTCGACGAACGCGACGGCGGCCAGAAACGCGCCGAC
>NZ_PJJP01000031.1 GCF_002929555.1 Cryobacterium sp. N22
AACGAGAACGTGGACTTCGCCTCAAAAACCGCATCGTTCGGGGCGGCCCCGTCGGGATTCAGCACCGCCTGCCACGTCGCGGCCATCTCCCGGATCCGGTCCGCCGGGAAGGTGAACCCGACCGAGGCGCCCAAGCGTTTGATCGGTCCGGTACAGACAACGTCGGTGTCGGTACCGGCGCCGGTATCGCCGTCGCTCTCGCTGCCAGGGTCGTTCGGGCCGCGGGTCCGGCCGAACACCGATCCGGTCGCCGATTCCACCAGGGCGGCCTCCCCGCCATCGACCTGGGTCTGGTTCGCGTCGAAACGGCCGTGCACCTTGTAGTCGGCCAGGCCCGTCACGATGTTCTCCGCCGCGTCGATACCGAGCTCGCCAGCGGCCATCGCCGCGGCCACGAACGGGAACACCGGCTCCAACACCGCCCCGCTCCACGCCCGCGGGGCCACCTTCTCACCCAGCGCCACCCGGCGCTTCATCTCCGGCACCGACGTGCCCGTCAACCGGATCAACAGATCGTTCTGATGCGTCGCCCCAAACCGCCAGGCCAGGGATTCCCGGCCCAACGCAGACCGGGACCGGTACCCGACCACGGTCGCGGTGCTGACCCGGGCGGCATCCACCGGCCGGCCGGTGCGCTCCACCATCTGCGTCAACGCCACCACCTCCGGGTCGCTCAACGCGTTCACGTCGATGGAATCCATCACCGCCCGCACCGTGCGCGCCGCGTCATCCAAGGCCTGAAGTTTCTCGCCGAACGGCCCGGTGTGAGCACGCTGCACCCCGGGCAGTTCGGCCGGATCCCGCCACTCGGGCTTCCCCTCACCCCGGCCGCGACGCGGCCTGCCAGAGGGGCCTGCGCCTGTCGTCACAGTGTCAGTACTGCCACTGAGGCTGGCGGCATCCGAGCCGGCGGCAGCACTGCCGGAAGCATCCGGCGCCGGGCCGGCCAGGGCGGTGTTCCAATCATGGAGATTCGACCCGGCGGGAGGAGTTCCCGTCGGTGCGGTGGAGCCCACTAGCTCGTCATCCATAACCCCATTCTCTCACGAATCGAACCTTTATGCGAGAAAATGTCACTATATTTAATGACACTTCCAGAAGTTCTTTCGCCGTAGAGGGGAAGCTGCCAGCCGGAGGCGCTCGGCCAGCTCTTACACAGCCGCCGCGTAGCGCGCGAAAGCTTTCACCGCGAGCGCCGTGGCATCCGCAAGGCCTGCCGGGCCCGTGGTGGTCACGGTGAGCCAGACACCATCCGCAAGCACGGTCACCTGGCAGTCGTGGTCGGAGCAGCCCGACAAAGCCTCGATTCCCGCGTCAGGCCACCGAGCATCCGCGTCGTGCGACAGGTCGACGGGCTGCACCGGAATCGACGAATTCAGGCTCGCGATCGACGCTTGACTCCAGGCGCTCTGCGCGGCGGGCAGCACCGTGAGGTGTACCCGGTCCCCGCCGGCGCCCTGGTCGGAGCCCCACGAGCAATCCACCAGGCCGGCGAGATACGCCGGGACCTCGAATCGGAAATTACCGCTGCCAACCGGCGTGATGTCACCTCCGCCCGCATCGATGAGGTGACCTGACTCGGTCAGGTCGAACGGGCTGAGCAGCGCCGCGCACTCTACCCGGGGCGCGATCGGCGGACTGGTCAGTGTCACCTCGGCGACGGCATCGGCCAGGGTGCCCGCGTAGGCCAGGAATTCCGCCTCATCGGGCTCCTGCTTGGCGACAGAGACCGAGAGCCAGTTCTCACCGACCAATATCTGCGCCCGGCACCCGTCCCACTCGCCACCCCGACAGGCGAAGAACGCCGCGTCACCGAGGCCCACCGGGAGCATGGGGTGGCCGTCGTTCGGGTCGGGCTCGGTGAGAGCGAAATACCTCGCGCTGCCGGGCAGGACCGAGACACGCACCGAGGACTCGTCATCCGTACCGGCTGCCGCCCAGTACCCGCACGATTGCTCGCCCGACGCCTCTCGTGCGGCAGCCGCCATCACGATCGCCACGGCCTCACTGTTCGGGGACGCGCCGCCCGTCGACGGGTCGGGGTAGACCTGGGCCAGATCCTCGACGGGCACGCCCAGGATGCCGGCGACAGCCGCGGCCGGCACCACGGCCGGGCAGTCGAGGGGCGCGAGAACTTCCGCTTCCTGTTTCAGGGCGGTTGGCGCGGCCGACGACGACGGTTCCGACGGTTGCGAGCCACCGGAGCATCCCGTCAGCAAAACCAGTAGTGTGCCTGCCGCCACGGCACGATGCGTAGCCGCTGTCATCCGATTCGGTGCGCGCATATCCCCCAGGCCTTTCATTGGCTCGTCCACTCCAATCCACACCCTAGGCCTATGCTTCGGCGCGCAGCCGGCCCGGATCACCCCCCAAACCGGGATGCGCCACTGCACGGAGCCACACGGGACACGGTCGGACGAGATGGCTACGCTGAAGTCATGAACCTTCCTCCCGTCGCCGCCCGGAAGCCCACGCGGCGCATCCACCACAACGATGTGTTCGTCGACAACTACGAGTGGATGCGCGACAAGGACACCCCGGAGGTCACCGCGCACCTCACGGCCGAGAACGCCTACACGGATGCCCGCACCAGCCACCTGGAGCTGCTGCAGGAGCAGATCTTCGAGGAGATCAAGGACCGCACCCAGGAGACCGACCTCAGCGTTCCGGTTCGCCGCGGGCAGTGGTGGCACTACACCCGCTCGGTGGAGGGGCAGGAGTACGGCATCCACTGCCGCGCGCCCATCAGCGGCCCGGACGACTGGACTCCCCCGGTGATCGAACCGGCCACCGGAACGAATGCGGGCGAATCCGCCCCCGGCCTGCCCGGCGAGCAGGTGCTGCTCGATGACAACGCCGAGGCCGCTGAGCACGACTTCTACTCCCTCGGCAGCTTCGACGTGAGCGACGACGGCACCACGCTGCTCTACGCCGTCGACGTCGAGGGCGACGAGCGCTACACGGTGCGGATCCGCACCATCGCGACCGGCGCGAACCTGCCCGACGAAATCCCGAACACCAGCGCCGGCGCCCTCTTCGACCCGAGCGGTCGCTACGTGTTCTACACGACCGTCGACGACGCATGGCGCCCCGATACCGTCTGGCGCCACGAAGTCGGCACCCCGGTCGAGGCAGACGTGACGGTGTTCACCGAACCCGACGAACGATTCTGGGTGGGCGTCGGCCGCTCGCGCAGCAACCGCTACCTCATGATCGAAGCCGGCTCCAGCGTCACCAGCGAGACCTTCCTCCTCGACGCCGCCGACCCCACCGGCGAGTTCACGGTGGTCTGGCCACGGCGCGACAACGTGGAGTACGACGTGGAGCACGCCGTCATCGACGGCGAGGACCGCCTGCTGATCGTGCACAACCACAACGCCGTGAACTTCGAACTCGTCAGCGTCCCGGCCGGCGACCCGCAGGACGAGGGCCGGGTGGTCCTGCCGCACAGCGAGCGCATCCGGCTCGAGAGCGTCGACGCGTTCCGCGACTTCGTCGTTGTCGAGTACCGCAAAGACGGCCTCACCCGGGTGGCCTACGCCACCAAGCGCGGCGGCGGCCTCACCGAGATCACCTTCGACGAGGAGCTCTTCTCGGTGGGCACCGGCGGCAACCCGGAATGGGACCAGCCGACCATCCGTCTGGGCTACACGAGCTTCGTGACCCCTTCGACGGTCTACGACTACGTGGTCGCCACCGGCGAGCTGCGCCTGCTCAAGCAGCAGCCGGTGCTCGGCCACTACGACCCGACCCTGTTCGAGCAGCGCCGCGAGTGGGCCGTGGCCGCCGACGGCACCCGGGTGCCCATCTCCATCGTCTACCGCAAAGACCTCGTCGAGCCCGGTATCCCGGCGCCGACCCTGCTCTACGGGTACGGCTCCTACGAGATCAGCATCGACCCGTCGTTCAGCATCTCCAGGCTCAGCCTGCTCGACCGGGGCATGATCTTCGCGGTCGCCCACGTGCGCGGCGGCGGGGAGCTCGGCCGGCTCTGGTACGAAAACGGCAAGACCCACCAGAAGCGCAACTCCTTCACTGACTTCGTCGCCTGCGCCGAGCACCTCATCGACTGCGGCTACACCTCGCCGGACAAGCTCGTCGCCGAGGGCCGCAGCGCCGGTGGCCTGCTGATGGGCGCCGTAGCGAACATGGCGCCGTCGCTGTTCGCCGGAATCCTCGCCGGAGTACCGTTCGTCGACCCGCTCACCTCGATCCTCGACCCGAGCCTGCCGCTCACGGTGATCGAGTGGGACGAGTGGGGCGACCCGCTGCACGACGCCGAGGTGTACGCCTACATGAAGAGCTACTCGCCGCTGGAGAACGTGCACCAGACCCACTACCCACGCATCCTCGCCGTCACCAGCCTCAACGACACCAGGGTGCTCTGCGTGGAGCCGGCCAAGTGGGTCGCCAGGCTCCGCGAGGTAGGGGCGGATGCGCTGCTGAAGACCGAGATGTCGGCCGGCCACGGCGGTGTCTCGGGTCGCTACGCCGGCTGGCGCGAGCGGGCCTTCGACTACGCCTGGGTGATCGATGCGGCCGGAGCGCACCCGTCTGGCGAAGGCGAATTCGCCTCCCTCAGCGGCGCAGACGGCGACGCCGCCTAGCCCGCTCGATGGCCAGGGGGTGGGACGCTGGTCGGCGACGGTGCACAACCCAGTAAAGTGAGCAGGTCGCGGCAGTGTGTCCGCAAGGTACTTGGTCTCGGAGGGGGGACTCGACGATGACGTCAGTGTCGACCATCCCGCGTCCCCGGCCGCGGCTGTCCCGCGCCGATTACGTCGTGTTCGGCGGCATCGCCGTGCTGCTGCTCGCCAACCTCCTCGGCCTGGTGTTCCACGGCGGCCGGTTCAACCCGTTCGTTGACGGCTGGCTGGCCGTGCTCAGCGACTGGGCAGCCGTGGTGCTTGTCTGGCTGGCCGTCAACCGGGTGCGCCTCTCCCGGCCCGACATCATCCTCGCCGCGGCAGCGGTGACGGCACTGGCCGTGGGCGACACCGCGTACAGGCTGCTTCCTGACCATGCCGGCGCTGCGCTCATGCCCTCGCTCGCCGACACCGGCTACCTGCTGTTCTACGTCTTCATGGTGGGCGTGCTCGCCGTGATAGCCCGCCGTTCGTTGCGCGCGCCGGCCTGGCCGGTGCTTCTCAACAGCGCCGTCGGCGCGTTGGGAGCCGCCTCGGTGCTCGCCATGATGCTCACCCCGGCCCTCGAAACGGCGTTCAACTCCCCGTTTTCCGTGCCGGTCTTTCTCAGCATGGCGTTTCCGGTGCTCGACCTGCTGCTCATCGCGGCTCTCGCGGGCGTCGCTGCGATGCCGGGCCGGGTGCTGGGCCGCTCCGGGCTGTTGCTGGCGGTCGGTCTGCTGCTCTTCGCCACGGCCGACGCCGTCTACGCCCTGCAGGTGCAGGTCGACTCGGTGCTCATCGGATCGGCCCTCAACGGCGTCTGGGCGATCGGCTTCGCACTCATCACCGCGTGGGTGCTCGCTTCGGGGCGCCGCCGCCCCTTGCCGGACGACTCGGCGGTGGTCACCGTCGCCGACGGCACCACCGACGCCGCCTCGTCGGTGACGGCTCCGATGGCGGCCACGGCCGCCGGCCTGGCCGTGCTGCTGCTGGCCAGCCAGACCCACGTCTCGGTGCTGGCTGTCGGCCTCGCCGGCGGCACCCTGGCACTGGCCGCGATCCCGCTGGCCTTCAGGCAGCGCCAGCTGCACTCCCTCTCCCGCACCGACGAGCTGACCGGGCTGCCCAACCGACGGGCCCTGGCCGTGGATGTCGCCGCCCGGCTGCGCGCCGTCGACGCCAGGCCGAGCGCACTGCTGGTGCTGGACCTGGACAGGTTCAAGGAGATCAACGACAGCCTCGGCCACGAGGCGGGCGACCTGTTGCTCGAACGAATCGGCGCCCGGCTGTCCGACGCCCTGCAGGCCGGGGATCTGCTGGCCAGGCTCGGCGGCGACGAATTCGCCGTCCACCTGCACCACGCCGACCAAAAACGCGCCACGGCCATGGCCCGCCGCTTGCGCCTGGTGACCGCACGTCCCCTCGTGATCGACGGACTGAGCCTCGAGATCGGGCTGAGCATCGGCATCGCGCTGTCGCCGGAGCACGGCTCCGACCTGAGCGGGCTGATGCGCAAGGCCGACATTGCCATGTACGCGGCGAAGTCCAGCCGGGTGGGCCAGCACGTCTACTCCCCCGGCGACGACAGCAACGACGAAGCCCGTCTGCGCACCCTGCATGAGTTGCGCATCGCCCTGGCCAACAACCAGCTCGTGCTGCACTACCAACCCAAGGTGCACCTGCCCACCGACACCGTGCCCGGCGTCGAGGCACTGGTGCGCTGGAACCACCCGACGCGGGGGCTCCTGTACCCTGCCGCGTTCCTGGACGTTGCCGAGAACGGTGGCCTGATGCGCACCCTCACCCGGGTGGTCCTCGAACTCGCCCTCGACCAGGCCGTGCTCTGGCAGGCCCAGGGGCGCACGGTGACGGTGGCCGTCAACCTGTCGTCGCGGTCGCTGGCCGACTACCAGCTCGCCGGGGTGGTCACCACGATGCTCACCGAACGGGGGCTGCCCGGTTCCGCGCTCATGCTCGAGGTCACCGAGGAATTCCTGCTGGTGGACCGCGACCGCGCCCGCAACATCCTGCTGCGGCTGCGGAAGGCCGGCGTGCTGATCGCCGTCGACGACTTCGGCACCGGTTACAGCTCGCTCGCCTACCTGCGCGACCTGCCGATCGACGAACTCAAGCTCGACCAGTCCTTTGTCATTCCGATGCTCGACGACGACAGGGCGTCGGCGTTGGTCGCGTCCTCGATCCACCTCGGCCACAGCCTGGGGATGCGCATCGTGGCCGAGGGCGTCGAGACCGTGGAGGTGCTGGACCAGCTGGCACAGTTCGGCTGTGACATGGCGCAGGGCTATCACCTGTCGCGCCCGATTCCCGCGGCGGAGCTGGAGCGCTGGCTCGACTCCCGCACGCCGATGCCGGTCGGGCTGCGGGCCATCCGCTAGCCACCGACACCGGACCACGCCCGACCTGACCGGATGCCCCCGGCCTCGGCCCGGCTGTCGGTGGGTGCGTGAGAGCATTGAGCCATGCCGCCCACCCCGCCGTCACCTGGCGCAGCCGACTGGAAGTCGGCCGTTGAGGCACTCACCGGCCCGGCCCCGGCGGAGCCGACCCTGCCGCCCGTCGACGAACCCGGCGACGGCGCGCGCACGGCCATGGGACTGCTCTTCGAGCTGCGGGAGCAGACCCCCCGCAGCAACGACCGTTGGCGCGGGGCCACCGCCGTGCGCGCCTCGGCCACCCGGGCCAGGACCGGCGCTGTTCGGCTCGGCGTGCGCCCGGTGCTCCGCAGCGACGCCGGCAAGTGGGTGAAGTCCACGATCACCTGGAGCAACGTGGGCTACCAGCTCAATCGGCAGAACCTCAACGTTGCTCAGCACCGCTGGTTCTGCCAGTTCGTGCCGCTGCACAGGGTCGACCGGCCGGTCTACAACGGCCAGGACACCGAGTGGCTCTACCTCGACGAGTTCGAGAGCCCCCTGCTCTGGCACCTGCTCGCCGAAGCGCAGCGGCTGGGCATCGGCCTGACCGGCAGCCACAAGGACGCCGCCGTGACGGTGGCCGCCACGGCGAGTGTGCTGCTCGATGCCGTGCACACCCCCGAGGCCCTCACCCTCTCCCCCGTGCTCAACATCGACGGGCACCGGCATCCGGTCGGCGATGCCGGCGCGCTCGGCGACCACGGTGTCTACGCCTACAGGCTCGGCGCCGACCCGGCCATCGTGCTGGCCCCGAGCCTCGAACCGCTGAGCGCGGAGCAGCGCCGTCTGCTCGGCAGCACCGGCGACCGCTCGGCGGGCGCGCCCGGCCTGGTCGTGCCGGCCGGCGAGGTCGACGAGTTCCTGCGCGAGTACTACCCGACCCTGCGCCGCAGCCTGCCGATCGTGAGCACGGATGCCTCCGTAGAGTTCCCGCCGCCGCCTCCTCCGGTGCTCGTGCACACCGTGAGCTTCGAACCGAAGCAGGCCGTGCGGCTGGACTGGCAGTGGCAGGGCGACCGCGACGAGCAGGCCGAGGACGAGGTCCTGGCCAGGGTGACGACCGCCCTGCCCGACCTGTCCGCGCCCGCCGACCCTGACGCGCTGCCCGTGACCCTCAAGGGCCTGTCCGCCGCCGAATACACCGACCGAACCCTGCCCCGGCTCGACGCCATTCCGGGGGTGCGGGTGCAGCTGATCGGCGAGAAGCCGGACTACCGGGAGCTCACCGGCACCCCACAGCTGATCGTGACGACAGTGGAGACCGAGAAACGCGACTGGTTCGACCTCGGCGTGATCGTGCGGATCGACGGTCGCAGCATCCCGTTCAACCCGATCTTCACGGCGCTGGCGAAGGGTCGGAAGAAGCTGCTGTTGGTGGACAACAGCTACCTCTCGCTCACCCAGCCGGTGTTCGACAGGCTGCGGGAACTCATCGAGGAGGCCAGGGCGCTGTCGGAATGGGAGACCGGCCTGCGCATCAACCGGCACCAGGCCAGCCTGTGGTCGGACTTCGAGGACCTCGCCGACGAGACCGAGCAGGCCGTCTCGTGGCGGGCCGCGGTGGGCGGGCTGCTGCAGCTCGAGCGCGGTCAAGCGGATGCCGCGGCCCTGCCCCGGGCCACGCCGCTGCCGGCCGGGCTGAACGCCACCCTGCGCCCGTACCAGCTGGCCGGGTTCGAGTGGCTGGTCTTTCTCTGGGAGCACGGCCTGGGCGGCATCCTCGCCGACGACATGGGCCTGGGCAAGACGCTGCAGGTGCTGGCGCTGCTCAGCCACGCCGTGCAGCACCCCGCCGGCACCGGGGAGCCCCGCCGGCCGTTCCTGGTCGTGGCGCCCACCTCCGTGGTCTCCAACTGGCTCGCCGAAGCGGCCCGGTTCACGCCGGGCCTCCGCGTGGGCTCGGTGACCAGCACCCAGGCCACCAGCGGCCGCTCCCTGGCCGACCAGGCCGACGGCGTGGACGTGCTCGTCACCTCCTACGCACTGTTGCGCCTCGACTTCGAGGCCTACCAGGCGCACGGCTGGGCGGGGCTGATCCTCGATGAGGCCCAGTTCGTCAAGAACCGCACCTCGCAGCTGCACCGCGCGGCCCGCGACCTCGACGTGCCCTTCAAACTGGCCGTCACCGGCACGCCCCTGGAGAACAACCTGCTCGAACTCTGGGCGCAGTTCGCCATCGTGGCCCCCGGCCTGTTCCCCTCGGCCCGCCGCTTCACCGAGGAGTACCTGCGCCCGGCCGAACGCAAGGTGCGCTCCCAGCGCGAGCTGATCGACCGGCTGCGGCGGCGCATCCGCCCGCTGATGCTGCGGCGCACCAAGGATGTCGTGGCCCGCGACCTGCCGGCCAAACAGGAGCAGGTGCTCCACATCGACCTCGACCCGGAACACCGGGAGATCTACGACACCTTCCTGCAGCGCGAGCGGCAGAAGCTGTTGGGCCTGATGGACGACCTGGAGGCCAACCGCTTCATCGTGTTCCGGTCGATCACCCTGCTGCGGATGCTGAGCCTGGATGCCTCGCTGGTCGACGAGCAGTATGCCGGCGTGCCCTCCAGCAAGCTTGATGCGCTGTTCGAGCAACTCGACGAGGTGGTCGCCGAGGGGCACCGGGCGCTGATCTTCAGCCAGTTCACCTCCTACCTGGCCCTGGCCGCCGCCCGCCTGGACGCCCGGGGCGTGCGGTACAGCTACCTCGACGGTTCCACCACCGACCGGCCGGGCGTGATCGACGAGTTCAAGACCGGGGACGCACCGGTGTTCCTGATCAGCCTCAAGGCCGGCGGCTTCGGCCTGAACCTCACCGAGGCCGACTACGTGTTCCTGCTCGACCCCTGGTGGAACCCGGCCAGCGAGAACCAGGCCATCGACCGCACCCACCGCATCGGCCAGACCCGCAACGTGATGGTCTACCGGCTGGTGGCCGCCGACACCATCGAGGAGAAGGTGATGGCGCTCAAGGAGTCCAAGGCCAAGCTGGTCGAGGCGGTCCTCGACGACGATGCCGTATTCGCGGCCGCCCTCACCCCCGACGACATCCGCGCCTTGCTCGCATAGCCCGCGAACCGTGAGAAAAGCCCCAAGAATCTTGGATTCTTGGGGCTTTTCTCTCAGTTCGCGAAAGGGGCTGGCTACTTGACCAGGGCGAAGCCGCCGGTCCAGCCGATGGAGGAGCCCGCGGCGAGAGTGAGCTGCAGGAAGCCGAGGGCCTCGAGTTCGCGGGCGCGCTTGAGGGCACCGGCGTCGAGGGCGAGCACGCCACCGGCGATGAGCAGGGCGATCAGGGCCTCCTTGGCGGATGCGTCGTCGCCGGCGACGAGCACCGTGGTGGGTGCGACGCCGTTGACGCCGCCGGTGGCCAGGGTGGCGGCGAAGGTGGTGTTGAAGGCCTTGAGCACGCGGGCGCCGGGAACCGTCTCGGCGATGACCTGCGCGGCGGAGCCGTCCGCCGGCACGACGAGCGAGTCGAAGGTGGCGAAGTCGAGCGGGTTGGTGATGTCGACGAGGATCTTGCCGTCGAGCTGGCCGGCGTACTGAGCGAGCACCCCGGCGACCGCCGGGTAGGGCAGGGCGAGAACCACGATCTCACCGGTGAGGGCATCGCCCACGACACCCGACACGACGGATGCGCCGGCCAGCGCCGCGGCCGCCGCGGTCTTGTCGGCGTCCTGGGCCAGCAGCTGCACTGAAGCGCCGCCCGTGGCCGCGATCGTCGCGATCGCGGTTCCCATGTTGCCTGCCCCGATGATGCTGATGCTCGTCATGACGTACTCCCTCTCGCCTTGCGGCGGATGATTGGTTGTTGTTACAAGTAATGTATCGGCTTTTAGTTGTTGCGTCAACTAAAGCTGGATCTGCTTGATAAGCTATCCACATGGACACGAACGAAACGCCCGCCGTGCAGGGACTCAACCAGGCCCAACTGCACGCTTGGCTGCGTTTCGTCGCCGTGGTGGAGCTGGTCCCCGGCCTGCTCGACTCCCAGCTTCAGCGCGACTCGGACCTGAGCCACTTCGAGTACTACGTGCTCGCCATGCTCTCCGAGGCGCCCGACCACACCCTGCGGATGACCGGGCTGTCCTCGATGACCAATTCCAGCCTGCCCAGGCTCTCGCACGTGGTGCGCCGGCTCGAAGACCGCGGGCTCGTGCAACGCACCCCGTGTCCGAGCGACCGGCGGGCGACGAACGCCAGCCTCACCGAGGAGGGCTGGGCCGTCGTGCAGGCCGCCGCGCCCGGGCACGTGCGCACGGTGCGGGAGAACGTGATCGACCCGCTCACCGACGAGCAGATCGCGCAGCTCGACGCCATCTCAAACCAGCTGTTGATGAAGCTCGATCCCACCAACCGCCTCAATCCCGGGTCCCCGACGGGAGTCTGAGTCATGCGGATCACGCGGCTTGAACCCGGCGAGGTCTTCGTCTTCGGGTCCAACGCGACCGGGCTGCACGCGGCCGGCGCCGCCGCACTGGCCCACGAGAAATTCGGCGCGGTCTGGGGCCAGGGCCACGGGCTGCACGGGCAGTCCTATGCGATCAACAGCATGAGCGGACTGGCCGTGCTGCGGCACGAGGTGACCGGATTCGTTCGCTTCGCGGCCGAGCATCCGGAACTGAGGTTTCTGGTGACCGAGATCGGTTGCGGCATCGCCGGCTACACACCCACCGAGGTCGCACCGTTCTTCGCCGGGGTCGGCGCCAACGTGGTGCTGCCAGAGCGCTTCGCGGAGCAACTCGGGCGCTGAAGCCTCAGCCTTCGACGAGCTCGATGAAGGCGCTCAGCTGCGCGAGAGTGCCGGCGTTGTGGGGCAGGGCATCCGTGAGCGCGGGTGAATAGAGCAGGTACGCCGCCCACTGCGCACGGGAGATGGCCACGTTGAGCCGGTTGGCCAGCAGCAGGAATTCGAGCCCGCGCGGCACCTCCTCAGCGCTGGATGCCGCCAGCGACACTATCGCCACGGCCGCCTCACGGCCCTGGAACTTGTCGACGGTGCCCACGCTCACATCGTGCCAGCCGTCGATCGCCAGCCGCTGGCGGATCACCTCGACCTGCGCGTTGTAGGGGGCGACGACGATGAGGTCCTGCTGGCCGAGCGGGGTGCTCGCGCCGTTGACGGTCCAGGCGCGGCCCAGCAGCGAGCCGATCAGCCCGGCGACGGCGTCGGCCTCCTCGGGCGACGAGGTGGAGTTGAGGGTGTGCGGCACGGGCAGCGGATGCAGGCCGGGTTCGACCCCGTCGAGGTGCCGGGCGGCGGCCTGGGATTCGAGCTTGCCCTCGTAGGAGAGTGCGGAGACCGGCGCGCACACCGCGGGGTGCATGCGCCAGCTCTTGGCCAGGAAGTAGCCGAACTCGGCCGGGAGCACATCGTGCCCGTCGGTGAGCCAGCCGAGCGCCGACACGTCCACGGGCTCGGGGTGCGAGCCCTGGCTCACCTGCGGCAGCTGCTGCGGGTCGCCCAGCAGCAGTAGGCGCCGGGCCGACACTGCGGAGGCGATGGTGCTGGCCAGGGAGAACTGGCCGGCCTCGTCGATCACGAGCAGGTCCAGCGAGCCCGGTTCGATGCGGGCGGCGTTGCTGAAGTCCCAGGCCGTGCCGCCGAGCACGAAGCCGCCGGCCTGGCCGGTGAACTCGGCGAAACGGTTGGGCGCCAGTGCGGTCCAGCCGTTCTCCCGGGGTTGCTCCCCCGCCTTGGCCTTCTTGCCCACGTGCCCGGAGCCGAGTCCCGCCTTGAGCACGGCACTGAGCATGTTCTCCACGGTCGCGTGCGACTGGGCGACCACGCCGATCTTCCAGCCGTGGTCCCGCACGAGTTCGGCGATCACCCGCGAGCCCGTGTAGGTCTTGCCGGTGCCGGGCGGGCCCTGCACCGCCAGGTACGACCTGTCGATGCTGAGCAGGCTGTCCCGGATGGCCGTGGTGATGTCACTCGAGCCTGTCGACGCCGTGCTGAGCTTGTCGAAGTAGACCCCGCTGGTCGAGCTTGTCGAGACCACCCTCTGTGCTGAGCCTGTCGAAATGCGCCGCGGCGGCACCCGCCGCAAGACGTCCAGCGCCGCATCCGGCAGCATCGCCGGTAACGCGTCAAGCACCCGCTGGCCCCACTCGGCGATCGCCGGCACCTGCGTACCGGGCGGCGGCGGGGTCGCCGGGGTCAGCGCCATCGGCAACTGGTCGTAGGCGTCGACGCCGCGGCCGAGCTTCTCGGTGACATAGAGCACCTCTTCGCCGGTGGCCTCGTCGACCAGCCCGGTGATCTCGGTGCGCTCGTGCGCCACCCTCGAGCCGGGCTCGCCGGCCTGGGCGAGCGGCGGGTAGGGGGCGTCGTAGAGCAGGAACGGTTTCTGCCCGAGCTTGAGCGAACTTCCCGGCGCCGGCTCGCCCTCGATGCGCAGCACCCTGGACAGGTTGCGGTCGCGGCCCACGAGGCCCCAGTCGCGTTCGACGGTGACCTGCGCCACGATCAGCACGTCACGGGTGGCCGACCACTCGTCGACGGGGTTGCGCAGCCTGTCGAAGTGCTCCTGCCAGAACTTCTTGCCCTCCCGGCGGTGGTAGTCGATGGCGGCGGAGGCCAGGGCGATCGCGGTCTGGTCGGCCGTGCGGTCGCCGGGCGGCGCATCCGCCACCTCGGCCGCCAGGGCAAGGTAGACCGGGCTGGGCTCGCGCACCGGGATGTCGAGCGTCAGGTCCCGGGCGGCCGCGCGCGGGATGCCGGCCTCGTCGGCGCGGGCGAGCAGCCAGTCGCGCAGGCGCAGCGTGGAGAGGCAGTCGTATTCGTTGTAGTCGGCGATGGCGTCGAGCTTGGCCTGAGCGGCATCCGTCTGCCCGGCCCTGAACAGGTCGCGGGAGTCGGCGTACTCGGTGATGGAGTCGGCGGCGTTGTCGACGCCCTCGCGGTGCTCGTCGCCCATGTAGAGCGGTTCGAGCTTCTTGATCGAGTAGCTGCGGGAGCCCACCCGCAGGCTCTTCTTGACCACCGGGTAGAGGTCCACGAGCACGTTGTCGCGGAGCAGGTCGTCGATGGCGTCTTCGCCCACACCGTGCCGGGCCGCCAGCGAGAGCAGGTGGGTGCGCTCGTACGCGGCGTAGTGGTAGATGTGCAAATTGGGGTGCCGGGCGCGTCGCCTGGCCACATAGGCCAGGAAGTCGATCAGGGCCTGCCGTTCCTCGGCGTAGTCGTGCGCCCAGAACGGACGGAAGGTGCCGTCGGTCTCGATGAGGCCGAAAAGGTAGTCCAGGCCCCACTCCGGGCTGTCGGTGCCGACGGCGGTCTCGCTGTAGAGCGGGTCACCCTCGAAGTCGAAGAAAATGTCGCCGGCGTCGGGCTCGGGCAGGGCACCGAGCGCCACCGGGTTGTAGACCTCGAAGGCGGGGGCGTCGGCATGGCCGGACTGCCCGGTGGCGAGCTGGCGGGACTGCAGCTGCAGCCGGGCCTGGGCGCGGAGTGCCTCGGTCGTGGCGTCCACGAGCCCGTCGACCGGGCCGGTGCTCGCCGCCAGGGCCTCGATGGTGGTCAAGCCAGCCTCGAGCAGGTGCCGGCGCTGGGTGAGCCGCATGCCGGCGACGAGCAGCACGTCGCGGTGCGCCTCCACCTCAACGGAGCACGCCGCGCACCGCCCGCAGGCCGCGTAGCGCGGGTCGCCCCACGGGGTGGGCTCCGGGTCGGCGATCCGCTCGTCGATCAGGCGTTCGAGCCGGGCGCGGCGCTTGCGGTAGACGGGCAGGATGTCACGGAGCCTATGCGAACTCGTGCGTCCGTCGCCGAGCAGCAGGTGCACCTGCTCGCCGGTGCGGATGCCGAGCCTGTCGAGCTGGTCGCTGTACGCGGCCACCTGCAGCAGGGCGGTGATCTTCGCCGAGCGCGCCAGCTTGGTGTCGTAGACCTCGTAGGCGCCGTCCTCGGTGCGCATGATGAAGTCGGCGAACCCGACGAAGCGGCCGTCGAAGAAGGTGGCCTGGAAAAGCACGTCGGCGCCGGCCCGGAACTCGTCCGCCGTCGCGGCCGCCGCCTCCGGCAGGTCCCGCATCGACGGGCGGGCGAACTCGACCACGTCGCGGCTCTGCCGCAGCCGTTCGAGATAGCGCAGCTCGTGCTCGTCGCCGAGAGCGCCGGCCCGGCGCAGCATGGCGTCACCCTCGTCGTGCACGGTCTCGATGCGGCCGAGTTTGCCGTCGAGTTTTCGCATCACGGCCCACTCGCAGCCCGCGGCGGCGCCGAGGTCGCTCGCACTGAAGATCACTGTTGAATCGAGCAAGAACACGAAGGCGCCTCCACCTGCTGGGATGTGGTCAGGCTACCGGAGGCCACCGACACCGGCCCGCTCCCCGCAGGGCAAGCGGCGGTCTACGCTTAACGGGTGACCACAGTTCTCGTGCACGAACCGGATGCCTCCCGCTACGCCCTCTACATCGACGGCGAGCTCGCCGCCCTGGCCGACTACCGCGTACAGGGCGACATCGTCTCGTTCAACCACACCTTCACCGATCCCCACCGCCGCGGGCAGGGCCTGGCCGGGCAGGTCGTGGAGTTCGCGATGGACGACGTCGAGGCCACCAGCACCCGGGCCGTGTCGCCGGACTGCTGGTACGTGGGCAAGTGGTTCGCCAAGCATCCGGAGCGGGCCAACCTGCTGCGGGTGCGCGACTAGCGAACCCGACCGGCTCACGCCCCGGCGAAGCGCGCGCCGGCGAGGCGGGCCAGGGTGGCCTCGTCGACGATGGGGATGCCGTAGTCGCGGGCCTTGCGGGCCTTGCCGGAGAGCGAATCGGCGTCCGCGGCCACGAGCAGCTTAACCTTCTTGGTCACCGCCCGCCACGGCACCAGGCCGAGCTCGCGCAGCTCCCGCTCCAGCTCGCTGCGGGTGCGGCTCATCTCCCCCGTCAGCACGACGAGGTCACCGGCCACCAGGACGAAGCCGGGTCCGGCCGGCGCCACGGCGGCCGGGGCCGGGGTCTGCTGCCGGGTCTCGTCGAGCGCCGCAGCGATGGTCTCTGTGGGCAGCGCGAGGAGCATGCCCACGCTCACCAGGTCGGCGAGCTCCCCGCCGGTGAGGATGCCGTCCGACCAGGCGAGCGCGGTCAGCGCGGCGAAGTACTGCCGGTGCAGCGCCTCACAGGTGGACCGGCTCAGGCCGAGTTCGCCGGCCAGCCGCACCAGCGACTGGGCCTCGTGCACCGACAGCGCCCGGTCGAGCAGGCACCGATCGAGCAGGGCCAGGTAGTCGACGTACTCGGCCGGGCCGGCCACATCCGGCAACCGGGTGGTGATGCGCTCGAGGAAGGAGTCCGCGGTCATCGGGTGCGACGAGACCGTGCGCGCGCACCACGGCAGCGACGACACCTCGCCGGCCGGCCACTGCGACGCGGCGGCCGCGGCGAGGTGCGCGAACCAGAACTCCGGCGCATCCGCTGCCTCGATGTACGCGGCGAGCAGTCGGGCGGTGGCGAGAGCGTCGACGGAGGCCCGGTGGGCGGCGCCCGGGTCGATGTCGAGGGCCGCGCAGCAGTCGGCGAGGGAGCGTCCAGCGCCGGGCAGGAAATCGCGGGCCAGTTGCATGGTGCACAGGCTGACGATCTCGGCGGGCGCGGCCCGGCCGGCCCGGCTCAGTTCGGCGAGCAGAAACCGGATGTCGAAGCTCGCGTTGTGCGCCACGACCACGCGGCCGCGCAGCAACTCGATGAGCCGCGGGGCGATCTCGGCGAAGGAGGGGGCGTCGAGCACGTCGGCCGCCCGGATGCCGTGGATGTCCTGCCTGCCGAGGTCCCGGCCCGGGTTGACCAGCGTCTCCCAGCGGCCCTCGATGAGGCCCCGGTCGCTGACGTGCACCACGGCGAGCTCGATGACCCTGTCGTGATGAGCGGGAAAGAGGCCGGTGGTTTCGAAATCGATCACGGCGAAACCAGGACCGGCCATGGGGCTCCTTCGCAATCTGTATGCCTGACTCTAGACCCGCGGGCAGGGTCAGGAGTGCCGCGGAAGCGCGGCAGCGGACCGGCCGGCGGCCGGGCGGGGTGGGCGGGTGCCGGTTAGATCGAGAATTCGCCGTCGACAGGGGCCGCGGCGGCCTCCGGGGAACCCTCGGCCGGACCGTTGGTGTAGGACGAGGTGACCAGGATCGGCATGTGGTCTGAGGTGCCGCGGGGCAGCGTCTCGACGTTGTCGATGGTGAGCCCCACCGAGGTGGCCAGGTCGAAGTGGCCGCGGAAGAACTTGTACCGCGTGTAGGTGCGGCTGTCGCTCAGGGTGAGGTCGTAGCCGGACTCCTTGACCTCCCTGCTGAGGTGCTTCTTGAAGATCGGGTAGTTGTAGTCGCCCACCATCAGTGTCGGCAGGTTGGGGCCGAGCACGGCGAGTTCCTCATGGGCCGAGCGAATCTGGTTGCGTCGCAGCGAGTTCAGCGCCGTGAGCGGCGCGGCGTGGAACGACGCCACGACGAGCTCACGCTGCGCGGCCATGTCGAACAGGCGGGTGCCGATCAGTCGTTCGTGCGCCGGCGTGAGCACGAGGTCGTGCAGAGACTTCTTGAGCGCGAAGGTCTGGGTCTTCTGTGCGGTGAACCGGTCCCGCCGGTAGTACACGGCCAGGCCCAGCCGGTTGCGGGTGGTGGAATCCGCCAGATGCAGCAGGCCGACCTCGGCGGGCAGGTCGAGCGTGTCGCACTCCTGCAGGCACAGCAGGTCGGGGTCGTACTCTTCGGCCAGGGCGATGAGTTCCCCGCTGGCACTGTTCTTGCGCAGGTTGTAGCTGATGACCTTCACGTCAGACCTATCTCTGAATCGGTGGTAGACATCCAGCCTACTTTCGCTTCGTGGCGAACACCGCATCGGGCCGCGTGCCGGGGGCACGCTGCTACCGTGTAGTCAGCCCGGCGCCCGAAACGCCGACCGCCACAGAATGGATGCTTACCCATGAAATCCTGGTCGTTCACCACCTATACCGTCGCCGCGTTCGCCTGCAGCGGTTTCGCCGTGGCCCTCATGATCTTCAACGCCGCCACCGGCAACACAATGCTGACGACGCTGCTTCCCGTGGCGATCGGTGCCCTCGTGCTCGGCGGCATCCTCTCGGTGCGTGCCCGCGTGCTGCGCTACCGCGGCAGGGACATCACCAAGCGCTGACCCGGGTGCCATATCGAGGCGCCGGCAACCCTGCTAGCGTCCCCAACACGGATGCCTCGCGCGGCCCGGTCCGGCGCGCCCGGCGCCGTTGATCCGGGGAGCCTGCCATGACCGACACCTCAGCACTGCCACCGCCACCGCCACCGCCGGCCGGGAAGAACCCGACTCCCGTCTGGCGCATCCTGCTGTACGTCCTCATCCCGATCGTGGGGGCGCTCCTGCTCATCGCGGCGTTCGTGATCGCGCTGTGGGGCCGCAGCGGTCCGGTCGATCAGAGCGCCGACCTCGCGCCGGGCACCAGCCTGAGCGTGGAGCTGCCCAACGCCGTGATCGTGCTCGAACCGAGCACCGACGACGAGGTGCACGTGCGCATGACGGGTTCGTATTTCGGCAACGAGCCCACCCTCTCCGCCCACACCGATGGCGGCGTGACCGAGGTGCGCGGCGGCTGCCGGGCCCAGATCTTCTCCCGGTGCTCCGTGACGGTGACCGTGCAACTGCCCAAGGCGCTGCCGGTCACCGCGGCCGGTGAGAACGGCCGCATCGCCGCATCCGGGCTCACCGGCCGGGTCACCCTCACCACGACCAACGGCGTCATCGAGACCGACGGCACGGTTGGACCGGTCGACCTGCAGACCACCAACGGCGATATCCGGGTGACGGACGCCGTCTCGAAGTCCGTGGTCGCCGCCACCACCAACGGTTCGGTCACCCTGGCGTTCGTGGATGCCCCGGAGACTGTCGAGGCCGGCAGCACGAACGGGCAGATCACCGTGCGGGTGCCCGTCGACGACGTCAGCTACCGGATCACCGCACAGACCACCAACGGCACCGTGACCGACGACACCGTGCCCTCCGACAGCACGTCGCGCCGCTCCATCAGCGCGCGGACCACCAACGGCGGCATCACCATCGAAGCCACCCGCTAGTGCGCCGGCCGGGCCGGATCTGGCAGGATGGCGGCATGAGCGAGCAACAGACGGGCACCGTCGAGGCGGTGAGCCGGGACGACAGGCACCGGTTCAGCAAGCCGGTGGTGCCCAGCATCCGCCTGGTGGCCGGGTACGGCATCGAGGGCGACTCGCACGCCGGCGCCACGACCCAGCACCGTTACCTGATCCGCACCGACCCGACGCGGCCCAATCTCACCCAGGTGCACCTGATGCGCTCGGAGCTGCTGGCCGAGCTCGCGGCCGAGGGCTTCGACGTCTCCCCCGGCCAGCTCGGCGAGAACATCACCACCGTCGGCATCGACCTGCTGGCGCTGCCGTTGGGCACCCGGCTGCACCTCGGCAACGACGCCGTCGTCGAGGTCACCGGCATGCGCGACCCTTGCTCGATGATCGACAAGTTCCAGTCGGGCCTCAAGAAGACACTCAAGCACACGGATGACGCGGGCCGGATCGTGCGCAAGGCCGGCATCATGGGCATCGTCGTCGCCGACGGCACCGTGCTGCCCGGCGACACGCTGCGCGTGGAGTTGCCCGCCGGTGAGCCGCAACCCCTGGGCGTCGTCTAATTCAACCGTGCCGGCTGGGCGCCCGGCTGCCGAGTGCGTGGCTGCCGAGTGCGTGGCTGCCGAGTTGCCGGAAAGTGCCCCCAACACCCTCCCGCAAGGGCGCTTTGCGGCAACTCACGCAAGAACTCCATTGTGAGTTGCCGGAAAGTGCCCCCAAAACGCTCCCGAAAGGGCGGCTTGCGGCAACTCGGTGCCGCACGAGGGCATCCGGGACGGACACCGGCGCCCCGGCCTGGCGGTTAGAGCTCTTCGGTGGGGTGGAACCACGGCGGGTACACGGCGACCTTGGGCTTGTGGCTCAGGGTGGCGAGGATCGGCTTGACCGCATCCCGCACTCTATCGTTGGCCACGCCGATCAGCGTGATCAGGCCGAACGGCACCTCGCCCGGCACGAGCAGCTCGGCCTTGAGGATCGCATCGGAGTCGAGGTCGGCGCGCAGCGTCTGCAGCATCCGGTCGGCCGAGTCGGCCGTGGCGCCGAAGCGGGTGGCGGTGAACGCGGCGTCGCCATCCGTCACGGCGAAGTGGGTGGCGGACGGGTCGGCGGCCGCGGCGACCTGCGCGTCGAGCACCTTCTTGACCGTCGAGACCAGGATCACGAAGTCGTACGCGGCGGCGTCGTGGGCGTCGTCGGACAGGCGCGGGTCGAGGGACTGCGCGCGGATGTTCTCCCAGACCAGGGCGTTGGGCGAGAGGAAGAAGGGCACGTGGTCGGCGACGGCGAGGCTGTCGGCGCCGGAGACGCGGGCGTCACGGCGGGCGCTACGGTTTTCCGGCGACGAGATGTCGACGACGGGACGGTCGGCCCAGTCGGCGCTGGTGTCGGCCAGGAGCCGGCCGGTGGCGAGGATGCCGGGCAGGTTGCGGATGTGGGTGAGGTGGTAGATCCGCTGCTCACCGACCTTGTCGTCGTGGCGTTTGGTGCGAGCGGTGCCCGTGGTGATCGGGGCGACGATGGTGCGCAGCGCCGTCGGCGCCTCGGGGGTGCGGGCTCGGCTGGCACGCGGGGCGCGGGCAGCGGGCACGGTCGGTGCGACGGGGGCGGCGGGTGGGAAACACAGGGCGCACAGCTCCCCGTCCAGTCCGTGGATGCATTCCTCGTTCACAACTCAACCTTTCGTGTGCGTAGGCTCGACCGCGTCGGGTTCGACGGACATGTGCCTACCTATCTAAGTTACGGTCATTTCGCCGGTCGTGGTGACACATCCGGGGCCATCCGGGGGTGATCCGGTGACGATCCGGACCCAACCGGGTCACTGACCCCCTGACGAGGCCGCAGAACGCTGCGGCGGCCCGGATCATCCCAACGGTGCAGCGAATCGTCCCTCCGACCGACGCGGGCGCCGCACGGCTCTCCTTACCGTGAGGACATGCCTGCCTTTGATGCCCTCAACGACCTCGTCCTCGCCCTGGCCGGGTCGGCTTGGGTCTACCCTGTCGTGTTCCTCTGTGTGGTCATCGACGGCTTCTTCCCGCCGCTTCCCAGCGAGACGGTGGTCGTGGCGCTCGGCGCCCTGGCCGTCTCCGCCGGAACGCCGAACCTCGGCTGGCTCATCGGCGTGGTCGCGGTGGGCGCCGTGCTCGGCGACAGCATCGCCTACCTGATCGGTCGCCGGATCGGCCTGACTCGCTTCGGCTGGCAGCGCCGCCCCGGCGCGGTGCGGATCGCTACCAGGGCGCGCACGGCCCTGCTGAGCCGGCCGGCATCGCTGCTGCTCACGGCCAGGTACATCCCCGTCGGCCGGGTCGCCGTGAACATGACCGCGGGCGCCACGGGCTTTCCATTGCGCCGGTTCGTTTCCTTCGCAGCTCTCGGCGGGCTCGGCTGGGCCACCTACTCGGTGCTGGTCGGCGTGCTCGCCGGCGCGTGGCTGCGGCACAACCCGCTGCTGGGCGCGATGCTTGCCGTGGCCGTTGCCCTGCTGCTGGGCGTGCTCATCGACGCCATCGTGCTGCGGGTCGTGCGCCGGCGGGCCGGCGTCCCCACCCGGGCGTCAGCGCCGGCGCCGCACCGGGAGCTACTCCATCGTGAAGTCGGCGAAGTCGAAGCCGGGTGACACCAGGCAGCTCACCAGGGCGTCCTCCTCGCTGGGCACGGTGCGCTGCCAGACATCCGCCGGGATGATCACCTGGCTGTGCTCGCCGCGCAGCAGCCGGCCGCCGAGGACCGGGCTGGTCTCGGTGTCGGGTTCGTCGCCGTCGCCGCCGAGTTCCAGGTGCACGGCGCCCTGGCCGTTCCAGATCCAGATCTCGCTGGAGGACAGCCGGTGCCAGGCAGAGAATTCTCCGGCCGGCAGCAGAAAGTGGATGAGCGTGGCCGCCGGACGCATCCGTTCGGAGCCGTCGGCATCCGTGAGTGTCACCGGCACCGGCGACGTCCAGGTGCGCCGGTACCAGCCGCCCTCCGGATGCGGTTCCAGGCCCAGTTCGATCGCCAGCGCCGGGCGCTCCAGGCGTTCGATGAACTCGCCGGCGGCCGTGCGGCGGGTGGCGAGGCGGCTGTTTCGGTCCTGTGCGGCCATCGGTGGTCTCCATCGTCGAGGGCGGGGGGGCATAACTCCTGCAATTCTCCTCGCACGCCGGCGTCCGCCGCGTCGTTCCGCGGAGACCGATGCGGTGCCCGAATTTCAGCAGGAGTTATGCTCAGCCCGGCTGGCCGGCTGGCCGCCCAGCGGCCGGCTCAGCGGAACAGCTGGCCGGCCCACTCACCGAGGCCGACCAGCACCAGGAAGACGCCGAGCAGCAACACCGTGATGACCGTGATCACCGGCATGTTGCGCACCAGCCAGCCGCGCAGGCGCACCAGCTTCTCCCGCACAGCGGGGCCGCCGAACGCGTAGGCGAGCACCGGGCCGAGCATGGTGATGGAGGCCAGCGCGGTGAACACGGCCACCGAGATCACGATGCCGGTGGGGTCGGAGTGGGCGCCCAGGATCACCACCCCGGCGGCGGCGGCCATCACCAGATTCTTCGGCCGGAACGCGGCGTAGCCGACGCCGATGATGGTCGCCCGCACCGGGGTCAGCCGGTCCAGCGCGTTCAACCAGCGTGGCAGCGGCACCTCTGCGCCGCGCTGCGGCCGGTCATGCCACTGCACCAGGCCCAGCACGATCAGAATGATGCCGAGCAGCAACGGCACCGCCACCTGCAGCGTGCGGGTGCCGACCGACCTGTCGTGCGGCAGCAGCGACGACAGGAGCGCCAGCAGGGTGGCCGAGAACAGCACCCCGATGAACCAGCCGATGCTGAACCCCGCCGCCGCCTTGAATCCGTCGGGGGCGAGCAGGATCAGCAGCAGTCCCGCCAGCGGCAGCGGACTGAGCGCGATGGTCAACGCCAGCGGCAACAGCTGGCCCCACTCGTTCACCCGCGCACCTCCCCTTCTCCAGCTATTGCAGCGACGAGGTCAGTCGGGCCAGGTTGTCGAACACCTTGGCGCTGGCCGGCCTGTTGAGCCAGTCGGCCAGCTCGAGCCTGCTGCTGTTGGCCCGGTAGCCGTCCTGCACCACCCGCATCCGCCGCACGAATTCGGCGCCGTGCACAAGCACCGACACCTCCATGTTCAGGCTGAACGAGCGGATGTCCATATTGCTCGACCCCACCACCGACACGTCGTCGTCGATGGTGAAGTGCTTCGCGTGCAGCACCGTGGGCTCCGCATAGAGGTAGATCGACACTCCCGCCCGCAGCAGCTCCTCGTAGTACGACCGTTGCGCGTGGTACACCAGCGCCTGGTCGCCGATGTGGGAGGCGAACAGCTCCACCTCCACCCCGCGCGACGCCGCCGTGACGATGGCCAGCATCGTCGATTCCTCCGGCACGAAGTAGGGGCTGGTGATGCTGACCCGGTGCTCGGCCTTCTGGATGAGCATGGCGTAGAGCTTGAGGTTGTTGTCGTTCTCAAAGCTCGGGCCGCTCGGCAGTACCTGGGCGTCGAGCAGGTCAGGGGCGGGGTCGAGCACGATGGGCGACGTGTCGAAGGGCAGGATCTCATCGGTTTCGCTGAACCAGTCGGCGAGGAACACGGCGTTCAGCTCGCGCACCGCCGGCCCCTCGATGCGCATCATCAGCTCGTGCCAGCGCAGTCCACGCTTGAGGTTGCCGGGCTTGAGGTAGGTGGCGTCGATCATGTTCTGCGAACCGCTGAAACCCAGCCGCCCGTCGACGACGAGGAGTTTGCGGTGGTTGCGCATGTCCGGCCGGCGCCACTGGCCCTTCCAGAACCGCAGCGGCAGCAGCGCATGCCACTCGGCACCCATCGATGTGAACGCCGCGATGGTCTCCTTGCGGCGCGGCAGCATCAGGCAGGCGAGGTAGTCGGAGAGCACCTTGACCTGCACGCCGCGTTGGATCGCCCGGGCCAGGGCGTCGAAGAACGGCTGGGTGACGGTGTCGAGCACCAGGATGTAGAACTGCACGTGCACGAACTCGGTGGCCTCGTCGACGGCCTCCACCATCCGCTTGATGGAGTCCTCGTAGTCCGGCAGCAGCTCCACCCGGTTGCCGCCCACCATGGGCAGCGCACCGAGGTTGCGGTTCAGCCGCACGGCCGAGCCGAGCCAGGCCGGCCACTCGTCGCGGTGGCTCACCTGGTCCAGGCCCTCGGTGCGGGCCAGGATCAGCTGATTCACCTCGTGCTGCTTCTCACGGCGGGCCTTGGGCAGCCGCCCCACACCCACCAGCAGGAAGATCAGCACGCCGAGGTAGGGGATGAAGATGATCGCCAGCACCCAGGCGATGGCCGCGGACGGCCGACGGTTGGCCGAGACGTACACCGTGGCGATGAGCACGAGCAGGGCGTGCAGCGCCACGAGCAGCCAGGCACCGACCTGAAAATCCACCATCGTTCCTCCTTAGTGCTGTGTGCTGCGGTACGGCGCGGTGCGCGAGGTCAACAGGGTGGACTCGACGTGAACGTACACCAGCATCACGCCATCGGGGCTCCGGGGCTCACCGGCCTGAACCGCAGGGCGAGTTCCAGCAGCAGCCGGGTGCCGAATCCGGTCGCCCCCTGGCTGCGCCAGGACTCGTCCTTGTCGGCCTGCATGGTCCCGGCGATGTCCACATGCGCCCACGGGATGTCTCCCACGAACTCGGCCAGGAACAGCGCGGCCGTGGTGGCCCCGGCGTACTTGCCGCCCATGTTCGACAGGTCGGCGACCTCGGAGTCCAGTTGCGGTCGGTAGCGCTTCTCCAGCGGCAACTGCCAAAGCGATTCGTCGGCCTCCCGCCCGGCGGCCACGGCTTGGTCGACGAGCGGCTGGCTGGTGCCGAACACGGCGGCGGTGTGCTGGCCCAGCGCCATCAGCGCCGCCCCGGTGAGGGTGGCGATGTCCACGATCGCGTCCGGCGATTCCTCGCCGGCCAGCACCAGCGCATCCGACATCACCAACCGGCCTTCGGCGTCGGTGTTCTTGACCTCCACGGTGGTGCCGCCGCGGATGTGCAGCACGTCGCCCAATTTCATCGCCGAGCCGGAGGGCATGTTGTCGGTGCACATCAGGAACGCGGTGACCTGGGTGGTGCAGCCCAGGTCCTTCAGCGCCGTCAGGACGCCGAGCACCGCCGCGGCTCCGGCCATGTCCATCTTCATCGCCAGGTGCATGGGGTCGGAGGGCTTGAGGGAGATGCCGCCGGAGTCGTACATGATGCCCTTGCCCACGATGGCCAGCCGGGCCGGTGCCACCGCCAGGGCGGGGTCCGGCCGGTAGACCAGCTTGATGATGCGCGGTTCCTCGACGCTGCCCGCGTTGACGCCGAGCAGACCGCCGCAGCCCAGCTCGATGATCTGGGCCTTGTCGAAGATCGTCGCCTCCAGGTCACGGTCGGCGCCGAGCCGCACCGCGAGGTCGGCGAGGTCGGTGGCGGTGAGGTGGCTCGGCGGGGTGTTCGCCAGGTCGCGGGCCAGGTTGGTGGCGCGGGCGAGGATCTCGCCCCGGTGGGCGCCGTCGGCCACCGCGCCGGCCTGCTCCGGCGCGACCACGATGTCGAGCGAGATGAGGGGCACGTGGCGGCTGGATGGTTTCACCACGGTGTACCGATAGCGCGCGAGCAGCACGCCCTCCGTGATCAGCTGCCCGACCCGCTCGGGCGGCAGGGGCATGACACCCGGGTGCAGGCCGACCCGGGGGTGCCGGTGCGCGGCCCTGGCAAAGGTGGCGGCGGCATCCCGCAGGCTCGCGTCGGTGACCTCCTCGGCGGGGCCGGTGCCCACCAGGTAGAGCTGCGGGCCGGACTGCTGCGGCACCAGCAGCGACTGGCCCGGGTTGGCGTCGAAGCCGAGCCCGGCGAGCGCCTCGCGGGGCACCGTCACTGTGTCGGGCAGGTCCCCGGTGGGCCCGACGAGGTAGCCGACGGCATCCAGGCCCACCGACACCTCGCTGACCACCAGCACGCCCACCGCGTTTGCCGGGTCGAGGGAGGGTGCCGCGGTGAACGACTCTGGAATGAGTTTGTGCGATCCGAGGGACATGCGGGGCTCCTAGGGTTGGGCGAACGGTCAGGGGTGGAAGGGCCAGAAGACGGGCACCAGCAGGGTCGCGACGGCGAGGAAGAGCGCCACCAGGGGCAGGCCGAGCTTCCAGTAGTCGCCGAAGCGGTAGGCGCCGGGACCGAGCACCATGGTGTTGGCGGGTGTGGCCACCGGGGTGAGGAACGACGCGGCCGCGGCGACGGCGACGCCCATCAGCAGCGGCAGCGCCGAGATGCCCGTTTCGCCGGCGATGGCGATCGCGATGGGCGCCACGATCAGGGCGGTGGCCATGTTGCTGATCAGTTGGCCGAGGATCACGGTGACCACAGCGATGCCCAACAGGAGCAGCACAGGGCTCGGCTCCCCCGCCGGGCCGATCCGGCCCACCGCGTCGACCAGTCCCGCGGCCAGGAGGTCGGCCGCGCCGCTGACCTGGATGGCGGTGGACAGCGGGATCATGCCGCCCACCAGGATCAGGGTGGTCCAGGCCATCGACCGGTGCGCCTGTGGCACGGTGAGCACTCGCAGCAGCACCATGGCGCACGCGGCGAGCAGCGCCGCCACCGCCGGCGGCACCAGCCCGGTGGCCAGCAGGATCACCATGCCGGCCAGCACGATCAGGGCCGGCTTGGCCCGCGGTCCCATCGGCACGGCTTGGCGGCGGATGCTGTCCGGCTCGTCGACCACGATGACGTCGGGGTCGCCGGAGGTGGTCTCCAGTGCGTCCCAGGTTCCGCGGAGCAGCAGCAGGTCGCCCGGCACCAGCACGGTCTCGGTGAGGTCGTCGCCGCTGCGCTGGATGGCCACCACGACGAGCCGGCCGCTGTCGGTGACCATGCCGGTGAACACGTGTTCGCCCACGAACGGCGACCGTGGCGGCACCAGCACCTCGGTGAGGCCGACCTCCCGGTTGAGCAATCCGGCCGGCCCGCCGTCGGCGGGCAGCCGGTACTGGTCCGCGAGGGTCTGCGCGTGCGCGCTGAGGTCGCGCGGAGCGGAGACCGCGGCGCGGTCGGGCAGCAGCCGGCCGCCGAACAGCACAGTGATCAGGATTGTGCCGGTCACCAGCGGCAGCCCCACCAGCCCGAACTCGAAGAAGCCGAACGCCCGCTCGCCGCTGTCCACCGCCAGTTCGGAGACGAGCACGTTCACCGGGGTTCCCGTCAGGGCCAGCAGCGACCCCGCGTGGGCGCCGAACGCGAGGGGCATCAGCATCCGTGACGGGGGCTGACGGATGCGCATGGCCAGAACCACCACCATCGGCAGCAGCGCGGCGACGGCGCCGTTCACGCTGATCAGCGCGGTGACCACGGCCACCAGCAGCATCACCAGCACCAGCAGCCGGCGCCGGCTGGTGCCGGCGCGCGCAACCAGCCGCTGGCCGGCCCAGGTGGTCAGGCCCGTGGCGTCGAGGGCCTCGCTCACCACGAAGAGCGCGGCGATGAACACGATCACCGGGTCACCGAAGCCGGCCAGGGTCTGCTCGAAGGTCAGCACTCCCGTGGCGAACAGGGCCAGCGCCACCCCGATCGCCACGATCTCCACCGGCAGCCGGTTCCAGACGAAGAGCACTACGGCGACTGCAAGCACCACCAGGGTCACCGCGATGGGGTCCACGGGTCGGCCTACTCCCCTGCGGCGGCGTGGCGCGGTGCGGGGTGCGGCGCTGCTGGGTGCGGAGCGGTGGCGTCCGGCGCGGCACCGTCCGCCGCGGTGCCCTCGGCCGCGGCGCCGTCGGCCTCGGCCGGGTCGGGCTCCGCGCCGCTGGAGAGCACCGGGGGGATGTCGCCTGGCCGGTAGTCGGGCATCCGGCCGGCGGGGATGATGGCCAGCAGCGCGACGCCGGCCAGGCCGAGCAGGGAGATCTTCAGNCGGTAGTCGGGCATCCGGCCGGCGGGGATGATGGCCAGCAGCGCGACGCCGGCCAGGCCGAGCAGGGAGATCTTCAGGGCCAGCAACCGGGCAGCCGCGTTGATCAGCACGGCCTCGTCGACCTGTTCCTGGGTGGCGGTGGTGTCGCTGAGCACCTCCTCCAGCCGCTCGTTGGTGACGAAGTTCACACTGTCGAGCGGCACCTGTGCCGTGAGTTCCGGCGGCAGGGTGGGGCTGTCTGTCACGCTCGTGTTGATCAGGGCGCTGAGCAGGCCCACCGCGAAGACGCTGGCCACGGCGATGCCGATGCTGCCGGAGATGTTGTGCACCAGGCCCCGCCAGGCGCCCACGTCGCCGGCGAGCCGTTTGGGCGCGGCCGAGAGCAGGGTGTTGAACACCAGTGCCACGATCGCGCCCTGGCCCAGGCCCAGGATAATGAGGCCGAGGATCACGACGAACTGTTCCCACTCGTTTCGGATGGTGAAGGCGAGCAGGGTGAGGCCGAACGCCACCACCACGAAGCCGACCCTGGCGATGGTGTGCGGCGGGTATCGGCGGTACAGGGTGGCGACGAGCGTGCTGGCGAGGAAGATCGACAGAGTGTACGGGATGATCGCGATCGACGTCTGGAAACTCGACCGGCCTTGCACGATCTGGATGTAGAGCGGGATCAGGAAGTTCGCCGCCGTGCCGACGAAGAGCATCGCCGCCATCGCGAAGGTGGTCGCCTTCTCCGACCCCGATTTGAGAACCTCGAGGTCGAAGATCTGCGGCCGGTGGGCGGCCTTCTGCCGGCGCAGCCAGACGAAGAAGACCTGGCCGATGATGGCGCCGAAGATGATCAGGATGGGCGCCGGAGAGACACCGAGGATGCTGAACGGGGCCGCGTCGGTGGCCAGCACCACGCCCCAGGTGTTGAGCCCGCTGAAGCCGAAGCTGAGCAGGATGATGGCCCCTGCCGCGAGCAGCGCCCCCACCCAGTCGATGGTGACCTCCGTCTGCGGCGGCACCACCTTGAGCCGGAAGCTGAGCAACAGGTTCACGCCGGCGAGCACCACGATGAGCGCGAAGGAGTACCGCCAGCCGATCGTCGACGCGAAGGTGCCGGCGATGAGCAGGGCGAGCACGCCGGCGGCCGGGATGGCGGCGGCCAGGTAGCCGATCGCCTTGGCCTGCTGCTCGCCGTGGAAGTTCGCCGCGATGAACACCACCAGCGCCGGGGCGATGAGGGCGATCACCGCGCCGGAGGCGGCCTGGGCCACGAAGAGCATGGCCGGGGAGACGCTGAGCGCCACGGCGGCCATCGCCAGGCCGTGGATGACCACGGCGATCTGGAACACCCGGCGGGAGCCGAACTTGGCGCCGACCTTGGCACCGAGCAGGATGAACGCCGCCATCGCGAAGGTGCCGGCGGTGATGGCCGTTCCGACACTGGTGGCCGGCGTGTCGAGGTCGGTGGTGATGCCCTGCATCGACACCGTGAGCGCATTCACGGCGAAAGAGGCCTGGATCTGGGTGAGTACCACCACGATCAGCGGCAGCCAGGAGGCCGTCGGTGGTGGCGCCGTCGGGCTCTCCGGCAGGGTGTGTGCGGCCATGGTTATTGATCCCCTCGCTCACCCGGTCACTCACCCGGCCTGAATGAGAGTCACCATAAGACCGGGAATTCGGCCGGTGCAGAATCTGGCGCGAGTCTGCCTAACCGCTGGCGCAAAATTGCCCAATGTGGGCCACCTCCGTTGCCGGGACCGGTGTCTCGCAGTACCGTGCTGCGTGAATTCACGTCAGGACCAGGGCCGCTGTTCGCGGCGCCGCTCAGACCAACCGGGGGTGCACCATGTGGGTACCGATTCCCGTCGGAGCCATGCAGCACATCATTGCCCAGGCCGGTCCGGTTCCGCTGCCCGACCGGGCGGTGACCGCGCTGGCCCGGCGGTTCTTCGTGCCGGAGTCCACGGTGTTCCACTTCTCGGCGAAGCGGCGCCTGATCGGGCAGACCTCGGTGACTCTCACCACGCAGTCGCCGTTCCGGTTCGACGGCAGCACCGAGGTGGCCCCGAATCTTCTGAACGTGGTGTTCCTGCTCAACGGGCTGATGGGCATCCGGATCGGCGGCGGCCCGGTGCGCACCCTGCGCCCGATCAGCGGCTACACGGTGCCGGGCTGGGACTCCGTGACGCTGGAAAGCACCGAAATGACCCGCGGTCTCGCCATCCAGCTGCCGCAGTCCCGGCTCGCCGAACGCGGGGTGCGCGTGCGCAGCGACCACCAGCCGATCGACGATTCCGGCTCGCTCGGTCTGCCGTTGCGGCTGTTCGCGCTGTCGATCGTCGACAGCGCCTGGTCGCCCAGCGGCGTGGGCACCCTGATGGTGGAGCGCACCATCGAGGACCTCGTGGTGGGCCTGCTACTGGAGGCCGACGGTTATGCGATGGACAGTGAGGACCTGCGCACGGGCCTGCGGGTGCGGGCGCGCAGTCAGATAGATGCGCGGCACCGGGACCCCGACCTCACCCCGGCGACCCTGGCCGCGCAGCTTGGCGTCTCGTTGCGGCACCTGCAGCGGGCCTTTGAGGGCAGCGGCGGCACCGTGGCCCACGAGATCGTCCGGGCGAGGGCCGAATCGGCCGCGGTGCTGCTGACTATGCCGCATTCCTCGGGCCTGACGATTGCGGATGTGGCGGCCAGGGCCGGGTACAGCTCCACCTTCGAGCTGCGGGCCGGCTTCAAGGCGCGGTATGCCATGCTTCCCTCGGAGTATCGAAGCCATCAACTGGTTCCCGGTGCCGAGCGCAGTTCCGCGCCTCGGGATGCGTGATTCCGCGTCAGCTTCCCCTGCCCGGGGCTGGCTGACTCCATAGTGAGCAGAACAGCAGCTCGCTCCACCCGCACTCACCCAGTGCATGTTCCCCAGCCGAGAGGTCTCCTGTCATGGCACCCCATCCCTCCGCCCGGTTTCTTGCCGCCGCGGCCCTTCTGCTGGTCGTCGCCGGCTGCACCATCCAAACGCCGAACGCGGCCTCCCCGTCGGGCACGGTACAGCCCGGCGCTCTCGTGGGCACCTGGGTGCTCGACGAGACCTTCGACAGCCCGGAGCAGCCGTACATCTCCTTCGTGCAGGACAACACCTGGAGCGCCTCCGACGGCTGCAACCGGGTGCAGGGCACCTGGGAGGTCGACGCCGACGGCACCCTGACCACGACCTCCGGCCCCCAGACGATGATGGCGTGCCCCGGCGCCCAGCTGCCGCTGGCGGTCAGCCGCGGCACCCGGGTTCAGGTGGACGGTGACACGCTGGTCATCCACAGTTCGTTCGACTCGACCGAGACCACCCTGGTGCGGTCCACCGACAGCACCGTGGGCCCGCAGGGGCTCCCGATCGGCTACTGGGTGGAGTCGAACACCCCGACGGCGCCGTTCCTCTCGATCGAGGCCGACGGCACCTACTCCGGCAACGACGGCTGCAACGTGCTCACCGGAGCGTGGGAGCAGGCCGATGACGAGGCGATTCTCTTCACCGGCGGCGCGACGACGCTGATGGCCTGCGAGGGCGTGGACCAGTGGTTGAACCAGGCCGCCCAGGGCCGGGTGCAGGCCGGCGTGATGACGCTGCAGGCCGCCGACGGCACCGTGCTCGGCCAACTGACGGCCCGCTAGGGAAGAGGCAGCGCATGGGCACCTATCCGATCACCATCGTGCTCATCGTGGGCGGCGCGATCGCGCTGGTGTTCCTGCTGCGGTTCGGCATCCGCCAGAACGCCGCCGCTGCCGCCATCGACCCGAACCCGGATGCGACGGGAGCGCTGGCCGTGCTCAGCTTCGTGCTGGCGCTGATCCTGCCGCTGATCGGGGTGGTGCTGGGCCATGTCACCCTGTCCCGCATTGCGCGCGGCGAGGCCAGCGGGCGCACCTTCGCCTACGCGGCACTGTGGGTGGGCTACCTGCTGCTCGCCCTGGAGCTGGGCGTGATCGTCTTTCTGTACCAGAACAACTACTGGACCTGACCGGCGCCGTGGCGAGTTGCCCACCTGGGCAACTCGCCGGGGGTGGGGCTGGTTTAGTACCAGTTCATCGCCTGCGAGTGCGACCAGGCGGCGCACGGGGTGCCGTAGGAGCCGTTGATGTACTCGAGTCCCCAGGCGATCTGGGTGCTGGCGTTCGTGGCCCAGTCCGAGCCGGCCGAGGCCATCTTGCTGCCGGGCAGCGCCTGCGGGATGCCGGTGGCCCCGCCGTCACCGTTGTAGGCCGTGTACGACCAGTTGGATTCCTTCTCCCACAGCTGTGCCAGGCAGGAGAACTGCGACGCTCCCCAGCCGTACCGTGACGAGGCCAGGCTCGCGGCGGTGGCCTTGGCCCCGGCGGGGGTGTTGCCGCCGGCGACGGCCTGGGCCGCGGCCTGGGCCTCGGCGGCAGCCTGGGCGTCGGCGGCGGCCTGCGCTGCTGCGGCCTCCGTGGCAACCCGGTCCGCTTCGACGGCGGCGGCCTGCACGGACGCGGTCTGCTCCTTGGCCTGCGAGGTGAGCTCGGTCACCTCGGCCAGCGGCATCGAGATGTAGCCGGCCAGTGTGCTGGAGGTGGTCGACAGGGCGGACGCATCCACCTTGTCCACGGCGGCATCGAGCGCGGTGTCGGCGTCGACCAGGGCCACGGATGCGGCGAGGTGGGTCTTGCTGATGGCCGCGGCCTTGGCGGCGGCACGGTCGTCGCGCTCCTGCTGGGCCTGCTGCTGCTGGTCGGCGACAGCCGACTGCACAGTGAAACCGGTGCCGGTCACGACCCCGGCGAGCACGAGGCCGCCGGCGAGGAGGGTGAGACGCTTGCTGCGGGAGCGGCTCTTGCGCTCGGCGCGGGTACTACGGGTGCTGCTGGTACTGGGGATTTCGGGCGTGGCGTTCAGAGAGTTATCGGGGCGCATAGACTTCCAGGTCGTGTCGTGGTGCGCTCCATCGGGCACGCTTACTAATTGGGTTGGCCCACGCGCGTGGATCGGCGTCGGGCAAGCGGCCTAGCCTGCCCAAGCTACCTGAACGGAACCTCACTTTTTCCTGCCAAACCCATGTGAACGGGAGCCGCACGGCGGCCCGAACGGTGCCGATTTGTCCATGAGAATGCCCGGCCAGCGGGCTATTCGCACCGCGTGCCGCCAAGAGCGGCAAATGCCGGGTGGGGTACCGTAAAAAGATGCCCACAACAGATCACACTCCGCAGGCCCCCGCCTCCTCCGCTGGGGCCGGGGCTCCCACCAGCGCCGACCGTCTCATCGCGGCAATCGAGAGCATCAACGACGTCGACGTCGCCAACGCCCCCGAAGCCGACCGGGCGGCCGTGCTCGAGCTCATCGACATCATCAACGACGAGCAGCGCTCCAGCCTGCTGTTCGCCCTACTCCTGGAGCGCATCCGCACCGGTGCCTGACCTCCCCCGGACGCCCACCGAGCAGCGCGCCCTGGACCTGGAGAAGACCGCCGACTGGTACCGGCGCTTCCGGCTGTTCGAGACTCCGGGTCAGTCCGGGCTCTACGCCGACTGGGCCGGCGGGGTCGAGGGCGATGCCGAGGTCCTTGCCCTGCTCATCACTCTGCCGCGGCCCAAACGCCAGCCGAACCTGATCTTCGCCTGCGCGCGCCTGCTCGGCGCACCGCTGTCGGGTTATCCGGTCTTCCGCCGCTGGCTTCTCGAGCACTGGCCGGCGGTCGCCGCCGAGGCGCGGGTGCGCGCCACCCAGACCAACGAGCCGCGCCGCCTCACCGCGATCATGCCGGTCCTCGCCTCGATCGGCCCGCGGGTGGCCCTGATCGAGGTCGGCGCCAGCGCGGGACTCTGCCTCTACCCCGACCGGTACAGCTACGACTATTCAGGCCGGCGGGTGGATCCGGCCGACGGACCCAGCCCGGTACTGCTCGCTGCCGAGACCACCGGGCCGGTGCCGCTCCCGGAGCATCCGCCCGAGGTCGTCTGGCGCGCCGGCCTCGACCTGAATCCGTTGGACGTGCACGACCCCGAGGACGTGCGCTGGCTGGAGACTCTCGTCTGGCCCGAACAGACCGAGCGTCGCCGTCGACTGGATGCGGCGATGGCGATCGTGCGCCGGGACCCACCGCTGCTCGTGGGTGGGGACGCCGCCCAGGATCTCGAGGCGCTGGTCGCGCGCGCGCCGGACGGAGTGCCGCTGGTCATCGTCAGTCCCGCGGTTTTGGTCTACCTGGCTCCCGCGCAGCGGGCGGCCTTCGCGGATGCCGTGACCGGCTTCGGCCGCTGGATCTCGCTGGACGGCGTCGGTGTGCTGCCCCGAGTCGACGCGCTGCTGCCGGAGACACCGGTGCCGGGCGACTTCATCGTCTCCCTCGACGGCCGGCCCCTCGCCCGGTGCGGTGCGCACGGACAGACCCTCGACTGGATCGTCGGCTAGGCCTGCCGCTCATCGGGCACGCTTCTAAGATGGCGGTATGCGTGCACTCGTGGTCCACACCCCAGGCGGCCCGGACGCCCTCACCCTCGAAACCGTCCCCGACCTGGTCGTCGGCGCCGGCGACATCCGGATCGAAGTGGCCGGGGCCGGCGTGAACCGGGCCGATGTGCAGCAGCGCCAGGGCCTCTACCCGTCCCCAGCGGGAGCACCGAAGTGGCCGGGCCTGGAGGTCTCCGGCATCGTGACCGAGACCGGGATCGCCGTCACCCGGTTCGCCGTCGGCGACAGGGTCTGCGCGCTGCTGGCCGGCGGCGGCTACGCCACCGAGGCCGTGGTGCACCAGGACCTCGCCCTGCCCGTTCCCCAGGGGGTTGACCTGACCGACGCCGCCGCGTTGCCGGAGGCGCTGGCGACGGTGTGGTCGAACGTCTTCATGAGCGCCGGCCTCAGGGCCGGCCAAACCCTGCTCGTGCACGGCGGCGCCAGCGGCATCGGTACCACCGCTATCCAGTTGGCCCGGCTGGCCGGCGCCCGGGTCCTGGTCACGGCCGGATCCGCCGAAAAGCTGGCCGTGTGCGGGCAGCTCGGCGCGGAGGTGCTGATCAACTACCGCGAGCAGGACTTCGTGGCCGAGGTGCTCGCCGCGACCGGCGGGCACGGCGCCGACGTGATCCTGGACATCATGGGCGGCTCATACGCGGCCCGCAATGTGGCGGCGCTCGCCCTGGGCGGCACCATCATGGTGATCGCCAACCAGAGCGGTGAGGACGCCGTCTTCAACCCGTTCCATCTCATGCAGAAGCGCGGCCGCTACTGGGGCACCACCTTGCGCGCCCGGCCCGCCGTGGAGAAGGCGGCCATCATGGCCGACCTGCTCAGCCGGGTGTGGCCGTGGCTGGAATCCGGCGCACTGAAGCCGGTGGTCGACAGCAGGTTCTCGTTCGCCGACGCGGCGGATGCGCATCGCCGGTTGGAGGCATCCGCTCACGTGGGCAAGATCGTGCTGGTGCCCTGAGCGCGCCCGGTCGGGCGGTGCGGCCTCAGGCCCGGGAGCCGGCGAGTTCGACCCGGTTGCGGCCGGCGGCCTTGGCCTCGTACAGGGCGGCATCGGCGCGGCCGAGCCAGCGGGAGACGCTCTCCCCCTGCTTGAGCAGGGCGACACCCACACTGGCGGTGCAGCGGAGCCCCGCCGTGACTACGCCCCACGGGTGGGTGCGCACCTCGCCGAGCAGGCGCTCGCAAATCTGCACGGCCTGGTCGAGGGTGGTGTTGCCGAGCACCAGCAGGAATTCTTCGCCACCGACCCGCACCGCGAGGTCGCTGTCGCGAGTGGCCTCGCCGAGGATCTCGGCCATGGTGGTGAGCACCCGGTCGCCGGTCGCGTGACCGTGCTCGTCGTTGACCCGCTTGAAGTGGTCCATGTCGACCATCACCGCGCAGAGCGGTTCCGACCGTTCCCTCGCGGTGCGCATCATCTCGGGCAGCTGCCGGTCGAGGGCCCGGCGGTTGGGCAGCCGGGTGAGCGGGTCGGTGTGCGCCTGCTGGTCGAGCTCCTCGGCGCGGATGCGCTGCATCTCGGCTTCCAGCTGTGAACGCTGCGCCTCGTGGCGGGCCTGCTCGATTTCCAGGGAGTTGATCAGCATCCGCGACTGCAGCCCGGCGGTCTGCCTGGTGAGTCCGAGGATCAGCACGTGCAGCCGTTCGTGATGGTGCAGGGCCTGCTCGAACCGGCCGGCGTCGCGGTGCATCTCGTAGAGCGACCTGTGCAGTTTCACGTTCAGGGCCGCGTCCTCGGCCACGGACGGGTCGGCGAGCTGGGCGTTCATCATGGCGCAGGCCAGGTCGACGCGGCCCTCGGCCTGCGCCACCTCGGCCAGCTGCGCATCGTTGTTCACGGCCAGGTTGCGGTAGCCGTTGGTGATGGCGATGGTCTTGGACCGGCCGGCCTGCCGGCGCGCTTCGGCGTATTCGCCGCGCTCCATGAGGAACCCGACGAGGTTGGTGCGCGCGATGGTCTCGTCGAAGGCGTGCCGCTGCTCTACCGATCGCGCCACAGCGGCGCGAATGATGGCGATCCCGTCGTGCAGGGCCGCCTGGGCGTCCTCGCCCTTGGCCCGCTGCGCCCGGGCGATCTCCAGGTAGCTGTCGCCCAGGTTGTTCCGCGCCGCGAACTCGGCCTGCGGGTCTCCGAGGGTGTCGGCCAGGGCGAGGGCCTGCCGGCCCAGCTCGATGCTGCGCTCGGCGTCGCCGAGAGCCTGATGCACCATCGACGAACGCGACAGCGCCCAGAACTCCGCCGTGCGGCTGCCGCAGACCCGCGCGGCTTCGAGAGCGCCGAGCACGTGGCCGAGCGCGGGTTCTTCCAGCGCGGTCTCGTGGAACGCGAGAGCGAGTGTGCAGTGCACCATCGACTGGCCGAGCAGGTCGCCGCTGGCGGTGAGGTACTCCAGGGCGAGAAGTCCGTGCCGCACTGAGGCCTCGAACTCGCCCAACCGCAGCCGGTGGCCGGAGAGCAGCTGACGGGCGCGGGCCTCCTGGCCGGGGGTGATGAAGGGGTCGGCGAGCACCTGTTCGGCCTGGGCGGCGCCGGTATTGTGCTGGCCGTCCTGGTTGGCCTGGGCGCTCTCGGCGAGCAGCCTCTCGATCGTGGACCGACGGGCGAGCGAGGCCGGGAAGCCGGGTGCGTGGCCCGGCTGGTGCAGGTCATCGTCTGGCGCCGGGCCCGGCAGGTCGGCGAGCTCCACAAAACCGCCGGGCAGGGTCGTGTCTCGACCACCGTCGGCCTGGCTCAGGTCGGCTATGCCATCCGCCACCGAATCAACGGTGGCCAGCAGGGCGTCGGATGTCGGCGGCTCGGACGGTACCGTGGCGCCGGCCGGGAGCGGGGCCACCAGGTCATCGAATGCAGTCATGACGCGTCACCGGCCCGGGCGCGAGCAAGAAGGGCAGACAGGCTGAGCGCACTGCCCGCTCGTCTCAGCGGGAAGTGCTGTGATGATACGCCATGTACGTTCACGGCTCAGTCCCCAAACTGCTCGTAACTCCGAACCTAGCAGCGCCGCACCGGCCACTGGGGCTGTGTGCAGCTCTCCTAAGCCCCCATTCGCGGGTGATTTCGACAAAAAGGGATCGAGCCCTCACGGATGCAGGTACGAGGAGGCCGTGAGGCGACCGGAGCCTCACGCCGGTCAGCGCCAGCCGAGGTCGGGAGCCACGAATCGCAGCACCGACTCGAGCAGCCGCGCGTTGTAGTCCACACCGAGCTGGTTGGGCACCGTCAGCAGCACGGTGTCGGCGGCCGCCACCGCGGCATCCTGCGCCAGCTGCTCGACGAGCACATCGGGTTCGCCGATGTAGCTCTTGCCGAATCTGGCCAGACCGCCGTCGAGGTGGCCCACCTGGTCGCGATTGTCGGCCTGCGCGCGCAGGCCGAAGTAGCGGCGGTCCTCGTCGGTGACCAGCGGCATGATGCTGCGGCTCACCGACACTCGCGGAGTGCCGGTGTGCCCGGCGTCCGTCCACGCCTGGCGGAAGATCGCGATCTGTTCGGCCTGCAGGTCGCCGAAGTCGGCGCCGGTGTCTTCGGTGAGCAGGGTGGAGCTCATCAGGTTCATGCCCTGCTCGCCGGTCCACTTCGCGGTGGCTCGGCTGCCGGAGCCCCACCAGATGCGCTCGGCCAGGCCCGGTGCCTGCGGCTGGATGGCGAGCAAGTTGCTGTGCCCGGTGAGCTGCGGGTTTGCGGCGGCGACCCCGGCCCCGCTGATGGCGCGGCGGAATTGTGCGGTGCGCTCGCGGGCGTCATCCGCGTCGCTCTCGCCCGGCCGGGGCACGTGGCCGAACGCCTCGGCGCCGCGCAGTGCGGTCTCGGGTGAGCCGCGGCTGAGGCCGAGCTGCAGCCGTCCGTTGCTGATCAGGTCGGTGATCGCGGCCTCTTCGGCCATGTAGAGCGGGTTCTCGTAGCGCATGTCGATCACGCCGGTGCCCAGCTCGATCCGGCTGGTGCGGGCGGCCATCGCGGCCAGCAACGGGAACGGCGATGCGAGCTGCGGGGCGAAGTGGTGCACCCGCACCGACGCGCCGTCCACGCCGAGCTCCTCGGCCGCCACCGCGAGTTCCACGGTCTGCAGCAGGGCATCCCGTGCGGTTCGCACGAGCGATCCCGGCACCGCCTGGTAGTGGCCGAAGGACAAGAACCCGATCTTCTTCATGGTTCGTGCAAGGTTGCCGGGCCGTGGCGTATTCCCGATCTCATCCGCGGTTCTGTGCCGCCGAGGGGGCCGGCGGGGTGGCGGCGGCGGCTCGATGGTGCTGCGCGGGGTAGGCGCCGCTATGCGGGTGGCGCGCCACCCGCAGACCGGCGCCTGGCCCGCACAACGGCCCTACTGCCCCATATAGCGGCGCCCGACCCGTGCCGATTGAGGAGGCTGCGCCGGGTCGTTAACCGGCCGAGGCCCCACACCCTGCCAAGCTGAGGTCATGCGGCATCTGTTCCTCGACTTCTTCGGCACGCTGGTCAACTACGCGGACTCCCGCGCGGGCCAGGGCTACGCCGACACCCACGCGAGCATGCGGGCCTTCGGCGCGGCCGGCACCGAGCAAGAGACCGCCGACGCCTGGCTGGACGCCTTCCACCGGCTCAACGCGGAGTCCGACGAAGACCACCGCGAGTTCACCATGGAGGAGCTGTCGCGGCGCGCCATCCTGCGACTGCTCGGCCGCGAACCCGACGCCACCGAGATCGCCGCCGGCGCCGCGAGCAACATGGCGGACTGGGAGCGCGGAGTGGTGCTGATCCCCGGCATGGCCCAGACGCTGAGGGAACTGGGCCAGAGCTTCACCCTCACCATCGTCTCGAACACGCACAGCGCATCCGTCGTGCCCCGCCAGCTGGCGGCCATGGGTGCCACCGACCTCATCGCCAACATCGTGACGTCGCTCGAGGTGGGCTTTCGGAAGCCCCACTCCGCGATCTACCAGGCGGCCCTGGACCGGGCGGATGCCGATCCGGCCCGGGTGATCTTCGTCGGCGACACCTGGGACGCCGACTTCGACGGCCCCCGCGCGCACGGCATGGAGGCCGTTCTCGTCGCGCCCGCCCCGCGCGACGGTGTGCCGGAGACCCGCCGGGTCGCCTCGGTGCTCGACCTGCCCGACCTGCTCTCGTTCCGCTACCCGAGCACCCGCCCCATCAGCACCCGCGGGGTGGCATAACTCCTGCGGGATCCCGGCCCGCGGCGCGTTACCCGCGCAGTGGGGCCCGACGCAGGGCTCCCCAGCCGAGCGCGAACGCGAGCGCGGACGGAAGCAGGAGCGCCGCGAAGAAGCTCGGTGCGGGCATGCCCATCAGCCAGTCGAGAAACGGCGGGGCCATGCCGGTGAGGACCGCGAAGGCCATGAGGCCCAGCACCACCAGGGCCACCGATACCCAGAGCACCAGCATTCCCATCGCCCGCCAGCGGGCGTAGACGGCTCCGAACGCTGACGTGACGGCGAAGAGCAGGATCTGCAGGCTGAACAGCGACAGCCACACGGTTCCGGCGCCGGCCTCGCCGAACCAGAGCGCCGTGAAGTGGTGGAAAACGACACCCGACTCGTTGATCGCACGCTCGATCTCGGTGAGGATCGCCCAGCCGGTGGCGTTGAAGGCCGCGATCACGACATAGGTGAGCAGCGTGCCCAGGGCGTACTCGCGGCGGGTGATGCTGAAGCCCATCGCGAACGGGAACACCGCGTTCACGGCCTGAACGCCCACCACGGCGAGGTACCAGAGCGGCGAGAGTACCGCCCAGCTGTAGCTCATCCCTTGCAGGGCGTCCTGCCGGTTCGCCTCGGGCACCGACGCTGAGATCAACAGAGCCACCACGATCGAGACAACCAGGGCGACGCCGGTGATGATCCAGGGGATGCCGACATAGGTGAGGCGATTGACCAGGTGCAGCCGCATCACCTTGATGGTCCGGCGCCGGTTGGACAGGCGGGGCACCGGAGGTGCAGTACTGATTGCGGTCATGACATGCTCCTCACTCGTGGACGACCGACGCCACGGCGGGCGCCGGCGCCGATCGGGTACTCAGGTCGACGATCAGTTGCTGGAAGGACACCGGCGCAATCTCGAGGTTCGCGGCGGCGGCGGCGCGGTGGTCGGCGGCGGTCAGCCGGCCCGCGATGGTCACCGTGGCCAGGCCGCCGAGGGTGTCGCGATGCAGAACCTGACGCCCCTCGGCAAAGCTGTCGACGTCGCCGGCCCGTCCGGCTACCGCGGAGGCGCTGCCGCGCAGGCTCTCGGCGCTCTGGTCGAGCAGCAGGCGGCCCTCGTCGAGGACCAGCACGTGCTCGAGCAGGTTGCTCACCTCATCGATCAGGTGGGTCGACAGCACGATCGTGCGGGGCTGCTCGGCGTAGTCGGCGAGCAGGGTGTCGTAGAAGGTGTGCCGGGCCACGGCATCCAGGCCGAGGTAGGGCTCGTCGAAGATCGTGATGCTGGCCCGGCTGGCCAGGCCCACGATGACGCCGAGAGCGGACTGTTGGCCGCGGGAGAGTTTTTTCACGTCTCGCTTGAGCGGCAGCCGGAACTTGCCGACCAGCTCATCGGCGAACGCGGCATCCCAATTGGAGAAGAACCACGGGGCCCCGGCCAGAATATGCCGGGCCTGGAAACCGTCCGGGTAACGCTGAGCCTCCGAGACGAAGCAGATCTGCTGCAGCACGGCGCTGTTCTCAACCGGATTCTCGCCGAAGAGGCGCACGCTGCCGGCGCTCGGGAAGGCCTGGCCGGTCAGCATCCGCATCAGGGTGGTCTTGCCGGCGCCGTTGCGGCCGAGCAGCCCGCAGATGACGTTGGGCTGGAGGGTGAACGTCACGTCCTGCAGGGCCGCGACGTCCCGGTAGCTGCGGCTGAGGCCATCCACCTGGATGACCGGGGTCTGGCTGTTCATCGTGTCTCCCTTTCGATGAGCTGGTTCTCGATGAGCTGGGTGATCTGGTCGGGCGCGATGCCCAGGCTGGCGGCTTCGGCGAGCATTGGGGCGATGTACTCCAGCACGAAGAGCTCACGCCGACGTGCCGTGATACGTTCCCGGGCACCCGCGACCACGAACATGCCGATCCCGCGGCGTTTGTAGAGGATGCCCTGCTCGACGAGCATGTTCACGCCCTTACCGGCGGTGGCCGGATTAATGCGGTAGAACATGGCAAATTCGTTGGTCGAGGGCACCTGGCCCTCTTCGCTGAGCGCGCCGGACAGGATGTCGTTCTCGACCCGCTCAGCAATCTGCTGAAAGATCGGTCGACCTTCATCCATCACGACGCCCACCTCCGTGGTTAGTTACCTAACTAATGAACCACAGGACCGCCGTGAACGCAAGACCCCGACGCGAAGACCTGCGCACGCGACTGGGTAAGCTCGGCGAATGGTTACCGAGGGGTTCAGCATCCGCGCCACACAGGTGGACGACTGGCGTGAGGTGCGCGCGCTGCGCCTGGAGATGCTGAAGGACACCCCGATCGCGTTCGGCGAGACCCTGCAGGATGCCCTCGGCCACTCCGACAGCGAATGGCGGATGCGTGCCGCCCGCGGCACCGCCGAACACGGCATCGCCCTCGTCGCGATCGATTCGGCCGGTCGCTGGGTGGGCACCATGGGCGGCTACGTTCCGGACGCGACCACCGGCGCGCTGCTGGTGGGCGTGTACGTGTCACCGGACCACCGCGGCCGCGAGGCCGGAGTCTTCGACGCCCTGCTCGGCGCGATCGAGGAGTGGGCCCGCAGCGAGGGCGCCGTGCTGACCCTGCACGTGCACGAGGACAATTCCCGCGCCCGCGCCGCCTACCTCCGCCGGGGATTCACCGAGTCCGGACACCGGGTTCAGTACGTCCTGGACTCCAGTGCCATGGAGATCGAGATGGTCAAGCCGCTCTAACGGCCGCCGCCACCACCGCCGCCTCCTCCGCCGCCGGAGAACCCGCCACCGCCGGATCCACCGGAGAAGCTGCCGCCCCCGCTGCTAGACCACGAAGACGTCGGCGTTTGTGTCGTCTGTACCGAACTGACGATCCCGTTCAGCGCCGAAGTCAGGTACATGCCGCTGAAGGCGTTCTGCGACACAAACCAGCCCGGCGGAGTGTTTTCCCGCTCGTAGTACACCGCGAGCTCCGCGGCCCATTCCTTCTCGACACCCCAGAGCACCGCGAACGGCAGCAGCTTTTCGTAGAGTTTCACGAGTTCCACGGTGTCGGGGGCGGATTCGGCAGAAGCGGCGGATGCGGCGGATGCGGCGGCGTCAGGCACGGATCGCGGCACGGGGACGCGCAGCGCACCCTCGGGGCTCTGCAACATGCGGAACCTGTCCGCCTCGGCGAGGTCGAGGTACACCTTCATGCCGGCGAGGTAGTCGCGCCGTTCACGGCCCGCCGCGGTGAGCAGCAGCGGCCGGCTCCCCGCAACGACGCCCACGATCACGGCGGCTGCGACGAGGAGCAGCAACGGAGTCCACCAGATCGCGGGCGGATCGACGATCGCGAGAACACCCACGACCAGCGCCGCCAGCGCGCCGAGACCGATAAGCAGGCGAATCCTCGCCCTGGTCAGCGCCGGTCGCGCGCGCCAGCCGCGGGCGGTGTTGCGAACCGTCGCATCCGTCGCCGCGGCCTTGAGCCCGCGGGCGAGCGCGTCGTTGGTGACCCCGAGTTCGCAGACCGCACCGTCCGGCAGCCCGGGGAAAATGGTGGCGAGGACGGCGAGCTCCTGGTCGTCGACGCCGTCGGTCGAGAGCAGTTGCAGCGTGTAGTCGCCGCCGTCGGCGCTCACCGGGTAGTCGAGGATGCGCACGTTGCCGCGCACCGCGAAACTCACGATTTGCGCGGCAATGGCCGTGACAGATCGCCCGATGAGGTCGCCGGCCTCGAGGAGGTTGTAGCCGTCCGGGACGCTGTACTGGGCGATGATGGTGCCGCCCTTCGGGTCGCGGGGGCGCACGAAGGCCCAGGCGAGTGCGAACACGCCGCCGAGCACGGGCATGCCGAGCAGCCCGAACGGGAACCCGCCGAGGACGGCCGAGGGACCGAAACCGGACGCGTTATCGGCGTCGGGCCGCGCCTCGGCGGGCACCTGCACGAAGGTGCCGGGCGTGAAGCCGATGGCCACGGTGAGGTTCTCCCCCGGGCCCAGGTCGGTGGCCTCGGCGGTGAACATCTGGCCGGCCGGGGCCGCGGCGTCCGGGGCTACGGCATCCGGGTCGGCTTCCTGCACGATCTGGCAGTCGCCGCTCTCGCCCTGCGCCCCGGTGTAGCAGGCGCTGGTGCCGGTGAGGAAGGGTGTGATGGCCGGATCGACGTGCACGCGGGCGGCGACGGCGCCGAACGGCTGGTCGAAACCGGTGCCGTTGGTGTCCCAGTAGAGCTCGTCGGCGTTGGTGTCCGCGAACGTGCGCACCACGTTCTGCTGGGTGTAGCTGATGACATAGGTCTGGGTGCCGCGCACGAACTCGTCGGTGCCGAGTGCCAGCTCGGTGAAACCACCGTTGATCTCGGTCGCGAAGTACACCGGCTCACCCTGGGCATCGGTGACGGACTCGACCGTCGTGTGCAGCGGCACACCGTCGTAGTCGTTGGGGATGGCGCGGATGATGCCGCGGTTCTGGTCGAAGTCGGGGAACTCGGCCACGAAGGTCTCCACCGTGCGCAGGGTGGAGTGCCCGGCGTCGTCGCGGCCCAGGTAGTACTCCCCCGCGTAGAGGGCGAAGCTGAAGTTCGAGGTGTCGGTCGCCACGGCCGCGGACACGCTTCCGACCAGGCTTGGCGCCGCGCCGGCGTTCGCCGCCAGCGGGGCGCCCAGCGCCAGCACTGCCGTCACGATGAGAGAGGACAGGACCTTCACAAGACGCGTCACGCCCCCGAGCCTAGTGACCCCCTCACCGTGACTTCGAAAGCTTGCCGCTCCACGACGGTCCCCTCGGGCAAGTCCCCGGCCACGGCAAGCAACCAATCGACGAAGTCCGCCACGGGCAGGTCGCTGCAGTCCGGGCACCATCCCATCAGCTCAAGTCCCGCCATGGACGCGGCGAGGTACTCCTGCCGGGTAAGCCCGGGTATGTCCCGCACCACTGCGGTGGTGGTGTGCCGGGTCGAGCTCAGGCCGGAGAACGAACGTCCGCACCCGCACGATCCGTAGGGGTTATTCTCGCTCGCCGAGCACATCGGATGGAGCCAAATCAGCTCGCCCTCTATGCAGTAGGCGAAATCCGTCTCCCGCGTGCCCTGGGTTGCCGAGGTCGCCACCAATACCCTCATGATCTGCTCCGTTTTCTCGGCACGAGGGTTGGTGAGTAGGTGACGGCAGGCTAAACGGAGCCACCGACATCCGCCTCGCTGACGGGCCGGCGGCCAGGCGACCCGGCGGGAGCGGAGCCTAGAAGCCCTCGGGAACGTGCGGCCGGTAGGGGGCGGCGAGGCGGGCCAGCTCGTCGGTAGTGAGGGTGAGGTCGACGGAGGCGACGGCATCCAGGAGGTGGTGCGCCTGGGTGACGCCCACGATGGGTGATGTCACGGCCGGCTGCTGGCGCACCCAGGCCAGCGCCACCTGCGCGCGCGGCACCGCGCGCTCGGCGGCGACCTGGGCCACGGCGGCCGCGATCTCGCGGTCCCCCTCCTCGTGCTGTTTGTACAGGGTCTGGCCGAAGGTGTCGGTTTCGGAGCGGTCGGTGGTGTCGTGCCAGTCGCGGGTGAGCTTGCCGCGGGCCAGCGGGCTCCACGGCAGCACGCCCACGCCCTGATCGAGACAGAACGGCAGCATCTCGCGTTCCTCCTCGCGGTTGAGCAGGTTGTACTGGTCCTGCATCGACACGAAGCGGGTGAATCCGCCCAGATCGGCGGTGTACTGCGCCTTCGCGAACTGCCAGGCGTACATCGACGAGGCGCCGATGTACCGGGCCTTGCCGGCCGTGACCACATCGTGCAGCGCCTCCATGGTCTCCTCGATCGGGGTCAGCGGGTCCCAGCGGTGGATCTGGTAGAGGTCAACGTGGTCGGTGCCCAGCCGGGTGAGGCTGTGGTCGATCTCGGCCAGGATGGCGCGGCGCGAGAGTCCGGCGCCGTTCGGGCCCGGGCGCATCCGCCCGTGCACCTTCGTGGCGAGCACGTACTGGTCCCGCGTGCTGAAGTCCCGCAGCGCCCGGCCGAGGATCTCCTCGCTGCTGCCGTCTGAGTACACGTTGGCGGTGTCGAAGGTGGTGATGCCGGCTTCCAGCGCCTGCCAGATCAGGGGGCGGCTGGTCTCCTCGGGCAGGGTCCAGGAATGGTTGCCGCGCATCGGATTGCCGAAGCTCATGCAGCCCAGCGTGATCGCCGATACCTCGAGGCCGGTGCTGCCCAGTCGCACATATTTCATGGCGTTCCCTTCGTTGCGAAACCGAGCACTTCAGACGCCTTCACTCGTGTCTACCGCCTGGGCGAGCTGGCGTCAATTGCGCCGTCGCGGATGAAGCCCGGCGGTGCGCGGGAGCCGCGCCGCTATGCGGGTGGCGCGCCACCCGCATAGCGGCGCCTGACCCGCACAGCTCGCACGCGAGGTTCGGCGGGCCCTCGCTGCCCCGCCGACACCCGCGGTACGCTCCATTCATGGTCGATCGATATCGCTCCGTAGAGGAGTTCCTCGCCGCGCAGCCCGTGGAGCGCCTGCCCGTGATCGAGGCGCTGCGGCAGCTCGTGCACGAGGCCAACCCCGCCGCTCAGGAGCACATCAAGTGGAACTCCCCCAGCTATGTGCTCGACGGGGTCGATCAGGCCACGATCAGCGCTCAGGGCAAGAACGGGGTGCGCCTGGTGTTGCACCGGGGCGCGACCATCGCCGAGAACAGGGATGCCGCATCCGCTTTCACCGGCGACCCGCACGGCCTGCTCACCTGGCACTCCGATATTCGGGCGAGCCTGCTCGTGACCGACCTCGCCGACCTGGCGGCCAAACAGGACGCGGCCGTCGGAGTCGTCCGTGCCTGGCTCGCCCCGGCCGGTCCCTCGGCCTGACGCGCGGTGCGCCGCCTCAGCGAGCCCGCTAAGGTTACGCTGCCGTCGCCTCGCGCCCGTCCGCCCCGGCCGCATCATCGCCCCCACTCGGGCGCACCCGCACGGTGCGCCAGGTGTCCAGGGCGATCACCCCGCCGAGAATCGCGAGGGCCAGGCAGACCGATGCGAGCGCATCCGTCGGCCAGTGGTAGCCCAGGTAGACCCGACTGATTGCGGCCAGCCCGATGGCGACCACCAGAACCACACCGACCAGCACCGCCACACGCCGGCGCGCCGCCCGACGCGAGTAGATGAGGTAGGTGAGCAGCAGGAGGAAGTTCGTGGCACCCGACACATGCCCGGACGGAAACGAATAGGTGGTGTCGACGCCGAAGAGCATGAGGTCAACGGGCGGTCGCCCGCGTTCGACGAGGCGGGTGATCGCCTGAACGAGAACCAGCCCGGTGAGCGTGCCCAGCGCCAGCAGCAGCGGCCGCCAGAGGTGCTTGGCGAGGAATGCCCAGAGGACGATGGTTCCCAGAACCACCACGGGCAGCGCGACCGGCCCGAACCCGATCGCGAGCCCGATCATGATCGCGGTCACGGTTCCGGTACGGCTCTGCATGAGCCAGGCGTTGACAGGGGAATCGATGCTCGCCACGTCATCACGCTGCACGACGTCGGCGAGTATCACGAGGAAGCCGGCCACACCGATGACGACAAGCGCCACCGCCATCAGGTAGAGCCTTGTGCGTTCACGGGCCGTGCGCCAGCGGTCCTGCACGATGAACTTCTCGTTCAGGGCACGCAAGCGTTCCCGCTTGGTGTTCGAGGGTGCGCTCATCAGTGCTGCCCGATCGAGACTCGGATGCGTCGGCGCATGGTGTCCTTTCGGGTGGTGCAGGTAATTCTTAGTGCGAGTGCGTCCCGCCGGTGGAGAATGACCCTACACAGCGACGACGGTGAAAATCCAGTCGGACCCCGACGCTACCCCTCCTGCACGGTGACCCGACCCGGTCCGCGGCCGAGCACCGTCGCCACCACGGAGGTGCTCAGCGCCAGCACGATCAGCACCGGGGCGGCGACGCCGAGCGCCGTCTGCAGGCCCACCGCGGTGGCCTCCAGGCCGAGCAGCACGGCGACGATTCCCTGCAACAGGTAGGCCACGGTGTACACCACCGAGATGGTGCCCGCCCGGTGGTGCGCAGGCGCATGCTGGTTGAGCAGGCCCAACCCGCCGAGGAACAGCAGCCCGTAGCCCACCCCGGCCGCCACCGAGGTGACCGCGAAAACCGGCAGCGACGCGGTGGCCGCGCTGAGCACGAGCAACGCCACCGCCGACGCGCTGGCCAGGCCGCCGAGGCCGATGGCGAGGCGGGCGGGCATCCGTTTGGCGGCCAACGCGGTGATGCCGATCACCACCGATGTGATTGCGAGCACCAGCCCGGACACGAGGGTGTTGTCGGAGTGGATGAGGTCCACCGAGATCTGTGCACCGAGCGAGAGCAGCACGGCGCCCACCGCGAAGGCCGTGGTGATCGCAAGCGCGGATGCGGTGACCACGCCGCGGAGACCCTCCGGCACCCGGATCGCCCGGGGCCGCCACCGGCTGGAGGTTTCGGCGCCGGCCACGTGCCTGGGCAGGGTGAGCACGGCCAGGAAGACCAGCGCCGCGACAAGCACGACCACCCAATAGCTGAGCTGGCGCGGGTTGGGGGCATACTGCACCAGGGCCCCGGCGATGATCGTGGCCACGGCCAGCCCCACCGCGGTGGCTGCCGTGTTCACCGAGCTGGCCCTGGCCGTGCCACCGCGGGTGTTGAACTCCACCATGGCGGCGCTGGCCGGTGCAATCGCCAGCCCCACACCCAGGCCCTGGAAGGCCCGTGCGACGAACAGCCAGCCCTCGGACGGCGCGAGAGCGAAGAGCAGGGCGCCCAGGAACATCGCGGCGACCCCGGCGAGCAGGGCCGTGCGGCGTCCGATGTGGTCGGAGAGGTCGCCGAACACCAGCAGCACCACCACCAGCACCAGCGGATACACCGCGAACAGGGTGGTCGTGGCCGCGGGGGTCATGGCCCAGTCCTCGGCGTAGAGCGGATAAATCATGGTGGGTGAACCGCTGGCCCAGAGGGCGAGCATGGCCACCGAGGCTGCCGTCCAGAATCGGGCGGCGGGGTGGGATGGCGACATGCGGCTCCAAACCGAACGACGGGCCCCCGGCGGGACCAGGTTCTGGGGCGAGGTCTGCCATCGGGGAACGGATGCGCGCCGCACCATTGCAGGGCCGGCCGCCGGATGGCGGCCGTTCCGTCACGCTAGCAGGCTGGGTTGGGTATTCCAAGTCAATGTAGGATGGGGGCATGACAACGGAATCTTCCGATGCTCCCCCGACACCCGTGACGCCGAAACGCTCCGGCGACGACCTGCGCTGCTCCATCGCACGCACCATGCAGGTACTCGGCGACCGGTGGACGATCCTGATCGTGCGGGAGGGTTTCCGCGGGCACACCCGGTTCAGCGACTTCCGCCGGGTGCTCGGCATCCCCACCGACATCCTCACCTCACGGCTGTGCTCGCTCGTGGACGCGGGAGTCCTCGAACGCCGCGGCTATCGCGAACCCGGCGCCCGGGAGCGATTCGACTACCACCTCACCGCAGCCGGCGAGGCCCTGCTGCCGGTGCTGGGCGCCCTCGCCCAGTGGGGCAACGAATTCCGGCCCTCCGGCCACGGCCCCAGCCGGCTGTACCAGCACGCCGAGACCGGTGAGGCCGCCACGATCGCGTTCGTGGCCCCCGACGGCCAGGTCATCGACCCCGCCGACATCGCCATCGTGCCCGGCCCCGGCGAGAACGACCTCGAGATCGGTCCGATTCGCCCCCTCGCCGCCGCACACCACTGACGGCCGAATTGCGCCCGCCGGGGTCGGCGGCGGTCAGCGCTGCGGGAGGTTGACCGTGTCACCCTCGGAGGTGAGGTCGGCGCCCTCCGGCAACTCCAGGACCTCGATGGTGGGATCGGCGACCAGTGCGTCCACGAGTGCCCGGGAACCGGCGATCACCGTGGAGTCGAAGTCGATCTCGCTCACCAGCACCCAGGCGTGGTCGTCGGGCCAGATCAGACTCGGCGACTGCGGCCACCTCGAATCGGTCCACGGCGCATCCGTCACCCAGGCCGGGTCGACGAACCGGCGGATGCCCGCGTCGAACAAGACGTAGTCCCGCCCGGGCAACTGCAGGCGAGCACCGGATGACACGTCGGCGGGCAGCAGGCCGGGGGCCGGCGAATCGGCGGGCTCGAGCATCGCGGCGAGCGCCGCCTGCCGCAGCAACGCGTCGCCGGTCTCACTCGCGCTCTCGGCTGCGGGCTCGGCAGCCCCGTCGTCGCTCACCATGATCGTGGAGACCCCCATCCCGCTGACGAGGCCGCCCCAGCCCTCCCACACGGCTGCGATTCCGGCATCCGGGGTGCCGGTGTGGGCGGCCAGGTGCGCGGCCACGACGGAGAGCACGGCCACGTCGAGATTGCCCACGGCGGGCTGGGAGTACCGCCAGCCGTCGCCGTCGACGAGTTCGTTGTACTCGTTGGGCACCCCGCGGTACAGCCGGCCGGACTGCGCCAGCGGATGCATGGTGGCACCCCAGACCTCGGCCACCCGCGCCCACGACACGGACTCGTACTCGATGCCCGACGGAAAACCACGATCTGGGCCGGACCAGGTTCCAGGGCCGATGGGCCGGTCAATCGCGACGGGGTGGAACACCCGCGCGTAGGCCTCGAAACCATGCGGCACCGCGGAGTGCATGTTCCGCCACTGCACGTCCAGCAGTTCGCGCAGCCACTCGCCGCGCCCCACATCGCCCACCCAGTCCATACCTCACCGTAGGACCTGCCCGACCAGAAAACACCCCCCCGATGAGCCGCGGATGGCCCGCCCGCGGACACACCTCTGCAGGAGTTATACCCCCGATCGGGGGATCTCGCTCGGGGTTCGGGAGGACCGCACGGGCACCTTCCCCGGCTCCGGCCGCGGCAGTACCGTGTCTGGCATGAGGCGGATGCGCCCCGCACCGAGGACACTGAACGGAGGCCCACCTTGAGCAGCACGCCCATTCGCAGCCGCGGTTACCTGCCGCCCAGCCGATTCATGGTGCACGTCGTCAACCCGGTCGCCCAGGCCTGCGGTACTCCAACCCTCATCGTGCGGGGTCGCATCAGCGGCCTCGAGTTCAGCACCCCGGTGGCACCGTTCCGGTTCGAGGGCCACCGGTATGTCATCGCCGGCCGCGGCGAGACCCAGTGGGTGCGCAATCTCCGGGTCGCCGGACGCTGCGAGCTGCGCATCCGGTGGCGTCGTCACCCGTACCGGGCCACCGAGTTGCGGGGCCTCGAACACGACCAGGTTGCCGCCGACTACCTCGAGAAACTGGGCCGTCGGGCCCGGCCGTTTCTGGCCGAGCTGCCGGATCTGGCCGACCATCCGATCTTCCGGCTCGAACTCTGCGAAGCACCGGTGCGCAGCTGACCCGGTCGTCCCTCACCGCACGGGCAGCCCCACCAGGCGCAGCCAGGCTGCCAGGTGCGGTTCGTCGAGCACCGGAGCCCGCAACCCCACGTAGCCGTCGGGCCGCACGACGAGCATTCCGGTGCCGGGCCGATCGTCGAGCCGGTAGCTGTGCACCAGCGGGCCCAGCATCCGCTCGGGCACCTCGCGCGCGTCGGCCTGCAGCAGGATGTGCACTCCCGGCCGCGCGAGCAACGCGTGCAGGCGCACCCGGCGGCCCTGGCAGCGCACCAGGGTGTCGGCCACCCTCGAGCCCGGCCGCAGCACCCGCCGAGCGAGCCCGCCACGCACCGGGGTGAGTGAGGCGCGCACCTCCAACGACAGCGGACTGTGCGCGTACCGCAGCCGAAACTGCGAGAGGGTTCGGACGCCGACCGCGGTGAGCCGGCGTTGCCGGGTGAGCCACGGCAGCAGCGGCGCGGCCAGCGGCACCAGCACGGCCCGGCCGAGCTGGGCCAGCGGATGCAGGCTCGCCTCGGCCCAATACATGGTGTGGGTCAGGCGCAGCACGGCCCGGTCGGCGGGGCGACGCTCCAGGGCGTAGGAGTCCAGCAGCGCCGAACCGGGCCGGGCGGCCAGGGACCCGGCCGCGGCGGCGAACCCCAGCTTCCAGCCGAGGTTCACGGCGTCGTGGATGCCGGCGTTCATGCCCTGCGCGCCCGCGGGCGAGTGCACGTGGGCGGCATCGCCGGCCACGAAGAGCGGACCCCGGCTGAACCGGCTGGCGATCCGGTGCTGCAGCCGCACCTGGGCCGACCAGGCCACCTCGGTGATCTGCGCGGGCAGCCCGGCCTCGTCGACCAGCTGCTGCAGCTGGTCCTGCGGCACCGGCGGCCCGGGCTGGCCGAACGGCTGCCGGTCGTCGCCCGCCCGCCGGGTGGCGAGCATCCGCCAGGTGGCCCGTTCGCCGATGTTGAAGAGGAACACCAGCCCCTGCCGCCCGACGACCACATGCGCGACCCCGGTCTCGAGCATCACCGGCGCCACCGCCCGCGACCCGGCGCCGGCGGGGCCCAGCTCCACGTCCGCGAGCACCACCTCCTGGTCATAGTCGCCGCCGAGGAAACCGCCCACCGACCGGCGCACCAGGCTCGCCGACCCGTCGCAGCCGGCCAGGTAGCGGCAGAGCACGTCTTCGTCCGGCTCGCCGTCCGCGGTGCGCAGCACGGCCCGGGCACCGCCCTGACGCAGCCGCGCCAGCCGCACCACCTCCGCACCGCGCTGCACCGCCACGCCACGCTCGGCGAGCGCCGCGGCCAGCACGGTCTCCACGTCGGACTGCCGCACCAGGAGCAGGTGGGGAAACGCGGTGCCGGGCAGATCGAGGTGCTCGATCGACACCGGCACCACCCGCGAGCGCAGGTGCAGCCGCACCGACGGTGAGGGGTCACCGAGTGCGAGCAGGGCATCCGTCACCCCCAGCGGACGCAACAGTTCGAGGGTGCGCGGATGCATCACCATCGCCCGCGACGGCCGGAACTCCTCCGGCCGGCGTTCGACGATGCGCACCCGGGCCCCGTGGTCGACGGCCTGCAGCGCCAGGGTGAGGCCGGTGGTGCCGGCCCCCACGACCAGTAGGTCGACGTCGAAATCGGTCATGCCGGTTCGCGCACCCGGCGCTTGGCCGACATCGGCTCGGCCGGGCGCCACCAGTCCCCCGCCACGCCGTCCGCTCCAGCCGAATACCGGTACGGGTCACGCAGGAACTCGTCCCGGTGCACTCCGGGCAGCACGGCGTAGTGGATCGACCCCGGTTCGCTGCCCAGCGCGAGCACCCGCCACAGGGTGCGGGCGTAGGTCTCGGCGAGTTCCGTGCCGTCCCATTCGTAGATGCCCCGGTACAGCCCGTTGATGTCGTGGGTGAGCCACAGCTTCGACACGTAGCCGGGAAACCCGACGAACAGCGGGGTGTTCATGATGCTCTGCACCCGAAACCAACGGTGCGCCCGGCCGCGCAACAGTCGCAACCGAAACCCCACCACCAACACCGCCGGCGCCTGGGCCGCAGCCCGGTCCACCACGGTTTCGCGGTAGACCACCGCGCGGCTGCCGTCGGCGAACGACAGGCGTTTGCCGGCGTTCGCCCGTGGCAAGTGGATGCGCCGCTGCGCGAGCAGCATGCCGGTGCGTGCCACGCAGGCGGCCAGGCCCCGCACCACCGGGCCCAGCGGAAGGGGCGGTTTCTCGCTCATCATGGTCGCTCCTCCCGCTACCAGGGCCAGCACCCGTCGACGGCGGCCGGTCCACGACGCTGCCAGCATAGGCAGCCCGTCCACTCCGGGGAAGGCCCGGTTCGGCCGGGGGATTCGCCCGGTAAGCACCAGCGCGTGCACGGTTGCGCCACGATGTGTGCCCGGGTGGCCCGCGGCGCGCCCGCCACCGGCACCCCGTGCACGCTTGGGCGAACCCCGGAAAAATCCTCGAAAAACCTGTGCACTGAGCGATACCCTCAGGTGCGCGTGCTCGAAAGCGGCCCCGGTTGCTGCCGACAACGCGTTCACGACTCCAGGTGGCCCGTCCACCATCAGCCCCACCCGGCACGGCCCCGAAGGACCCATGATCCCCATCTCCTCGCTCGACGACCCGTGGCCATCGACCGTGGCGCCCACCGTGCACCTCGTGCAGTTGAGCCAGGTCACCATCGACGCCCTCGCCCAGGAGGACCTCGACCTGGCCAACGAGCAGGCGGCGGTGGAGCTGAGCCCCTTCTTCGTTGAACGGGCCAACGCCAACACCTGGCGCTACCGCAGCCGCCAGCTCGCCGCTACACCGGCCGCCGCCAGCTGGATCACCCGGGTCATCTACGACCCCACCCGGCGGCTCGCTGTCGGCCAGTCCGGCTACCACGGCCCTCCGGATGACACCGGCATGGTGGAGGTGGGCTACGCCGTGGATGCCGCGTACCGGCGGCAGGGCTACGCCCGCGCCGCACTCACCGCGCTACTCGAACGCGCCCGCATCGAGCCGGCCGTCACGGTGGTGCGGGCCACCATCCGCCCCGACAACCTGCCCTCGCGCGCCCTCATCGCCCAGTTCGGCTTCGTCGAGGTGGGCGAGCAGTGGGACGACGAGGACGGCCTGGAAACCATCTTCGAGTTGCCCGTCGGCTGAGCCGGACCGCCCGGGCAGCAGCGCCCGGCTCTCGCGGCACTGCTTTGTTCTCGCGGCACACCTTTGTTGCGGCGGCACGTGCTCTAACCTGTGCCGCCGAGGACAACACCTGCCGCGGAGAACGACATCTGCCGCGACACTCGTTGCGCACCGCCGCCCCGCCCACTCTCGTGGCGCGCGATAGTGCTCGTGGCGCAGGATAGTGCTCGTGGCGCAGCATATCGCCCGCAATAACCTGCGCCACCACCGCCAACCTGCGCCACCAAAAGAACCCGCGCCACGAGAACAAACCTGCGCCACGACACACGCATCCATCGACGCACACCCGCCGCAGCGCATGCCCACCGCAACGGATGCCCACCGCAACGCACCCCCACCGCACCGGATGCCGCCCGCGCGACCAGGTGCGCCGCCACCGGCATCCGTGCCAAGCTTGAAACCCGTGCCCGCGCTCAACAACGGGGCCGACGGCCACTCACCACCACCAGAAAGTCCGCTGACGCAATGACGCCTCCCGCCCGCTTCGCAGAACGCACCGCAGACCGCCCCGATGTGACCGTGCGTCGCGCCCGGTTCGCCGTGGCCGTGCTGTTCTTCACGAACGGCGCCCTGTTCGCCAACCTGATCCCCCGGTATCCCGCGATCAAGTCCGAGCTCGGGCTCAGCAACGCCGAATTCGGTTTCGCCGTCGCCGCGTTCCCGCTCGGCGCCCTCATCGCCGGGCTCGCCGCGGGCATGCTCATCCGCCGGTTCCGCTCGTCCCGGGTCGCCGTGGTGTCGACGATGCTCACCGCGGTGGGCCTGATCCTGGCCGGAATCGCGCCCAGCTGGGCGGCCCTGGCCGCCGGCATCTTCCTGGCCGGGGCGATGGACTCCATCACGGACGTCGCCCAGAACTCGCACGGCCTGCGCGTGCAGCGGCTCTACAAACGCTCCATCCTCAACTCCTTCCACGCGGTGTGGAGCATCGGCGCGGTCACCGGCGGACTCCTCGGCGCCGCCGCCGCGCAGCTCGACATTCCGCGCGGCCAGCACCTCATCGTGTCCGCCGTCACCTTTAGCCTGTTCGCCCTGTACAGCTACAGGTTCCTCCTGGCCGGACCCGAGCCTCTCGAACCCGAAGCCACCGCCCCGGAACCGCACGCCGACACACCCACCCGCTCCCCCGCCCGGTGGGGCAAGTGGCTGGTGCTCGGCGCGCTCGTGGTGATCGCCGCCTCCGGCGCCGTCGTCGAGGACGCCGGCGCGTCGTGGTCGGCCATCTACCTCTCCGACGCGCTCAGCGCATCCGCCCTGGTGGCCGGGCTGGGCTTCATCGCCCTGCAGGGCATGCAGTTCATCGGCCGGCTACTCGGCGACGGTCTCGTCGACCGGTTCGGCCAGCGCGCTGTGGCCCGCACCGGCGGTGCCATCGTGTTCCTGGGCATGGGCACCGCCCTGGCCTTCCCGTCGATCCCGGGCACCATCGTGGGCTTCGGGCTGGCCGGCTTCGGCGTCGCCACCCTGATCCCGGCCGCGATGCACGCCGCAGACGAGCTGCCCGGTTTCCGGGCCGGCACCGGCCTCACCATCGTCGCCTGGCTGCTGCGCCTGGGCTTCCTGTTCTCGCCGCCCATCATCGGCGCCATCGCCGACCTCTCCCAGCTGCGCTACGGGCTGCTCCTCGTGCCCGTGGCCGGCCTGCTCGTGGTGTTCTTCGCGCCGGTGCTGGCCACCCGGGTGCACGGCCGGGCCGCGGATGCCTCCCCCGCGGACAACACGGACCTCACCCCAGCGCCCGCAACGACGGCGCCCTGACCGCGGCCGGCTCGGGGCTGGGTCCGGTTGCCGGGCGGGCGGCCGGGCTAGGCGCGCGGCGTCTCGTCGTCGGCCGGGACCTCGTCGCGCAGCGGCTCGGCGGGCCGCAGCACCAGGCCGAGGAACATCGCCAGACCCAGCACGCCGGTCAGGAGTCCGCCGCCGCCGAGATAGATCTCGGCCGGCGTGGCGAATCCGCTCAGCGCATCCAGTCGCAGACCCACGTGGATCAGGAACCCGGTGAACCCGACGCACAGCCCTGCGCTGACGACCAGACCGATCACGGCGGCGCTCTGGCGCTTCATGGGGTACTCCTTCGGGTGGATCCTGAGCTGAGTCAAGCACAGTTCGGCTCTGGTCAGGGGATTATTTCCCCGGGAGACTCCATCGGGCAGTTCCGCGATCCGGCGCCCGGCATCTGCCCAGTCGAGCCGCCTAAACTCGACGGATGACCGTACCCGCCGCACCCGCCACCGCCACCGCCACCGCCACCGCCACCATCACCATGTTCGGCGCCGAGTGGTGCCGCGACTGCCGTCGCTCGAAGAAGCTGCTCGACGGCCTCGGCGTGGCCTACGACTACGTGGACCTGGAGTCCGTGGCCGACGGCGCCGACCGGGCCAAGGCCATCAGCGGCCGCACCCAGATCCCCGTGATCGTTTTCCCCGACGACACCCACATGGTGGAACCCAGCGACGCCGACGTGCGCGCCAAGCTCACCGAGCTCGGCACCGTCTAATCTCCACGCCGGCCGCCCGGGGCACCGCGAGGTACGGTCTCACCGCCGAGGCACCCCGAGCATCCCCGCCAGAGTGTGCAGCGCCGCGGTCACCTCGCCGCTGACCCGCCTGCCCCCGGCACCCGGCGCATGTTCAGTGCCGGTGCGCGCCACGTGCTCGGCCACCCTGAACAGCCAGGCCCGGAAGGCCGAGTCCATCGTCGGCGCCTGCGCCTCGACCAGGGCCAGCGCGCGCGCCAGTTCGCCCAGCACTCGGGCCTGCTCGTCGGCGGCGCCGTCGATCACCCCGAGGTCGCGGGTGAGCACCTCGGCCACCAGGTCGGCGTCGATTTCCTTCACGATGGGCAACGCATCCGATTGGTGCGCCTCGAGCGTCACGGCCTTCTCCGCGGCCAGCATCTCGGTCACGACCGCCATCGGCTCCCTGGGCGACGCCCCCACCAGGTACAGTCCTACCAGAAACGGTGCGGCCGCCACGGCCTGCCATTCCTCGGCGGTGAAGGCCTCCCTGACGGCCATCTCAGCTCCTCCTCGAGCGCCGGCCTGGGCAAGACGCGCCCGACCGGCACCAACCGCGCCCGGCGCGATGCCGCGGCTGACTCGTGTTCGCTAACGCCCCCGCTGGGCACGCACCCCCGCTCGCGCCGCGCCTACCTGTAAACGCTACGCCTGCGCCCCGGGCCCGCGCTACGGCTGACGTCAACCGCCACCCGGCCCATCCGCCGGCCCGGCGCCGTTGCACCTCACCCACGCCGGGGGTACCGTAAACGCCACATCGCACCCGGCCGCGAGCGTGGCCGGTTGACCTCCGTTGCCACGCTGAACGGACAGTGCGATCTGAGAGCCGCAACCCGCTGCGCGTCCCCGCCCCCGGGTCACTTGTCGACACGCCCGCACCACTCCACGCACCGGTAGTCTTCACCCCGGGGGTAAAGATGGACACGACAGAGCACGACATGGCCGAGCAGAACACAGCGGAGGCCGACGGGCTGACGATCTTCGACGACGTGCACGAGGTGCGTGACGAGCGCGTCGCTTTTGTCGGATTGCAGCTGATGGCCGTGGTTCTCAGCTACTCATTCGCGCTGGGCATCCTGGTGATCGTGCTGGTCCCGGTCGTCCTGGCCCTCACCCTCCTCTGGCCGTACCTGCCGAGCATGCTGTTCCCTCAGAGCGCCGGCTTGTAGCCAGCCGAGGCCCGGAATACGCCGACGTAGCGCGCAACCTGGTCGGCGTACCTCACGAACTCCGGGCCGAACGTCTCGCGGAGCACCCGTTCCTCGGCGCGCACGCCGCGGTGCTCTGCCAGGATCGCCACCGGCAGCGTGACCAGGGTCCACGCCGACCCGCGCATGACGCCGAAGCCCAGGTGGATGAGCCACCATCCGACGTACATCGGGTGGCGACTCAAAGCGTACGGCCCGGTGGTCACCAGCGACTGCGGCTGCTCGAGGTCGAATCCTCCGGTCGTCCGACGCCGCCGTTCCGCCAGCGCCCATACGACCAGCGCGCACCCCGCCACCACGAGCGGGGCGCCTGCCGCGCGGTGGGCGGTGCGCGTGCCGGGCAAGCGTGCCGGCTGGAACCGGTCGAGCACAATGCCGACCACGAGCCCGACAGCCTGCCCCGGCGGCAGGGGCAGGTTGCGGATGACCCCGGTCACGCCCACTGCGACTCCTCCACAACGTCGCGGCCTACCGATGTCGGCCCTGATGCGGTGCGGATGCGCTTGGCAAGGTAGGCGGCATCCCTGGTGATGCCGGGGAGGGTCGCCGACGCCTCAGCGAACAACAGCTCCTGGCCGAGGAAGTACAGGCCCGGAACGGACCGGGCAACGCCGCGGTACTGCCGGATCCGGCCCTCGGCGTCGAATGCCGGCGCGTCCACCCAGTCAAAGTCGTCGCGGTAACCCGTGCACCAGATCACGCTCGACACGTCGCATACCCGGCCGTCCGCGAGCTCCGGTTTGCCGCCCTGCACTCCCACCACTCGCGGGAGCAGTTGTACCCCGGCGTCGACGAGGTCCCTCACCTTGGTTCGGACGAGCGGATCGGCGTGTGTGGCCAGCTTCGCCAGTGCCCTGCGCCCGAGGGGCGTGCGGCGGGTCAGGACGTGGAGACCGAGGAACCGCACGGCGGGGAAGGCGAAGCGCGCCGCCGTCCGGCCATGGCGGATCGGGATCTCCGGGGCCGGCGTCCCCGCGAGCCGGGTCGGATGCGTCAGGCTCAGCTCCCGGGCGATCTCGGCCCCGGAGTTGCCCACTCCGACGACGAGTGCCGCACCGGGCGGAAGCTCAGCCGGATTGCGGTAGGCGCTGGAGTGCCGCTGGACGATGGTGGGGGCGAGCTGGTCGGCGAAGGCCGGGGTGTGGGGAGTCTGAGATCCGCCGGTCGCCAGGACCACGTTCTTCGACTCCCACCGGTGCTCGCCCGCACTGGAGACGTAGTGCCCGCCCTCGCGTCGAAGTCGGTCCACCCGCACGCCGTTGCGCACGGGCAGGGCGAACGTGGTGGCGTAGGCCTCAAGGTAGTCGGCGACGTCGTCCTTGGTGGGAAAGCCCAGCGCGTCACCCGGGAACGGCATTCCGGGGAGCCCGTCGTACTTCGCAGGTGTGAACAGTCGGAGGGAGTCCCAGCGCATCCGCCACGCATCGCCGACGCGCCCATGCGCGTCGAGGATGACGAAGTCACGATTCTGCTGAGCCAGGTAGTAGCCGAGGGCAAGCCCTGCCTGTCCGCCGCCGATCACGACGGTGTCGACATACTCGGTCTGGTTCGTGTTCATGGTTGTGCCTCCGGTTCAACAAGGAGTGGAAGGTTCATATCCCCCACGCTACGAAGCGGCAGGTGCCGGGCGCGTCGACTGAAATGCGCATCCGCGGCTGCCGCGATGGGCAAATCTATGTACCGCTAAACCAAACCGTGCTCATAGGCGTACGCGGTTGCGGCCGCCCGTGACGAGAGGCCGAGCTTCGCAAAGATGTTGCTCACATGGCGCGCAACCGTCTTCTCGCTGAGGAAGAGCGCACCTGCGATGGACTTGTTGGTCATACCCGCTGCGACCAATCGCACGACCTCGATCTCGCGCGTTGTCAGCGGACCGTCCGGCCCCGTCGTCTCGCGCACGAGGGCGTCCAACTCCGCAAGCGCCGGGACTGCGCCGAGACCGACCAAGGTCGCCCTCGCGGCCTCGAACTCCATCAACGCCGCGTCTTCGTCGCCGAGTGCGCGCCAGGCGCGCGCGGTGAGCACACGGCACCGTGCCGCTTCATACGGCGTGTCGAGTTCCAGCCAGAGAGTCCTCGCCTGACGCAGCCGGTTCAGCGCACCGCTGGCCTCCCCCTCAGCGAGGAGCACGGCGCCGACGGACTGGTCAGCGAAGGCCTGCAGCATCGGCATGGCGTCTTCCTCGCCCAGTGCGGCCAACGCGTCAGCGCCCTCTCGCGCAGCAGTCGTATCCCCGGCGGCCAGCTCGATCTCAACCACGGCGGCCAGCAGTCGCCGCCGGGTGGCCGGGTCGGCGCCCTCGACGGTCCGACGGATCAAGGACTGTGCCAATTTCGCTTTTCCCTGGGCCAGACGCAGCAGAGCCAGCCCCGGCTGCGGCTCGAACCCGGTCTGGTTGGCCTGGCTGTATGACGTGGCTGCGGCATCGAACTCCCCACGCAGCCGTTGCACCTCGCCTTGCTGATAGTAGGCCCCGTACAACGCGTGCCGGTCGCCTCGTTGAGCTCGATCCTGGGCGACCTGTGCGGCCTCGAGCGCGGTCGACCACGCCCCATGCAGGCAGAAAAGCTCGGCTCGATGCATCTGGCACTGACCGCTGAAGAGCACCAGTTCGGGCTGGTCGTTGCACCAGCGGTCAAGAGCAACCGTCCACTCCTGGGCGCGGCGCAGATCGAAGGCAAGGTGACAACTTTGCAGCACCGAGCAATAGATGATGCCGGAGGGAACCGGGGAGATCTCCCCGGCCGTGACGGCGACCATGACCTCGTCGAGCAGGACCAACCCTGCGTTCAACTGACCCAGCATGATTTGCGCTTGCCCCTGCCCCAGCCGCGCCAGAGCGCTGAGGTCGGGGTCGTGGAATCGTTCCCCCAACACAGCCACCTCATCGAAAGTCCGCGCGGCGCTCTCGGCGTCGCCGCCGTAGAGGGCACCAAGGGCGACGGGAACGAGAAGTAAACCCTGAACGGAACTCGGGTGGGGATCCTCGTGCACGAGTCGCTGCGCTCGAGCGAACCAGCCGCCGCTGCGCGCTGGTTCGCGCAGGTCCATCAGGTGCAGGCCGATCCACGCCGCACACCGGGCCGCAGCGGCGACGTCGCCCTCGATGAGAAACTCCTCGTGCGCCCTCGTCAGGGTGTCGATGCCATCGGTTGGCTTGCCGATCAGCACAGCCGCTGTGCCGAACCACTCGAGGTATTGCGCCGGGAGCCCGCCCTGCTGATCGGCATCCGTCAAGGCGCTGAAGGCGTCGCCATAGCGATGTGCCGCATAGGCCATACGACCACGATCAAGCGCGACGGAAGAGGTCATGCTGCCCTCCAGCGGCGAGCGCAGACAGCGCCAGAACGCGCTGGGCACCCGTCAGATATTCGTCACCCTACTGCCGGGTCATCCCCGCCGCAATGATCGCCCGTTCGTGCCGGGCGCATCCGCCTATTTCACCAGCGCCGCCCGCCACCGCTCGTACCGGGACTTGCCCCTGAGTCGCCACAGCAACCGGATCGGCGCCGGCAGGTGCTCGTGCTGCCAGTCGTCGCCGCCGTCCGGCTGCGCGGCGAGAATCGTGCCCAGCTGAACGAACATCTTGCCCTTGGGTGTGGCCTTACGTCCGTGTTCGGAGAGCGCGTCGACCTCTTTCGGCGTGATGACGGTCTCCATCACCGGCACGATGTGGGTCTCCTCGTCGGGCAGGTGCACGGCGAGCGCCGCATTGATGCCGGCCAGGGCGGTGGCAACGGATGCGGCATCCGTCGTCCGGCCGCTCGCCCGCCAGGCCGGCAGGCTGGCATCCAGCTCGTTGAGGTGCACGAGCATCTGCGCGTGCTGCTCCTTCATACGCGCCACATGGGTGGCACACGAGGGTGCCCGGCTCTCCAGCCGGCCCCAGAGCATGGTGTCCTCACCCTCGTGGTGCGCGTGCAGGCCGACCGAGAGCATGGCCAGATAGTCGCCGACGAAATCGGCCTGGGCCGCATCGCCGTCGGCGACCTTGCCGACGAGCGCGGGACCCTCGCCGAACCCGGCCCGGAACATCCGATGGATCTCGGCCATGCCCCGGGCGTCGCAGGTCTTCACCGCATCGGTACGGGGTCTGTCGGGGCTGTCGCCGCTGGACGGCAACGCTGTGGCGGGCATGGAGGCCTCCTTCGTACGTTCGTCGCTAGGACTGTATCCGCGCGCCAGTCGGCCATCAAGGGCAGCATCAACCGTGGCACGGCTCCGCCCGCTCCGCGACGTGGTGCGCGGGCAGAGCGCCGCTACGCGGGTGGCGCGCCACCCTGGCTGGGCGGGCGCGCAAGGAGAAGACCATGGAGCTCACCGGCCGAGACGTCGACGAATACCTCGCGACCCTGGAGGGCCCGGACGCCGACTCCATCCGCGCGCTCGACGCCATCATCGCGGAGGTCTTCTCCGGAGTCACCCGGGAGCTGTGGGAAGGCATCTTTTGGGGCGGCACCGAGCAGCAGATCATCGGCTACGGCCATGTCGTGATCGCCCGGCCGGGCAAGCCCACCGTGGAGTGGTTCGTCGTGGGCCTGGCCCGGCAGAAGAACAACCTCAGCGTCTACGTCAACGCGTCCCAGGACGACAAGAATCTCATCCAGCACTACAAGGGCAAGCTCGGCAAGGTCAAAATGGGCGCCGCCGCGCTCAACTTCGCGTCGATCGACTCTCTCGAGCTGGATGCGTTCCGCGCCCTGCTCCAGGACGCCGCCCGGCTCACGCCCGACGCGACCTGACCCGGCACGTGACCCGGTGCCCCGGCCCGGCGACTTGGCCCGCGACTTGACGCGGCGCCCGTCCCGGCCGCATCCGTCGCCACCGGCGACCCTCACCTGTCACGGCCGCCGTCTCCATCGCGCCCGCACAGTCCCGGCATCCGGGCTTCCACCGACATTTCCGTGCACAACTCCTGCTATTTCTTCCCGGCCACCGACGGATGCCCGGGATTCCGGGGCACGGACGCGGCCGCACCGAAAAGTGCCGGAGTTAGGCTCGGGGCGCTGGAGTGGGGGCGGGCGACACGGTTGCCACGGCCGCGGCCGGCACCGGCACCGCCACCGGCGCCGCAGCCGCACCCGGTCCAGCTCCGGCCCCAGCCCGGCGCGTGCCGCGCCGCACCCCGCGCCGCCCCCGCGCTCCCCCGCGGCCGTACACCAGCCACATCGTGAAGCCCATGATGATCATCAACAGCACCGTGTACACGAACGTGATCGACATGGCGTCGAGGTTGTTCTCCCCCTCGGTGCTGGCCCGGATCGCCAGACCCAGCGGCTCGTACAGCGGGTGGTAGAGGAACACCGCGGTGTCGTAGTCATCCAGCAGGCTGTTGAAGTTGAGCGCGGTGATCGCCGCCGCGGTGGGCAGCACCAGCGGCACCAGCACTGTGCGCAGGGTGAACAGCGGGCCGGCGCCGAGGATGCGCGCGGCATCCTCGAGCGATTCGGGCACCGACGCGAACGCCGCCTTGAGCAGCCGCAGCGTGAACGGGATCTTCACAATCACGTACGCCACCAACAGCAGCACGGTGGTGCCGGTGAGCACCTGCCCGCCGATCAGCGGGTTGGGCCGGTCGAAGGTCATCACCAGCGCCAGCGCGATGAGGATCGTCGGCAGGATCCACGGGATGTGCAGCAGGTACTCCAGCAGCGTCGTGACCGGGTTGCGGTGTTTCTGGAACACCCGCGCCACGAACAGCATCCCCAGCACCACGATCAGCGACGCCAGCGCGCTGTAAACCACGCTCACCACGAACGGTTTCAGCACCGAGGGGGTGCCGAACACGGTGGCGTAGTTGGCCAGCGTGAACGAGTCCCAGGTGATGGTGCCGGTGCTGATCGCGGTGGACTCGAGGAAGGAGAACAGCACGATCAACAGCACCGGCAGCGCGTAGACCACGAACAACACGTACGCCGCCACGTGCACGAGCACGTTCGCGAGCGGGTTGCGGATGGGCTGCTTCTGCAGCGGGGTAGCCACCTTCGCCACCGAGAAGTAGGTGCCGCTCTTCTCCACCCGGTTCATCATGGCCAGCAGCACGATGGTGGCCAGGCCCAGGATGATCGCCAGCAGCGCCGCCAGGTCGCGGGAGCCGCTGCTCTTGGAGAAGGTGAGGATCATCGGTGCGATGGTCTGGAAGTCGGTGCCGCCGAGCACCAGCGGCGCGGTCAGCGCGCCGAGGCCGGTGAGGAAGGTGAGCACGGTGACCGCGAAGATCATCGGCCGCAGCGCCGGCAACACAATCCGCCAGAGGATGCGCCAGGTCGACGCCCCCATATTGCGGGCCGCTTCGATGGTCTGGTAGTCGATCTTCGCCAGCGACGACCCCAGGAACAGCATGTGGTTCGTGGTGGTGGCCAGGGTCATCACCACGACCACGGCGAAGTAGCCGGAGAACCAGTTCGGGTCGATGTCCGGGAACACGTTCAGCGCCGCGTTGGTGATGAACCCGTTCTTGCCGTAGATGAAGTTGTAGCCGGCGGCCAGCACGATGCCGCCGTAGATCAGCGTGGTGGCGTAGCCGAGCCAGAGCACCCGGGAGCCGCGGATCTTGAAGTAGTCGGTGACCAGAACGATGAAGATGCCCACCACGTTCACCGTCACCGCGAGGGTGGCGGCGAGAGCGAAGCTGTGCCAGAGGCTCTTCAGCGCCCGTTCGGAGCTGATCAACTTCTCCAGCGCGCGAAAGCTCAGCTTTCCGTCGGGGAAGAACGTGCTGATCAGCAGGTTGGCGTTCGGGAGCACGAGGAAGGTGGCGATGAACCAGACCAGCACGACGAGCACGATGACGACAAGCGGGGAGCGGAGCATCGCCCGCCACGATGAGTTACGCATCCGGCGCCCCTAGTACTGCAGAACCGCGGACGGGTCGATGTACAGCGTCGCCGCCGCACCGGCGACCAGCGGCAGCGCGCCGCCTTCGGGCACCAGCGCGCGAATGCGGCTGCCGTGGCTGTCGATCGTGTAGGTGCTGTGCGAGCCCTGGTAGACCCGGTCGGCGATCACGCCGTGCAGTCGAACGGATGCGCCGTGCGCCGGCTCCTGCAACGCCACCTTCTCCAGGCGCAGGTAGGAGCTTTTGTCCGGGGCCAGGGTGCTGCCGCCGGCGTGCCGCAGCTGCTGCATGAACTCGCCGGTGAGCCGGTTCATCGCACCAACGAAGGTGGCGACGAACTCGGTGGCCGACCGGTTGTAGATCTCCTCCGGGGTGCCCACCTGCTCGACCACGCCGTGGTTGAACACGGCGATCCGGTCGCTCATGGTGAGGGCTTCCTCCTGGTCGTGGGTCACGTACACGGTGGTGATGCCCAGCTCCCGCTGCAGGTTTTTGAGCTGTTCGCGCAGCTGCACGCGCAGCTTGGCGTCGAGGTTAGACAGCGGTTCGTCCAGCAGCAGGATGCGGGGCTTGAGCACCAGGGCCCGGGCGATCGCCACCCGCTGCTGCTGGCCGCCGGAGAGCTCGGACACGTTCTTGGCCAGCTGCTCCGAGGTGAGCTCCACCTGGGCGGCGATCTCGTCGACCAGCCGGTCGGTTTCGGCACGATGGGTCTTGCGCACCTTGAGTCCGAAGGCGATGTTCTCCCGCACGCTCATGCTGGGGAACAGGGCGTAGTTCTGGAACACCATGCCCACGCTGCGCTTTTCGCTGGGCAGCTTGGTGGCCGCCTTGCCGCCGATGTAGATCTCGCCCGCGCTGGGCTCGATGAACCCGGCCAGGGTGCGCAGCGCCGTGGTCTTGCCGCAGCCCGACGGGCCGAGCAGGGTGAAGAACTCACCCTGCTCGACCTCGAGGTTGAGCTTCGGGATGGCGATGTGCTCACCGAAGGTCACTTCGATGTCGTCGAACCTGATCATGATGGTGCTTTCTGGTGCAGTTAACGGCGGCGTCGAGTGCCGGCGATGTCGGGTGAGCGCGTGCGAGCTGCAGGTTAGGGCAGGTATTCGAGCTCGGTCTTCTCGACCCAGGCGCCGATGTTCTCGCGGGTGAGGGCGAAGTCGATGTCCTGCTTGGGCAGCGACTCGATCAGCTCCACGACCTCGGGCAGCGCCTGGCCGCGGGCCTTCTCGTTCACCGGGTACGACGCGAACTCCGCCGCGAACGCGCCCTGGGTTTCGGCGCTGCCGAACCAGTCGATGAACTCCTCGGCAGCGGCCTCGCGCGGGGTGCCGGCGATCACGGCGATCTGCTCGGTCACGTAGGGCACACCATCCGCCGGGCTGATCACACCGGTGACGGTGCCGTATTCGGCGTCGCGGGCGGTGATGCCGCTGGAGGGCAGCACGCCGAAGTCCACGTCGCCGCGGGCCATGCGGGCGTACAGGTCGGTGCCCTCCTCGGCGGGTGAGCCGTGCGCGTAGTAGTCCTCCACCTGCTTCCAGCCTTTGTCGGAGACGCCGAGGTCGCCGTCCTCGTCGAGGTACGGTGCCAGCAGGCCGGCGAGCACCAGCTGCGGGGTGGCCTGGCCGAGCGCGGTGTTCACTTCGTAACGACCGTCGTAGGCGGCGTCCTTCCACAGGTCAGCCACCTCGGTGGGGGCGTCGGCGGCGGGCACCTTGTTGGTGTCGTAAACCGTGACGATGGCCTGCTCCACGAGCGGCCAGAACGCGCCATCCTCGGGGTCGCCGGACTCCTGGTCTACCTCCGCGGCCCAGGCCGGTTCGTAGGCGGTGACGGCTTCTTCGTCCTTGAGGGTTTCGAAGAACATGTTGTTCAGGCCGAACACCACGTCGCCGACCGGGTTGTTCTTCTCGGCCACGATGCGGTTGGCCAGGTCGGCGCCGCCCAGGCCCACGATCTCGATGTCCAGGCCGGCTTCCTTGGCCTGCGCGGTGACCCATTCGCCGCGGCCGTCGCCGTTGGAGTTCGTGTAAACGATCAGGGTGCCGCCGGCGTCCCCGCCGCCCTGGCCCTCGCCCGAGCCGGCATCCGCCGAGGCGCAGGACGCCAGGACCATGGTGCTGAGGATGATGGTGGCGACTGAGGCCGTCTTGAAAGTGCGCTTATGCAATTGTGTTCGTCCTTTTCCTGAGCCTCGCGGGCGCCTCGGGCGCTCACCGGCCGTATCTGCTGTGTCGGCAATCGTCTCTTCACGTTAGGTCGGCGTGAAACCGGCCCGTCACCGTTCGAGCGACTGTTCGCCTTGCGTTTGTCTGCTGTACATCAGCGGATGCCGTGGGGCACGCCGCCGGTCGAACCCTCGGCACCCGCGGCATGGCCGGCGGGTTCGCGGAGACCCAGCGTCACCCGCACCCTCGGCGCCTGATCGTCATCCCCGGTGTTATTCCTGCAATACGAGCGACTCTGCCCATTTTTTGTCTCCCCAAAACGAATTGCGTATCCCCACGTTATGGGGTGGATGCGGGTTCTGTATGTCCCCCTAAAAGAGGACCCGGGGGTGAGTGTCGTCGGGGGTGTCGAGGTATGCGGGCGATGCGCCGCTATGCGGGTGGCGCGCCACCCGCAGAGCGGCGCCTGACCCGCGCGACGCCCCGCCAGCATCCGTTGGCTCATCGCCCCAGGGGCTAGTGTCGGTGGCACCCGAGACCATGGGGCTTCGCGCATCGTTGAACCCCTGCCAGGAGGCACCGGATGACCACCCCGCACATGACCACGCACTTTCGCGTCATCGACAACTCGGCCAGCAGCCCGGTCATCCTGCATGCGCCGCACGGTGGGCGCACCATCCCGCCGGAGCACCTCGACGCGTACCTCATCTCCCTGTCCGAGTTGGAGGCGGAGAAGGACGCCATGACCGACCACCACACGAACACCCTCGTCGCGGCCATCACCGGTGCCAGCGCGGTCATCAACGACCTGTCCCGATTCGCGGTGGATGTCGAGCGCTTCCCCGACGAATCCGAGGAGATGAACGCCGTCGGCATGGGCGTGCTCTACACACACGGCTCCCGCGGGCAGGAGATCCGCCGGGTGGCCACCGTCGATGAGGCTGGGCTGCTGGACTACTTCGCCGCCTACTCCCGCCGGTTCACCGAGCTGGTGGACGCCACCCTGGCGCGGCACGGCCGCGCCGTGATCATCGACGTGCACTCGTACCCGTACGACGAACTGCCCTACGAACTGCACGGCGGCGGCCCTCGCGCGCCCCTCTGCGTCGGTTCAGACCCGTTCCACGCCTCCGAGGCGTTCCTGCACGCCGTCGCCGAGAGCTTCGCCGGCCTCGAGTCCGCGGCCAACACCCCGTTCGCCGGCGCCTACGTGCCGTTGAAGCACTACCGAACGGATGCCAGGGTCAGCTCGGTGATGCTGGAGATCCGGCGCGATGTGTACCTGGACGAAGCCACGGTCGAGCTCGACGAGGCTGGGTTCCTCGGTCTGCAGCAGTCCCTGCAGCGCCTGGTCGACACCCTGGCCTGACCCGGCCCGTACCGTCCTGGTCCGGGATCAGACCGCCGGGCCGGCCGGGACGAGCGCTGCGGCGTTCCGACGCGGAGGGAGCCCGACGAAGCGGCCGCTCCCCCGCCGGCCGTCGGACTTGTCCAACTCCGTAGGATGGCCCCATGCCCGCAACCCCCGAACTCGAAGCACCGTCAGCGGATGATCTGGAGCTCATTGAGCTCGCTCGCGCGACCATCGACGCCAACACGGATGCCGGCCCCGACGAAGACGGCGCCCACACGATGGGCGCGGCCGTCCGGGCCGCCGACGGCCGCATGTTCGCCGGCGTGAACCTGTTCCACTTCACCGGCGGCCCGTGCGCCGAGCTGGTCGCCCTCGGCACCGCCCGCGCCAACGGCGCGCGCCAGATCACGACGATCGTCGCCGTGGGCAATCACGGTCGCGGCGTGGTCGGCCCGTGCGGTCGGGACCGGCAGGTGCTCTTCGACTATCACCCCGGCATCCGGGTGTTGCTGCCCACCGCCGCGGGAGTGCGGGTGGCCCGCATCGAGACCCTGATGCCGTTCGCCGCGGCGTGGACGCTGGAGGGCGGCACCCAGCAGTACGACGACGAGCGCTTTCGCTGACGCGAGGGGCTGCGCATGCGACGTCCACCGCGGCAGCGTTTCGCAACTGTTCCCGATCCGGACAATTGCGCCCGGTGTGCCGGGCACACTTGTCCGCACTGGTAACAGTTAGCCCGGTCGCGGGCGACCGGCGGGAGAGAATGGCTCTATGACCCGATCGGCGACCCTCAACCGCCCCCTCGCCCTTCTCGTCGCCGGCACGTTCTTCATGGAGAACCTCGACGGCACCATCATCCAGACCGCCGCGCCGGCCATGGCCGTCGACCTCGGCGTCAACGCCGTCGACATCAACATCGCCATGACCGCGTACCTGCTCACCCTGGCGATCGGGGTTCCGGTCAGCGGATGGCTGGCCGACCGGTTCGGCACCCGGCGCATCTTCGCCCTGGCGATCGTGATCTTCACCGTGGCCTCCGCCCTCTGCGCGCTGAGCACCTCGCTGCCGATGCTCGTGGCCATGCGTGTCCTGCAGGGCGTGGGCGGCGCCATGATGGTGCCGGTCGGACGCCTCGCCGTGCTGCGCGCGATCGAGAAGCGTGACCTGCTGGATGCGATGGCGTACCTCACCTGGCCGGCCCTGCTGGCGCCGGTGCTCGCGCCGGTGCTCGGCGGCGTGATCGCCGACACCGTGGGCTGGCAGTGGATCTTCCTGGTCAACATCCCGATCGGCCTCGTCGCGTTCGTCGCGGCGCTCCGGCTGGTGCCGGCGATCGTCCCGGTGCACCGGCACCGGCTGGACTGGGCGGGCTTCATCCTGGTGGGGGTGGCCCTTGCAGCGCTGGTCCTGGGCATGGAGCAGATCGGGGCGGCCCCGACCAACTGGTGGCTGGCCGGCGGGCTGCTCGTGCTGGCGGCCGGGGTGGGCGTGGGCGCGGTGCTGCGGTTGCGGCGGGCGGCGCATCCGCTGCTCGACCTGACCGCGCTGAGCATCCCCACCTTCCGGGTGGGCAACGTCGGCGGGCTGGCCTACCGGCTGTTGATCGGTGCCGCACCGTTCCTGTTCGTGCTGCTCTTCCAGACCGGGTTCGGTTGGAGTGCCTCGCAGGCCGGGCTGCTCGTGATGGCGGTGTTCCTAGGCAACGTGGCCATCAAGCCGGCGACGAGCCCGCTGATTCGCCGGTTCGGCTTTCGTACCGTGATCGTGGGCAGCAACCTCGGCGGCGCCGTGGTGTTCGTGTTGTGCGCCTTCATCGATCCGGCCACGCCGATCGCCGTGATCGCGGTGCTGCTCTTCGCGAGCGGGGTGTTCCGCTCGATCGGCTTCAGCGGCTACAACTCGGTGCAGTTCGCGGATGTGCCGGCGCAGCTCACCTCGGGCGCGAACACCCTCGCATCCACCCTGCAGCAGGTAGCCGTGGGGCTCGGCATCGCCGTGGCCGCTCTCATCGTGCGGGCCACCACCGCCGGTGCCGCGCTGGTGGACCCCGGTACGGCCGAGCTCGGCTACCGCTGGGCGTTCGCGGTGCTGGCCGTGCTGCTCGTGTTGCCTGCGGTCGAAGCGTGGCGGATGCCGGCCCACGCCGGCGCGGAGGTCGCTGCCCGACGGCCCCGGCTGGCGGCCCGCTGAGCCGTGCCGAGCAGTGCCGGTCCCCGATCCCCCACGCCCGATCGACCGGAATCACGGTATGCGGGGTAGGCGCCGTTATGCGGGTGGCGCGCCACCCGCATAACGGCGCCTGGCCCGCGCGACACCCCGGAGCGGGCATCCGGCACACGCGCCACCCCTCGCAGCCGAGCCCGAGGCCGCCGCGCGGCCTTGGCCCTACGGACCGAGCCGCCCCCGGCCGCGCAACAGCTGCACCAGGGCATCCAGAACCGGCAGCTGCCCGCGCACCAGCCGCACCCGGGCCTGCTCGAGCCCCACCCACCGGGCATCATCCACCTCCGGGAACGACCGCACCCGGCCGGAGCCCTTCGGCCACTCCAGCTCAAACGTGTTGCTCACCACGGTGTCGACCGCGACGTCGGCCTCCGCCGCGAACACCGTGACGACCTTGCCCGACGACTGCCGGAACTCCCCCAGCTCGACATACTCCGCCTCCGGCGCCGGCACCCCGATCTCCTCCTCGAACTCCCGCCGCGCCGCCGCGAACGCATCCTCGCCGAGCCGGTACTCCCCCTTGGGGATCGACCAGGCCGCGGCATCCTTGCGCGCCCAGAACGGGCCGCCCATGTGCGCGATCCACACCTCGGGCTCCGCCGCATCCGTCAACCGATAGAGCAGGATGCCCGCACTCAACACCACCATTGGCCCACCCCTCAGGACGCGGCCAGCCTGGCGCGCTCGGCGAGCACGTCGAAGTCGGCGGGCGGCCAGGTAAGCACCATGTCGTCCAGTGCCTTGAGCAGCAGCTGCCGAACCGCGAGCCGGGCAAACCATTTGTGGTCGGCGGGCACGACGTACCAGGGCGCGAACGCCGTGGAGGTGCGCTCAAGCGCGGTCTGGTACGCCGCCTGGTAGCCGGGCCACAGCATCCGCTCGTCGATGTCACCCGGGTTGAACTTCCAGTATTTGTCGGGCCGGTCGAGCCGCTCGAGCAGCCGCTTCTTCTGCTCGCCGGCGCTGATGTGCAGCATCACCTTGATCACGGTGGTGTGATCGTCGACGAGCTCCTGCTCGAAGGCGTTGATCAGGTCGTAGCGTTCCTCGATCTCCTCGGGCGAGGCGAGCTGCCTGACCCGGCCGATCAACACGTCTTCGTAGTGCGAGCGGTCAAAGACGCCGATCATGCCGGCGGTGGGCAGTTCTCGGCGGACGCGCCAGAGAAAGTCGTGCCGCAGCTCGGCCGGGGTGGGCGCCTTGAACGCCACGTGACTGACGCCCTGGGGGTCGACGGCGCCCACCACGTGACGCACGATGCCGCCCTTGCCTGAGGTGTCCATCCCCTGCAGGATGAGCAGGACCTTGCGCGGGTCGCCCTCCCGGCTATTGGCGAAGAGCATCTCCTGCTGGTGCGAGAGCGACTCCGCGGCGACGCGGCCGATGTCCTGGGCATCCGTTTTGCCGCCGCTGAAGCCGGGCGTGGAGCCGGGGTCGACGGTGCCGAGGACGAACCCGCGGGTGACCTTGAGCAGGTTGCTGGATGCGTCCGTCCAGGCGGGAACGGATTTCGAGGCCACGGCGGCTCCCTTCGTCGGATGCTGCCATTCTGCTCCGGCGGCAGCCGAAAACCGTGGATTCCGTGACGAATTGCCGGTTTCGTTCCACTCATAGGTAAGGCAAGTCATCCGCCACAGTCTCCAACCAGAAAGCAGGCCCCATGACCGCACTACGCCTCCTCCTCGCCGCCGCCGTCGCGTTCGCGTTCTACCTCATCGGCGCCAAGGCCGGCCGAGGCCGGTACAGGCAGATCCGCCGCAACGCCAAGAAGGCGTGGAACGACCCGACGGTGAAGAAGGCCCGCGTCCGCACGCACAAGCTCGCCAGCCGCAACGCGAAGAAGATCACCAAAGCCGTTCACCGCTAATCCACCTCCCCTCCCCCCCTCGAAAGGACTCCCATGACCGACCACACCGCACAGCAGGCCCACGACCTCGTCGAGGACACCGTCACCAAGGCCGGCGAGCTCGCCGACCAGGCCCGCCACGCCGTCGACGACACCGTCGCCACCGCCACAGCGGCCCTGCGCGAGATCGACACCACCGCAGCCATCGCCGCGGCGCGGGAGTTCGCGACCGACACGTTCGAGAAGCTCTCCGGCGCCTACAAGCGCAACCCCACTCTGGTCATCACGCTCGGCTCTGTCGCCCTGGCCGCGGTGACGGGCCTCGGCGCCCTGCTCGCCAAGCGCCGCTAGGCGCACCGCCGAACGGATACGGCGTCAGGCCGGCGGGTACTCGGTCGTCATCTCAGCGACCGAGTACCGCCGCGAGCGTGGTGCCGAGCAGCCGTGCCGACTCCTCGTACTTGGCCGTGAGCCGGCGGCTCGTCTCCGGGGGCAGCGCGGCCTGCCGGGCCGGGTTCGCGTTGTGGGCGAGGTCGGCGCGCTTCACGACCAGCGCCAGCGGGTCGGCGGCCACCCTGGCCATCGACTCGGCGAGTGGTTCGCCGGCCCGTTTGGTCAGCGCATCCACCGCCCGAACCAGGGACTCGTCAAAGCCCCGCGCACGCAGGTCGTCGAGCGTCACGGGGGTGTCCTCCACCACGTCGTGCAGCACCGCCACGGTCTTCTCCGGCACGGTGTGCACCAGGTTCATCACGCCCAACGGATGCTCGATGTAGTCCACCCCGAGCTTGTCGACCTGTCCGGCGTGCGCCGCCCGCGCGAGCGCGATCGCGGCCTCCAGGGTGCCGGCTGCCGGGCCGCCACCGCCGTGGGTGTGGTCCTGCTCCGAAACTGCGCCGGCCGATTCGGTGGTGTCTGTCATGGCAACCCCTCGAAGGCAATCAAAGTTGAGTCACCTCGAAGCTAGCGCCCGACGGCGCGAGGTGCCAGCAGAGGTGTGCGGGGCAGGCGCCGCTATGCGGGTGGCGCGCCACCCGCATAGCGGCGCTGCACCCGCGCAGCGCAGATCGCGCGGCTCGCGGCTCGCGGCTCGCGGCTACCATCCACAGCATGAGCGAACCCACGAACCCCCACCCCGCCCCGGTCCGACAGCTGCGCCTCGTCGTCGAGACCGAAGACTTCGATGCCGCCCTCGCCTTCTACCGCGACGAGCTCGGCCTGCCCGAGTCGGAGTCCTACGAGGGCGAGGACGACGCCCGGGTCGTGATCCTCAGCGCCGGGATCGCCACCCTCGAGCTGTCCAATCCCGCCCAGGTACGGCTGATCGATCGGGTCGAGGCCGACGGCCGGCCCAGCCATCGCCTCCGCGTCGCGTTCGAGGTCGACGACACCACGGCCACCACCGACCGGCTCGTCGCCGCCGGCGCGCGGTGCTCACCGCCACACCCCGCGAAACCCCGTGGCGCTCGATCAACTCCCGAATGGATGCGCCGGCCGGCCTCCAGATCACCCTCTTCCAGGAGCTCGACGCCGGGGAGAACCTCACCGGCGACGGCGACATCCCGGCCTAACCAGGGCTAGCCCTGCAGCACAGCCCAATCGCCGTTGGCGGTGATGGTGATCACCGACGGGCCCGCGCCGACGGTCGCGGCGCCCTGGTACGGGCCGCTTTCATTGACCAGCTCGCTCGTGCCCGCGTCGGTGTGCTCGGCCACGGTGAGGTAGCCGCTGTCCGCGTAGCCGAACGCCAGCGTCGCCGCCGGCCCGCTGTAGAGGAAAACCGCGTCGTCGGTGCCGGTCTCGGCGAGCGCCGGGGCGGAGGACACCGGCGCGAGGTCGATCGTCCAGTTGCCGCTCGCGACCACCTTGAGCGAGACGCCGGGCTCGCCCAGGTCTCCGTTGAGGCCGTAGACGGTGGTGCCGGCGTAGGCGCCGAAGGTGTTCACCATCAGATCCGGGGTCGGCCGGTTGTCCGCATCCAGCACCTGCAGACTGAAGCTGCCGCCGCCGTCGTGGGTTGCCGTCAGCAGCGCCGCGGCCGCACCGTCCGGGAGGGCGAGAACGGCGTCGCCGGCACCCGCCTGGGTTACCGCATCGAAGCTGCCGTAGGTCTCATCCGCCCAACCGGCGGCGGTCGGCCCGTCGACGGCATCGGCATCGGCGGCCGGCCCGTCGGCCGTGGTGTCATCCTCGACCACCGAATCCGACTCTGAGAAGACGGCCCCCGCCGTCATCGCGGCATTCACCGCGCCGTTGAGGCCGCTTCCCACGATGACCACGATCGTGATGACCCACGCCGTGACCTTCCTCTTGTCAAAGCCGGCGAGACGCTGACCCGATTTGTCGGTCGTGGTGCCGGTCAGCACGATGATGAGGTCCACGAGCGCCCAGATGCCGAGGCCACCGAGGGTGAGGAGTTTGGCGATGGCCGTGCCGATCTTGCCGAGGTAGAACCGGTCCGCCCCGAACACACCCAGCAGCAGGGCGAGCAGCCAGGTGACGACGAAGCTCTTCTGGGGTTGAAGCGGCGCTTTCGCGGCAACCGGATCGTGGAGTACGGGCTGAGACATGGAGCTCCTTGCTGGGCAGTGGAAACCCTGGGAGCCGACAGCGGCATGAAACCGGGCGTCAGTGTGGTTCCCCCCAGAACACGTGCCCCCGAAGAGTACCGGGTTCCGGAGCGCCGCAAACTTGTACTCGCAGGATGCTACAACTTGTGTTAGACATGTGACACAACATCCGAAAGAGGCGCACATGTCACTGCACACCCGCACGCCGATCGGCCCGTTGGATCTGGCGGCGGCCGCGTTCACGCTGCCGCTGTTCTCGCTGGTCCTCGCCGCACTCATCGTCGTCGGCACGCTCCTCGTGCCGCGGCTGCGCCACCGGTTCGGAGGCCTCGCGGCACCGAGCGGCACCCGGCCGCCGGCCGTCGCGGCGCGCTACCGGCCCGAACACCGGGCGCTCGGCATCGGCGCGATCGCGGTCGTCGTGGTCTACGCGGTCGAGAAGGTCGTCCGCGGCTACCTGCTCAACCTCGTCGACATCGTCGAGTGGTGGCAGTACGCGACCCCGCTGTTCGCCGCAGTTCTCTGCCTCACTGTCGGCCTGGCTCTCATCGTGGTCAGGGGCGCCCCCGGCCCCGAGCAGCCGGTGCTGCCGACCGCCCGGCGCACCTGGCTGAGCTTCGGCCCCCGCGCCGGGCTCATCGGCGGCGCCGTCGCGCTGGTGGCCCTCCTCGCCACGACCATCGCGGCCGGCCTGGCCTCGTCGTCCGACGAGCGTGGGCGCTTCATCTATCTCGAAATCCCGGTGCCGAATACGCAGCTCGAACCGCTCCGCCCCTGGTTTTACGGCTGGGACTTCGGCGTGCCGGTGCTGATCTGCCTCGCCGCGCTGGCTTTGGTGACCTGGGCGACCCTGCGCCGTAACGCGCTGCGGCCCTACCTCCGGCCCGAGACCGTCACCGCCGAGCGCAGCGCGCGCGCCCAGGTCGCGTCCGGCGCCGTGGCCATCGCCACGGCCGCCACGCTGCTCGCCCTCGGCGGCGCGTTCAGGTTAATCGGCCGGTACGGCTCGATGTCGCAACTGACGGTCGGGAACGATGGCGCCGGCACCACCTACGACATGACCTGGCGGTACGCGGAGTTCGCGGCTGCGGCCCAGTGGCTGGCCCCGGCTCTGGAGATCACCGGATTCGCGCTGCTGCTGTTCGTCGCGATCCGGCTGCTTCGCCGACCGGACCCGGAGCGCCAGCACCCGCGCCCGCAGCCCAGCTCCCAGCCGGAGGCCGTGCGATGAGCGCCGGGCCGATCCTGCCGCTGACGGATGAGTCCAGCCCCGCCCTCGACATCTACCGCCAGTTGCGGGGTCTGATTGTCTCGGGCCAGCTCGGCGCCGGCGAGCGCCTGCCCACCGTGCGTCAGACCGCGAGCGACCTCGGCGTGGCCCCCGGCACGGCCGCGAGGGCCTACAAGCTGCTCGAGCGAGACGGACTCGTGGTCACCCGCACCGCGGCCGGCACCCGGGTGTCCGCGTCCGCGGCGGTACTGCCCCGATCGGTCGTCAAACGCATCCGCGACCTCGTGGCCGAGGCCGAATCGGTCGGCGCCGACCCCGACGACGTCATCGACGTGCTGCGCGTCGTCTGGCAGGCCGGCTCCGCCGCATCCGCCCAGCCGGAGGATGACCGCCCGGTCACGGGGTAGTTCGCGCGGCTCTGGGGATTGCCCTCAGCGCGATTGCGGATGAAACTGCCCGTGTGAATGACACCAACTGCCCTCACCCCCTCAGTAAGCGCGATGCCGCCGCTCTCGTCGGCATCCTGGCCAACCTCGAAGGGCTGGTCTGGGTGGCCGGCCTCGACGATTCTTCCGTGGAGACCCTTCTGCACCGTCTCGAAAGCGACGGCATTGCCGCGCCGTTGGGCGAGGGAGCCGACCCGCGCTACAACGTGCGCCAGGCGCTCAACGACCTCAACCAACAGCTGCGCTACGCCCTGGGCGAGTACGACAGCCCGCACAGCTCGGCACCGGTCCCCCGCTGACAGCACGATCCGCCCCAGCTCAGTGGACCACCCGGTAGGTGACGTGGGTGACCAGCTCGTTCTCAGTGGTGCTGACCTCGTGCAGTTTGACGTCATCGAGCCCTTCCAGCAAAGGCTCGCCCGCGCCCAGCACCACCTGTGCAACGTGCAGCCGCAGCTCGTCGATGAGACCGGCCAACAGGTATTGCCGCACGGTCGAGGCGCCGCCGGCGATGGCCACGGTCTTCTCCCCCGCAGCGGCGCGCGCCTGCTCCAGCGCCGATTCGATGCCGTCGGTGACGAAAAAGAAGGTCGTGCCTCCCGACATGGTCAGCGGCGCGCGCGGGTAATCGGTCAGCACGAAAACCGGCGCGTGGTACGGCGGATCGTCGCCCCACCACCCCTTCCACTCGTTATCCCACTCGCCTCGGCCGGGACCGAACATGTTTCGGCCCATGATGTACGCGCCCGACTCCAAGATCGCCGCGATCTCCGCGGCATTCTCGGTGGGTTGCTCGATCATCCAGCGGTGCAGTCGCTCGCCCCCTTCGCCGAGCGGATTCTGCAGACTCTGGTTCGGTCCGGCCGCGTAGCCGTCGGTAGAGACTGTGATGTCGCAGGTCACTGTCGTCATTCTCGTTCGCTCCTAATCGCCACGCCAGGCCGGTCACACACTCACGGCCGCCGGCACCACATTGGGCGGCACAAGGTCGTGCCGCAGGTAGCTGCGGCGGAACCGGCCGCTTCCCGCCGTCAACGCCCGGAGCTCGATGGCGTACCGCAGCAGCTCGGCATCCGGGATCTCGGCGCTGATCTCGGTGCGCTCATCGCCCACCGAGGTGGTGCCGGTCATGTGGCCGCGGCGGGTGGACAGGTCGGTCATCACCGCGCCCACGGAGGCGTCCGGGACGCTGATCGTCACCGCCGAGACGGGTTCGAGCAGCTGGATCCGGCTCGCCGCGGCGGCCTCCCGCAGCGCCAGCGCCCCGGCGGCCTGGAACGCGGCATCCGACGAATCGACGCTGTGCGTCTTGCCGCCGACCAGCGTCACCCTGATGTCCACGACGGGGAACCCCGCCGAGACGCCCTTCTCCATCTGCGCCCGGACGCCCTTCTCCACCGACCCGATGTAGTGCCCGGGCACCACACCGCCAACGATCTTGTTCACGAACTCGAACCCCGTTCCGCGCTCGCGCGGTTCGACCTCGATCTCGCAGATGGCGAATTGGCCGTGGCCGCCGGACTGTTTGACGTACCGCCCCCGGGCGGCGGCCGGCGCGGCGAACGTCTCCCGCAGCGGCGTGATCACCTCGACGGTCTCCAGCTTCACGCCCTGACTGCGCAGCCGGTCCAGCACGACCTCGGCGTGCGCCTCCCCCATGCACCAGAGCACCAACTGGTGGGTTTCGGCGTTGCGCTCCACCCGCAGCGTCGGGTCGACGGCCACGATCTTGCCGAGGTTCTTGGCCAGCGCGTCGTCGTCGCTGCGCGCCGCGCCGTGCACCGCCACCGGCATCAGCGGCTCCGGCATCTCCCACGCCTCCACCAGCAGCGGCGCCTCCCGGTCGGACACGGTGTCTCCGGTCTCCGCGTCGGTCAGCCGGGTGAGCGCGCAGATGTCCCCCGCCACGCAATACGGCACCGGCCGGAGGATGGCCCCCAGCGGGGATTGCAGGTGGGTGACCCGTTCGTCGCTGTCGTGGTCCTGATGGCCCCGGTCGGTGAGGCCGTGGCCGCCGATGTGCACGATGGAGTCCTCCCGCAGCGTGCCGGAGAAGATGCGGACCAGGCAGACCCGGCCCAGGAACGAATCGATGGTGGTGCGCACCACCTCGCCCACCAGCGGCCCGTCCGGATCGCAGGTCAACGGCCCCACCTCCCGGCCGTCCAGGTCCGTCACCGTCGGCAGCGCCCGCTCCATGGGCGAGGGAAACGCGCCGGTGAGCACCTCCAGCAGTTCCGTCATGCCCACCCCGGTCTCGGCGGAGGTCGCCAGCACCGGATAAAAGCTGCCACGGACCACGGCGATCTCCAGGTCGGCGGTGAGGGTGCCCAGGTCGATCTCGGCGCCGCCGAGGTAGCGCTCCATCAGGGTTTCGTCTTCGCTCTCGGCGATGATCCCCTCGATCAGCGTGGCCCGGGCCGGCTCCGCGTCGGCACGTTCGGCCTCGGTGGCCGGCCGTTGGGCGGGGCCGGCGGTGCCCGTGCCGTAGTCCGAGACCGTGCTCGAGAGCAACCCGAGCAGGCCGGTGATGGCGCCGTTGTTGCGGATCGGCACGGCCAGCGGCAGCACGGCGCCGAAGTTCTCCTGGCACGCCGCCAGCACCGCCTCGTACGCCGCCCGCGGATGGTCGATCCGGTTGATCACCACGGCCCGCGGCATCCCGATGCTCTCGCACTCGGCCCAGAGCGCCGTGGTGGCCGCGTCGACACCGTCAACTGCTGAGACCACGAACAGCGCCGCATCCGCTGCCCGCAGCCCGGCCCGCAGGTCGCCGACGAAATCGGCGTAGCCGGGGGTGTCGAGCAGGTTCACCTTCACGTCGCCGACGGCCAGCGGCAGCACTGACAGCGCAACGGATCGTTGTTGGTGGATCTCGGACGGGTCCGAGTCGCTCACCGTGCTGCCGCCCTCGATCGAGCCCATCCGGGTGAGGGCACCGGTGGCCACGAGTAACGCTTCGGCGAGCAGGGTCTTACCTGCGCCGGACCGGCCGACCAGGGCGACGTTGCGGATCTTCTCCGGCCGATCCATCGGTGGGCCCGACGACGACGCGGCCTTGCGTTGTTCCGCGCCGCCGCGGCCTGATCCCTTCGACGCATCCTGTTTTCCCGACATGAGCAGCTCCCGACGTCGTCGTCTTTCCCGCACCGTTGCATCCAATTGACACCCAGACCTCGCCAAACGGCAAGGGCCGCCGCAAAGCGGTACTGAGTCAGGCCTCGAGCACAACAAGTAGATCGGTGCACGCGTTGCACAGGCGATGGCACGCACCGGTACAGGTGACCCAGGGGCTGTGGAGCTGCACCATCTGCTCACACGCCGCCGCTGATGCCGTGCACACTTCCACGCAGGCCTCCAGCACTGCGATCGCCGCCGAGCGGTTCGCGCTGGTCGTCCAGGACAACACCCTGACCGTCACCGTTCCGAGTACCACACAGTCCAGATCAGCGAGGAAGCACGTGGTGATGTCTCCGTCACCGTGCAGCGCCAGACACGCGTCGGCGCACCTTTCGCTGACCGCGATCACCTCGTCGCAGGCCAACTCACAGGCAACAATCCGTTCCCGAATCAGGGCGCCCACCACGTCGCCGTCCAACATGCCAACACCATATCCCCGGGCCGCAACCCCCCAGCGATCCCGGCACGCCAGGCATATGGTCTCGCCATGCAAACCGTGAGGGAGGCCGGCTGATGGGACACCTGATCTATGACTCGAGCCTCAGAATCGACTTCAACGACCGGATGCTCGCCCATCTGCAGGTTGCCTTCGCGGTGAAGCTGCACTCGAACGAGGGATTCCTGTTCTCGTGGCGACAGGACAGAGACGGCGACGGCGGTCGAGGTGCGATCTGGATCCACCCCGATATTTCGATCCTCTACAGGTTCACCGATCAGCTGAAGCCGATGCTCAATCCCCGCTGGGTCGACGCGCTCGTGCAATCGGCCAACTCGACAGAGGGCATGTCCGCCCTGCCCGAACCGAGCCCGCCCGCGGCTGCGGATCTGCACGCCGCACCACACAACCACTGAGCGGGGGCCGTGGAGCTCTGCCGGCCGTTACGCTCGAGCCATGGGTTCCCGAACTGAACAGTCCACGCGGGTGCGCCCGGCCGGGCAGCGGGCGCCGGCACGCCGCGCCCCCTCCCGGCGCACATCCCGCGCCGCACGGTACCTTCCGATCCTGCTCTTCGTGGCCGGCTACCTCGTCGTGAACGCGCTCCTGCCGATCCCCCTGTGGGTCGCCGGCATCTACCTCGCCGCCAGCATCGTCTGCTTCATCTTTTACGCGGTCGACAAGTCGGCGGCCACCGCGGGGCGCTGGCGCGTGCCGGAGGCCACTCTGCTGCTCTGGGGTGTCGTCGGCGGCTGGCCGGGCGCCATCGTCGCCCAGCAGACCCTGCGGCACAAGACCCAGAAGGCCAGCTTCCGGTCGGTGTTCTGGTTCACCGTGATCGTGAACCTGATCGTTTTCGCGGTGTTCGCGACTCCAGCCTTTTCGCTGTTCGCCGAGTGGACCACACGCCCGGCGTTCTGACCCGAGCTGACGGCTCTCGCCGGTCAGCGACCCCCGCCCCCGCGCACAACACCTGCGACTGGTGGGCACCAGACGGGACGAGCAATCAGGAGCCCGCGGTCGCCTTTCGGAGCAACCGGGCGAGGAAGCCGGGGCGGCGCGGGGACTCGGCCCCGGCAGGGATGGCGCTCGCCGCCGGTGCCGGTGCCGGTACCGGTACCGGTACCGGTGCCGGTGCCGGTGCCGGTACAGGTTCCGCGACTACGGCCCGCTCAGGTTCCGCCGCGGGTCGCGGGCGGGTCCAGTCCTCGCGGAATCCCGTCATGCGCATCTTCGGCCAGATCTTCTCTGCCCGCTCGAAGATCGCCTCGACGGCTGCTTTGTTGGGGGCGAAGTGCACCACGATGCCGGTGATCGGCAGGTGGGCGATGACGTTGAGGTCGACCTCTGCGGAGGCATCGACCACGATGCTTTGCACCTTGATGCAGGACGCCAGCACGGACAGGTCCGAGACGGGGTAACTGAAGGTGTGCAGCTGGGTCCTCTTGGCCAGATGGCCCAGGCCCGTCTGGTCCTCGGCCAGATCGTCGCTCTGGAAGGACACCAGCTTCGGCGCCGCGAGGAAGTCGAGGTTCGCGGTCACCATTTTGTACAGTTCCAGGGTGCGGAGGCGGGGCATCCGGGCGAGGTTGGCGATGTCGGGCAGGTCACATTCTGACAACCGCAGTCGGGTGATTTTCGGCAGCAGGGCCAGGTCTGCGGCGGTGAGGCCGGTGACCCTGCTCAGCGACAGCTGTTTGAGTTTCGGCGCCTCGTCGAGGACGGCGAGCGCGGCGGCGTCGAGGTGCATGTTGCTGATGTGCAGCCGGGTCAGCGAGGCGCTCTTCGCGACCATCGTCAGGTCTTCAGGGGTGAACGACCCCTGAGCAATCACGAGTTCCCGAAGGGCGGGGAGGTCCGCGATCACCTCCTTGTTCGTGACCAGGCCTGGTGCCCCGGGCAGGAGAAGGTCACGGAGGCCGGGCATCCGCCTGCACAGCGACAGGTCCACGGGGCGGTCCGCCCGCTGCAGGGCCAGCATCTCCACCGAGGCCAGAATCCTGGCCACAGGCATGTCGGCCGCGATCTTCTTGGCGAAGTGGTCACGCCAGAAGTCGTCAAAATCCGGGTCAGAGTCGATTTCGGTCTGCATGTCAGAGAGTCTCGCACAGCCCGTGGTGGGCGCCACCTCAAGCCGGAGTTTTGCACCAGCAGGGGCGGAACTAGCGCCGAGCCGGGCGCCCGGCCGGGCGCCGGAGCTAGCGCACCCCGCCCATCAGCCGCAGGATCGGCCGGGCGAACAGCGCCAGGATGACACCGAGAACAATGGCGATGCCTCCGAGCACCCCGAAGTACAGGTGTTCGGGGGCGGTCGCGTACCACTCGGCCAGCAGACCCGAAATGGCGGTGCCTAGGGCAACCGACAGGAAGAACAGCGCGACCATCTGCGTCTTGAACAGGTCGGGCGCGAGCTTGGTGGAGACCGACAGCCCCACGGGTGAGAGCAACAGCTCCGCGACGGTGAAGACCAGCAGGATGCCGACCATCGCCAGCAACGGCGTCGAGTTGGCCGCTCCCCCGGCGAACGGCAGGAACGCGAGGAACCCCACGCCCATGATCGCGGTGCCGGAGGCGAATTTCACCGGCGTGGACGGCTGACGCGTGCCCCACTTGGTCCACAGCGCGGCGAACACGCCCGACAGGATGATGATGAAGATCGGGTTGATCGACTGCACCCACGACACCGGCATCTCCCAGCCGAAGAAGACACGGTCAAGTCGCAGGTCCGAGTAGATCGTCACGACGGTGAACTGCTGCTGGTAGAGCGACCAGAACGCCACGCTCGCGATGAAGAGCGGGATGAACGCATACACGCGCTTCCGCTCCACCGTCGAGATGTGCCGGTTGCTGAGAATCACAATGAAGTACGACACGGATGCCACGATCGTGACCCCGATCACGATGGTCACCAGGTTCGTCGCGGTGATGACGCCCATGAGCACCAGCACTACGATGAGCACGATGAACGCGGCCGCGATCAGCCCGTACGGCAGGTACCTGCTGCGCGGCAGCGGGTCCGGCACCTCGCGGGAGGAGTCGGGCAGGCGCTTGCGGCCGAACGAATACTGGGTCAGACCGATCGCCATTCCCACCGCGGCCAGAGCGAATCCGAAGTGGAAGCCAATGGTCGACTGGAGCAGTCCGGTGAGGATCGGGCCGAAGAACGCGCCCAGGTTGATACCGAGATAGAACAGGGAGAAACCGGCGTCGCGCCGGGGATCGTCCTTGCGGTACAGGGTGCCGACCACGGAGGTCGCATTGGCCTTGAGGCCACCGCTACCAAGCGCGATCAGGATCAGGCCGACAACGACCCCGGCCACGCCCGGGATCGAGGCCAGGGCGATGTGCCCGACCATGATGATGACCGCACTGACGAAGAGCACCCGTTCGGAGCCGACCAGGCGGTCGGCGATCCAGGCGCCCAGGATCGTGGAGAGGTAGACCGCTCCGCCATACGCGCCGACGATGCCCGCGGCCGTGGCCTGCGGGATACCGAGGCCGCCGTCTGCCGCGGAGTAGTACAAGTAGAGCAGCAGGATGCCTTGCATCCCGTAAAACGAGAAGCGCTCCCACATCTCGACGCCGAAAATGCTGGCCAGCGCACGAGGCTGACCAAAGAAGCGGTGGTCGTCCTGTGGGGTGCCTGCATCAGGCTCCGCAATGTTTGTCATTGTTCCGACGATACTACGGAGGCGAAACCCCCCACAACGCGGCACCGGGCCGAACGACTCCCCCCATGCCATACTCGCCGCCGATCGCCCAGGACGCCCGGGACGGGCTCAGTGCGCCCCGTACGGCGGAATGCGCCCGCTATAGCGGGCGCATTCGGCCAGACGAGGCGCAGTCGCGCCGAACGACGCGCAGGGCACGCCCCGCAGCGCTACTTCTTGGCCTCGAACCACACCTGGGTGAACCCGCCGGCGGCAATGAACACCGTGCCGCTGCGCTTGTCGCCCTTGCCCTTGTGCGCGTCGGCGACGGGCTGCCCGGTGGCGTCGAACGCCTGCTGCACGAGCTGCTGCCCGCGCGGCACGTCGACGCGGCGCTCCGTGTCGGCCACGTCGGCGCTCACGAACAGGGTCGAGTCGCCGGCCGGCCCGGTCACCGCAACCGTGGAGATCAGCGGCTGGATCAGCAGCGCGTCCAGCTGCGCCGCGGCATCCGTCGTGCCGACGACCTGGGTGACCCTGCCCGGCAGGGTGCTGGCCAACGGCAGCGGCAACAGCTGGCCGGGCGTCTCGGTGACGCCCTGCTCGCCGGCGCCGCCGTTGGCGGTACTGCCGAGCAACTGCTGCTTACCCTTGCCCGGCCGGCTGGTGCCGGTGGTCCAGGTGGTGGTGCCCGACGGGTCGACGACCTGGTTCACGATCGGATGCACGCGGCGGGCCTGATCGTCGGCGGGGACGGTGATGCGCAGTGTGCCGCCCGCCGCCAGGTCGACGTAGGCGCCGCCGGACCAATTGGCCTCACCGGTCCAGGCCGATTTCGGCGTGGTCACGGTGCCGCCGGTGATCACACCGGACTCGGCCTCGACCACGCTCAGCCCGTGAGTGTCGACCGTGGCGGTGATGCCCAGGGCCGCGGCCTTGAGGTCGGGGTTGGCGTCCAGGGTGAGCATCGAGAACAGCGCGTGGATGGTGGACTCGGCGCCGGAGTTGGGGTTGACCCGGCCGTCACGTTCGATGCCGTCGATCGCGGTACCCGTCGCCGGGTCGTACGCCGGCAGTCCGCTACGGTTCGCGCCGAAGTACCAGCCGGCGGTGATCGCGGCGATGTTCAGCAGCCCGGGCGCATCGGCGGCTTCGGCGGTGGCCACCAGGCTCTGCAGCCGGGAGTCGACGCCGTAGGCGATCTGCGCCTCGCCGGGGGTCGGCGACCAGGCATTGTCGGGTCCGCCCGCGGCCAGCAGTTGCGGGGTGAACTGTGCGGTGTCCTGCACCGCGGCCGTGAGCAGCGCGGGGTCGTCGAGCACCTCGGATGCCGTCGCCGCGGCCGCCGGGGCCAGCCCGCCCCAGGCGTGCCACAGGCTGGGCGAGCCCGTCCAGGGCATGATCGCGCCGAACGGCCAGTCTCCGCTGGCACCCTCATCCGTTGACATCGCCGCGATTCCCTCGCTCAGCTGGCTGAGCGCGGTTTCGGCGATGGCCACGGTGGGGCCGGCAGGTTCGGCCTCCAGGTAGGCGGCCAGGCCGAGCACGGCCTCGGCCGACGCATCCGCGCCGTCGGCGATCAGCCAGGCCGGCACCGGGTCGCCGTCGGCGACGTCGTAGCTGGGGTAGTCGCCGAGCGACCCGGCGTTGAGGGCGGCCAGGCTGAGGTTGAGCCGTTCCTCGAGGAACGCGGCGAACGCGGGGTCTTCGTCGGCGAACGCGGCGTAGCCCTCGCCGAGCGCCCACACGGTGCGGGCGAGCCAGTAGGACTCGGCCGAATCGCTCGGATCGGGCAGCTCCACCGGATCGGCGCTCGGGTTCAGGGTGCCGTCCACCTGCTGCCAGAGCACCACGTTCCCGGCGTTGGGCCCATCGGTGGTCTGCAGGTAGGTGAGCGAGCGCAGGGTCTGGAAGGCGTGGTCACGGCTCGTCGTGTCGCCGGTCTGCTGCCAGTGCCGCAGATAGACCACGGCCGCGCGGGAGGTGTCGTCGGCGTTGAACGCGCCCTGGCCGTAGTAGCCGGTGGCCGGGTCGAACTTGCCGCCGCCGATGGGGCTGTAGCTGCCGTCGTCGTTCTTGTCGGCGTAGGTCCAGGGTGCCTCAACGACCGGGTTCTCCGCGGCCTGGTACGTGGTGTGCCCGGCGATCACCGGCAGGGGCACGTCGGCGAGGAGAAAGTTGAGATGGCTGAGGTTGGTGAGCGGGGTGGATGCCTCGGCGGCCGGGTGGGCCGACGGGGTGCTGCCGGCGGTGGCTGTGAGCGCCGACGCGGGAGCGGCGGCCAGGGCGCCGGCGCCGGCGAGGGCGACCGACAGGGTCGCGGCCAGGGCGAGCCGGCCCGACCGTGAGTGAGCGGATGGATGGGAGCCTGATCGAACATCGTTGTACGTCATCCGTCAACTAAACCGGTTAAGTTCGGCGGCGTCAAGAGTTATCCTCAGCTTTAGCTCACGCGTGCGCCGACAATTCCGCCTCCAGCCGCGGTGCGCCCGCGACCCTGACGGAGCATTGTGCCCTCGCGTGCAGCGGACGAAACTAGCCCGTAGCACTGGCCCCGACCCGGAAAGCAGGCCACCATGACCGCCCTTCTCCTCATTATCGCCGCACTGATCGCTCTCGTCGGCTACGCCTTCGGCACCAAGGCCGGGCGGAGTCGATACGAGCAGATTGAGCGTGGCGCCCGGAAAGCCTGGAATGGCCCGGAGGCCAGGAAGGGCCGCGCCCGCCTGCAGAAGCTGGCCAAAGAAAACGCGAAGAAGATCGACAAGGCCGTGCGCCACTAGGCACCCCCTTCGTGGGGCGACCGCCGCCGCCATCCGAAACGCACAATAAGTGTTGCGCAATGACTGTTGTTCTTATACGGTCGAGGTCATGGCTCCCCGCGACACCCAGCGCAGCACACTCACGTCGGCCGCCTCGATGCGGGTGCTGGCGCATCCGACCCGGCTGCGTCTGCTGGGTCTGCTGCGCGAGCGCGGACCGCAGACCGCGGCGCAGCTCGGCGACATCGTGGACGAGGCCCCCGGCACCATCAGCTATCACCTCGGCAAGCTGGCCTCCATCGCGTTGATCGAGCCCGCCGAGGCTCAGAGCAGCGACCAGCGCGAACGCTGGTGGCGGGCCACGACCGCTCTCACCAGTTGGGAGCCCGCCGACCTGCTCGACGACCCCGACAAGCTCGCCGCGTCGGCCAGCCTGCAAAAGTCCATCGCCCAGGCCTACGCCGCCCGGTACACCGACTACATCGACGCGACGCCGACCCTGCCGCGTGAATGGGTGGGCGCCGCCGCCAGCGGCGACCGCAGCCTGCGCCTGACCGTGGCGGAACTCACCACCATGCGCGCCGAACTCGAGGCGCTCGTCGAGCGATGGGTCGAGACCGGTGCCGCCCACGACCCCGCCGGCACCGACGGCGCCGAAGCCGTGGTGCTCGTCTACCAGGCCTACCGCCGCCCCTGACCCGGCCCGCCGATGACCATGCCCACAGCGGATGCGCGCCCGCGCGACCGCCGCGCCACCGGTTCCCTCTCCGCGCTGCTCGCCGCGCACGCCATCTCCCAAACGGGAAACGTGGTGACCGCGTTCGCCATCCCCTTCTACGTACTCGGCCTGGGCGGCTCGGGGGTCGAGGTAGGCATCGCCGCGTTCTTCGCCACCGCCCCGGTGGTGATCGGCGGCGCGCTCGGCGGGGTCGTCGTCGACCGGGTGGGTCACCGCCGCGCGGCCATCGTCGCCGACCTGGTGAGCGGAGCGACCGTGTTGACCATCCCGGTGCTCGCCCTCACCGTCGGCCTGCCGTTCTGGGCGCTCCTGCTGCTGGTTTTCGCCGGCGGCCTGCTCGACACCCCCGGGCAGACCGCCCGCCGGGTGATGTTGCCGAGCCTCACGGCTCGCGCGGGAGTGCGCCTCGAGCAGAGTGTGGGCCTGCTCGACGGGTCGGAGCGGTTCGCGAAGCTGATCGGCGCCTCCATCGCCGGGCTGCTCGTCGCGCTGGTGGGGCCGATGGCGGCCCTGTTCGTCAACGCCGCCACCTTCGCGATCTCGGCGCTGCTCACCTGGCTGTTCGTGGCCGCCACGCCCGCCGACACCCTTCGACCCCCGGCCCCGGACCGCTCCGACGCACCCCGAACCAGCTACTGGGCCGACCTGGCCGAGGGCTTCCGGTTTGTCATCCGTGACCCGCTGATGCGGCTGATTGTGGGCCTGGTTCTCGTCACGAACCTGTTCGACGCCGCCCGCGGAGCGACCCTGCTCCCCCTCTACGCGAACGACCGCCTGGGCGGCGCGGCTGCGCTGGGTCTGCTGGTGGCGGTCATGGGCGGATGCGCCCTGGTCGGCAACGTCGCCTTCGGCTTCGTCGCCCACCGCGTTCCCCGCCGGGTGACGTTTGCGGTGTGCTTCGCCCTGGCTGGCGGGCCCTCGAGCGCCGCCTTCGCCCTCGGCGCCCCGCTTCCCGTTCTCGTGGCCCTGACCGCGCTGTCCGGCCTGGCCGCCGGAGCGATCAACCCGATCCTGGGCACCGTGGAGCTGGAGCGCATCCCCGCGCACATGCGCGGCCGGGTATTCGGTCTGATCAACGCCGGCGCCTGGGCGGGCGTACCGTTCGGGGCGCTGCTCGGCGGTATCGCTGCCGACACCATCGGCCTGGCGGTGTCCTTCGGCATCGTCGCCGTGCTCTACACACTCATCACGCTGAGCCCGCTCACCGGCGGCGCCTGGCGGCAGATGGAGCGGCGGCCGGGACCGGCATCCGGCACCTGAGCCGCCGCGGGTGCCCGCGCCCGCCCGCTCCCGCCCGTGGCCGCCCGTGGTCTGCGCCAGGCGCGGTATGCGGGTCAGGCGCCGCTATGCGGGTGGCGCGCCACCCGCACAGCGGCGCCTTGCCCGCAGAACGAGGTATGCGGGTCCGGCGCCGGTACGCGGGCAGGGCGCCACCGGCGCGCGCCACCCGCGTGGAGGCGTATGACCAGCGCAGCACCGCGCGCCGGGCACACCCGTGTCAGAACCGATAAACTGTACCCATAGGTCATCCTCCACCCCGTCGGGCGGAGGATTTTTTTATGACCACTCCACAGCCAGCCCCATTCGCCATCACCATCGCGCAGGATGCCGACCGTCCTGCCCTGGAACGGCTCTGGGCACTCTTCCGACACGACATGTCCACCCACACCGGTGTCCTCCCCGACCGAGACGGTCGATTCCGGCAGGAAAGGTTGGCTGCAGGCTTCGATGCTCCCGGCTGGCGCGTCTATCGCATGAGCCTCGGCGGCGGCCCGGTCGGCCTCGCCGTTGTGCGCGCACTCGACTCCGACGAGCGGGTCCTGAGCAGCTTCTTCATCGTGCGGGGCGCCCGCCGGGGCGGACACGGTCTGAGCGCCGCTCGGTTCGTCATTCAACAGCATTCCGGCGCGTGGGCGGTGGCGTTCCAGGACGCCAATCGTCCCGCCGCACGGTTCTGGCGTCGGGTGGCAACGGATGCGGCGGGCACCGCCTGGTCCGAGCAGCACCACCCGGTTCCCGACCGGCCCGATCTGCCGGCCGACACCTGGATCCGGTTCAGCACCGAGGCATCCGCCAACCGCTAGCAGTTTCGCGTCGTTCACCTCGAAGGCTATCCGGCTCAAAAACGTGCCGGATCCCGGCGCGAGTGGCACGATCAACCCATGACACGGTTCGCCATCGACTCGGCAGTCGCCCTCCTCCTGATCCGGGACGGCCGGCGGGTGCCCGACCACCATGAACTGGTGGCACCGTCCTTGCTGCGTTCGGAGGTGCTGTCCCGGCTTTACCGGGAGGTGCGCATGGCCCTCCTGGACGATGCCGCGGCACGCCGGCAACTCGACGGTCTGGCCGGCTTGAAGATCCACCTGCTGACCGATCGGGTGTCCCGGTCCACCGCCTGGAAGATCGCCACCGAGCTCGACTGGGACGAGATCGGGCCGGCGGAGTACCTCGCCGTGGCCACCCTCCAGGCCGATGCCCTCGTGACGGAGGACGACCGACTGGTCGGCCAGCGGCTGGTGCCGATCGCGGCCTACGACGACCTCTTCGCATGACCATGCACCGCAGCCGCACCCCACCGGTCGCCTGACACCCGCCGACTGAGCTGCGCGGGCCACGCGCCGCTGGGCGGGTGGCGCGCCACCCGCCCAACGGCGCCTCACCCGCGCACCGCAAGAAACGCCGTTCGGCCAGGCGTCTGGCCCACAACGTGACTCCTGGAGAGTGGGCGTGAATGAGTGGCCCTCCTCGTGATCCTCCGGGCCGAGTGGATGTCGGCAGACGACGTCGCCGCGGCCCCGGTGTCGGCGGACGTCCTCGACAGTCCCCCAGGTGGGCCACCCTAGGCTGAGCCCATGCAGAGCGTCATCGTGCCCCGGGACCAGAGCTGGTGATCGCCGACAGCCAGAGGCCAAGCAGCCGCCGCCTGTTCGTCACCGGGGTCGTCCTGATCGACCTGATCGCGGTCGCCATCGCCTTTTGGCCGGTGCTGGTTCTTGGCTTGGGGCTCCAGGCGATCGGCGCTGCCAACGACTGGTGGCCGGGCGATCCCCATTCGAACGATGGCGAAGAGGTCTTCGCGACCATCGCCGGAGCGGTCGGTCTGCTGATCGTGCTGGTGGCGGCGGCTGTTCCGGTGGCACTTCTCGCCCGGCGGCAGCGGCAACCGGTGTTCCGCTCGACCGCGCGCAACACCCTTTACCTCCTGGGCGCCTGCCTGGTGATCGGCATCCTGCTCCTCATCGTGTGACGAGGCTCGTCCGTGGGTGCCGGGGTGTGGCCGCTCGACCGAGCGACGAACGATTAATAGGAGATAGGTCGCAAAATAGGATGCTGCGCCCGATTCCGTCCCATTAAAGTCACTATTTCCCATTTTCGAGGTGCCGGTCGGCCCGAAGAACATGGTTCAACCCGAAGAACGAGACGCGGGTGGGACGGTCGTACGGCTGCGGTCACACCCCCACGACGTAACGCACCCCACCCCCGACCGTGATTGGTCGGGGGCGGGGTTCGAACGGACGCAGTGCCGAGAACTAGACGACGACCGGCTCCGACTCCGGTTCCGTGTAATCCTGCCGGGCCTGCTCCACCGCGGCGTCAAACTCTGCCTCGATCTCCGCGGACGGCTTGTGGGTAGCCAGCGAGACCGCCACGGCCGAGAGCAGGCTGGCGGCGAAGCCCGGCACGATCTCGTACATGGTGTCGCTCAGCGGCGAATTGCCCCAGATGAACACGACCACGGCGCCGGTGATCATGCCAGCCAGGGCGCCCCAGGTGGAGAGCCTCTTCCAGTACAGCGAGAGCAGCACCACGGGGCCGAACGCCGCACCGAACCCGGCCCAGGCGAAACCGACCAGTTCCAAGATGGTGGCATCCCGGTTGAGCGCGATCAGCCCGGCGACGAGGGCCACGAGCAGCACGCCCAGACGGCCGAGCATGACCAGCTGCTTGGGCGTGGCATCCTTCTTGCCCACGATCTTGTACAGGTCCTCCACCAGCGCCGAGGAGCAGACGATCAGCTGCGACGAGACCGTGCTCATGATGGCGGCCAGCACCGCCGCCAGCACCAGACCGGCCACGAACGGGTGGAACAGGATCTGCGAGAGCAGCAGGAACACCGTTTCGGGGTTGTCCAGGGTCACGTCGGGGTTCTGCTGGAAGTAGGCGATGCCGATCAGCGCGGTGGCGACGGCGCCCAGGGCGGTGAGGATCATCCAGCCGATGCCGATCCGGCGGCCGGCCTTGGCATCCTGCGGGCTGCGCAGCGCCATGAACCGCACCAGGATGTGCGGCTGGCCCACGTAACCCAGGCCCCACGCGGCGGCGGAGATGACGCCGAGCACCGATCCGCCGGCGGTGAAGGAGAGCAGGTCGGGGTTGACCTCGCGGATCGAGTCGATGGTGGCTCCGATGCCGCCGGTGGCGCCCAGGGCGACAACGGGCACCACGATGAGCGCGGCGAGCATGAGCAGGCCCTGGGCCACGTCGGTGAGGGTGGCGCCCAGGAACCCGCCGAAGAGTGTGTAGAGCAGGGTGACGCCGGCGACGATGAGCATGCCGGCGAGGAAGGTGGAGCCGAAGGAGTTCTCGAAGAACACCCCGCCGGCGACCATGCCGGAGGACACATAGAACGTGAAGAACACCAGGATGATCACGCCGGAGACCACCCGCAGCAGCCGCGAGGTGTCCTTGAGCCGGTTCTCGAAGAAGCTCGGGATGGTGATGGAGTTGTTGGACACGTGCGTGTACGACCGCAGGCGCGGGGCCACGAACTTCCAGTTCAGCCAGGCACCGAAGGTGAGGCCGATGGCGATCCACGCCTCCACCAGACCGGAGACGTAGATGGCGCCGGGCAGGCCCATCAGGAGCCAGCCGGACATGTCTGACGCGCCGGCGCTCAGCGCCGCGGTGGCGGGCTTGAGGCCGCGGCCGGCGAGCATGTAATCGTCAAGATCCTTGGTCTGCCGAAAGGCAAACCAGCCGATCGCGAGCATCCCGGCGAAGTACAGCACAATCGCCGCCAGCTGAAAAGTTTGATCCGTCATTGGAATTCCTTTGTTCGGATGCCTGGCGTGCGGGCACTCGGATGCCCGGAGTACGGGCAATTGCAGGTCCTCAGTGTTGCAGAGGCCGCGGTTCTCGCCGAATCCCACCACCCTCCAACGGGGGTCAGACACCGCGCCGGCGGGCGTTTCGAGCAGAATGGTGCCGTGACCGATGCCTCTGACCTGTTCCCGGACGAGCCCGCGCGTATGCCGGACGTGGAGGACGACTTCTCGTCGCCATCCCTTCGCCACGATCTGTGGGTGGCCGACTATCTCCCCCACTGGACGACGCCGGAGCGGTCCCGGGCCCGGTACGAGCTGGCCGGCGCCGCCGGGCTTCGCCTGCTGATCGAGGAGGACCAGCCGGATTGGCGCGAGGAGGACGCGCCGCTGCGGGTGTCCAACCTGCAGACGGGCGTCTTCTCGGGGCCGGTCGGCTCTGAGCGGGGAACCCACCGACACCGCCCCGACGGCCTGACGGTTCGCACCGAGACCCCGGAGCGGCTGCTCTGGGCGCCGTCATCGGGCCGGATCGACGTGACGGTCAGCGCGAGCGTGGACGAGGGATGCATGCTCGCCGCCTGGCTCGTCGGGGCCGAGAACCTCTCCCCGCGGCACAGCGGTGAGATCTGCGTCTTCGAGATCGATGCCTCGGCCATCGGCCGCACCGAAACCCGGGCGCGGACCGGGCTGAAGGCGCACGGGGATGATGCGCTGGTCACCGAGATGGTCGAGGTCGTCGTTCCGGTGGATGCGTCCCTCCCGCATACCTGGTCGGTGATCTGGGGGCCCGAGGGAACCGTGATCGGCTGCGAGGGCGTCGTCGTGGCCCGGTCACCGCAGGCACCGGACTACCCGCTCGTGCTCATGCTGGACCTGTTCGAGATCGGTCCGCGCTCAACGGCCGGGGCGTACCCCAAGACCGCATCCATCCACGCCGTTCGAGGATGGGACGGACCGCTGCAGTAGCTCTCGCCGGCTCTGCGTGTCCCACCAAACCACACACGGGCGGCTCCGCGATGCGGAGCCGCCCGTGTTGTAAATCAGAAACAGGTGAAACTAGACGGCCTCGGCCGCCGCTTCCTTCTGCGCCTTGCGCTGGGCCTTTTCGGCGTCGAGGACGGCCTTCTCGGCCGCCTTCTCCTCCGCGATCCAGACGTCACGTTTGGCTCCGGGAACCCAGCCCTTGTCCACAACGCGGATCTGGTAAATGATCGCGACGCTGACCAGCACGACCGCGATGAGGATGGCGAGCACAACCCCGATCCCGGCTCCGGCGCCGACACTGACGCCCACCAGGGTTCCGAACCAGCCGAAGTCGGCGTCGCCGAAGGTGCTGTTGGCGAAGCCGAAGTCGCCGAGAACCAGCAGCAGGATGGCGGGCAGGATGGTGATGATCACGCCGTTGACGAATCCGCCGATCATGGCGCCGATGCGTCCGCCGGTGGCGTTGCCGTAGACACCGGCTCCACCGCCGGTGAAGAAGTGCGGCACCATGCCTGGGAGGATGAGCGCGAGCCCGAACATCGGGTTCAGCCAGATCGCCAGCACGCCCAGCGCGATGAGGCCACCGGCGAAGGAGCTCAGGAAGCCGATGAGCACGGCGTTGGCGCCGAACGGGAACACGATCGGGATGTCGAGGGCGGGGCGTGCACCGGGCACGACCTTCTCGGCGATGCCCTGGAACGCGGGGACGAGCTCACCGAGCACGGTGCGCACACCGTAGAGGATGACCGCGACGCCCACACCGAACTGCAGTGCCTGCGCGAAGGCGGCCATGATGAACGCGCCGGCGTCGGCGGAACCGAAGATGTCGAGAGCATCCTGCAGCGGCAGGGCGATGAGGCCCCACACGGCGAAGACCATGTAGATCAGCACCATCGACAGCGAGGTGGCCACCATGGAGTCGCGCAGGAACTTGAGCCCCTGCGGGAACTTGATGTCTTCGGTGGACTTGCTGTTGCGGCCCACGACCTGGCCGGCCGCGCCGGCGGCGATGTAGCCGAGGGTGCCGAAGTGGCCGATCGCGATGGTGTCGTTGCCGGTGATCTTCTTGGTCCACGGGTGCACGAACGCGGGCATGACCACCATGATCACGCCGAGCAGCAGGGCGCCGATGACGACCACGAGCCAGCTCTGGCCGTCGCCGAAGCCGACGGACAGCACCACGGTGAGCATCGTGGCCATGAAGACCATGTGGTGGCCGGTGAGGAAGACGTACTTGAGCGGTGTGAACCGGGCCAGGGCGAGCATCACCAGGAAGCCGAGGGTGAGCACGTAGGCGCTCTGGGCGCCGAACTGGTCCTGGGCGATGGCCGTGATGACCTCGTTGGTGGGGATGACGCCCTGGGCGCCGGTCACCGCGAGGATCAGTTCGCCGAGCGGGTCGAGCGAGCCCACCACGACGTTGGCGCCGGCGCCGAGGATCAGGAAGCCGAGCGCTGCCTTGAGGGCGCCGCCGATCACCTGTCCGGAGTTGCGCTTGAGGGCCATGAGGCCGATGGCGGTGATGATGCCGATCAGATAGGCCGGCACATTGAGGATCTGCTGACCGATGAAGTTCAGTACGACGACGAGCCACTCCATTGTGGGTGCTCCTTATTCTGTGAGAGAGGGGGAAGGTGGAGGGGTTACTCGACGGCGGCGGTGAGCTTCTCGGTGAGCTTCTCGGTGATCTCGTCGAGATCGAAGAAGTTGTTGATGATGATGACCTCGGCGGGAACATCGCCGAGTTCCTCGGCCAGTTCCTCCGAGGTGAGCACGATCTCGGCCGTCTGAGCGGCGCCGCGGGCAACGCCCATGTCGGCGGCTTCGACGTCGGCATCGATTCCGAGCTTCGCGAGAACCTTCTCAGCGTTCATCTTGAGGAGCACTGATGTTCCAATGCCCATTCCACAGACGGCGACGATCTTCATGGTGGTGCCTTTCGATTGGATAAGAGGGGAGATAAGAGGAGAAGAAAGGGATTACGCGGCGGCGGCGGCGGCGAGTGCGCCGAGAACACCGCGAACGTCGTCCGGGGTTGCGGCCGTGTGCAGTTGCGTCATGGCCTCGCTGTCGGAGAGCACTCCGGCGAGGGCGCGCATCACCTGAAGGTGGGCGTCGTGGTCCTTGGCGGCGAGCCCGATCACGAGGGTGACGGGGTCGTTGGCCTTGTTGCCGAATTCGACGGGTGTGGCCAGGCCCACCCAGCTCAGCCCGCCGGTCAGCACCGCCGGCGAGGGCCGGGAGTGCGCCAGGGCGATACCCGGGGCGATGACGATGTACGGGCCGTGCTTCTCGACAGCGTCGATCATCTCGTCGGTGTAGGCCTCGGTGGTGGCACCACCGGCAACCAGCCCATCGCCCGCCAGACGGATCGCGGCACGCCAGTCGGCTGCATCCGCCTGAGTCACGATCGACGACAGCGCTTCGGCCAAATTCAATGCCACTGGTGAACTCCTTTGTTGGGTGCGAGCCACCCCCTGACGACGAAGGCGACTGGGATGACTGTAATAGCCTAAGCGACCTTTTGTCTACAAGTGCACCAAAGTTTGTTCAGCTCGCCCCGACCCGCAGCGACACGCTGGTCGCGCCGCCGCGTGTGAGCCGGCTGATGCGATCGGCCTCGAACAGCGCGTCCTGCGCGATGAGTGAGGCGCCCGTCACCCCGGCCACGTGGCCGAGCCGGGACTTCTCGACCACCAGCCCCTGCAGGGCAAAGTCCCGGGCTCCGGAAACGATGGCCTCGCGGATCGCCCCGAGGAAGGGCTCGCCGGCCTGAGCCAGGTTGCCGCCGACCACCACGGCCTGCGGGTTGAGCAGACCCACCACATGTGCCAGGCTGCGCCCGATCTCGGTGCCGGTCGCCGCGAGCAGCGCCAGCACCTCCGGGTCGCCCGCGTTGGCGAGGCCCACGATGTCGCTGCTGGTGCGCACGCTGCGGCCCGTCTTCAACAGTTCGCGACGGATGACCGCACCGCTGGCGATGGTCTCGAGCCGCTCGGTGCGCTCGCCGCCGGCGCGCACCGCACTGAGCTCCCCCGCGCCGCCCCGGGAGCCGTGGTAGATCGAGCCGTCGAGCACGAACGCGAGTCCCACCCCGATGCCGGCCTTGATCACCACCACATCCCGGTACTCGCTCCACCCGCGGCGCGCCTCGGCGAGCGCCATGATGTTCACGTCCCGGTCCACAGCGAACACGGCATGGTCGTAGCGTCCGGCGAAGTAGTCCTTCACCAGCACACCCTCCCACTGAGTGTCGACCTGGGGGCTGGCGAGCCTCCCGGTGACGAAGTCGACCGGGCCCGGCACGCCCACGCCGATCCCCACCACGTCGGCGCGGGTCTTGCCGAGCCGGTCGAGCATGTGGTCGAAGACCTGGCCGGCCCACTCGAAGATCTCCGCCGGCCCCTCGCTCAGCCCGATGTCCGCCTCATCCTCGCTGAGGACGGTGGACACCAGGTCGGTGATGGCCAGCCGGGTGTGCGATCCGCCGATGTCCATGGCCAGCAGCAGGCCGGCGTTCGGATTGACCGCAAATTCTTCGGGTGGGCGGCCGCCGCGGGAGTCGAGCTGGCCCACACTCATCACGATCGACGCGACCAGCAGTTCGTCGAGGCGTCTCGCGAGGGTGATGCGCGACCAGCCGAGCTGGTCGATCAGGTCGGTGCGGGTGGTGGCACGGCCGGAGCGGATGAGGTCAAGCACCACACCCGAACCGGTGGACAGAGCGTGTGCCATGGAATTGCCATCCTTCTGCTGAATCCGCCGGTACTGCAGACGGTGCCGAACACTTTTATTGACTTAAGTACATTTGTATACCAAAGTATCTCGCATGGCTACCGAAACCCCGAATCCCCCGTCAACGACGACGCACCCCGACCTCGACGCACGTGCCGTCGCCAGCGCCCAGGCCCTGGCCGCCCACGTGGTGCAGGCCAAAGGACACGGACACGGCGGCACCGCCATGGCATTGGCACCAGTGTCCCACGTGTTGTTCTCCCGAGTTCTGCGTCACTCCCCCGCCCACCCCGACTGGCCCGGCCGGGACCGGTTCATTCTTTCCGCCGGTCACGCCAGTCTTCTGCTCTACACCCAGCTGTTTCTCACCGGCTACGGCCTCACCCTCGACGACCTCGCCAAGAGCCGCACGCTGGGCTCGAAGACTCCCGGTCACCCCGAGGTGCACCACACCGTCGGCGTGGAGATGAGCACCGGCCCGCTCGGTCAGGGTGTCGCCTCCGCGGTGGGCATGGCCATGGCCGCCCGGCACGAAAGCGCCGTGTTCACCCCCGGCTCCGCGCTGCTCGACCACACCACCTGGGTGCTGGCCGGCGACGGCTGCCTGCAGGAGGGCGTCTCCGGTGAGGCATCCAGCCTGGCCGGCACGCTCGGCCTCGACAACCTGGTACTGATCTGGGACGACAACGGCATCACCATCGACTCCGGCACCACTGAGACCTTCTCCGAAGATGTGCGCGCCCGGTACCGGGCCTACGGATGGCGGGTGCTCGAGATCGACGCACCCAACGACCTCGAGACCCTCGAGGCCACCCTCCGCGACGCATCCGCCCGCACCGGCCGCCCCACCCTGGTCGCCCTCCGCACGGTCATCGGTTCCCCGTCCGTGAAGTTCGGCGGCACCTCGGCCGCGCACTCCGGCGGCTTCGGCGCCGACGAGCTCGCGAGCGTGAAGACCACGCTGGGCTTCGCGCCCGACGCTCCCCTGCACGACCTCGTCACCGCCGAGACCCTTGAGCACACCCGCGGCGCACTCGCCCGCGGCGAGCAGTTGCACCGCGACTGGGAGGCCGACCTGGCCGCCTGGAGTAGTCGCGACCCCGAGGCCGCGGCCCGCTGGACCGCCTTCCGCGGTGGCGAGTTCGACAGCTCCGCCCTCGACACCGTCAAGGTCGGCAGCACCGGCGACGCGATCGCCACCCGCAAGACCAACGGTGCCGTGCTCCGCGCACTGCAGGGCTCGGTCCCGCTGTGGGGCGGCTCCGCCGACCTCGCCGGGTCCACCACCGTCGAGGTCGACGGCGACCGTTTCTCCGCCGCGAACCCCGCCGGCGAGTTCATTCGCTTCGGCATCCGCGAACACGCGATGGCCGCCATCCTCAACGGCATCGCCCTGCAGGGTCCGTGGCGCCCGTTCGCCTCCACCTACCTGGTGTTCAGCGACTACATGCGGCCCAGCATCCGTCTCGGCGCCCTGATGGGACTCGGCGCGGTGTACGTGTACACCCACGACTCCGTCGCCGTCGGCGAAGACGGCCCCACCCACCAGCCGGTCGAGCAGATCGCGTCGCTCCGCACCGTTCCGGGCCTGGATGTGGTGCGCCCCGCCGACTCCGTCGAGGCCGTCGCGGCCTGGCGCCGCATCCTCGCCTCCCCCGACCGCCCGGTCGCGCTCATCCTCAGCCGGCAGGACCTGCCCGTCCTGGCGAGCACCGACAGCACGCCCGTCGGTGTGACGGCCGGCGGTTACGTGCGCTGGCAGCACGGCGACGGCACCGATCTGGCGATCCTGGCCACCGGCAGCGAGGTTCACCTCGCCATCGACGCCGCCGCCGAGCTCGTCGACCGGGGCATCTCCGCCCGGGTGGTTTCCATGCCGTGCCTCGAGTGGTTCGCCGAACAGAGCGCCGACTACCGCGAGTCGGTGCTGCCGGCCGCCCTGCGCGCCCGGGTCGCCGTCGAGGCGGGCCGCGGCGATGCCTGGTACCGCTGGGTGGGACTGGACGGACGCGTGGTGTCGGTGGAGGAGTTCGGCGAATCCGGCAGCGGCCCCGAGGTGCTCCGGCGCCGCGGCATCCACCTCGACGCGGTCATCGCGGCCGCGCACGCCACCCTCGACTCATCCGCACTCGTCACCAACTAAAGGACACCTCCCATGACTACAGCCTCCCCCGCCCTCGACGCCGCGAGCGTCGCCCGTCACATCGACCACACCCTCCTCAAGCCCGAGGCCACCACCGCCGACGTGACCGCCCTCGTCGCCGAGGCCATCGAGCTCGGCACCTACTCGGTCTGCGTCTCACCGTCGATGCTGCCGCTCAGCCTCCCCGCCGACGCCCACCTCAAGGTCGCGGTGGTCTGCGGCTTCCCCAGCGGCAAGCACCACGGTTCGATCAAGGCCGCCGAAGCCGCCCTCGCCATCGCCCAGGGTGCCGACGAGATCGACATGGTCATCGACATCGGCGCGGCGAAGGCCGGCCGGTTCGAGGACGTGCAGGCCGACATCGCGGCCGTGCGGGCCAGCATCCCGGCGCCGCACGTACTCAAGGTGATCATCGAATCCGCGGCGCTGACCGATGCCGAGATCGTGGCCGTGTGCGAGGCCGCCGTCGCCGCCGGTGCCGACTTCGTCAAAACCTCCACCGGCTTCCACCCCGCCGGCGGCGCGACCGTGCACGCCGTGCGCCTGATGAAGCAGACCGTGGGCGACCGGGCCCAGGTGAAGGCATCCGGCGGGGTGCGCAGCTTCGCCGATGCCGTCGCCATGATCGACGCCGGCGCGACCCGTCTGGGCGTCTCCGGCAGCGCTGCACTGCTCTCCGGCGCCACCCCGGCCGGCTCGGCCGGCAGCTACTAAACCTCCTCCAGGCACAAAAACGGCCCCGCAGCGCTGGTTGCTGCGGGGCCGTTCACGTGCACCGGGCGGTTAGCCCTGCGTTGCGCCCCAGTTGCCGTCGGCGTTGACGCGGATGATCGACGGGCCGCCGCTGATCGGCACCGTGCCGCTGTAGGCACCGACTTCGTTGACCAGCAGACCCATGCCGTAGCCGCCCTCGGTGTACTCGGAGACGAGGAAGTTGCTGGTGCCATCGTGGTTGAATGCCAGGTTGGCCGCGTCGCCGTCATAGAGGAACACGTCGTCGCCGGCTCCGGCGGTCGGGAGGGCCGCCGAATACGAGATGGGGCCGACCGCGATCGACCAGGGTCCGTCTGCCGTGATCTGGAGCGCGACGCCGGGCGAGCCCAGGTCGCCGTCGAGCCCGTAGGCGGTGATGCCGGAGTAGGCGCCGCTGGTGCTCACGAGCAGGTCCAGAGTGGGCTGGCTCTGCGCGTCCACCACCTGAACGCTGAAGTAGGCGGATCCGTCGTGGGTTGCCCGCACCAGACCGGCGGCGGCATCGACCGGCAACGAGATGACCGAGTCACCGGAACCGGTCTGGGAGGTCGCCTCGAACATGCCGTACTGCTCATCTGCCCAGGCGATGGCATCCGTCGACCCCGGCACGGCCGCGTCACCGGCGGGCGCTTCGGCCGCGTCGTCGGCAGGCGCTTCGGCCGCGTCATCCAGCTCCTGTACGACGGGCTGCGAGATCGCAGCCAGGGTTGCGGCGGTGGTCGCGGCGACCACGCCTCCGCTGATGCCACCACCGATCGCGACGACGCCCGTGATGATCCAGGCCAGGACCTTCTTCTGGTCGTACCCAATGAGCGGCTGGCCCTGCTTGTCGGTCGTCTTGCCGGCGAGCACGATGATCAGGTCGATCAGCGTCCAGACACCCAGGCCGCCGAGGGTCAGGAGCTTGGCCACGGCGGTGCCGATCTTGCCCAGGTAGAAGCGGTCGGCGCCGAACCCACCCAGGAGCCAGGCGAACAGCCAGGTGGCGACGAAGCTCCGCTGCGGCCGAAGGGGCGTGGTCGACACGATCGGATCTTGGGTGACGGTGGGTTGCGACATTTGACTCCTTGATGGGCGTGAAAACCCGGGGAGCCGACTGCGGCATAGGCCGCTGTCGTTGTGATTCCCCCCAGAACACGTGCCATAGAAGGCTAGTGGGTGATCGGCCCTGGCACTGGCCGCGTGCTCGACTAGGGCATGAAGGGGTTGGCCCGGCCCGTCGCCGGGATCAGGGCCTCGAGCTCGCCGAGCAGCGCGGTGCCGGCGGCGTCGTGTCGTATTTCCCGGCCCAGCGCCTCGGCCGCGTGCCGATAGTCGTCGGTGCCGAGCACCGTGGTCACGCCCCGGGCGATGCGTTTCGCCGGGGCGTTCCGCGACACCGCAACGCCGGCGCCGCGGGCCGTGACCCGGGCGGCATTGTCGGCCTGGTCGCGGCCGTGGTGCAGGATGACGAGAGGCACACCCGCCGCGAGGGCCTTGATGACGGTGCCGTGGCCACCGTGGGTGACGACGAGGCTGGCCTGGCGCAGCACCTCGCGGTGCGGGGCCGAGTCCACCACCGTGACGTTCGCCGGCGCCCGAAGTGCGTCGGCGGGAACCGTGGGCCCCGTGGTCACCACACCCCGCACCGGAAGGCTGCCGAGCGCGTCGACGACCCGTTGCAGGCAGTCCACCTGATTCTGGAACGTAGAGGACATCGACACCAGGACCAGCGGTTGGTCGCCGGCGGGCGCAACCCACTCATCCCCGGCCGCCCAGGCCGGGTCATCCAGAATCGGACCCACGTAGCGGGCGTTGTGCGGCAGGGTCGCCGGGAAATCGAACGCCGAGGAGGTGAGCACGAGCTGACGTCGGGCATGGTGGATCTGGTCCCACATGTGCGCGACCGGGCCGAGCCCATAGTCGGCGCGCACCGCGTTGACCTTCTCCAACGCGTACCGGTCGATCATCCGGGCGCCCAGGGCGGTCATCGTCTCATCCCGCAGCCGCCCGAGTGGACCGTGCGCGGGCGACATCCCGGAGCCGAACGGCGGCATGCCCGTGGCCGGCAACGGGTAGGAGTTGGGCAGCAGCACGTCGAACGGGCATCCGTGCGCCTCGGCGGCGATCATGGCGCCCAGCGCGAAGGAGGAGGTCACCGCCAAGTCCGGCCGGATGGCGTCCAGGGCGGCCGTCGTGTCGCGGGCCTGGGCCGGCGCCGGTCCGGTGAACATGTAGTCCGCGATCCCTTTGGCGAGGCTCGTCGGGGTGCGGAGCTCGTAGTCGCGGAACGCTTCGGCCGGGCTCCACCGGCAGGGCACGAACATCGCCCCGGTGCTGCGTACCTGGTCTTCCAGGGACTCGTCCGCGAGCACGGTGACCCGGTGCCCCCGCTCGACCAGCCGGCGGGCGACACCGAGCTCGGGAGGAACGGTGCCACCGCCGTCGGTGAGTGCGAACAGGTAGGTGCGAGGTGTGACGGGTGTCGCGGGTTCCGCGCTCTCGGATGCCGACTCGTCGCCGTTCATGCCGGTGATGGTACGCCCGCGGCCGGCCTAATTTGTGGATGCCATCGATCTTGGTTACGTTAGTTGTAGGTGCAACCAATGCATCCTGACCTGAGGGTAACGCTGCCCGGTGCTTCGGAGCATCATCGCCGCCATCCCAGGTTCCGCCCGCCGCGTGGGCCGTCACCACGCCTCTCTCGGCGACCCTTCGCACGCGCACATCGTCGACGGCACCGCTGTGCCGGTCGCCAGCCCCCGTCATCCGTTCACGACCTTCATCGTTCTCGAAAGGAACCCCCATGTCGAACACCGCCACCGCCGCTCGGCCCGCCACCCGCTCGAAGCTCCGCGCCTGGCCGGCGTCGCCGTCGCTCGCCCTGCTCGTTCTGCGCGTGGCGATCGGTGCCGTGTTCATCGCCCACGGCGCCCAGAAGGTTTTCGTCTACGGGTTCGCCGGCACCAGCGGCTCGTTCGCTGACATGGGCGTGCCGCTGGCAGAGGTCGCCGGTCCGCTGGTGGGCCTGCTCGAGCTGATCGGTGGCGTGCTCATCGTGCTGGGGCTGGCCACTCGCGTGGTGGCCGCCGCCCTCGCTGTGGACATGCTCGTGGCAATGGTTCTGGTGCACCTGTCATTCGGCATCTTCGCGGCCGAGGGCGGCTACGAACTGACCCTGGTGCTGGCGGCCAGCGCCGTCACCCTGGTTCTCGCCGGGGCCGACCGTTTGTCCGTCGACGCCGTGCTGACGCAGCGTCGGGCGGCGTAGTAGCGACCTCGACGCCCGGCGCCGGCGCTACTCGGCAGCAGCCGCGGCGGCGCTGACGAACCGGGCGTCGCGGGCGTAGTCGAGGCGTCGGGCGGCCAGGGCCGCGACCACCTGGCCCGGCGCGTCGTTCCCGACCAGGAGGCGCAACCGGGTGTCGGCGGGGTCGGCCACGTGGCGCAGGATCGCGGCCGCCGCATCCTGCGGTGGGGTGCCGCCGCCGGTGCCGCCGGTCTGCGACCAGGGCACCTCTGCACTGCCGAACAGGCCGGTGCGGAGTGCGTCGTACGCTGGATTCGGCGCGCTGAAGCGCATGCTCGCGGTGGCCCACTCGGTATCGGTCTCCCCCAGCTCAGCGAGGGTCACCCGGATGCCGAATCCGGCGACCTCCGCGGCGAAGGCTTCGCTGAACCCCTCGAGACCCCATTTCGCCGCGTTGTACAACCCCAACGTGGGCATGGTGCCCACCGCTCCCACCGTGGAGATCTGCACGATGTGCCCGGAGCCCTGCTCGCGCATCACCGGCACCGCCGCCTGGCTGAGCCACAGCGGCCCGAACAGGTCGGTGTCGATGATCGCCCGGGCGTCGTCCTCGTCGACTTCCTCGACGGCGCCGATCAGGCCGTAGCCGGCGTTGTTCACCAGAACATCGAGCCGGCCGAACCTGTCGACGGCTCGGGAAACGGCCTTCCGGGCGTCGCCGCGGTTGCGCACGTCGAGGTGGTGCACGTGCAGGCGTTCCCCCGCGGGGAGGGAATGCTCCCCGCGGACCGTGGCGAACACCGAATGCCCCACGTCGAGGGCGGCAACGGTGAGGGCGCGGCCGAGCCCGCGGTTGGCGCCGGTGATGAACCAGGTCTGGGATGCGTTCATGCGGCCAGCCTAAATGGTCGACCGCCCTGGCCCAGGTATCGCAGCGCGTCTAGCCTTCCGCGGGCACCGCGCCGCTATGCGCCTGGCGCGCCACCCGCCTAGCGGCGCCTGACCCGCGCGGCCCCGTACCTCACGCGATCCCCAACTGCACCAACAGTCGCGGGAAGTCCGTGACGAGGGCATTCCAGACGATCCGATAGTCGGTGTTCGCGTAATCGTTGGCGAGATAGTTGCGCATGGCCCGCAGCTCGGCCCACGCGACGTCCGGGTGCTGGTCTCGATATCTCTCCGGCAGCCGCTCCACGGCGGTCTGCAGGTCGATCACGATGGCCTTCGCGGCCAGCTGTTGAGTGCGATCGGCGCGGTCGAAGAACACCTCCCGTCCGCGAGCCGTGATGAGGTTTGCGTGCCGAACGAGGTCCCGGATGTCGGCCAGCAGCGCATCCGTTCGGTCGAATTCGTGAGTCACGGTGTGGCGCCCCTGCGGACGTTGTTTTTCATAGCGGCACCGCCTCGGCGGCGGCGCGATCACGGATGGCGCCCTCGGCGCGGTCGCTCATCACGTCAACGTGCACGCCGAGCAGGTTCTCGAGGTCGAGGACGAGCCCGGCCGCATCGAGAATGGAGGCGTCTGGGGCGAAAGTGACGAGGAGGTCGATGTCGCTGCCGACGTCATCCGTGCCCCGGGCGATGCTGCCGAAGACCCGCACGGCGCCGGCCCCACGATGGCCGGCCAGCTCGAGCACGCGGTCCCGCTCGCGGTGCAGCACGACCGACGGCCGCTCAGCGGTGGCGGCCAGAATGCGGGCAAGGGTCTCGGGCCGCGGCTGCACGCGGCCAGCCTCGTAAGCCGAGAGATTGGGCTGCGGAACTCCCGCGCGCAGGGCCAACTGGCTCTGCGAGAGACCGGCCCGTGCGCGCGCGTCGAGAATCCGGGTTGACGCACTCATGTCGGGATTTTAGCTCGGGGCTATAGGAGGATGACCCGACCCACGTCGCTAGACGACCGCCAGCTCGGCGCCGAGCACGGCGTGAGTGATCAGGCGGTCAAGCGCCCGCACGTCCACGGCCTTGCCGACCTTGATCTTGATGTGACCGGCGCGCGTCCACAGCTCAATCTCGCCGTTGATGTCGAGCGAACCGGCGTTCTCCGACGACCACATGTTCACGCTGGAATACGGCAGCGAGTACATCTCGACCTTCTTACCGGTGATCCCCTGGGCGTCCCGCACAATGAGTCGCTTGGTGGTGAACACCGCGCTGTCGCGGAACGTCTTGTAGGCGGCGACCGCCCGCTCCCCCGGAACCAGCATCGGTTCGACATCGGCCGGGATCGGTGTCTCGGAGACGAATGTCCAAGAGGTGATGGCAGCGGTTTCCATGGGGATCCTTTAGGTCAGAGTTCACCGCATCGAAACGGATGTGGCAACGCCACTGTATTGCCCGCTCACCACCGGATCGGCAATAGAAATGCCCCCATAGCGGGGTGGCACATGCGCTGCTCACCGCTCGCCAGCCCGGGCCGCGGCCGACGAGTTCACCGCACCTCGTGTAGTCCGGCGCGCCCGCCATAGCGGGCGCGGCCACCCACACGAGGCGCGGTCACGGCATCCGGGCCCCGAAATCGCCCGCGCCACAGGTGCCCTACTGAGCGGATGACACGTCGATCAGCACCTTCCCCACCACGCCACCCTCCACCAGGGCACGGGCCTCCACCGTGTGCGCGAGGTCGGTGCGGTGCATCAAATCGACCGCGCGCCCCGCCTGGTATAGCGGTGCTATAGTCATCCGTATAGCACCGCTATAGACGGCTTAGGCCGTGATCCACCGACAGAAACGGGAACTCGATGAGCACGATCTTCATTACCGGCGCCTCCTCCGGCATGGGCAAGGCAACAGCAAAACTCTTCGCGGAGAAGGGCTGGCAGGTCATTGCCGCCTCGCGCAGCATCGGCAACGACCTCGAACTTGCCGCCCTGGAGAACATCGAGACGGTGACGATGGACGTGACCGACCCTCGGCAGATCCGCACGGTTGTGGCCGACGTCCTGTCCCGCTTCGACGTCGATGTGCTCTTCAACAATGCCGGCGCCGTGCTCTTCGGGCCGGTGGAGGAATACACCGACGAACAGCTCGATCACCAACTCGCCACGAATCTCCTCGGGCCGATCCGCGTAAGCCAGGCGTTCCTGCCGCACTTCCGTGAGCGACGCGGCGGCACGATCATCAACACCACGTCGCTCACGGCGATGCTTCCGGCGCCGTTCATGTCTGTTTACTCCGCAGCCAAGGCAGGACTCGAGCGCTGGAGCTTCGGGGTGAACCTCGAACTCAACGAGTTCAACATCCGCGTCAAGACGATCGTGCCCGGCATCGTCGCCACCAACCTCATGGGTGCCGGCACCGTCGTGCAGAGCGACGCTTACGCGGCTCACCTGGGACAGGTCTTCGCGGCATTCGGTGACCCGGCGACAGCTGAGCTGTTCTCGACAGCCGAAGGGACCGCGGCCGTCGTCTTCGGCGCTGCCACCGACGGAAGCACGCGTGTGCGCTACCTCACCGACGCCACGGCGAAGGAATATGTGGCGATGATGGTCGGCTTCGGCGAAGAGACCACGCAGGCATTCGCATCCACAGTGATGTTCGGTTGATCATGTCGGTCTTTCACAGCGATCTGAAAATGGGCCGTTTCCTTCCGCCCCTCGACATCGGGCCGCGGATGGCGCGACTCGCGAACCGCATGCCGGTGCGCTCTCCCGCGCCACCACGCGACATGATCATTTCCGATCTGGAGGTTCCGGGGCCTGAGGGAGCACCCGCCGTGGACGTTCGGATGTATCGGCCCGCGTCGGCGACGGGAGAGATCCCCGTTCTGGTGTGGATGCATGGCGGGGGCATGATTCTGGGAAACCATTTGTCGGAGGAGGACTCGAATGTTGCCTTCGCGCGCGAACTCGGAATCGCCGTCGTCTCGGTCAACTACCGTCTGGCACCGCAGTCGCCGGCGCCCGCGGCTGTGGAGGATTGCTACGCCGTAATGGAGTGGCTTGTCGCCAACGCCACCGAACTAGCCATCGATCCTCAGCGCATTGCCCTCGGCGGGGCGAGCGCCGGTGGCGGACTGGCCGCAGCCACCGCCCTCCTGGCTTATGACAGCGGCCGCATCCGTCCCGCGTTCCAGCTCTTGGTCTACCCCATGCTCGACGACCGCACGGTTCTGCGCAGGGATATGGATACAACCCATGCACGCTTCTGGCGCCCAAAAAGTAATCGATACGCCTGGGGCGCCTATCTCGGTGCCGAGGCAGGTGGCGACGATGTCTCCGACTACGCGGCGCCGGCTCGCCGCACCGATCTGTCGGGACTTCCTCCGGCATGGATCGGCGTGGGCACCCTCGACTTGTTCCACGCCGAGGACGTCGACTATGCCGAACGTCTTCAACGGGCCGGCACAGCCGTCGACCTAGTCGTCGTCGAGGGCGCCTTCCATGGGTTCGATGTGCTGTTCAAGAAGAAGCCGGTATCACGCCGTTTCTGGGAGGCGCAGCGCGATGCACTCGGGCACGCGCTCTTCGGCTCGATGACCCTGAGATAAGGTCGGGGAATGTCGACGCGTGAGACCCTAATCGAGGCCGCTCTCACAGTTCTCGAACGAGAAGGCTCCGCGCAGTTCTCGACCCGGGCAGTCTGCGCCATCGCGAACGTGACGGCCCCAACCCTGTACCACCACTTCGGCAATGCGGACGGCCTGCTCAGCGCGGCCGTGGAAGAGGCATTCAGGCAATTCCTTGCCGCGAAGTTGGCCGCCCCAGCCGCAACGGATCCTGAGACGGCGCTTCGCGATGGGTGGGATGACTACGTCCGCTTCGCCGCCGACCGTCCGCTGATCTACGCCGCGATGATGGCCCGCCTGTTCCAAGGAGTCGAGATCCTCGCGGCCCGACAGGCGTTCGCCATCGTTGCGGAACAGATCGCCGCACTCGAGACGGCCGGCAGGCTCCGGCTCCCCTCTGAAGTGGCGGTTCAACTGGCTTGGGCCTCCGTCAACGCCGCAGCGATGCTCCACGTCACCGCGGCGCTACATGTGTCTGACTACCTGACCGCCCCCGAACCGGGCCTCATCGAGATGCTCCGCGAGCGCGCGCTCCGGGACCTCTGCGAGCCGATACCTCATTGTCCGTTGTGAGAACGCGCGGGTCGACGAAGCCCATGCCCCGCCTACCCCTCGACGGTCTGCGCTCTCGGAAGCCCACGCACTTGCCGCGGAGTCCGCCCAGGCCAAGGTAGCCGCTCTGGCCGGGAGTGTGAGGGGTTGTTAGACGCGGTTCGTCATCGCCGTGAGGAATGCGATGACGACGGCAGATCCCGCCAGCCAGCGCAGTCCCGCGATGAGGCGCCTCCGCACGTCCGCCGCCGTCAATCCCCTGAGCTCGGTGCGACCCCACGGTCCCGCCTAGAGGCCGGCCGCCACGTCGATCAGGACCTTCCCCACGACTCCGCTCTCCACCAGGGAATGGGCATCCGCCGTGTGCGCGAGGTCAGTGCGATGCAGAGGCAGCCCCGCCGCCTCCCCCACGGCGAGCGCGCCGTCGATGAGGGCCGCGTTGATGTCCTCGGCCGCCGCCCGGATCGCATCCATCCCCACCGTGTAGAGCAGCACGAACTGGTAGCGCACGTTGAGGCTGAAGTGCTGGCGCACGTCGAGCGTCACCTCGTCGCCGCCGTTGTTGGCGTAGACCGCGATCGATCCACGATTGCGGATGACGGCCAGGTCGAGCCGCGCATTCTGGGCAGGCGCGACCTCCACGATCAGGTCCACCCCCTCCGGGGCGATCGCCCGGATCTGGGCGACGACATCCGGGTCGGTGTAGGTGAGCACGTGCTGCGCCCCGGCGGCCGTGGCCAGCGCCGCCTTCGCCGGTGAGCTCACGGTGGTGATGACGGATGCCCCCGCCCACCGGGCCAGCTGGATCGCGGCATGCCCGACCGCACCGGCCCCGCCGGCCACGAGCACCACCTTGCCGGCCAGCGCGCCCGGCCGCAGCCGGCGCGGCCCGTCTTCGGCCACCGTCAACGCCCGGTGCGCCGTGATCGCCGGCACCCCGAGGCTTGCGCCCTGGTCGAAGCTCGCGTTCGCCGGCAGCCTGAAGACACGCTCCGCGGGAAGCACAGCCTGCTCCTGGGCGGACCCACTATTCGCCCGCTGGTACGCGGCGAGCGCCAACCAGACCCGGTCGCCCACCGCGACATGCTCGACACCGGCGCCGACGGCATCCACAATGCCGGCACCGTCCTGGCCGGGCACCACGTCGTCGAACGCCAGCTTCTCCCCCGGCGCCGAACCGCGGCGGGACTTCCAATCGGTGGGGTTCACCCCGGCGACCACGATGCGCACCCGCACCTCGCCGGCGCCGGGTTCGACTACCGGCCGATCCACGAGCTGAAGCACGGATGGGTCACCGGTCTGGCTGTACACAATGGCTTTCATGTCAGGGGTAACGCAGCCGCCGTTGGAATGGTTCCCACAGAAAGCGGGTTGGCGAAAAACCCTTCGCCGCTGGGCAGCACAACAGCCCCGCAGCGCTGGTCGCTGCGGGGCCGTTCGCGTGCGTGTGCTGGTTAGCCCTGCGCGATGGTCCAGGGGCCGCTGGCGCCGACGGCAACCACCGACGGGCCGGCGCTGATCGCAACGGTGCCCGAGTAGGGGCTGGCTCCGTTGACCAGGCTGGCCGCGCTGAAGTCTCTGTTGGCGATGTCGACTTCGTTGTACTCGAACACGGAGAAGGCGCCTTCAGCCTCGGAGCCGAGCACCAGGTTGGTCGCGTCGCCGTTGTAGAGGAACACGTTGTCGCCGGTTCCGGCGGTCGGGAGCTCCGTCGCGTAGGAGATGGGCGCAACGTCGATCGTCCAGGGGCCGTCTGCCGTGATCTTGAGCGAGACAGCAGGCTCCTCGACGAGTCCGTCCACACCGTAGGCGACGATGCCGGTGTAGGCACCAATGGCGTTCACGTTCATGCCCACCATGGTGTTCTTGTTCTGCGCGTCCAGCGCCACAACGAAGAAGTTGCTTGTTCCCGCGTGGGTTGCCCGCACCAGTCCGGCCGCGGTACCGGCCGGCAGTGTGACGACCGCGTCACCGGTGCCGGACTGGCTGATCGGCTCGAACGTGCCGTACTCCTCGTCGGCCCAAGCGGCCAGGTCGGCCGGCTGCGCTGCGGTCCCACCCTCGGCCGCGGCGGTGTCGTCCAGTTCCTGCGCGGACTGCGAGATCGCTGCCACAGTCGCCGCGGCGGTTGCGCCAGCCACGGCACCGCCGATGCCACCAAGGACCACGAAGATGCCCGTGACGATCCAGGCCAGTACCTTCTTCTGGTCATAGCCGACGAGCGGCTGGCCCTGCTTGTCCTTGGTCTTACCGGCGAGCACGATGATCAGGTCGATCAGCGTCCAGATACCGAGGCCGCCGGCGGTCAGGAGCTTGGCAACGCCGGTGCCGATCTTGCCGAGGTAGAACCGGTCGGCGCCGAACCCGCCCAGGAGCCAGGCGAACAGCCACGTGGCGACGAAGCTCCGCTGCGGGTGAACCGGCGTGTTCGGCACGATCGGATCTTTGGTGACGGTGGGGGCAGACATGTGACTCCTTGGTGAGCGTGACAACCCTGGGAGCCGACCGCCGCATGGACCGCCGTCGCGTGTGTCCCCCCAGAACACGTTCCTCAAGAATAGGGCGTTGGGTCCTGATCAAAGGTCAAAACCGGCTCATGTTTCCGAGCTGCGCCGACGGCGCCTCTCGGACGGATGCGGCAGGGCCTCGCCCACCGCATCCGTCGCGAACGGATGCCCGCTTAGGTGTCGCAGCCGATCCCGTCTTTGTCCCGGTCCAGCTTGCTGCTGTAACCCGGCGTTCCCTCGTAGATCGGTGCAGCCCCGGCAGCACGCACGGCGTCACAGTTTTCGTAGTAAACCGCCGGTGCGACGGGCTCGGGGGCAGGTGCCGGAGCAACGGGTTCAGGAGCCGGCGCCTCGGGTGCGGGTTCTGGTTCCGGCTGCACCACCGGCGCGGCCACGGGTTCGGGCGCGACCACGACGGGCGGTGCGGGCAGCGGAGCGAACGATGAGGTGACCGCCATTTCGCCACTGCAGGAGTTGAGAACGTTAGCGATCGCGTCGTGCTCGGCCTGGGTGACCCACAGCCCATAGGTCGCTTTCACCGACACCTGGCGAGCGACATAGCCACAACGGAACGACTTGTTCGACGGCAGCCAGGTGGCGGTGTCACCGTCGCCCTTCTGGGCGTTCGAGCGGCCATCCACGGCGAGCAGGTTGATCGGGTCGTTGGCCAGCGACACACGCTGCGCCTGAGTCAGCTGCTGAGCGCCGGTCTGCCACGCGTTCGACAGGGCGACAACGTGGTCGATCTGCACGAGTGCGGAGGTGTCCTGCCCGCGCACGAACGCAACGCTGGCGGCGGTGAACGGGGACACCAAACTCCCTGAAAGCACCTTGCAAGCACCTGCCTTGGTAATGCCCGTCAGGTCGCGAGAGAGGATGTCGTTGCGGGTGTCGCATCCGTTGCGGTCGACGTCGAGCCACGCCGTGCCGAACATCCCGCTGCGGTCGTAGCCGGTTTTCGCCGCCTTGCCCTTAACCGGCACGGTCGCCAGCAGCGCCAGCGCCGTCGTATTCGTCACACCGGTGTCGGCGACAACGACCGCCGCATCCTCATCGGGCGCGACAACGGTTGCGGGGTCGATCGGCGATTCCTCGGTGAATGATGCAGTGGGTGTCGGCGTCGGCGTGGCGCTCGGCTTCGAACTGGCTGTCGGGCTCGCAGACGGCGACTCCGCGGAAACCCCCTCGGGCGCTCCGCTAGCCGCGCCGACGATTCCACCGGACATGACTGCGACCAGACTCGCTGCAAGGGCAATCGCGCCGATCTTGCGCGTCGGAATCAAGGCCCAGGACCGCCGTCCGGTCACGACCACGTACAACGCGGTCACGACTCCGGCGAGGCCGAGGAAGATGAGAACGCCGGAGACTCCGCTCGAGGTGCCCCCAAGGATCAACACGAGGAGCACGACTGCGCCGACAATCCAGGTGCTCAGAGTGGGCTTGAACCCACCGGGCCGTCGCGGCGGTTTGGGGGGTCGTGTCGATGCGGGCATTGAGTCCTTTCGGGGAGGCCGATATGGCCGGGAGTGAGCGGTTGCTAGGTGCGGTTCGTCATCGCGGTGAGGAATGCGATGACGACGGCAGATCCCGCCAGCCAGCGCAGTCCCGCGATGACACGCCGCTGCAAGTCCGCAGCCCGAACGACGCCGTCCAACTCGATGAACCTCGCCATCAGGTTGTCCATCGGCGGCAGCAGCGGTTTCGGCCACGTCCCCGGGTCTTGGATGATCGCGGAAAGCTCGGCAAGCTGCGGCCCGGTCAGCACCGTCGGGCGTTTCTGGAGCCACTGGGTCAGCTGCCGTGCGCTGAGTACCGTGGTCTGTTCCGGCTTCGCATTGATCCTCAGTTGTCTGGGCTCGAGGATCGCCACGACGGGCAACACCGCGGGCAGCTCCGGCATCCGCTGCCGCAACAGGGTGGTCACGCGCTTGGCTTCGAAGTCGGCGTTGCGGATGTGTGGCTGCTTGTGCCCAGACACCAGCAGGGTCTGACCACCCACCCACACGTTCTTGCCCGAGTGGTTCTTCGTGTTGATCGTGATGATGCCGCCCGGGCCGATCACGAGGTGATCGATGTCGGCGCCCTTCTTACCGATCGGCAAGGCATGGAAGACGGCCCAGTCGCTGGGCAGGGTGGCCAGCATCCGACCCACCGCGATCTCCCCCAGTGCACCGCGGTACCACGCGACGCTGTCGGGCTTCAACGGTGAATTGCCGCGGAGGCGGCCCAGCCAGGTGCGCTCCGGCGTGCCCTCCTGCTGGCGCAGAAGCGCCTCGATCACGGATTGTGCGGCCACTTGGTGGCGCGCTGCTGTTCCCACGTTTGACATGAATCCCCCAGTACTGAATCCAACCTACTGGCTCGGCTGCCTCGCTTTAAGCCCCCAGAACAGGACATTTACATTCACGGGCGCGTGTCGCCGACGAGCGAGACGGATGCAGCGCGACTCCCCTGACTTGGGGTGTCAAAAGCAGAGGGTGGCACCTGCTGACGCCGATATTCTCGAAATATAAAGACGCCATACAGGGGGAACATGTCGAACAACGCAGCCGAAACAGGCCCGACAGAATCACAGCCAGCCAGCACCACCCCGAGTTCAACGGGTGGCGGTGAATCACTGACCCACAAGTGGAGGGTCCCGGCGATCACTGGAACTGCAGGTCTAGTCCTTGGCGTCATTCTTGGTATCGCTGTTACCGGGATCCTCGGTGGACTGGCGGAAGACCGCGAGCGAGAAGCAAGCGCGTCAGCCGCCAACGAGGCAGCAGCTGCGTCAAGGACAATATTGCCCGAGGCGGTCAGCCTGTGTGCGGCTGATAAAGAATTCGCTGTGGAGGGCGACCATGGTTTGTCGCTAACCATCGACAACAAGGGCGATGAAGACTATCTGGGCGGGCTCTCCACGAAAGCGATGATGTGTATTTTCGATCGCCTGGAGGCGCCGACCGCTGTGATCGCCCATATGCAGCAGACAACGTCCATGGACGGTCGCCAGACGGAGGCGTGGGACAACATCGAAGTGTCCTGGTCCTACCACCCTGATCGAGGCATGGACTCAGTCGTAACGGTCGCCGAATAGGGAGCCTTCTTCGCATCAGAGGTTGTTGACGAACAGTCCGACTGGGCTCCAGCCAGACACGTTCTTGCGCCGCCCGGGTGCGCGCCTGCGACGGCAGGGAATCCGTTAAGTGACGGCACTCGCTCACAACACCAATTTCAATTGCGCTACGCCCGGGTCGCTGGTATCTGTGCCCGCGCGTCGCAGACCTGCCGATAAACTCAGCGCATATCTAGGTTGGGGGACGGATGTCTGCAGGTGGATCCGCATGGACTGAGGCGACACGCCAACTGGCGCTCGCAGACGCCCACGCACTCAAAGCTGAGTCTTCGCGGGCGAAGGCAGCCAACTACTTCGCTGCGGCCGACAGCGAGAAGCGCATCGCCCACGTGCTCGCTCCCCTGGCCGCAGCCGGCTACCACTTCCTACCCGACCGCCAGTGGCCCGGCAGCCGTCGCGCTCAGGTCGACATGGTCGTCGTCGGTCCCGGCGGCCTGTTCATCGTGGACACCAAAGCGTGGAAAGATCCGGTCATCGCCGCCGGCCGGGTGTTTCGCGGCCAGGCCGACGTCACCGACGAATTCGACGGCCTGGCCGACCTTGCCTGGAAGACCGAGGCCGCGCTGGCCGAGATCGGCCTCGCCCCGGGCGAGGTACGCCCCGTGGTCGTCTTCGCCGGACACAAGGGCGTCAACGCGTCAGTTGGCGGGGTCGAGATCGTCGGCGAAGGCGACATCGTGCGCCACATCGCCCGCCGCGGGCAGCGCCTCACCGCCTCCGCCGTCGAGCTGGTCCTGGCCGCCGCGATCAAGCACTTCCCGCTGATCGGCGCGCCGGCTTCGCTCGACGTCACCCTGCCCGAACCGATCATCGGCCCGGAACCCGCCCTCGATCTGGACCACCTACCTACAGAGAGCGACATCGAAGCCGCCATCCTCGAGGGGCTCCTCGCCCCGCCGATCGAGGAGTGGATGACCTTCCTGCACCCCGACCAGGCCAAGTTGGTGCGCCGCAGTTTCAACGGTCCCTCCCGCATCCGTGGGGCGGCCGGGACCGGCAAGACCGTCGTGGGGCTGCACCGCGCGGCCTACCTGGCCCGGTCGCAGGCGGATGCGCGCGTGCTGGTGACCACCTTCGTGCGCACCCTGCCCGACGTGCTCAACAATCTGCTCGGGCGCATGGCGCCGGATGTCGCCGACCGGGTGGAGTTCACCGGTGTACACCAGTTCGCCCGCAAGGTGCTCGACGAGCGCGGCATCGACGTGCAGGTGAAGCCCAAGTTGGCCGATCAGGCCTTCGAGGAGGCCTGGAAGGCGACCTCCGGGCCGCTCGTTACTATCGACACGAACTCCCGCTACTGGCGGGAGGAGCTCGACCACGTGATCAAGGGCCGTGGCCTCACCACTTTCGAGGAGTACGCCGACTGCGCCCGCATCGGCCGGCGCCGCCGCCTCACCCTCGACCAGCGCCGCTCGGTATGGGCGCTCTACCAGCGCTACGAATCGTTCCTGCGCACCCGCGAGGTGCACGACTTCGCTGATCTGATCCTGCTCGCCGAGGCGGCGCTGCGCGCCACCCCGATGGTCGGTTACACCGCGGTGATCGTGGACGAGGCGCAGGACCTGTCCTGCGCGATGATCCGCATGCTCGCCTCCGTTGCCGGTGACGGTGCGGATGCGTTCACCCTGATCGGCGACGGCCAACAGACCATCTACCCCGGCGGGTACACCCTCGCCGAAGCGGGCCTCTCGGTCCACGGCCGCGGTGTGATCATGGACGTCAACTACCGCAACACCGCGGAGATCCTCGCCCTCGCGTCCCACGTGGTCGGCGATGCCAGCTACGTCGACATCGAGGGCGCCAGCACCAACGCCACCGCGATCACCTCGCCGCGCCACGGCGAACGCCCCCTCTTCGCCCGGGCCCGCACCCGAACCGAGCACGACGGCAAACTCGTGCAGCAGATTCGTCGGGCCACGCAGAGTGTCAGCGTGGGCTGGGGCGACGTGGGCGTGCTCTGCTCCACCACCTGGCAGGTGCGTGACGCGGTCATGCTGCTCCGCACCGCAGGCATCCCTGTGGTCGAACTCACCGACTACGACGGCTCCATCACTGATGCCGTGAAGGTCGGCACGATCAAGCGGGCCAAGGGCTTGGAGTTCAAGCAGGTGCTGCTGCCCTGGGTCGCCGAGCGCCTGATGTCCCCGGTCATCACCGGCGCGGAGTGGACCGATTCCCAGATCGAACGCGACGAGCGCGACCGGCGCGAATTGTTCGTCGGCGTCACCCGGGCCCGCGACGGGGTGTGGGTCGGATGCATTGCGGCGCAGGCGCCGGCGGCGTGATTTCGCGTCGCGCCTCCAAATCGAAGCCCGAGGACCAGTTTCGGTGTGCGCTGGTGCCGGATTCGGCCGACGCTCGGATCTTCGTCGAACTGAGCGGATACGCGAACGCCGATCTCACCCCGGCATTGAACGCTCTGGAATCAGCGATTCGCCTTGAAAATACCGGCGACCCAGACGTGCACGCTCGCTATCTCATCGAGTACGCCGTCGTGGCGTACTGCCGCGCGTTCTTCCAGTCCAATGTGCGGGGGCGGCTGACCGACCATCTGGAGATCCCCGCCGAGTTCGCGACGCTGCATGACGAAGTGTGCGCGTTCCGTAACACGACCGTGGCGCACTCCCAGAGCGAATTGTCGACGACCTGGCCGGTACTGCTGATCGACCAGAGCGGTGAACCTTACGTTCGGGACCTGCTGGGGGCGAACTACTCACAAACGCTGCCGCTCCCCCGAGTCAAGGCGCTCGTGACGCTCATCGAGGTGTTGGTTGACGAGATTGACACCCTCCTCGCGCCAGTGCGTGCACGGCTGCTAGCGGCCGCACGCTCCCTGCCGGTCCCTGCTCCCGCTCACACGATGCCTGGCATCCATCATGAGCTTGACGACACATTTAATCCGCGCACGAAACGCACGCCCTACCCGTTCACGCAGACCATCTACGTGCACGCGGAGCCGGTCGAATAAGGGCGCCACCACGCCCGTCACTCTTCAACCTCAGGGCGCTTTGCTGTCCAGGGTTTCCTGAAGCTGCTCGATTTGGTGACTTAGCGCCCGGATCTCACCGCAGGTCGCGACCCGGGCGTCTTCTTCCTGCTTCGCCACCTGTTCCACGATCCAGGACGCCAGCGTCACAGTCACCACTCCAAGAAGCGCGACTCCGCCGAGCATGAGCCCACCCGCGATCAGCCGGCCCATCGCCGTAACCGGGGCGAAGTCGCCGTACCCCACGGTGGTGATCGACACGAACGCCCACCACGGCGCATCCCAGAAGGTCGTTATCGATGATCCGTCCGCTGATCGCTCGGCATCCAGCACGGCGAGCGAGGCCACGAAGACGAGCAGGGTGGATGCCCCGATCACGTACATCACCGCCCTCTCACGGAACGCCGCGCCAGCCGTCCTCTGGAGCACACTCAGCAAAGTGACTAGACGCAGCAGGCGAAGTGGCCGGAGCAGTGGCAGCACCACGACCAGGAGATCGAAGATTTGCCCGCGGAACCACGCCCAGCGCTTAGGCGCTAGAAGGAGGTTCACGGCGTAGTCCAGCACGAAGGCCGCCCAGGTGGCCGTGATAATGAGTTCCGCTGCTGCGGCGGCCGTTCCGCTCAGGTCACCGATGATCTCAGGCGTAAGCCACGAGGGACACGTGATTCTTTGCCAACGTTCTTGATTCGAACTCTAAATGTTCGGTTTCGCCGCGTGCACGGTCGGATTCCTGAGTTCCTAGCGAGTCGCGTTTCGACGTCCCTATCCGGCATGGTTGTTCTGTTCCCGAGGTTACGGCTCGATGCGACTGCCTTTCAGCCCACCGATACGCCGAGGCAATCCGAAGCAGACTCGTCACCAAAGCAGACAACCTTGATGATTGGTCTCTGAGACAGGTCGTCCTTGTTCACAGTTTCCAATTCCCTGGTACGGACCTCGCGTAATCGCCCACCCCGATCGCTTCAAAATGTCGCTTGGCCGACTTGAGTTTGGCGAGTTCGGTTGGGCGGAGCTTTGAGTCGTCGAGTGCGCTCTTAGTCTCACGGATCATGTAGACCCGGTCTTCGCCGTCCTCCTGCTTGATGATCGCCCAGTCCGGGTTGTACGGGCCGACAGGCGTGTCGATCTTGAACTTGGCCGGAAGCTTCATGAAGAGCTTGACGTCCTCGCGCGAGTCGAGCAGCGCCGCAAATTGCCGTTCGACGTCGGAGTCGAAGACGACATAGTCGAAGTCAGTCTTCTGCGTGTTGTGCACTTTGTACATCTGATCAAGGAAGCGTTCCTTCTCCTCCTCGCCGTCCTTTTGGAGCTCGCGAAGCTCGTATACCGAGCCTGCGATCTTCTCGTACTGGACTCCCTCAACCACGATCTTGGCCAGCTCGCTCTTTACAATCCGCTTGGCCATCGCGATGAAGTCGTTTGGATTCCCGATGAACTCGCCCAAGCGCCCACTTCCGAGCAGGATGTCGACGATGGTTTTTCGCGTGAGGGAAGTCGCTTCTTGTAGTTCCGTGATGATGTCGGGCAGGTCGTAGCTTCCCTTCAGGTCGGCCGATCGGGTGCCAAGTTCTTCGCCCTTCGCCCCACCACGAAGCACTTTCACTCCTGCCCGCGTCACCTGGATACGCAGGGCATCGATGTCCGGAGCATCCTTGATCGCCACGATTGCATTCTCAATGATCTCGTCACGGTTTACCCGCACACGGTAAGTAGTCTTACCGCTGATCGCCTCCCAGAACTCCTCAAACCCTGGTGTCGTATAAAGCTGCTTATTGAGCTTCCGCTCTTGGCGTCTGCTGACCAGCTTGAGGTACTTCCCGATGTTGGCGCGCCCCACCATCTCGATGACGAACGTCTCCGCCCAGATGAAGTCGACGGGCATATGGAGGCTGAAGCCGATCGTGTTCGGTTGGAACTTCGACGTAACCGCTCCCTCTTTGTCGATGAACCCCTTGGCACGTAGGTGATTCCAGACCTCGACGGACCTCGTATAGCCAAACTGGTCGTCTGTTAGAGCACCAGTCGCGTCCTGCAGAGGAATCTTGGAGAACTCAGTCAGCCTCACACGGCCGATCTCTACGCCGGCATCCTTGTATTCCTTCTGAAGGCTGTTCGCGAACGCCTGATATGACTCATTCGCGACAACCGTAAGCGTCGCCACGCCGCGATCGGCTACGCGCGTGTACCCTTCAGCGGTCTTCGCCACGGGGAGCCGTAGACCGCGTCCAAGGGTCTGGCGGCGCTCGGTCTCAGCGCCCATCTCTCGAAGTGTGCAGATCTGGAACACGTTTGGGTTGTCCCAACCCTCTCGTAGCGCTGAGTGGCTGAAAATGAACCGAACGGGCTCCGATTCGTCGAGCAATCGTCCCTTGTCATGCATGATGAGTTCGTAAGCATCGTCATCGGCCTTGGTCGCACCGGAAGAGTCCTGGAACGCCGTAGTGTTACCGCGCTTGATCTGCGAGAAGTATGCTCGGCGAAGCTCACTCGGCGTCTGTGGGAGAAGCTCCTGGTAGAGCGTGGACTTGGCACGCTCCTCGATAAAGACCTCGTCAAACCACCGTGCGAAGTCGCCGTTCGCGTCCTCGTTCGTCGTGCCATCGCCCAGATAGCTGACAACCCTGTCAACAAAGAAAAGGCTGAGCACCTTGATGCCCTTGGCCCGGAGCATCGATTCCTGCGGCTTCTGCGCTGTACGGCTGAGCACGCGCCTGCCGCACATCCTGTTGCGCGCCCAGGACGGCCCGGGCGATCGGTTCACACTGGTGGACCTGCCCGCCAGCAGCCAGCGGCTCTCCCTCGAGGGTGACTTCGACGACTACTTCACCCTGTACTGCCCCGAGAAGTACGAGCGGGATGCGCTGTACCTCTTTACCCCGGATGTGATGGCGCGCCTGATCGACCGGGTGCGCGGGTTCGATGTGGAGATCATCGACGACTGGCTGTTTCTGGTGAGCAGCCGCGACGTGGTGACCCTCGATCCGGACGCCTGGCAGGGACTCTACGACGCGGTCGGCGCGCTGAGCGACAAGATCGGCCGCTGGGAGCGCTGGCGCGACGACCGGATGCCCGCGGAGCCGCCCGTGACATCGAGCACGGATGCCGGTGCGGGCGCGGTCAAGCTGAAACCTGCCCCGAGATCCGGGCGGGTGGCCAAGCGCGGCCGACGGCTACGGATGCGCCTGGGCGTGGGTACGTGGATCGGGCTGGTCGCCTTCGCACTGCTGATGGTCGGCGGTGTGATCTCGATGTTCCACCAGGGCGGATAACTAGGCGGGCGGCCGCATCCGTTGCCAGAGCGCTAGTCTCGGGTAGGCCAATCGTGGCCAAGCGAAGCACACGTGGGGTGGACGGATGCAGACAACGGAATACAGCACGACGAGCCTGGACACCTCGGCGCTCACCGACCGGGTGAAGCGCAGGGACGTGCGGAAGTTCTACCGGGCATTCGCGGCGCGGTACCAGTCGGTGCGCAACCCGGACATGATCATACGGCGAGCGACCATGTTCATGGGTATCGGCTGCGCCCCCATCGGAGTCTTCGCCCTGGCCTACGCCGCGGCGGAGGTGGCGAGAGGAGGCGCACCGGCCGCCGATATCGTCGCGCCGGCGGGTGTCGGCGTTCTGATGCTGAGCACCGGAATCATGCTGGCGTGGTTCTTCGTGCGCACGTTCAAGCGCCGGGACACCCCCAAGCGGCATTACCGGTTGGCCCGGTTTGCCGCCGCCAATGGCCTGAGCTACAAGCCCGGGCCGGTCTCCGGCAAGCACCTGAAACCGTGGGCCCGGCGAGGCTATCTCAGGCTCACGCGGGTGATGCGGCCCGCATCGCAGCGCACGATCGAGTTCGCCAACTACGAGCTGCGGGTTGACACGCTGCGCAGCCCCAACGCCCAGTTCGGTGGCTTCTGCGCCATGCAACTGCGCACGAGCCTGCCGCACATTCTGTTGCGCGCTCAGCACGGCCCGTTCGCATTCGCGGCACTGCCCGACGGCGCGCAGCGGCTCTCCCTCGAGGGCGACTTCGACGACCACTTCACCCTGTACTGCCCCGAGGAGTACGAGCGGGATGCGCTGTACCTCTTCACCCCGGATGTGATGGCGCGCCTGATCGATAGAGTGCGCGGATTCGATGTGGAGATCGTCGACGATTGGCTGTTGCTGGTCAGCAGCCGCGACGTGGTGACCCTCGACCCAGAATTTTGGCAGGCACTGTACGATGCCGTGGGCGCTCTGAGCGACAAGATCGACCGGTGGGAGCGCTGGCGCGACGACCGGCTGCCGGCTTTGCCGCCGGTTGTTGTTACTGCCGTGGACACTGGCGCGGGCTGGGTCGGGTCGAAGCATGCCGCGCCGGCGGGGCAGGTGGCCAAGCGCGGCCGACGGCTACGGATGCGTCTGGGCTGGGGTGAGCGGATCGGGCTGCTCGGCTTCGCACTGGTGCTGATCGGCGGGGTGATCGCGCTGTCGCTTTAGGGTTGCTTCACGCCGGTATCGACTGGGGGTGGCGGCGGGCGCCGACTATGAACCTGAGAGCGCAGGGCGGTGCCGGCCTCGTCAGAGGCGTTGCGACCACGGTCGGAGTACCGTTTAGTCGTGCCTCCTCGCCGCAAGTTCTCAGCCGCTTCACCCGCAGCACGTGCGCGCTACGCCAAGCGACGACAGGGGCGGCTCGCCCGCGTGGACAACGACCTCACCGCCTCGGAGTGGGCCGACCTCCTCGCCGCCTGGGGAGGGTGCGCCTATTGCCAGGCAGCGAGCCCGGCCCTGCAACGTGACTGCATCATGCCGATCTCCCGGGGTGGCCGGTATACCCTCGAGAACGTGGTGCCCGCCTGCCCGTCCTGCAACGCGAGCAAACACAACAACGAAGTCACCGGATGGCTCCGCCGCAAGAAACTCGACGAGCGCACGTTCCTGGTGCGGTACGCCACAATCCTGCCGACTCTTCTGCACTCTGACTAGGGCCGCCCTGGGCGCCCGGCCCGAGTCGCGGCTTCGCTGCACCCTGTGTGGCTGGATGATCCCGCTAGAGGGGGCGCATTCTCGTGCTCGACCGGCACCCTGAGCTGGTGCATCGGGTGGTCTGGGTCGACTCCGGCCCGGTGGCTGCGGGAACCATCTACGCCCCCGACCTCCCGGAGGAGGTGGAGGAGCTCCCGCTGCCGCCCTTCGACGTGCTCGCCCAGCAGGCGAGCCTCGACGGCCTGAGCCCTGAGGTCCTCGAGCGTTTCCGGGCCCGGGCGGTGCCCGAGCCCGGCCCCGTGCTTCGCCAGCGCGTCGACCTCACGAACGATGCCGGGCGCACGGTGCCAACCACCCTGGGGCTTCGCTGCACCTCGTATGGCTGGATGCGCCAGCTATAGGTGGCGCATCCAGCAATAGAGGGCGCATCCAGCCACAAGGGGTGCATCGAGCTATAAAGGGCTCATCTAGCCACAAATGGATCGCAACCGACCCGAGGCCCTGCTCATGGCCCTTCGGGACAACCTCGCTCAACCGTTCAAGTCGAGCTCCATCCCCACGCCCCGCGCCCGGGCCTCACGCACCAGCAGATCCGCGATCGCGAGGTCCTGTGCGCAGATGCCCACCGAGTCGAAGAGCGTGATCTGCTCCGCGCTGGCGCGACCGGGACGGATGCCCGCGAGCACCTGGCCGACGGTGCCGACCACATCCTGCAGGGTGAGTGCGCCCTCCCCCACGGCCAGCATGAGGTCACCCGACTGGGTCTCGGCCGTGGCCATGTCGTCGACCCACACCGAGGAACGGGCCATGGTCGTCGCGTCGACCTCGCGTTCGTCGGGCCGGGGGCGGGCGCCCACGACGTTGAGGTGCTGGCCGGGGCGGAGCCATTTTCCGCGGATGATCGGGGTGACGGACGGGGTGAGCGTGCAAATCGCATCCGCTGCGGAAAAGACCGACGCGCACTCCTCCACCACCTCGATCGCGCCGTCCCAGTCGAGTGAATCAGCGAAGGCCCTCGCGCGCACCAGCTTGACCGCGGCGGTGCCGCGAGCTCATTGCGGTGGTGGGCACGCGCAGCTGAGATCTGCGGGCGCGAGCTGCGCGCGATCCTGCGCAGCCATGAGGACTCGCTTCAGGTATGACCTTCAGGGGTGAATGCCCTCTGGCCGATAGAGTGAGCGATTCGTAACAAGTGCGGTTGAGGGGATGACTCATGTTCGGATTTGGGCGGAAGAAGAACACGTCACCGGAGGGTGGCGCCGAGTCACCGGTCGGTGATGACACGAGTTCGGAGCTGGCAGCTGTTATCGCGGCCAGGGATGCTGCGTGGTCGTCTGTCGGGACGGTCGATCCCTACGTCGTCGCCCACTTGATCAACCCTGCGTTTATGGGAGGCCCGCAGTGGCCGGGTCTTCGACAGGCCTTTAGAAAAATCACCCGCGCAGACGGTTTGGCGATCGTGGCCTCCGATGGACTCGCCGACCCCGATCTCGATGACCCTGCGGCCGGCCCTGGACTGGGCGCGGAGGTGTACTTCTGCTCGACCCTGTTCGCGGACACCCCGGTGAGCGATCTGGGTCGCCTGTGGCCGTTCGAGATCGTGTATGAGGTAGCGCAGAACATCGCATCCATGCGTGTCGAACTCGGCCCACAGTTGGAGCGCTACGGGGCCCTGTCGCTGAGCCTGCCCGGAAGCTCGGCACCCGCGGACTGGCTCGATGAGGATGGAACCCTCGGGGTGCTCCTCGGCCTTCCCGTGGACGACGTTCCGGTGAGCGTCGACGTCCCGAATGGCACGGTTCACCTTGTGGGCATTTCGCCCCTTCGGCCGGCCGAACTCTCCTACATCCTCGCGGAAGGGGCCGAGGCTCGCCGCGACGTGGCCGAGCGCCTGACTCGACTGCCCACATCGGTGCGCGCGTCACCCGACCGGCCCAGCGTGGTGCCCGATCTGACGTGAGCTGGACGGGCGTCGGTACCGGCGTTGTGGCGGTCGTTCTAGAGTCGCCGACACCTACGGCGCGATGGCACGCTGGCTGTTGCTGCTCAACCGGCCGTTGACGGTGTTGGCTCCACCCGAACTGCGTGCGGCGTTTGCCGAGGTCGCCGCCGCGGCCGGCCGGGTCCCTGACGGCGCGTGACCCACAGGGTCGCCCAGCGGGTGCGCTGCGGGGCACACCGTCGTTCGTTGCCAGGTGGTACGGTATCCGAGGCCCAGGCAGGGCCACGACATACTTCGATCGAAGGCGGGTGAGCGGCCATGGCTGGTGATAGTCCGCGCTCCACTCCCTTCGCGGGTGTCGTTTTCGCCCTGACTGTCTAGGTCGGGCGTCGCGCCGGGAGTGGCGCGCTTCCTAACCTCCATCACGAGGTGGCCTTCGGTGTGCCGTCGATTCCTGACGCGCCCCGAGCCTCCTCAGGCTTGCTTACGCGCTCTCGTCGACCGAACGACGGAGTAGGACCATGGCACTCATCGACAACGGCATCTACGTGACCGGGCAGCGCACCTCCAGCCCGCAGAGCCTCGACGAGACGTACCAGCAGTTGCGCGAGTGCGCGGGGATGGCCTGGATCGGCTTGTACCGGCCCGATGCGGACGAGATCCGCGGCGTCGCCGACGAATTTTCGCTGCATCCGCTGGCCGTCGAAGACGCCCTCAAGGGCCACCAGCGGGCCAAGCTGGAACGGTTCGGCGACACCCTCTTCGTGGTGCTGCGGCCGGCCTGGTACCTCGACGCCGAGGAACGGGTGGAGTTCGGCGAGGTGAACGTGTTCATCGGGCCGGGCTTCGTGGTGACCGTGCGGCACGCCGAGAACCCCGACCTGGCCAACGTGCGCCGACGGATGGAGTCGAACCCGGCACTGCTCGCGCTGGGGCCCGAGGCGGTGCTGCACGCGGTGCTCGACGAGGTCGTCGACGCGTACGCGCCGGTGGTCGCCGGGCTGGAGAACGACATCGATGAGATCGAGAACCAGCTTTTCGGCGGCGACCCGTCGGTGTCTCGGCGCATCTACGAGCTGCTCAGTGAGGTGATCGACTTCCAGCGCGCCACCGGCCCGCTGCGCGGCATGCTCGAGGGGCTGCTGCGCGGCTCGGCGAAGTACCAGGTGGATGTGGAGTTGCAGAGCTCGTTCCGGGACGTGCTGGACCATGTGTTGCGGGTCACCGAGCAGGCCGCCTCATTTAGGGCGCTGCTGGAGAACGCGCTCACCGTGCACGCCACCCTGGTGACGCAGCAGCAGAACGACGAGATGCGCCGGCTCTCGGAGGCCGGCCTGGCGCAGAACGAGGAGACCCGGCGGTTGTCGGAGGTGGGCCTGGCGCAGAACGAGGAGGTGAAGAAGATCTCGTCCTGGGCGGCGATCCTGTTCGCGCCGACGCTGGTGGGCACCATCTACGGGATGAACTTCGACAGTATGCCGGAGCTGCACTGGGAGTTCGGGTACCCGGTGGCGGTGGCGGCGATGGGGCTGATGGGGTTGGGGCTGTGGGGGATTTTCAAGCGGCGGAAGTGGTTGTAGCGGGCGGCCGCGCCGCTTTAGCGCTTGAGCGTAGCCCGCACCATGGTTGGGAGAATGCCGACGAGGAAGATTGCCGCCGCGATTAGGAGCCCAATCGGGAGCATCGACGTCAAGGGCGCAAAGGATGCCTCATAGCTCGCAGGCATACCGGGTGCATTGATCGCGGAGTCACGCAAGATGCTGCCAAGGGCGAATGCTCCAAGCGGAAAGGCTATGCCTATGAAAAGAAGGCCGAAGCGCCGACGCAACAGTCCCACGTAGATCAGTCCGATAGAGAGAGCGCCGATTATAGGCAGCATGAATATCAGAATGAACATCCCCGCCATACCGCTGAGCATTGGTGCGAAGCTATCCGCCATCGTTGTTCCACTCCCCCGTAGCCGGCGACCTCATGGGATCGGGACGACAGCGCATCTTCCCAGCCGCAGGCACCCGTCGCCAGGCCCATTTCGGGGAGCGACCCAGCCCTTGGCGGGGCTGCTCTAGGCGTCGCACGCGATCCCGTCGCCGTCACGGTCGAGGTCGTAGACGTCCGATCCAACGATGCGCAGCGGGCCGTCGACGTACGCCGGTCCGTTGCCGCTCCCGCCGGCGCAGTCCACGTCGGACGCGATCGGCACGCAGACGTCCGCGTAGTTGGAGTCACAGCCGTTGCTTTCCGGTGCTGGCTCCGCTGCGACCACAGGCTCGGGCACGCGTGTGCCGATTGATGTGACTTCGTCAACGGGCGGCAGGGTTGTCTCTTCGCGTGCGATTGATCGCGAGACCTCCACACCGTCGATGTACTTGACGAGGTAAGTGGTCACCTTCTCGCCGTTGCCGCCACCGACGGTTACGGCGGATGTGCCCACATCGATGGAGTCGTCATCCACGGTGACGGCAGCAAAGGGAATGGCAGTCGCTTCCTGGACCTCGGCCTCAGTGGCGACAGCCGTCGGGGTGGGAGACGGAGTCGCGGTGCGTTTGGGCTTCGGATCGGGGCTCGCGGTCGCCGGAGTCACATTGGACGCGTCCGAGATGAGACTGGCTTGGGGCGTTTCCCCCTGTTGAACGACGGCGTTGGCACCGGATCCGAGCACCAAGACGAAGAGGCCCACAAGCACCGCGAGCGCGCCAGCCCAGCGGGAACGAAGCTTCGTTCGGGGCACTGAGCCTTTGACCAGAGCCACGATACCAAGAACGATCCCGACGAGTCCCAGGATCGCCACGAGAGCCCAAAAGATCCCTGCCACCGCCGTGACAATCACCACCAGAAGGATCACCGCGGCGATGATCCAGCGGGTACGGGTGGGGATGCGGCCATCCGGTCCGCGAAGCGGGGCGAGCCATCCACTTACCGCGGGCTGCTGCGTCATCGGGCAACTGCCTTCAGGGTGTGAGCAGTGGCGAAGCAGGGTGCAGTGCGGTGGGCCATGGGTTTCCTCTGACAGGCCGCGAGCGCAGCATCCACAAGCTAGCAGTGCACGGCAGCCGAAGGAGGCTCGTCAAATAGCGGTGCAGACCCCAGTTCGGGGCGACTGTCGGCGACTTGGCAATCTGCTGAGGCACTCCTACAAGTTCGCCATACCCGCGGCGATGAGGCTGATGCCCACCGTGAGCAGCGCCACCGCGAGCACGGCGGCTCCCACCCAAAGGAGGGCGATCGCCCGCCCGGGCTTCTCCACGTCGTGCCCGAGCACGGAGAGGAAGAAGCCGCCCGGAATGAGGAGGGCACTGACCAGGACGCCGACCGCCGCCCAGACCCAGACTCCCCCGACGCCCGCGGCGTCTTGCAACAGAACGCACACCAGCCCCAGGATCACCAGTACCCCGGCGTGGGCGTGCCCGGCTCGGAAGAACGTCTTTTGCAGCGGGGTGAACTCCGACCCGGCGGTGGTGATCTTAAGCAGGAAAGTACCGCCGGACATGACACCGATGACGGTGAGAATGGTCACACCTACGACGATGGTAAGTACTGGTTCCATGAGGACTCCTCCGCGAGTCTGAATGCCACATCCGCTGGATGGTTGCACCACACGATGCCCTCAGGATGACTCGGTGGCGGCCATTGAACAAGCCGCTTCCGACTCCAGCCGCATCTCGGCCAGCTACGACAACGGCGTGCTGTCCGTGCATCCCGGTGTGCGAGAAGGCCAAGCCGCGCAAGATCCAGGTCACGTCGGCAGCGCAGTCCGACGAGGCCGTCCTGTCGTCGCTCGCCGACCGCGGCTTCTAACATTCCGAGGCGACCCAACGCAGGGATGACCGCGCGCGGCCGGAGTACCGTTGAGTCGTGCCCCCTCGCCGCAAGTTCTCAACCGTTTCACCCGCAGCACGTGCGCGCTACGCGAAGCGACGGCAAGGGCGGCTCGCCCGCGTGGACAATGATCTCACCGCCTCAGAGTGGGCCGACCTCCTCGCCGCCTGGGGAGGGTGTGCCTATTGCCAAGCAGAGAGCCCGGCCCTGCAGCGTGACTGCATCATGCCGATTTCTCGTGGTGGCCGGTACACCCTCGAGAACGTGGTTCCGGCCTGCCCGTCCTGCAACGCGAGCAAACACAACAGCGAAGTCACCGGATGGCTCCGCCGCAAGAAACTCGACGAGCGCACGTTCCTGCTCCGGTACGCGACAATCCTGCCGACTCTCCGCCCTGCAGATTAGGGCTGCCAACGCTCCTCAGGGCTCCCTCTTCGCTCAGCCCCGATCGTGCACCGGTCTGGCGTTCGCCGGGGGTTCTCCGACCTCATGGATGGTGTGGCCGCCGCAGGCCGTTTTGGTTACGCTGGCCCGCTCGATGCGCGACAACATGAACCATCGCATTGCGTCGCGCAGTCGGCACCATCCGACCAGGTACCACTGGCCGTTCGTGGAGGCGAAGAGCACGGGTTCGACGTCGCGTGCGGTCGTGGTCCCGTCTCCCGATGTGTAGCGAAGACGGAGTACTCGCTGCTCGGCCATCGCCTCCTCCAGCGCCGATCGGATTGCTCTTGATGAGGAGGGCGGCGTGTTGACCCAGACTCGGCTGGCCAGGTCGTCGGCTCGTCCTCGGGTTCGGGGATCGAGGACGTCCAGGATCTTCTGGACACCGGCTGCGGCCAGATCGGCGTAGGGGGCATCGGACGCAGCGGACACGGCAGCCATGAGCGCCACGGCCTGCGCCGGGGACAGGCTGACCGGCGGCAGCGACGCGCCCACGGCCATCCCGTAGCCACCGCCCGGACCTGGGCGCGACCAGAGCGGCGCGCCGCTGCTCTCCAGCGCCGCGAGGTCTCTCTTGACTGTGCGCACGGACACTTCGAACTCTCGCGCCAGCCGCTCGGCGGAGCAACCCCGCGATCCGTTGCGGCGTAGCATCTCGGACAACGCATGGAGTCGTTCTGTTCGCTTCACCGTTCAGCCCGCAGTAAATTCATGACACAAATAGTGACACACACCTGCCCGTAGCGCCTACGAAGGTAGTGACATGACAACTACAACGAGCAGTCCCACCATCATTCTCATCGCCGGCCACTGGCTGGGCGCCTGGTCGTGGGATGAAGTCCTCGAACACCTGAAAACCGACCACTCTCGGGCAATCGCGATCACTCTGCCCGGTCTCGACGGGGACGATCCTGAGCGTGCGGCGAAGACTCTCGACGATCAAGCCGCAGCGATCCTGGACGTCATCGCTCGACTCAGGGAGTCCGAGGATCAGCCCGCGATCATCGTCGCTCACAGTGGGGCAAACGCCCCCGTCAGCCTCGTCCTTGACCGGCACCCTGAGCTTGTCCATCGGGTGGTGTGGGTCGACTCCGGCCCGGTGGCGCCGGGCAGCGTCTACGCCCCCGACCTCCCGAAGGGGGTGGAGGAGCTTCCGCTGCCACCCTTCGACGTCCTCGCACAGCAGGCGAGCCTCGAAGGCCTGAGCCCAGAGGTCCTCGAGCGTTTTCGGGCCCGGGCGGTGCCTGAACCCGGCCCCGTGCTTCGCCAGCCCGTCGAGCTCACGAACGACGCCCGGCGCACGGCGCGAACCACCCTGGTGTGCTGCTCGATCCCGAGCGCCCAGATGCTGGAGCTGGCCCGAGCAGGCCATGCCATGTTCGCCGAGGTCGCGAAGCTCGAGCACCTCGACGTCATTGACCTCCCAACGGGCCATTGGCCTATGTGGAGCCGTCCCGCCGACCTCGCCAAGGTCATTCTGTCGGCGGCTTCTCGAACCGACTGAACAACGTGCCCGGTCGGTACAACTAATAGCCGTGGTGGGCGCTCGCGCTGGTGGCGAAGGCTCGCGAGAGCGGTCTTGTGGTTGCCTCAACGGATTGAGGTGACCACAGGGCCGCTTTCGCGTGTCTGCGGACGGACTCCGCTCGGGCGAACAGTGGATTCTCGCCGCGGGTCGCCTCTTCGGGGCAACGGATGCCGGGCGGCGCATCCGTGCCCCTCGATTGGCGAGGTATGCGGGTGCGGCGCCGTTGCGCGGGTCGCGCGCCAGGGCCATTTCGAGGTAGGCGGGCAACGCGCCGCTAGGCGGGTGGCGCGCCAGGCGCATACCGGCGCGTGACCCGCGCAACGCGAATCGGGCAGAGGGATGCCGGTGGGGCTGACAGCAGAGGCTGCCTCCGGTGGATGCACCAGACTCGGATTTCCCAGGTGACCGCTGAATCCACTCCCCTCGATTGACAGCTGATCGGCGGCTAAGGTTCTAACGAAACGGCACCGACGGCTCGGAAGGGAATAGCAATGTCGTACCAGGCCTACCTCGACGCGATCGAAACGAAGACGGGCAAGACACCACAGGAGTTGCTCGACGAAGCCAGCGCCCGCGGCTTCGATTCGACAACGAAGGCCGGCGAGGTGGTCGACTGGCTCCGTGACGACTACGGCGTTGGACGCGGGCACGCCATGGCGCTCTATGGAGTTTTGAAAAACGGCGCAGACGGCGCGGTCCCCGACAAGCATGTGGGCGCGTCCGGCAGCCACCGGGACGAGACCTCGACGCTGCGACTCGACGGCCTCGCCAAGCGCGAGAGCTGAATCACGCCGAGCCGCTGCACTGCCGGCGGCCGACCCTAGCCGAAGTCTCGCTGATCTCGGCCTGCTGGGCGGTTCAGTCGAGGCCGTTGGCCGAGCCACAAGCTGTGCATGCAACCTCGATAGGATCATTCGTGGCGGCCGTTCCGGGCGGAGCGGCGGATCGCCACGGGGAGATATAAGGGGGAACGCGTCTGGTTTCCGGGCGCGGGCATACACATGCAGACTTTGAACAAGAAAACCTTGCTGGCCGCCACCACGTTGGCGGCGGCGACAGCTCTGCTGCTGGCGGGCTGCTCCTCCACGCCGACTGGCGATGGCGTCGACAACAACGCGGCCGGTGACGGAGCGCCATCGGCCAAGGTGTTCGAGTTCCAGACTCCCGCCTACGGCTCCGAAGGAGAGCTGACCATTCGCATTCCTAAGGCTCTGCTCGAGGCTGCCGGATCCGATGCCGATGGGCTGCTGGTGGGCGAGGTGAAGGCCAAGGCACGCGAGTTGGACTCGTCGAAGGCGTGTGCTTTCGACCTGGAGATCGAGTATCGGGGTGATGGCCTCGACGCGCTGAACCGACCGGCACTGACGAAAAAGGAATACTCCGCCCAGGGCGAGGCGGACCTCGAGGCGACGTTGATGCGACAGTTCGGCGTCAAGACGGTTGAAGAAGCCGAGGCGAGTGCCCCGGGAGGCGCCGCGGAGGTGGAAGAGATCGTCGGAAACCTGGAGCAGGCGCCGTACGTGGCCATGCCGGCCTGGGCGCCGCTTGATGCAAAGCCGATCGACGATCTCGACGCCGCCGACCCCGAGCTGGGCAGGTACGTCTCCGACGATGCCAAGACCCTGACGTTTGTGCAGTCCTGTGCCAGCGATGCGCTCGACGACGGCAGTTCGGACGAGTTCGACTTCCCCATCGAGTCCGATGGCACAATCGACACGTTCGCATCGGTCGAGATGAACGTCATGAAGAGTGGCACGCTCACCGTCATCGAAGCCGAGGTCTCTGACTACGAGCTGGACTCGAACGGCGACTGGATCGGCGCCTAATACCGGATTTCCTCGCGGCCCAGGATCAGCGGGTCTCACTTCGAACGCCGTCTCAACCAGCGCACCGCTGCCGAGACGGCGTTTGCCGTGTACCGACATGGCCAAGATCTCGGCCGAGCCCCGCATCCCGGTTAGCCGCGGCACGAGTCCAATGCCTCGCGCCGATTCCCCTAGGTGGCGAGGCCGCCGCTGACCCAGGTTCTCAGATCGCCCTTCTCGGTTTCGTCGAATTCCATCCGGGCGCCTCCGCACAACGCCTCGACATTCGCGGCTCGAGTTGGCGGCTGCTGGCCAACAGTGATTGACGCGAGAGACATGGTCGAAGTGTGTCAGACGACCACGCACTGGATACAGGTCCCCAACTGGGGAGCGGATCGCCCGGAACCGGTCCGACGGTCGCACACACAACTGGCCCTAGTGATAGCCCGCCCTGGCTGGGAACGTTGTCTCCATCGAGCATCCGCTCGTCGCAACCGGCGATCGTGCAGTCGTGCTGCTCGGGTTGTGTGCCACCGACCGAAGGAACCGCTCATCTACTCCAACGTTTCGCACCCCGCGCCGACCGATTTCGACTTCATCATCGGCGACTGGACCGTTCACCACGAACGCCTGGACGGGATCTTCGCCGGCGCCGACACCTGGACGGGGTTCAAGGGGCTCTCCTCCACGAGCAAGATCCTCGGCGGCCACGGCAACCTCGAAGACAACCTGCTCAAGCACCCGTCAGGCGACTTTCATGCGGTGGCACTGCGCTCCTACTCCGTCGACGACGATGAGTGGAGCATCTGGTGGCTGGACGGCCGCAACCCGACCCAGCTCGATACGCCGGTGCGCGGGGCGTTCAGGGACGGCATCGGCACGTTCGTGGCGGCCGATGTGCTGAACGGTGTGCCCGTGCGGGTTCGGTTCATCTGGGACGCCACGGGTGAGCATCCGGCGTGGGAACAGGCCTTCTCGAACGACGAGGGTGCGACCTGGGAGACGAACTGGCGGATGACGTTCACGGCCGTTCAGTACTGAGCTCACGACCCTCGGGGCGCGCTTGCTAGATCCAGCCACGTTCCCACGCGGTGGCCGCGGCCGCGATGCGCGAGTCGGCCGCGAGCTTCGCCATCGCGGCGGAGATGTGGTTGCGCACGGTGCCGTGCGCGAGGCCGAGCTGTTTGGCGATGTGCCGGGTGGGCAGTCCGTCCCGGGCCAGCCGGAGCACGTCCACCTCGCGAGCGGTGAGCGGGTTCTCCTCCTCGGTGAGTGCCGCGGTGGCCAGGCGCGCGTCGATGTACCGCTCGCCGGCGGCGACCGAGCGGATGATCGTGGCCAGCTCCGACGCGGGGGTGGACTTGGGCACGAAGCCGCGCACCCGGGCCGCGAGGGCCCGTTTCAGCGTGCCCGGCCGGGCGTGCCGGGTGACGATGATCACCTGGGTGTCCACGAGGCGCAGCAGCCGCTGGGCGGCATCGATCCCGTCGAGCCGGGGCATCTCCAGGTCGAGCAGCATGATCGCCGGGCGGTGCGCGATCGCCGCGGCCACCGCCTCCTCGCCGTCGGCGACGTCCGCCACGACCTCGAGGTCGGGTTCGAGGGAGAGCAACGCCACCAGGGCACCGCGGATGAGCTCCTCATCATCGGCGATCACCACCCGGATCATCGGCCGGCCACCCGGGACACCGGGGCCGGCGGGTGCGGGTCGGCAGGTGCTCCATCGGCGGGCAGGGGCGCATCCGCCGGGTCGGGCGTTGCGCCCGTCGTGGGCACCCGCACCACGAGCGTGAAGGTGTCGTCGGTGCGGGTCGTCTGCACCGTGCCGTGCTGCGCCGCGACGCGGTGCGCCAGGCCGGCCAGGCCCGTTCCGCCGCGACGCACCGCGCCGGCCGCGTTGTTGCTCACCGTCAACCGGTACTCCCCTGTGTCAGCGAGCACGAGCTCGATCGTGGCGTCGGTGGCCCGGCTGTGCCGCAGCACGTTGGTGGCCGCCTCCCTAATAGCGACCGCGAACACGGCTCCGATCGCGGTGGGCATGCCCGGGGTCTCGATGTGCGCCTCACAACGGATGCCCGCCGAGCGCAGCACCGCCGCCGCGTTCCGCACCTCCACCGCCACGGTGACCGTGCGGTAGTCGTTCACCACCGCGCGGGTGTCGTCCAGGGCCGCTTGCGCGATCACCCGGATGTCGGCGATTTCGCGGGCGGCCTGCTCGGGCCGGGTGGCGAGCAGTCGTTCGGCCAGTTCGCTCTTCAGCGCGATCACCTGCAGGTTGTGGCCCTGGATGTCGTGCAGGTCGGTGGCGAACCGGAGTCGCTCCTTCGCCACCGCGAGCTCGGCCGCGGTCTGCCGGGCATTTTCGAGCCGCAGCACCACCTGCAAGGCCCAGACCGCACTCAACGGCATGACAGTGAACAGGGCCAGGGTGCCGAGCACGATGAGATCGGCTGTGTCATCGGCGCCGGCCGGGGCGGCGGCCGGTGAGGTGAGGATGCCGATCAGGCCGCCGGCGCCGATGACCGCGTAGGTGCCGAGCACCACCGCGGCCTTCCACCATCCGCCCACCAGGCAGCTGAGCACCCCGCCGGCCAGCGCGAACAGGAACGCCCAGCCCCAGCCCGCAAACGGCGCCGGCACGGCCAGCAACCACGCCGCGCCGGCCGTGCCGAGCAGGGCGAGCACGAGCGGATGCGTGGGCGCGGCCTCCCCCGACACCCGCAGCAACAGCGGGATCGCGGCGAGTGCCGCGGCAACCGCGCCCAGTGTGAGGAGCGCGAGGAGGATCATCCGCGGGGTCAGGGGCAGGTTGACCCCCAGCAGCAGCTGCACGAAACCGCCGACGAGCACCACCAGTCCCAGCGTCAGCATGGTGGATTGGCGCATCATCCGAAGGTCGGCGGTGGGCGCGGCCTGCTCGGTGGGCGTCATGGTCTCAGCGTATCGACAGCGCCGCGAGGAACGCCGTGGTGTCCGCGGCGATCTCGGGCGAGAGGGTGTGGTGCAGGTAGTGGTCGCCCGTGAGCTCGATCGCCTGGCCGGTGGCGACGCTCGCGGCCTGCTGCTCGTGCAGGGCCACCCAGCCGGCCACGTCGGTGTCGTTCTCCCGCACGAAGAGCAACACCGGCAGCTCGGCGGGGAACGTCTGCCCGCTGACCGCGGCGAAGTTGGCGGCGGTGTTCTCCATCTCGTTGATCAGAGTCGGAGCCGCCGCGTTCTTGCTGCTGAGCAGCTTCATCTGGCTCACGGTCTGCTCGTCGAAGGACAGGCCCGCGTACGGGTCGGGCGCCAGGCCGGTCAGGGCCCGGGTGATGCCGAGGCTGCTCAGGGACGCGATCAGCCCCGCCGGGATCGGCTCGTCCGCGCCGGGCTGATCGGGCACACTGCTGTCGATGCCGACGAACGCGATGAGTTCATCGGCGTAGGCGGCGCTGTAGGTGAGGGCGTAGATGCCAGCGATGGAGTGGCCCATCAGCACATACCGATCCACGCCCAGGTACTGCAGCGCCTCGTGCACCTCCCGGGTGATGTTCGCGGCGGTGCGCTCGGTGTCGGTGGGGTCGCTCAGGCCGGTGCCGAACGGTTCGACGGCCACGACCCGGTAGGTGTCGTCGAGTTCGTCGATCAGGGGCTGGAAGTCGAGGCCGGGCGCCGCGGTGCCGAGCCCGGGCAGCAGCACGATGGTCTGGTCGCCGTCGCCGCTGAGCACCACGTTCATCTCTTTGCCGTCGACGGGCACCCGCTGCCCGTAATCGGTGATCGAGGCGGCCTCGGCGCTCGTGGCGACGACGTTGACCACGGCGGTCGTGGCGACGAGCAGCACCGGAATCGCCACGAGCACGCCGAGGGTGGTCAGGGCGATGCGCAGGGGTTTCTTCATGGTGACTCGTCTCAATTGGGCCGGGCGGTGGATCGCTCCGGCGGTGTGAGACCAGCCAATCAAGCCCGGGCGGCGGCCGGAAGTGCCCGGGTGTCACTGCCGACCGTGACACCTGTCACGGTCCTGTGCGCTCCCTGCTGGAGCAGGTCACTCGGGTTAGGGCGCGTTCAAGCGGCTCGTGGTCCCCCGAACTCGGGGAACCTCGCCCGGCGACGCAACTCCGTGGCTGATACCTTTCAGCGGCACGCGACGCAGGCGCGGCTGGTGCCCGCTGCGTTGGCTGAGGATTCGGCCGGGGTCGTCGCCTGAGCACGGGCTTCCCCCGCCCTACACTTGGGCTCCGGGGCGGCGTGAGCGGCGGCATCCGGAGCTGATCGATCAGCGTGATGGAGGGGAATCTCGTGGGCGACCAACGAATTGAAGACGTGGCGGAGACGCATCCGCCGATTGCGGGCCCGGACGATGTAGCCGCGGCGACACGACGGCCGTGGGCCACCCCGTGGGTGTGGGTGCTGGCATTCATGCCCTGGGTGATCGCGGCCGGCGTTGTTCTGACTGTCGGCGCGCTCCTGTCATCGGCGCTGTCGATCCGCGTTGGTTATCCGGACTGGATCTGGGTGCTGCTGTTGCTCGTGCCGTATCTGCTGACCGTGGTCGTGGCCGGGCTGGATGCGGGGCAGCTGCGCGCCTGGCAACATCCGACGGTGGCACCGTGGGCGTGGGCGTGGCTGGGGGCTCCGGTGTACCTGGTGGCGCGCTCCTTCGCGTTGCAGCCACGCGCCCGGCACGGCCTGCGGCCGATGTGGGTGGGCCTGGTCAATGCGGCGGTCGCGACCTTAGCGGTGGTGGTCGGGTTCACGGTGATAGCGGTGCTGGCGACCTGGTTCCTGGCGTTGTTGGCCGACTCGATGGGCGCGAACCGGTACTAGAGCGAAAGCTACACTCGGCCCGGCCGGTCGGGTGATGCGCTCACTCCCCGCGCCACGCGCAGGACCCTCGCGGGCGGGGCCCGCGCGAGGTATGCGGGTCAGGCGCCGCTATGCGGGTGGCGCGCCAGGCGCATAGCGGCGTGTGACCCGCGAATCGCGAACCAGTGATCGGCGGGCCGTCGGTCCTGCGGGGCACCACCGTGCTCAGGTCATCGGGGGCTCGTGGCGACCAGTCGGGGGCGTAGCTCCTTTTCGAAGAAGTCGAAGAAGCCGTCTTGGTCGGGGCCGGCGTTCATCAGGGCGATGTGGTCGAAGCCGGCATCCGTGAACTGGCCGATCACCTCGAGGTGACGCTCCACGTCGGGGCCGCAGGCGAACTGCTCGCGGATGTCGTCCTCGCGCACGGTGGCGGCCGCGGCCTCGAAGTTCACCGGGTTCGGCAGCTCCGTCATTACCTTCCAGCCTGACAGCGCCCACGCGTTGGTGCGGTGGGCCGCCCGCACGGCGATGTCTTCGGTGGGCGCCCACGCGAGCGGGGCCTCGGCGTAGAGCGGGCCGGTGCCGCCGGCATCCCGGTAGCCGGTGACCAGGTCGGCCTTGGGCTCGGTGGCGAACAGGCCGTCGCCGTGCTCGGCGGCGAGCGCCACAGACTTCGGCCCGCTCACGGCGACGGCCAGGGTGGGCACCACGTCGGGCAGGTCATAGATGCGGGCGTCTTCGAGCTTGAGGTACTTGCCGTCGTAGTTCTGGAAGCCGCCCTGCCAGAGCAGCCGGATGATGTCCAGCGCCTCGTGGAAGGTGGCGTGCCGTTCGTGGATGCCGGGAAAACCGCGGCCCACGATGTGCTCGTTGAGGCGCTCGCCCGAGCCGACGCCGAGGGTGAACCGGCCGTCGGAGAGCAGCGCGAGGGTGGCGGCGGCCTGGGCGATGATGGCCGGGTGGTACCGCACGCTCGGGCAGGTGACGCCGGTGGCGAGCTCCAGGGTGCTGGTCGTCGCGGCGATCGCGCTGAGCACGTTCCAGACGAACGGCGAGTGGCCCTGGGCCTCCACCCACGGGTGGAAGTGATCGCTCATCTCCACAAAATCGAAGCCGGCCTGCTCGGCGCGCACGGCTTGGCGAACGAGTTCCTGCGGTCCAAACGCCTCGGCGATCAGCTTGTATCCGATTTTCATCCTCACACGCTACGCAGGCGGATGCGCCGGTGCAAGCCGTTGCGGCGGGAGCGGCGAGCACAAAACCGGCACCCCAGGTGTGCGGGCGGCAGCAGCGCGCCTGCCGAGGTGACCGGTTTCTGAGTGGGCGCCGCACCATCCCCATTCGGGTGTCATTTTCGCGCCCTGACCGGGGAAAGCGCTGCTCGCAACGCTTATCACCCACTACTCTCAGGGAGTGTCCACCCCGCACCCAGCCCCGATTCCCGCCGAGCACCTACCGTTGGTGTTTCACCCGGCGCCCGGATGGCCGACGCCCACACTGGAATGGGTGACCACGCATCTGGGCTGGCAACCACCGTCGGGGTGGGTGCCGATCCCCGGATGCCCGCACTCGCCGCCCCGGTGGCAGTTCTGGAGCCGCAACGATTCGGGCTGGGCACGAATGACCCGTCCGCATTTGCGGTCCGTGCGCCGAAATGTGTTGGCGGGTAACGTGCTGATTCTGCTCGCGATCGGACTCATCGTCTCGGGCCTCGGTGGTGGCTCAGGTGCGCTGCGTCTCGGCATGGGGGCGCTGCTTCTCCTTACGGTCTGCATCAAGTTCGCACAGGCACGAGCGGAGACACGGCGGATCGAAGCGGCCTTACTCACGGCCGTTACAGACGCGGCCGCGCAGCTCAAAGTGCAGTCAGACCGTGCGCACTACGAGCGGTACCTGCGGTCGAGCGGCGCCTTCTGATGAAACCAGCGGCGATGAGTGCCACAACCGCTGCGGCTGTGCTCGATCTCGGACTCTCCGCCACCAAGGGCGAGGTGGACAAGGCCTTTAGGCAGCGGGCACGACTGTGCCACCCCGACCGCTTGATCGGAGCGTCCACCTCCCAGCTATCGGCAGCCAACGCCGAGTTCACTCGGGTGTGTGACGCCCGTGACGTGCTCCACGCCCGCCTGCGGTCGGCGCCACAACCGACGCCCCCGCCGACTGCTCCGTCGTCAACCAAGCAGCCCTCGGCGACACCGCCGAGACCGACGAGCAGCACACCCGGGCCGAACCGCAGGCCACAGCAGTCTCCGCCGCCACCGCACAACTCTCCTCCGCAGCCGAAAACGATGAGTTTCGCCGAATTCGTGGCGGCCCGCGATGCCGCAGCCTGGATGCAGGCCGACCCGGTTCACCCTCCAACCGGTCGGCCGCTGTCTGCTCGGAAGTTGGCTCGGGCCCGGCAGGCGACCGCGCGGGCGGCCCAACCCGGCAGCTGGCAGCCCTCGGCGCCGCGGTACCGGCGCGGTCGCTCGCCATTCGGGGTACTCCTTGGCGTGCTGGGCGTTGTCAGTGTGGGCGCCTATCTTGCGCTCCTGCTGAGCAACCTGCTCGCGGGCACGGGCGTTCCCACCGTTGTCGTGCCGCCGCCAGTAGCGTACGCGGCGACAGATCTGTTGGCCGGCGCATCCGTCGTGGCGGTGGACGATACCGCTACTTATCAGGGCAACTGCCAGGGCAATCTGGGTTGCTGGATCTGGTCAGTCACTGCCCGGGTCGACTGCCCGGTCGCCACCATCAATGCGGGATTTTCTGACGCCGTGGACGGTGTCAGCCTTCGCACCGCATCAACTCAGGCGGCGGTCGTGGCCGAGGTGCCGTTCCTGGTCGTGGAACATGCGGCGAGCGCAGCCGAGCAATACGCGGGAATCGTGTCGATGACGTGTTGAGGGTTCGGCACTTTGAAGCGCAGGTAAGAAAAACAATCGGGGGAATACTGTGGGCGATCAACCAGGCTATGTGACACCGGCCGGCTGGTACGTGGACCCCGGCACCGGAACACGGTTGCGCTGGTGGAGCGGCCTGGACTGGACGGAACACTTCGCGCCTATGACCGAGCACCGGCCTGAGCCGACCTCGCGGCCCGGCGGCGAGCCCTTCGACGGCAGGTCGGCTGGTGCCGACGCCAGGTCGGACTCGGGTACCGACGAGTCGGCACCACCACTGTCACGCCGGGAGCGCCGGGCGCTCGAGGAGGAGGCCGCGGGAACCCAGGCCTTGCCGCCGCCGGTGACTCGCATCGCACCGATCACCAGCTATGCCTGGGATCGCGAAGCCGACCGGTCGGAGAGCCGGCCGTCGGCGTACGTGCCCATGGCGGCGCCTGAGGAGGCGACGCTGTACCGCGACATACCGAGCCGGTGGAGCACAGCATCCGTGTGGACGATCGCGTTCATGCCATGGATCGCGGGAGTTACGGCGGCGGCGTCGCTGGTATTGGCGTGGTGGGGATCCGCCTGGTGGTTGCAGCTAGGTGCCCTGGCGCTGCCCTTCTTGCTGACACTGGCGGCCGCTCAACGGGATGTGAAGCGGCTTCGGTCCTGGCGGCACCGCACAGTGGCGCATTGGGCGTGGTCGTTGTTGGGTTCCGTCGCCTACCTGATCGCTCGCACTGTGGTGCTGCGTCGGCACGCCGGTTTGGGGTCGGCGCCGATGTGGGTGGGGTTGGCGAACTCGCTGCTGGTGTGCGGCGCGACGGTGTGGCTCGTCGGAGCGGCGGCGACCAACCTGGCGGGATTCCACGCGGCCATGGCGGATGACCTGGGCGCGGCGCTTGAGCCGAGCTATGGCGTGGTGCAGGTGGAGTGTCCAGCTGATCTGGAGGCGCTGAGTTTCGCCTGCAACGTGACGGATGCCGGCGGGGTGACGCGCTCCGTGTGGGTGGAGCTGAACGCTGCCGATGGGAGCTACACGTACTCGGTGGCCGAGTAGCGGAGGGCTAGCGACCATCACGGGCGAGCACATCACCGTCCAATTCATCAAGCACCTCAGGGAGGTATGCGGGTCAGGCGCCGCTATGCGGGTGGCGCGCCAGGCGCATAGCGGCGCCTGACCCGCACAACGCGAATCGGGCATCCGTGGGCGGCGTGCGCGCTTAGCCCTTCGGTGCCCAGGCGCCCGCCGTGAGGAAATCGTCAACCTGTCCGCTCCGGTCGCCGTCAGTCCAGACCAGCGTGGTGTCCCCCATCCGCAGGTCGACCGTCAGCGTCGCCGACCGGGGCCCGTCGGTCCACGCGAGGGTGAGACCGCCGTCCTGCGCGGACCGTGCCGCGGTGAAGGACCCGTTGAACACGTCGAAGGTGTTGCGGAACCGGGCGAGTTCGAATCCCGCCGTCACCACCGGGCGCTGCAGGTTCTCTCGCACCTCCTCCGGTGCGTAGTGATGACGGTTGATGTCCCGGCCCACCCCGGTACGTTCGAGCAGGTCAGTGTCATTGCCGCCGGCGAATGCGCCCACGTAGTACACCTGGGGAATGCCCGGGGTGAAGTACTGCACGGCGCGGGCGGCCAGCAAGCGGCGGTCGTCGCTGCCCAGGGCAGCGAAGAAGGTGGAGTTGACCTGGTACAGGTCCAGGTTCGACGCCGCGGCCCCCGTCGCGAGCCGGCTCGTGCCGCCGGTTGCGTCGTGAATCGACTCGACGAGCGCATCCAGTTGCGCGTCGTTGAGGAGGCCGGCCTCGCCGGTGTCGGGGTCGGAACCGACATCCACGATGCCGATGCCGTCGTGGGTGTCGAGCACCGTGACGGCGTTTGTCGGGCGCACCTCGAGCCAGCGCAGGAGCGGTTCGTGGTCGCCCGAATGTGCGGCGTGCAGAACCAGGGGCGGCAGCGCGAAGTCGTAGACAGAGTCCACGAGCGCCGCGATCTCCACCTGGCGCTTGTAATAGGAGTGCACCTCCACGAGTGTCTGCATGCCCCGCTCGGCGGCCTCGACCCGCAGCTCTTCGATGAAGGCGAAGGTCTCGGGCGTCATGAAACTCGTGGTTCCCGGGGTCTTCACGGCGTAGCCCACCGCGTCCATGCGGATCATTGTGACGCCGGCGGCGGCGAGGGCATCGAGGATGGAGCGCAGGTAGTCCCGGGTGAGCTCGGAGCGCACATCCACGTCGATCTGCTGCGGGGTGAACGTCGTCCAGACCAGGTGAGGTTCCGAACCGAGCGTCATCGTGGTCAGCGGCAGGCCCGGCCGGGGGCGGTACACGCTGAGGAGGTCGTGCTCCCGGGCACCGTCGGGGAAGACCGCGCCCATGGTGAGGAACATCTCAAACCAGCGCGACCGGCGCCCCGTGGCGACCACGTCGCGGAACTGCGCCGAGTCGGCGGAGACGTGGTTGACGATGACATCGACGACGACGTCGTGACTCTGGGCGAGGGTGCGCACGTTGTCCCAGGAGCCCAGGCGAGGATCGACCGCGGTGTGGTCGACGGGATCGAACCCGGCGTCCACGCCGTCGAACGGGGTGAAGAACGGCAGGATGTGCACACCGCCGAACACCCCCGTCAGCTCGGTGTCGAGCAGGTCGTGCAGGTTCGCCAGGGTGCCGCCGAGTCGATCGGCGTAGGCGATGAGTTGGACCTGGTTGCGCATGGTTGCTCCGTTGTTTCGTCGTCGTCGACGGATGCGACCGAGATGTCCTCCGGGACGGCCAACGCCGACTCGGCGATTGCCTGTTAGGCGTCGAACGCGAGCCGGGTTCGTGGGCGACAATTCCCTGTTTCGGATTCACATTAGCCCTGCTGCATCAGTGCAACCACTCCCCCTTCGCGGTGGGGCTCAATCCTCATCGGGACCACCCGGTCAACCAGCCAGATCAACAGCGCTGCCCCGGCGAACGCTGCCCCGAGCAGGGTGACCGCAGCCCATCCGCCGCCCGCATACAGCGCTGTCGTCGCGACCGCACCGAGCCCGCTGCCCACGGAGTAGTAGACCATGTAGCTGCCGATGACTCGACTGCCGGAGGCGGGCGCATCTGTCACGATGCGGTGCTGGCTGGATACCTGCACGGCCTGGACGGCGAAGTCGAGGATCACGACGCCGATGAGGAAGAGGACGAGCGAATCGGCGACCTGACCGATGAGAAGCCAGGAGCCGAGCAGGAGCACCAGGGAGAGCCCGGTGACCCGTTCGCCATGTCCGCGGTCGGCCCACCGGCCGGCGCGCGTCGCACCCAGGGCGCCCACCAGCCCACCGATGCCGAACAGGCCGATCTGGGCCGTGGACAGCTGCCAGGGGGCGTCAGCAAGCGGAAGGACCATGCCACTCCAGAGCGTTCCGAACGACGCGAACAGGAACAGCGTGATCAGCGCGCGGGTTCGGAATACCCGGCTGGTGCGAGTCCAGGTGTACACCGAGAGCACGGCGCTCCGGTAGGAGAAGGGTGTCGACGCCGGATGTTGGGTCGGCAACCGAAGCAGCGCGACGATCGCGAGAAGCAGCAGCAGCCCGGCTGACCCGGTGTAGACGGTGCGCCATCCGGCGAGGTCGGCCACGGCGCCGGAGACGGTGCGGGCCAGGACGATGCCGATCACGACCCCACCGGTGACCACGCCCAGGTTGCGGCCGCGGTCCGCGTCGCTGCTGAGCGCCGCCGTGTAGGCGACGACCACCTGCACAACCACGGAGAAGAGCCCGGTGAGTGCGAGGGCGATGAGGAGGGATGCGGCGCCGCCCGCGGACGCCGCCAACGACAGGCTCACCGCGGCGGCGCCGAGCTGCAGGGCGATGAGGGTTCGGCGGGGTAGTCGGTCGCCCAGGGGCACGAGAAGGACGAGCCCGACCAGGTAGCCGGCCTGCCCGGCGGCTACGATCCAGCCCACCTGGCTGGCATCGAAGCCCAGGTCGATTCCGATCTGGCCGAGCAGGGGCTGCGCGTAGTAGACGTTGGCCACCGCCGCCGCGCATAGGGAGGCGAGGAGCAGCCGGCGGCTCCACGGGATGCTCGGCGCTGTCTGAACCATCGTGACTCTCCTTGGATTCTGGTTGCATATTGCAACCGAACGGAGCCTAGGGGAGAATGGTTGTGAAGTGCAACCGGAAGGACGTGCCCAATGACACCTCGCACCTGGACCGATCGGCAGTGCCCGGTCGCGCGGACTCTCGATCTAGTGGGAGACCGGTGGGTTCTCCTGATCATTCGCGACGCGTTTGACGGGCTCACGCGCTTCAGCGAGTTTCAGCGCAGTCTCGGTATTGCGAAGAACATCCTCGCCGACCGGCTGCGCCTGCTGGTCGAGAACGGCATTTTGCGTCGAGTTGACACCGGGGCGGACTCGCGGGCGCACTACCGGCTCACCCCGCGCGGCGAGGACCTATTCACCGTCATCGTGGGCCTACGTCAATGGGGCGAACGGAACGCATTCGAGGCCGACGAAGAACACTCCGTGCTGATCCTCGAGCAGACTGGTGAGCCGCTACCGAACATTGATCCGGTTCGGGCGGATGGCGGGCGGATTGTCGCGCGGGACACACACGTTCAGAAGGTCTAAGTTTTCACGGCTTGGATCCGCGTCGGGACGGGATGGGGAGTTGGCTGAGAGCGGCTCGATTGCCGGGGTGGGCGACTTGCGCTCGGACACAACCGCACTGGTAAGGTAAGGCAACCCTTACGACTGCGCTTGGCCTGGACCTCTGCGCGCGGCCGACGGGTGCGGCATCACAGCTGCCGCCGGTCCGTCCCCGACCCCCGCATCACGATCACGAGGAAAACCATGCCCCGCGCATCCACTCTCATTGCCTTCTCGGCCGCCGCCGTGCTCACCCTGGGCCTGGCCGGCTGCTCCACCTCCCCCGCGGCCGACACCGCCGCGGCCGCATCCGGCGACTTCACGCCGGTCACCATCGAGCACGCCTTCGGCGAGACCGTCATCGAGGCGAAGCCCGAGCGCGTCGCCACCGTCAACTGGGCCAACCAAGAGGTGCCGCTGGCCCTCGGCGTGGTGCCGGTGGGCATGGCCGCCGCCACCTGGGGCGACGACGACGCCGACGGCCTGCTGCCCTGGGTGAAGGAGAAGCTCGACGAGCTCGGCGGGGAGACCCCGGTGCTCTTCGACGAGACCGACGGCATCGACTTCGAAGCCGTCGCCGACACCAAGCCCGACGTGATCCTCGCCGCCTACTCCGGCCTCACCCAGGAGGACTACGACACCCTCAGCGCCATCGCGCCGGTCGTGGCCTACCCGGAGACCGCCTGGGGCACCTCCTGGCGCGACATGATCTCGCAGAACGCCGCCGGCATGGGCATGGCCGCCGAGGGCGACGAGCTCATCGCCGAACTCGAGACCGAGATCGCCGCCACCGCCGCGAAGTATCCGTCGCTCGAGGGCAAGACCGCGATGTTCCTCACCCACGTGGACGAGGCCGACCTCAGCGAGGTCAGCTTCTACACCACGCACGACACCCGCACCATGTTTTTCGACGACCTCGGCATGGTGAGCGCCCCGAGCATCATCAAGGCCTCCGACGCCACCGACAAGTACTCCCTCACCGTGAGCGCCGAGCAGTCGGATGCGTTCAGCGACGTGGACATCATCGTCACCTACGGCGGCGCCGACCTGGTCGCCACCCTCGAGGGTGACCCGCTGCTCTCGCAGATCCCCGCGGTGGCCAACAAGTCCATCGTGAACCTCTCCGGCGACGGCCCCATGGGCACCGCCGCGAACCCCACCCCGCTGTCGATTTCATACATCCTTGACGACTACGCCGCCCTGCTCGCCGCGGCGGCCGACAACGCTAAGTGACCCTCCTTTCCACTGCTTCATCAGCCGCTTCGAGCGTCGCCATTGTGCGACGCCCGAAGCGGCTGCGGTCGTTGTGGTTGCTCGCCGCGCTCGGCGTGCTCACCCTGCTGATGCTGGCCTCGATCACCATCGGCTCCCGCGAGGTCGGCTGGGCCGACATTCTCGCCGCGCTCGGCGGCGGGGTTGACGGTTTCGACCAGGCCGCCGTGGCCACCCGCATCCCGCGCACCCTGCTGGCCGTGGTCGCCGGGGCCGCCCTGGGCATGTCCGGCGCGGTGATGCAGGGAGTGACCCGCAACCCGCTGGCAGACCCGGGCATCCTGGGCGTGAACACGGGCGCGGCGCTGGCCGTGGTCAGCGGCATGGCCTTCTTCGGGCTCACCTCGGCTTCGTCGATGATCTGGGTCGCGATTGTGGGCGCCGGCGTCACCGCCCTGTTCGTCTATGCGATCGGGTCACTGGGCCGCGGCGGTTCGACGCCGCTCAAGCTGGCCCTGGCGGGCGCGGCCACCTCCGCTGCGCTGGCCTCGTTCGTCACCGCGGTGGTGCTGCCGCGCAATGACATCGCCGGCGGGGTGCGGTCCTGGCAGATCGGCGGCGTCGGCGGCGCCACGATGGAGAGCATCCGCCAGGTGGCGCCGTTTCTTCTGGTGGGCTTCGTGCTCTGCTTTCTCTCTGCCCGGGCGCTGAACTCGCTGGCCCTCGGCGACGACCTCGCCGCCGGCCTGGGCGAACGGGTGGCCGTGGCCCGCGGCTCGGCCGCGCTCGGCGCCGTCGTGTTGTGTGGCGCGATCACGGCCGTGGCCGGGCCGATCGGCTTCGTGGGCCTCGTCGTGCCGCACGCCTGCCGGCTGCTGGTGGGCGTGGACCACCGCTGGCTGCTGCCGTTCTCCGCGGTGCTCGGCGCCGCCCTGCTCACCGGCGCGGACGTGCTCGGCCGCATCGTGGCCCGGCCCAGCGAGATCGACGTGGGCATCATCACCGCCCTGATCGGCGCCCCGTTCTTCATCTACATCGTGCGCCGACGCAAGGTGCGTGAACTGTGAGCGCTGCTGTTGTTGATAGGCCGCTTTCGACAGCGGATGCCGTGGCCCGTGGCCGCGTGCGCCGCGGCATCCGTCGCCGCCGGGTGATCACCGTGCTGGCGCTGCTCATCGGCGTCGGCTACCTCGTGAGCCTGATGGTGGGCCAGACCGTCTACTCCCCCGCCGAGGTGCTCGGCGTGATGCTCGGCCAGGACGTGCCCGGCGCCGGCTTCACCGTGGGCCGGTTGCGGCTGCCGCGGGCATCGTTGGCCGTGCTGGCCGGGCTGTGCTTCGGGCTGGGCGGCGTGACCTTTCAGACCATGCTGCGCAACCCCCTGGCCAGCCCCGACATCATCGGCATCAGCTCCGGCGCCAGCGCCGCCGCCGCGTTCGCGATCATCGTGCTGGGCCTGGGCTCGACCGCGGTGTCGGTGGTGGCCATCGTCTCCGGCCTGGCCGTGGCGCTGGCCGTCTACGCCTTGGCGTACAAGGGCGGCGTGGCCGGCACCCGGCTCATTCTGATCGGCATCGGCGTGGCCGCGATGCTCGACAGCATGACCGCGTACGTGCTCTCCCAGGCCGCCGAGTGGGACCTCCAGGTAGCCATGCGCTGGCTCACCGGCAGCCTGAACGGCAGCACCTGGGCGCAGACCGTGCCGGTGTTCGTGGCCCTGGTGGTGCTCGCGCCGGTGCTGCTGGGTCAGTCCCGCAACCTGTCGATGAGCCAGCTCGGTGACGACACCGCATCCGCTTTGGGGGTGCGCGTCGAACGCTCCCGGGTGATCCTGATCGTCGCCGCCGTGGGGCTCATCGCGTTCGCCACCGCCGCGGCCGGGCCGATTGCGTTCGTGGCGTTTCTGGCCGGGCCGATCGCGTCGCGCATCGTGGGGCCGGGCGTCTCGCTGCTCGTGCCGGCCGGGCTCGTGGGCGCGCTGCTCGTGCTGGTGGGCGACTTCGCCGGCCAGTACGCGTTCGGCACCCGGTTTCCGGTGGGCGTCGTCACTGGCGTGCTCGGGGCGCCGTACCTGATCTACCTCATCATCCGCACCAACCGCGCCGGAGGCTCCCTGTGACACTCATTCATACCCTCACGGTGGAGAACCTCACCCTCGGTTACGGCGACCGCACCGTGATCGACGGCCTCGACCTGGTCGTGCCGACCGGCCGGATCACCGCGATCGTGGGCGCGAACGCCTGCGGCAAGTCCACCCTGCTGCGCTCGATGTCACGGCTGCTCGTGCCGCGGGGTGGCCAGGTGCTGCTCGACGGCACGCAAGTGCACCGGATGCCCGCCAAGGAGCTGGCCCGCACGCTGGGGCTGCTCCCCCAGTCACCGATCGCGCCGGAGGGCATCACCGTGTCCGACCTGGTGGGCCGCGGCCGCAACCCGCACCAACGGATGTTCTCCCGCTGGAGCGCTGAGGACGACGAGGCCGTCGCCGCGGCGCTGGACGCCACCGACACCGCGTCGCTGGCCGACCGTTCCGTCGACGAGCTCTCGGGCGGGCAAAGGCAGCGGGTGTGGATCGCGATGGCGCTCGCGCAGCAGACCGACCTGCTGTTGCTCGACGAGCCGACGACGTTCCTCGACGTGAGCCACCAGGTGGAGGTGCTCGACCTGCTCACCGACCTCAACCGGGCCCGCGGCACCGCCATCGTGATGGTGCTGCACGACCTCAACCTCGCCGCCCGGTACGCCGACCACCTCATCGCCCTGGCCGGCGGCCGGGTGCACGCGGTGGGCGAGCCGCACGAGGTGCTCACCGAGGAGACCGTGCAGGCGGTGTTCGGTCTGTCGAGCCGGGTGCTTCTCGATCCGACCTCGGGCCGCCCGATGATGCTGCCGATCGGCCGGCACAACGTGGTTGTGCCGGCCTAGCTCTCGTCTCGGGGTCGCCCCCTCCCCCTGGTCGAGCTCGTCGAGACCCGGTACCCCGCCCTCCCGCTGGTCGAGCTCGTCGAGACCCGGGTACCCGCCCATGCGCCGGTCGAGCTCGTCGAGACCCGCGAGCCAACCTCCAGATCGCGCCATCCCGTTGGTCGAGCTCGTCGAGACCCGGTGACCCGCCCTCAGCGACGAGACCCACTGCCATCCGCCCGAGGTATGCGGGTCAGGCGCCGCTATGCGGGTAACGCGCCAAGGCCATCTCGAGTTATGCGGGTCACGCGCCGCTATGCGGGTGGCGCGCCACCGGCGCAGCGGCGCCTTGCCCGCATAACGCGAATCGGGCATCCGCGGGCCCGGGTCGGCCGACACCCTCGACGGAGCGACCTCCGGGCTCCCCTCATCCGCGCCCTGTTATGATCTCTCCCTGGCCGCGCCGCCACTCGGGCGCGCGAGCCGGTCGAACAGAGCGAGGTACGGCACGTGAGAATCCCCCAGTCCCGAGGCCCAGTGAGCGCCGCCCTGCTCGAGCTCCTCGAGACTTCCTCGACCGCGACCGAGACTGATCTCGCCGCGACACTGCGGGAGCGCACCGCCGCAGCCCTGGGCGAAACCGCCGACCTGCTGCAGGACGATGACCTGCAGACCGCCCTCTTCCTGGCCTACGAGCTGCGCTACAGCGGCCTGCGCGGCATCGACGACGCCTGGGAGTGGCACCCCGAGGTGCTCGCGCTGTGTGCCAGCATCGAACTCGAGTTTGAGAAGGCCTTGCGCGAGCGCGCCCCGATGCCCGAGCTGCCCGCGCCAGGCGTGGAGAGCGTCGCCGCCGCCCTGTTCGAGCTCACCGGTGCGGACACCGGGCCGAGCGTGTCGCGGTACATGGCGAAGAAGGCCACTGACGAGCAGGCGCACGAGTTCCTCATCCTGCGTTCGATCTACCAGCTCAAGGAGGCCGACCCGCACAGCTGGGCGATCCCGCGCCTGCGCAGCCGGGCGAAGGCCGCACTGGTGGAGATCCAGGCCGACGAGTATGGCGGCGGCCGGTTCGACCGCATGCACTCCGAGCTGTTCGCCCGCACGATGCGCGGCGTGGGCCTGGACGCCACCAACGGTCACTACGTCGACGCGGTGCCGGCGATCACGTTGGCCTCCAGCAACATGATGACGATGTTCGGCGCCCACCGCCGGCTGCGTGGCGCCATCGCCGGGCATCTCGCCGCGTTCGAGATGACGTCGTCCCAGCCCAACCGGCTCTACGGCAACGGTTTTCGGCGACTCGGCTACAACGCCGACGTCACCTTCTACTTCGACGAACACGTCGAAGCGGATGCTGTGCACGAGCAGATCGCGGCCCGCGACCTGGCCGGTTCCCTCGCCACCGACGAACCCGAGCTGCTCCAGGACGTGTTCTTCGGGGCCGCGGCCGGGCTCTACGTGGACGGCCTCGCCGGCGCCCAGCAGCTCGACGCCTGGACCGCCGGCACGTCGGCGCTGCGCGCAGTGGACACCGCGAGCCTGCCGGCATGACCGAGCCGGACAACCAGCCCGCCAATCAGCCCGCCAAACGGTTTGACGACCAGTGGGACGACCATCCCGCGGCCGGTGCGGACGAGCCCGTGAGCATCACCGCGTACCCGAATGGTCCGCTGCTGGTGCGCGGCACGTTCGAGATCCTCACGCCGACGGGCGAGGTGATTCCGCCGCGGCGGAAGACCGTGGCGCTGTGCCGCTGCGGGGTGTCGACGCTCAAGCCGTTCTGCGACGGCAGCCACAAGGCGATCGGGTTCAGGACCGAACCGGAACCGCCTGCCCCGCAGCCGCCACTGCCCGCCTGATCGGCCGCTCGTCGGTTGTGAGTCGTCGGTCGAGCTTGTCGAGACCTCGCGACGGGGTCTCGACAAGCTCGACCAACGGGATGGATGCGATCCAGAGGCCGTCTCACCGGGTCTCGGCAGGCTCGACCAGCGAGAGGAAACATCTACGCGCAAGGCTTTCCATCGCACCTCTCGACACAACGACATTGTTCTACTAACATTGCGAACATGTTGTTTCGTGTGGACCCGGCCTCGACGGTCTCGCTTGCCGAGCAGCTCGCCGTACAGGTGCGCGCCGGCGTCGCCGACGGCACCCTCGCGCCGGGCACCCGGCTGCCGCCGGCCCGGGAGCTGGCCAACGCTCTCGACATCAACATGCACACCGTGCTGCGCGCCTACGCGCAGCTGCGGGACGACGGGATCCTCGAGATGCGCCAGGGCCGCGGTGCGTCGGTGCGAGCGGATGCGGGCGCCGGCACCGTGCGCCTCGTCGAACTCGCCGACGCCCTGCTCGCCGAGGCGCGCAAACTGGGGGTCGGCCTGCCCGAAGTCCTCACCCTGATCCAGACGAGAGGCTGAGCCATGCCCACCCAGACCACCCCCGAGGCCACACCCACGCTCACGCCGCACGCCACCGGGCGGGAACGGTTCGCCGCCGCCACGCTCTGGCTGCCAGTCGTCACCATCTCCCTGACGGCCACGCTCTGGTACGACCGGCTGCCGGCCGTGCTGCCCAAGCAGTGGAACGGTGCGGAGATCACCTCGACCGCCGGCACCGAGGTCATGATCGGCATCACGGGCGCCATCGCGCTCCTCGCCGCCCTGGCGGGGCTGGTCGCTCTCTCCGACGCCGCGGCCGACATCCGTCGTGGCCTGGTGCTCGCGGCCGGCTGCGCCGCCGGGCTGGCCGCCGGCGTCTGGTTGGTGGTCGCCGGCCTGGTCATCGCCACCGGCTCACCCGAACCGGAGGCAGGCGCATGGCCGCTGCTCGCGGTGCTGGCCCTGGGCTACGGACTGATCCCCTTCGCCCTGTCACCGCGCCGCCCGCACCGCCGCGAGATCGCGGCAACGGCAGGCCCGGCGACGGTGCCGCTGGGCGCGACCGAGTCCGGCGCCTGGTTCACCACTGTGACCGTGCCGATGTTCCTCTGGCTGGCCGGCGGGCTGGCCCTCGGCGCTGTCGCGCTGGCGGTCTTCAGCGTTCTCGAGGACGGCGCCGGCGCGGGCGGAGTCCTCACTCTCCTGCTGGTGGCGGGCATCTGCCTCACCTTCGCCCGGCTGCGGGTCAGCGTGGATCGTCGGGGGCTGCGGGTCGTCTCGAGCCTGTTGCGGCTGCCGATCAAGCAGATCGCCCTCGACCAGGTCGCCTCGGCGCGGGCCGAGACCATCCGCCCGCTCGAGTGGGGCGGCTGGGGCTACCGGATCCTGCCCGGCCGCTCAGCCGTGGTGCTCACCAGCGGACCCGGCATCGTCGTCGAACGACACAACGGCACCCTGTTCGCCGTGACCATGCCCGACCCCGAGCTGCCGGCCGCGCTGTTGACCACCCTCGCGGCGCGCTGACCACGTCTGCATTCTCAATTGCGGACTTCCCGCCTTCGCAGCGCGGCAAAGTCATACGGTCGTAGCAACGCTCTGATCTAAGGAGCGTTTCATGGGCAAGTTGTTTCCCCCGAATGCCCGTACTG
>NZ_PJJP01000025.1 GCF_002929555.1 Cryobacterium sp. N22
GAGAGTAGGACACCGCCGGACTTAACTTAGAAAAAACAGGAAAGCCACCCCACGGGGTGGCTTTTCTGCGTTTAACCCCCACCCCCGGAAGGCGCCATCCCGTCGGTCGAGCCTGTCGAGACCCCGCACGACGGCCCACGCACCGCGGGGCCGGGGGAGTACCTCACCAGGTCTCGACAGGCTCGACCAGCGAGGCTGACGCGTCCCGGGACCGGGTCACCGGGCCTGGACACGCTCGACCACCGAGAGCGAGGGCGGGCGCGAGCCGCAACGCATCCGCGAACCGTGAGCCAAGCACCAGAACACGCAACTTTTCGGGGCTTAACTCACAGTTCGCGGACATGGCACGATGGGACTTACCTTTGACACGCGGGAGAGAGCTATGACCGTCGCCACCTGGCCCGTCGCGGAACTGCACGTGCACATCGAGGGCACCCTCGAGACCGAATTGCTCGTTGCCCTGGCCCGACGCAACAACGTCGAGCTGCCCAGCTACGACCCCGACGCGCTGCGTGAGCTGTACAGGTTCACGGATCTGCAGTCGTTCCTCGATATCTACTACGCCAACCTGGCGGTGCTGCGCACCGAGGCCGACTTCTACGATCTCGGGATGGCGTACCTCACCCGCGCATCCGCCGCGGGAGTGCGCCGGGCCGAGATCTTCTTCGACCCGCAGACGCACCTGGCCAACGGCATCCCCCTCGACGTCGTGTTCGGGGGCCTCAGCCGCGCCCTCGGCGACGCCCGCGTCACGCTCGGCATTTCCGCCGACCTCATCCTCTGCTTCCTCCGCCATCTCGGCGGCGCGGCCGCGCTGGCGACCCTGGACGCCGCCATCCCGTACCTCGACCAGTTCATCGGCGTCGGGCTCGACTCCGCCGAGGTCGGGTTTCCACCCTCGCTGTTCACCGAGGTCTTCGCCAGGGCCGAGGCGCTGGGGCTGCACCGCGTTGCCCACGCCGGCGAGGAGGGCGGCCCTGACTACGTGCACGAAGCCCTCGACCTGCTCGGGGTGGAACGCGTGGACCACGGCATCCGTGCCCTCGAAGACCCCCGCCTCGTCGAGATCCTCCGTGAGCGGCAGATCCCGCTCACGGTGTGCCCGCTCTCGAACGTGTGCCTGCGGGCGACCCCGTCGCTGGGCGCGCATCCGCTGCCGGCCATGCTTGCCGCGGGCCTGCTGGTGACCATCAGCAGCGATGACCCGGCCTACTTCGGCGGATACGTCGACGACAATCTCACCGCGCTCCAAGGCGAGTTCGGCCTGGATCACGAGCAGATGGCGACGCTGGCCCGCAACTCGTTCCGGGCGGCGTTTCTACCGGAAGCGGAGAAACGCCGACACCTCGCCGCCGTGGACGAGCACCTTGAGGCGTTGCTGCGACTAACCTCGGGAGCATGAGCAATAGCCTCCCGAACGTGCAGCAGGACCTCGGTGTGGAGGTCGTGGCCCTGGTCACCAAATGGCTGGCCGACAGCGCGACGATCCCCGCAGACGTCTCCGCCGAGCGGCTCGCCGGGGTGCTGAAAGACCCCAATGGACTCGACTTCACCGTGGGCTTCGTCGACGGCGTGATGCGACCGGAAGACGTGATGGTCGCCGGCTACAACCTGCAACGGGTGGCCAAACTCGCGCCGGCATTCCTGCCGCCGGTGCTGCGCGGCGCCATCGGCGTCGGCGGCGTGATGGGCCCGGTGCTGCCGTGGGTCGTGATCCCGGCGGCCCGCAAGGTGCTGCGCCAGATGGTCGGTCACCTGGTCGTGGATGCGACGGCCGACAAGCTCGGCCCCACCATCGAGGCGCTGAAGGAATCGGGCAACCGGCTCAACATCAATCTGCTCGGCGAAGCCGTGCTGGGCGAGAAGGAGGCGCTGCGCCGCCTCGCCGGTACCCGCGAACTCCTGGCCAGGGACGACGTGGACTACGTGTCGATCAAGGTCTCCTCGATCGCCAGCCAACTGTCGATGTGGGCATTCGACGAGGCCGTCGACCGTGTCGTCGAACGCCTGACCCCGCTGTACGAGCTCGCCGCGGCGTCACCGACACCGAAGTTCATCAACCTCGACATGGAGGAGTACCGCGACCTCGACCTCACCATCGCGGTCTTCGAACGCATTCTCGACCAGCCCCGGCTGCAGGGCCTCGAGGCCGGCATCGTGCTTCAGGCCTACCTGCCCGACGCGCTCGGCGCGCTGCAAGGCCTCACCCAGTGGGCGCACGCCCGGCGCGCCGGCGGTGGCGCAGCCATCAAGGTGCGGCTGGTCAAGGGTGCCAACCTCGCGATGGAGCACGTGGATGCGACGGTGCACGATTGGCCGCTCGCCACCTACGCCAGCAAGCAGGACACCGACACCAACTACAAGCGTGTGCTCAACTGGGCCCTCACCCCCCAGAACACCGACGCCGTGCGCATCGGTGTGGCCGGGCACAACCTCTTCGACGTGGCCTACGCCCACCTGCTCGCCGAGCAGCGCGGCGTGGACGACCGTATCGAGTTCGAAATGCTGTTGGGCATGGCCACGAGCCAGGCCGAGGCCGTGAAGAAGGACGTCGGCCGGCTACTGCTCTACACACCGGTCGTGAACCCGGCCGAATTCGACGTGGCGATCAGCTACCTCATCCGCCGCCTCGAGGAGAACGCGAGCGAGGAGAACTTCATGTCGGCGGTGTTCGAACTGGCCGACACCCCGGCCCTGTTCGACCGGGAAAAGCAGCGCTTCCTGGACTCCCTGGCCGCCCTCGAGACCACCCCCGGCGCGCAGCGGGGCACCGTGTTCGTGCCGCCGCCGAACCGCGACCAGGACCGCTCCGTCATCGTGCCGCTCGAACCCCTGCCCGACACCGACTCGCCCCCGCTGACGACGCCGCCGGCCGACGCCGACGACCCCAATCTCACCGCGATGGTGCTCGGGCTGACCCGGGGCTCGGTCTCCCGGAGCCGGTCGGTTCTGGGCGGCTTCCACAATGAACCCGACACCGACCCGTCCCTCCCGGCCAACCGCGCCTGGGGCCGGAGCATCCTGGCCAGGGTCGAGTCCTCGATGCTGGGCAAGGAGAGCATCAAACAGGCCCGCATCGACGACGCCGACAGGCTCGACGAGGTCATCGCCACCGTCACCGCGGCCGGTGCCGCCTGGGGGCGGAAGCCCGGCATCGAGCGCGCCCAGGTGCTGCACCGCGCCGGTCTCGCCCTGGCGGCCAACCGCGACCGGCTGATCGAGGTGATGGCCTCCGAAACCGGCAAGACCATCGCCGAGGGCGACCCGGAGGTCAGCGAAGCCATCGACTTCGCGCACTACTACGCCGAGCGCGCCCGCGAGCTCGACTCCGTGCAGGGCGCCATCTTCGTGCCGTCCCGGCTCACCGTGATCACGCCGCCGTGGAACTTCCCGGTGGCCATCCCGGCCGGCGGTGTGCTCGCCGCCCTCGCCGCGGGCTCCGGCGTGATCATCAAACCGGCAGCCCTCGCCCAGCGCACCGGCGCCGTGATGATCGAAGCGCTCTGGGAGGCCGGCGTGCCGCGCGATCTGCTCGCCCTCGTCGACCTGCCCGACCGGGCTCTTGGCAGCCGGCTGCTCGCCCATCCCGACGTCGACAGGGTCATCCTCACCGGTGCCTACGAGACCGCCACACTGTTCCGCGGCCTGCGGGAGGACCTCCCGCTCCTGGCCGAGACGAGCGGCAAGAACGCCATCATCGTCACCCCGTCCGCCGACCTCGACCTGGCCGCGGCCGACGTGATCAAGAGCGCCTTCGGCCATGCCGGCCAGAAGTGCTCCGCCGCCAGCCTGGTGATCCTGGTCGGGTCCGTCGCGCGGTCCACCCGGTTCCTGGGCCAGCTGGTGGATGCCGCGACGTCGCTCCGGGTGGGCCGGCCCGCCGACCCGGACAGCCAGATGGGCCCGATCATCGAGCCCGCCGACGGCAAGCTGCTGCACGCGCTCACCGAGCTCGGCGCCGGCGAAAGCTGGCTGGTCGAGCCCAAGCTGCTCGACGACGACCTCGAGACCGGGGTCGGGCAACTGTGGTCGCCCGGCATCCGCAGCGGCGTCGCCGCCGGGTCGTACTTCCACCTCACCGAGTTCTTCGGCCCGGTGCTCGGAGTCATGCACGCCCGCAACCTCGAGGAAGCCATCCGCTACCAGAACGCCGTCGACTACGGGCTCACGGCCGGGCTGCACTCGCTCGACGCCGACGAGATCGCCCAGTGGGTCGACACAGTCCAGGCCGGCAACCTCTACGTGAACCGCGGCATCACCGGCGCGATCGTGCGGCGACAGCCGTTCGGCGGCTGGAAGCGCTCGGCTGTCGGCCCCGGCACCAAGGCCGGCGGCCCCAACTACCTCTTCGGCCTGGGCGGCTGGGTCACCGACCCGGGGATCAACAGTTCCACCCTGCACCTGCGGGGCCTCGAACAGCGCATCACCGACCTCATCGAGGCCTCCCAGCCGTCGCTGCCCTACGAGGAGTTCGATGTGCTGCGCCGCTCTGCCCTCAGCGACGCCCTCGCCTGGCGCGAGGAGTTCGACGTTGTCGCAGACGTCTCCGCGCTCGGCCTGGAACGCAACCTGTTCCGCTACCGCCCGCTTCCCGTCACCGTGCGGCTGGGCGATGACGGCAGCCTGGCCCTGCTGCTGCGCGTGATCGCGGCCGGCCTGCTGTCCAAGTCCAGGTTCGTCGTCTCCAGCGCGGTGCCGGTGCCCCCGAGAGTGCGAACCGTCCTTGCTCCCCGCGATATCCCCGTGATCATCGAGAACGACGAGGAATGGCTGGCCAGGGCCGCCGCCGGCGGTATCACCTCGAGCCGGGTGCGGCTGATCGGTGGCGACCCGAAGACCGGCGCCACGGCGGCCGCCACGGCGTTCGCCCACGCCCTCGGCGGCAGCCCGGACATCGCCGTCTACGCGCATCCGGTCACCCAGTCCGGTCGGGTTGAGCTGCTGCCGTTCCTGCGGGAACAGGCGATCTCGATCACCGCGCACAGGTTCGGCAACCCGAGCACCCTCACGGATGAGGTCATCTAGCGCCATAATGGCTGCGGCCGAAGGCGAGGTGATGCAGTGGCGGCACCGAAGTTCCTCCGACTGCGCCGTGAGGCCTGGGGATTCATCATCGGGTCGGCGCTGTTCATCCTGGGCGCCGTCCCCGCCTTCTTAGACGCCGTCGGCCCGGTGGCCGACAACCTGACCTTCTTCATCGGCTCGCTGTTCTTCACCCTCGCCGCGTTCATCCAACTCAACCTCAGCGGCCGCCGGCCGCCGCGCAGCACCACCAACCGGCCGGACCGGTTCGACTGGTGGGCCGCGGCCATCCAGTTCGCCGGCACCCTGTTCTTCAACCTGAGCACCGCGACAGCCCTCGCGGCCAGCCTCGGCGGCACCGAGCGCACCGGGTGGCGTCCGGATGCCTACGGGTCGGTGTGCTTTCTGCTCTCCAGCCTGCTCGCCGTCGTCGCGACCACCGGGCGCGATGCCCTGTGGGACCCCAAGGCCCGAACCTGGCGGGGCGCCTGGCTGAACCTCCTGGGATCTGTGGCCTTCGGCGTCGCCGCGGTCGGCGCATACCCGATTGCGGAGTCCGGCCAACAGTTTTTCGCGAGCTGGGCTACTGTCGGCACCATCACGGGTGGTGTCTGCTTCCTGGTGGCCGCTGCCTTGACCAGACCCGGTAGCCCACGCCTCACCTGACCCTCCCCGAACCCGGGCGAGCGGCCCGGTGACGGCACCACCGTCAGAAAGGGCCGATAATGGAAGGTAGCCGTCGGCGCATCCACCGGAATCCGGAGCCGCTGCGGGCATCAGCTTACGCACGGTTGACACCCAGACTTCTGGGAGAAAATCGATAGGACACGATTTGTCGCCACCCAAAACTCGACAGGGGACCCCGTTGGACGGAAACGCAACAACGATGCACCGCAATGTCGCGTTGTTGTCGGTCGCCACGACCATCGCCCCGCGCATCACCACCTCCGAAGAGATCGATGCTCGCCTGCAGCCGGCGCTCAAGCGGCTGCGCCTGCCCAAGGGGCTGCTGCAGCGCGTCGCCGGAGTGCACGAACGACGCAACTGGGACGTGGGGCAGGCCTTCGACGACGCCGCCGTTTCCGCGGGCAAACGCGCCCTCGCCGAGGCCGGGATCGATCCCAGCGAGGTGGGGCTGATGATCAACACCTCGGTCACCCGCAAGCACCTGGAGCCCTCGGTCGCGGTGCGCATCCACCATGGACTCGGCCTGCCGTCGTCGGCGACGAACTTCGACATCGCCAACGCCTGCCTGGGCTTCGTCAACGGCATGACCCTGGCGGCCCAGCTCATCGACTCCGGCCAGATCAAGTACGCGGTGATCATCGACGGCGAGGATGCCGACGAGATCCAGACCAACACCATCGAACGCCTCGGCCGGCCGGACATCGGCCGCAAGGACTTCATGAGCGAGTTCGCCAGCCTCACGCTGGGCTCCGGCGCCGCGGCGGCCGTGCTCGGCCGGGCCGACGCGCATCCGGAGGGACACCGCATCCTCGGCGGCGTGACCCGGGCGGCCACCCAGTTCAACGACCTCTGCGTCGGCAGCGTCGACGGTATGTTCACCGACGCCAAGGCGCTGCTCAAGGGCGGTATGGAACTCGTCGTGTCGGCCTGGACCGAGGCCAAACGGGACTGGAGCTGGTCGAACATGGACCGCTACATCCTGCACCAGGTGTCGGATGTGCACACCAACGCCATCGTGAAGGCCACGGGCCTGGACCGCAGCAGGGTGCCGCTGACCTACCCCGGCTACGGCAACGTGGGGCCGGCCTCCATCCCGATCACGCTCTCCGAAGAGGCCGGCCGGCTGCAGCCCGGCAACCGGGTCCTGCTGATGGGCGTCGGCTCCGGCCTCAACACGGCCATGATGGAAATTCAGTGGTGAGCTTCCGGCAGCCGCGCACCGCGACGGCCCTCGCTCCGGCGAGCGTTCCGCCGAGCGGGCTGCCCGGGCTGGACCCTGAGTGGTCCCGGATTCTCGATGTGGTCGAGAGCGGCCCGGATGCCGGCACGGCGCCCGGCGCCACCCACGCCTGGCACCTGCTCGACAACGGTGAACAGCTGGCCGCGCTCGGGGCCGAGCCGGTGGGCACGATCCTCTGCGTGCACGGCAACCCCACCTGGTCCTACCTCTGGCGTGACCTCGTGGCCCAGGCCACCTCGGCCGCGGCCGAGGGCCGGCCGGCCTGGCGCGTCATCGCGGTCGACCAGCTCGACATGGGCTTCTCGGAGCGCACCGGTGTCGCCCGTCCGCTCGCGCGCCGCGTGCGCGACCTCGACGACCTGACCCGTGCGCTCGGCCTCACCGGGCCGGTGGTCACCTTCGGCCATGACTGGGGCGGCGTGGTCTCCCTGGGCTGGGCCGTCGACCACCCCGAGCACCTCGCCGGGGTCATGCTGCTGAACACCGCCATCCACCAGAGCGACACCGAACCCATCCCGGCCCCGCTGCGCCTCGCGCTCGCCCGCGGCGTGCTCGGTGCCGGCACCGTGACCACCACGGCGTTCCTGGACACCACCCTCGCGCTCGGCCACCCGGCCCTGCCGACCGCGGTCAAGAACGCCTACCGGGCGCCCTACCGCACCTCCGCCCGCCGCGGCGGCATCGGCGGCTTCGTCGCCGACATCCCGGTGGATGCCCGCCACGGCAGCCACGCGGAGCTCGACCGCATCGCCGAGTCGCTCCGCTCACTCACCGTCCCCGCCCTGCTGCTCTGGGGACCGCGCGACCCGATCTTCAGCGACAGGTACCTCGACGACCTCAGCGACCGGCTGCCGCACGCCGACGTGCACCGCTTCGAGGGCGCCGGACACCTCATCGCCGAGGACGTGGACTACGCCGGCGCCGCCCTCGGCTGGCTCGCCCAGCCCACTCCGTCGGCCGAGTCGACCCCGCTGGTCGAGCCGACCCCGCTGGTCGAGCCTGTCGAGACCCATACAGAGCCCGTCGAGCCACCGCGGCCCCTCTGGCACTACCTCGACGAGCTGCGGGACAGCGACGAGACCGCCCTCATCGACATGGCTCCCAGCACGGGCGCCGGCCCCCGCGTCGTCAGCTGGCGGCTGCTCTCCCGCCGGGTCCGCGAGATCGCGGCCGGTCTGCACCAAATCGGCGTGCGCCGCGGCGACCGCGTCTCCCTGCTCGTGCCACCCAGCGCCGACCTCACCGCGGTGCTCTACGCCTGCATCCGCCTCGGCGCAATCGTGGTGGTGGCCGACGCCGGCCTCGGCCTCACCGGCCTCACCCGCGCGGTCCGCGGCGCCCGCCCCGACCACGTCATCGGCGCGGTGCCCGGCCTGATGGCCGCCCGCGCGCTCGGCTGGCCCGGCCAGAAGATCTCCGTCAACCGGCTTCCCCGCGCCAGCCGCCGCGCACTCGGCGTCTCCTACGCCCTCGCCGACCTGATCTCGCTGGGCCGCGACGAAGAGCTTCCCGAACCGCCCCAGCCTGGGGACGTCGCCGCGGTGCTGTTCACCTCCGGCTCCACCGGACCCGCCAAGGGCGTGGTCTACACCCACGGCCAGCTGTCCGCTGTCAGCCGTGCGCTGCACGCCCAGTACGGGGTCGGCCGCGGCACCGGCCTGGTCGCCGGCTTCGCACCGTTCGCGCTGCTCGGCCCCGCGCTGGGTGCCCGCTCGGTGACCCCGGACATGGACGTCACCGCCCCCAAGACGCTGACCGCCACCGCGGTCGCCGCCGCCGTGGCCGCGATCGACGCCACCGTCGTCTTCCTGTCCCCGGCAGCGCTCGCCAACGTCGTGGCCACCCAGGGCGAGCTGACCCCTTCCGACCGTGCCGCCCTGGCCCGGGTCACGAGCTTCCTCTCCGCCGGCGCCCCGGTCTCCGAGCCGCTGCTGGCCTCGGCCGCCGCCCTGATGCCGGGCGCCAGCGCTCACACGCCGTACGGCATGACCGAGGGCCTGCTAATGACCGACATCACCCTCGACGGCATCCGCGAGGCCGCCCGTGACGACGTGGCGCGCGGCCCCGGCGGCGTGTGTGTCGGCCGCCCGGCGGCGACCACCCGGGTGCGCATCAGCGCCCTCGACGAGACCGGAGCCGCAGTCGGAGAGCTCTCCGAGGATCCGCAGGTCACCGGCGAGATCGTGGTCTCGGCTCCGCACGTGAAGGACCACTACGACAGGCTCTGGCTCACCGACCAGGCCGCCACCCGCGCGGTCACCCCGGGGGAGCGCTGGCACCGCACCGGCGATGTCGGTCACCTCGACGCCGCCGGCCGGCTCTGGGTGGAGGGTCGCCTGCCCCACGTGATCACCACGCCGCACGGCGTCGTCACCCCCGTCGGCCCGGAGCTGGCCGTCTCGGCCCTGGCCGGCGTCGACCGCGCCGCCGCCGTGGGTGTCGGGCCCGCCGGCAGCCAGCAGGTCGTCATCGTGGTCGAGACGGTTCCGCCGGCCGCGCGGGTCGGCCTGGCCGAGCCCGCCCTCGCCGCGGCCGTGCGCGGGGTAGCCGGCCAGCCGGTCGCGGCCGTGCTCGTCGTTCCGCACCTGCCCACCGACATCCGCCACAATTCAAAGATCGACCGCACCCGCCTGGCCGGTTGGGCGCACGGCATCCTCACCGGCGCCAGGCTCACCCAGCCATGAGGGTGCTCGTCACCGGCGCCAGCGGATTCCTCGGCCGGGCCGTCGCGGCCGCCGTCGTTGCCGCCGGCCACGAGGTGCGCTGCTTCCAGCGCCGGCCCAGCGGTGTCGCCGGCGTCACGGATGCCCTGGGCTCGATCACCGAGCCGGCCGACGTCGCCGCGGCCGTCACCGGTGTCGACGCCATCGTGCACATGGCCGCCAAGGTCTCCCTCGCCGGCCCGCCGGCCGAGTTCGAGACCGTGAACGTGGGCGGAACCCGCACCCTGATCGACGCCGCCCGCGCGGCGAACGTGCAGCGCCTGGTCTTCGTGTCGTCGCCGTCGGTCGCGCACTCCGGGGCATCCATCACCGGCAGCGACGCGCTGCCGGCCGACCCCGTCCACGCCCGCGGCGACTACGCCCGTACCAAGGCCGCGGCCGAGCTGCTGGCGCTCGCCGCCGACTCCGCCGAGCTGCGGGTCGTCGCGGTGCGGCCGCACCTGGTCTGGGGCCCCGGCGACACCCAGCTGATCGCGCGCATCGTGGATCGCGCGAGGGCCGGCCGGCTGCCCCTGCTCGGGCACGGCGCCGCCCTGATCGACAGCACCTACATCGACAACGCCGCCGGCGCCATCGCGGCCGCGCTCGAAAGGGTGGATGCCGTGCACGGCAACGCCTACGTGATCACCAACGGGGAGCCCCGGCCGGTGGCCGAACTGCTGGCGGGCATCTGCGCGGCAGCGGGCGTTCGGACACCGACCTGGAGCGTACCGGCGAGTGTGGCCCGCGCGGCCGGCTCCGTCATCGAGGCGGCGTGGCGGGTGTTCCCGGGCGAGGACGAACCGCCGATGACCCGATTCCTCGCCGAGCAGCTCTCCACCGCGCACTGGTTCGACCAGCGCCGCACCCGCGCCGACCTGCACTGGACCCCGGCGGTCTCCCTCGACGAGGGCCTGGCCCGCCTCGCGGAGCACTACCGCACCGCCTGAGCCCTCGACTAACGGCGCCTCACCTGCACTGCGGCGCGTGCCCCGCATAGCGGCGCGTGGCCCGCATAGCTCGGCGGGCGGGGTAGGCGCCGCTGCGCGGGTGGCACGCCACCCGCCTACCGGCGCCTGACCCGCATATCGCTCTCAAAGCCCCGGATGCCCCTGGCTCTACACCCGCACAGCGGCGCCTCACNCCTCAAAGCCCCGGATGCCCCTGGCGCTACACCCGCACAGCGGCGCCTCACCCGCACAGCGGCGCGTGCCCCGCATAGCGGCGCGTGCCCCGCATAGCGGCGCGTGGCCCGCATAGCTCGGCGGGCGGGGTAGGCGCCGCTGCGCGGGTGGCACGCCACCCGCCTACCGGCGCCTGACCCGCATATCGCTCTCAAAGCCCCGGATGCCCCTGGCTCTACACCCGCACAGCGGCGCCTCACCCGCACAGCGGCGCCTCACCCGCACAGCGCGCGCGAGCGGGGAGGCCGTGAGTCGCGCCAAGGTGCACCTTCGGGCGTGCTGAAGGGGCGCAACGCCGCAATTCGCAGGCGATGCGCGCAGCGTGCTTGTCGACATCCGACCGACGGCGGCATACTCGCACCATGGACTTCCGCACCGTCATCGAGCAATCAGGTGCCACCGCCACGGGCATCCCCGTGCCAGAGGAGGTGGTCGCGGCGCTCGGCCCCGGCAAGCGGCACGCCATCACCGTCACCCTCAACGGGCACAGCTACCGCAGTTCGGTCGCACCGTACAAGGGGAAGTACATGATCGCCCTGAGCGCCGAGAACCGGGCCGAGGCCGGTGTGGCCGGCGGCGACGAGGTCGACGTGACGATCGAGCTCGACGATCAACCGCGTACCGTCAACGAGCCGGAGGCCCTCACCGCGGCCCTGACCGCGGATCCGGCGGCCCGGACGGCGTTCGACGCCCTCTCGTACAGCAACCAGCGCCGGCACGTGCTCGCCATCGAGGGGGCGAAGACCGACGCCACCCAGCAGCGCCGCCTCGACGCCGTGCTCGCCGAACTCCGCGGCGCCTGAGCCGGCCTGAACCTCTCCGGCCTGAACCTCTCCGGCCTGAACCCAGCCGCCCCCGCCTAGCCGACCCGGCCCGGCAGGCCGAGCGCCGCGCGCACTATCGCCAGCGCCTCGTCGGGACCCACCCCGAGCGATTTCGCCCGATCGGCGTAGGCCACCGCGGCCAGCTGCATCTGCCGCTGCGTCGCATCCCCGGTCGCGGCGACGAACGAGCCGAGCCGCCCGCGGGTCTCGATCACTTCGTCCTGCTCGAGCGCGCGATAGCTGCGCGCCACGGTGTTGGGCGCCAGGCCCAGGTCCTCGGCGAGGCGGCGCACGGTGGGCAGCTTGTCGCCGGGCGCGAGGGCGCCCGTGCGCACGGCCTCGATCACCTGCATCCGGATCTGCTCGAACGGGGGCGTGGTCGAGTGGGGGTCAACGACCAGTCTCACGGGCGGCCGCTTTCGACCGGAGCGGCTACTCCGTGTGTGCCGCGGCGCAGCTGTGCGGCCACGTCGGGCCAGAGCCGACTGAGGTAGTGCGGCGGCCGGCGTGACTCCATCGCGACCACAGCCGCAACCGCCAAGCCCACGCTCATGACCATGAGCACGATCGACGAGGTCAGAGATACGGCCGTTGCGATCCCCGATGGGCGGGCCACCGCCGAGCTGAGGGAGGTCAGCACCACGAGCGCACTGTAAAACGCCCCTAGCGCTGGCGTCTGCACCAGTGCACGCAGCGTCCAACTGCGGAGCGCGTCGGACCACGCCAACTCCACGTCGCTGCCGGCGGGCTGGCCCCGCCCCACCAAGCGAGTCGACAGGATGCGGCCGACTCCTGCCGATGCGAGCGAGACGATCCACAGCAAAAAGCCGGGCCACCACAGGGAAGGGATGCTCGCATCACTGCGCACGCTGTCGGGGTCAACCAGGATCAGCGCGGCCACGGCGGCGAGGGCCACTCCGCTGACACCCATGGCAACGGGACCGCACCAGAGGTCGACGGTGGAGAGATAATCCGCACGGCTCGGCGTGGGTGCCCGCGCCACGCGAGGACGATCGCCGAGCGAGACGAGCGCCGACCTGAACTCCGCCACGCACAGTCCGACGGCGCCGCCCAGGCCGGTCAGTACGATGATCATCAGCCCGGACCACATGCCGCCGTCCGGTGATTCCGGAAGCGCGATAAGGGAAGCGGTCGCACCGATCAGAGCGATCAGGGTGCCGACCAGCGCACCGCGGGTCCGCGAGCGGATGCGCGCGATCAGGACAGGCTCGACCTCGGGTGTGATGGCCAGGCCGGCGCGTCGGGCGGTATCTCGCAGCGCATTCGGGCCAATGGCGGCACCTGGACGAAGCTGCCACGCGAAGACGACCGTCAGCAGTCCGGCCACGACCAGCAGGGTGATCTCGTACGTGTCCACGGGCATCCTCGTTTGTTTGGTATTTGTACCAAGCTAACAAGCCGGGGTGCGCCCGTCAAGGGCCGTGCCGCTACTCCGCGCTGCGGTGGATCAGCCGGGTGAGCACGATGGCACTGCGGGTGTGGTCGACGTTCGGGGCCAGTCGAACCTTTTCCAGTGCCGCCTCGAGGCCGGGGATGTCGCGGGCCCGGATGTGCACGATGGCGTCGGCGCTGCCGGTCACGGTGCCGGCGTCCACGACCTCCGGCACGCCGGAGAGGATGCGCAACAACTCGTCGGGCGCGACGGTGCCCCGGCAGAACAGCTCGACGTAGGCCTCGGTGCTCATGCCGTCGATCGACGGGTCGACCTGGATGGTGAAGCCGCGGATGACCTTGTCGGCGACCAGCCGGTCCACGCGGCGCTTCACCGCGGACGCCGACAGGCCCACAATGGAACCGATGTCTCCGTAGCCCGCCCGGGCGTTCTGGCGGAGGAGGTCGAGGATGCCGCGATCGAGGTTGTCCATTCGACCAGTGTACGCGGCGAAGTTGCGTGTTTGCCGCTTGCAACGCGTATTACATGCGCGGATTCGCACGAAACGTTGATTCATGCTGTGTGAGACTAGAACCGGCGTCCCTGTGTGATCTGCTCACCGATCGTACAGGGCTCACGAGAGCGACCTGGTCCGCCACCCACCCGCGTTCCGCCAACGCTTCGGCCGGCGGACCGCCAACAGAGGAGCTCCAGTGTCACTAGATGTCGCATCCGCTACCCCGAACGAGTCGGTCGCGCCCGCCGCGGTGACTCGCACGCCGGTCAAGCGCACGATCCTGATGTGCAAACCCGACTTCTTCACCGTCGTCTACCGGATCAACCCCTGGATGGACCCGGCCCTGCCGACCGACACGAGCCTGGCCGTCGCCCAGTGGCAGACGCTGTACGACACCTACATCGGCCTCGGCTTCGACGTGCACCTGATCGACCCCATCGACGGCCTGCCCGACATGGTCTACGCCGCCAACGGCGGTTTTGTCATCGACGGCATCGCCTACGGCGCCAACTTCACCTACCCGCAGCGTCAGCCGGAGGGCCCCGCCTACATGGACTGGTTCGGCGCCAACGACTTCGATGTGCGCGAGCCCGTCGAGATCAACGAGGGCGAGGGTGATTTCCTGCTGGTCGGCGATGTGATCCTGGCCGGCACCGGCTTCCGCAGCGCGTCGAACAGCCACGAGGAGGTCTCGGCCATCTACGGTCGCCCGGTGATCACCCTCACCCTGGTGAACCCCAGCTTTTACCACCTCGACACCGCCATCGCCGTGCTGGATGCGTCGCCGACGTCGGGGAACGGCCACATCGCCTACCTGCCCAGCGCGTTCGACGAACCCAGCCTGGCCATCCTGCGCGAACGCTACCCCGATGCCATCATCGTCACCGAGGAGGACGCCGCGATCCTCGGCCTCAACTCCTACTCCGACGGCTACAACGTCGTGATCGCCGCCAAGGCGAAGGACTTCGAACGCCAGTTGCGTGCACACGGCTTCAACCCGATCGGCGTAGACCTGTCCGAGCTGCTGCTCGGCGGGGGAGGAGTGAAATGCTGCACTCTGGAGCTGCGCCGATGAGCGCCCTGACCGATGCGACCGGCCTCACGGCGCAGGTGGGCCTGACCGACCAGAGCGCGGCGATCGCGCTCGAGAACGAGCACGCCGCCCACAATTACCACCCGCTGGCCGTCGTGGTCGCTTCCGGCGACGGCGCCTGGGTCACCGACATCAACGGCAAGCGCTACCTCGACTGCCTCGCCGCCTATTCCGCGGTCAACTTCGGCCACTCCAACCCGGTGCTGCTGGATGCCGCGCGCGCGCAGCTGGGCCGGATCACCCTCACCAGCCGCGCCTTCCACAACGACCAGCTCGGCCCGTTCGTGACCGCCCTGGCCAAGCTGGCCGGCAAAGACATGGTGCTGCCGATGAACACCGGCGCCGAGGCCGTGGAATCCGGCGTCAAGGTCGCCCGCGCCTGGGGCTACCGGGTGAAGGGCGTCGCGGCGGGGATGGCGAACATCATCGTCGCCGGCGGCAACTTCCACGGCCGCACCACCACCATCATCAGCTTCTCCGACGACGAGTCGGCCCGCGCCGACTTCGGCCCGTTCACGCCGGGCTTCCGCACGGTGCCCTACGGGGATTCCGCCGCGCTGGAGGCGGCCATCGACGAGAACACCGTGGCGGTGCTGCTCGAACCCATCCAGGGCGAGGCCGGCATCGTCGTACCACCGGCGGAGTACCTGCCCGCCGTTCGGGAGATCACCACCCGCCACAACGTGCTCTTCATCGCCGATGAAATCCAGTCAGGCCTCGGCCGCACCGGAGCCACCTTCGCGGTGGAGCAGGCCGGCGTGGTGCCCGACCTGTACCTGCTCGGCAAGGCCCTCGGCGGCGGCATCGTGCCCGTCTCCGCCGTCGTCGGTAACACCGACATCCTCGGCGTGCTGCGCCCCGGCGAGCACGGTTCCACCTTCGGCGGCAACCCGCTGGCCGCCGCCGTGGGCCTGGCCGTGGTGAACCTGCTGGCCACCGGCGAATACCAGCAGCGGGCCAGGGACCTCGGCGCCCACCTGCACGAGAGGCTGCTCGGCCTGGTCGGCCACGGTGTGGTCGAGGTGCGCGGTGCGGGCCTCTGGGCCGGCATCGACATCGACCCGGCGCTGGCCTCGGGGCGTGCGGTCTGCGAGGCCCTGATGGAGCGGGGCGTGCTGGCGAAGGACACCCACGGGTCCACCATCCGTCTGGCGCCGCCACTGGTGGTGTCGGCGGCGGACCTCGACTGGGCGGTCGACCAGCTCGCCGCCGTGCTCGAGGAGTTCGGCGCCGCATAGCGTCCCGCACCATCCGCGAGTTGCCCCGGTGCGGACGAGTTGCCCCGTTGCGCCGGCGCAACTCGTCCGGTTGGGGGCAACTCGGCGTATCCGCTCGCTAGAGGCGGCCGGGCAGGGCCTCCACGGCCTGCGCCGCGAGCGGGTCGATGCGGCCCAGCCGGGTGAGCTGGGTGACGTGGGAGGGGTTCAGCTCCTCGAGCGAGTTCACGCCCAGCAGCCGCATGGTGCGGGCCACCTGGTCGGAGAGAATCTGGATGGCCCGGTCGACGCCGGCCTCGCCGCCGGCCATCAGGCCGTACAGGTAGGCGCGGCCGATGAGGGTGAACCGGGCGCCGAGCGCCACTGAGGCCACGATGTCGGCGCCGCTCATGATGCCGGTGTCCAGGTGCACCTCGAGGTCGTTGCCCACCTCGCGGGCCACGCTGGGCAGCAGGTGGAACGGGATGGGCGCCCGGTCGAGCTGCCGGCCACCGTGGTTGGACAAAATGATGCCGTCCACACCGAGGTCGGCGAGCTTCTTCGCGTCGGCGAGGTTCTGCACACCCTTCACGACGAGCTTGCCCGGCCACTGCGCCTTGATCCAGGCCAGGTCCTCGAAGGTCACGGTGGGGTCGAACATGGTGTCGAGCAGTTCGCCGACGGTGCCGCTCCAGCGGTCCAGGCTGGCGAAGGCGAGCGGTTCGGTGGTGAGGAAGTTGATCCACCACTCCGGCCGCGGCAGCGCGTTCAGCACCGTGCCCACGGTGAGCTGCGGCGGGATGGAGAAGCCGTTGCGCTTGTCGCGCAAGCGCGCGCCGGCCACGGGCACGTCCACGGTCACGAGCAGAGTGTCGAAACCGGCCGCGGCGGCCCGTTCGACCAGGGCCATCGACCTGTCGCGGTCCTTCCACATGTAGAGCTGGAACCAGTTGCGGCCGTTCGGGTTGGCTTTCTTGACGTCTTCGATGGCCGTAGTGCCCATGGTCGACAGCGAGAACGGGATCCCCGCCTTCGCGGCGGCGTGCGCGCCGGCGATCTCACCCTCGGTCTGCATCATCCGGGTGAAGCCGGTGGGCGCGATGCCGAACGGCTGGGCGACGGGAGCGCCGAGCACCTCCCAGCCGGTGGAGACCGTGGACACGTCACGCAGGATCGACGGCTGGAACTCGATGTCCTCAAATGCCTGGCGGGCGCGGGTCAGCGAGATCTCCGCCTCCGCGGCACCCTCGGTGTAGTCGAAGGCGGCCTTGGGGGTGCGCTTCTTGGCGATGGCACGCAGGTCGTGGATGGTGAGGGCGGCACCCAGGCGACGCTTCTTCGCGTTCAGCTCCGGCGCCTTGAACTGCATGAGCGGGGCGAGGTCTTTGATCTTGGGCAGGCGTCGGTCAACCATTGTGAGTCCTGTTCTGCTCGGGGGCGAGTCGGGTCTCGGCGTAGTAGCCGGAGATGTGCGCGTGCACCAGGCCGTGCGCGCCGGCCGGGTCGGCCGCTTCGATGGCCGCCAGGATGCCGCGGTGCTCGGCGCGCAGCCGGGCCGAGGTGTCCGGCCAGGACGCCAGCCGGCCGACCCCGGCGCGCACGTAGCCCTCGATGGCCGTGCGCAGGCCCGCCATGGTGGCGATCACGACCTGGTTACCGCAGGCCTCGGCCAGCGACAGGTGGAACGCGGCATCCAGGGCGAGGAACTCGTCTTCGGTCAGGCCGGGGGCATCCATCGCGTCGAGCAGCTGCGCGCACCGGCCGAGGTCGGGGTCCTGCCGGTCCGGGTGTTGTCGGTCCGGGCGCAGCAGCGCGGCGGAGAGCACGGCCTCGGCGAGTTCGGCCGCGACGGCGGTCTCGAGGACGAGCCGGGTCTTAACGATGTCGGCCACCGGGAAGCCCTGTGCCGCGACCTGCAGGCGCATCAGGGCGCTCATCCCCCCGCCGGGCAGCGCCACGATGATGGCCCCGGCGGTGGGGCCGGAGCCGACGTTGGTGCGCACCAGCCCGAGCACCTCGAGCACCCGGATGGCCTCGCGCACGCTCGAGCGTCCCACGCCGAGGTCGGTGGCCAGGACGCGCTCGCCGGGGAGCCGGTCGCCGGGCTTCAGCCGGCCCAACAGCAGGTCGTTCTCGATGTGCGCGAGCACGATCTCCCAGGCTCGGCGTTCGTCGACGGTCACGGTGTCCTCCTCCATTGGCGGGCTGTGGCTCTGACGTGCGGCGCCGTCGGGCGCCGACTATGTGGTCTGACCACACAGCCTAGCCAGCGGGCGCGCCGAATACCACCCTCGACGCCAGGGTGGACAGCGAATCGTCAGCTCAGCGGGACTGGCGGCGCTTGCCGGGCGCGGCCTGGCCCTTGACGGCGGGCGCGCGACCGCGGCCCTTGGACGCCTTGGCCTTGCCGCCGCCGGATCCGCTGCTGTTGCCCGACCCCTGGGACGGCCCGCCGGGCGGCGGCATGTGGGCGATCAAACCCTTGGCCTCGGCAAGCAGGGCGATGCCGGCCTCGGTGAGATACGGGTTGTCGGCGGCAGGCTCGAAGAGGGGAACACCGAGCTCGGCTTCCAGGGCGGCGACCGACTTCATCAGCGTCGTGCGCGACACGTTGAGGTTCTTGGCGGCGCGCGCGATGTCGAGTTCCTCGGCGACGGCGACAAAACGCCGGAGCAGTGTGGTGTCCACGGGCATCCTCTCTGCCGCACGCGCGAGTCGCGTGCCTCAGTACAGGCTACGCGGTCGTGACGGACTCCACCGGTCGGCTCTGCACGCGGGCGTCGTCGAGGAGCTTCATGAACTCGCGCATCCACTCGGGGTGGTCCGGCCAGGCCCGCCCGGAGACCAGGTTGCCGTCGACGACGGCCGCGCCGTCCTCGAAGATGCCGCCGGCCAGCTCCACGTCCGGCTTCAGCGCCGGGTAGGCCGAGGAGATGCGGCCGCCCTTGAGTACGCCGGCGGCGGCGAGCAGCAGCGGCCCGTGGCAGAGCGCGGCGACGGGCGCGTTGGTGTCGAAGAAGTACCGCACGATGCGCTGGGCGTCTTCGTCGTTGCGGATGTACTCGGGCGCGCGGCCGCCGGGCACCACCAGGGCCAGGTAGTCGGCCGGGTTCACGTCCCTGAATGCCACGTCGGCGGCCAGGGTGTGGCCGAGCTTTTCGGTGTAGGTGTCGAAACCGTCCACGAAGTCGTGCACCACGAACTGCAGGGTCTTCTTCTCCGGGGCGGCGATGTGCACCTCGTAGCCGGCCTCGCGCAGCCGCTGATAGGGGTAGTACACCTCGAGGGTCTCGGCGGCGTCTCCGGTGAGGATGATGATCTTGTCCATGGCATACCTCTCTGTATGGGCCCGTTCGTGGCGTGCACGGGCACAGGGTCTGCCCGCCAGCATCCGTCGGTCCCGAGCCGGCCGCAACCCCTCCCGGTCAGACGAAGAGCAGCACGATCCCCAGGATCGCGGAGCCGACGCCGATGCCGGTCAGGATCAGGCCGGTGAGCCGCAGGGCCTTGCCGTCGTGGTCCGGGGAGTGGGTGCGGCAGCGTTCGGGGGCTCTGGCGTTGAACCACACGGTCACGTCGTCGCCGGGCTGCAGGTGCACGGTCTCGTGGCTGTCGGCGCGGGCCTCGTGCACCTCGCCGGTGCTGTCGAACCAGCGGATCACCGAGCCCGTCGCGGTGGCCGCCACGACGCCATCCGCCTCGACCCACCGACCACCGAAGCCGCGCACGGACAGGCCGATGATGTAGAGCGGAACGCCCACCAGGAGGCCGACGATGGTGAAGATCTCGCTGAGCATCGAGACGATGTCGTGAAGGTCCACCCGTGCCGCCGTTTCCCGTCGCTCTGCCTAGGGTGAAATGTTAGCGCGCGCGGCACGGGAGGATGGTGCCGGTTTGTAGCCGCGCGGCGGATAAGCCTGGTGCACCAGGGCTCGCAGCCCCTCCAGACTGCCGCTCGCGAATCCCTGCGCGCGGGCCTGTACCAGCACGTTCCCGATGGCGGTCGCTTCCACCGGCCCGGCCTGAACCGGCAGCCCGGTGTAGTCGGCGGTGAGCTGGCAGAGCAGTTCGTTCTGGCACCCGCCGCCCACCAGGTGCACAGTGCTCACGGTGCGGCCGGTCAGCTCGGTGATCGTGACCAGGGTGCGGGCATAGGCGGCTGCGAGGCTTTCCACGATGCTGCGCACCAGTTCGGCGCGGCTGCCGGGCGGACGGATGTCGAGTTCAAGGCAGTAGGCCCGGATGCGCTCCGGCATGTCCCCGGGCGGCAGGAACCGGGCGTCGTCGACGTCGAACAACGTCGTGGCGCCGGTCAGGGCGGCCGCCTGGGCGAGCAGAGCCGGCAGCTCGATGTGCTCGCCGTCCCGTTCCCAGGTGCGAATCGACTCGCTGAGCAGCCACAGCCCCATCACATTGCGCAGGTAACGCACCCGGCCGTCAACGCCGCCCTCGTTGGTGAAATTCGCGGCCCGGCTGGCCTCGGAGAGCACCGGCGCCGGCAATTCGACGCCGACGAGCGACCAGGTGCCGCTGGAGATGTAGGCGCAGTCGTCGGTGAGCATCGGCACCCCGACGACGGCGGAGGCGGTGTCGTGCGAGCCCACCGCCACGAGCTCGAGCCGGCCTGAACCGACGTCGGCGGCCACGCCGGGCCGGAACGCGCCGATGCCCTCGCCCGCGGAGACCAGCTCGGGGAACAGGTCACGGGGTAGCCCGAGCGTGGTGATCAGTGCGTCGTTCCAACCCGGGGCGGTGCCGTGTGCCGTGCCGCCGGCCGGGTGCAGCAGACCCGTGGTCGAGGCGTTGCTGCGTTCGGCCACCCGGCGGCCGGTCAGCCAGAAGCCGAGCAGGTCGGGGATCAGCAGCAGGCCGTCCGCCAGTGCGAGGTCGCCCGCAGCCCGGTCGGCGGCCAGCTGGTACAGCGTGTTGAACGGCAGCACCTGCAGGCCGTTCTGGCGATAGAGCTCGGTCGGGGGCACCAGGGCGTGGGTGGCCAGGGCACCCGCTGCGGTGCGGTCATCCCGATAGTGGAACGGATTGCCCAGCATCCTGTCACCGCGCAGCAACGCGTAGTCGACGGCCCAGGAGTCGATGCCGACGCTGACCAGCTCGGGGGCCTCGTGCACGGCGGACCGCAGGCCCACCAGGGCGTTGCGGTACAGCTCCAGGATGTTCCAGTGCAGCCCGTCGATGGTGCGCACCGGGTTGTTCGGGAACCGGGCCACCGAGTGCAGCTTCAGCCGGTTGGGTCCCACCCGGCCGAGCATGACCCGGCCGCTCGAGGCGCCGAGGTCCACCGCGGCGACGACGCCTGCGCCGACCGCGCTCCTCGACGCGCTCACAATGTACCCGTCCGTCGGCCACCGCTACCGCCGCCAACTGTTCCCCGTGCGGACACGTGCGCCCGGCGCACCGGGCACAGTTGTCCGGAACGGCAACAGTTGACCCCGGAGCGCACGGCGCCGCTCACCGGAGGAAGGCGGCGGAGACGCCGGCGTCAACGGGGATGTGCAACCCGGTGGTGTGGCTGAGGTCGCTGGTGCAGAGCACGAACACGGCGTTGGCCACGTTCTCCGGCAGCACCTCGCGCTTGAGCAGGGTGCGCTGGGCGTAGTACTTGCCCAGGTCGTCCTCCTTCACCCCGTAGACCGCGGCGCGCTTGGCGCCCCAGCCGCCGGCAAAGATGCCCGAGCCGCGCACGACGCCGTCGGGGTTGATGCCGTTGACCTTCACGCCGTACTCGCCGAGCTCGGCGGCCAGCAGACGCACCTGGTGGGCCTGGTCGGCCTTGGTCGCCGAGTAGGCGATGTTGTTCGGGCCCGCGAAGACCGAGTTCTTCGACGAGATGTAGATGATGTCGCCGCCGAGCTTCTGGTCGATGAGCACTTTCGCGGCAGCCCGGGAAACCAGGAACGAACCCTTGGCCATCACGTTGTGCTGCAGGTCCCAGTCGGCCACCGTGGTCTCCAACAGCGATTTGGACAGCGACAGCCCGGCGTTGTTCACGACCAGGTCGAGGCCGCCGAAGGCGAGCACGGCGGCGTCGACGGATGCCTGCACCTGGGCCTCGTCGGTGACGTCGGCCTGCACGCCGATCGCCACGTCTTCGTTGCCGATCTCGGCGGCGGCGGCCTGGGCCGTCGCCAGGTCGAGGTCGGCGATGACGACGCAGGCGCCCTCCGCGGCCAGCCGGGTGGCGATGGCCTTGCCGATGCCCGACGCCGCCCCGGTGACCAGGGCCACGCGGGTGGCCAACGGTTTGGGCTTGGGCATCCGCGCCAGCTTGGCCTCTTCGAGGGCCCAGTACTCGATCTTGAACTTCTCGGCCTCGTCGATCGGCGCGTAGCTGGAGAGGCCCTCGGCGCCGCGCATCACGTTGATGGCGTTGAGGTAGAACTCGCCCGCCACCCGGGCGGTCTGCTTGTTCGCGCCGTAGCTGAACATGCCCACGCCGGGAATCAGCACGATGAGGGGGTCCGCGCCGCGGATGGCGGGGGAGCCTGTGGTGGTCGAGCTTGTCGCGACCGCGTTCCGGTCGTAGTAGCCCTGGTAGTCGGCGCGGTAGGCCTCGTGCAGCTCCTGCAGGCGCGCGATCGAGTCCTCCACGGAGGCCCCGGCCGGCAGGTCGAGCAGCATCGGCTTGACCTTGGTGCGCAGGAAGTGGTCGGGGCAGCTGGTGCCGAGGGCGGCCAGCCGCGGGTGGTCGGCGCGGGAGAGGAAGTCCAGGACCTCGGGGGCATCGGTGAAGTGGCCCACCTTGGCGCTGTCGGTGGAGACCAGGCCGCGCAGGGTGGGCGCCAGGGCGGCGGCCTTGGCGCGGCGTTCGGCCTCGGTCAGCGGGCCGAAGCCGTCGAGCACCGCGCCGAACGGCTCGGCGACGGAGTGCTCGGCGATGTAGCCGGTGGCGGTCTGGATGATCCAGAGCGAGTTCGCCTCACAGGCCGCGCTGGTGTCGCCCCAGGCGGTGATGCCGTGGCCGCCGAGGATGCAGCCGATGGCCTGCGGATGGGCGTCCTTGATCGCGGCGATGTCGAGGCCGAGCTGGAAGCCCGGGCGGCGCCAGGGCACCCAGACCACGCGGTCGCCGAAGATCGTGGTGGTGAGCGCTTCGCCGTCGGCGGCGGTGGCGATCGCGATGCCGGCATCCGGGTGCAGGTGGTCGACATGGGCCGCATCGACCAGCCCGTGCATGGGGGTGTCGATCGACGGTGCCGCCCCACCCTTGCCGTGCAGGGTGTAGTCGAGGGCGGCAACCATCTCGTCCTCGCGGTCGACGCCGGGGTAGACGTTCGTGAGGGCGCGCATCCGGTCCAGCCGCAGCACGGCGAGCCCGGGCTCGGTGAGGGTGCCGAGGTCGCCGCCGGAGCCTTTCACCCAGAGGAGGTCGACGGTCTCACCGGTGACCGGGTCGATCTCGGTGCCCTTGGCCGAGGTGTTGCCGCCGGCGTAGTTGGTGTTCTTGGGGTCGGCGCCGAGCCGGTTGGAGCGGGCGATCAGCTCCTGGGCGGTGGGGTTGGTCATGGCGAACTTCTTTCGAGGTCGGGGTGGGGCGGTGAGCGAGGGGAATGCGGCGTAACTGTTGCCCATCCGGACAATTGCGCCCGGTGCGCCGGACGCAGTTGTCCGGAGCGGGAACAGTTGCGGGGTTAGGCTCCCCAGCCGGCCTGCTGGCCGCCTGCTCGTTCCACGGCGATGGCCGCCTGGTAGCCGGATGCCGCGTAGGCGGCCATGGGGTCGGCGGGCAGCCCGCGGGACTCACGCCACGCGGCGAGGTCCGGGCGCACGTCGGTGTAGAAGGCGTCCATCAGGATGGCGTTGGCGCCGAGTACGTCGCCGGCGTCCTGGGCGGCGCGCAGCGCGGAGCCGTCCACGAGGAGCGCGCGGGCGGTCATTTCCTGCACGTTGAGCACCGAGCGGATCTGGCCGGGGATCTTGTCTTCGACGTTGTGGCACTGGTCGAGCATGAAGGCGACGGGGGAGTCGGGCCCGTAACCGCCGCCGCGGATGACCTCGTAGAGGATGCGGAACAGCTGGAACGGGTCCGCCGCGCCGACGATGAGGTCGTCGTCGGCGTAGAAGCGGGAGTTGAAGTCGAAGGAGCCGAGTTTGCCCAGCCGCAGCAGCTGGGCGACGATGAACTCGATGTTGGTGCCCGGGGCGTGGTGGCCGGTGTCCAGGCAGACCAGGGCGCGCTCGCCGAGGGCGCTCACCTGGGCGTAGGACGTTCCCCAGTCGGGCACGTCGGTGTGATAAAAAGCGGGTTCGAAGAACTTGTACTCGAGTACCAGCCGCTGGTTCTCGCCGATCCGGCCGTAGATCGTCTGCAGCGACTCGGCGAGTCGGTCCTGGCGCCCGCGGATGTCGCCCTGCCCGGGGTAGTTGGTGCCGTCGGCGAGCCAGATCTTGAGGTCCTGCGACCCGGTGGCGTGCATGATGTCGATGCAATCGAAGTGGTGGTCGATGGCCTTCTGGCGCACGGCGGCATCCGTGTGGGTGAGGCTGCCGAACTTGTAGGCGTCGTCCTGGAAGGTGTTCGAGTTGACCGTGCCGAGAGCCAGGCCGCGCTCGCCGGCGACGTCGCGGAGAGCGTCGTAGTCCTCCACCTTGTCCCAGGGGATGTGCAGCGCTACGGAGGGGGCCAGGCCGGTGTGCCGGTGCACGGTGGCGGCGTCCGCGATCTTCTCCTGGATGGTGCGGGGCGTGCCCGGCGTGGAGAAGACCTTGAACCGGGTGCCGGAGTTGCCGAACGCCCAGGACGGAAGCTCGATGGCCTGGGTGGCGAGCTGGGGGGTGATGGAATCGAATGTCGTCATGGGGGTCACTTCTCTGTGATCGCTTGGAGGTGTGTGTGAGTCTAAATGAATCGTTTCAATTCCGTCAAGTCGTGCTGCCCTGACCCAGCTGATCCTCGAGGTGGAAGACCTCTCGCAACTGGAGGAAGCCCTGATCGGGCGTCCCGCCGAGATTCACGAAGAACTCGGCCATCTCGGCCTGCCAGCGGGCGTTGACCGCGGTGCGCGCCATGCCGGCCTGTGCGGCCTCGAGCGAGGGGGTCTCGACGTATCCGATGAGGAGCCCGTCGTCGCGGAGAAACAACGAGTAGTTGCTCCACCCGGTGTCCCGCAACGCGTCGAGCATCTCCGGCCAAACCTCAGCGTGGCGCCTGGTGTACTCCTCGATGCGGTCGGGTTTCACCTGGAGCTGGAAGCAGACGCGTTGCACTGGGGTGTCCTTTCGACGGGTGGGCGGGCCGCCACGGTGACGGCCCGCCCCGGGGGGACCGCTAGAAGTCGAAGTCCCCGATGTTCGCCTTGTCGAAGACGAACGGGTCGCCGAGGAGCACGACACCGTCGGCGCCGACGGTGAACTCGCCCAGTTCGCCGGCGTCGAAGCTGTCGCCGTCCGCACCGGTGATGTCACCCTCGATGAGCGCCTTGGCCGCGTAGGCAGCCAGGTAGCCCAGGTCGGCCGGGTTCCACAGCGCGAAAGCGGTGACGGTGCCGTCCTCGATGTAGTCGCGCAGCTGGTTCGGGGTGCCCAGGCCGGTCAGCGCCACGGTGCCCTTGTACTCGGAGGTCTGCAGGTACCGGGCGGCGGCCGCGATGCCCACCGTCGTGGGCGACATGATGCCCTTCAGGTTCGGGTGGCTCTGCAGCAGCGCCGCCGTCTTGTCGAACGAGGTCTGGTCGTCGTCGTCGCCGTAGACCGTCTCGACCAGGGTGATGTTCGGGTGGTTCGTGGCCAGCTCCTCTTCCATCAGTTTGATCCAGGCGTTCTGGTTCGTCGCGTTGGCCGAGGCCGAGAGGATGGCCACTTCGCCGGCGTCGCCGATCTGCTCCGCGATGAGGTCGACCTGCACCTTGGCGATGCCCTCGGCGTCGGCCTGGTTGATGAAGACATCGCGGTACTCGGGGTCGGTGTCCGAGTCGAAGGTGACGACCTTGACCCCGGCGTCGCGCGCCTCGGTGAGGGCGCCGCCGATGGCCTTGGGGTCGTTGGCGGAGACCACGATCGCGCCCACTCCCTGCTGGGTGAGGGTGTTGATGTAGCTGACCTGGCCGTCCGGGGTGGCCTCAACGGGGCCGACCTCGGCGAAGGTGCCGCCGAACTCCTTGATGGCCGTCTCGCCGCCGGCGTCGGAGGTGTCGAAGTAGGGGTTGCCGAGGTTCTTGGGCAGGAACGTGATCGCCAGGTTGGCGTCGCCGCCGCCGTCGGTTCCCCCCGAGGTGCCGGACTCGGCCGAGCAGCCGGTGGCGACGAGCGCGAGGCTCAGGGCGATGGCGGCGACGGCTGCTGTGCGGGTCTTGCGCGTGTTGTGGGTGCGAAACAACATCAGTGTTCTTCCTTTCAATGCGGTGAGTGTTGGGCTGTGCGATTGCGGGCGGATCTCCGGGACTTCTGCCAGGTGTTCTGCAGCCAGACCAGGACGCTGGTGGACACCACCGAGAGCACGAGGAGCACTCCCGTGATGATGTTGATGACATCGGCGGTCACGTTGGCCAGCCGCAGCGCGCTGCCGAGGACGCCGATGAGCAGCACCCCGGCGATCACGCCGTGCAGAGCACCACGACCACCGAAGATGGACACCCCGCCGAGGAGGACGGCGGCGATCACCTGCAGTTCGAGGCCGGTGGCGTTGTCGCCGCGGGCGCTGCCGAATCGCAGTGTGTAGTAGATGCCGGCGAACGCCGACACGGCGCCGGCGAGCACGAAGAGGATGAATTTGGTGCGGTTCACGTTGACCCCGGAAAAGGTGGCCGCCTCCGAGCTCAGTCCGATCGAGTAGATGCCACGGCCGAACGGCGTGAAGTGCAGCAGGAGCGCGAAGACCACCAGCAGGACCAGGAAGGGCACGATGATGCTGGGCAGCGCGGTGCCGCCGATCTTCGACTTGGCCAGATCGGTCCAGAATTGCGGGAAGTCGGTGACCGCCGTGGTGCCCAGCAGGCCGACGGCCAGCCCGCGATAGAGCGCCAGCGAGCCGATGGTGACGGCCAGGGAGGGCAGCCCGACCACGGTGACCAGGAAGCCGTTGATCGCTCCGCCGATGCAGCCCACGATGACGGCGATGAGTCCGGCAACGGGGATGCTCAGGCCACCCTGGTGCAGGATCCCGACGAGCACGCTGCTGAGTCCGACCATGCTGGCCACGGACAGGTCGATCTCGCCCGTGATGATGATGAGGGTCATCGGCAGCGCGATCAGCAGGATCGGAGCGACATCCAGCAGCAGGTAGGTCATCGTGAGCGGGCTGCCGAAGTTGTTCACCCGCAGCATGGCGACGCCGATCACGAGCAGCAGCAGCAGGATCACGGCGCTCTCGCGGCTGACGAGCAGACGGCGCCAGAGGGGATGCCCGTAGTCCCGGTAGGTGCGCGTGGCGCCGGTGCCGGCGAGGGTCGTGTCACTCATGGGTGTCGTCCCTTTCTTCCAGGAGCTTGCGCGTTTGTCGCAGGGCCAGGATGCGGTCCAGGACGATGGCCCCGATGATGAGGGCGCCGACGACGGCACGCTGCCAGAAGTCGGGCACGCCCAGGATCGGCAGTGCCCGGTTGATGGTGAGCAGGAGGGCGGCGCCGAGGGCGGCGCCCCACACGGTTCCGCTGCCGCCGAAGATGGCGACGCCTCCGATGACGGCCGCGCCGACGGCATCGAGTTCGAACCCGCTGCCGGCCTGCGAGTTGATCGTGCCGTACCGGGCGGCGTAGAGCACACCGGCCAGCCCGGCCAGGGCCCCGCAGGCCACGAACGCGATGAGGATGCGCCGGGTCACCTTGAGGCCATAGAGCTCGGCGGCGGCGGGTTCCGAGCCGATCGCGTAGAACTCCCGCCCGCCGCGGGTGTTGCGCATGTACCAACCGGCGGCCGCCAGGACCACCAGGGCGATGATGGTGAGCAGGGGGATGCCGAGGAGCGACCCGGTGCCGAGGGCGAGGAAGTCCTTGGGCATGTCGGACGCGTTGATCCGGTCGCTGCCCGCCCAGAGCACGTTTATGCCCCGATAGGCATACAGGGTGCCCAGCGTGATCACGAGGGCCGGCACCCGGGCGAAGGCCACCAGGGCGCCGTTGATCAGGCCGAGCAGGCCGCCGAAGACGATGCCGGCCAGGAAGACCGCCACGATCGGGATGCCCGGGATGTCGATGAACAGCCGCCCGGTCAGGTACGCCGTGAGGCCGAGCACCGACCCGACCGAGAGGTCGACGCTGCGGGTGATGATCACGATCGCCTGGCCGATGGCCACGAGGATGAGGATGGACGGGGTCAGCAGCAGGTCACGCCAGCCATCCGAGCTGAAGATGAAGTTGGGGTTCACGGCCGTGGCGGCCACGATCACGAGGATCAGGGCGAGCAGGATGCTCGTCTCGCGGGCGCGCACGAACGAGGTGAGGCCGCGTCGCAGCGGATGCGTCCTGGGTGGGGTCAGGGTGGTGGTCACTTGGCGTGCTCCGTTGCGTGGGTGGCGGCGTACATGACGGTCTCGGAGGTGGCATCGGCCCGGCTGATGTCGGCGGTGATGCGGCCCTCGCGCATCACGAGCACCCTGTCCGCCATGCCGAGCACCTCGGGTAGCTCGGAGGAGATCATCAGGATCGCGAGGCCCTGCCCGGCAAGCTCGGAGAGCAGGCGGTGCACCTCGGCCTTGGTGCCGATGTCGATGCCGCGGGTGGGTTCGTCGATGATGAGCACCCGTGGATCGGTGGCCAGCCATTTCGCCAGCACGACCTTCTGTTGGTTGCCGCCGCTGAGCGTGCCGGCGACGGTGTCGAGAGCGTTGGTTTTCACTTCGAGGCGGCTGGCCCAGATCCGGGCGGCGGCGTTCTCGGCGGCGGAGGAAATTAGGCCGCCCCTGGTGAGGGTCCGCTGGATGGACATCGTGGTGTTGCGGGCGACGCTGGAGTCGATCACCAGGCCCTGTTTGCGCCGGTCCTCCGGGACCAGGGCGAGCCCGAGGTTCATGGCCGCCACCGGGTTCCGCCGCGGAACACGCTTGGCACCCATGGTGACGGTGCCGGAGTCGTAGCCGTCCACCCCGAACACGGCCCTGGCGACCTCGCTGCGCCCGGCGCCGACGAGCCCGGCCAAGCCCACGATCTCGCCGCTCGCGACCGAGAAGCTGATGTCGTGGAACACTCCGGCCGAGGTGAGGCCGGTCACCTCGAGCACCGTCTCGCCGATCGCGGCCGCCTGCTTGGGGAAGAGTTCGGTGATGTCGCGGCCCACCATCCGGCGCACGATCTCGTTCACGCTGGTGTCCTCGATTTTGTCCGTCGAGATGTAGCGGCCGTCGCGCATCACGGTGATGGTGTCGCAGAGCGCGAAGACCTCGTCGAAACGGTGGGAGATGAACACTATCGCCCGGCCTTCGTCCCGCAGGCTGCGGGCAACGGCGAACAATCGCTCCACCTCGACGCCGCTGAGGGCGGCGGTGGGCTCGTCCATGATGAGCACCCTGGCGTCGAGGGAGATGGCCTTGGAGATTTCGATGATCTGCTGGTCGGCGATCGAGAGTCCCTCTGCGGGCCGGTCGGGGTTCATCCGCACAGAGAGGCGGGCGAAGAGCTCCTGCACCTCGGCGCGCATCCGTTTGCGGTCGATGCGGCCGAATCGGTTGGTGGGCTGGCGGCCCATGAAGATGTTCTCGGTGACCGAGAGGTCGGGAAACAGCGTGGGCTCCTGGTAGATCACGGCGATACCGGCGGCCTTCGACTGGGCCGTGGAGGTGAAGTCGACGCTCTCGCCGCGGAGCAGGAACTCCCCGGCGTCGCGCTGGTAGAGCCCCGCGATGATCTTCACGAGGGTGGACTTGCCGGCACCGTTCTCGCCGACCAGGGCGTGGATGGAATTCATCTGCACCGTGAGGTCGGCGCTCGAGAGGGCGACCACGGGGCCGAAGGACTTGGCGACGTTTTGAAGCTCGAGGGCGGCGGGGCCGGACACGCCGGGGCTGATCGTCATGGGCAGGACCTATCTTCGACGCTGAAGGAGGGAAGTGTGATTGAATCGTTTTAATCGACTGGTGATGAATATAGGTCGACGACGAGAGACTGTCAAGCAACGACTTTGTCACGGGCGCTAGGGTGGAGCCACAGCGGCAACGAAAGGGCTCAGATGGTGGTCAGCGTGCGCGAGGTGGCGGCTCTGGCGAAGGTGTCCGTCGGCACGGTCTCCAATGTGATGAACCGTCCGGAGAAGGTGTCGCCGGACACCGTCGAACGGGTGCAGGCCGCGATCCTCGCGCTGGGCTTCGTGCGTAATGACGCCGCCCGGCAGCTGCGGGCCGGCCGCAGCCGCAGCATCGGCCTGGTCGTGCTCGACGTGGGCAACCCGTTCTTCACCGACCTGGCGCGCGGTGCCGAGAACCGCGCTGCCGAGGCGGGCCTCACGGTGCTCCTCGGCAACAGCGACGACGACGCCGTGCGCGAGAACGCGTACCTGGACCTCTTCGAGGAGCAGCGGGTGCACGGGGTACTGATCTCGCCCATCGGTGACACGACCGAGCGCCTGGCCCGGCTGCGTGAGCGGGGCACGCCAACCGTGCTCCTCGACCGCCAGGCCGAGAACCGCAATTTCTCCTCGGTGTCGGTCGATGACCCGGCCGGGGGGTACACCGCCGCGCGCCACCTGCTCGAGCGGGGCAGGCGCCGGCTGGCCTTCGTGGGCGGACCCGCGAGCCTGCGGCAGGTGACCGACAGGCTCGCGGGAGCGAGATCGGCCGTCGCCGAGCAGGCGGGTGCGACCCTCGAGGTGATCGAGACCACCGCGCTGTCGGTGCTGGAGGGGCGCAGGGCGGGCGAATCGGTGATGGCCAGGGCGGCAAGTGAGCGGCCCGACGCGATCTTCGCGGCGAACGACCTGCTCGCGATGGGCGTGCTCCAGGCGTTGAACATGAACGGAGACGTTCAGGTGCCCGGCGCCATCGCCCTGATCGGCTACGACGACATCGCGTTCGCGTCGGCGGCTGTCGTACCGCTCTCGTCCATCCGTCAGCCGAGCGAACTGATCGGCCACACAGCGGTCGACCTGTTGCTGCGCGAGGCCGCCAACGGAGCGGAAGGCGAGCACGAGCAGATCGTGTTCCAGCCCGAACTCATCATCCGGGCGTCGACCGGGGGCTGACCGCCGGTGCTGGGCTAGCGCGGCCCGGTGGCTTCGGTCACCGCGATCTCCCGGGTCGCGGTCTCGCGGTCGCGCTCGCGCGCGGCAGCGGCTGCCCTGTCCGTGACGGTGCGAATGGCCGAGGTGAGCGGATGGCCGTCGCCGCGGTGCCGCACGTGCACCCGCGCGGTGCGGGGCGTGGTGCGGGGGCGGATGCGTACCCGCAGGCGCTGGTACCTGATCATCCAGAACATCACCGCGGCGGCCGCGAGCAGCCCGGATGCCGCGGCGACGCCGATGGCCCAGCGGGGGCCGTACTGGTCGGCGATCCAGCCGACCAGCGGGGCGCCGAGCGGGGTGCCGCCGGCGAAGATGGCCATGTACAGCGCCATCACCCGGCCGCGCATGGCGGGCTCGGTGGTGGTCTGCACGTAGGCGTTCGCGGTCGTCATCAGGGTCAGCGAGGTGAGCCCGACGAACGCGAGCGAGATCGCGAAGGCGATGTAGCTGGGCATCAGAGCGGCGATGGTGCAGGTGAGGCCGAAGAAGAAGGCACCGCCCACCACCAGGCGCATCCGGGGGCGGCTGCGCCGGGCAGAGAGCAGGGCGCCGGCCACGCTGCCCACGGCCATGATCGAGCTGAGCATGCCGAACTCGCTGGCGCCCATGCCGAACTCCACGGTGGCCATGGTCGAGGTGAAGATGGCGAAGTTGAAGCCGAACGTGCCTACCAGGAACACCGTGATCAGCACCGCGACGATGTCGGGCCGATGCCAGACGTACCTGAATCCGGCCATGAGTTGGCCACGTTCACGAGGTGCGCGCGGCTGTTTGCGGAGTTGCTTGGTGCGCAGCAGCGTCATGGCGGCGACGGTGAAGGCGAAGGTGACGGCGTTGATCATGAACACCCAGCCGGCGCCGACGGCGACGGTGAGGAGGCCGGCCGCGGCGGGGCCGATCAGCCGTGCGCCGTTGAACGAGGCCGAGTTCAGCGCCACGGCGTTCGAGAGGTTGTCGTCGGGTACGAGCTCGGAAACGAAGGTCTGCCGGGCGGGGGCGTCGATGGCGGCAACAACGCCCAGGCCGAGGGCGAAGAGGTAGACGTGCCACAGCTCGACGACGCCGGTGATGGTGATCAGGCCGAGGCCCAGCGCGAGCAGGCCCATCAGGGCCTGGGTGAGCATCAGTAGCTTGCGCCTGTCGAACCTGTCGGCGATGAGGCCCGACCACGGCATCAGCACCAGTTGTGGCCCGAATTGCAGGGCCATCACGATGCCCACCGCGGTGGCGTTGTAGTCGGTGAGCTGGGTCAGCACGATCCAGTCCTGGGCCGTGCGCTGCATCCAGGTGCCCACATTGGACACCAGGGCGCCGGCGAACCAGATCCGGTAGTTGACCACGCTCAGGGAGCGGAACATTGCACTCAACTGTTGGCGAGCTCCTTCATGATTTCGGTGGCGGACGCCAGGACCTGACGTTGTTCGGGTGTCAGCCGCAGGATGCGCTTGGCGATCCAGTCGTCTCGGCGTCTGCGGGTTTCGCGCACGAGGGTCATCCCGGTGGCGGTGGCCGTGAGCACAACCTTGCGGCCGTCCTCGGCGGAGCCGGCGCGGTCGACCAGGCCGGCCTCGACGAGGGCGTTCACGGTGCGGTTCATCGAGGGCGGGGTGACCCGTTCCTCCTCGCTGAGCGCACTCAGGGTCATCGGGCCGAGCCTGAAGACCGCGCCGAGGGCCGAGAACTGGCCGCTGGTGAGTTCGTTGTCGGCCTGCTCCTGGCGCACCCGGCGGGCCAGCCGACCGTTGGCGAGCCTGAAATCGTGGCTCAACTCTGCGACGGAGCGGCGCTTGGTGTGCGCGTGCGCCGCCGCGGGGGCCGGTGCTGGCGCGTGGGCTGGGGCTGGGGCTGGGGGACTGGGCGCAATGGGACTCTCTGACATGATTACTTAGCCTAACAAATTAGCCATGCTAATGATTCCCGCTCGGCCTGATCCGTGTGAGATCGGCGCGGCGGCCACGGGGAGCAGAAGGGTGGGACAGGCGGGCTGGTTGTACGGCAGAATGAGCGCGTGCCCACCTTCACCGATGAATACGGCGTCCGGATCGTCTACTACGCCTGGCCGGTCGACAACCCGCGTGCCATCGTGCAACTCGTGCACGGGGTCGGCGAACACGCCCTGCGTTACCGGGAGGTGGCCCGCGCGCTCAACGCGGCCGGCTACTCCGTCTATGCCGACGATCACCGTGGGCACGGCCAGACCGGGATGCTGCAGCACGGTGGCGATGCCACCCAGCTCGGTCGGCTCGGCGTTGGCGGCCTGCGCGCGGCGGTCTCCGCCGTGCACGCCTTCACCGGCATGATCCGCCAGGCGGTCCTCGAACAGACGGCGGTTCAGGGCGAGCAGCACGGGCGCCCGCCGGTTCCCCTGGTGCTGCTCGGCCACAGCTGGGGGTCGTTCATGGCGCAGATGATCCTCAACCGGTATCCGGAGGACTATCAGGCTGTCGTGCTCACCGGCACCGCCTACCGCTGGCCCGGCTACCTCAACAGCGGCGATCTCAACGCCAGGCACCGGCACCTCGGCTCGACCGGCGCCGAGTGGCTCAGCCGGGATCCGGCGGTCGCGGCGGCGTTCGTGGCCGACCCGCTCACGACGAGCGTGCCGCTGGCCCAGCTCTTCGGCCTGCGCGACGCCCTCCGCATCCTCGGCAGCCCCGCCCGGCGGCTCCCCGCGGCCCTGCCCGTGCTCATCCAGGTGGGCGGCGACGACCCCGTGGGCGGGGAACGCAGCGCCCGCAAACTTGCGGACGCCTTCAGGCGCCGGTCGGGCCTGCGGGATGTGCGCCTGATCGTGTACCCCGGTGCCCGGCATGAGGTTCTCAATGAGACCAACCGCGACGAGGTGCTGGCCGACCTCGTATCCTGGCTCGACGCGCACCTCCCGGCCGCCGTCTCGGAGGCTCCGGCCGACGATTAGGCTGGGCACATGCATGGTGAATACAAGGTCCCGGGCGGCAAACTCGTTGTGGTCGATCTGAATGTCGTCGACAATCTCATCACCGATTTTCGCCTGGCCGGTGATTTCTTTCTCGAGCCTGATGACGCCCTCGAGGACATCAACGCCGCGGTGAACGGCCTCGCCGCCGACAGTGACGCCGCCACCATCGCCGCTGCGGTGCGTGCCGCGTTGCCGCCCCAGGCCACCCTGCTCGGCTTCTCACCGGAGTCGGTCGCCGTCGCCGTGCGTCGTTCGCTCGCGCACGCCAGCGGCTGGCGGGACTACGAGTGGCAGATCATCCACACCAAGGCCGTGCCCCCGGTCATGCAGATGGCGCTCGATGAGGTGCTCGCGGTCGAGGTCGGCGAGGGCCGACGCAGCCCCACCCTGCGCATCTGGGAGTGGAATGAACCGGCCGTCGTGATCGGCAGCTTCCAGTCGCTGAAGAACGAGGTCGACCCGGTCAACGCCGAAAAGCACGGCTTCACCGTGGTGCGCCGGGTCTCCGGCGGCGGTGCCATGTTCATGGAGGCCGGTTCGGTGATCACCTACTCGATCTACGCGCCTACCGAGCTCGTGCACGGCATGAGCTTCGCCGACTCGTACGCCTTCCTCGACGAATGGGTCATCACGGCACTCAAGTCGCTGGGCATCGACGCGCACTACCAGCCGCTCAACGACATCACGAGCCCCACCGGAAAGATCGGCGGGGCCGCCCAGAAACGCCTCGGCAGCGGCGCCGTGCTGCACCACGTGACGATGAGCTACGACATGGACGGCGAGAAGATGGTGCAGGTGCTGCGTATCGGCCGGGAGAAGCTCAGCGACAAGGGCATCACCAGCGCCGCCAAGCGGGTGGATCCGCTCCGCAGCCAGACGGGCCTCAGCCGCGCCGAGATCATCGACCGCATGAAGCAGACCTTCACCAGCCTGTACGGCGCGAAACCCGGCGACATCACCGACGAGGAATACGCCAAGGCCGCCGACCTGGTGGAGAGTAAATTCAGCACCGACGCCTGGATCGGCCGCGTCCCCTAACCCGCACGGCCCCCGGCGAGCACCGCGTTACGTGCCGCGGATGAGCAGGTCCTGGTATTCGGCGTGCTGGTCAATCCAGTCCGCGACGAACGGGCACGCCGCCACCACGGTGAGGTCGGTGCGGGTGCGCACGTCATCGAGCGCCTGCTCGATGAGGATGCTCGCCAGCCCGTGTGCGCGCTTGGCCGGGTCGATCTCGGTGTGGGTGAACTTCAGTTCCTGGCCCACCAGCCTGTAGTCGGCCAGGCCCACCGGTTCGCCGTCCTGCCACAGCGTGTAGCGCGAGAGGTCCGGTTCGTGCTTGACGTGCGCGGTGGTGTCGTCACGCGTCATCTCTTCACTTGTCATCGGAACAGCGTAAGCCGACTGACAGAATGAGGGAATGCCAAACGCGTGGACTCAGTCCTCTCCCAGCAGGGTCATCGAGGCAGACAACCTGGTTGTGCTGCCGACGCTGCCCGACGCCGCGTTCACTCTCATCTACCTCGATCCGCCGTTCAACACCGGCCGCAGCCAGAAGCGGCAGTCCACCACCTCGGTGCGGAGCACCCTGGCCAGCGGCGCGCACGCCACGGGCACCATCACCGGGTTCAAGGGCCAACGCTACGAGCGCATCAAGGGCGATCTGCTCGGCTACGACGACCAGTTCGAGGACTACTGGGCGTTCCTGGAGCCCCGATTGATCGAGGCCTGGCGGCTGCTCGCCGACGACGGCACGCTCTACCTGCACCTGGACTACCGTGAAGCGCACTACGCCAAGGTGCTCCTCGACGCGCTCTTCGGCCGGGACTGCTTCCTCAACGAGTTGATCTGGGCCTACGACTACGGTGCCAAATCGAAGAACCGCTGGCCCACCAAACACGACACGATCCTGGTCTACGTGAAGAACCCGAAGGGCTACTACTTCGACTCCAGCACCGTGGACCGCGAGCCCTACATGGCGCCGGGGCTGGTCACACCGGAGAAGGTGGCCAAGGGCAAGCTCCCCACGGATGTCTGGTGGCACACCATCGTCTCGCCCACGGGCAAGGAGAAGACCGGCTACCCCACCCAGAAGCCCGTCGGGATCCTGCGGCGCATGATCCAGGCGTCCAGCCGTGAGGGCGACTGGGTGCTGGACTTCTTCGCCGGCAGCGGCACGACGGGTGCTGTCGCGGCCGCCCTGGGGCGCAAATTCCTGCTCATCGACCAGAACCCGGAATCGCTCGCCGTGATGCACGAGAGGCTCGGCGCCCTGCCCGGCGTGGATTTCGTCGACTCCGGTCTGGAAGCAAGACTGGGAGCATGAGACTCCGCATTTTCACCGAGCCCCAGCAGGGCGCCAGCTACGACGACCTCCTCGCGGTCGCGCAGGCCACCGAGACGCTCGGCTTCGACGCATTCTTCCGCTCTGACCACTACCTCGCCATGGGCGATCACGTCTCCGGGCTGCCCGGGCCGACGGATGCCTGGACCACCCTGGCCGGGCTGGCGCGCGAGACCGAGCGCATCCGCCTCGGCACCCTGGTGTCGTCGCTCACCTACCGCCCGCCGGGGGTCCTGGCCATTCAGGTCGCCCAGGTCGACCAGATGTCGGGCGGACGCGTGGAGCTGGGCCTGGGCACCGGCTGGTTCGAACAGGAACACCTGGCTTACGGCATCCCGTTCCCGGCCAAGCGGTTCGGCATGCTCGAGGAACAGCTCGAAGTGATCACCGGCCTGTGGGGCACTCCCGTCGGTGAGACCTACAGCTTCGCCGGCGAGCACTACACCCTCGTCGACTCGCCCGCCCTGCCCAAGCCCACGCAGTCGCGTGTGCCCGTGATCGTGGGTGGCGGCGGAGCCAAGCGCACCCCGGCGATGGCCGCGCGGTTCGCCACGGAATTCAACCTGCCGTTCCCCGACTTCGCCGATATCCCCGGAAAGTTCGCCGGGGTGCGAGCGGCCTGCGAGGCCGTCGGACGTGACCCGCAGGAACTGGTCTACTCGGCGGCGCTCATCGCGGTCGCCGGAGCCGACGAGGCCGAGTTCGCCCGCCGGGCTGCAGCCGTGGGCAGGGAGCCCGCCGAGCTCCGCGAGCACGGGATCGCCGGGACCGCCGGCGAGGTCGTCGACAGGCTGGGATCCCTCGCCGCCGACGGTGTGGAGTGCGTCTACCTGCAGATCATGGACCTGGCCGACCTCGATCACCTCGATTTCCTCGCCCGCGAGGTCATGCCGCAGCTCGATTAGGCGCGTCGGGTCAGGCCGCGCAGCCTGAGGATCAGGCCGAGGCGCGCCGGATGAGCCGGGTCGGCATGATGTTGCGGCGTGGAACATCGGTGTCACCGGTGAGCAGCCGCAGCAGCATGTCGGCCATGGCAAAGCCCATCTCGGCGGACGGCTGGCTGATCGTCGTCAGCGGCACGGCGGCCCCGATCGCGGCCGGACTGTCGTCGAAGGCCACGATCGCGATGTCGTCCGGCACCGCGTAGCCCTGCTCGCGCAGCACGTCGAGGGCGCCGGTGGCCATCAGGTCGCTGGCCACGAAGAGCCCGTCGAGGTCGGACCGGCGCTCGAGCAGCCGGCGCATCGCGGCGGCGGCGGAGACGGCCGTGAAGTCGGCGTGCTCGACGGCGCCGGAGGGCAGCCCGGCCTGCTCCAGCGTGCGCTGGAAACCGGTGAGCCTGTCGATGCCTGCGGGCATGTCGATCGGGCCGGTGATCGAGCCCAGGCGGCGCCGGCCGATGTCGAGCAGGTGCTGGGTGCCGACCTGCGCGCCGGCGACATTGTCGACGTCGACGTAGTACGTGTCCGGGCCGAAATGGTCCGACGGCCGGCCGCCGAAGACCAGCGGGATCTGCGACCCGATGTCGCTCAGGAATTCGTCACGCGTGTGGTGCGAGACCACCAGGGCGCCGTCCACGTTGCCGCTGCGCAGGTACCGCATGGTCTTGTGGCTGGGATCGCTGGAGGCGACGAGCAGGTTGAGGATGTACTGGCTCTCGTCGAGGCGCCGGGTGATGCCCTGCACGATGGCCGCGAAGTACGGGTCACCGAAGAATTTGGTGATGTCTTCGGGGACGACCAGGGCGACGGCCTGGGTCTGCCGGCTGGCGAGCGACCGGGCGGCGCGGTTGGGCACGTAGTTCAGCCGTTCGATCGCCGCGGTGACAACCGCGACGATCTCCGGACTCACCTTGGTGGAACCGTTCACCACCCGGCTCACGGTGGCGCGGGACACGCCGGCGGCCTCAGCCACCAGCTCGAGCGTCGGTTGCGCTGGACGCGGCTGGCGCGTTCCGGTTGTCATGAAGGTCATTCTATTTTGCGAGAGCCGGTTCCGCTGCCGTGGTCAGCGAGCGAGCCGCAACGATGGCCGCGTAGGCGCGACCGCTGTCCTTGATGGTGCGCTCCTGGGTGTCGTAGTCAACGCGTACGATGCCGAAGCGTTTCTGGTATCCCCAGGCCCACTCGTAGTTGTCCATCAGCGACCAGTAGAAGTAGCCCTTCACGTCCACACCCTCGTCGATGGCGTCGAGGACGGCGTCGAGGTGCAGCTGCAGGAACCGGGTGCGATCGGCGTCGTGCACCGAGCCATCCGACGCCACGATGTCGTCATACGCGGCGCCGTTCTCGGTGACGTAGAGGTCGGTACCGGCCGGGCCGGTGTACTCGGCCCCGACGCGCACCAGGAGTTCGCGCAACCCGTCGGGCTGCACTTCCCAGTCCATGGCCGTGACCGGCAGTCCCTGGGGATGGTTGAACACGCCGTCCGCGGCGGGGAAGGGCGAACTGGTCGCCCGGTTGGTGGGGTCGTGCGAGAGCTGCGCGGACTCGGTGGGCCGGTCGGAGACCAGCGACCCGTTGTAGTAGTTCACTCCGAAGCTGTCCAGGGGCTGGCTGATCTGGGCGAGGTCGCCGTCCCGCACGAGATCGGTGAAGCCGAGGTGGGCCACGTCGTCGAGAAGGTCGGCCGGGTAACTGCCCCGGAAGATCGGATCGAGGAAGAACCTGTTGAGCTGGCCGTCGATCCGCCTGGCCGCGTCCACGTCGCCGGGCCGGGCCGGGTCGACGGGCTTGGCCACGGTGAGGTTCAGGGTGATACCGAGCTCCAGCCCGGGGTCGCGTTCGCGCAGGGCCTGCACGGCCAGGCCGTGACCGAGCAGAAGGTGGTGGCCTGCGGCGAGCCCGTCGGTCTTGCTCTGCCGACCGGGCGCGTGCACGCCGGCGGTGTAACCGACGAACGCGGAACACCACGGCTCGTTGAGCGTGGTCCAGACACCGACCCTGTCGCCGAGGGCGTCATGAACGGACAGGGCGTAGTCACGGAACAGTTCCGCGGTGTCGCGGTTGGCCCAGCCGCCCTTCTCCTCGAGCGCCTGGGGCAGATCCCAGTGGTACAGGGTGAGCCACGGCTTGATGCCCGCACCGAGCAGCTCGTCGACGAGTCGGGAGTAGAAGTCGATGCCCTGCGGGTTGACCGGCCCGTTGTCGGGGCGGACCCTGGACCACGAGGTGGAGAACCTGTAGGTCTGCAGGCCCAGCTCCTTCATCACGGCCACGTCGCCGGCGTACCGGTGATAGTGGTCGCAGGCGACGTCGCCGTTTTCAGCGTTGACGACGGCGCCGGGGATGCGGCTGAAGGTATCCCAGATCGAGTCGGTGCGGCCGTCGTCGTGGGCGGCGCCCTCGATCTGGTAGGCGGCCGTGGCCGCACCGAACAGGAAGTCGGCCGGGAAGGCCCTGGTCATCCCTTGACCGCACCCTGCATGATGCCGGCCACCAGCTGCTTGCCCAGGAAGACGAAGAGCACGATCAGCGGGATGATCGAGAGCACCACACCGGAGAGCACCAGCGAGTAGTCCACGTAGTACGCGGCCTGCAGCTGCTGCAGGGCCACCGGCAGGGTGGGGTTGCCGGGGTCGAGCACGATGAACGGCCAGAAGAAGTTCGTCCAGGTGCCGATGAACGCGAACAGGGCGAGCATCGCCGCGGCCGGCCGGGCCGCGGGCAGGCCCACGTGCCAGAAGCTGCGGATCATCGAGGCACCGTCCATGCGCACGGCCTCGATGAGCTCGTCGGGCAGGGCGTCCTTGAGGTACTGGGTCATCCAGAACACCCCGAACGCGGTGACCAGGCCGGGAGCGATGACGGCCCAGAGGCTGCCCGTCCAGCCGAGCCGTGACATCACGATGAACAGCGGCACGATGCCGAGCTGGGTGGGCACGGCCATGGTGGCGATGACGAAGACGAGCAGGCCTTCGCGGCCGCGGAACTTGAGCTTCGCGAACGCGTAGCCGGCCAGGGTGGAGAAGGCCACGACGCTCAGGGCCACGGCCGAGGACACGATGATGCTGTTCAGCAGGGCGTTCCAGAACGGGATGCTGTCGATGACCGTGGCGGCGTTGGCGAAGAAGTTGCCGCCGGGCACGAAGATCATGCCGTTCTTGTTGATAGCGGTCGCATCCTGGCTGCCGATCAGGAAGGACCACCAGATCGGGAAGAACGATCCAACCAGCACGGCAATCAGGACTCCATAGACCCAGAAGCCCGGGCGGCGGTCATGGCCGCCGATTGAACGTGTCTTTCTCATGAGATTCCTCGTGCCTTGATGGGTCGAACCTTGATGGCTTTGTCGCTCGTGGCGCTGATCTTCCGGCTGATGTAGAAGTTGAGCGCGGCGATCAGGATGATGATGAGGAACAGGAGCCACGACACGGCGGAGGCCCTGCCGAAGTTCCGCTGGTTCCAGCCCAACTCGTAGATGTAGAGGGTCAGCGTCTGCCATTGCCGGCTGGCCCCGCCCTGGCCGTACTGGTCGAACATGCGCGGCTCGTCGAAGATCTGCAGGCCACCGATGGTGGAGGTGATGATCACGAAGATGATGGTGGGGCGCATCAGCGGAACGGTGAGCGACCAGAAGGTGCGCCAGCGGCCGGCGCCGTCGATGATCGCGGCTTCGTAGAAGTCGCGGGGCACGGCCTGCATGGCGGCCAGGAAGATCAGGGCGTTGTAGCCGGTCCAGCGGAAGTTGACCATGGTGGCGATCGCGAAGTGACTGGGAATGACGTCGACGTGCCAGCGGATGGACTCGAGGCCGACGGTGTTCAGCAGCTGGTTGATGACGCCGTACTTGTCACCGAACAGGTCGTTGAAGATCAGGGCGACGGCGACGGGGGCCACCACGTAGGGCAGCAGGACGCCCATGCGCCAGAAGGTCTTGCCGCGCAGGTTGAAGTCGAGCACCGCGGCGATGGCGATGGCCGCGATCACCTGGGGGATGGCCGACAGCAGGAAGATGCTGAAGGTGTTGCGCAGCGAGATCCAGAAGTACGGCTGCGCGAGCACGGTCTGGAAGTTCTCGAGACCGACGAAGTCGCCCTGGCCACCGATGAGGTTCCAGTCGTGCAGCGACACCCAGGCCGTGTACCCGAGGGGGAACAGCCCGATCAGTGCGAAGACGATGAAAAACGGTGAGATGTAAAGGTAGGGGGAGAGCTTCACGTCCCAGTGGGAAAGGCGGTGGTTGAAGGCGATGCGGCGGATCGCGCGGGCATCGACTTCGGTCGCGGCTGTCATTCGAGTCCTTGAGGGTGGGAGCAGGTTGAACGAAAGGGAGCCAGGTGGAGGCAGGTGCCTCCACCTGGCGGGTACTGCGGACGTGCGGCGAACTGGCTGGTTAGCCCAGCGCGTTCACGTCAGTTACGAACTGTTCCCACGACTGTTCGCGGGTCATCGACGCGTCTTCGACGCGGGTGAGGGCCTGCTGCATGGCGTCGTTGATCGGGAAGTACTTCACACCCTTGAACGGGGTGACCTCAACGGCCGCGGCGCGGGTGGCGAGGATCTGGCCGACCGGTGCGTTGTTGAAGAACTCGTTCGTCGATTCGAGCAGTTCGGGGCTCTCGAGAGCTTCGACCTGGCTCGGGAAGGTGCCCTTGGAGGCGAACGCCGAGAGCTGCTGCTCCGGCGCGGTCAGCCAGGCGGCCAGCGCCTTGGCTTCTTCGGGGTGCTCGGACTGAGCCGGAACGGTCAGGTACGAACCGCCCCAGTTGCCACCGCCACCGGGGAAGGTGTCGGCGATGTCCCAGCCGGTGACGCCGGCGGCGTTACCTTCGATGACGCCGAGCATCCAGCCCGGGCACAGCATGGTCGCGAAGCCATCGTTCTGGAAGCTCGCGGTCCAGTCGTCGCTCCACTGCTGGAGGTGAGCCGAGAGGGTGCTGCTGGCGTCGAGGACGCTGTTGTACGCGGCCTTCACGTCGGGGTTCTCGGTGGCGATGACGGTTCCGTCATCCTCTTCGTAGGCGTTGTCGAACTGGTTGATGACGCCCTGCCAGGTGGCTCCGGCGGAGTCGAACCACGGCACGTTGGTGCCGGCAGCGGTGAACGTGGCACCGGCTGCGTAGTAGCTGTCCCAGCTGTCACCGAGGAGAGTGGCGACCTCGGCGCGGTCGGTGGGCAGGCCGGCGGCGGCGAACAGGTCGGAGCGGTAGCAGACGCCCTCCGGGCCGATGTCGGTGCCGTAGGCGATCAGGTTGCCGTCGGCGTCGGTGGCCGACGCTTCCTTCCACTCGAGCCAGCGGCCCTCGACCTCGTCGGAGCTGAGGTCGACGAACTGGTCGGAGTACTGCAGGAGCTCAGGAAGCCAGTCAACCTCGATGGCTTCGACATCGCTCAGGCCGCTGCCGGCGGCGAGCCGGGTGGTGAGGTTGTCGCGGGCCTCGTTCGACGTCGCGGCCTTCTTGGCGACGACGGTGATGTCGGGGTTTTCTTCCATGTACTTCTCGAACAGGCCTTCGTAGCCGAATTCGTTGAAGGTGGCGACGGTCAACTTGATCTTGCCGCCCTCATCACTCGAGTCGCCTGCGGGCGCACAGCCCGAGGCAAGCAGGGCGAAAGCTGCGGCGCCGGCGACGGCGGCCACAATCGTGGGGCGAGGGAAACGCTTCACGGTCACTCCTTTGTGTGTGTGGTGCTGGTGGTGTGGAGCGCCGCCGAAGAAAGCTGTGAGAGCGCTCTCACGTGTGATGCCCACCATAGAACCCGCGCGGAGGCATGTCAAGAGAGCGCTCTCACGGAACGGCAGTGATGGCCGATTCGTTATGTTCGCGCTACAAAATCAACCCGTTTGAGGGTCAAGAACCGGCCTGGCCCCGGTCTCAGGCGAAGACCGCGACCGCTTCCGCCACCGGAACCGGCCCGGAGATGAGGTGCAGGATGGCGCGATCACCCGCACCGGTGCCCAGGAGCTCGGCCAGTACCGCGGCCACATCCGCACGGGGGATGCTGCCCGTCGTCTCCGGGTGCACGGCTCCGGTTGCGTCCGGGCCGGTGCGCTCGAGGCGCACGGTACCGGTGGGTTCGTCGTCGGTGAGGGTGCCCGGCCGCACGATGGTCCAGGCGAGGTCACGGCGCACGAGGTCCTCCTCGGCGCCGAGCTTGGCCCGGAGGTAGGCCACGAAGTCGGCCGGCACGCCGTCTGGCGTGACGCCGTCCCGCACGAGGTCGGCGCCGGTGGAAGAAATCTGCACGAACCGGCGTACACCGGCGGCCTCTGCCGCATCGGCCAGCAGTACCGAGGCGCCCAGGTCGACCGAGCTCTTACGCGCATCGCCGCTGCCCGCACCGGCTCCGGCCGCGAAGACCGCGGCGTCGGCACCGGCCAGGACCGCGGCCACAGCGTCGACCGAGCTGTTCTCCAGGTCGAGCAGCACGGGCTGGGCGCCGTCAAGCAGCAGATCCGCGCTTTGCTCCTCATTGCGAATCAACCCGATCACCGTGTGTCCGTCGCGGGACAGCTCCCGGCTGAGGAATCGAGCAATTTTTCCATGTGCACCAGCTATAACAATTCGCATACCCACTACAACAGGAGGCTGGGCGATGGAATTCCCCGCCCGGGCGCCGCTCGTCTCCGGTGCAGGATATGCTCGGCATCGTGTTAGAACAATCGCGCCGGGGGGCGTCACCGCGCGTGCGTCGTCGTCGCGCGCTTGTGGCAGTCACGGCGGGGCTCCTGGTGCTTATCGGCGGGGGTGCCGTAGTCCTGGGCGGTCTCACCGGCCGCGCCGCATCCGCGCCGGCCACAACCGCCGCGCCGACGAAGACCGAGCCGGCCACCCCGCCGGCCGAACCACGCCCCTCGCCCTCCGCCTCGCCCGACCCGGCGCCGGCGCCCACGTTCGACCGCGCGGCTCATTCGATCGACGACCCGAACAGTATCTGGGTCGTCGTCGACAAACTCCGGCCGCTCAACCCGACCGACTACAGCCCAGACGACCTCGTCGACGTCCCTGTTCCGTTCGCGAACTCGCCGCAGCTCCGGCAGGAGGCATCCGACGCCGTCGTGTCGCTCTTCGCCGCCTTCACGGCCGAGACCGGCCTCGCACTCCAGTCCCAGAGCGCGTATCGCAGCTTCGACGCCCAGACGCGGGTCTACAACAACGATCTCGTCAACCTCGGCCAGGCCGGTGCCGACCTGAGCACCGCGCGGCCGGGCACGAGCGAACACCAGACCGGTCTCACCATCGACATCAGCGCCCAGCCCGGCCAATGCTCTCTCAACGCGTGCTTCGCCGACACTCCGCATGGACAGTGGCTCGCCGCCAACGCGTGGCGATTCGGCTACCTGTTGCGCTACCCCGCCGACAAGATCCCGGTGACCGGTTACGAGTTCGAGCCCTGGCATTTCCGGTACATCGGGATCGACCTGGCCACGGAAATGCACAGCGAAGGCGTCACCACCCTCGAGGAGTTCTTCGGCCTTCCGGCCGCACCGTCGTACGGGTGAAACAAACGGCTGAATCCATGCTCATGCATGGGTTTCGGAGGTTCTCCACAGGGTCTTGCCATGCGCGGATGTTCTCCTGACAGGTCCCCACGCCGCCGACGAGAAACGAATTTGTGCGCCCCGATCCTGCTCTTGATTCCCGAACTTCCACCAGACGTCAGCTCAAACGCCAGCACAAGAGAGCCAGGCAGAAGCGTCACCTCGTCATCGTCGCCGGCCTCGCCGCCGGAACCACCGTCGTCGCGATCGTCGCCGGCCTCGTGATCGATGGCAGTGCGTTCAAGGCCGAGGCCGGCCACGCCGCCGCCGCCCCCACAGTCTCGGCGGCCCCGACGCCAACTGCCACCATCTCGATGCCCGCCGTGACCGCCCCGGCGGTTCCGATCATCCGCAGCACGGTGCTCGCCGCCGACGGAACACCGGCCGGACCGGTGACCGGCGGCACTCTGGTGACCGTCTCCGGCACCGACCTCGAAGGCGTGACCAGCGCCAGCTTCGGCGACAAGCCCGCCCAGCTGGTGTCGGTGACGGCGGACACCGTGACGCTGCAGACACCCGCCACGACCGACCTCGGTGCGGTCGCTGTGACAGTCTTCACCGGTGCCGGCGAACCCGTGCAGGTGGCCGGCGGAACGAGCACCCCCGGCGATGACGCCGCGGCCGGCAGCGCCGCCACTGCGGCCCTCACGCAGGCCATCGAACCCGCGGCCGGCCCAGGCCTCGCTGCCGTGGCACCGGCCGCCGCGGAATCGACGCCACCGACCCTCACCTTCACCTACGTGCCGGACCCGAGGATCACCGCCCAGATCGACTACGTCCTGGCGCACTGGCAGGACTACAACACCGAGGCCTACGGCTCGATCGCCGGGAACGACTGCGTGAACTTCACCAGCCAGTCGCTCATCGCGCGCGGCTGGACGATGGACGCGGAGTGGTCCTTCGGCACCGGCCAGTACAGCGCGGCCTGGGCCAGCTCCACGGCCTTCGCCGCCTATCTCTCCGCCCATCCCGAACGTGCGACACCGCTGACCAATGAGCAGCGTGCCGAGGTCACGGTGGGCGATATCGTGCAGTTCGATTGGGACGACTCCGGCGACAAAGACCACACGGGCATCGTCACCAGGGTCGAGCACACCGCGGCGGGCGTTGAAGTTTACTATGCCGGGCACACGAACAACACCGACTACAGGTCCGTCGACGAGTCGTTGGCGCTGGCCGGCGGCAACGTCAGCTTTTGGAGCGTCGTCTAACGTGCGAAAGCGGCCTCGGGTCGCTCCCTCGGCGGCTCGTGGCGCGGTCCCAGACTCTTCACCAAATTCTGTGGTTGGCTTGAGGTTTTCACCCCCCGAATAGAGGTAGTTGTGGCTGTAGCTCGACCAGCACGGATCGGCGTCCTCGCCCTGGTCCTCGGCGGACTCGTCGTTGGAACCGTGGCCCTGGCGACGTCCGGCGCGGATCGAACCGGGTCTGCCCAGGACGGCTCCACAGCGGCCGATGCCACTGTCTCGGCCGATGCCGCGCCGCGCGAAACCCCGGCGACCACGGCCGCGCCCGTCGACGTCGACCCCGCGGTGCAGGCTCAGCTGGGTTACGCGCTGGCGCACTGGAAGGACTACAACACCGACGAATACGGCGTGGTCACCGGAAACGACTGCGTGAATTTCACCAGCCAGTCCCTGGTGGCCAGGGGGTGGGCCATGGACGAGAACTGGTGGACCAGCGGCACCGGCTCCGACTTCGACTTCTCATCGCCCTGGGTGAGTTCGACAGCATTCATGAACTACCTGGCGGACTCCGGCCGGGCCACCGCCCTGACCGACGACCAGCGCGATCAGGTGAAGCTCGGCGATGTTGTGCAATTCGACTGGGACAACAGCGGTGACCGCGACCACACCGCCATCGTCTCCCGCATCGATGGCGCCGGCGACGACATCGTGATCTACTACGCCGGTCACACCGACGACACCGACTACCTCTCGGTCGACTACGCGATCACCGAGAAGCACCCGGGCGGAACCGCGTACTACTGGGGCATCCCCTAGCCCCCGGCCAAACCCGGTGCGCCCACAGGCGGCAAAATGCCCCGTCACGGATCGTGACGGGGCATTTTTGCGCAACTCGCGGGTGCGGGCTAGCTGATCGCGGCGTCGACGATGGCCTTGGCCTCGATCTGTACCTGCTTGAGGTGCTCCGGGCCCTTGAACGACTCGGCGTAGATCTTGTAGACGTCCTCGGTGCCGCTGGGGCGGGCGGCGAACCAGGCGTACTCGGTGAACACCTTCACCCCGCCGATGGCCGCGCCGTTGCCCGGGGCGTTGCTGAGCGCGCCGATGATCTTGTCGCCGGCGAGCTCGGTGGCGGTGATGGCCGCGCCGTCGAGCTTGCCGAGGGCTGTCTTCTGCGCCGGCGTGGCGACGGCGTCGATGCGCTCGTATGCCGGGGCGCCGAAGTGCTCGGCCAGCTCGGCGTACCGCACGCTGGGCGACTTGCCGGTCACGGCGGCGATCTCCGCGGCGAGCAGGGCCAGCAGGATGCCGTCCTTGTCGGTGGTCCAGACCGTGCCGTCGAAGCGCACGAAGCTCGCGCCGGCGCTCTCCTCGCCACCGAAGGCGACCGAGCCGTCGATCAGGCCGGGAACAAACCACTTGAAGCCCACCGGGACCTCCCACAGCTCACGGCCGAGGAACCCGGCGACGCGGTCGATCATGGTGGAGGAGACCAGGGTCTTGCCGATCGCGGCGTCCGCCCGCCAGCCGTCGCGGTGGCTGTACAGGTAGTCGATGGCTACGGCCAGGAAGTGGTTGGGGTTCATCAGGCCGGCATCCGGGGTGACGATGCCGTGCCGGTCGGCGTCGGCGTCGTTTCCGGTGAGGATGTCGAACTCGTCCTTCCGCGCCAGCACCGAGGCCATCGCGGAGGGGCTGGACGGGTCCATGCGGATCTTGCCGTCCCAGTCGAGCGTCATGAACGCCCAGGTGGGATCGACCAGCGGGTTGACCACGGTGAGGTCGAGCTCGTAGCGGTCGCGGATGGCGCCCCAGTAGTTCACGCTCGCGCCGCCCAGCGGGTCGGCGCCGATGCGGATGCCGCTGGCCTTGATGGCCTTCATGTCGATGATGTTCTCGAGGTCGTCGACGTAGTGGCCGCGGAAGTCGTAGGTCTCCACGGCGCTCGGCTCGGCCATGCGCACCGCGCGCATCTCGTCGGCGATGATCTCGTTGGCGCGGTTGGCGATCCACGAGGTGGCGTCGCTGTCGGCCGGTCCGCCGTGCGGCGGGTTGTACTTGAAGCCGCCATCCATGGGCGGGTTGTGGCTGGGCGTGACGACGATGCCGTCGGCCTGGTCGTCGTGGCCGGCCCGGTTGTAGGCCAGGATCGCGTGGGAGAGCGCCGGGGTGGGCACGAAGTCGTCGAACTCGTCGACCAGAACGCGCACGCCGTTGCCGACGAGCACCTCGAGGGCCGTGGTGGTGGCCGGCTGGCTCAGCGCGTGGGTGTCGGCGCCGATGAACAGCGGGCCGGTGATGCCCTGGCCGGCGCGGTATTCCACGATCGCCTGCGTGGTGGCGAGAATGTGGTTCTCGTTGAACGCGGTGTTCAGCGAGCTGCCGCGGTGCCCGGAGGTGCCGAAGACGACCCGCTGGGCGGGCACCGACACATCCGGCTTGAGGTCGTAATACGCCCTGATGAGGGCCTCAACGTCGATCAGATCGGATTTCTGGGCCGGTGTGCCTGCGCGTGCGTTCATAGTGCCCAGTCTTGCACTCCAACTAGGCTGTGAGCCATGCCAGAGACTCCCGATGTGCACTACAGCTTCCTGGGACCGGCGGGAACCTTCACCGAAGCCGCCCTCGCCCAGGTCCCCCAGGCCAAGGGCCTGCCGTGGCGGGCCGTCAACAACGTGGGGGAGGCCTTCGCCGATGTCGTGAGCGGCCGCAGCGTCGCCGCCATGATCGCCATCGAGAATTCGGTCGACGGCGGGGTGAGCGCCACCCAGGACGCCCTGGCCAGCGTGCCGAACCTGCGGATCATCGGCGAATACCTGGTGCCGGTCAACTTCGTGCTCGTCGCCAGGCCCGGAATCGCCCTCGAGGACGTCAAGATCGTCAACGCCCATCCGGTGGCGTACGCGCAGTGCCGCAGTTGGCTCGAAGCAACGCTGCCCAGGCACGGACACATCCCCTCGTCGAGCAATGTCTCCGCCGCCGCCGCCCTGTTCGAGTCGGGACCGGCGGATGCCGCCGTCGCTCCGCCCGGCATCGAGAAGCACCATGACCTGGTGGTGCTCGCCCGCAACATCGGCGACAACCCCAACGCCGTCACCCGGTTCGTGCTCGTGGGACGCACCACCGTGATCCCGGAGCCGACCGGTGCCGACAAGACCAGCGTGATCGTTGAGCTGCCGGAGGACCGGGCCGGTGCCCTGCTGGAGATGCTCGAGCAGTTCGCCACCCGCGGCGTCAACCTCAGCCTGATCCAGTCCCGGCCGATCGGTGATTCGCTCGGCCGGTACCGGTTCGTCATCGACGCCGACGGGCACATCCTCGACGAGCGGGTGGCGGACGCCCTGCTGGGCCTGCGCCGCTTCAGCCCCAAGGTGATCTTCCTCGGCTCGTATCCGCGGGCCGACAAGCAGGCCAACGTGTTCACCGACCGGTATGACGACGGCGTCTTCATCGAAGCCAGGGACTGGCTGCGCGGCCTGCTCTCGGGGGAGCCGACGGCGTGACCGAGCCCGGGGGGACCGGCCGGCCGGCGTTCGACCCGCGGCACGACGCCAGATTCCAGCGCGGTTACCAACCCGGCGACGCCTCCCGGCCCCCTGCCCGGCCTCCCGCCCGGCCCGGGCTGATCGGCAAGCCGCCGGCGAATCCGGCTGCTACCGCGGCCGCCGGCGCCGACGACGCGCTCGACGACCTCGACACCCTGGCCTTCGACGGTGACACGTTCCAGGACGAGCTGGAGGGCCCGAGATGGAACCCGTTCATCGTGCTGCTCTGGGTGCTCGGTGTCGTGTTTACCGTCGCAGCCGTGACCCTGCAGGCGCAGGCCGCGACCTACTCATTCGCGGGCTATTCCTACAACGGCAACGGTCCCCTGCCGTTCGGCATGCTGATCCAGCAGCTGAGCTATTCGATCGCCCCGTCGGTTCTGACCGTGGGTGTGGCCACCCTCTCCGGCCTGCTGTTCTGGCACGCCTGGGTGTGGCGAAACCGCCGGCGCCGAAGCGCCCCGAGCCTCTAGCGACCCACCGACCCGTTCGGGATCTGTGCGTCGACCGCACGGCCGGCCGGCACCCGCACCAGCAGGGCGCCGGCATCCGCCCGGAGGAACACGCTTTTCACCAGCCCGAATTCGTCACCGTCCAACTCGAATTGCTGCGGCTGGTCCGGCACGATCCGGATGTCGGTGCCCACCAGGGTGGTCATCGCGCGTTCGTTGTCGGTCTCGGTGAGCTCGATGATCCGCCGGCCCACGGCGGAGCGCCGCAGCACCCCGTTCTGCCAGGTCACCCGGCGCCAGATCTTGAGCCAGCCCAGCACGCCCTTGGGCTGCAGCACGGCGATGTCCAGAACGCCGTCGTCGATAAGAGCGTCGGGCAGGAACTGGATGTTTCCGGGCAGCACCCCGCAGTTGGCGATCAGGATGGTGCTCACCAGCGCCTGGTGCTCGCTGCGGGTGCCCAGGCTGTAGCGGATCCGGAACGGTTCGGCCTTGGGGATGGCGCGCATGCCCGCGTCCACGTAGGCCAGCCAACCCACCTGCTTCTTCAGGTCGGGGCGGGTCTCGGCGATCATCTGGGCGTCAAGGCCGAGTCCGGCCATCACCAGGAAGACATGGTCGGTGATGCTGTTATCGACCGAGGTCACCGAGGCTACGCCGAGGTCGATGGCCTTGTCGGCGCCGGCGAAGGCGATGCTGATGGCGTCGTCGAGGCTGTTCAGGGGCAGCTGCAGGTTGCGGGCCAGCAGGTTGCCGGTGCCCACCGGCAGGATGCCCAGGCCCACCTCCGAACCGCGCAACGCCTCGGCCACCGCACGCACGGTGCCGTCGCCGCCCGCGGCGAGCACCATGGCCACCCCCTGGCGGAGCGCCTGACGCGCGACCCGCTGGCCGGGGTCTGCCACCGAGGTCTCCAACCAGAGCGGTTCGGCCCAGCCCGCGGCGGCGGCCGCGGTGTTCACGCTCTGGCGCAACCTGTCGACGTCCGTCTTCACGGGGTTGTAGACCACCGCGGCACGGCGCACGCTCGAGGGGATGTCGCTGGGTCCGGAACTGGAGGCTGGCACCCGCACAGGCTAGCAAGGGGGCAACGGCTGGCGCTTGTAGACTGACCGGGTGATTGATCCGGTGCTGCTACGCGAAAATCCCGACCTCGTCAAGCGATCCCAGGAGGCGCGGGGCGACTCTGTTGAGGCCGTCGACGCCGCGCTCGCCGCGGACGCCGACCGGCGATCCTCGATCACCGCCTTCGAGGCGCTGCGTGCCTCGCAGAACGCCTTCGGCAAGACCGTGGCACAGGCGCCGCCCGCCGAGAAGAAGGCCCTCGTCGCCCAGGCGCAGAGCCTGGCCGCTGAGGTCAAGGCGGCCGGAGTCACCGCAGCCGAGGCCGAGGCCCGCTTCGCGAGTGTGATGCGCACCATCGCCAACCCCATCATCGACGGCGTGCCCGCCGGCGGCGAAGACAACTTCGCCACCTTGCGCACCCACGGCGAGATCCCCACCTTCGACTTCGAAGCCCGCGACCACCTCGAACTGGGCGAGATGCTCGGCGCCATCGACATGGCCCGCGGCGCCAAGGTCTCCGGTGCCCGGTTCTACTTCCTGCGCGGCATCGGCGCCCGGCTCGAGATCGCGCTGATGAACATGGCGCTGGACCACGCTCTCGCGGCCGATTTCATCCCGATGATCACGCCCACCCTGGTGCGCCCGGAGATCATGGACGGCACCGGGTTCCTCGGCGAGCACGCCGACGAGATCTACCACCTGCCCGCCGACGACCTCTACCTCACCGGCACCAGCGAGGTCGCCCTCGCCGGGTACCACAGCGACGAGATCCTCGACCTCACCGGCGGGCCGCTGCGCTACGCCGGCTGGTCCACCTGCTACCGCCGCGAAGCCGGGTCGGGCGGCAAGGACACCCGCGGCATCATCCGGGTGCACCAGTTCAACAAGCTCGAGATGTTCACCTACGTACTGCCCGAGAACGCCGAGGCCGAGCACAACCGCCTCGTCGCCCTGCAGGAGGGCATGCTGCAGGCCCTCGGCCTGAGCTACCGGGTGATCGACGTCGCTGCCGGCGACCTGGGTTCCAGCGCCGCCCGCAAGTACGACATCGAGGCCTGGGTGCCCACCCAGGGCGCCTACCGGGAGCTCACCAGCACCAGCAACTGCACCACCTTCCAGGCCCGGCGCCTCGACATCCGCTACCGCACCGAGTCGGGCAAAACCGCCCCGGTCGCCACCCTCAACGGCACCCTCGCCACGACCCGCTGGATCGTCGCCATCCTGGAAACGCACCAGCAGGCCGACGGTTCGGTTCTCGTGCCGGAAGCCCTGCGCCCCTACCTCGGCGGGCTCGACGTTCTCACGCCCATCCGATGAGCCCCACGACCGACGCGCCCTGGCTGGTCGCCCTCGACATCGACGGCACCACCCTGCACGAGGACGGCACCATCAGCGAGGCCGTGATCCGCCAGGTGCGCCGGGTGCACCAGGCCGGCCACGAGATCATGCTCGCTACCGGGAGAAGCGCCGCCGCCACCCTCCCGGTGCTGGACCGCCTCGGGATCACGCCGCGTTTCGTCGTATGCTCCAACGGCGCCATCACGCTGCACCGTGACGCGGATGCCCCGACCGGCTATCGCCGTGAATGGGTCGAGACCTTCGACCCCAGTGACGTGCTGCTCTCCATCCGCTCGCACCTCAAGGACGCGCGGTACGCGGTGGAAGACGAGCACGGCTTCTACAGGTACACCGAGGTCTTCCCCGACGCCACGATCGGCATCGACAGTGAGCACGTGGGGTTCGACGAGCTTCTGCGCCACGACGCCACCCGCGTCGTCGTCGTCTCGCCCGACCACGATATGGAGGACTTCCTGGCGGTCGTCGAGCAGATGGGCCTGAACCGGGTGAGCTACGCGATCGGCTGGACCGCCTGGCTCGACATCGCCCCCGACGGCGTGAACAAGGCCACCGCCATGGAGCGGGTCCGTGCCGAGTGCGGCATCCCGCGCACCCGGGTGATGGCCGTCGGTGATGGGCGCAATGACATCGACATGCTGCTCTGGGCGGGCGCGGAGGGCCGAGGCGTGGCCATGGGCCAGTCCCCGGACGAGGTCCTCGAGGCCGCCAGCGAGCTCACCGTGAGCGTGCAGGACGACGGCCTGGCCGTGGTCCTCAGCAGCCTCTAACTCGACGGCAGGTCCCGGCGGTATCGGGCCGCGCAGGCCGATCAGCGGCTTGCCAGATTCGCGTGTCAGGCTACATATTCCGTGATCGGCTAAGATCGGGCGAAGTTCGATGTTGGATCCTGCCCGTCACGGGATGGTCCCGCGTTGAATCGGGAGGGCTGTCCGAGCGGCCGATGGAGCCAGTCTTGAAAACTGGTGGGCAGAAATGTCTCGTGGGTTCGAATCCCACGCCCTCCGCGCCGCGAGGCGCTGCACCTGCACAATGACGAAAGGATCTGAGTGAGCGACCAATTGCGCCCCCGCTCGAAACGATCGAAGCAGACCAGCCCGATCGCCCGGCACGGAAGGCTCAAGCGGTCCAACGCATTCGCCAACATCGCCAAGGTGCTTGCCGCCTCGCTCGCCGTCGTCATGGTCAGCGGCGCCTCCGTCGCGGCCCTCGCCACCCTCAACGTGGCCGCCAGCATCAAGGAGCCCATCCGCCTGGACAGCGAGACCGCGGGTCCGATCCCGCAGATCAGCTCCATCGACGGTGGGGCCAACCTCCTCCTCGTCGGCAGCGACAGCCGAGTCGGCCAGGGCGGCGGCTACGGCGATCCCGAGGAAGAGACCGCGGTCCTCAACGACGTCACCATGCTGCTGCACATCGCTGAAGACCACAGCAGCGCCACCGTGGTCAGCTTCCCCAGGGACACCTACGTGCCCATCCCGGAATGCACCGGGCCCGACGGCGAAACCTACTCCGCCATGAGTAGCCAGAAGATCAACACCACCCTCAACTACGGCGGGCTCGCCTGCACAGTGTCGACGGTCGAGGAACTCACCGGCCTGCCGATCCAGTACGCCGCCGTCGTGCAGTTCAACGGCGTCGCGGCCATGTCAGAGGCCGTCGGCGGGGTGCCTGTCTGCATCGCGGAGCCCATCGTCGACGAACACACCGACCTGGACCTCGCGGCGGGTGAGCACGAACTCAAGGGCCTTGAAGCGCTGCAGTTCCTGCGCACCCGGTATGGCGTCGGCGACGGCAGCGACCTCGGCCGCATCAGCAACCAGCAGGTCTTCCTGTCCTCGCTCGTGCGTACCCTCAAGAGCGCCGAGACTCTGAGCGACCCGATCAAGCTGTACTCGATCGCCAAGGCCGCCGTGGACAACATGGAGCTCTCGACTTCGCTGCGGAGCATGGACACCATGGTGTCCATCGCGATGGCGCTGAAGGACATTCCGCTTGAGAAGGTCGTCTTCGTGCAGTACCCGGTCTACAACGTAGACGGGGGTGTCGAACCCGACGAGTCCGCCGCCGACGACCTGATGGCGTCCATCCTCGCCGACGCGTCGCCGACGCTGGCGCCCGGTGAGGCCGACTTCCGCTCCGTGGCCGACCCTGCCGCCGGCGCAGCCGAAGCACCCGTCGAGCCGGTCGACCCTGCCGTGACCGAACCGGCCGACCCCGCCGCGGCCGAGCCGGCCCCCACCGAAACGGCTCTGCCCAGCAACGTCTACGGGCAGGACGCGTCCCAGTACACCTGCTCGGCCGGGCGCACTCTGGCCGACCAGTAGCGCCGCCGGCGCCCACCCGCGGGGATGGTGTTCAAACTGACGCCGCGGTGCGGTTAGTATGGTGGATGTGTGTTTGCGCAAGCAGGCATTCGGGAGACGTCGCATAGCCCGGCTTAGTGCACCACCCTGCTAAGGTGGAGTGCCCTTCACGGGGCACCGAGGGTTCAAATCCCTCCGTCTCCGCACTTCGAAAAGCCCGCCAGGTCCCAGGATCCGGCGGGCTTTTCTGCGCTCGGGTCAGGGAGCGGTCGAGAGCTTCACGATGGTGGCCGGGGTCAGGTCGACGGTCACCCGGTCGGGGTTGATGCCCGCCGCCGTGAGGGCGGTCTCCAGCGCGGCGGTGTCGGGCACCGGCGGTGCGCCCTGCACCTGCAGGGTCACGTCGGTGCCCCGGGTGGTGACTCCGGTGACCGTCCAGCCGACGCTTCTGGCCCACTCCGTGCCCACGGTTTGCACGGTGCCCTCCACGTTGCTGCGCGCCGTGACCTCGACGCTGGTGAGTGTGAGGGGCACGCCGATCAGCAGCAGCATCACGGTGAGCACCGCCACGGCGCTCAACAGGCTCGGTGCGCTGGTGTCGCCGGGCACCCTGCGACGAGTGAGCCGGCTCACGCCGTAGACCGACATCACCACGATGCCGGTGCCCAGGATCGCGACGACGTTGGTGACGAAGAGCAGCAGCGCCCCCAGGAACTGCTCGACAGAGCCCGACTCGAGGACCAGGCCGGCCACGGTCAGCGGCGGGACCAGGGAGATGGCTATCGCAACGCCGGGCAGCGTGTCGGAGATGTCCCGGCGCACCAGCGCCACCGAGCCGACGACCCCGGTGCCGAGGGCGGCCAGCAGATCGATCAGTCGGGGACTGACCCTGGCCGAGACCTGGCCGTTGGTGCTGGCGAGCACCTCGGTCGGCACGAGAAGCCCGACCGCGAAGCCGATCACCACGGCCGCGGCGGCCCCGCCCAGCACCAGCACCAGCGAGCGGATGAGGTTGGTCCGGTCGCCGAGCACGGTTGCGAGCATCGTGCCGAGGATGGGCGTCATCAGCGGGGCGACGATCATGGCGCCGATCACCGTGGCGGTGGAATCGCCCACGATGCCCGCCGAGGCGATGATCGACGCCAGCACCAGCAACATCCAGAATCTGGAGTACCGCGCGCTGGACGCCGGCCCGTCGAAGAAGACGGAGTCGCGCATGCTCTCGGTGGTGTTGAAGCGGTCGGCCACGCTGTGAATCTAGCCCCCGCGCGGGAGCCGCGGTAGGCGGGCCAGAATGGGGCATGGCCACCAGACTGCTGCTGATCTCCGACACCCATGTTCCCCAGCGGGCCCGGCGTCTGCCCGAGCAGGTGTGGCGGGCCGTCGACGAGGCCGATCTCGTGTTGCACGCCGGGGACTGGGTCGACCTCAGCCTCTACGACGAGCTGGTGGCACGCGCGACGGCGCTCCTGGGCGTGTTCGGCAACAACGACGGCGCCGACCTGCGCGGCGTGCTGCCGGAGATCGCCCGGGACACTATCGAGGGCCTCCGCTTTGCCATGATCCACGAAACCGGTGCCGCCACCGGGCGGGAGAAGCGCATGGACGCGGCCTTTCCCGACACCGATGTGCTCGTTTTCGGGCACAGCCACATCCCCTGGGACAGTGTGACGCCGCGGGGCTTGCGGCTGCTCAACCCGGGGTCACCAACCGACCGGCGGCGTCAGAGCGCGCACACCTACCTGACCGCGGTCGCCGACAACGGGCGTCTCAGCGACGTCACCCTCGTCAAGATCGCGCCTGAAGAGGTCAGGGGCGGGTGACCGAGGGCTGGACGAGGAACCTGGCCACGAATTCGTCGGCGGCCACCGGCCGCGAGTACAGGTAGCCCTGCGCGAGCAGGCAGCCGTGCTCCCGCAGCCACTCCGCCTGCGCCTCGGTTTCGACACCCTCGGCGATCACCTGAAGGCCGAGGGTCGCCGCCAGCTTGATTGTCAGGTCGGCGACCGGGGAATCCCGTTCGGTGTCGATCGCGGCCACGAAGGACTGGTCGATCTTGATCACGTCGAGCTCGATCTCGGTGAGCCTGGACAGGCTTGAGTGGCCGGTGCCGAAATCGTCCATCGAGATGATCACCCCCGCGCCGCGCAGGACCCGGATGTTGTCGCGAACGGCGGCGGCATCGCTGCCGAAGTAGGTCTCGGTGACTTCGATGTGCACCAGGGCGGGCGGCAAACCCGCAGTGGCGCACTCGGTGAGCACGAACTCGCCGTAGCCGGCCGAGGTCAGTTCGCGCGCTGACGCGTTGATCGCCACGCTCACCGGGTCGCCGTCCCCCCGCAGCCGAAGCCAGCTCGCGGCCTGGGCGACCGACTCCCGAACGACCCACTCCCCGAGGACCACGATGGACCCGCTCGCCTCGCAGAGCGGGATGAACTCGGCGGGCGACACCAGTCCCCTGGTGGGGTGTTGCCAACGCACCAGGGCCTCGGCGCCGATCGCGGCGCCGGTGACCAGATCGACCACGGCCTGGAAGCAGAGGAAGAACTCGCCGTTCCGCAGGCCGTCCCGCACGGCTGCCGGTGAGGCGTAGTACCCGCCGTGGGTGATCATCTTGCCGCGGCCACCCACACGCTGGGCCTCGAAGAGCGCCTTTCCGGCCCGGCCGAAGAACTCGCTCTCGGACTCGCTGCCCTCCCTGGATGAGATGCCGGCCGAGAACTGGGCTACCTGGCCCTGCACTCGCACCATCAGGTCGCGGGCGTCGGCGGAGGTGAACCCGGGCAGCAGGATCGCAAACGCATCCCCCTCCACGCGGCCCATGGTGGCCGTGTTCGGCAGCGCCCTGGCCACATCGGCGACAAAAGTCACGATGGCAAGGTCGCCGCCCTCCCGGCCCCGGCGCCTGTTCACCAGCGCGAACTCGTTGATGTCCAGTCGTACGAGGGCGAGCGGCTCGGTGGGCGCGGCGTCGCGCATGGCCGCGCTGAGCACCTGTTCGAATCCCGCGAAATTGTTGATGCCGGTGAGCTCGTCGGTCTCCGCGAGGAGGGCGCTGCGGGCGAACCAGGAGAGTCCCAGGCCCGTCGCCAGCATGAGGAGCGTCGTCATGGCGACATCCGCCGGGTTGGCGCCGGGGTGGAACGCGAGCACAACGAGCGACACGGGGATGAAGACGGCCGGGTAGATCAGGGATTGCGCGGCGGGGATCACCGCGAATGCGACCAGGGCGAGCAGGCTGGGGGTCCACGCGAAGGTGAAGGTGATCGGCTCGGCGCCGGTCGCCGCCTGGCAGAGCAGGCCCATGACGCCCGTCCAGCACAGGGCGAGGTGGCGCAGTGGCACACGTATCCGGCGGCGGAACACGGTGCTGAGCGCCCCGGAGATGAGGAGTGCCGCACCGACGACCAGGAGCACGACATTCGGTTCATCGTTCTGCACAGACTGGTACCAGGCGTACAGGAACAGGGGCAGCCCGAAACCGGTCTGAGCGACGCCGAGCAGGAGGCCGGCCGACTCATTGGCGTTGAAGAGCCCGGGCCGGTAGCCCACGGACAGGCGTTGCGCAGTGCGTGCCATTCAGCCCACCCCCTGCCACACAGTTGTCGGCGTCTTCGCCGGGTTGTGCCCAATCTACCGCGCCGCCCCCCGAAGGCGTGACAAGCGGCTACTCCGCGGGTTTGAGCACCTCGTTCGTGAACCCCTCGAGACGGGCCAGTAACCCGGCGCCCCGGGTGGTGATCATCTCGGCGGGGTTGGGCTGCATCTGGGACGGCGGCGGCAGGATGCGGATGAGCGTGGAGCAGGCCAGGTCGGAGCAGATGTAGGTTCCGACGGTGTTGCCGTCCCGCCCGGCCTGGCCGGCCTTGGGCACGCTGAACAGGCTCACCTGGTGCGCCGGCTGCTGCGTGCGGCACAGCGAACAGAACGCCGACATCGACCGGCCCGGGCCCCGGGTGGCGGCCCGCAGCACCATGCCCAGCGGAGCATCGCCCCGCCAGAACACTATGTAACCGCGTTGCGCGGCCTGCGGGTCGCGCCAGCCCAGGTATTCACGTTCGTCCCAGATTGTTTCGTGCAGCCCGGGGAGCGGCATCCGGGCGACCTCGTCGGCGCTGGCGTTCACGATGGAACCCCGGATCTCGGCAGCAGAAAGCGGTTTCATGATCTCCCTCCGATAATCCGTACAGCGTAGTCGAGGCCTCCGGTGCTCTCAATGGCTCCGCCCCCGGGCGCAGGGCGCGCCGGAGGCGGATGCTCAGAGCGGCAGCAGCAGCGCCGCGCGGGGTTACGCGACCGCGCGCAGCCCGTCCACCAGCGGGGTGGTGGGGTGGCCGATCAGCGTGGCCAGGTCGCTCGAACCGCCGGCCAGTAGCCCGTCGCGGATGTTGCCGTCCAGGGCAACGACGAAGCCGACGGTGCCGCCGTCCAGACCGGCGCCGGTGAGGATCGCGGTGTGCTCCTCCGGAGAGACGGCGGTGAAGACGACCGGGCGGCCGACAACCTCGATGAGAGCCTCGGCCATCTCGCTGCCCGTCCAGGCGATGTCGCCGGCGAGTTCGTAGGCGACGTTCTCGTGGCCGGGGGTGGTGAGCACCACGGCTGCGGCCTCGGCGTAGTCGGTGCGGGAGGCGCTTGCCACCCGGCCGTCGCCGGTACTGGTGAGGTAGACGCCGCTCTCGCGGGCCTGCTGGACTGCGGCGGCGAAGTTCTCCGTGTACCAGCCGTTGCGGAGGATCGTGAAGGTGACCCCGGACGCCCGCAAAGCCTCCTCGGTGGCCTTGTGCTCCGGTGCGAGGATCAGTGCAGAGGTGTCGGCCTGCGCGGCGCTGGTGTAGACGATGCGGCTCACGCCAGCGGCGACCGCGGCGGTGATGGCATTGGTGTGCTGTGCGACACGCTGCCCCACCTCGCTGCCGGAGACGAGCATCAGCACGTCGGCGCCGGCGAATGCCGCGGCCAGGCTGGCCGGGTCGGTGTAGTCGATGACCGCGGTGGTCACGCCGGTCGCGGCCAGATCGGCCAGGCGTGCGGTATTACGGCCCACTGCCGTGATCTCGGCCGGGGCCACGCCGCGGTTGATGAGGTGCTCGACGATGTGGTGGCCGAGCTGGCCGGTGGCTCCGGTGACGACAATAGACATTGGGGTTCCCTTCGTGGCGCGCAGTCGCGCGCCTTCTGAGGGGTGTAACCGGCACGCTCGTCCAATACTTCCCAACCGCAGGTACCCACCTTTTGGTAAGCTACTAACCATGACCGCTGAATTGAGCAGACCCGACGTTCCGCCCACCGCGCACGGTGCCGTGCGGGACCGTCTCTCCCTGCTGGTCGGCGACCCCGTACCCACCGGGTCTGAGATGCCGGCGGCGAACGTGTTCGCGGCGGGCTGCGCCAGCCGGGTGGTGCTCGACCACGTCACCAGCAAATGGGGCGTGCTGGTGATCGTGGCTCTCACCGAAACCAGCCTGCGCTGGGGCGAACTGCGCCGCGGCATCGAGGGCATCAGCGAGAAGATGCTCGCGCAAACCCTGCGCACCCTCGAGGCGGATGGTCTCGTGCACCGCGACGCGCAGCCCACCATCCCGCCCCGGGTGGATTACAGCCTCACCGACCGTGGCCACGAGCTCGCCGGACATCTCCTGCCGCTGGTGCGCTGGGTGGGCGTGAACGCCGGTGACATCGTGGGCGGCAACTGAGCCGGCCGGGTCGTTCTCGGTTACAGGTTGGGCAGGAACTGCAACCAGGCCACCCGGCGCTCGCCGCGGGGGTCGGATTCCACTCGGTCCTCTTCGTCGAAGATCAGGGTCAGGCGATCCCCCTCGGTGTAGATCGGCCAGCCCGGCCCGGTGAGGCCGGTGGCCGCAAAGCGCAGCCAGTGCGCGCGCATCCGGTCGCCGGTGCGCAGAAAACTCTCCCGGCCTCCCAGGGCCGTGAGTCTGCGCAGCTGGCGGTCGGTGCCCGACGTGGACAGTGCGAGCAATTCGAGCCCGTGGGTGGCGTCGTAGCCGAGGAGGCGCAGCAGCCGGGGGGCCAGGTCGAAGCGGTAGAGGTAAACCGGTGCCGACCGGGAGTGCAGCTCCGCGACCAGCACGCTGGGAAACCAGAACGCATAGTCGCCGCCGAAGTCCGCTTCGGCGCGCAGGGCTGGCAGGGCGGAGTACACCGCTCGCATGTCCTGGTGTGAGCCGGGCGGGGCCTCGTCGAAGAGCGACTGGATGCGCAGGATCGACCGCGGCAGGATGTCGAGCCGGCCGCGGAACATCGAGCCCTCCCTGTCGTTGGTGCCGATGATCAGCGGCACCGGATGGGCGTGGCCCTGCCGGAAGGCGTCGAGCGGGCGTTCGGGCAGGAAATTCCCATCGACGACGGGTGCCATGCAAAAGGTGCCGGGGTCGACGTCCGGGGTGCGGCGTTGCAGCACGAGGGCGGCACGGACCAGGGCGGGCCACGTGGCGGTGTCGAGCAGTTCGGCAGCGGGGCGCCGCCCGCCGGCCAGCTCCGGCGCGCGGCCCTGCCGCAGCACCTCAATGAATTCGGCGGCCCAGCGGCCGGCCAGGGCGGGAGAGTACGCCGCGTTCGACGGCGGGCTCTGGGCGATCGCCCGGGCGAACAGGCCACGGGCGGCCGGTGTGGTGAGCAGCGTCACCACGGCATTGCCGCCGGCGGACTCGCCGATCACGGTGACGTTGCCGGGGTCGCCGCCGAACGCCCGGATGTTATCCCGCACCCATTCCAGGGCGGCGACCTGGTCGCGCAACCCGAGATTGCTCTCAAAGGTGCGGGTGCGGGTGCTGAACCGGCTGAAGTCGAGGTAGCCGAGGGCGCCTAGCCGGTAGTTGAGGGCGACGTAGACCGTGCGGCCGCTCCGCACGATCGTCTGGCTGCGCTCCGTGAAGTCCTGCGAGGACCCGGCGCTGTAGCCGCCGCCGTGGATGAAGACCATCACCGGCAGGTCGGTTTCGTCCGGCCGGTCGGTGGGCCGCTGCACGTTCAGGGTGAGACAGTCCTCGCCCATCTGGGTGCGGCGGCTGACGCCCTTGAACTGGGTGCCCCGGTCTTGCGGGGCGACCGGGCCGTATCTGCTGGCGTCGCGGACTCCCGTCCACGGGATCACCCGCTGTGGTGCGCGGAACCGCAGCGGCCCGACCGGTGGGGCCGCGTAGGGGACTCCGCGCCATGTCTGCACACCTGCGGCGGGTCGGCTGCCGCGCACCAAGCCGCCGGTGACGCGCACCTCCAGGGGCCAGGGCTGGGGTGCGGATGCTGCCTGGTGGGCCGGGGCGTTGTCCGGCAGAGGGCGGAACATTGTGTATCCCTCCTGCCCCGGTTCGCGTGTTCGGGGCCTGTCGTCTCCTAGCGGTACTCCGGATTCGGTTCGAACCCGAAGCGTTCGCCGGCGTCCCACTCCTGGCGCAGGTTGCCGTAGGCGGGGATGCCGCGGTTGGCCTTGAGGATCGCGGCCAGGTGCATCAGGTTCCAGGTCATGAACGTGGTGTTGCGGTTGGTGAACTCGTTGTCGGGGCCGCCGGAGCCCGCGTCCAGATAGCTTGGGCCTGGGCCGATCTCGCCGATCCAGCCGGCATCCGCTGCGGGCGGGATCGTGTAGCCGATGTGCTGCAGGCTGTAGAGGATGTTGGACGAGCAGTGCTTCACGCCGTCTTCGTTGCCGGTGATGATGGCGCCACCCACCTTGCCGTAGTAGATGTACTGGCCCTTGTCGTTGTACTCGCCCGACATCGCGTAGAGCCGTTCGATGACCCGTTTGGTGACCGAGCTGTTGTCGCCGAGCCAGATCGGCCCGCCGAGCACCAGGATGTCGGCGGCCGCGACCTTGTCGAACAGCGCCGGCCAGGCATCCGTCGCCCAGCCGTGCTCGGTCATGTCGGGGTAGACGCCGGTGGCGATGTCGTGATCGATGGCGCGGATGACCTCGACGTGCACACCCTGCTCGCGCATGAGGTGTGCGCTGAGGGAAATGATGCCCTGGGTGTTGCTGATCTCCGGGCTGCGTTTGAGGGTGCAGTTGAGGAACAGGGCGCGGAGGCCCTGGTATTCGAACGAGGCCTGCGTGTTTCTGATCGTGTGCACCATGGGGGCAGTCAAGCACCGGCACCCGGCAGCGTCTAGGCCGGTGCGGCTGTCGCACCCGGAGCGTTCAATCCGTTCAATTGCGGACATCCCACCTTCGTTTCGTCAACGAAGGGGGGATGTCCGCAAACGAAACGATTCAGCGCTGGATGCGGCGGCCCCGGAGGTTAGGGCGCGGACACCGGCGCGGCGACGCGCGACGGGCGCGGCGCGAACCGCCGGGCCAGGAACAGCACCGGGATGAGCAGCGCCATCGGCAGCAGGAACGCCTGGGCGAGCCCGGTGGACTCGGCGAGCAGGCCCACCAGCACGGCACCGAGCACGGCCCCGGCGTAGTTGAACAGGTTCACCCTGGCGATCACCTCGTCGCTGCGGGCCTCGTGCAGCTCGCCCGCTGCGCTGAACGCCAGCGGCACCAGGGCACCGACCCCGAAGCCGGCCAGGGCGAAGCCGGCCACGGCGGCCCAGGTGACGGGCACCGTTGCCACGATCAGGCAGCCCAGGATCGCCAACACGGTGGTGCAGACGGCAAGAACCACGCGGCCGAACCGGCGCACCAGAACGTCGGCGCCGATGCGGGTGACCAGGATGGCGGCCTGGTAGGCGGCGTAGCCGAGCGGGGCGATGGCCGCGCCGGTGAGCAGCACGTCGTGCAGGTACACGGTGCTCCAGGTGCTCACGGCGGAGTCCACCACGAAGGCGGCCAGCACCACGGTGCCGAACACCACAATGCCGCGGCGCGGCAGCTTGCCGTGCGGTGCCGCATCCGGGGCCGGCGGCAGCTTCGTGCGCCGCGGGTCGAAGCCGCGCACACCCACGATGGCAACGCCGAGGGCGACGACGGCGCCGGCGACGAGCGCGATGCCGGCATTGGCCGCGGTGCCGGCCACGGCCGACATCAACAGGGCGCCGGCGATGGCGGCGCCGGTGTACCAGGCGAAGAAGCCGGCCATCACGGAGACGCCGACCCGCTGCTGCACGAGCACGCCCTCCATGGCGCCGGCGGCGTCGACGATGCCCAGGCCCGCGCCGTAGATCGCGAACGCGGCGATGAAGGCAGGCAAGCCCACCGGGGAGGCGATCAGCGGCAGGGCCACGGCCTCGAGAAGCAGCCCCACCACCAGGGCCACCCTGCTTCCCCACCGCACCGCGAGGCGATCGGCCAGCAGCGAACCACCGGCCGCTGCGAGGCAGACCAGCAGCACGATGAGCGACACCACGGTGTCATCGACGCCGTGCCGGGTCTTCAGATTGGGCAGTGAGGTGACGACCACCGCATAGCCGAAGCCCTGCGCGGCGTAGCTGGCGCTCACCGCCACCCGGGAACGACGGATGCCGGCCACGGGGCGAATCGTCGTCGGTGCGCTCATACGGTCGGCTCCAGATCGTCGGCGGTGCAACAGGGCGGTGTCCCGGAGGCTATCAGTGTGCAGCAACGTTCGGCGGTTGCGGTGCTGAACCCGCTGGACCACCACGACCGCGGTGGTGTTGACTGATCGGGTGACTCCCAGCCAGCGGCGCATCCTGATTGTGGCCATCCTGTCGTCGTTCGTGGCGTTCCTGGACGGCTCGATCATCAACGTCGCCCTGCCGGCCATCTCCCGGGAACTCGGCGGTGGCCTGCCGCTTCAGCAGTGGGTGGTCGACGGTTACCTGCTCAGCCTGGGCGCGCTGATCCTGGTGGCCGGGTCGCTCTCCGACACCTTCGGCCGGGTGCGGGTGCTGCGCGCCGGCCTGATCTGGTTCGGGATCACCTCGCTGGCCTGCGGATTCGCACCAACCGGCGAGATCCTCGTCATCGCCCGGCTGCTTCAGGGAGTAGCGGCGGCGCTGTTGGTGCCGAGCTCGCTGGCCCTGATCACCTCCACGTTCAGCGGCGCCTCGCAGGGCAAGGCCATCGGCGCGTGGACCGGCTGGACCGGCGTGGCCGGCATCGCCGGTCCCCTGCTCGGCGGCATCCTGGTGGACTCGGTGAGCTGGCGGCTGGTCTTCTTCATCAACGTCATCCCGATCGCGGTCACGATGTTCCTGCTGCGCCGCGTGCAGGAGCCGACCCGGCCGGTCGCCGGCGCCCGCGTCGACGTGCTCGGCGCCTGCCTGGCCGTGGTGGGGCTGGGCGGACCGGTCTTCGCCCTGATCGAACAGGGCCGGTTCGGCTGGGGCAGCCCCGTCGTCTACCTCCCGATGACGATCGGCCTGATCGCGTTCGCCGCCTTCCTCTGGTGGGAGGCGCGGGCTCCGCAGCCGATGATGCCGCTGGGTCTCTTCCGGGTGCGCAACTTCGCCGTGGGCAACATCGCCACTGTCGGGATCTACGCCGCGCTGAACCTGGGCTTCTTCCTCTTCGCGCTCTACCTGCAGGAGGTCGGCGGCTTCTCCGCTACCCTCGCCGGGCTCGCCGGCATCCCGGCCACTGTGATGATGCTGATCTTCGCCACCCTCTTCGGCACCCTGGCCGGCAAGTACGGTCCGCGGCTGTTCATGACGGTCGGCCCGTTCGTGGCCGGCGCCGGCTTCCTGCTGGTGACCACGGCGGTGCCGCCGGTCAACTTCGCCCTGCAGGTGCTGCCGGGAATCGTCCTGGTGGGCCTCGGCCTGGCGATCACGGTGGCGCCGCTCACCTCGGCCGTGCTCGGCTCGATCCAGTCCAGCCAGGCGGGCATCGGTTCGGCGATCAACAATGCCGTGGCGCGCGTCGCCGGCCTCGTCGCCATTGCCCTGACCGGCACTATCGTCGGGTCCGCCCTGGATGTCGCCGGCTTCCAGCGCGCGATGGTGGTGGTGGCCGCGCTGATGTTCGCGGGCGGCATCGTTTCCTGGCTGGGCATCCGCACGGCCGTGCCCACAGCGGATGCGCCGGTCACGGCCGTCGGGGAGCCCCGGTAGCCATGGAGCACCCGCTGCTCTTCGACGAACCGGATGCCGCACTGGAACGCCTGCGCGCCCTGTGCCTGGCCTTCCCCGAGGCCGTCGAGGTGCTCGCCTGGGGGCGGCCCACCTTCCGCGCCGGCAAGAAGATCTTCGTCACCGCCGGTTCGAGCATGGACCGGCCGCACAGCATAGTTTTCAAGCCCGACCCCGAGGAGCGGCGGGCCCTCGTGCAGGATGCGCGCTTCTTCATCCCGCCGTATTTCGGCCCGGCCGGCTGGCTCGCCATCGACTTCGATACGCCCCGGACCGACTGGGTGGAGCTGGCCGAACTGGTGGAGACGTCGTACCGACAGGTCGCGCTCAAGCGCCAACTGGCGCAATTAGACCTCTGGAGGGCCCCAGGCGCACCAGAGGGCTCAAAATAACTGTTATAGTTTCTAAGTTGTCTTCGAGGGTTTCGGTCCCGAATTCATCACTGCGCCCGTAGCTCAACGGATAGAGCATCTGACTACGGATCAGAAGGTTGGGGGTTCGAATCCCTTCGGGCGCACAGGTTGAAAGCGGTTCACTTCGGTGGGCCGCTTTCGTCGTTTCCGGGGTCGGTCTGCTGACCGACGTGTGCCGTCGTGGCTTACAGAGTCGCCGGCGCCACTGACATCGGCGGTCGCTGCTGATGGTCGAGCTCGGCGAGCACCCCGGCCAGACGTCGTGCGAACAGCGGCGGCACGTTCTCCGGCAGCGCATCCACCGGCCACCACGCGACATCGTCGCTTTCATCGCTCGCCACCGGTGCGGACTCGGGCCTGGCGATCGCCGCGAAGCCGACGTCCCAGTGCGTGCGGCAGCTGAACCCGCCGCCGAGGGCGTGCCGGTCCAGGTCCAGGATGCCGCCGCCGACCGGCACGAGGTCGTCGATGCCGCATTCCTCGCGGGCCTCCCGGAACGCAGTGTCGACAACGGAGCCGTCGGCCGGCTCGACGTGACCGCCCAGTTGCACCCAGAACCGGCCCTTCTTGTGGAAGCAGAGCAGCACCTGTGCCAGGTTCGGAGTGAAGACGAAACAGCTCCCGGTCACGTGCTCGGGTCCGCCGTGGCGTGACATCGCCGCCCGCGGGGAGCCGAGGATGAACCCGAGGTAGTCGTCGCGCAGCACGGCCTGCCCGGGTGCGAGCGGCAGCCAGGCCCGGAGTCGGTCGACGAGGTCGTCGGCGCGCGGGTCAAGGGAGGAGCGGAGGTCGGGTGTGGGCATACCTGAGGGTAGCCGCCGGCAACTGTTGCCCGTGCTGACAATTGCGCCCGGTACGCGGGGCGCAGAAGTCCGATGCGGCAACAGTTGCGCCGGTCAGCGGGCGTGCTCGACGAGGAAGTCGGTGCCGGGGAAGACCAGGGTCTCGTGGCCGTCGTCGAAGGACACCAGGTACGGCGGTTCGCCCTCGGGCCCCCGCACCTCGCGAATCGTGCCGTGCCGGTCGGGCGTTGAATCGGTCTTGCCTCGGATGATGATCCGGTCGTTCTCTGCTGCGCGCATAACGCACCTCCTGTCGGGCAGATTACGCTCGCGGTCCCCGCCTGCACAGGTGCCCGGCGAGTATTCCCACAGACCGCACCGAACCAGAAACTGAGCTAACCTTAGTTTCGTTGTGCGCGACACGGATTCTCGGCCAGGCAGCGTTCGGGTCGTCTGGCCGAGATGGCAGTCCTGCAAGGGAGTGCCACGGCGGGGTGAGGGGTAGGGCCCTCACCTCGCCGCCACCCGCGGCGGCTCAGGCCGGCTGATCCGGTCCCAGCCGCAGCCGGTCGCACAGGGCGGTGAGCTGCAGGAGTTCCTCGTCGCTCAGGCTGTCGCCCACCCGCGTCGTGATCGAGCCCATGTGGTCCACCGCCACCCGTCTGAACAGCGCGAAGCCGGCATCCGTCAGCTGGACGATGGCGCCGCGACCGTCGTCGGGGTCGGCGTGCTTGAGCACGTAGCCCCTGGACGCCAGGCGGTCCACCAGCCGGCTCACGCTGGGCTGGGTGAGCAGCACGTGCTTGTTCAGCTCCCGCAACCGGATGCTGCGTTCGGGTTGGCGGGACAGGTTGAACATCACGTCGTACTCGTTGAAGGAGATCTCGCGGGACGGGAAGTCCTCGGCCAGGCTGCGCATGATGGCCACCTGGGCGCGAAACAGCGACTCCCACGCGCCGACGGCTATCGCACGATCGACCATGTTGCCTCCTCACCGTGCCCCCAGGCATCCCCTGATCAACAATATGGGATCGCCGTGGCGTCCCGCGGCAGCCTAGCCCGGTCGAGGGGGCATAACCGCCTATGCGGCGGGACCGTTCTATAGTGCGCGTATGGATGCCTCGCGAAGTCGAACCCCGTCCGTCGCCATCATCATCAATCCGAGCAAGTTTCCGGACTATGCGGGAACGATGGCCCAGGTGGGGGCCGCCGCGAGCCGTTTCGGCTGGGGTGACCCGCTCTGGTTTGAGACGAGCCGGGACGATTCGGGCGTCGCGGCGGCCCGGGCGGCTTTGGCGCGCGCGCCGGATCTGGTCTGCGTCATGGGCGGCGACGGCACGGTGCGGGCCGTGGCCGGTGTGCTGCGGGGAACCTCGGTGCCGTGCGGGCTGCTTCCCGGCGGAACGGGGAACCTGCTCGCCCGAAACCTGGGCATCCCCGTGGATTCCCCCGACGACGCACTGGAGATCGCGTTCCTGGGCCAGAACCACGCCATCGACGTGGGACTGGCGACCTTCGACGATGGCGAAGAGCGGGTGTTCGTGGTGATGGGCGGTGTGGGCCTGGACGCCGACATCATGGCGCAGACCGACGACGGCCTCAAGAAGAAGGTGGGCTGGGGCGCCTACGTCGTCGCCGGCGGGGCGACGATGTTCCGCGAGGGGTTCGGGGTGACCCTGTCGGTCGACGGTGAGGAGCACACGAGCCATGAGTGCCTCATGGTGCTGGCCTGCAACTGCAGCTCGGTGGTGGCGAACATCGAACTCGCCACCGGCGCCAAGCTCGACGACGCACGACTGGACCTGGTGGTGCTGCGACCCAATGTGGTTGCGGGTTGGTTGGGTGTGGCGGTCGAGGTCGCCGCGCACATCCGCAACGGGGCGGCATCGCTGCGCCAATGGTCGGGCGGCGACTTCGGGTTCCAGCTCGACCGCCCGGTGCTCGCCGAGATCGACGGTGACCCGGTCGGTGAAACCCGTGCCGGCCGGTTCAGCGTCGACCCTGGGGCACTGGTTGTGCGTCTGCCCGTTCCCGCCAGGCTCGGCCTGCACTGAACGGCTCCGGATCAGGCGTCCCGACGGTCGAAGAGCACGAACGCGGGTGCCAGGAGCAGGATGACCCAGGCGACCATCACGACACCGCCGGGGAGCGGCTCCAGCAGCCCCATTCCCGGGTACCGCGAGATGAGTTGCAGCCCCGCGAGGTCGGGGGCGAACCTCAGCCAGGGGAGCAGCCCGACCAGCGCCACCCCGAGCCCCAGGACCAGGGGGATCAGGACGATCACCGGAAGCAGGATGGACCGGGCGAGAACCGTCAGTGCGGCCGAGATGAGACTGATGCAGGTCCAGTTCAGGCCGACCATGAGCAGGTTCAGCGTCATCGCCGGGGTGAACCCCAGCTCGGCGGCGCCCGCGCCCCCGGCCGAGACCTGACGCGCGGCGACGGCGAACCCGACGGCGACGACCGCCAGCAGGAAGGCGAGGGCGGCGACGACGATCACCTTCGCGCCCAGGAGCCGCAGCCGGTTGGGGACGGCCAGCTGGGAACTGCGAAGCAGGCCGTTCCGGTACTCGCTGCCGACGATGAGCGCAGCAAGCAGGATGACGAGCGGTTGGCCGAACCCGGCGACCTCGAAGCCGCCCATGTCGACGCCGGCCGCGGCCGGTGAGAGGGAGGAAGCCAGATTCAGCCCCATCGCGAAAGACAGTGCCGGCGGCAGCACGAGCGCGGCGCCGATCGTCAACAGGGCGGCGGGGAGCGTGCGGATCTTCGTCAGCTCCGCGGCGATCGCTCGATACATGAGTGCTCCGCGCCGGCTACGCATCACGGCGCCGGAACACGATCCCGGCCAGGACAACGGCGACACCGGCCCAGGCGACCAGCACGATCGCGCCGGCCGCGGCAGCGAGGTGGGTGCCGTCCGCCGGCGTGTACAGGCTGGCGCCGGCGGCCGGCGGCACGAATCGTGCGGGCGCCCACAGGGTGATGAGAAAGTCGCCGAGGCCCACCGACAGCGGCACGATGACGACGAGCGGCAGGATCGCATTGCGGGCGAGCACGCCGATCGCGAACGCCAGCAGGGCCAGGACCGTCCAGGTCAGTGCGACGCCGCCGATGTTTCGCCACACGAGCGGCGGAAAGGCCAGCGGTGCCAGGCCTTGGTCGCCGAGCGCGAGGTGCCGGAGCACGGTACCGCCGCCCATCGCCACGATGGCGGTCACCGCGACCACCACAGCGAGGACCGCTGCCCTGGTGGCAAAGAGACGGAGCCGGTGAGGGTCGGCGATGAGGGAGCTGCGGAGCAGCCCATTGCGGTACTCGCTACCCGCGTACAGTGCTCCGAGCGCGATCATCAGGATGAGCCCGATGTTCATCATGTCGAACCCCTGGTACTCCACAGGCAGCGGTTGCGCGGAGTAGAGCTGCGGGTTGGTCGCTGAAGTTGCCCCGGCCAGGTCTCCACCGGTCGCCGCCACCTCCGACAGGCCCGCCAGGTAGGTCAACGACCCGGTGAGGGCGATGGTCAGCACGGGCAGCAGCCACAGTGCCGTGGTCGTGGCGAACTTGACCACCTCGACGCCGACCCGATGCGCGGCCGCACTCAGGAGAAGGCCGTTCACGGGAGGAGACCGGGGTCGGTCAGGGCGAAGAATGCGTGCTCCAGGGAGGGCCGGCTGCCGCGCACGGCGGCGACGCTCCCGGTTGCAACGATGCTCCCGCCGTTGATGACCACCACATCGTCCGCGAGGTCGGCCATCTCCGTGATGAGGTGGCTGGACACCAGAACTGTGTGCCCGGCGTCGGCCTGGCCTCTCAGGAACGACCGCAGCCACCGCAGCCCGTCGGGGTCGAGGCCGTTCGTGGGCTCGTCGAGCACCAGGGTTGCCGGTGATCCGAGCAGAGCAGACGCGATCCCCAACCGCTGCCCCATTCCGAGCGAGAACGTGCCGACCTTGTCTTTCGCGTGGTGCTCGAGCCCCACGGTCGCGAGCACCTCCGACACCCGGCTCAGCGCGATGCCGTTGCTCGTGCACATCCACCGGAGATGATCCCGTGCGGAGCGCCCCGCACTGGCACCCGGGCCGTCGAACATCGCGCCGACCGTCCTCATCGGGCGGCTGAGGTCGCGATAGCGTTTCCCGTCGATCAGCGCGAGACCGGATGCGGCTCGGTCCAGACCGAGCAGGATTCTCAACGCCGAGCTCTTCCCGGCGCCGTTCGGGCCGAGGAACGCGGTGACCCGTGCGGGCTGGGCCTGGAAGCTGATGCCGTGAAGCACCTCCCGTCGGCCATGCGATTTGCGGATGTGCTCGATGCTGATCATGCCTGCCTCTCTGCCCGGGGAACGGCCGGTCCCTCCAGTGAAATGGTCCTCAACGCTGCACGCATCCGACCGAGGGCGGCGCTGTGCGACTGCCGGCGGCCCCAGGGCTGTCAGACCTGGGTCCGATGCCCCCGGCTCGGCCGCTCAGTAGACTCGGGCGCATGACACTGGGGGAGCGTCCGGCACGACGATCCCGGGCGGCCCCGCTCGCGATCGCCGCATTGACAGCCGTGCTCCTCGTCGCCGCCACCTTCGGTGTGACGGGAGCGCTCGCGGTCAGCCTCCCGATCGGGATCATCGCCGCCACCGCGACGATTGTGGTGTGGGCACTGGTCACCCTTCGCGCCGAGCGCGACGCCCATGAGGCCGCGCTCGCCGAGTGGGCGGCGTCGGGCGCGGTGGCGGCCGAACGCCTCCAGATCGCGCGTGACCTGCACGACATCGTCTCGCACGGGCTGGGCCTGATCACCGTTCGCGCGGCCACCGCCAGGCACCTCGACGACCACAGTGAGGGCCATGCCGCCCTGCTGCAGGCGCTGGGGGACATCGAGTCGGCCAGCCGGGAAGCGACGGTGGAATTGCGCCGCATGCTCGGGGTGCTGCGCCGCACCGACGACCCCGCGCCGCGGCTGCCGGTGGAGAGCCTCGAATCCCTGGCCGGGCTCATCGCCGGAGCGACCCGAAACGGCCTGGCCGTCGAGCTCGACCGTGGGGACCTCGGCGACGTGTCGCCGGGAGTGCAGCTCGCGATCACCGTCATCGTGCGGGAGGCACTCGCCAACACCCTCCGGCACTCCGGTCCGACGGCTGTCCGGGTTCGGCTCGTCCGCAGCGGATCCGTCATCACGCTGACGGTGACCGATGCGGGGTCCGCGCCAGGATGGCTCGCTGTCCAGGGTGCCGGCCAGGGGCTCGTCGGTCTCCGGGAACGCACCCAGAGCCTCGGCGGCACTTTGGTCGCCGAACCACGCGGGCGCGGATTCCGGCTCGAGGCCCGGCTGCCCGACCGGGAAGAACCATGACCGCGCCCGCCCGGCCCGTCAGGGTGGTCCTGGTCGACGACCAGCTGCTTCTGCGCCGGAGCCTGGCCCTGGTCATTAACGCCGCGGAAGGGCTCCTGGTCGTCGGCGAGGCGGCTGACGGGTTCGAGGCCGTCGAGGTCGCCGTCGCCACCGTCCCCGACGTGATCCTCATGGACGTGCGCATGCCCCGGCTGGACGGCATCGAGGCCACCAGACGAATCTGCTCGAACCCCGCTCTCCGCGGCGCCAGGGTGCTGATGCTGAGCATGTTCGAGCTCGACGAGTACGTGTTAGACGCGTTGCGGGCCGGAGCGAGCGGCTTTGTGCTCAAGGACAGTAGGCCGGGCGACCTCATCGACGCCATTCTGCGCACCAGCACGGGCGAGGCGCTTTTCGCCCCGTCCGTTCTCACCCGACTCGTGGAGCACTATGTGAACCGCGCCCCCGGAGCCGCGGGAGCAGTGGCCAGGCATGGAGCGGCAGCCACACTCACCGACCGAGAGGTCGAAGTCCTGGGGTTGATCGGTCGGGGTCTCTCCAACGACCAGCTGGCCGTGCACCTGACGATTTCGATCAAGACGGTGAAATCACATATCTCGCACCTGCTGAGCAAACTGGCCGCGCGGGACCGCGCGCAGCTGGTCATCGCCGCCTACGACACCGGGCTCGTGCTGCCGAGGAGGCTCTAGACGGCGCCCTGCAGCCGTCTCCCTCGGGCGGGGGCATGGTGGGGTTAGCCCGCCTGCGAGTACGGGAGCCAGCTCGATGGTGCGTGCCGGTGCGCCTCCGTAGCGTCGGAGACAACGAAGTCCCGCCTCACCGCTATCGCCTGGGGTGGCCTTCCCGGCAGATCGGATCCTCGTGGAGGCGCTCAACGAGCTCATAGTGTCCTGGGCGGCATCCCCCTTCGTGCTCGTCGTCGTTCTGCTCCTCGTGGCCCTCGACGGGTTCTTTCCGCCCATGCCCAGTGAATCCGTCGTGGTGGCCGTCGCCGCGATCGGGGTTGCCACCGGGACCCCGAATCCCTGGGTGGTGTTGCTTGTGGCGGCCATCGGCTCGTTCGTCGGTGACAACCTTGCCTTCTCCCTCGGCCGCAGGGTCGACCTCGATCGTTTCCGCTGGACACGCGGCCCGAGGGCGGCCAGGCTGCTCGAACGTGCTCGCGGCGCCCTCGACCGGCGTGCGGCATCCGTCATCCTCACGGCCCGATTCGTGCCGGTCGGGCGCGTCGCGGTCAATGTCATGGCCGGCTCGACCGGCTTTCCCCGACGCCGTTTCGTGCCGCTCAGCGCCGTGTCAGGGGCGGCATGGGCCGGTTACTCGGTTCTCGTCGGCGTCTTCGCCGGCGCCTGGCTACGGGACCAACCCGTTCTGGGCGCTGTGCTCGCGGTTGCGGTCGCGCTCGCCGGAGGCGTGATCATCGATCTGGTCGTCAGAAGGACCCGTCGACGTCACGACAGCCGGTCCTACGACGGCAGCACCGCCGCGATCGCACCCACCTCGATGAGGGCGCCAGGCACTCCGAGCCCCGCCACCAATGCCGCGGTCACCAGCGGTGGGGCACCCGGCCCCGCGAGCCGCGGCGCGATGGCGCCGTAGGCGGCGCCGAGGTCGGCATCCGCGGCGATGAACACCGTCCACTGCACGACGTCGGCGAGGGATGCGCCGGCGGCTTCAAGCGCGACAGCCACGTTCTCGACCGCCCGGCTGGATTGCTCGGCGACGTCGGTCGAGACGACAGCGCCGGTTTCGTCAACGCCGTTCTGGCCTCCGACATAGATGGTGGTGGCGCCGGCGGGAACTATCGCGACGTGACTGAACGCCGGGCTCACGACGAGTCCGGCGGGTTGCAAGCGGATGATGTCCACGGTGTCTCCTTCGTCTCGGGCTCCGCAGCGAGCAATCGGCGCCCGCTTCCTGGACGACACGCTACGCCGATATCGGGCCGGAGAGCGCGGAATCGGCCAGCGCGCCACGAGCGCCTAGCGCCGCCGAAAGGAACGCTGGGTGAACTCGCAGGAAAATAACGATTGGATAACTGGCGCTCCGTTACCTCTTCGTTATATATTCGTAGTGCGTCAACCGTTTGCTGTGGCGGAAGACGCGAATGTGATTGCAGGACACTCTTGGTGCAAGGGAAGAGGGTCGGTCGTTTGCCTCTACGACCGGCCCTCAATCACGTTAACGGCCGGTAGGCGCGCCCGTGCCTGAGGCAGCCGTCCCGTTGGTCGAGCTTGTCGAGACCGCGCGAGACGACCTCGTGGGCGTGACGATCCCGTTGGTCGAGCTTGTCGAGACCGCGCGAGACGGCCTCGTGGGCGTGACGATCCCGTTGGTCGAGCTTGTCGAGACCGCGCGAGACGGCCTCGTGGGCGTGACGATCCCGTTGGTCGAGCTTGTCGAGACCCCGCGAGACGACCTCGTGGGCGTGACGATCCCGTTGGTCGAGCTTGTCGAGACCCAGCGAGACGGCTAGAAGCGGTCGGGGCTGGGCGTGCTGGCCTGGCGGATCGACACGTCGGCGTGACGGTCGAAGCGGTAACCCACACCGCGCACCGTGCGCACGATGTCCTCGTAGCGGCCCAGCTTGGCGCGCAGGCGACGCACGTGCACGTCGATGGTGCGCTCGTTCGGCGCATCCTCTTCGCTGTCGGCGTCCCACAGCTTGGCGATGAGCTCGGCGCGCTCGATGGTGCGGCCCTCGCGCAGCACCAGGTACTGCAGCAGCTCGAACTCCTTGTAGGTGAGCGCGGCGGTCTCGTTGTCGAGGATCACGCGCTTACGGGAGATGTCAACGACCACGCCGCCGGGCGCCCGGTCGGCGTCGTCGGTGGTGGTGCGGCGCTTGGCGAGGGCGGCCGGGTCCTGCAGGGCCAGGCGCACGACATCCACGTCCCGGCCGCCGACGCCGTCGGGTGCCAGGGCCACGGCGGCGTGAGTCTCGGAGGAGGGGGCGATCGCCTGGGTCAGCTTCTTGAGCTCCTCGACGATGCGGTGCAGGCTCGTGCCCGCCGCGGCGGCCTTGGCCTCGTCGATGCCGACGTAGAGCACGAAGCCGCGGGCCTGGCTGCCGTCCGGCACGGCGCGGATGCGCGGGGCGGTCGGTGCGGGCGCCGGGGCCAGGGTGAGCTCGGGGCGGTAGGACTGGACGGAGCGGGCTGAGTCGATGTGTGCGAGTGACATGATCGGAATCCTTGGGGGTGATGATGCGCAGAGAACCCGGCGCATTGCGCTCATGGGTTCGAGAAAGGGCGGCCGTAGCGGCCGGTGGAGCGGGCGGCCTCGGTAGCGAGGGCCCTGGAGTCGGTCTGCCGCGGTGGCGGCGTCCTCAGCGGCTGCGGATCAGCGGGTGAGGGGCGAGCGACTCGGCGCGAATGCCTGTCTGGTCTAGCGGCACATTCGGCAACACGCCATAACACTGCCGGGCATCATCATGCCGGCAGTCCCCAAAGCCTCGGCGGAGGTCGGGATGCGTGTGGTGGAAGTCATGAATGCGAGTAAAGCCGACTGTGACGAGTTGTGTCAATTCAGTGACGGCGGAAGGCGCTGGGTGGCCTGCACCACGTTCACGGGGAATGTGCGAGATCGTAGGATCTCGCACAAATCGGGGATCCATCAAAGAAATCCACCGCGAAACGAACTATTTCAAAGTTTTGTGAATCTAACTGCGGTCGGCGCGTCGCACGTCGCAGGATCTGCGTGTTGCGGGCGCGCCGAATGTGACGACGCCCGCAGCCGGTTGACTAGACCGGGCCGGATCAGACCAGGCCGTACAGCCTGTCGCCGGCGTCGCCGAGGCCGGGCACGATGTAGCCGTGCTCGTCGAGGCGTTCGTCGACGGCGCCCAGAACGATGGTGACCTCACGGCCGGCCAGAGCGGCCTCGACGGCGGCGAGGCCCTCGGGGGCGGCCAGGATGCAGATGGCGGTGACATCGACGGCGCCGCGGTCGAAGAGGAACTCGATGGCCGCGATCAGCGAGCCGCCGGTGGCCAGCATCGGGTCGAGCACAAAACACTGACGGTCGGACAGGTCGTCCGGCAGGCGCTCCGCATAGGTGGTCGGCTGCAGGGTCTCTTCATTGCGGGCCATGCCCAGGAAGCCGACCTCGGCGGTGGGGAGGAGCTTGACCATGCCCTCGAGCATGCCCAGGCCCGCGCGGAGGATCGGCACCACGAGCGGCTTCGGGTCGCTGATCTTCAGGCCCTTGGCGAGTGATACCGGCGTCTGCACGGTGACTTCCTCGACGCGAACGCCGCGAGTACCCTCGTAGGCCAGCAGCGTCATCAGCTCTTCCACCAGGGCCCGGAACATCGGTGACGAGGTGCTCTGATCACGCAGCACGGTGAGCTTGTGGGTGATGAGCGGATGGTCGGCTACGTGGACTCGCATAGGCTCAATCTACTAGCTCACACGGGCATCCGGCTCTCGTGGGGTGGCCGGAGATGGGGTGCGTGGTGCGGCAGAGCGACGAACACGCGGCCTGGATGCGGCTGGCCTTGCACGAGGCGCACGGTGCCCTGGCCAGCGGCGACGTTCCGGTCGGCGCTGTCGTGCTCGACGCCGCCGGCCGCGTGATCGGTCGGGGGCGCAATGAGCGGGAGCTGCATCAGGACCCGACCCTGCACGCCGAGGTTGTCGCCATCCGTGAGGCGGCCGCCTCGACGGGGGACTGGCACCTGACCGGCTGCACCCTGGTGGTGACCCTGGAGCCCTGCGTGATGTGCGCCGGCGCGATAGTGGCCGCCCGCATCCCCCTCGTGGTCTTCGGGGCCTGGGACGAGAAGGCCGGCGCCGCCGGCTCGCTCTACGACGTGCTGCGGGACCGTCGGCTCAACCACCGGGTGGAGGTGGTGTCTGGCGTGGACGAGGCCGAATGCGGCCGTCTGCTCACTGAGTTCTTCGAGGACCCGCTGCGCCGTCCGGCAGGGCCGACAGCCACTCGCTGAAGAGGGCACGGGACGCGTGCTGCATCGCGTCGGAGTGCCGGGCCCGTTCCTGCCGCAGGGCGTCGGGCTCCAGGCCCTCCGCGCGGACCTCGGCCTCGGAGGAGCTCAGCCAGGCCTCGTGCATCTCAGCGGTCACCTCGGGGTGGAATTGCACGGCCAGCGCCCAGTCCTCGATGGCGAACGCCTCGTTGCCGTAGGCGGCGGACCCGGCCAGCCGGGTGGTGCCCGCCGGCAGATCGAAGGTGTCGCTGTGCCACTGCATCATCGGGATGCCGGCGACATGGCGCAGCGGCCCGTCCTGACCGGCGGCGGTGGGCTCGACCAGGCGATAGCCGATTTCATTGCTCGGTCCCCGGTACACCGTGGAGCCCAGGGCGCTGGCCATCAGCTGGGCGCCCAGACACACGCCGAAGACGGGCCGGCGGGCCTCCAGCCGGCCGGCGAGCAGAGCGATCTCGTCGGCGAGCACCGGAAAACGGTCGGACTCATAGGCGCCCATCTCGCCGCCGAGCACCACGAGCAGGTCGGCCTCGGCCGGGTCGATACCCCGCACGCCGTCCGCGCCGAGGGTGTCGACGTAACGAACCGTGTACCCGTGCTCGAGGAGCACCTGCTCCAGGTTGCCGAGGTGGATCTCGTCGGCGTGCCGCAGCACGACGGCGACACGGCTTACCCGGTCACTCATTCACGGCCCTTGATGAAGATCGCATCCGTGGGCGGGTTGACCGTGGCCGGGTCGATGTAGACGTCGGGCTCCAGGTAAACCACCCTGGCGCTCGGCACGGCCGCGCGGATGCGGCCCTCGATGGTGTCGATGCCGGCGGCGACGTCGGAGAAGCGCTGGCTCGAATCGAAGGACAGCTTGGCGGCCACGAGGAGTTCGTCGGGACCGAGGTAAAGGGTCTTGAGGTGGATGAGGTGCTTGCTCTCCGGACCGGCGAGGATCGCGGCCCTGATGGCGTCGACATCCTTGACGTTGGCGCCCTCGCCCACCAGCAGGCTCTTGGTCTCGATGCCCAGCACGATGGCGACCAGCACGAGCAGCACGCCGATCCCGAGGGTGCCGATGGCGTCCCAGGTGGCATCCCCGGTGAGAACGGTCAGGCCGACGCCGCTCAACGCCAGCATCAGGCCGGTCAGTGCCGCGACGTCTTCGAGCAGCACCACGGGCAGTTCGGGGGCCTTGGAGTGGCGGATGAACTGCACCCAGCTCTCGCCCTTGCGGGTGTGGTTCGACTCCTTCACCGCGGTGCGCAGCGAGAACGACTCGAGGCCGATCGCGACCAGCAGCACCAGGATCGGCAGCCACGCGTTTTCGAGCTCGTGCGGGTTCTGCAGTTTCTCGATGCCCTCGTAGAGCGAGAACACGCCACCGACCGAGAACAGGATGATGGACACCACGAAGGCGTAGACATACCGTTCACGTCCGTAGCCGAACGGATGGTCGGTGTCGGCGGCCTTCTTCGACTTGCGGCCGCCGATCAGCAGCAGGATCTGGTTGCCGGAGTCCGCCAGCGAGTGCACGCCCTCGGCCAGCATCGAGGAGGACCCCGAGACGAACCACGCGATGAACTTGGTGACCGCGATGCCGAGATTGGCCAGCAGCGCCGCCACAATCGCCTTGTTTCCGCCTGATGCGCTCATGCCCATAATCCTAGAACCGTCGCTCCTCCCGAACGCTCAGATGCCCCGGGCCGCGCGCGAAAAACTACACTGGGGGGATGACTTCGACCGCACCCGTCACCCTGCCCGCCATCGCCTTCCTCGGAGCGGGATCGATGGCCAGGGCCGTCCTGGCCGGACTGCTCAAGCCCACCGTCACGGTGGACGGCGGCATCCGCACCACCAACCGGTCAACGGCCAAGGCCGACGAACTCGCCGGCACCGCCGGGGTGACCGCGTGGGCGACCGAGACCGAGCCGAACGCCAACCGTCTCGCGGTGAAGGGGGCCGGCATCGTCATCGTGGCCGTCAAGCCCGCGATGGTGCCCGACCTGCTCGCCGAGATCGCCGACAGCCTCGAGCCCGGCACCCTCGTCGTGAGTGTGGCCGCCGGTGTCACCATCGCCACCTTCGAGACGCACCTGCCCGAGGGGGTAGCCGTGATCCGGTCGATGCCGAACACCCCCGCCGTTGTGGGCCTGGCCGTCACCGGGCTGAGCGCCGGCACCCGCTCGACGGCGGTGCAGATGGAGCTGGCAAGCGCGCTGTTCGAGACCGTGGGTGAGGTTCTGGTGGTGCCAGAGGACAAGATCGACGCCCTGAGCACCATTTCGGGATCCGGCCCGGCCTACGTCTTCTACCTCATCGAACAGCTCACCCTGACGGCCATCGACAAGGGCTTCACCCCCGCAGAGGCCGCGACCATGGTCAACGGCACTTTCCTCGGCGCGAGCGCCCTGCTGGCCGTGTCAGACCTGACCCCCACCGAGTTGCGCCGACAGGTGACCAGCCCCAAGGGCACCACGGAGCGGGCGGTGCAACAGCTCGAGACCGGCGACATCAAGGGCCTGTTCGACCGGGCGACGGATGCCGCGCTCGCGCGGGCGCGGGAACTCGCCGCCTCCTAGCTCCGCGGCGCCCGCCTCGTTGGTCGAGCTTGTCGAGACCCAGTGAGGTGCCTGCGGGTCGCGCCCATCTCGCATCGCGGTGCCGGATTCGTGGCCTGTCTCACCTGGTTTCGACAGGCTCAACCAGCGGATGGGTCTCGTTGGTCGAGCTTGTCGAGACCCCGTGAGGTGCCTGCGGGCCGCGCCCATCTCGTTGGTCGAGCTTGTCGAGACCTCTTGAGGTGTTTGCGGGTCGCGCCCATCTCGCATCGCGGTGCCGGATTCGTGGGCCGTCTCACCTGGTTTCGACAGGCTCAACCAGCGGATGGGTCTCGTTGGTCGAGCTTGTCGAGACCTCTTGAGGTGTCTGCGGGCGGCGCCCATCTCGTTGGTCGAGCTTGTCGAGACCCCGTGAGGTGCCTGCGGGTCGTGCCCATCTCGCATCGCGGTGCCGGACTTATGGGCTGTCTCACCTGGTTTCGACAGGCTCAACCAGCGGCCGGGGCGCCTCACCTGGTTTCGACAGGCTCAACCAGCGGGCGGGCCACGGCTCAGGAGCCGAGGGCGGCGAACCTCTCGATGTCGCCCTCGGTGCCGGCGACGATGATGAGATCGTGGTCGGAGACCACGGTCTCAGCTGTGGCATAGGAGAACGGCCGGCCGGGGCTCTTCACGCCCACCACGGTCACGTGGTGCTTGGTGCGCACCCCGGACTCGGTGAGGTTCAGCCCGCGGATCGGCTTGGGCGGGTACATCTTCACCAGGGCGAAGTCGTCGTCGAACTCGATGAAGTCCAACATCCGCCCCGAGACCAGGTGGGCGACGCGCTCGCCGGAGTCGGCCTCGGGGTAGATCACGTGGTTGGCGCCGATGCGCTCGAGGATCTTGCCGTGAGTCTGCGAGATGGCCTTGGCCCAGATCTGCGGAATCTTGAGGTCGACGAGGTTGGCGACGATCAGCACGCTGGCCTCGACCGAAGATCCGACGGCGCAGACCGCCACCGAGAAATCCTGTGCGCCGATCTGGCGCAGCGCGTCGATCGACTTGGCGTCGGCTTGAACGGCGTGCGTGATGCGCTCCGACCACTTCTGCACCAGAGCCTCGCTGCTATCCACGGCGAGCACTTCGCGGCCCAGCCTGTCGAGCTTGCCCGCCGTCGCTGCGCCGAAACGGCCCAGGCCGATGATGAGCACGGGAGCGTTCTGCTTGATCCGGTCAACCAACTATCGGCCTTTCCTCGGGGCGTTTGAACAACTGTCTGCTCTGGCTCGCTGCCAGCGCCGCCGCGAGAGTCACTGTACCAACCCGGCCCATGAACATCGTCGCCGCCAGCACATATACCCCCTCCGGTGGGAGGTCGGCGGTGAGACCGGTCGACAGCCCGACGGTGGCGAACGCCGAGATCACGTCGAACAGCACCACATCCAGCGCGGCCTTGGATATGTGCAGGATCAGGATGGTGGACACCGCGACGGTGGTCGCTCCCCAGAGCACCACACTCACCGCCAGGCGCAGGATATCGCTGGGGATGCGGCGGCCGAATGCCTCCATCTGCTCCTTGCCCTGCGCCTCGGCGAAGGCGGCCAGGAACAGCACCGCGAGGGTGGTGACCTTGATGCCGCCGGCGGTGGAGGCCGAGCCGCCGCCGATGAACATCAGCATGTCGCTGAGCAGCAGGCTGGAGCCGTGCAGGTCGCTGATGTCGATGGTGGCGAAGCCGCCCGATCGAGTCATCACCGACATGAACAGGGACTGGAAGATCGTGTCGCCGGCGTTCAACGACCCGAAAGTCTTCGGGTTGTCGAACTCCAGAATGATGTAGAAGATCATGCCCAACAGCATCAGCAGTGTGGTCGTCCACAGTGTGAGCTTCACGTGCACGGACCAGCGGCGGGGTGTGCCCAGGCTACGGGCGAACGTCATGAGCACCGGGAAGCCCAGGCTCCCCAGGAAGACGCCGACCATGAGCGCGCCGAGGAACCAGTAGTCGTTGGCGAACTGGTCGATGCCCGCCGCGTTCGGGCTGAATCCGGTGTTGGTGAAGGCCATCGCGGCGTAGTAGATGCTCTGCCAGAGGGCTTCGCCGGTTGGCACGCCGTCGATCAGCATCCGCGGGAACAGCAGCAGGGTGACGGCCGCCTCGATAGCCAGGGTGCTGATGGCCACGGTGAGCAGCAGACTGCCGACCTCGCCAAGGCGCACGGCCTGGCCCTCGTTGACCGGGCCCATGTGGATGCGCGACGGGTTCGAGTCGCTGGCCGCCATGAGCTTCGCGCGGAGGCCCAGACGGCGGGAAATCACCAGGCCCATCAGGGAGGCCAGCGTCAGCACGCCGACGCCGCCGATGTTGACGCCGATGACCACCAGCGCGTTGCCGAACGGCGACCAGTGGGTGGCCATGTCGACAGTGCTGAGGCCGGTGACGCAGATCACCGACACGGCGGTGAAGACAGCGTCGTGGAGCGGGGTCTCGGTGTCGCCCGCGGAGGCGATCGGCAGGGAGAACAGCAGCGTGAAGAGCAGGATCAGGGAGGTGAAGACGAGCAGCGCGAACCTGGACGGGGACTTGCGCACCAGGCCGTCGACCGAGTCCCGGATGCGCCCATACCAAGTGTTCGAATGGTGCGTGAATCGCACATTGGGGGCCTGCGTTTTCACTCGAATCCCCGAACTGTACCGGGGGTCGCTGACAAGTTGTCATAGCACCCGCACCCGGAATGACTAGCCTTGGGGCATGGCAGACATCTTTGGCGTAGTGGCGGACTCGACCCGACGCGATATCTTACGCATTCTCCTCGAGCGCTACAACCAGTCCAGCGCAGCCCAGGGGGAGCTGAGTGTCTCCGACATCGTCAGTTCGCTCGGGTTGAGCCAGCCCACGGTGTCCAAGCACCTCAAGGTGCTGCGCGAGGCTGGGCTGGTCGGTGTGCGCGAAGAGGGCCAGCACCGCTACTACCACCTCGACTATGCCCCGCTCGAGGAGATCGAGGACTGGCTGATCCCGTTCCTCAGCATCGACGTGGATACCGTGCTCGCGGGTGCGGTCGATGACACCGAGGTCCTCAAGGATGAGCAGCGCGCCTTCGCGGCGGCGATCGGCAAGGCCTTCGCGGATACCTCCTTCCAGATGCAGCACGTGGTCAAGGACTCCGGGGTGAAGAAGAGCGTCAAGAAGTGGCGCAAAAGCGACTAGCGGCCGGCCGGGCTTCGCTTTACAGTGACGTGCACACTCACTAGTCCAAAGCAGGGAGCCGCCCATGTCACGCGAGCTTTCCGACCCGCGACTCGACGATCTGCGCTTCCTCACCGTCGCCGAGGTCGCCGAGGTGATGAGGGTGTCCAGGATGACCGTGTACCGCATGGTGCATGCCGGTGAGCTGCCCGCCGTCCGCTTCGGACGTTCATTTCGGGTGCCGGAATCGGCCGTCCTGAGGGCAATCCAACCCACTCTCGGAGGAAGTTAGTCGGACGGGACTTTCTTTATCCGTTAGAATGGGGTTTTCGTGTCGGTCGCGAATCCCGCGGCTAAACCAAATCTTTGTGAGGTCCGTGTGGGTTCTGTAATCAAGAAGCGACGCAAGCGTATGGCGAAGAAGAAGCACCGCAAGCTGCTTCGTAAGACTCGCCACCAGCGTCGTAATAAGAAGTAGACGGTCCCGATCGTTTACCTGAAAAAGCGCTAGGTCACTGACCTAGCGCTTTTTGCTTGCGTGTGCGGCCTTGATCTGTGCGATTTTCATGTGCATGATCGGCCAGCCGCGCGCCAGCGCGTACCGCCGTAGCGTGGTGTCCGGATTCACGGCGACGGGGTTGCCGACGAGTTCGAGCAACGGAATGTCGTTGTGCGAATCGGAGTACGCCCAGCAGAGCGCCAGGTCGATCCCGCGAGCCTCCGCGAGCCCACGAGCGACGACGGCCTTGCGGCTGCCGTGGCAGATGCCGTCGATGAGCTGACCCGTGAAGATGCCATCGACGGTGGCGAGTCTGGTGCCGAGCGCGCCGGTGAGGTCCAGGCGTTCCGCGATCACGTCGGCGACCTCCTGGGCCGTTGCGGTGACCAGCCACACCTCGCGACCCGCTCTGAGGTGGGCGTGTGCCACGGCGACGGTTTCCGGCCACAGCCGATGGATGAGCCGGCTGTCGAAGATGTCGTGGCTGAGGCCGACGAGCTCGTCCCGGGTGTGCCCGGTGATGATGTCCATGGCGCGCATCCGGAGGCGGGCGATATTGACCCCGTCTTCGCCCACCGCCAGGAACCGGGTCTGATTCCAGCCGAACGAGAGGATGTCGGCGAGCGAGATGAACCGCATCCGCCACGCACCGACGCCCAGGTGGTAGAGGCTCGCGCCACGCAACAGCGTGTTGTCCACGTCGAAGAACGCGATAGCGCGGGGACCGGATTCGTCGGACATTGGGCTTGAGTCTACTCAGGTGACCGCACCGCGGCGGCCTAGGCTGGGGGCATGTCCACCGCACACCTGACCCTGATCGGCAAGCCGGGGTGCCACCTCTGCGACGACGCTTTGGCCGTGGTCACCACGGTCCTTGCGGAGCTCGCGGCCGACCCCGGCTCGCCGGCCGTGGTGCTCGAGGAGAAATCAATCCTCGACGACCCCGAGCTGCACGAACTGTACGTCGACGAGATCCCGGTGCTGCTCATCAACGGTCTGGTGCACAACTACTGGCGAATCGACCCGGCGCGCCTGCACACCGCGCTCCTGAAGATCCGATGACCATTCTGCATATCGTGTCCTGGAAGCTGACCGCCACGGACCCCGCCGACAAGGCCGAGCACGCCGCCCAGATGGCGGCCCGACTCGGCGCCCTCGTCGGTGTGGTCGACGAGATCCGCTCGCTCCGCATCGGCCCCGACGTGGTCGGCGGCGCCAACTGGGACATCGCCCTGGTCGCCGAGTTCGACGACGAGGCGGCGCTGGGCCGCTACCAGGTGCATCCGGACCACGTGGCCGCGGGCGCCTACGTGCGCTCGGTCGTTGCAGAGCGGATGGCCGTCGACCTCCTCGTCTGACTGGCGCTCGCCCGCGCCTCCTCCCGACCCGTGCCCCGTGGCCCGTGGCCGCGAGAGCGGTGTTGTGGTTGCTTCAGCAGCGCTGAGGTGACCGTTGGGCCGCTCTCGTGAGGGGTGCCTGTCGCGAGAGCGGTGTTGTGGTTGCTTCACAGCGCTGTGGTGACCGTTGGGCCGCTTTCGCGAATCTGAGTGGATGCGGGGG